>NZ_CP021421.1:0-1200000 GCF_002201515.1 Muribaculum intestinale
TCTGCATCTAACATTTGAAAAGGGACCCAGGTAGAGCAATTGAAAAGGGACCCACCCCATGGGTAAGTTCAACCGGATATCGTTGATTAGAAAGAACGACATCAACGATTCCACAAAATGCTACACATGGAGGAAAAAACATCCATTATTCTGTCTCATCGCCGCGAGGGGCTGAGCATCCGCGAGATAGCGCGCCGCAACGGCATGAGCCGCAAGACCGTGCGCAAGTATCTGCGCGAGTTCGAGAGAGAGGCCGGCCCGTCACCGACAGAGCGGGAGGTTGACGATTATCTGCTGACCAGGCCGAAGTATGACAGCAGCGGACGCGTCAGGCGTGTTGTGACCGATGATGTCCGCCGTCGCATCGATGGTTTTATCGCCCGCAACCGGGAGAACGTCGCTGCCGGATTGCACAAGCAGCAGATGCGCAAGCTCGATATGTGGCGACGTCTTCAGGACGATGGCGTGCGTATCGCCTATTCCACAGTATGTCAGTATGTCCGTGCGCTGGAGGCAGCGCCGAAGTCGCAAGAAAAGCCTGCAAAGGCATATATCCGTCAGGACTATGAGCCTGGATTCCGTTGCGAGTTCGACTGGGGCGTGCTTACCCTGTGGATCGGTGGAGTCAGGACTCGCCTTCACATGGCGGTATTCACCCTCGACCACAGCAATATGCGCAAGGCATATCTGTTTTCGCGCGAAGATACCCTGGCTCTTATGGAAGCCCACCGCAACTGCTTCCGGGAGTTGGGGGGCACCCCGCGCGTGATGGCCTATGACAACATGCGTACCGCCGTAAAGAAGTTCCTCGGGCGCGACCGCGAGCACACGGATGCGCTGCTGCGCATGGAGGTACACTACTGTTTCACACCCCATTTCTGCAACCCTCGCTCGGGATGGGAAAAAGGCAAGGTGGAACGTTCGGTGGAATATATCCGGCGTCGTGCATTCTCGTTCGAGGTCCGGTTTGACTCCCTGGATGCCGCGCAGACGCATCTGGCGGCAGTCTGCGACAGGCTCAACACAGAGGCGTCCAACATGTCGGCGGAAGAAAAACGCCTGCGCATACAGGCCGATCTGGCGGCGCTACGTCCGTTGGACCACGGTGACATCGGCTGCTTCGAGCAGCGGCTGTACCGCGTCGGAAAGTATTCAACGATAACCGTTGACGGAGTGCACTACTCTGTGCCCGACCGTCTGGTGGGCTCGCAGGTGGCGGTAAAGCTGTATTCCGAGCGCATCGTGGTGCTTTACGGACGCGACAAGGTGGCCAATCATGCCCGAAGCCGACGCTCCGGCGACTGGGTCATCGACCTGATGCATTATCTGGGTACATTCCTGCGCAAACCGGCCGCTCTGGGGCGGTCTGTGGCTCTGCAACAGGTACATCCGTCGGTGGCGGCGCTTTACCGCGAACACTTCCGCGAGTCTCCGCGAAGCTTCATAGAACTGCTTGTGTTCACCCGCGACAACAATCTGGCATACACTGACATCGTCCGTGCCGCCACAAGTCTTTCGTCCCGCGGGCTCCAGCGCCTCTCATCTGAACAGATACAGGCTCAGATGATCTCGGCGGAAGGACATATGCAGTCAACCGCCGATATCGCGGCAACGAACGTTCCCGACCCGCAACAGGCTGAAATAGAAAGTTCGGCAAGCCATACCCTTGACATGCTTTCATCATTTATGGAATATACCCGCGCATCGCAGGCAGACTGAATACCCCCCCAAAAAACAACCAATACACTGAATGACAATGACAGACATACATGAAACAGACCGTGACGGACTTCGGGAGCTCATTCGCTCATGCGCTTTCGACCTTAAACTCCCGCTTGTGCGGCGCGACATCGACCTGCTTATACAGCAGAGCGCCGACGAACAATCGAACCTATGGCGGTTTACAGCCGAACTGCCCCGGCGCGAAAAAGAGAACCGCTCTGAAAACCAGCGCCGTCACCGCATCAAAAACGCAGGGTTCCCGCAACTTCGCTATCTTAACGAAATCGACACCGACGCTCTGCCCGCCGATGCCCGGAAAGCGCTCCCGACACTCGAGACACTCGACTTCATCAAAAACGGACGCAACCTCATTCTATACGGCAATCCCGGAACAGGCAAGACTCATCTGGCGACAGCTCTCGGTATCGCCGCATGTAATGCCGGACACTCGGTGCTGTTCACATCCGTGCCAAGACTGCTCACGCAGATACGCGAGTGCCGCAACGCTTTGACACTCCGGTCGCTGGAAAACAAGTTCGAGAGATACGACATGGTCATCTGTGATGAGTTCGGATACGTCTCCTGCGACAAGGCCGGCGCAGAGATGCTCTTTAACCATCTCTCCCTCCGCACCGACAAGAAGACGACCGTCGTCACAACCAATCTCGCCTTCAACCGCTGGAACGAGATTATTGACGACAAAGTACTGGTCACCGCAATGGTAGACCGCCTGACCCACAAGGCTATACTGCTTAACATGACAGGCAAATCATACCGCATGAAAGAAACTCAGGAAATGATGACTCAACAAATATAATTATCTTTGCATCCCCATCCCGGGTGGTCCCCTTTTCAAATGCTATCCGGGTCCCTTTTCAAATGTTAGATACACACTATCGAGTATGACGACATTCTCAATGCCGACGGTTTCGACTCCGACATACTCAGGCACCTGCCTTACTCATATACTCCCCACATCTACAAATAATACCGATAATACCGAATCATTATGAAGAAGATTATTCTCGCCATGATATGCGCCGTCGCCTCCCTCGGAGCCTCGGCGCAGGACAGCAAGCTCACCGTAAACGCCGGATTCCTCTTCCCCTCGACGCTCAACTCCACCGTCGGCTACGAGCGTTCATTCACCTACGGCAATGCCGTGGAGATATATGGTGAAATCGGCAATCACTGGAAATCCGGCCCCGATCAATTCTGGAAAGGATATTACTGGGACGGCGGCCTGATCTACAAGCACCGTCTGCACCGTTACAAAAACGGCAGCTTCCGTGTCCGCTTCGGCCCGCAGTTCGGAGCGGTGGAGCGCAGGTTTTTCATCGGCATTGAGGGCGGTTTTGAATATAACTATGTGTTCCAAAACGGGTGCGAGTTCTCAATCATACAGAAAAACAATGTGAATTTCCTGCATGGCGACACATTCCGGAACGGCCTCATGCTCGGATTCAAGATGCCGTTATAACCGGATTATCCGAATAGCTCCGAGTGGGAGCCAAGACGCACAAGGTCTATCTGGTCAGTGTCGGGGTCAAACCATATAAGGAGGAAGTCACTCTCTATATGACATTCCATATAACCCTTGTAATCACCGGTCAGCATGTGTGGGTTGTGCTTTTCCGGAATCGGCTCCTCGTTTGCGAGCCTGTTCAGGATCTCTTTAAGCTCCATGACCTTCTTAGGGTTGTTTCTGAACCGCTTGTAGTCCTTCTTATATTGAGAGGACGCTTTCAGCTTTTTCATAGCCCCATGGATTTCTCCATTGCTTCGATGGAAGTCAGGTCAAGGGCGGGCTCATCACGCAACGCTCCGCTCTCGGCCTCCTTCATCGCGGCGAGAGTCGTGGCATTAGGCTCGTGATAGGCGGCGTCAAGCAACAGCGTTTCGACATAATTGTTAAGGCTGCGGTTCTGACGCTTTGCAATCCGCTTCAGCCGCTCGATCAGGTCAACGGAAAGACGGAAACTCTGATTCTTCTTTTCAATAGCTATATCCATATCGGTAATCTTTTATACTGCAAAGTTAATGCTTTTATATTACAATAACAACATCTTTAGAACATAAGTTGTATGGCTTTTGAGGAAACAAAGGAACAGCAGCAGATGTATAACTACTTCCGTAGCTGCATCTACATCTTCCTGATAATCGAGATTGTGATGAATCTGCCGATAACGGCGGACAACCGTGTGACGCAGTTCATCCTCGACCTGCTCGGACGCTTCAAGGTGTTCAGTTCCGTGGCAGGGTGTAAGGTAGCGGAGCTGATATGTATATGCGTCGTGTGCATCGGCACCAAGGCTAAGAAGGCTTTGAAGTTCAATCTCAGGACTATGGTGATATATCCGGTGCTGGCCGGGCTTACGCTTGTCGCACTGTGCTTCATCTTCCATGCCGGAGAATGGGGCTTGTCGATATTCGGCTTCCCGGCAAACCGCATAGTGTATGCCTTCTGCTCGGTTGTCGGCACCATGCTTGTGCATCAGGGGCTTGACGGAATCGCCAAATACTATAACCACAAGGTCGGCGAGGACAGGTTCAATTTCGAGAACGAATCGTTCCAACAGTCTGAGAAGATTGCGGAAACTCCATATTCGGTGAATATCCCTATGATATACTATTACAAGCGGCGGATGCACAACGGTTGGATCAACATTATCAACCCGTTTCGTGGCACGATAGTGTTAGGCACTCCCGGCTCCGGCAAGTCTTTCGGAATCATAGACCCTTTCATACGGCAACACTCCCGGAAAGGTTTTGCGATGATGGTATATGATTACAAGTGGCCCACATTGGCAAAGACGCTTTTCTACCAATACTGCAAGAACCGGCACTACGGCCATCTGCCCGCAAACTGCGGATTCCGTCAGGTAAACTTTACCAACGTGGAGTATTCAAACCGCATAAATCCTATTCAGCGCAAGTATATACCCGACCTTGCTGCGGCTTCTGAAACGGCGGCGACGCTGCTTGCCTCGCTAAACAAGGGAGGCGGCGAGAAGAAGGGCGGCTCGGAGGCGTTCTTCACCAATTCGGCGGAGAACTTTCTTGCGGCCATCATATATTTCTTCGTAAATTTCCATCCGACGGGGTTTCTTAAAGGGAAGAAGCTCAGACGATTTATCTCATATGAGGGGAAGAGGCTGGAACTTGTGATACGCAATTGGGACGACTATAACGCCATAGATGAAAACGGAGCGGTGGTGCTTGACTTCGTGGACAGCAACGGCAACGACGTATCGACCGACGAGGACAGGATGTTTGTTGACCTTAACGGATTCTCCTATATAGACCGCCTCGGCAAGCTGATACTGATTGACCGCTGCTGGTACGAGGACGAGGCCGGCAACGAGGTGGCGCCGGACACCGTGACCGGGGAGTTTTCCGATATGCCCCATGTGCTTTCGTTCCTCGGACGCAAGTATTCGGAGGTGTTCGACATTCTGATGATGGATGACAAGATAGCCTCGCTGATGGCACCCTTCAAATCGGCATACGAGAACAAGGCCAACGACCAGTTGGAAGGCATGGTGGGCACGTTGCGCGTCAACGCCGCAAGGCTTGTGTCGCCGGAAGCCTACTGGGTGTTCACCGGTGACGATTTCGACCTGAAGATTTCAGACCCGACGAATCCGAGCTATCTCGTGATTGCCAACGACCCGGAGAAGGAGCAGGTCATAGGCTCGCTCAACGCCCTTGTGCTTAACCGTCTTATTACCCGTGTCAATTCCAAGGGGAATATCCCGGTGAGCATTATCGTTGACGAGCTGCCGACCCTGTATTTCCACAAGATAGACCGACTAATCGGTACGGCGCGAAGCAACAAGGTCGCCGTGACTTTAGGATTTCAGGAGCTTCCGCAACTTGAGGCCGACTACGGCAAGGTGGGTATGCAGAAAATCATCACAACCTGCGGCAACATCTTCATGGGCGCGGCACGAAACAAGGAAACTCTCGAATGGGCGCAGAATGACGTGTTCGGAAAGGCGAAGCAGACATCAACCTCCATAACCATCAACGACTCCAAGGTATCTACATCAATCTCCGAAAAGATGGACTATCTCGTTCCGGCGGCAAAGATAGCTGACATGGCGACGGGCTGGCTCGCGGGTCAGGCGGCGCGTGACTTCACGGCTACAGACAAGAGCATGATGTCGCATTTCGACATCGAGCAGTCGGAGGAGTTCAAGACCACAAAATATTTCTGCAAGACCAACTTCGATATGGCACGGATAAAGGAGGAGGAATCCCACTATGTGGAGCTTCCCAAAATATATACATTCGCCAACGAGCGCGAGAAGGAGATTATGCTAAACCGCAATTTCAAGCGCGTGAACCTGGAGGTCGAGGACATGGTGAAGGAACTTCTCGGAATGCAATAATATATAATGCCATTATCAATGAATAACACCGCCTCATTCAGCATACCCCTCTCCCTCCGGGCAAGCGGAAGCGCATTGAAGATTATCGCGATTCTCTCGATGGTGACCGACCACTGCGCTTATTTTCTGATGGAGCCGGACGCGCCGTTTTACGGCGTGCTCCGCTCTTTCGGGCGTATCGCGTTTCCGGTGTTCGCTTTCCTTGTGGCGGAGGGCTTCGCCCACAGCCGCGATAGAATGAGATATTTCCTTATCCTGGCATTTGCCGGGATGGTAAGCGAAATTCCGTGGCTTATGCTCAACGGGGCCGACGGCACGCATAACGTGATGTTCACGCTCGCCCTGGGCGTGGCGGCTCTTGCGGTGTTCGACCGGCTTTGCGAACACGGGCCGCTGTCATTCGTCGGGGTGTCAGGCGTGGCCGCTCTCGCATGGTGGCTCGGCACGGATTATGACTGGCGGGGTGTGTTGATGATTTTTCTTTTCTACATCCTCCGGCACGGCACCATGCGCCCGTGGCTGGAGCGTTCATCGACGCATTTCCCCTCGCAGGCCCTCTTGCAGATTATCTTCACATTCCCCCTTATGGCCCACTACGGCATAGCCGGAGCGGTTCTTGCCTCCGCTGTCATCTTCCTATATGACGGTACAAGGGGCTTCATAAGGGGCAACGCCGCCAAATACGCCTTCTACTCAGTCTATCCTGCTCATCTGCTGCTCATTGCGGCTCTGATATAAAGAGCGAGGTCGTGCAGCGAAATGCACGACCTCTTTTTTCCCTTTTATAGTGTTGGCAATGAGCCTTAAAGTCATTACCGGCACTTTTATAGAAAAGGTACGAGCCCAACCCATGGAGCTGGACTCGATTTAATCTTTTTTATAGTGCAGTTGGACGCAACTGGGCTTTCCAAGTACACTTTCTGTCTGCAAAGATAGGCTTTTCTATTGTAATGAACAAATATCCTGAGTGATTTGTCGGTTTTTAACAATTATTATGCTGTCAGCTATTCTGAATCTCAGATTTCTCCTCTATCTCGGGTATTATGATACCGGTCTTATCCTCTATAAGTGGTCTTAAAGAAGGTGCTTTAGCATACAGCAGCTCTGTCACCCTGTATATATCATCCCACATATCTTTTACCCTGTTGACTGAAATTTTCTTTAGCAGATAATCGACTACAGCCATGGCCTCACGGAATGTGTGCCGGTTAATACCTTGGAAATTTCCGGCCTTGCCTCTTCGGATACCTGTAAACAGATTCAGGTCAAACAATGTTTTACCATGAGCGCAGGCATTACGAACCTCCCTTATGGCTGACAGGTAACTTTTGAATGTGGCTGTTGCAGGCTCTCCGAAACGATTGCTTACCAATTTCTTGTCTTTATTCAATATCAGGCTGTCATATAGAATCTCAATATTGCCGAGAGTCATATACTCCATGGTTTTCCATGCAGGAGCATACTGGCCGAGATATATTTTGTGGTGTCTTTTAATTACATCGTTCCTTTTTATGGAATTGTAGGCAGCTGTTGGGAAGTTTGCGATAAAGTCCGGTTTTACTACCGAGGGACATACGAACCACGTTGGATCGCCGCTGTATTTTGTGGACAGCTCGTATATGAATACAGTGCGGATTGCCACCTCAATCCTTGACAGATATTTATGGAGTATATTTCTTAAATCCAAATCAAAATAATACAGGGCGACCGCATCCTCAATCCGTGTGCCCAGTATTACATTGTGGCTTCGTCCGGAGTCCAGACGTGGATAAGTTTTCTCAAAAGGATACAGATAGAACCCCAGCCGATAGTATCCGATGTCCGCCAGATACTCCCTTGCCTTGGCCTCATCGGAGATTACCACACCATGCCTACGGAGTATTGTAATTTGCTCCTCATAGGTCGTGGCCCTTTTATTATATGGTATTTTTCTTCTTGCCATTTATTATTGTTAAATCAGCTACAAAATTAAGCAATTATTCTGACATTTTGGGTATCCGGGAGGACCTAAATATAAGGATTCAAGGCCTGTATGTGCTATTCCGTGCTAAATCTGTCGGAGTACCCGGATAACGGCGCGGATGTATCCCGGATTCTCGGCATAGCCGATGTTTTTCAGCCACAGCAGATAGTTTCCGCCCTTATAGCGGTACTGCACTTTGGTATAGTAGGCTTTGACGCTCTCCGTCCAATGGGAGAACTCGTAGTATTCGCCCGTCCTCGGATTGGTAAGCCCGAAAAGGTTATGCTTGTTTCGGCAGACTGACGACTTGAACCATCCGGTTTCAAGAATCGCCTGGGCCAGCACTATCTTCGGAAACTTGATTCCGTTCCTCCTTATCTCTTCAACGAGATTCGGAATCGTCAGCTCAGGCAAATTACGGTTATGCCCGCTATCCGTCCGGGATTTGCTCACTGTGCCAGAATTGCGGAATACCGAGTTGTTATCATTTATTTGATTACTGTCAGATTTGCATTCTTGCAGAGGCTTGATATTGGTAATTATTTCTTTTTCAATGACTTTATCCGTCTTGACAAGATTGTGACCCACAATGGGGCAATCCTTGGTGATGGTATGGAACTGGGCTATAGACGAAAAGGGAACCGCAATCATGGCGGCAAGTGTCAGAATTGTATCTAACATTTGAAAAGGGACCCGGATAGCATTTGAAAAGGGGACCACCCGGGATGGGGATGCAAAGATAATTATATTTGTTGAGTCATCATTTCCTGAGTTTCTTTCATGCGGTATGATTTGCCTGTCATGTTAAGCAGTATAGCCTTGTGGGTCAGGCGGTCTACCATTGCGGTGACCAGTACTTTGTCGTCAATAATCTCGTTCCAGCGGTTGAAGGCGAGATTGGTTGTGACGACGGTCGTCTTCTTGTCGGTGCGGAGGGAGAGATGGTTAAAGAGCATCTCTGCGCCGGCCTTGTCGCAGGAGACGTATCCGAACTCATCACAGATGACCATGTCGTATCTCTCGAACTTGTTTTCCAGCGACCGGAGTGTCAAAGCGTTGCGGCACTCGCGTATCTGCGTGAGCAGTCTTGGCACGGATGTGAACAGCACCGAGTGTCCGGCATTACATGCGGCGATACCGAGAGCTGTCGCCAGATGAGTCTTGCCTGTTCCGGGATTGCCGTATAGAATGAGGTTGCGTCCGTTTTTGATGAAGTCGAGTGTCTCGAGTGTCGGGAGCGCTTTCCGGGCATCGGCGGGCAGAGCGTCGGTGTCGATTTCGTTAAGATAGCGAAGTTGCGGGAACCCTGCGTTTTTGATGCGGTGACGGCGCTGGTTTTCAGAGCGGTTCTCTTTTTCGCGCCGGAGCAGTTCGGCTGTAAACCGCCATAGGTTCCATTGTTCGTCGGCGCTCTGCTGTATAAGCAGGTCGATGTCGCGCCGCACAAGCGGGAGTTTAAGGTCGAAAGCGCATGAGCGAATGAGCTCCCGAAGTCCGTCACGGTCTGTTTCATGTATGTCTGTCATTGTCATTCAGTGTATTGGTTGTTTTTTGGGGGGGTATTCAGTCTGCCTGCGATGCGCGGGTATATTCCATAAATGATGAAAGCATGTCAAGGGTATGGCTTGCCGAACTTTCTATTTCAGCCTGTTGCGGGTCGGGAACGTTCGTTGCCGCGATATCGGCGGTTGACTGCATATGTCCTTCCGCCGAGATCATCTGAGCCTGTATCTGTTCAGATGAGAGGCGCTGGAGCCCGCGGGACGAAAGACTTGTGGCGGCACGGACGATGTCAGTGTATGCCAGATTGTTGTCGCGGGTGAACACAAGCAGTTCTATGAAGCTTCGCGGAGACTCGCGGAAGTGTTCGCGGTAAAGCGCCGCCACCGACGGATGTACCTGTTGCAGAGCCACAGACCGCCCCAGAGCGGCCGGTTTGCGCAGGAATGTACCCAGATAATGCATCAGGTCGATGACCCAGTCGCCGGAGCGTCGGCTTCGGGCATGATTGGCCACCTTGTCGCGTCCGTAAAGCACCACGATGCGCTCGGAATACAGCTTTACCGCCACCTGCGAGCCCACCAGACGGTCGGGCACAGAGTAGTGCACTCCGTCAACGGTTATCGTTGAATACTTTCCGACGCGGTACAGCCGCTGCTCGAAGCAGCCGATGTCACCGTGGTCCAACGGACGTAGCGCCGCCAGATCGGCCTGTATGCGCAGGCGTTTTTCTTCCGCCGACATGTTGGACGCCTCTGTGTTGAGCCTGTCGCAGACTGCCGCCAGATGCGTCTGCGCGGCATCCAGGGAGTCAAACCGGACCTCGAACGAGAATGCACGACGCCGGATATATTCCACCGAACGTTCCACCTTGCCTTTTTCCCATCCCGAGCGAGGGTTGCAGAAATGGGGTGTGAAACAGTAGTGTACCTCCATGCGCAGCAGCGCATCCGTGTGCTCGCGGTCGCGCCCGAGGAACTTCTTTACGGCGGTACGCATGTTGTCATAGGCCATCACGCGCGGGGTGCCCCCCAACTCCCGGAAGCAGTTGCGGTGGGCTTCCATAAGAGCCAGGGTATCTTCGCGCGAAAACAGATATGCCTTGCGCATCTTGCTGTGGTCGAGGGTGAATACCGCCATGTGAAGGCGAGTCCTGACTCCACCGATCCACAGGGTAAGCACGCCCCAGTCGAACTCGCAACGGAATCCAGGCTCATAGTCCTGACGGATATATGCCTTTGCAGGCTTTTCTTGCGACTTCGGCGCTGCCTCCAGCGCACGGACATACTGACATACTGTGGAATAGGCGATACGCACGCCATCGTCCTGAAGACGTCGCCACATATCGAGCTTGCGCATCTGCTGCTTGTGCAATCCGGCAGCGACGTTCTCCCGGTTGCGGGCGATAAAACCATCGATGCGACGGCGGACATCATCGGTCACAACACGCCTGACGCGTCCGCTGCTGTCATACTTCGGCCTGGTCAGCAGATAATCGTCAACCTCCCGCTCTGTCGGTGACGGGCCGGCCTCTCTCTCGAACTCGCGCAGATACTTGCGCACGGTCTTGCGGCTCATGCCGTTGCGGCGCGCTATCTCGCGGATGCTCATCCCCTCGCGGCGATGAGACAGAATAATGGATGTTTTTTCCTCCATGTGTAGCATTTTGTGGAATCGTTGATGTCGTTCTTTCTAATCAACGATATCCGGTTGAACTTACCCATGGGGTGGGTCCCTTTTCAATTGCTCTACCTGGGTCCCTTTTCAAATGTTAGATGCAACGACCTTTGGTTTTCTCTCGACCCGGACGGCTGGGCCTCGGTGATGTCGGGAAAGGCTATCGCCGAAAATCTTGTGTGGGAGTGGAACACCATCAAATACAGATAACGAGAATACAGTTGAAGACAATCAAATTTTTTACATTTCAATATGGATAACGAAACAAAGATTATCGGCCGCTGCCCGGTGTGCGGCGGCAACGTGGTAAAGACCTGCAAGGGCTACCGCTGCGAGAACAATACCGGGGAGGACGGCAAGTGCGGCCTCTTCATCAACGGTGTGATCGGCAACCGCAAGATGTCCGATGACGAGATTGCGAAACTGCTTGAGAAGCGGAGCATATTGCTCGACGGCTTCGCCACCAAGGAGTGGAAGGCTTTTCCAACGGTGCTTGTCATGGGTGACGACGGGGTTATATCAATGGAGTCTATTGTGGCGCGTTGCCCCCGGTGCGGCGGAGAGATCCGTGTCGGAGCAAAGGCGTTCAACTGCTCCAACTACCGTCAGGAGGGGAATCCCTGCGATTTCGTGATATGGCGCAACATAGGCGGCCACCTGATGACGCTCGACGACGTGCGCGAGATATGCGCCGACGGCGTTACATCACGCGAGATAGAGATGTATGGCGAGAACGGCGCGATATACCGCCGCAAGCTCGGCCTATCACCCGACAAGACAAAGGTTATCAAGGTATGAGGCCGGGAACGAAACTCGCAATAATGCTCGCCTCCGGCGCGTTGGTCTGGGGGATTATAGCGATGGCCGTGTGCTGGCGCGAGAAGCCGCAGAAGCGGGCCGTAAGAGTGGCGCAGACCGCCCTCCATGCCTCGGTTGACAATCCTGAATCGGTGAAGGTGATTGCCGTCAGCGATCCGGACAGCGTTTTCGGACGCTGCTACATCGACGACGAGGAAAAGATGGCGATAGCCGTGTCTATGATGAAGGTAAACGAGAGGGTGATGTCGCAGACCGACAACCTCGGCAGCATGGACTTTGACAATCCCGCCCTCCGGGAGCTTGTCGAGAGGCAGATGTCCTCTATGTCGGCCATGCGCTCCCTTATGTCGTTGGAAGGCCCGGACGCTCCCCGAAAGCCGTTCAGCGGCTGGAAGGTCAAGATAGAGTACGAGGCCGTATCGGAAAGCGGCACTCCCTACCGCTCGGAATACTGGTTTATCACCGACCGCGACGCGCAGTGCGTGGTAAGCTCTTTCGAGATACCGTTGCTGTAAACAATATTCATCATTCAACCAACCCGTAAACACGATTATATCAACTCCAAAACAACTAACGCTTATGAAGGATCTTCTTAATCAAATCGAAACTCTCACCACCTCGTTTATGAAGGACGCCTCGTCGCAGCTTGACAAGGGTAACAAGGCGGCGGGGCTTCGCGCCCGTCGCGCCTCCCTGGAGCTGGAGCCGCTGCTAAAGCGGTTCCGCAAACTGTCACTGGCGGCTGCAGCCTCCGGCAAAAGACAAGATTAGCATCAGGATGTTCTGGCAGGGACATTCATTATCCACTCATTATTGCGGCTTCCATTTTACTGCCATTCCAAATAATAGGACAATTTCTTTGCTATCCGGGAATCTCTGTGCGCGAGCATGGGGATTCTCTCTTCTGTCGGCCCGTGGCTCTCGCGCCCGTGTATTTTTCGTTACAAAGTTACGGCTGGCGGTGACGGCGGCAAGCGACCGCCTTCGGCTTGCCTGCGTGAAAAAATCCGGCAGCCTTCCGCGATTTGTGCCAAATCGGGTATTCCGTATTTTTTCGCTTGCCACGCTTGCCTTGCGCCCCCTGTGCCCTCCGTCCTGATTGTATCGAAAAAATCACCCGGACGCGAGAAGCCGCAAGGCTTCAGACAAAAGGGAAAAAACAAACATTTCTCAAACATCTAAAACCCTTTTAATTATGGAAGCAGCAAACCATACCAACGCCAACAACGCAGTAAACGTGACCACAATCGCCCTCTCGCTCATTCAGCCGAGTGGCTTCAACCCCCGAAAGAGTTTCGACGAGCAGGCTCTTACCGAACTTGCCGATTCTATCCGTCAGCACGGGGTGATACAGCCTGTAGGGTTGCGCCCCATACCCGGCACCGACCGATACGAGATAGTGTTCGGCGAAAGGCGTTACCGCGCCTCGCTCATAGCCGAGCAGACGGGAATCCCGGCAGAGATATATGACAACCTTTCCGACAAGGAGGCGGAGGAAATGGCGATTACCGAGAATCTGCAACGGCAGGACATCGCCCCTATGGAGGAAGCCTCGGCTTTCCGTCGCCTCATAGAGAGCGGACGCTACGACGCGCAGTCACTCGCCGTGCAGGTAGGCAAGAGCGTGGCCTATATCCGCACCCGAATGAAACTTACGACCCTCATACCCGAAATAGCCTCATTGCTTGACACGGACGACATCACCGTCAGCGTGGCCTCCGAGATATGCCGTTACGGCGAGGACATCCAGCGTGAGGTTTACGAAAAGCACCTCAAAGACGGTCTGCCGTACAATAGTTGGCGTGGCATGAACGCCTCTAAGGTGGCGCAGATGATAGAGCGCGACTTCACAACCGAGCTTTGCCGTTACAGCTTCGACAAATCAGCGTGTGCCTCATGCCCCCACAACACCTGCAATCTGCTCCTTTTCGTGGAAGAGGGCTACGAGGGAAAATGCGCAAAATCCTCATGCCTCAAAGAGAAGCACACCGCATACCTCGCCGAAAAGGCAGTATCCATGCTTGCCGAATACCCCGAAGCCAACCTCTGCCAATACCAATACGACACCAACGAGGCGGTTGCCTCGCGCCTTGCCGAAATGGGCTACGAGATAGAGACCGTAAGCGATTATCCCAAACGCTTCCCGACCGAACCCGACGCACCGCAGAGGGAGGAAGATGATACCGACGAGGAATACGCGGATATGGTGCAGGACTATCAAGAGGAAATGCAGGAGTATTACACTGAACGTGCCGAACTGCTCTCAAAGAGCGAGGCAGGAGAAATAACCCTCTATATATGGGTTGGGCGCAATGACGTGACCCTCGGCTACAAGGCTGTGCCCGTAAAACAGCGCGAGGACGGCAGTGCCTCCACCGCGATAATAGCCGACTTGAAGGCAAAGGATATGCGTAACAAGGAGATAGCCGTTGAGCATACAATCGCCGACACAAAGGAGCAAATCAAAAAGGTTGACATCACCGAGGCGAAATTCTCCAACGAGGAAGACAAGATGATATATTTCTTCCTGCTCTCATCGCTTCGCAGGGAGCATTACGAGGCCGTGGGTCTGACCGACCGTGACCCATACAAGGCTCTCGACGACATGGAGAAAATGGCAATCATCGCCAAACTCAACGCCAAGACCAAGGCGATTATCCGCAGGGATTTCCTTATCGCCAATTTCCAAGGCGCATACCGCACCAACGCAATATCCGGCCTCCTTTTCGCTTTCGCCAAGAAGCACATGCCGGACGAGTTCGCGGCAATCGAGAGCCAATACAACGAGATATACGAGAAGCGTCACAAACGCCTTGAAGAGCGCATAGCGCAACTCAGACCTACCGACCTGCCGGAGGCTGAACCCGAGGCTCCCGAAACTGCCGAAACGCCCGAAGCCGACGAGCCGGAGGAAGCCGTGACCGACCCTGCCGAGGAAATTGCGGCTGAACCTGCCGATAAAGCACCCGAAGAAACCACCGAAGAAACCACCGAAGAAGCCGAGGTCATTCAACCCGACCCTGCCGAGGACGCACCGCAGGGAACTGACAACGACACCGAAGAAGCTGCCGCCTAAGCGATAGGCAAATGTTTGAGCAAGCCACCCCAAACCGAATGGTGCGGGGTGGCTTTTGCTCGTACCCGACCAAAAGCCGCCGGTTTTGGAAACCTGTCAGCCAGACTGATTTGGAAAATTGTTTATCAAATAAGCCCCATAGGATATTACATATAATCAGGATGTCGGGGAAGACTGCTACTAATTGACAGATTTCTGTATCTGAAAAACGAGGGAGACTATTTTAATTAGTGAATAACATTCATTGCTGACCAATTTAGTAAAACAAGATAATAGGTTTGTGAATACCTATATTATATATGGACTCAAAACTTGTATGTCAGCATCAAGTGAAACCCAAGCTGCTTGCTCTCTATATGAGGACTTATGGTTGATGTTCCCCCATCTCTTATGGTCAATCCATCATAATTGGTATTTCTGATATACATATCGAATCCTGCCGTGAAATACAACCTTTTCCAAATGTCATAGCTAAATGATGCCTCAAAATGATTGAATGAAGAATTAGAGGAATCACCTTGCACATTGACAGGCTTGCCTTCTGGTGTAGTTGACCAATCAAAATCAGAATCATAGCCATTCCATGTATAAATCTTGTAAAACTGGTTTGCAAGCCTTAACGACAGCCTGTCATTCCAAAGATTAAGATTTGCTCCCGCCTTTATTGAGAATCCTGATCCCCAGTTGTAGTTGCGGTGATAGTCACGATAGAAGTCGGTAAGGATTCCCGCCAAAGCTATACCGTTTAGATGCAGAAAACCGTCAATTCTCATTATCGGCAATGGCTTGTATCTGAACATAACGCCGCCTCCGACCGAAGCCGGGGCACCCAGCTTGTACGGTACGGCGCATGGAAACAGTTTCGAGCTGTTTCTCTCTTCGCGGATTGTGTCAGAGTCAAAAAAGTCAAAATGCTGGTATAGACCAACATTTAGGTTTAAATCTTTTTTATCCACAATCTCCTTTGAAAGAAGTCTGCCGACAATCTCTGCACGACTTAAAAGCGGCTGAGATTTTATTCCCTGTACTTCAAGCAAGAAAGTAAAATAATCGTATGGAGCTTTCGTTGTCTCAGCAAATTTGTCGCCATACTCTATATTTACTTCCGCCGCAACGCCTGCCTTGGTACCCTCGTCATTATCCCACAATGTAAGCAATCGTCCGCCTAACGATAGCTCTACACTGATTGGGGGAATTCCGAAATTGCGTCCGGGAGTATTGCGCTTTTTCCAGGCATCACCGGAAAATATACGGGTAAGTCCCCTCATGGGGTTAACAACGAATGCAGCAAGCTCCCTTCCAAATCTTTCCCCACCCGATGCTCGGTCGTCGATGATAAGGTCGGAAGCCCTGTAAAGCACCTCTCCGATAGCGGCACCGCCCACAGGGGTGGCTATTATATCGTTTGTAGAGGGGTATTCACACTCCATGAACATCTCCCACATGGCACTGCCTCCTATGGCAAACAGTTCCGACTGCCAGAAATTATAGCCGTTGGAACGCCCTGCATTGAAGAAAATTGATCCATTATAGGGATGGTCGAACATATTGGTATGCAGATGGTCGTCATCCCACTCGAAGCCGTGCCGGAAATTCTCTTTGATGGTGCTCCATGATATATAGGCATAGTGCCCGTCAAGCACATAACGGTCGAACGCCCATAAACCGATATTGAAACCGACAGTCTCTCCGGCAGCGCGCCAGAAATGCTTCTTTCGATACCTTGCAACATCAATACTGTCTGGAGGAACCACCTCCGAGACAGTGTGTGAGTCTTGAAACCGGAGTTTGCCCGAAGATATAACAGATAAGGTATCCGCCTTCTCTAATGTGTCGGTGTCAATCTGGGAGTAAGCCGGCAATATTGCAGCATATACTGATATAATTACTAAAAGCAAAAGTCTTTTCATATTGTTCATCTCATCTTATTCAGTTGGAAATGGTCCTACAATCTTCATTACATCAATCTCACTTTCTGCCATAGTATAGCACCCCAATATGCCAACTCCGCCCTCTATGTTAGAGAAAACCTTTACCGGGTCAGCAATGCCGAGGTCAATCATACCACCCTGCAGCCCTTTGTCTCCCGTCTGGTTTATCAGAACGCTTACAAGATAGTCATAATATGCCTTGGAGATTGCATAAAGTCTGAATCCACGCTTCATCTGTGTTTTTCTCCATTCATTAGACCCTTTTACCATCTGCACTATTTCCTTGACTACAATGGTGTGTTCTTTACCATCAATCCCTTTGTCAGAAAAAGGAAGCCCGTATGGTGAATATGGCTCCCATCCTGGAAGTGTGGAATGGATTTGGCTGGCAAGCTGCTGAAATACAAGCTCATGGGCAAAGTCTCGTTCTCCCATCCTGATGTCCTTGCCTCGCTCCACCGCGTCCCATTGCAGAAAATAATAATTGTCTTCATCCGGACGGTCTGTAAACGTAATGCCATACGTGAATATAAAGTCTGAGTTGGTATAGATACTTACCGGACCCTGCCGCTCTACCGAGACTCCTTCTATGCTGGCCGCATCCGGCATAATGTCGGATGCGGAGACGAAGGTCTCTGAGTATTCGGTGCTGATAGTAACCCTGTCACCAGACTGTATTTTTATATCCGATATATATAGATTTCTTGTTTTATCATATTCCATGATTCCTCTTCCAACTTCGTTTACCTTAACCAATATGTTAAGGTCTTTCACGTATGTCCTGTCGTTATGGATGTCGGAAAAGAAATAGGTCTTTGTCGCCGACACCTGCAGTGAAGAATCCGGACATACCAAAGAATTGATGGTAAGGATATTCTCGCCGTCCTTGTCGCGGTATTCGTCAAGATCCACCTCGTGATAGCACGAGATAAGCATGACCGGGAACAAGGCTGAAAGCAGATATTGTTTGTTTCGCATTTTTTAGAATGAATATGTATAGGAGACTGATGGAATTATAGGAATGAAGCTCAACGTCTTGAACGCTCTGTGCCAGTTATCTTTGTTGGCGGAGTCAATAATGTTGTTCTCATTGTCTTTCTTGATAGTTATGGCATTCATCCGACAATAGGCATTGTAGAGACTGAAATTCCAAACCCCGGAACGTCCGTTCTTATATGTCTTGTAGATGCTCATGCCGAGGTCAAGCCTGTGGTATGCCGGAAGACGCACATTGTTTCTCGATGAATAATAGTCTATTCCGTCAACTTCGTTGCCGTATCCCGGAGGACCTACTGTAGGCGCGTCGGGGAACTGGCTCCCAGGTATGTCATAGTTATACTGCATCTAACATTTGAAAAGGGACCCAGGTAGAGCAATTGAAAAGGGACCCACCCCATGGGTAAGTTCAACCGGATATCGTTGATTAGAAAGAACGACATCAACGATTCCACAAAATGCTACACATGGAGGAAAAAACATCCATTATTCTGTCTCATCGCCGCGAGGGGATGAGCATCCGCGAGATAGCGCGCCGCAACGGCATGAGCCGCAAGACCGTGCGCAAGTATCTGCGCGAGTTCGAGAGAGAGGCCGGCCCGTCACCGACAGAGCGGGAGGTTGACGATTATCTGCTGACCAGGCCGAAGTATGACAGCAGCGGACGCGTCAGGCGTGTTGTGACCGATGATGTCCGCCGTCGCATCGATGGTTTTATCGCCCGCAACCGGGAGAACGTCGCTGCCGGATTGCACAAGCAGCAGATGCGCAAGCTCGATATGTGGCGACGTCTTCAGGACGATGGCGTGCGTATCGCCTATTCCACAGTATGTCAGTATGTCCGTGCGCTGGAGGCAGCGCCGAAGTCGCAAGAAAAGCCTGCAAAGGCATATATCCGTCAGGACTATGAGCCTGGATTCCGTTGCGAGTTCGACTGGGGCGTGCTTACCCTGTGGATCGGTGGAGTCAGGACTCGCCTTCACATGGCGGTATTCACCCTCGACCACAGCAATATGCGCAAGGCATATCTGTTTTCGCGCGAAGATACCCTGGCTCTTATGGAAGCCCACCGCAACTGCTTCCGGGAGTTGGGGGGCACCCCGCGCGTGATGGCCTATGACAACATGCGTACCGCCGTAAAGAAGTTCCTCGGGCGCGACCGCGAGCACACGGATGCGCTGCTGCGCATGGAGGTACACTACTGTTTCACACCCCATTTCTGCAACCCTCGCTCGGGATGGGAAAAAGGCAAGGTGGAACGTTCGGTGGAATATATCCGGCGTCGTGCATTCTCGTTCGAGGTCCGGTTTGACTCCCTGGATGCCGCGCAGACGCATCTGGCGGCAGTCTGCGACAGGCTCAACACAGAGGCGTCCAACATGTCGGCGGAAGAAAAACGCCTGCGCATACAGGCCGATCTGGCGGCGCTACGTCCGTTGGACCACGGTGACATCGGCTGCTTCGAGCAGCGGCTGTACCGCGTCGGAAAGTATTCAACGATAACCGTTGACGGAGTGCACTACTCTGTGCCCGACCGTCTGGTGGGCTCGCAGGTGGCGGTAAAGCTGTATTCCGAGCGCATCGTGGTGCTTTACGGACGCGACAAGGTGGCCAATCATGCCCGAAGCCGACGCTCCGGCGACTGGGTCATCGACCTGATGCATTATCTGGGTACATTCCTGCGCAAACCGGCCGCTCTGGGGCGGTCTGTGGCTCTGCAACAGGTACATCCGTCGGTGGCGGCGCTTTACCGCGAACACTTCCGCGAGTCTCCGCGAAGCTTCATAGAACTGCTTGTGTTCACCCGCGACAACAATCTGGCATACACTGACATCGTCCGTGCCGCCACAAGTCTTTCGTCCCGCGGGCTCCAGCGCCTCTCATCTGAACAGATACAGGCTCAGATGATCTCGGCGGAAGGACATATGCAGTCAACCGCCGATATCGCGGCAACGAACGTTCCCGACCCGCAACAGGCTGAAATAGAAAGTTCGGCAAGCCATACCCTTGACATGCTTTCATCATTTATGGAATATACCCGCGCATCGCAGGCAGACTGAATACCCCCCCAAAAAACAACCAATACACTGAATGACAATGACAGACATACATGAAACAGACCGTGACGGACTTCGGGAGCTCATTCGCTCATGCGCTTTCGACCTTAAACTCCCGCTTGTGCGGCGCGACATCGACCTGCTTATACAGCAGAGCGCCGACGAACAATGGAACCTATGGCGGTTTACAGCCGAACTGCTCCGGCGCGAAAAAGAGAACCGCTCTGAAAACCAGCGCCGTCACCGCATCAAAAACGCAGGGTTCCCGCAACTTCGCTATCTTAACGAAATCGACACCGACGCTCTGCCCGCCGATGCCCGGAAAGCGCTCCCGACACTCGAGACACTCGACTTCATCAAAAACGGACGCAACCTCATTCTATACGGCAATCCCGGAACAGGCAAGACTCATCTGGCGACAGCTCTCGGTATCGCCGCATGTAATGCCGGACACTCGGTGCTGTTCACATCCGTGCCAAGACTGCTCACGCAGATACGCGAGTGCCGCAACGCTTTGACACTCCGGTCGCTGGAAAACAAGTTCGAGAGATACGACATGGTCATCTGTGATGAGTTCGGATACGTCTCCTGCGACAAGGCCGGCGCAGAGATGCTCTTTAACCATCTCTCCCTCCGCACCGACAAGAAGACGACCGTCGTCACAACCAATCTCGCCTTCAACCGCTGGAACGAGATTATTGACGACAAAGTACTGGTCACCGCAATGGTAGACCGCCTGACCCACAAGGCTATACTGCTTAACATGACAGGCAAATCATACCGCATGAAAGAAACTCAGGAAATGATGACTCAACAAATATAATTATCTTTGCATCCCCATCCCGGGTGGTCCCCTTTTCAAATGCTATCCGGGTCCCTTTTCAAATGTTAGATACATGCGACTTAATAAAGTGAATATCACCAAGTTAAGTCGCTTTCTTTTATTTTTACGTGCATATTACGTGCAAAAGGCCTGCACGCAACTTTGAGTTAGGTTCACTCTTCTTCGTAGTAGTAGGAGTAGTCGATGCCTTTCATGAACATCTCGCGGTCGTTGATCTTGTCGGTCAGCGCACCTTCCAGCAAGGCTTTGATATGGGTTGAGTCAACAACACTCTCGCGCATGGCTGTCAGATATTCATTCTTGTCAATCCGGCTCCAGTCCACGCAGCGTTTGAGCGAGCGGCGGAGCATCAGGTCGAGCCAGATGCGTGTGCTGCGCCCGTTGCCCTCCATAAACGGATGTACCACGTTCATCTCCACATACTTGTCGGCAATTTCGTCAAGCGTCGTTTCCGGCATTCCCTCAATGGTCGGTATGATGGTCGGAAAATGGAGGCAATTCGCAAAAGTGAAACCTCCCTTTGATATATTCTTGTTCCTGATTTGTCCGGCAAACTCATATAGGCCGCCGAACAAGTAGGCATGAATCTGTTGCAGGCATTTCATACTGCCCGGTTCAAGAGAGTTCAGCAGTCCGCTTTCAAACAAAGTGTATGCTTTCTTTCGGCTCTGACCGTCAATGGTATTATCACTATAGGTAAACCAGTCGAGAAACCCGCTCGCCCGGTTATTGGGATAATGCTTGGCAAGAAGAATAACGCCATCGCTATTCAGAACATCAGCAATACGCTGTTTGCCATCCGGGGCCTCGAATTTGAACCCGTGAGTGGGACTCACGAGTTGAACACCTTCCTGTTTCAGCTTACGTTTAAGCCAACGCCAATAGTTGCCGGCCTTTGTATAGTCCGGCTCATTATTGATAGCGCGCACCACATCCGTAGCCGAGAACCACCAGCAGTTATTCTCGTCATCCCAAACCGCCCTCACCTCGCGATCATTGAAAAATCGTATCGACTTCTTACTCATTGTCTGTTTCCAGTTTTATAGACTTCAATTCTTTAGTGAGAGATGGACGGAACCTATATTCCTGCAATAGAAATTCGACAATTTCCTTTTGCGTTTTTGAATACCCAAGTTCTGACAACGATTCCAGGTCTGCTCTGAAATATGAGTACTTGGAAGAATTGACTTTTTTCTTTGGGGGGAAACGGTCGGCAGCGTATGCACGGACTGTACGGATTAGGATCGCCTGCATTTCTTCAAAATGAGTTTGACGCAATGATCCGGCGTACTTTAACGGAGTCCGATAATCAGTCGAATCCTTTGCCGTTGCTTCCGACACGAGACGGAATAACCAGTCAAACTCACCTTCCTCTATGAGGAATGGGGCGATTTCATCAATGACATTATAACCGGTTGCCTTTGAGAGCAGATTATGGTAGAATGCGTTCCATTTGTCCCCGTCAACAAGTTCCTTGAGTTGATGATAGAATTTTGCTTTATCGTTGTAGCTGTTATAGAACAGGCGTTTGAGATTATCTATACGTTCTTCCAATGTGCCATGTTCCACAAGAAGTTGCTGTTTAAGTTCAAGCCAGTTCGGAGTCTTTGGCGAATAGAAGTAAGAGCCATTGTCCTTGATTGCCTGCGCCCTGTCGAGCAGGAGGATAGCCTCAAGCCAGTTGTCGGCATCAAGCAACTCATTATAATATTTCAGGCAGACTTCAGGATACTGTATTTCATCCTCCATATATTGGCGAGCTTCATCTGCAAGACCCATTGAACGGATAAAATCAATTTTACGGCACACCCACGTCCCTGCCTCATCACCCAGATTCTCGTCAATCAGAGCATCGTATATTCCACACGTAACTTCATCGTTGTCGCGTCTGAGTGCGATAAGTTCAAGAATAAAATCGTATGGCGAACCAATGTAGTCGTCTATCACATCCTTCTTTTTAGCAGCTTTAATGAGTTTTTCTAAAGAATTCAGAATATCGTGGCTGACATCCTCGCGAATCATAAGAAGTCCGACAATGTTTCCCAATACATCCATTATATCCTGAATACTGCCGGAAAAATCATCGCCATACCAATCATCACCGTAAAAATCCTCATCAGTCACCTGCATACCGACCTCTTTGACTATTACGTCACACAGGTCATATAGCTTCTCGGTAGACAGCGAGTCTGCGTTTTCGCTCCATGGCTTTATCAAGTCATTATAGACATTGCTCCAGTCAGTCGCTTCTCTCACTTCATGGCGCGAGAAGAACTCTTTTGTCTCGCGGTTTACGGCCTGACTGAGTTTGCGGGCGAAATCCACATTTTCTACCGAAGGGCAGAGGCAATTTCGGACATAATCCTTGAAATCAGAATGTTTGTTGGCCCATCCTGAAACAATATCGCGCAAATCGTCTTCGTTCGCATGGGCAATCAATTGCGATATATCTTTAGATGTATTCATTTTTCTTTTGTTTATTTCTTGGAGCGGAGTCGCTTTTGTTCGGCTTCAAAGGCTTCGAGGAAGTGGATTTCGACCGGGGATAGTTGATACTGGGTACGCTCACGGAATTTGTCGTATTCCTCATTGGCTTTCAGCTTGGCAACTTCGGCCGAGACGCATCCGGCATGGTTCAGTAATTCCTTACCCGACAGCTTCAGGAAATCGTCGAGCTTCTGAATCCAGTCTTTCACATACATCGGCACATGGCTCTTGGCCTGAAGTTCGGCAAAGTCAAGATATAGGTTGACGATTCGGTTCAGCATATCTACCTCCTCTTCTGCGAGATAATTCTTCGCAATCTCAGCCTCATGTTTGGTAGGCATGGCACCTCGCCATGTTGTCAAACCCATGAAATCCTTTTCGGCATTGGCACGGTCATAGATAACCTCTGCGGCAGTATGTCCGTGTGCGGCAAAGTGCATTTTGTTCTGAACAGTCTTGAAGAACTGTTGGGTGATAGCGGTGCGAGGGTCATAGTCGATGCTGAGGGCGTAAATTTCAAGTACCTTGCGATAGAACACCTTTTCAGAGCTGCGTATATCTCGGATTCTCGCCAGCAGCTCATCAAAATAATTTCCTTGTCCGGCATTTTTCAGCAGGTCATCATTCAGCGCAAACCCCTTTATCATATATTCCTTCAGCACCTGAGTAGCCCACTGCCGGAACTGCACACCACGATGAGAGTTGACACGATAACCCACGCTGATAATCATGTCAAGATTATAAATGGGAATCTTACGCTCAACCTGCCGTTTCCCTTCCGTTTGAACTTGTGCAAAAAATGCACAAGTTGAATCGGCGGTTAACTCACCTTCATCGTAGATTCTTTTGATATGACGTTGTATAGTTGAGCGGTCGCGCTGAAACAACTCCGCCATCTGGTCTGCAGTGAGCCACACAGTCTCATTTGAGAGCCGAACCTCAATCTTCGTCTCTCCGCCCTGCGTCTGGAATAATATTATCTGTCCGTTATCCATTTACAAATCGTATAGTCTATGTTTGTGACCGCGTTTTAGTTCGAATTCATACTCTCGTACCAATGACTCTTTTTCCTCTGTAAGATATTGAATATGCTCAAGATAATTTATTTTATCTTTCAATTTTCTTATCTCTACAATTAGCGATTCCAAAAACTCAATCCTACATTTTATGGCAGGTGCAAAACTATCTCCGCCAGTCATTGAATGAGGGAATAAATCTAATTGCCGAAAATCGGTGAGGTTGGTATTGGAAGAAATGAATGTAATGTAATGACGGATTCTAAAAGAACCCATATATGACGATATTATCTCAAAAATAATACTGGAAATATTACTGTTTTGGCAGTATTTATATATCATATCATCTATGAAATTTGCAGCAGTATCATCCTTTAGATTACAAAAGAACGAATATAAATTCTCTTTTTCGCTATATGGAAAATAGGCCATAGCACCATAATACTGTAGTGTCGACTCAATAACTATGGAATAGTTCTCAATATCCCATATAAACTCATAGGGATGGATTTGATACTTAGTGACAAATGTTGGAAAGGCTTTACAACATTCGACCCAAAACTGCGGTGATATTTGCAATAAATACTTAAGTAATTTATGGTTATAATCAAATTTATCTTGACTTTTAATAGCACTGATGTATGCATATTTGACAAGATCTGTTTTTGATTGATGTCGTTTGCAAAATTTCAACAAAAACTCTTCTGATCCAGCAATAGACATAGCATTGCGAATTCTGTATATCAGAGCAGCCATTATGGAGCGACATCCATTATCAAAACTCTCAGCGGAAAAATATCTATTACATAAACCATCTATGGTAAACCACTCTAAAGAGTGATGACGTATAGCTTTACAAAAATCCGATGCAGAAACCAGAGATGATGCATTATCAATAATAACGATATAAGCCAACAATAAGTCTGATTTTAGATTAAGCCTTTGAGACCCAATAAATCCAACAAGCTCTGCTAAATCATGTCCCTTACTATAATACGTTGAAATAATTCGAGTTGGTATAAAATACAATCCTTGATCAATACAGTATTGCCAAAGTTCAAATCCACTTTCCTGACTTAGTTCAAAAGCACATTCAATTACATATGATATCCTAACGTCATCTCCGATATTTTTGTAATGTGAGATATGTGCAATATCTTTACAAAAATTTATGAGTTCGGTGACTGATTTTGTTTTTATTATTTGAGCAATATTTTCTCGTTCAAAATCATATAATCTATTACATCTCTGTTTTCTAACCTTGCTTATCTGACAGTCCAGAAGATAATGCCTATTTGCCTTAGACCAATCTATCTGAAGTAGGTCTTTCCCCATAATAGCTTTTATTCTCTGACGAAGAGTTTCCAGATTCTTACACACATTGAAATCTTCTGTGATATTAAGTTTGCTAACACAATCGTTTATAAAATCCAATTCAGCACTTATTAGCTTTCGGGCAATAGATTTTACTTCATAGAAATCTTCATAAAGATCACTTAATAATACTGACTGATTTAAATTAACGATATTGCTATTAATCCATTCCCATATTCTTTTACGATTGGTCTTCAGTTCATCAGTGATAACTACTGCATAACGTCCGATTACGAAGTTCCTTCCTTTTATGCGTGAATATTGGTATGAAAACTTAAGAAATGATGGCAATACGCAGCTAGCTAATATGAAGCCAGTTTCACTCTCCTTTGATAAATCTATGAGAACTTCAATGATATTCGTTTCACGTTTGTATGAATTGGCATAGTCAATATCATCATATATCCAATGTTCTGATATTATTTTTACGGCACTTTCCATTTTATTAGGATGGCTTTTCAAAAACTCAACTATGAGAGCTAATGCCGTGGCGGTATCAGATTCCTCTGAATGAGAGAAATTAGAAAGTATGGAAAGAATTATATCAGAATTTACATAAGAATGACTAAAATCATCAAATTTATTTTCTTTAATTAAATTCTTAATGTAAAGAAAAGTCAATGCAGGAATCGCACCACCAAATACTTCTAAGAACTCGCATTTTTCTCGTTCTTCTTTGATAGAAACAGACAGACTTTTCCATGCATCGGAGATAGAACTTCGCGAGAAATCTATCACCTCCTTTTTATGGAAACAATTCCATACGGAAAATATACTATCTCTCAATCGTTCTCTTCGATTATGCAGGTTCTCAATTAGATTCGACAAACTTAGTTCTTTAAGGACATAGAAACATTTATAGAATGCATAAGTTCCAAAATTTTGATCCTCTATAGTAGCAATATCATCATCTGTTATACTAATACATTCCAAATCATCAAGCTTACGACATATAGATTTAAACTCTGACGATTCAAGACCAAAAACGTGTTCAATTTGATCTAATAATGAAGTCTCCTCTAAATCAACAACTTTGTAAAAAGAAATAATTGCAACTACCTTGATTAGCTTACAATCCGTACAATCCGAAATTAAACGCTCAAAGAAAGGTTTGTAATATGCGTCATAAACCCCTTCCACATTAATTAAATCGTTATACTTTTTTCCAGCCAAAGCAATTTGAGCACACATCACTGCTAATCTGATATTCTTACCAGTGATATTATTAATGCGTTTGTGCCACAGTGCATTAGTAATACCAAACGATGTAAGAATTTTTGATGCAAGATCTTCCGGAGATTCTGACATTGCAATTTGCTCAACTTTTACCAAATTAGAACATTTTGTAATTACGGAATCAAGAGCATAACTGCGAACTGTCGCAATAAATTTAACATTACTATTGAGGGTATGCTCATAAAACTCGATTGCCTCATCCCAAATGGCAGTTCTATTTGCATCATCTATAATGAACAAGTATGAGACATTTTTATCAACATTATCCAGCGTTTCTCTTATATTACGATTCTTTTCCTCAATAACAAAAGCTTCCGTCCCAGTCATATCTGAAAAGGCTTTCGCAATTTCAATTGCATAGCGTGTTTTACCCATCCCAGGCTCTCCAGAAATTATGAGAAAATCATTGGCTTTCAGTAATTCTAATCCTTTTGAAATTGGCTGTGCGTCAATCTCAAAATATGGATTATTAATTGGTGTTAAGTATGAAAACTTTGTAGAGGAGAAACGCTTAATAAAAGAATCAATTTCTACTAAATTGGGGAATGTTACAATCCCTAAATACTCTTGCAGTATTCTTGGGACTTGCCGCAGTTTAGTAGCGATATCATCAATTGAGAATATCGTTAATTTTATATCGGGATATTGTTTCCAAAGGTATGTTCTTAGATTGTCTTGAATATCTATCGCAATTCGTTGATTAGAAACCAATACAATCTCTTTTATTTCATCAATAGGGATTCTTGTTTTCTTGATATTAATACAAGAATCAATATCGTTTTTTAATTTAGCAACAAACTGGTTCTTTGGACGATTTGATTGTGTTGTATATTCAATTAAAACCTTTCCATCAGACATCGTAAAGACAGTATCGGGACTTCCTTTTACTGTTTTGACTTGTCCTTCTTTTGTTCCTCGAGATTCAATATTTATCGGTTTATAAATAGCCCTTAATAGCTCATCTCCCAATTGCTGGAAGAGAGCAGCACTCATTTGGCCTAATGGACCAATTATATCGGAGAGGATGGCCATATTTAAATTTCTTCAATATCCCAATTAAGTGTATTCTTTACGTGTTTCTGAAAAGCTGGGAACTGATTACCCCACTGATGACTTACAGCAAAAACTATCTCATCTGCACTTTTCAGGATGTTTTCCGGTTCAAGGTAATAACGATGCTCTGCATCTTGTCCCGCATCAATTCGGTTTTGAATTTCTACTAAGGGTCTTACAACGCCATAGCTTCCTTGTAGTAAATCAGGAAACACCTCTTTAATTTTTGAGAAGGTGGCCTGAGGATGTTCTGAAACATAATTCTTTACAACGGTAAGAACCGTTGCTCGTTTATTCATCGGTACACCACCATTCAGCGAGAACATAGCACGCTTTCCTTTCATTGTCTCAACTGGACTCGTAGATGTCGATTGTCCTTGATTCATAACTTTTACGCTTATGCCAAGATAGTCTGCGACTTGACGAATCATTTCAATCTTAGTATCGTTGCTCATGTTGACATAAATCCACCAACCGTCTACATTTTCTTGCCACTTGTAATTATCTTCCGTAACACGCTGTTTTCGACCTACAAGGGGAAAACCTGCAAAAATACGATTCTCAAATGTCGCTACACGAGGTAGCTTCATATGCTTCAATGCATCAATGAACGTATCTTTGCCATTTCCGGTGCATATATAGCCATCTGCAAATTCAACACGAAAAGGAGTGCTTGCGCTTCTGTTTATGCCCGTAGCTGTAACTATATGAGGTATTTTGGGTGAAATTTCCACAGCATCGGGGAGGACATCGGAGATGTTGCGCTTGCGTGATAGGCTAACTTTAAGAGGAGTTCCGGGAACATAGTCAACGACTAAGACCAGTTCACGCTGAACTTGCGCTAAAGCCGGTTCAATCTTTTCGGTGAGAGTCGGGAGAATCTCGGTGCGAATGAGATCCTCTTCAAGTTTCGCGGCTTCCTGTTTAAGCCGCTCATCAATAGGGAGATTAAGCTTACGCAGATTCTCCATTGTGATATATAGTTCGCTCAGTGTTGACATGTTCTAACTAAACTACCGATTGGATACCAATTAAATAACGTAGACACATACTTAACCTTTGATACGTCTGAAGTCCGGGCCTCAATGCAGCTATAATGACATTCATATAGTTTGTCATTAGAAATGGATTATTAGATATCATACTTAAGGTATTTCTAGAATAATCCAACCAATACCTAAATTGGTTTTCCTGCAAACTGTTACCTCGACGCATTAAATCAAGCCCCTGCCTAATAACGCCATCAAGAAGTATATAATTATTATTCATTGTTACCTCCTTCCCGATGCATCTGATCTAATTCCTCAACACTCATTATATCTGTAGAGTCCATGGCTTTTGAGGCTGCATCTGTTGAAATTTTATTCTGACGATTCAATTTAAGATTTACACCGAACCCCTCGAATTTCTCAAAAAGGGGAAGAATTAAAAGAATCAGCCAAAACACAAAGATGACGTTAAATCCATTAAATTTAGGTGTGAAAGTCAAATCTCTGCACTCTTCAAAATGTATAAATAGATAGATTGAACTACCGACAAATAGAATCGCATACCAAAGACGCTGCAACCAATACCCCAAAAACTCTATTGCATTTTCTATACGTTTGCAAAACTTCGGATATGAAGTTTTCTTAAACCACAGGTGATGGAATAGAAACCACGAAATTATGAAGGTTGCTAAAACAGATATTACTACAATCCACCAGACGGTAGATACCGGTATCATTTCAGCGTTTGCATTACAATATGGACACATATAATTTATTACTCAGTTATTGTTATACATTTTACTTGAAGAATATTTATCCATATCCTCTTTTGTTCTTCAGCATTGAGATCGATTTGGACTGATACCTTTTCCTTCTCATCTTCGGCTAGAGGGGAGATTTCTAACAACGCCTTATTGACTTCTTTATAGCGTTCTTTTGCTCCATCTATTGTCTTAATTGATATAGTGGGAATTTTCCAAAAGCCATTGCATAAATTAGTAACAATTACATAATCTCGCTCGTACATATACCTTATAGAGTCATGTGTCAGAGATTTAACCAATGAGTTCGGAGCGATGGAACATAGCCATTCGCCAAATGCTTTCATATAATCACGATTGTCCATAAGTGTCTATATTAAACAATTCATACTCTTCACGAGAGATTGGTGTTTGTGGATCAATGATGAGGACTTCATCGTAGATCAAATTGTAGAGATGATATACAATGATATCTATTAATGACTCGTTGGATGAAGTATCAACTGTGGGATTTTTTTGTTTTTCTTCAGTAACATTGGTTACTAAATCATGGAGTAATTCCTCTTGTCTTCTATCTAATCTAGGTATTGGGAGATTTTCAACCTCATAACTATTGACGTTGCTATTAGTACTGAAACATCTGAAATACCAATTCATTGCCTTTGAATTTAATATCGCTAGCAATGCAACTAAATCAATCTCATCACATGGGACTATATAGTTACATGAATGAGCAAGGTAATATCCACTCGGCACAAGTGCACTAACGAGTCTAACTTTATCGTTTGCACCTGTCATACCTTGCATTACTATACGAGGACTTGTATGATGTTGAGATTTCTCGGAAGTGCCAAATCTAGATAAGTATTTTGGTTCATCCACATATTCAATGACACCCTGACTCATATTAAAAGTATAGTAGTAACGTTGAATCGATGCTCCTTTTAATATTGCTGGAAATGCAGGATTCTTCGTAAAATATTCCTTGTGAACAGACACGTTGAGTTCTCCTTGGTAGCAATTTAAATGTATATCATTCTTCTTTGCCATTTTAGCAATTAAAGGAATGTTAGCCAAGGCCAATCTAGGAATACTATAGTTTACGGGATCTATTGATTGAATGTCATTAAATGAGAACCGAGTTTTAAGACCATATGTCATATGCCTATCATCCCAAAAATTCACAGTGAAACTTTCAGACGAAGAGAGGCCTTTTTGGGCACATAATATACACACGCTCATTTTTGCACTTTCAAAAACGCGCTTCTTTTTATTATCACGCTCTGGGAAAGAATCGAGTCCAATAACCTTATGAGTCGAAAGAATATCGCGTCTTAACAGCGTTGCCTGTTTATCAGCCAAAAATGAGTTCTGAAATATTAAATCCACAATACCATTCGGTTTACACAAAATATTAAAAGCGCTAGCGACAAAAAACTTATATGCGTTAAGCTTTCCCCCAAACGCAGATTTATATTCTCGAATAGCTTTTAGAATTGGCAAATCCGATGTATTTGTACCCTCATATACTATATACGGCGGATTCCCAATAACAATGTCAAAACCGGAGGCATTAGCATCATCACTAAAGATATTGCTAAATACAATTTTCCAGTCAAAGAATTTAATGTCAATCTGTGCTCTATCTGCTAAAGAGGTTGCAGGTGTAGTCAACGAAGTTATAAGATTATTCAGGGCAAAAAGGCTTTTACTCTTAACTTCTTCAATCGCACGAGCTTGTTTGGCTTTCTTTAACGCCTTTCCGGATAACTTTTTATCCTCAAATATATCAGATTCAATTCTACTTTCTACCTGAGCATTAGCTTTATCAATGCCAAGTTGAACTTTAAGAATATCCAGTATCTTACATTTGATTTCTATTTCGCGTTGGAATTTCTTATCTCCGTTCAAGTCAAATAAATCGTTTTGAAAAAGATGAAGCTCTTTCTTAAGTTTACCAAGTCTTGTGCTGCCTTTCGGTTTTTCTGGTAGTGCTATATATTCATCGTTAAATGTAGTGATAAGAGAGTTGCCACGCACAATCCTGTAATCAAGATTAGGAAGCGGGAGTTTTTGTTGTTCCTCCAAAAGAATGGCAAGCCAAAATCTGAGTCGAGCAATGTCAACCGCTCCTTGTTCAATATCGACCCCGTATATATTATCCCGAATAATAGCCTTCTTCACTTCGAGAGGATTAAACGGTTCTGATTCTTTAAGGAAGCCATATAGGTGCTGACGCGCAGTAAAAAGGATATTGAGAATGCCCATGGGGAATGCCCCGGAACCAATTGCCGGATCGCATACAGTTATCTCTTTAAGAAGCTTATAAATTGCTCTCGCATTATCCTTATTTTGCAGAGCATGATTGACAAGCCCCTGATTAATCAAGTCTTCGATATCCGGGTGAAGCGATTCGGCTGTATGAGTCTTTAGATGTTCAATAATGCTCTGGCGACACATATACTGAACTATCTCTTTAGGAGTATAGAAAGCTCCCTTGTCTTTATTATCTTCAAGAAGACTTTCGAATACACGTCCTAACATTTCCGGGTCAATGCCAATTTCAGCATCATCCGGATCATTCTCGTCAATAGTGAAATTATATTCTCCTAAAAACTTAAACAGTTCTTGGAATAGCTTTTTAGGGAACTTGACAGTGAGTTTATCTTCACGTGTCTGTTCGAAAAGGCCTCCGTTGAGATATGGAATTTCGTTCCATTCATCTGCTAAATCTGTATTCCATCCATTTTTTGCAAATATTTCCTTGCGTTTTTCAGGTGGAGTATTCAGCACACCAAAGAATAAAGGTTCTAGAACGGCATCAAGGAAGTCATCCTGAAGAGGAGACGATTGATAAAGATTCTGCAAAAAGTTTCGGTCGTTATTCATCCAACCTTTCCTTTGCAGGAAGCAGAGGAATGTCAGACGACCAAGCATCTTCTTAACGTAATCTCTTACTCTTTTATTATCATTCTTGAATTGCGAGAAAATTTCAGTGTTAGGGTCTTCTTTTTTTACTTCCTCCCACTTGTTTTTAATTTTCTCGTATCGTTTTCCAGTGATATATTGGACAAAATCAGCATAGATATCACGGTATTTACCGAAAAACTCATTGCTTAGAGTCGCAACGGAGAATGCTTTTTCAAAGTCTTCATTATTACGTGGACTTTCAGCAAGAGTTTGAAAGCGCTCGGCTGCGGTACGACCACGGTAGCCTTTGCCAAAAACGTAAGTGTAGCGTTTGGCAGAGGTGGAATCCTTTAAAGAATCTCCTTTATATGCGTAAGAAAATCTCCATTGTCTATCTGCGACATCTTCGTAATGGAATACAATCATAAGATGTTGACGATAATCCATTATAGAGCGGATAAGTTGCTGAATATTGACGCGTGAACGCTCTATGTTCTTTGAGTCATCAAGAGTTACATCAAGAAGTGCAATATTATCAGCATTGTAGTTCTTTTCTGTGAGGTTTCCGATATATTTGATGTGCTTGATGCCGGCTTTTTTAGCTTTTTCTGCATACTCATCTCTTTCGGCAAGGTCATCGTTAATATTTTCGATTTCATTACCGAAGATTGGTTCAATAACATCCGCTATGAAACGTTCAGTTCCGGGATAATCATCGTTAAATATTTTTTCTAACTTATGCTTGAGTTCCATAGTTAGTTATTGTATTTCGTTTCAGAATAAATTACTAGTTTAGCGTCTCCACGTTTCGCTTGAGCGCGGTGAGCTAAATTTGATAGAGCTGTATCAAGCAAAGCATTTATATCGTCATTAGCACCAAAGAGCGAACCTTGGTAGTTCTCGAATCTCATAACCTGTTTGATGACATAGTTATCTTTTGCTCTGACAAGTTTTTCAATCTGTTTTAAGAGTTTTTTCGACTCTTGTGTCACATCCGAACGAGAGCGTAAGGATGATAACACGGCAAGTGCATTCGCAGACTTTCTGCTTGAATCAGCGGCTGTAATATAGTGGGCAACGTGTTTTTGATAGGCTCGCTTAGCTATTTCAGCAAGTGTGTCATCACATTGCATATTGAAAAACTCCGCATCAGGCTCACATTTCAATCGCTGCATAGTAGACAATGAGGAGATTATGTTAGAAGAAGTATCTTCCTGAGTTTTCTCTACATCTACTGAAATCAATTCTTGCGAGTCGTCTGTGAATACGAAAATACCATGAGCGTTTTCATCACGAATCTCTAAAACACCTCCAAGTCCGTTAGCATCTACGGAGGCGATATAATCATATCGTTCCGATGAATTATCCCGAAATGCTTTCAGTTCTTTGATAAATGGCCCAAACGGAGATTCATCACCATCAACGAAATGTTGCAGGTCATGCTCAACAAGTTCTTCGCGCTCACTGAAAACCTTATTATCTTCGCCAAACATCTCATGGAAAGACTGGAGTTTAGCGTATGCTTTTTCAATCAGACGAATTTGACTGTTGCCTTCGTCTGATGGGAAGAAGTTGAATACATGGACAAAGTTTTCAGTAGAGCCTATTCGGTTCACACGACCTATGCGCTGCATCAAACGTGTCGCGTTCCATGGTGCATCATAATTGAGAATGACATTAGAACGGTGTAGATTCACTCCCTCAGCAAGAACTTCGGTTGTAACGATAACATCGTAATCATCACGACGCTTATCCGGCTTACAGTTTGCATCGAAGTTGGCTTCAATTTCTTCTTGTCTTTCAGTCCGATTCCCTGCCGAAATACTCAAAACTTTATGACCTTTAGCTTTCAATGCTCTCTCCAATGATTTGAGAGTGTCAATAGCTTCAGTAAATATAACTAAGCGAGGTTTATTCGCTCCCGATGGATTATTAATTTCAGGATTGAAAAGTTCGGGATTTATAGCGTCCTTGAACCGGTCGAATTTTGGATCTTCCGTGTTTTCTCTCCACCGTTCAAGTAAAGAATCGATAAGTAGTTTGTCATTTTGCAAGTCTGCGAGATACGATTCCTTAAAATCAGAGGACTTAAAACACCTGTTGTTACCACCTTTACGAGCTATGATAGTTTCTACCGCAGTTTTGAAAGCGGCAAAATTACCCTTGGACTCGTTGTGCAATTTGTTTACATCTATATCAGGACATATAAATACACAGTCGTGTTGGAGCATATCTATCATAACCTCATTGTATCGGTTCAGATTTTCAAGCGTCTTCTTGAATGCGGCAAGACTGCTTTCCAGACGCTTTACCAATAGAATCCGCATAATACGCTGAAGTCTTTGCGTAATGCTATCAACCGTAAGGTTTCGTTTCTCATACAGTTTCTTGTTGCCCTCATCGACGAAGTGTGTAATTGCGGCATAACGGTAAAAGCCGATATGTTTATTCGGGTCAAAAGACTCTCCTAAGGCAGGAGGACATATGGCATCTACGGTATCAGAAAAGAGCTTTGATAGTTCCTCATCCATCTTATATTCGAGCTTATGTGGCCCTTTGACAGTGGGGAACTTCAGTAATTCTGCATCTTCTCCATATAGATTTCTAATATCGGTACGGGTACGACGAACTACGAGGTCATTAAGGACACTGTTTCGGATTTTTTCTGAGACCTCCTTAACAATAGTGCGTGCTTGAATTTTACCCTCATCTGTATCCTGAGAAATGGCTCGTGCTTCTTTAAAGCGTCTTTCCATCGCATTAAATAGAGAGTCAAGCTTGCCACCCTCGACATTAGGCAAGTTAGAGTTGTTGGGTGTGCGTTGAAATAAGCGTATTTGATTATAAAGATCTTTAGGCGAGTTATTCTGTGGAGTTGCAGATAATAGTGCAACGTAGGGAGTGGGATTGATAATGCCAATCAGGTCATCAATCGCCTTGTATTTTTGAGTATCAGAGTTGCGGAAATTGTGGCTCTCGTCAATTAGTACCAAACCATAGTTCCCAACCTCAATGTTATCAATTTCGTCACTATCATCAACATCATCGACATCCTCCAATTCATCAGTAATTTTACCGATGCTTCCGGTTGTCACAAATTCGACACATAGACCAATATTATTACGAGGATTATCATTGTCAAAATCCTGGATTGTCTTTTCCCATGCTTTCTTAATCGCTGGCGGAGTTACAATCAGCACTTTACGAGCGCGACCGAGAGATTCGGCATTTTCAAGGAAATGACGGATAAGCAATACACCTACAACAGTTTTGCCAAGTCCTACAACATCACCAAGAATAAAACCCCCAAATCGTTTCATCACCGAGAAGCATTGTTTTACCGCGTCAAGCTGATATTCAAGAGTATTGAATGACGGTGGCAAATAGGATTTAAGAATTTCAGATGTATTCGCATCTACCATATCTCCAAATTGCAATTGTAGATACTTGATATAGACATCGTAAGGAGTAAGAGGATTTTCAGTCTCATTGTCTTTCTCAATTTCTACACCGATAGGTGATGGCTTAAGAATATTTTTAATAAACTTGCCAGACCATAATTCGCTGTTCTGCCATAGCTCCTCAAACCATGCTTTGTGAGATTTCGTATTTGAATATAGTGTGAAATCTGCTGTAACGCAGTTGCTATTTTCTTCAAGGTAGTTCAATTCCGCATTACTCTGAAGACCTTTTGCTGTAAAGTTCGAGCTGCCGATAATACCGGTTCCTAATCCATTACCAAGAAAAATGTAACACTTAGCATGGAGGAATTCTTTATGTTCCCCCTGACCATACACACGAATCTCAAACTTTCCATCCGGATTCTCTTCTGTCAAGGCATTATCAATAATCAGCTTACCAATGGGTTTATACTCATCGGTAAGAGATTCGACATCTCTCTGAATATAGAAATCCGGGAATTGATGCGCCTCACGAGAGGCTTGATAATATTGCAATTGTGGCTCCTGACCTATCAGTAAGTCAAGTTTCCCACCCCTTGAAAAAAAGTCCTTAAGTTCTTCATAGACTAAAGCAGTGCCGGGTAAGTCCCAATAACCAGTCGCAATCATAATATGATTACAATCAGGTCGTGAGACCAACTCTTTAATATATTTGACGAGCTTAAACTGCTCGGAATTATCTATTAAGGCATTCGCCATATCTATGAAAAAAATTAAAACTCCGGTGGCAGTTATCTGAGGGCTGGCCGAGCCTGCAACGACTGCTTGGGAGTTTCGGAATTTGAGTGGTTTGGCGGCATCGCTGCCTGAGGGTTTAAACCGTTTCGGCCATATTCAGATTTTTATGGTTGCCATTTATGCAAAGTTACAAAGAATTTTCGAGATGGCAATCGGTTATGCTGTAAAACCCAGGGCTGGCGCATGAGATTTAACTCAAATTCAGTCAAAAATTCACCTGATTATGTGAAATAAACTTTCAGATATTGCATATATTGCTGAAAATGGATATATTAGAGGTATGCAAATAGAAATTTTCAGCAAAGTAAAAGACCCGCGTGACTTGGGCAAGGTTAAACATGAGCTCGAGGATGTGCTCCGAATGGCACTCATCGGCGTGTTGTGTGATTGTGAGGACTGTGACGACATATCGGATATGGTTACAGACCGAGAGGAAGAATTCAAGGCCGCCGGATTGCTGAAGCTTAGCAACGGCGTCCCGTGTGGTGACACGATACTTCGTGTTGTAGAGTCTGTCAATCCCGCTCAGCTCCGGGCAAGTCTTGATTGCTGCCGAGGCCACATAATCGAATCCCTGTGCGGCAATCAGGTCATCATTGACGGTAAGAAACTGCGGGGTGAAAATCCCAGGAGTCCCGGATGCCACGGACTGTATATCCTCAATGCGTGGGTATCTGAAACAGAAATCTGCGTTGCCGAAAAGCCGGTGGATGGCAAGACCAACGAACTTACGGTTCTGCCGTCCGTATTGTCCTCTTTATGGCTTACAGGGGCATTGGTTTCAGTCGACGCAATGGGGACCCACCGTAATATCGCAGAACAGATCATGCTCCAGGGCGGCGACTATCTGATGGCGCTTAAAGACAATCAGCCGATACTCAAGAGCTTGACGGAAAGTATCTTTAGTAGGACTACTCCATTATCGGTATACACAACCGAGGAAAAGGGGCACGGAAGAGTTGAGAAGAGAACCTGTTCAATTATGGATACGACACTTTTGGAACAGGAGGGAATGTACGAGAAGTGGCCCGGTCTTAAACGTATCATAAAGATGGAGCGTGAGCGTACTGAGAACGGTGCCCGCTCGCGTGAAACAATCTACTATCTCAGCAGCGTGGAGAAAGATGAGGCTTCTTACTATGCGATGCGTATTCGTGCGCACTGGGGTATCGAGAACAAACTGCACTGGCATCTCGACGTGACGTTTCGGGAAGATATGTGCCGCGTACGCGCCAAGAATGGCGCTGTCAATTTTTCAGCGATGCGCAAGTATGCATTGGAAATGCTTAAAAAGCAGAACGATAAACTCAGCCTTAAACGAAGACGCAAAAAATGTATGTGGAGCACTGAATATCTGTACAAAGTCTTTAAGGATAGTTAAATCTCATGCGCCAGCCCTGCTGTAAAACACAACCGATTGCCAATGGGAAGGTTGCTACGCAGGTTGCTATTTTCTCGGCGCGATGCGATGCTTACGGAGGAAAGCGTCGAGGTCGGCGCGGTTGACGTAGATTTTGCGGCCTATCTGCGAGAAGGGGATGAGGCGTTGGTCGCGGTAGTTCTGCCACGTCTTGGGGGAGATGCCGAGGAGCTTGCGGGCTGCTTCGGATTCTATCCATTCGCAGTTGGCGTCATTGGCGTTGCGCCGGGTGATGAGGTCGATGATTTGCTCCAGCATGTCATGGAGGTTGCGCCATTCTTCTTCCGGCACTACGAACAGCAGTGTCGAGGGGTTGATATTTTGCAGGGTGCTTTGCATTAGGGCGTGAGGGTTCTGATTCCATCTACAAAGAAGATAGAATCCGGTTGATAATTCAGTTGTCTAATCGCTTGACTTCTCACTCAACTGAATACGCAACTGCCTGACCACTCAATCAACTGGTCACACAGGCGATTGACTGATTGGTTGAAGTGCTGACTAATCAGGTCTTCAACCAATCAACCGGTTAATCGCGCAACTGCACAGTCAGATGATTGGGTGGGTGATTGATTGGGCAGGTGTATAATCAGTTGGGTGAAGTGTCGATTGAATAGCCGTGGGACCATATAGGCGGCAGCAATCGACGGTCGTAGGGGCGGTAACATTTACCATCCACGCATAGGCGTGAGCCTATCGCGCTGAAAATCAATAGTGACTTGGCAGAGACTCAGTCGTGCAACTGATTGGCCAATCAGTCAATCACCGCCATGTGTCATAGTATTATTAAGAGACATCTCGTATCATCGACCCGATTTTGGAGCCTCCCGTCGGAGGCGTTTCGTGTCGTTGACGTTGCAAAGTAAGGGATAAATTTTCATTCCCACCAAACATTTTTGGCCAGATATAGTATAAGGTTGTACACGTATATAGCTATATACAATAGATATAGCTCCAACCGACGGAGAATCGCCCCAACTTTGCATCGAACAACGGAAGCTACGTCCTCAGCATCCGCACAGCCTCTTAACAGGGACCACGACAGAGGCAATCCATTCAGTTTTTCTTATTGGAGAGTGTGCCCATTGGAGCACAGCAAGGTGTCCAAACAGTTACCGTTTGGATTTTGGGTAACTCTGTCGTTCCCACAAAATAACCTTGCCGTGCCGGGGCTTGGGCGCGCTCCGAAGTCGCAATCCCCATGTTTTTCTTATACTTTCACAGCCTCAAAGCATCCATTAAGGCATTCGCCAAATCAGATGAGACCATGCGGATAACGTTGGTGTCGGCAAGGGAACGACCGACCAGGTTGACGCTGCCGTACCAGCCGATACGTTGGTCGATGATGGCGCATTGCATCCTGCATTCCGGCCTGTTAATGATGTTGAAGCCCATCGCCTGAAGTTCGGCTTCTCGATGACCTGTTTCAGAGATGACGATGGTGATACTGACACCGCGTAGTGAGGTGGCGGCCAGTAGGTCGATGACACGAGGTGTCCGGATCCAGCGCAGACGTGTTGTCGATATTACTATACTCCGTTTGGCTGATGCGAAGTCTGTATGGAATGGCTGCTCAAAGTTCACTGCGTCGAAGATGGCCTCGGTAGCAGTTTCGGCAAACAGCCCTTCATTAGCGACAGCGATGGAATAACCTACCGCTTTGTAACCATGAAGACGCTTGCGGTACATCGAGTCACAGACCGGAACGCGCAGGTCGATATAGTCGTATATACGAGTTTCGTTTTTACCGGGATAATTGCGGTGTAATCGTCCAGTATACTGCGCAATCAGGCCTTTCCATGACACGGGGAGTGCAAGCATCAGAGTGTCGAGCCGCGGAAGGTCGAAGCCTTCTCCGACGTATTTACCAGTGGCGACAACAATCAATGGCTCATTTGCCGGAATATCGTTCAGTCGGGACATTACCTCTCGCTTGGCTTTTGCGGAGTCATTGCCGACGAGTCGTATTACATTCGGGCAAATTTTGCTGCATTGTTCAGTAAGAATGTCAACGTGAGCCGTGCGTGCAGTAAGAATTATCGGAGTGCGCCCTTCAGCGAGATTGGCTGCGACATCATCCAGTATGAGCTTATTTCGCGATTCGTTTTCGATTAACTCATCAAGGATCTGAGCGTAGTTGCTGCCATCGGCATTGAGATTGCGGTAAGAAGTGAAACGTGGGATAAGGAGTCGCTGGAATGATTGTTGAACCTGCTGAGCCTTTGAATCGGCCGTATAGCGTATTTCGCCGCATTGCATGAAAATAATTGGCTGATGACCATCCTTGCGTATAGGCGTAGCGGTAAGACCATAGACATAATGGGCGTTCACCTCACGGAGAACGCGCTCAAAGTTGAACGCCGGCGTATGATGGCATTCATCGACTATCACCATACCATACTCGCGCACAAACGGTTTTACCTCATTGTCGTTGATGCACGATTGCAGTAGAGCAATGTCAATTTTGCCATTGAGTGTGTTCTCAGTAGATGACAATGCTCCGAATTGTTGGAATTTCTTACGCCGGCCACGACCTTTATGTTGTTCCTCTGGTCGAAAATCTGTTATCAGGTATTCCGATAGACGTTTTCGCCATTGTTCGAGCAGAGCTTTAGTGTGTACCAGTATCAGGGTGTTGACTTTCTTCCGTGCTATCATAGCAGCGGCGGTAACGGTTTTGCCAAAGGCTGTTGTGGCATACAGAGTTCCACAACGATGCCGAGCAAGTTCCTCAATAGCTTGTTCTTGCTCAGAATACAACTGACCGTTGAATTCGACTGCAATAGGCAATCCCGGATTTGCCTTATCCTGAATCTCAACATCCACATTATTTTCTCTGAGGAAATCTATGGCAGACTCTTCACAACCTCTTGGCACAATGAGATAATCGTCAGTTATCTCCGAGCATGATATTATGCGTGGAAGATTATAGACATGCAGTCGCATTCCGAGTTTCGCATAAAATTCCGGATTTTTGAACGCCGCCAGACGCTTGAGATAATTGATGGCTTTGGCTGATAATTCTTTAGTAGGGATATAAATTCCTGATGAGCGCACTATGGCGATACGTTTAGGAAAATCAGCCTTATACATAGGTCTGGGCAACGGTCGTTCCCATGGAGCGGATTCGCTGGATTTTGACAATTCGCCAAGCGGCTCCCTGTCATGTCTCGGCACTAACATCTCAATCTCTGCGGCTGTCATCTTCTTCATTCTTTGCAGATATGCCCATTGGTCAGAGAATGGTATGAAGTCATCATCAACAAACACGCTATTGCCGTCTTTACGTGCCCTCCCTTGTAGCGGCAAAGCCACGAGGTTGCCGAATCCACCCGTAGGCATAAAGTCTTGGTTAGGAAAGAATCGGTCGTATGATTTGAAAGACATTCTTCCCTCCCGTTCCATCGCCTCTGTTAGAATTGCATTGCCCAATCGCCGTGCCGTTTGAGCTTTTATATGTTCGTCAAACAGAATCCAAACATGAGCACCATTGCCGGAGCGAGATCGCTCGATATAAGCCGGAACACCCCAGTCACGGCAAACATTGACGTATGCCAACACATCCTTCTGATAGCCATGTTCACAGCTTTTGTCATCAAAGTCACAGCAAAGAAACCGGCAACTGTTATCTGGCAAAATAGCATAAACGCCGACTACATCACGTCCATTTGAGTCTTTCCCTTCAAGATGCCGATAAATGTCATTGTAGCCCAACGTCTGAAATTCGCGGTTGGGACATTCCGCACATTTATACTTTTTCTTGTCGCAATACTCCCGATTCCATTCCCGATCGCATACCGGCTGGTAACCGCTTTTACCTAACGAGGAGCTAAACCATCTACGGGCAAACACATCCTCACGTCCTTGAAACAAACTGCGAAAGAGTGCCACCTTCTTCTCCAAGGATAGCGTTGATACTACTGACGAGGTTGCTCTTCTACAACGATTCCATGCTTCGCCAGCAATGACCTAAGTCGGGCATTCTCAACCCGCAACTTTTCCAGTTCGTTATACTCAGATTCATTCATAAGAAAATCCTTTGAATGCAAGGGCTATATTTGCCTGAAATTGTCCTAATCGCACATAATCTACACAGAATCAGAGGGCTATAGTTTATCAATTAACCATCGTTAACGAAATAATCGACACTCAACTCAAATGTTTAAGCGATTGCTTAACGCCTCCATCAGTATATGATATTCTTTCTTATAGCGTTCAATACGTGCATAATCTTTCTCAGTCGGCTTCAGAATACGTTTGATATCCATATTGCTCTCTAAATCATGCAGTTTCACTTTCAAAGCAAGAAAATTCCTTGAGATACGGTTGATGTATTCCTCTCTTGAAGATGCGGTATGATGGTTGAGAAGGGTCAAAGCCTTTTTTATTTCATCGCGCTCCTCAGTGGTCATGACGTGTGTTACTGAGCAGGGATACACAGCTATATCTTCCATCCAATCCTCCCACCAATCTTCCTCATACCAATGCTCTTTAGGATTGTCAACCACCCTCGATATTTCCTGATCGAGCAAATTCATCACATCCTCTACCATCACATTGCAATCCTCTGGTGCGTCATGCAGAAAGCCCACCACTTTTTCTTTCCAATCGAATCCTGCATCGGCAACTTTTAAAAGGTGAGATTCAAAATAATTATTACCCCCTTTATCAACCTGTCCTTTGTGTAGCTTTTGAGCCACCAATCCGGCGGCATATATGATTTTTGTCATATAGCCCATGTCATTTTCCAGGCTGTCAAGACGTTCTTTAGCTTCCGTTGGATCAAATGTAGCGATAAAATCATAATATTGACGCATAAGCATCTCGGTATCCGACATCGGGTCCATGAAATCAAAAAGAGTATCCATATACTCGTCCATATAGTTCAGATCTCTTTCCTGAAGAGTAATAAATCCGGCAAGCATAGTTTTGACTTGTCGAAAACGGGCATTATTCATCTCCACTATAGGACGAAACGCCTCTATCAATTCTTGTGAGAGTAATGGATCTTCCATAAGTGTATTTTTGTCAATTATCATATTTATTCAATGACTTCCCATGTGCCGGACTTTAAATCTCCAACACGTTTGATACGGTTTTCCGATTTCAACACATCAATGATTCTAAATATTGTTCTTCGTGTAACATTTAATTCCTTAGCGATTTGAGTCACACTAACCCGCTTATTTTTTCTCATCAATTCAATAACCACCTCTTTACGGATATCAGTATCATTGATGACATTATTGGTGACATCATTGGTGACATCATTAGTGACATCATTAGTGACATTGGTACCACTTTCTGCTGTATTTACTATGACAGTAGGCTTTTTTTCTATGACATCGGTGCCATTTTCTATGACATCGGCGTTTTGGACAACCACTTTGAATGTGGTATAATCACCGAGAAGGAACTCGGCAGGATTACTTTTGTTCTCTTCAAGAAGTGCCGAAACGGTATTTACACCGCTGCCGAAACGGTTGACATAACCGAGATTCATCATTATCTCAGCTATGTTGGGGTTGCGATAGTCGGTTTCATTGGGGAAGTTCTCCAAGTTAACTTTGCCATATAAGTTGCCCGGATTGTCAATCTCTATGCGGTCGCTATACTCGTAGAATTTTATCGGGGAATTGTTGCCGTTATAGGCGCGGTGCATCACGGCATTCATGGCGAGCTCACGAATTGCTTCCCACGGATAATTGATACGTGGTTCCTCGCGTAGCACACTGACAAACTCTGGTCGCTTGTTCTCGATTGAATACTTGATGAAATATTCCAGTTCCTTCAACATCGAAATAAGATTGCCCTTGAAGCGGTTTTCTTTCAGGACCTTTGTTGCACGGTTAGTCCCGGCAAACTTAACATACTGAATGTATGCGCCGGGAATGAAATATTGAGGATCGTGGCCGAGCAGAAGTATCCCGGCGTAGGTCGGGCAATTAAACCGTGTGTCGAAAAGTCGCAACGATGCCATCTGCTGAATAGGCGTGCGTTTATCCTTGGCCAATGTTGCCGGAGAGACAGCTTTAGGCAGATATTCATTCTTGAACAGTTCGACATCAATGTTGTCAATTGTAGCCTCGCGGCATGGGCTACCATCGAAAGAAGAACTATGTATCTGTCCTTTTTCGGTCAGGATGCGTTCCTCCTCCGTGTTCGCTTCCGCTTTCCTCGCTCCTATCCTAATCCAGATCACGCCTTTATATCTGACCGGGGTGTCTTCGCTTGGCTGAACTTCAATAACCGCAACTTCGCCATCAGGAAACGTCTCTTTGTAGACCATCATCGCCGGTGGAGGGAGAAGCGTTCCGGAATTACGAAGTCCTGCGTATGAACGCAGCTGCTCATCAGTGAAAGTCTGCCCGTCGAGATTCCCATTATCATCAGCACCGATAAGAAAATAGCCCGGCTTCTTCGTGTTGCGGATGTCATTGGCAAATGAGCAGATAGCCTCCGACATTTTCTTGGTGTTGTCGGTGGATAACGTACGTTCCACGCGCTCATTCTCAATATCGCTTAAAAGCGACCGTATTTCATCTTTTGTCAGAGGCATATCTAAGTATATTTATGTTGCAAAGTTAGTGATAATTCGCGGATTGCACAACCTGTTAAAGCCAGTGGGACAATCACGTTTTATTTGTCGGTTGGTCAAATTTCCTTCGAAATCGCGCACCGAGCCAAGGCTCGACATGCGCTATTTGCCAACTCGCGAATAAAATTATTTGTTTATTGCTGAAATCACAGCCATGATTTGTTCCGGGGTCATACCCTTTAGTAATTGGATGGCCTGCTCCTCTTTCGTCATTGCAACATCTGCTTCTTCTTGCTGTGTATGCTTGGGCGCTGCCTTCTTTTTGAACAGAGTTCGCAGGGTGTTGTCGGTTTTGGAGGTGTCAAAGCTTCCCATATATCGTTCGGTAGTGGCGAGGTTACTATGCCCGAGGATATTCTTTATGGCAGAACTTTCGGCGCCTGCCTCCTGTGCAATGTGGGCAAAAGCATGACGGCTGATGTGCATAGTAAGATTCGTTGTGATTTCTGCCTTCTCCGCAATCTTTTTCAGATACTTATTTATGAGGGCGTTCTTGGCTGAAATCTGTTGGTAAAGCTGGTGACGTAACTCTGGCTTCATTCTGTCCTTATCAGCTTGAGTGACAAATTTTGCAAACGGGGCATCATTGTCAAGCAAGGGGAAGATATAATCATCCGGATTGATATCATCATTATGATAATACCGAAGTATATCCAAGGCCTGATCAACAAGCAAAAGGTCTCGGTCTTTGTGGTTCTTGCCCATTTGGTAGTGCAACCTACCATTCTCAGTGACGTTACGCCAACGGAGCTGAATCAGGTCGGCGGCACGGATCCCGGCGCAATAGTAGCTGAACAGGAAATAATTCTTGCAGTGCCATATCAACGACCCATCTTCCAATTCGAGTGAGATATTTACCAAATCAAAGACTCAGAAATCTGTGTCGAAACCCGATATTGCCATGAATGGGCATCATTTTCCGAAAAAGTAGTTTTAATAATTGAATCAAACTACGGATATTCAAAAGGAAAGATTATCTTTGACTAATTTTAGTCCCGAAAATCACTATGGGAATATTTGATTCATTCAAATCAAGAAATAATAGACAGATGAAAAATAATGTATCTTCGGAAAATAAAGATAAAAATCATGCCCCCGGAGTATGTGACAACTCTCTTGACACTAAATATACGCCTGAGAAAATTTCGACTCTGGGCCGAAGAGATATTTTCGTGTTTGGTAGTAATCTTGCCGGACATCATGCGGGTGGTGCCGCAAGAGTCGCCTTTAATCGTTTTGGCGCAGTATGGGGGCAAGGTGTGGGTCTCCAAGGCAATTCGTATGCTATTCTGACAATGCAGGGAGGGATCGATACTATTAAGCCATACGTTGACAGATTCATTGAATTTGCAAAATATGAGAAGGCTCTTACGTTTTATGTAACTAAAATAGGGTGTGGCATTGCTGGTTTTAAGTTGAATGAAATCGCCCCCTTGTTCAAAGAGGCTCTGATATTTCCAAACATCCGCCTCCCCAAAGAATTTGTGGATATCATCGGTAAAGACAATGAAGAGGCACCAAAGGAAGATCTATTGCGTCATTCTCACGGGGTCACAAGGACTTTTGCAGATTTAGTGATTGCGCGGAACAATGAAGTCAAATTCAGATCTCCTGACGAGGTTATATCATTTTTAAACCAATATTTTGAGAGGTTCAAACGGAATGGTGATGACGTAGCCTTCATTGCGGTACGCATCTTTTGGAATATTCTCCATGAAGAGGATATGTTTAAGAATGGCCGACTTGATGTTGATGCTTTGAATAAACATCTTTTTGAATTCCCTTCTTATAGTAGTGAGATGGATAAAGCGTATGATTCCTATTGCAGAGAGAAGCTCTTCAATATCATAGTCTACCTAAACCGCTTCCGCAAGTATCGTTCTTCCGAGGAAATCCTCTATGATGTTAATCGTTCCGGAATCACTCACTTCTCTCATTGTGGGCCTAACTGCGATTATTTAGGGATATTCAGTTAATGGCTTGATTTTTCAAGCTGAAAATGGAGCGTGGTCGCCCTATGGCGGTGCTGTTTTGATTATGAGGGCAAATTTTCAATTCTCGGCGCATAAAATATGACATTTCGGACAGATAGGAATACACTGATTCGCCTCCGATATGTTTCGGAGGTGAGGTGACAGTATGATTTTTCACGCTCGCTGTTTCTTCTTTTCTTCGATGGCGAGTTGTCGGGCGGCAAGCGTTGCGGCATTTGCCATGTGGATGCCGAAAAAGAGCAGCAGCGTCTCGCTGCGGGAGTTGCGTGCAGCAATCCGGCTGACACCGTAGTGCTGTTTCTGGTTTCCGAAGCTGCCCTCCATGGCGGTAGAGCGCAGTGTCCCGATTATTCGTCGGGCTGTGCTTATGTCGGTGTTTTCATCCTTTGGCTTCGGGCCTTTGCGGACAAAACATGTCGTTATGCCGTTTTCGGTACAGTACCGCCGGTTGTCGTTGTTGGCATAGATGGTGTCAGCTCCGACTTTGGCGACTTTGACTCCGGTCAATTCCTGTTGATATTCAATACACTCCTGTAATCTCACGCCCTCGTTGAAGGCTTCGAAGGAATGATGCTCGATGAATGATATTCCATCAATCTGGATGTTGTTGACCTTGGCTCCGAACTCCACTCGCTTGTTCTCCTTGCCTCTGACGATGGGCCGGATGTACGGACGGTCTATGCTGACGATGCGTTTCTTCACCTCCTTTTTCTGAGCAAGCGCTCTCTGCTGTCGATACACCTCTTTAAGAGCGAAGAGACGCTTGCTTTGCTCGGCGGTGAGCGCGATGTCAACGGTGTGTATCTTGCAGATTCTGTTCCATTGCCCTATCTGTTTGGAAAGCAAGCCGAGCAATCGACGGCGGAGTTTGACAGTGGCCGCCCTGCTGTGTTTGCGATGCTTGGCATAGGTGAGTCTGGCGCGGTCAATATCACGATACTTGTTGCGCGGCAGCCGTTCCTTCTGCGCCTTGCAGGTCTTTGCAATTAGAGATTGAAGCCACTCGCAGCATTCCCACAACAGTTTTACATCTGTCGGGAACCGCAGATGGCTCTCGTAGCAGGTGGCATCGGTCAGACACAAATCCTTGTTTCTCAGCGAGCCGCCCCATTTGCCATACAGGATTTTCTGCAGTTCTCTGATGTCCAGAACTCCGGCTATGCGCTGACGGATAGCAATGACTATCTTGCCGTTCTTTATGGGCTTGGCGGGATCTATGAGCACCCCGCAGAACATCTGCATGTGTATGTTGCCGTTGAGCATCTCGATCAGGCCGTCATCCGATTGTCCGGTATATGGTTTGAGGAACATCAGCGCAACCTCTCCCTCCGGCGGGAACATCGGCGTGTTGCCTTGAGGATGCGTTTTGGGAAAATGCGAGCGGATTTTCTCTGCCAGCTCCTTCAATGGCAGTTGCGCATGGATGCGCCCGAGCTCGCTTACGGCAAAACTCTCGCGATATTTTTGCATAAAATCGAACTCGGTAAACGGCAACGTGGCCGTAATCTCAGATATTTTTCGTAACTTCACGAACATTTATTTTTAAGAATTACCCCCGAATAAGCCCGTGATGGGTTCATCGGGGGTTCTTTGTAAAGTTACAAAATATCTATAACTCTGCCAAATAATCAGTTAGCCATTAACTGAATATCCCTAAGTTAATGGCTCAAATCATCCGTGAAAACGAAGATGAAGCATATAAATCTTTACTAATTGAATCGTCCGAGGATGGGCTATGGCTTAATATCGCAGATTGTACCAATCGAGGAGCTGGGGCATACCATGAATTGTATGAGCAAATGATTGAGGTATTTGAGCCGATTATACTTAAATTCGTCAAGGATAATGCTGTTCGTGATAACGTTGGCTTCTGTGTTGCTGATTTCGGAGATTACGGAACGTCTCATGTCGCACCATTTCTCTGCCGGAAACTAAATGCGTTGGGACTAAATGTACATGTTGCTATTATTGAATCAAATTTGGACATAAGATTGAAAAATAAATTTATTGCGGTGTCTAATCAACTGAAGGAATTATCTTGCACATACAAAGTGTTCCAAGATCCTGAGGATAGTAATTTTGAGTGGAACCGGATTGATGAACATTCGCGGAGTTTATTATCGAAAGCTGTTTCTCATCTGAAATCGGTACTATCAGAATAAAATGTGTGCAGTGATTTTCGACAAGCACATACAGTTGAAATCTATGAGTTGTGCTCATGGACATTGTCAACCACAACCTATTCCAAAGGCAGTAAATGTCTTCGTTAAATGACGGATTGCTGCAATGCTCGTTGTGCGTTCTGCTCAAACGGTGGTTGCCATAAAAATATCGAAGCATTTAATCATGTTAAGTTGTGGGAGGTTATTGATGAACTAAGGGAAAAAGACATAATTATAAATCGCATCAATATAACCGGAGGAGAACCCTCTGTGGCCTCTGAAATAGTGAATCAAATCCTTGCGACAGCCAGCACAGAACAGTATCTTAATATTCATTTACATCTGAACACGAACGGACTTGTTCCTGCCTCGCAAGATATGATGCGTCAACCTCGTTGGGACTCAATATCTATGTCATTACATCATTATGACCGTGATAAGTTATCAGAGATATATGGCGTTTCTATTTCGGAAAAGGCATTAGAGTTTGAGGATATAGATTTGGAGAGAGTTAATGCCAGCTGCAATCTGATTCGAGGTTTCATCGATAAACCTGCCGAAGTTGAGAATATGATGAAGTTTGCTATCGCATTGAGGTTACCTCGACTTGGCTTCGTCGCTTTAATGAAAGTCAATGATTATTGTAAGAAGCATTATGTTGATTTCGATGAAATAAACTTTACAAACATTCCTCACTTATATTTTACTGAGTCACGCAATCGTGGTGCAGACTGTAAATGTAGAGGGTGTTTCATAACGATTGTTAATTTGCTGTAAGCCTGTTCAAGAGCATTGCCACACCTGCTATGATGACCATCTGTCGTGCGACCTCCAATGTATCCTCATAATTTCTGCATAAACGTCGGAAGTTGTCAAGCCATGAGATAGAGCGCTCCGCAACCCATCTGCCCTTTGCCGGGATAAACTTCCCGTCAGAAGAACCAGACAAAGTGATTTCCACGTTCATGCCAAAGGTATTTCTCACAAGTTCAATCAAATCTCCGCGATAGCCTCTGTCTGCAAGAATCTTCTTGATGACCGGGTGCGAGGCGGTAAGTAAAGCCAGAAGCATCAAACCGCCTTTGGAGTCATGTATGTTAGCGGTAGTTGTCTTTACATCAAGCAGATGCCCATTCTCGTCAACTGCAATCTGCCGTTTTATTCCCTTGACTTTCTTGTTGCCGTCAAAACCTTTCGGTGAGGGATATGAGGCAGCCCGCACACTTTGAGCGTCTACAACCGCAACACTTGGTTCCGGTGTCTGACCTTCCTGAAATCGCACTTCTGCGACAAGGCTGTCAAGCAGATTCTTGAACTCGCCGATGGCACTCCATGCACGGAAATAGTAATATACGGTCTGCCATGCCGGAAAGTCATGAGGTAGATTACGCCATTGACAGCCGGTCTTGTCCACATATAGAATGGCATCAAAGACAAGGAAAAAATCATATTTGCTCGTCCAATTATCCATTGGAATTGTTTCTTTTATGAAAGCTTTCTGTGCTTCTGTTAAATCAGAGGTGTACATTTCTAAATCCTTTCTTATAATTGTCAACAAATAAACAATTTAGAAATGTCCTCTCCTTTAGCAGAGGCATTTTTTTGATGGACTATCTTAACAGTTGTTATGAAACACCCTCGTAGTAACTATCTGTATAATCACAATGGAAGGATTTTGGAGGTGTATATGCGGAATTACTCCAATCCGAACTATTGCGAATCCTCACTGCTGTATGACGGACAATATTTAAGACAAGGGTTTCATGATGACAACATCATATACTGATATACAGCGTTTGTTTGAACAACGGAAGAACAATCCATTGTTCAATACGTCATATCCATTATCGCCTGGTGATTGGGCTAAATACTCAACGTCTGGCACTTTGTCGTTTGATGCCTCAAAACCTATTGCGTTTTACTTACACATCCCTTTCTGCCGTCAGATTTGCTCTTTCTGCGAATACACAAAGATGTGTGTGCCGGACACTGAAAAACAGCGCAACTATATCGCGACTTTAATCAGAGACATTGAACGATTTGTCGAAAAATACCCTGAATGGAAGTTTTATGGCTTCGACATCGGAGGCGGAACTCCGACAGCATTGGATCCTGAGGTATTTTCAGAGTTGATGATATGGTATAAGCACTTTATCGGAGAGAGAATGGTGACTGATAGATTTGAGCCAAGCATTGAAGGGACATTCGATTCTATGGCCTCAGATTATCAAGGCTATCATAAGAGCCGTTTGATAGCCAAAGCTAGGATAAAGCGATTATCCCTCGGTGTGCAATCTACATCAGACAAGGTGCTTAACCCGTTGCATCGAAATACTATTTCAAGCAAAGAGATGGCGGAGGCAATAGAAGAATGGCATCGACTTGGCATATCAAAAATCAACCTTGATTTAATGTATGGCTTGCCGGGACAGACAGTGGAGAATATCCGAAAAGATATTGAAGTTATTCGGATGCTTAATCCGGAGCAAGTCACCGTTTATGAGTTCCGGACGAACCAGCTTAACGCTCCCTATAAAACTGATAATGACACGTGCTTTACGCAATATTGCGAACTTTACGAAGGCTTGATTCGCCTTGAGTATTACGGCGAATTTGGCCGCAACACTTTTAGTCGTGATGCTCATGATATGGGATTGTCATCTTACCTCCGACATCGTATGTTTGACGGCTGGCAATACAAGGGGTTCGGAATTTCTGCACAGAGTATGTCTGAATATGGTGTCTCTTATAACATGGGCAAAAATGAATCAACCGGCAAACTAATTGATAATCATTCTTATGAGTCAATCGCTTATTATGATTTGCCGTCAAATGAATTGCTAAACAAGTTCATTGCAATATCCGGTTATTCAGGAGGATTTTCCCTTTCGGGTGCCAAAAGTCTATTCGGGGAGGATTTTGCCACACGTTATAATCATATATTGCACTTCTTGATTGACGAGAAATTGGCAACAATTTCAGGAGACCGACTTCAACTGACAAAAACAGGATTTCGTCATTATGGAGCTATCTTATCGCTATTCTATTCTTTAGGTACTGTATGAATATCATATTTCTTGACTTTGATGGAGTTATGGATACGGCATCATATGATATGTATCTTGTACGTAATGGTATGTCGGAATGCGATGAGAAAGGGCGTCCGGTATTCGACCCAAAGTGCATCGAGAATCTGAAACATATAATAGTGGCAACCGGGGCAGACATTGTCGTTACTTCTGATTGGAATATATCGACTCATATAAGGATTTATTGAAGATGTGGCGACAGAGGGGAATGCCGAGCTTTATGATAGACACAACACCAAATGTCAGCAACCACAGAGGTGACGAGATAGCACGTTGGCTGAACGAGTGTAAGGAGGATTGCAATTATGTGATAATTGATGACCTCGATATAGCTAATTTCAATACTGACCAACTTGATAAATTAGTGGTTGTAAATCCATTCTATGGACTTAATGAGAATATCGCTCAGCAGGCTATAGACATCATCAACAAACAAAACCTTAAACAATGATACGCAATTTCATTCTTCAACATAAGATATTCTTTATTACAGTATTATCGCTACTTCTTGTCAAAGTTATATGGGTGGCGTGGTCGTGCTGGGGCAATGGCTCTTTTGATAAGGAAAAGAATGATTTGCTCCAGCGTAAGAATTTTCTTGTCAGTAAGATAATGGTTGAGCCACGCAAACTGCTCAGCGAAATGCCGAGTGGTATAGGATTACAGTTTCAGGGTGAATGGGCATTGTATTCATGCTCGATGCAGACGGAGGCATTATCAAATTTGGCTGGACTATACCCGGAAACAAAAGAAGAATCTATCACAACCATTGACAGTTTGATACAGATTGTCAAGTCGTCGGAGCTAAGATTATATGATAAACTACGATGGGGCGAAGATCCTCTTGAATCTTTAGATGGGGAGGATAGTCATGTATCTTATCTGAGCCATTTGGCTTGGATGATTGGTAACTACAGAAGAATTGGTGGCAATACAAAATACAATCAGTTGCATGACTCTATTTGTGAAACAATGAATCGACGCATACTGAAATCACCAATCCTGAATATCCCCACTTATCCTGACGAACCTGTTTATGTCCCGGATATGATGGTGGCTATTGTTGCTCTTTCTGATTACTCAGCTCTTAACAACGGCAAATATTCTTCAACGGTCACGGGTTGGATAAACAGGGCGAAATCTGAGTGGATTGATGCCAAAACTGGACTTCTCGTTTCATTCCTTGACAACAACGGGCAAATCGAGGCACCGATAAAGGGTTCATACTCCGCTCTCAATTGCTACTATCTGACGAAGATAGACTCAACATTCGCTAAAGAACAATATGAGAGGCTGAAAACTCATTTTTGTCAAAGTCTTCCAGCTTCCGGTATCAAAGAGTATCACGACAGGACTTGTTGGCTTGGTATGGATATAGATGCCGGGCCGATAATCCTCAATCTTAGCCCCAGCGGTACAGCCTTCGCCATTGGTTCTGCTACCTATTTCAGTGACACAATCTTTCGGAAATCACTATTGAGAACGGCTGAAATCGCGGGACATACAATCAAATGGAATGATAAGCGTAATTATCTTCTTGGAGACATAGCATTAGTTGGAGAAGCAATCACACTTGCAATGCGAACAAATGTTAGGAAAAGGTAATGAACACAACGCCGCCTTTTGGCGGCCGAAATTTTGGGCAAAATGAAGGTGACGGAGGTCTTATGCTCCGCCACCTTCATCGTTGATATGGCATTGGCTATGCTCTTTTTGACTCGTCATTGTTATCTTAAGCGGAAACTCGTCGACTTTCAGTTCTTTCTGCTATCATCTTCTTGTTGGCGTTGATGATACCGGCTATCTGCTCTGCATATTCGCAGACTCCGTTGGCAAATGCCCGGCATTGGATGATTGAGAAGTCTTTGAGCGAGATTTCTACTGTGGCGATTGTTCTGCCTCCCATTGTGGCGGTGAACACAAGCGTATCTTCTTTGAGGTAGTAGCCGGACGAACCTACGCAGATGTGTTGCATCTAACATTTGAAAAGGGACCCAGGTAGAGCAATTGAAAAGGGACCCACCCCATGGGTAAGTTCAACCGGATATCGTTGATTAGAAAGAACGACATCAACGATTCCACAAAATGCTGCATCTAACATTTGAAAAGGGACCCAGGTAGAGCAATTGAAAAGGGACCCACCCCATGGGTAAGTTCAACCGGATATCGTTGATTAGAAAGAACGACATCAACGATTCCACAAAATGCTACACATGGAGGAAAAAACATCCATTATTCTGTCTCATCGCCGCGAGGGGATGAGCATCCGCGAGATAGCGCGCCGCAACGGCATGAGCCGCAAGACCGTGCGCAAGTATCTGCGCGAGTTCGAGAGAGAGGCCGGCCCGTCACCGACAGAGCGGGAGGTTGACGATTATCTGCTGACCAGGCCGAAGTATGACAGCAGCGGACGCGTCAGGCGTGTTGTGACCGATGATGTCCGCCGTCGCATCGATGGTTTTATCGCCCGCAACCGGGAGAACGTCGCTGCCGGATTGCACAAGCAGCAGATGCGCAAGCTCGATATGTGGCGACGTCTTCAGGACGATGGCGTGCGTATCGCCTATTCCACAGTATGTCAGTATGTCCGTGCGCTGGAGGCAGCGCCGAAGTCGCAAGAAAAGCCTGCAAAGGCATATATCCGTCAGGACTATGAGCCTGGATTCCGTTGCGAGTTCGACTGGGGCGTGCTTACCCTGTGGATCGGTGGAGTCAGGACTCGCCTTCACATGGCGGTATTCACCCTCGACCACAGCAATATGCGCAAGGCATATCTGTTTTCGCGCGAAGATACCCTGGCTCTTATGGAAGCCCACCGCAACTGCTTCCGGGAGTTGGGGGGCACCCCGCGCGTGATGGCCTATGACAACATGCGTACCGCCGTAAAGAAGTTCCTCGGGCGCGACCGCGAGCACACGGATGCGCTGCTGCGCATGGAGGTACACTACTGTTTCACACCCCATTTCTGCAACCCTCGCTCGGGATGGGAAAAAGGCAAGGTGGAACGTTCGGTGGAATATATCCGGCGTCGTGCATTCTCGTTCGAGGTCCGGTTTGACTCCCTGGATGCCGCGCAGACGCATCTGGCGGCAGTCTGCGACAGGCTCAACACAGAGGCGTCCAACATGTCGGCGGAAGAAAAACGCCTGCGCATACAGGCCGATCTGGCGGCGCTACGTCCGTTGGACCACGGTGACATCGGCTGCTTCGAGCAGCGGCTGTACCGCGTCGGAAAGTATTCAACGATAACCGTTGACGGAGTGCACTACTCTGTGCCCGACCGTCTGGTGGGCTCGCAGGTGGCGGTAAAGCTGTATTCCGAGCGCATCGTGGTGCTTTACGGACGCGACAAGGTGGCCAATCATGCCCGAAGCCGACGCTCCGGCGACTGGGTCATCGACCTGATGCATTATCTGGGTACATTCCTGCGCAAACCGGCCGCTCTGGGGCGGTCTGTGGCTCTGCAACAGGTACATCCGTCGGTGGCGGCGCTTTACCGCGAACACTTCCGCGAGTCTCCGCGAAGCTTCATAGAACTGCTTGTGTTCACCCGCGACAACAATCTGGCATACACTGACATCGTCCGTGCCGCCACAAGTCTTTCGTCCCGCGGGCTCCAGCGCCTCTCATCTGAACAGATACAGGCTCAGATGATCTCGGCGGAAGGACATATGCAGTCAACCGCCGATATCGCGGCAACGAACGTTCCCGACCCGCAACAGGCTGAAATAGAAAGTTCGGCAAGCCATACCCTTGACATGCTTTCATCATTTATGGAATATACCCGCGCATCGCAGGCAGACTGAATACCCCCCCAAAAAACAACCAATACACTGAATGACAATGACAGACATACATGAAACAGACCGTGACGGACTTCGGGAGCTCATTCGCTCATGCGCTTTCGACCTTAAACTCCCGCTTGTGAGGCGAGACATCGACCTGCTTATACAGCAGAGCGCCGACGAACAATGGAACCTATGGCGGTTTACAGCCGAACTGCTCAGGCGCGAAAAAGAGAACCGCTCTGAAAACCAGCGCCGTCACCGCATCAAAAACGCAGGGTTCCCGCAACTTCGCTATCTTAACGAAATCGACACCGACGCTCTGCCCGCCGATGCCCGGAAAGCGCTCCCGACACTCGAGACACTCGACTTCATCAAAAACGGACGCAACCTCATTCTATACGGCAATCCCGGAACAGGCAAGACTCATCTGGCGACAGCTCTCGGTATCGCCGCATGTAATGCCGGACACTCGGTGCTGTTCACATCCGTGCCAAGACTGCTCACGCAGATACGCGAGTGCCGCAACGCTTTGACACTCCGGTCGCTGGAAAACAAGTTCGAGAGATACGACATGGTCATCTGTGATGAGTTCGGATACGTCTCCTGCGACAAGGCCGGCGCAGAGATGCTCTTTAACCATCTCTCCCTCCGCACCGACAAGAAGACGACCGTCGTCACAACCAATCTCGCCTTCAACCGCTGGAACGAGATTATTGACGACAAAGTACTGGTCACCGCAATGGTAGACCGCCTGACCCACAAGGCTATACTGCTTAACATGACAGGCAAATCATACCGCATGAAAGAAACTCAGGAAATGATGACTCAACAAATATAATTATCTTTGCATCCCCATCCCGGGTGGTCCCCTTTTCAAATGCTATCCGGGTCCCTTTTCAAATGTTAGATACATGTAGATTTCCACCAACCCTACAGCCACCATTCTGGAGAGGATATTGTGCATCTTCTTCCTCCCGAGTTTCCACCGCTCCGCGAGACCTATCTCCGAGAACTGCGCCTGACCAGGCTTCAGGTTGAGCGGTCGTCGGTATGTGCCGTCATATCCGGCTGCGGTTCTCATCTCCTTCAGTAGTCCGGTGAAGATGTCGATATTCCGTATCTCGTTACCGTCATTGTCGGTCGTTGTTCCCGATAACCATTCAATGGCATCTGCCGTCAGCTTCAGGCTGATGCTTGAAAATGGATTTATATTTTGTTGCTTCATGTGCGTAATTTTTTAAGATGTGATTTTCATTGGAGATTTTATGAAGTCTGAACTTTCCGTTTCAATGATTGGCTTGGATAGGTCTCGTTCAAGTTCCTTGTTCCTTCAAAAAATAAATGGATACGGCATCATCTTTTAAGAAAAAATTTCATACTCTGTGATGATGGCAATATTGTTGAAGTCACGAAACCTTGAAAAGATAAGACAGGCACAACCGGAAAGGTAGGGAAAATGGATCTATGTATTTTCTCCTGCTTCATCTACTTTGAAGGTGCGTTATTACCCGGTATGCCCGATGTTGTGTTTGGGGTGGCGGCTGTCTGTATCTTCGGTAGGTTGCTGACAATATTTTCTATATCTTTTTTGTCAGAAGATATAGCGAGTAACACCGATGTGATGTTGATGATGTCCTCCTTCTCCACATACTGCGACACGGTTTTCATAAGCTCAAGGCTTCGGGACTGCCGATGTTCGCGTATTGCGTCAACACCTCCTGTTTCCTTGTCGCATCCGAAGTTGAGATAGCGATTGATTGCCGTGCGGTCATACTGAGGCATGGATTCTGCCGAGGTCGTGCCCTTTGCCACTGCAAGCAGGGCGCGGAGCGCATCGGACTCGTAAGGTGAGCACCCTTGAAGGAACTCCATTATAATCCGGATTTTCTTCTGGTCAGTGGTCTTATAATCTTTTGATTTTGATTCTACGGTGGTCGCGGGCTTCGTGCCCTTTGTGTTGTTTGGAATGTCTGTTACCATAGCTTAGGTTGTTAATGTGATTTTCTGTTGTTCGCAAGGTAACGCTCAGCCTCGCTGTCTATCTCGCTCTGCGATGATATGCGGATACTCGTCAGGTATGCGTCAAGGTCGTCCGGGTCAAAGAAACAGAGCTTGCCGCTCGGCTTGTACATGGGGATCACACGTCTCATCATCATCTTGCGGAAGTAGGACAGCGAAAGTCCGAGATATTCGGCTGCCTCCTGTGAGTTGAGAAGTTTACGTTTTGTCTGCATCGGTAATTTTATTATTAAGTTAATGTTTATCATCTTGGAACAGTGCTGATTGATGGTCTTGTCAGCCTTTGGATTCCGATGCAAAATTACAACTGCCGCCATAGGGTGCAATGTGGCTTCCGTGGGGAAAGGTAAAAAAAGACAAACGCACTGTACGCTGATTTTCAGTCGTATAGTGCGTTTGCAAGTTTCCTTTAGATGTCGCAGGTGGGGTGAAACGGGAGTTCTACGGGATTCTACGCCTTGAACGCCATTCATTGATGGCTTTGTCAATAGATTTGCGGTAATTCTTGTTGTCCTCGGTAGCGTGGTCGGCGCAGATGTCGGTGCGGTGCTTGTCATAGTAAGACTTGTTAATGCCGCATCGACTGAGGAACAACTCAGACCATATCAACGCCTCTTTTCTTGGGGTGATGTTCTGCGACACGGCATAGACCATATAGCATACCCTCAGTTTCTCTTTCGGCACAACAGGTATAGCCTTTGCCTCTTCCCTTACGTTAAGGAAGTTGGCAAAGTCAAGTGGCGTGCAGTTATCAAACTGGTTGTCGTTGCATACGTCGTATATCGCCATGCACAGTCCGAGTTCCACAATGTCCCGCCACTTAGAGGTCTCGAAAAGGAGATTACCGCTCATTCTCCGTTCCCTTTCTCCAGACGGTCAAGGTCGTTGATTATGCTTCCGGCAATGCCGTTCATTTTTGCGGCGAGGGCATACAGATGGGAGGCTTTGAGGGAAAAGACATATCCGGCTCGCTGGTTTTCTTTCTCATATTCGGCATAAAGTCTCTTAACCTCAATCTGCCGTGTATCGTGTTCAGCCTTAGCCTTCTCACATTCCTTCTCCATTTCGGCATAATCCTTAGAGCCGAGAGGGAGGTAGTCAAGGCGGTTGTTAAGCTCACTGTACCGTTTCCAAAAGGGATTTAGCTGTTCCGCTGCTTCCTGAAATATGGAATAGTATTGCTTGGAGTGGGCGTTGGCGATCTGTTTGAAATCCATCCCCTCAAGTCTTCCTATATTATTAAGGAGAGTGGCGGTTTCTTCTTTGAGGGAAACGGCAAACTCCCTAAGTCCCTCGGTATCTTCCGTTGCCATCCTCTCGGCTTCGTCGATAAGGACGTTTGTATCCTGACAGTCGTAGTAGAACCGTGCAATGACATTCGCCTGTTCAAAAAGCATAGTACCGTCTGTACATGTTTCAAGAATAAAATTGACTTCTTTTAACCGCGTCAATAGGTTATGTATAATCTGGTCAACCATAATTGATCAAAAAGCTATATCATTGACACTTCTTACAAATCCAATGAATTTTCATTTAACAGGAAATCATATATGCCGATTGTGGTAATCCCAGCCTCATTTCTCAAAACAGGAGTGTCTTCGCCAACGATAATGATTTTCTTGAAGGAATCGTCAATATTGCGCAGTGACGCTTCCTCCTGCTTCATCTTCTCTTCATCCGGCATCCTGTAGGCGGATTGGATATAGTAGCGTCTGCTGCCCATATTGCAGACGAAATCCACCTCAAACTGTTTCCTTTCCCGGCTGCCATCCTCCTTTCTAAGTTGTACCGGCACGACACCTACATCGACATTAAAACCACGCACACGCAATTCATTGTATATCACATTCTCCATCAGATGTGAAGGCTCTGTCTGCCTGAAATTAAGCAGGGCGTTACGCAGGCCGCAGTCAGTGAAATAATATTTATACGGGCTGTCGATATACCGTTTCCCTTTAACATCATACCGGCTTGCCTTCTCAACAAGGAACGAGTCACAGATGTATTCCAGATACGACGTAAGCGTCATGCGGTTGACTTTCGTATGCTTAACGCTCTCGAATGTGTTTGTCAGTTTGGTGGGATTCGTCAAAGTTCCAATATCAGATGCCAGGATGTTGAGCAGTTCATCAAGCATTTCTATGTTCTTGATGCTGTAACGTTCCTTTATATCCTTGATATAGGTATGCGTAAAAAGCCCTTTCAGATACTCGTTCTTTTCTTCCTCAGATGATTTCTGAACAACCTGCGGCAGACCTCCGAAAAGCATATAGGTGTTTAATGCACGGTCTTTCTGTAAGTCCATATATGGGAAGACCTCACCGAAACTGAGAGGGTAAAGCTTTATCTCATCGCCTCGTCCTCTAAAAGTAGTGATTACATCCTTGGAAAGAAATCGTGCGTTGCTACCTGTTACATACACGTCGGCATTAGGCATATTCAGATAGCTGTTGAGCACGTCCTCGAACTCGCTGACATGCTGTATCTCATCAATCATTATATAATGGACGGCATCATCAGTCAGTTTTGAGTCGATGTAATCAAGCAGCGCATCTGGATCGCGCAGTTTCCTGTTTCGTCTGTCTTCAAGATTGATCGTGATGATGTGGTCGTTTTCCACACCTTGCTCCCTGAGCCACCCTGCGTATAGGGTAGATAACAAGAATGATTTGCCACAGCGTCTTACGCCGGTGACAATCTTTATCATTCCGTTGTGTCTGCGAGAAATGAGCTTCCGCAGGTATAGAGGTCTTTGTATTATCATAATGCCCATTGTCAAATATTGTGTCTTGTCACACAAAAAGACATCGCAAAGATAGCTCAAAAAGTCTAATCGCCAAGATAACTGCGAAAAAAAATGATTTACGGTTCGTTAAAAAAGGAAACTTATTAGGTGGGGAAGATTATTTTTTGTAATTTTGCGGCGTTGAAGTTCCACTGCCGCCACAGAGGTGTCGGCTAGAGTGGATTGAAAGGGAATCCGGTGAGAATCCGGGACAGTACCTGCTGCTGTGAGTCCCACGCAACGTTTCCGCACAATGTCATTGCCCCTCGCGGGGTGAGAAGGCGCGGACAACGGGGACGAGTCAGAAGACCTGCTTCAATACGATGCGATAATGTACCGCGGGCACTCGGCGATTATCTCAAACAGTATTGGCAAGGCTTTGGCTTTCCGCCGATTTCCGTTTAGGATATACATATACCGTCATATACCCGATTGGTTACGATTATCAAGTCGTACACAATCGGGTAACTTTTTTATTAACAATCTGCAAACTCTAAAACTGTTTAGTTATGAGAAAACATTTTACTAAATTCTTGGCTCTGACGACCGTAGCGGTCACAGCAGCCGTCTTCACCGGATGTTCCAGTGAAGATGAACCATTCGCCGACTTTGAGAGCAAAATGGAGGTTGAGAACCCAGTTAGTCGTGCGGTCGTGCAAGGCGATTCAACAATCATCACGTTTGATGATTTTGAATCAACCATGATGGCAATGCCCACTTCTTATGGTGCAAACTATTACGGTAATACCGGAAGCTATGCTCAGGTAAAGCAAATTAAAGATCCTTCTGGCATCTTTGAGTCATTAATCAATGTAATTGGTGGTTCTACCGCCTTCTATAATGGCGGTCTGGCTCTTTCTAAATGGAACTATCGGTCGAATCCTGGTAATGGTGCCAATATTACCGGTTCTGGAACTGGCGATTGGTGGTATTCATATAACAATCAGATGAGTGTGTACAACACCACTTCAACTGACGGAGCTAATGTTAATGCAGGTCATAGTGGCAATAACTTTGCAGTTGTATATGGGTATCAGGATTTTTACAATTCACAGTGGATGGCTAAGCCTTCTTTCTCTTTTATCCGAAAAAAAACTCTAAAAGGTCTGTGGTTTTGTAACTCTTCCTATACATATGGAGTGATAATGAAAGGCAATCAATTTGGCGCTTCTGGTGTAGCTACACCTTTATCAAAGCAAGTTGATGGTAATGGAAATTATATTGGCTATTTTCAAGTTGAATTAGAATGTTATAATGAAAATGGTGAACTGTTGGCCACCTATGTTCAAACTTTGGCAGACTACAGAAACGGGAAAAAACAAGATCCTGTTACCACTTGGACGTACTGGCCAATTAATCAGGCAAATGTAAAAACCGTAAAACTGAACTTCTCTGGTTCGGATACGGGGGACTACGGTCTGAACACTCCAGCCTATATTTGCCTTGATGATATTACTATTGAATAATCTAACTATGGTAAGCAACTTTGGTTAATCCTATTGTTGCTTACCATATTTGTATTTTAAAGAAACAATGCGAATCCCAAGTGTAACCTTATGTGTTTTACTTTGCACCTTTATAAGCTCTTGCAATAAAGATGATATAATTGTTGATAATGGAACTTTAAAACCTATTATCATCCTTGATAATGTGAGTGGAGTTTATAATGTTAAGGTGGGTAAGGAATTAAGCATTAGTCCTACATATAGGAATGCGGATGATGCTTTGTTCTCTTGGACTATTGACGGAAAACTTGTATCGAATCAAAAAGCTTTTTCTCATACATGGGAAGAAGCGGGTGATGTATTTATCACATTGCGAGTTGATAATGAAAATGGATATGCCGCAGAAGAACTTAAGGTGGAAGTAAAAGATTTACTTCCACCTGCCATTAATTTATTCATTCCCTCAAAAGGACTTAAAGTTCAAAAAGGTCATGACCTGCTTCTCGCACCGGAGATCGCCAATCAAGATATAGGAGATTTCAAGATTGAATGGTTAAGAAATGGAATTGTTGTGTCGGATAAACTAACCTATATATTTAATGAAGAAAATTTAGGTTCATATCCGATAACTATTAGAGCTTCAAATGAAGATGGGCTTACTGAAGAAGAGCTGGAGATTGAAGTAGTAGAAAATATGCCATATTCGGTTTCTTTTCAAAAACCGTATTATAATGCAAAAGAAACTACCAAATTTACTTTTGCAGGTCGCTCTGTTTTCTTAAAGCCTCAATTGGAATACTTTGACAATCCCGCTTTTCAGTGGGCCGTCAATGGCAAAGCTGTAGAAGGAGCTACTGAACCATTATTAATATTTACTCCTGAAAAGGACGGTGAGTATCTTATTTCAGTTGTAGTAACAGAAGAGGAGAATGGAATTTCTGTTGAATCAAAAATTAGAGTTGTATGTGAGCCTGGAGCACAGTCATCAAGATATCGAGCAGCAAATACCTCCAGCTCAGCTTATTCAACGAATGTCTTTGAATTTTTACCTGCACCCGGGCAATTTGTGAATGAAACGAATTCCGGCGGGTTCAAAGGTGATGAAATAACTTTTAATGCTGCAAATCAATATGCTGCAGAGCGACTGGCAAATAAAAAGTACGTTTCCCTTGGTTCTTTTGGAGGATACGTTATTGTCGGATTTGATCATAGTATTCCCAATAAAGGCGGATATGATTTTGCAATCCAAGGAAATGCTTTTTTAAGCGATCAAGGAGGAAGCAATGAGCCCGGCATTGTTTGGGTAATGCAAGATGTAAATGGGAATGGTCTTCCAGACGACGAATGGTATGAGCTTAAAGGTAGTGAGACTGGTAACGGTTCAACTATTCAAGATTACGAAGTAACATACTATCGTCCGGCGTCCGCACACTCAAATGTTTATTGGACTGATAATTTGGGAAATTCTGGGTCTGTTGATTACAATTCGTATCATCAACAGAGCTCTTATTATCCTCTTTGGATGAATCAAGAATCATACACACTGACTGGCACGAGATTATTGCCAAAAAATATTCAGATCCCATCTTCCGGTTTTTGGAATAACCAAGCCTATGAGTGGGGTTATGTTGACAATATAGGTAGTGATTGTATTGGAGGGGACTCCTATGATGGCACTGGTCAGATGAATGGATTTAAAATATCAAATGCCATATTTAAGGATGGAACACCAGTCAAACTGGAATATATTGATTTTATCAAAGTTCAGTGTGGAGTATTAGCAAAGAGCGGTCCACTAGGAGAGATTTCTACTGAAGTATTCTCTTTTCAAGACTTAAATATTAAGTAATAAGCAAAAAAATACAATATGAAAACAATCAAATTTAACTTGCTGTTCAGCCTATTCTTCTGCATTTTTGCTGTCGGCTGTTCTGACAAAGACGAAATTCCAGTTGATGCTGATGATAATTATATCACATCAGTGGTACTTAGTGTAAATGATAAAACGTATGAAGCGGTAATTGAAAACAATACAATTACTGTGACAGTTCCATACACGGTTTCACTTGATGGAGCGAAAGCATCATTCGCTTATACACCATCAGCAAAAATATTCCCGGACCCGGCAACCATAACAGATTGGAATACTGAACGCACTTTCCGTGTAACTTCTTATAATGGAACTATAAATGATTATACTTATGTTGTTGTGAAGGATGAGATAAGAAGTGAAGGAAATGTTGAACTCAAAACACCCTCAGAAGTAGCAGCCTTTATTGAATCCGGTGTAACAATCATAAAAGGGAATCTTATTATTGGTTCAAACGCTGAAAATGCCGAAATAATCAATGATATAACAGGATTAAGCATTCTTAAGGAGGTTGAAGGAAACATCATAATCAAGAATAGCTTTACTGGCGGTACCCTTACTGGTCTTGACAATATTACTTCGATTGGCGGACTTCTTATAGGAAGTGAAGAAAATCCATTACAGGATACGTCCTTGGAAATGATTTCTATGTCTAAAATAAAGAATGTTACAGGAGATATACAAATTTATGGCTCAGGAGCATCAATAATTGAATTCAAAGAACTTGAAAAAGTTGAGGGTAATGTTATTTTCAATGAAAACACAAAACTTACACAAATATCGTTACCTCTACTTAAGGAAACAGGATCTCTTGAATTTAAGGTTTTACCACGTGAATTTTCATCAATATCTGTACCCGATATTGTTACAGTAAATGGAAATTTATCAATAGAGAGCATATATGGGGAAGTGGAGACTGCCGGTATGAGATTCTTTATGGGTAATACCGAGTTAAAATCTATTGAAGGGTTCGATAAATTAACATCAGTAACTGGAGTATGGTCCATAAAGAATTTTGATGTTCTTGAGAAGTTGCCCAAGTTGCAAGGGTTAAATCAGCTTGGAGGCGTAGTCATCAGACAACTCGCTCTAATTGAATCGCTAGATATTAGTAATGTTAGTTTTACTTCATCTTCACCTACACATCCTTGTATTACAATTGAATACTGTAATAAGTTCAACAATTTGATAACTAAAGAAGATCTAACCGATGTGGATGTTAGGATTATCTCGTTAAACACTGCTGTAAAAACAAATTTCACAAAAATAAACAACTTTTATTATGAAGCTAATATAGATACTTTTGAGTCTTCTTTACAAAGTATAACGGGGAATTTGTCAATCATTCAAATTAGCGGTCAATCTTCAAAGAATACTATTGATTTATCTGGTATTAATTCTATTCCAGGTTATTTATTAATAACAGGTTTTTCTATTACCAGTGTAAAAGCCAGTAATCTTAAAAGCATTGGTGGACAGTCTATTTTACAGGTTGGAGTTGATGCTATATTAGATTTTCCCAGTTTGACTACGGTATGTTGTGCATCGTCTCCAGAGTACATAGAAGAGGATCTTCTCCCTGGATCACCAGTAAAAAATATTGAGTGGGGAGCTTTTACCGTCTTTTTGGACGGGGCAATTACTGATTCATTTTTCCCTGTTTTAAGTCATATTGGAGGCACTGGCTTAACTTTGTTTAGAATATATGAATCTGCTTCATTTCCAAGTCTTGAAGTTATTGACGGGTCACTTAAATTTGGCATGACAACAGATTTCATCTCTTCAGATCATCTGAAGTTTCCAAAATTATTAAAACTTTCAGGTGTGCATTTCGACACCGTTAGAAAATTCTCTGACTACACGTTCTTTAAGAAATTCATTGATGACGGTCAAATAACAGAATCTAATTGGAAGATTGAAAATTGCACTTATAATCCTACATATCAGGATATGAAGGAAGGTCGTTGCAAACCTGCTGAATAAAACTCAAACAGTTAAAATTTTTCTGCCAAACCTCGGCTCGTATATTACCTTGAATAGCGGGTCGAGGTTTTAAAATTATTAGAATGAAATTCAAACCGAAACTCTTATATATCCTGACCACTCTGCTGTCGCTCACCCTCGCTTCCTGCATGGAATGGGACTATGGCGATGTGGTAGAAGACTTTAATGCAACAGGCTCCGGACTTTTCATTACCAACGAGGGTAACTTCCAGTATGGCAATGCGACGCTTTCCTATTATGATCCGGCAACGAATCAGGTTCAGAACGAGGTGTTCTTCCGTGCAAACGGTATGAAACTCGGCGATGTTGCTCAGTCCATGAGCATATATGACAACAAAGGGTGGATAGTGGTGAACAACTCCCATGTCATCTTTGCCATCGACCTCAATACGTTCAAGGAGGTGGGACGTATCGAGGATTTGACCTCTCCGCGATATATCCACTTCCTGAGCGATGAAAAGGCTTACGTCACGCAGCTTTGGGACAACCGCATCTTCATTGTCAATCCCAAGAAGTATGAAATTACAGGCTACATTCAGGTGCCTGACATGACGATGGAGAGCGGCTCAACGGAGCAGATGGTGCAATACGGCAAATATGTGTATTGCAACTGCTGGAGCTACCAGAACCGCATCATCAAGATCGATACCGAGACGGATAAGGTGGTGGACCAGCTGACGGTCGGCATACAGCCCACGTCCCTTGTAATGGATAAGTACGACAAGATGTGGACTGTGACTGACGGTGGATATGAAGGATCTCCATACGGCTATGAGGCTCCGTCACTCTACTGCATCGACGCGGCAACTTTCAAGATTGAGAAGCAGTTCAAGTTCAAACTGGGCGACTGGCCCTCGGAGGTGCAGCTCAACGGCGAACGTGACAAGCTGTACTGGATCAACAATGACATCTGGAGTATGGACGTGACGGCAAACCGTGTTCCTGTCCGTCCTTTCCTCGAATACCGCGACACGAAGTATTACGGACTTACCGTAAATCCTGTGAACGGCGAAGTGTATGTAGCCGATGCCATCGACTACCAACAGCAGGGCATGATCTACCGATACTCGCCCGAAGGAAAACTGATTGATGAATTTTATGTCGGCATAATACCCGGCGCATTCTGCTGGAAGTGATGGAGGCATTAGGAAACATATATCATCTGATTTTTCAGACAAGAGACTTTGGAGTTGCGATACCGCCTCTCCACAGGGATGAATTCTTTGATGCCATCGCACTTCTCTTCAGCAACCGCCACTGCCCGGTTTATGCCGTCAGAGGAGATATGCACCATGTCCATATCCTTACAGAAATCCCGCTCCGCAAAAACGTGAAGAAGCTGATTGAGAAAATCAAAAATATCAGTTGTTTCAGGGCTGCCGGCATTCTGGATATGGAAAGATTCGGAGGATGGCTCAAATGCTGCCTGTCCTTTATTGTCGAACGTGACCGGCTGCCGTTCTGGGTCGATTACATTGAACAGCAGGATACCATACACTCTAAAATGAGCTGGATGCAGGAGAAACGTCAGTTCATGAACTATAATCTTTTTTAAGCCGCTATTATGAGAATATATCGGTCATACATATATCTTTTTCTGTGCATTTTGAATTTCGCATTTAGCACAAGAACTTACGCACAGTCAACACAGAGGATGAACAATCTGCGTGAGGTCGTGGTGTGGGGCAAACGCCCGATGAAGGATATCGGAGTGCAGAAAACAACATTCGATTCCATCGCCCTCAAAGAGAACATAGCCCTATCAATGGCGGACATCCTTACATTCAACTCTTCTGTTTTTGTCAAGAGCTACGGTCGTGCCACGCTCTCCACTGTCGCCTTCCGTGGAACCTCCCCCAGCCATACGCAGGTGACGTGGAACGGCATGCGCATTAACAATCCCATGCTCGGCATGACAGACTTCTCGACCATTCCGTCCTATTTCATAGACCAGGCATCGCTGCTCCACGGCACATCATCGGTCAACGAGACAGGCGGAGGTCTCGGCGGTCTGGTCAGACTCGGAACTATTCCCGATGTGGCGGAAGGTGTCAATCTGCAATATGTGCAGGGAGTGGGCTCATTCAGCACATTCGACGAGTTCGCCCGGTTTACCTATGGCAGTGAACACTGGCACGTTTCAAGCCGTGTAGTATATTCATCTTCACCAAACGACTACAAGTACATCAACCACGACAAGAAGGTGAACATCTACGACGATGACAAGAACATAATAGGTCAGTATCATCCGACGGAACGGAACCGCAGCGGTGCCTACAAGGATTTCCATGCGCTGCAGGAGGTGTACTACAACACCAACAAGGGTGACCGTTTCGGATTCAACGCATGGTACATCAACTCCAACCGCGAACTGCCGATGCTCACCACCGACTACGGCAACGAGCGCAACTTCGAGAACCGTCAGCGTGAACAGACCCTCCGCAGCGTCCTCTCATGGGATCATCGGCGCGATGGCTGGAAATTCGCGGCAAAAGGGGGATATATCCACACTTGGATGGCGTATGACTACAAGCGTGAGGTCGCTGAAAACAACTGGTCGTCCATGACACGCTCACGAAGCAGGGTAAACACATTCTACGGTCAGGCAGAGGGTGAGTATAATCCCACAAGGAAATGGTATTTTACCGCCAACATCTCGGCACATCAGCATTTTGTCCGCTCCGAGGATAAGAACATTATCCTTCAGGATGGTGACAAAGCCGTTGTCGGTTACGACAAGGGTCGTATTGAACTATCCGGTTCCGCTTCAGCTAAATGGCAGCCTGCCGATCCGCTCGGACTGTCACTTGTGCTACGTCAGGAAATGTTCGGAGACAAATGGGCCCCCGTTATCCCGGCTTTCTTCATCGACGGTCTTCTGTCAAGGAAAGGAAACGTCATGCTGAAAGCGTCCGTATCACGCAACCACAAGTTTCCTACGCTCAATGACCTCTATTTTCTCCCCGGTGGCAATCCTGACCTGAAGAGCGAGCATGGTTGGTCGTATGATGCCGGTGCTTCGTTCGATGTGGGTTGGAAAGCTCCCTTCCCGGTGTCGATGGGTGGAAGTGCCACATGGTTTGACAGCCGTATCGATGACTGGATTATATGGCTTCCCACAACCAAAGGGTTCTTCTCGCCGCGCAATGTAAAGAAGGTACACGCCTACGGCATCGAGGGAAAGCTCAATATCGCTTTCGAACCTTTCAAGGGGTGGATTTTCGACCTGAACGGGTCATATTCATGGACACCCTCCATCAACGAGGGTGAGAAGATGTCCCCTGCTGACCAGTCTGTAGGCAAGCAGCTACCTTACGTCCCCAAGCACTCAGCTTCGTTCACGGGGCGTCTTACATGGAAGTCTTGGAGCTTCCTGTATAAATGGGCTTACTATTCAGAGAGGTTCACCATGTCGAGCAACGACTATACTATCACAGGGCACCTGCCTAAGTATTACATGAGTAATGTATCCCTTGAAAAAGGGCTGAAGTTCAAACCTGTCGATTTACAGTTGAAACTGGCTGTGAACAACCTCTTCAACGAGGACTATCTTTCAGTCCTGTCGCGTCCCATGCCCGGCATCAACTTCGAGTTCTTTGTCGGAATAACACCAAAGTTCGGAAAGAAAAAGACTGAACCGAAAACGGATAATTATTGAAACAAACCAAAAATCAACAGAATATGCAAAAGTGTAAATCTTTCCTCAGTCTGTGCCTGCTCATCGTTCTGCTGGCTGCCTGTAATGGTAAAAAGACCGCTTCTATCAGCGATTTCAGCAATCAGCTCTATACCCCGGAATATGCCTCCGGCTTCAGTATCAAGGGTGCGGACGGATATGAAAGCTCCATCATTACTGTCACCAATCCGTGGCAGGGTGCGGACAGCATAACCACTCAGCTCTTCATAGCAAGAGGCGGTGAGTCTGCTCCTGAAGGATTCACAGGTCAGGTACTCGAAGGCGATGCTTCGCGTATTGTGGCTATGTCTTCCACTCATATAGCCATGCTCGATGCTGTCGGCGAAGCCGGGCGTGTGGTAGGTGTTTCCGGCATCGACTATATTTCCAATCCGGTTATCTCCGCTAACCGTGACAGTATCGGTGACGTAGGCTATGAAGGGAACATCAATTACGAACTGCTCATTTCCCTCGACCCGGATCTTGTCCTCCTATACGGAGTGAACGGTGCAAGCTCGATGGAAGGGAAACTCAACGAACTGGGAATACCGTTTATGTACGTCGGTGACTATCTCGAGGAATCACCGCTCGGCAAAGCCGAATGGATGGTAGCTCTTTCCGAGGTTGTCGGAAAACGTACAGAAGGCGAACAGGTTTTTGGAGGCATCCCTGTCAGGTACAATGACCTTAAAAAGAGAGTCGCCGATACCGTGCTCGATGCTCCCTCCGTGATTCTCAACACACCCTATGGAGATTCCTGGTTCATGCCTTCCACCGAAAGCTATGTGGCCCGGCTTGTCAAGGATGCCGGAGGTGACTACATTTATAAGAAGAATACCGGGAATGCTTCACTGCCTATCGACCTTGAAGAAGCGTATAAGCTGACTTCTGAGGCGGATATGTGGCTCAATGTAGGTATGGCAAACTCTCTTGATGAACTCAGGACATCATGCCCGAAGTTCTCAGACACCCGATGCTTCCGTAACGGCTCTGTCTGGAACAACAATCTGAAGACAAATGCCGCAGGCGGTAACGACTATTACGAATCTGCTGTTGTCAATCCCGATATTCTACTGCGCGATCTTGTAAAAATTTTCCATCCCGAACTCGTAGAAGAAGATTTCGTCTATTACAAGCAACTGAAATAGAAATTACGGAAATGCGGACAAGAGCATCGTTTCTTTTCATTGTTTTGGCTGCCCTCACGCTCTTCCTGTTCATGCTGGATCTGTCTGTGGGGGCTGTCGCTGTGCCCTTGCGCGATGTGTGGGCTGCTCTCACCGGTGGAGATTGTCCCCGGACAACGGCAAAAATCATTCTCAACATTCGTCTTATAAAGGCGGTTGTCGCTTTACTTGCCGGGGCTGCTCTATCTGTGAGCGGTCTACAGATGCAGACTCTTTTCCGGAATCCACTTGCAGGGCCATACGTCCTTGGCATAAGCTCAGGCGCAAGTCTTGGCGTGGCTCTTTTCATTCTCGGTGCGCCTCTATTCGGTCTTTCGGCTTCCTTTGCCTCACTTGGCATTGCCGGAGCCGCATGGATCGGGGCTGCGGCTGTTCTCATCGTTATCGCTGCCGTTGGACATCGTATCAAGGATATTATGGTGATCCTCATTCTCGGCATGATGTTCTCGTCGGGAGTCGGTGCGATAGTACAGATTCTGCAGTATCTCAGCAAGGAAGAATCACTAAAGGCTTTTGTCATCTGGACTATGGGGTCGCTCGGTGATGTCACCCTATCCCAGCTTTATGTCCTTGTCCCGGCGGTGATGATTGGACTGGCTGTGGCGGTTATAACCATCAAACCGCTCAACCTGCTCCTTTTTGGCGAGGAATATGCCGTCACTATGGGTCTGAATATCCGGAGTTCCCGTGGACTTCTGTTCCTGTCAACTACATTGCTTGCAGGAACGGTAACAGCCTTCTGTGGTCCTATCGGTTTTATCGGTCTTGCCATGCCACACGTCACGAGGATGCTCTTTGACAACAGTGACCATCGTATCCTCATTCCCGGTACGGTTCTTACCGGCGCGTCCGTCCTGCTGCTCTGCGACCTCGTTTCCAAGTTATTCACACTGCCTGTCAATGCTATTACCGCACTACTCGGTATCCCCGTGGTAGTATGGGTGGTGCTTCGCAACAAATCCGTTACCGCATGATACATCTCAAGGATTTCTCAATAGGCTTCGGCTCCCGTACCCTGCTCGACAAGGTGAATACGTCTTTCGGCAAAGGAGAACTGACTGCTCTTATCGGACGCAACGGTTCAGGCAAATCGACCCTTCTGAGAGCCATTGCCGGACTGAACAGACAATATTCGGGAGATATAATACTTGACGGCAAGGATATACGTACACTCTCTCCCGGAGGACTCGCCAAGTCTCTCGCGTTTGTCACTACTGAACGCACACGTATTCCTAATCTGCGCTGTGAGGATGTCGTAGCCATCGGTCGCGCCCCGTACACCAACTGGATAGGCAGGATGCAGGACATCGACAGAAACATTGTGTCGGATGCCATTCGCTCGGTAGGGATGGAGGGTTATGCCGGGCGTACAATGGATACCATGAGCGACGGAGAATGCCAGCGTATTATGATCGCACGGGCTTTGGCGCAGGATACACCGGTAATGCTGCTTGACGAACCCACCTCCTTCCTCGATATGCCCAACCGTTATGAACTCGTCTCGCTTCTTCGCACACTTGCACACAAAAAAGCTAAATGTGTCCTGTTCTCAACTCATGAACTGGATGTGGCACTTCGTATGTGTGACAGTATCGCACTGGTGGATAATGGTGCGCTTCATCATCTTTCAGTAACGGACATGGTGAAAAGCGGGCATATACAAAGATTATTCTCGTCTCCGGATTTGAGCTTTGAAGAATTGTTATGGCAGAACAGGAAATGAAATTTACATATCAGGTACAGGATTTCACAGTTACCGTCTCCACAGAGGAATACATACGCAGATACAGTAATTCCGAGTGTTTCATAAAGTATTGCAAAGAATGCCGGAATTATGGTAAGGTGTGGGTCTGTCCTCCGTTTTCGCATGATACGATGGCGGAACTGCGTCAATACGCCAATCTGTTTTTAGTAGCCACCAAGATTATTCCCGATGAAAAGAAAATCCCTTTCTCGGAAGTAAACCGATTCTTTCGCCCGGAACGACTACGTATCGAAAAGAAATTGCGGGATATGGAAATCACTTACAGAGGAAAAGCATTTGCTTACGCCGGAAGCTGCCTTTATTGTCCCGAAGGTACTTGTTCAAGGCTTGACAATCAACCGTGCCGGCACCCTGAATTGGTGAGACCTTCTCTTGAATCATACGGCTTCGATCTCGGAAAGACTGCATCAGAGCTATTTGGCTTCCCATTGCTATGGAGCAATGACGGTTATCTACCCGAATATCTCACGCTCATCTGCGGTTTATTTCATAACGCTGAGAATATTTGTAAAAACAAATTAAAAATATAGTGGCAATTCAGAATGGGTAAAAATCGCTTTCAATTATTTGAAAATCTCGTCCACACGATTTACAGCATCATCTTTCTTTTGGTCGATGATTTTTGCGTAGATTTGCGTTGTGGCTATATTCTTGTGCCCTAATAGCTTGCTTGTCGTGTAAAGATCGACATCGAGCGTTAGCATAAGGGTGGCAAAGGTATGACGGCTCACGTGGAATGTGATTTCTTTCTTCACATTAGCTGCTTTCGCCCAGTTGCCGAGAATAATGCTGACACGGCTTGTCGTAGGTAGACTGAAAACCTTGTCATCATCTGAGGCATCGCCACGCTCCGGCAGCCACTTCATAGCCTGTGACGAAAGGGGGAGATAAATCGGTGTGGCAGTTTTCTTCATCACAACTGACACGCGCCACTGGTCGCCGTCCTTATGGATCTGCCCCCATCGGAGTGCGCGGATGTCGCTTGTACGGAGTCCGCAATAACATGAAAACAGAAATGCCTGTTTGACGGACTGACGAGTGGGGCACTCTGTGGCGATCAAGCGTTTCAGCTCGTCAATCTCCAGATAGTCGCGCTGACTCTCGACATGATACACGCGGTCGTTGGAGGAAAGTTTGTCAAAAGGGTTCTCCTTGATATAATCATGTCGCACAGCCCAGTTGAAAGTTGCGCTCAGAGCAGCGGAATATGACGCTATGCTGTTGGTGGAAAGCGGTCTTTTCATCCGAGACTTATAGTCATTCCGGAGATAGTTGATAAACTCGATGCAGTAGGTCTTATCAATCTGCTTTAAGGTCACGCCATCCCCACGGAACTGCGCCACTGCTTTCCTCAGGCTTGCCAGTCCCGACGGACCCATACTCTTGCCGTTGTCCTTAATCCATTGCTCATACATATTGATAAGGTCAATCAGTTTCAACCGTGAGTGAAGCATTGAGTTTGTAACGCCTTTCTCATTGTTGGTTAGCTGTATGATGCGGTCAGCCTTCACCTTGTTGGCAAGTGCGAGATTATGCTCGTTCAATACCCGGCTTGCAGGATCAAGTTCAGGCACGATGTAGAGTTTTAGAAACTCGTATGTGCGTTTGCCGTCACGGTATATATCAAGATAGATTGACTTGTTGCCGTTCTTCAATTCCTTGAAGCGGATTCTTACAGGTTCTTTAGCCTTTACAGTTTTCTTGGGTCGTGCCATATTAAGAGAGATTTAATCAAGTTGCAGACATTTAAGTTTTTCATCCATTGATGCTGGTTGGCGGTCAACCATGCCGAGATAAGATTTCGCCGTTTTTGACGATATGCCCATCAGGGAGCAGAAGGTGGCGACCTCCGCCCCCGTTGAGAGTATGAGGAACGCGAATGTGTTTCTCGCCAGAGAAAAATTCAAGCGTTTCTCAATCCCAGCTTTCCTCTGCCATAGTTTCAATATATTGTTTATTTCCGTGTCTTTCGGCAATCCTTTGAATATCAAACCCCGGTGGTTGGTAGTATCAGGAAGCCAGCGCAAGGCATTTGACGAAAGGGGAATGAATATCTTACGAGAGCTGCACCATACAGATAACTTTCCATCCGGGGAAGTCTTCAGGTCTTTCCATTTCAGATTTACAATATCGTATGCAATTAACCCTGTGAAGATGGAAAAGAGATATGCCTGTTTGACCTGCGGACGCGATATGACAGGACACTGTGTTTCCATAAGCAGTCTAACTTCTTCGACCGAAAGAAATTGCTTCTGAGGACGCTCGCGTGTTATACGGTCATGGATTTTTACGAAAAACAGAGGATTTCGGGAGATATAACCCTTTTCAACAGCCATATTCAATGCTCCGCTGAAAAGATAGATATATGACCTTGCAGTTGTCATTTTCAGTTTGCCGTGTACGCTGTGATAGTCATATCGGAGAAAATCAACCAAACCATCGCAGTAAGAGACATCTACATCTGACAGCATAACATCCTCGCCACGATATGCTGTCACAGCTCGGGACATTCCCATAATATTGCCTGCGGTGGATTTATCACCACGACCCAGTATAAAGGTATGATATTCTTTGATTGCCTTTGCAAGTGGAACATCCGGCAAAGAAGTCTCTATCTCTACTTCTTTCTCCGAAGCGGTCAGCTCATCCATTCTGCGATGTTGAATCTCCATCGCCTTTTGCATCACAGCCTTGTTCTCAGCTTTCGCTTTACGGCTTGTCTCGGGTAACAAATACAACCTCAGGCTTTCGCGGATACGTTTTCTGTTACTGTAATAGTCAAGATAGAGGGACTTACGTCCTCCGTCTATCTCTTTGTATTTCAGGTTTACTCTTGCCTTGGTGGGATTCATGAGAATTATATTTGTTACTCTATGGTCATTTTAGAGATGCAAAATTACAAAATATTTTCAAAAGTAACAAACAAGTAGCAATTAAAGTAACAAAATTAACCTGCCAGTAGGGAACAAAGGAATCAAATCATAAATCTTAATCAAGCCTAAATATCCTATAATTAGAGTATCTACATTCTTATTTATTCCTATTACTTACACGATGTGAAGATAGTAAACATATTGTTATGTCAAGTAATGATGGGAGTTGACTTAAAATAAAATGAATACAGAATGAACTGGAGATAGTACTTCTCATAATATGCCTCTACTCATAATAGTTTACTGCACCTTCCATACTCTTGGACGGGTTCGCCATCTTGATAGCGAAAGTGGGTTCTGCGATGCAACGCTCTTGGAGCATATGCTGCATAGCTGCGATTGCAGCGTTGTTTGATTTCATAGTAGCCATATCAGTTGAGTTTTATAAAGTGAGTAGCCAAAAGATTATCATTAGGGCAGTTGCAAGGCTAATAACCCAGCTCACACCTCGGAATATCGGTCGGAGAAACAACCACAACACCAATCCGAGTATTGCACCAATTATCCCCACCAACCAAAGGATAACCCTTTTTATGCGGTTGAGACTGGAGATGGATGCTCTGCCTCGTCTGTTTGATATGTTGTTGTTCGTTTTCATCGTGCGACATTTTTTTTATGCGTCTAATCGACTATCGAAGTTTTGCTTGCTCGTTGACACGGTAGCGTGCGGAGGCAAGGAAGGGCTGTTCGCCCTTTGACTGAAAAATACGAGTGCAAATACCATTTTGTGTCTGGAGATTTTTCAGCCAAAAGGCAAAAGAATAGCCCTGCTCCGCACGTTTATTATTCCGAGCAAGCATTAAGCATTACTTCCTATGTTGATATGACTGCATAATAACTGGAGCTAAGTCTCCGCGCCGGTGAAAACGAATGACAGCATATTGGCACTGAAAACTCACTGAAAATGACTAATTTTGCAGTATGCAGAAGATTGTGAAATGTAATACAGACGATTATGTTACGCTCGCCGAAATCTGGGAGCGTTCAGTAAGAGCTACACATAAGTTTTTAGATGATGCTGCTATCTGTGAGATAAAGAAGGCGTTGATACCTGATTATTTTCCGAATGTTGACCTGTATGTGGTTTCTGACAATGGCTCGTTCTTCGGCTTCATAGGATTACATGAAGATAAGATTGAAATGCTGTTTATTGACAGTGATAGTCGTGGATACGGATATGGATCAATGCTATTGGAATATGCGAAACAGAAGGGAGCAACAAAGGTGGATGTCAATGAGCAGAATCCTTTGGCTCTTGCCTTTTATCAGGCTAAGGGATTCAGAGTAACGAGCAGGGACGAAACTGATGATGCCGGAAGACCATACCCCATATTGCATCTCTCATTATAAAATGGCACTGCCCAGTCCTGGAAAGACGAGTCTGTAATATGCCGACGACGCAGGAAGGAGGCATATCACTGTCTCGGCTCGTGGACTGCTTTCAAGCGGTAAGTGAGGGACGGTCGTAAAAATCCTTATCCAGCAACGGCGAAAAAGAACACGGATGAACGGCAGAGAGTCTCAGAGGTGGCATCAGCGAAGCCGTTGCCGATCCTCGGAGGCGTTGCCGGTTCTCGGTGTTCCGCAGTTGCCCATAGGCAGGAGGCTGTCAAAAGGCGTCAGTGCCCGCACCGTCACCTTTTGACGGCTTCATCGCCGCCAACAATGCAGACCGCCCAGCCTCTTGCCGCTTTCAACCGTTAAATATCTCAAGCATATCATTTTTATGTTCTGCATAAAAAAGTCACCATTTTCGGGAACTTACGAAAATGGTGACTGCTGTATTTTACTATAATGATTCTAATCATTTAAGATTTCCCAATGTCCCCCTTTTTTTGAGCCAACTCTTTTTACTAAATGAGTCATTTTGGCTATTTCACGGTCAATAGTTGAAGTTCCAACTCCAATCTCTTTTGCTATTTCATCCAGAGTGATTTCCGAATTATTTATCATAAGAGCTAAAATCTCTTCTTGGCGAGGTGATACTTTAGCACCACTTTTAGCACCACTTTTAGCACCACTTTTAGCACCATCTCTGTCCTCATTATCCTCCGTTTTTCTCTGTATGGCGGATTTGAGAGGGAAAGACACGACTGCGATTGTACGTTCACTCTCTATTGTCGGGCGTGTACCGGTCAGCCTCTCCCAGCTCACGAGCTTTTTCATACCGTAGCCGGCGTTTTCAGCTATACCGACAAAACGGAATAGTTTGGCAATAGTCGGATTGCGGAGCTTGGAGTAGATTCTTCCGATTATGTCCTTTACCGGGAGAGGGAAGGATCCGCCATTCATAAACTCTATATGGTCGGTGTAAACGCGAATACAAGAGCGCAACGAATCGAAGTGGTCACAGTGCATAACCATGTTGGCGAGTGCTTCGCGGAGAACATTGTATTGGCTCTCGTCTGTTGTAGCGAACCCATCATCCTTGATATGAATCGGTGCATCAACAAGAGTGCGGAAGCGACGCAGAATAATCTGGACAGCTTCCCAGATGTTTTCTTGTTCTGGAATACGATAAGTATATCTTACTTCTGCTTGCTCGATTGTCGGAGCTGGAATCTCGATATAGTCAACACAGAATGTGGGAACGTAGCGCAATACATACGGTGCTTTGCCGAACATCAGGAGTCCAGCATAAGTGAGTAGCCCGTTTCGGGTAATATTGACCTGCTCGCAAAATTCAGCATCATCAACCTCTCGAAGATTAACAAGATTCTGCGTCTGGCTAAGGGCGAACCTATAACTTTTCAGAGTATTGAGATTGAGCATTTCAATACTTGTCTCAGGTATAGTTTCTTCAGTTTTCTTTCCGAAAGATTGATCGCGAAACATCGCACGTATCTCTCCCTCTGTAGCCCTCTGGTCGCCACTACCCATACGAATGAACGTATTGATGGGATTATTATAGTAAACAGGCTTAAAATCTACTTCTGGAATGTAGAAAGCAAGAATATTCTTGCCATCAATATTATATCGTTTCGTCGTAGCTTTTAATTTCTGATTAAATTTTTCTCCGCGAAGTGTTCCAAGAAAATCCTGTTCAAGTTTCTCGATGTTGTCCACACCTTGAATCTCAAATATCTTGCCGGACTGCTTGACACCAAGTACAATCCAACCGCCAGAGGTGTTTGAGAAAGCACTGACGCTTTCCCAAACATTCTTAGGTAATTCGGATTTTGCAGCCTTGACTTCAAAATCCTCCCATTCTATGTCGTGTAGCTTTGCTACTAATTCATCCTTAGTCATTTTGATGACAAAATTACGAAAATTCTGTTAATTATAAGCTATGTGAGAGTAGTATCCTCTATGGTCAAAGTTCTCTGAATATAATCTTTCCGCAAGCTGCGGAAGATTTGTTGTTTTGAAATCTTCTACACCCTGTAGAGGATTTGACACGAAAGATTTTGCAGCCGGCAACTGCAAACCTCAATATCCTGACTATATACCGAAGAGTTCTACTTGCCGCAATGGAATCGTGCGGTAAGGAGGGTGGCCGACGAGAAGGCGCGCGAGGCTGTCCGCGACATAGGCATCGGCACGCCCGCCACCCGTGCGGTTATTATCGCCACTCTGGTTAAACGTGACTACATACGACGCTCAGGTAAGAGCATCATGCCTACCGACAAAGGTCTGGCACTGTACGATGCCGTGAAGGATATGCTCGTGGCGGATGTAGGCATGACAGGCAGCTGGGAAAACACACTGTTGCAGATTGAACGGCACACTCTTGAACCCTCTACATTCATGAACGCCATCGTCGGCTATACACGCAAGGCTACCACTGAGATTCTCGGAATCACAGTGCCTGTCACCCCAGTGCATTCCCGCCCGTGTCCCAAATGCGGCAAAGGGAATGTCGTGATACGGGCTAAGACCGCCCGATGCGACAATACATCCTGCGGTCTGCTGGTGTTCAGACGATTCTTGAACAAGGAACTCACGGACGGCCATATCGAGCAACTGCTGTCATCCGGCAGGACTAAGCTGATAAAGGGGTTCAAGGGAAAGAAGGGAAATTCATTCGATGCCATGCTCGTTTTCGACCGCGGCTACAATGTCACACTCGCTTTCCCGGACAGGAAGACTTCAAGAAAGAGATAGGACAGTGAATGCCGTCATTCGGATTCGGAGGCGAAGTTCGTGGCTTGCCATTTTCCACCGTCAAGGCCGGGCCTTGCGGTACGGGCAAAAATCATCCTCGCTGCGCTCCGGTATTTTTACCCGTAGCCTTGCCTGTGGAGGCGCGCCACGGGGGAGCCTCCGAAATCCGGATGACACCGTGTCCCCCGGTAAATATATACAGTTATGAAAGCATCTGCACTTATCACAAGAATCACAGGCATGAGTTGGCTGTGGAAAGCAATCCTGATACTCGCTTTGGCCGCCGTGTTCGGATACCTCTATACAAGGGGCGTATCACCTGTATGGGCGGCGTTGGCGATAGTCTTTTTCAGAGGATTCCTCCGATTCCTCTATAAGATTGCCGGCATCATAGTGGCGGCGGCTCTGCTGTTCGCCATAATCAGCGGTCTGATTTTCTGAAATGTCACAATGCCATATGTCCTATAAATATTAATCACAATATTTTATCGGATATGATAATGCTGTCTCTCTATCCGATATGACTGGATGCTTCTTGATGCTTCAGGAACAATAAGATTGTTATTCCTTTATTTTTTCTTAAATTTGCGATATGAAGCAGATGAGAAAAGCAGCAAGGCAGAAAGATGAGGACTGGGCGCTTAATGTGTTTGACCGTGCTCCCTTTGTAACGATGTCGATGATACGACCGGACGGAACGCCATACGGACTCCCGCTGTCGTTGATACGGGGGGAGGGGCACACGTTTTATTTCCATTGCGCCGACGAGGGGGAGAAGATGGATTGCATAAGGGCCAATCCCATTGTCAGTCTGAGTGCCGTCAGCCGATGCTCCCCGAAATTTGAGACCGGGAAAAAGAATTTTACTATGTATTATGACTCTGCCATCGCTTTAGGGGAGGCGGAGATTGTGACTGATAACGCGGAAAAGATTATGGCTTTGCGTCTGCTCTGCCAACGCTTTTTACCTAATTACATGGGGAATTTTGATGAAGCGATCAAGCGTAGCCTCGACCGCACAACCGTTGTCAAAATAACACTCACAGAACCGCCGGTCGGCAAATCCAAACCATAAATGAAGATAGAATACGAAATCAGGATCGTAAGAGAGATGATCCGTCTATATTGCCGCCTGAAAGAGGAAAATAGAGATACTTGTCCCGGGTGTGAGAATCTGGCGAGGTATGCCGAAAGCCGTCTGCGCCATTGTCCTTTCAGCGATTCGAAAGGAAGTTGCCGCAAATGCAGGATACATTGTTACCGTCCGGATATGAAAGAAAAAATAAAGACGGTCATGCGCTTTTCCGGTCCGAGGATGCTCATTTATCACCCGATAATGGCTATCCGACATCTAATCGGGAAATAATAAAGGCATCCGGGGAGTCCATACCCTCAGGATGCCTGAAGACCAAACGATGCCGTGCTCATGCGTTGAGCTTTGTGACAAGAACCTTGAACCGTTCCGTAGCCTTTAAGGAATGTTTCACACCCGGTGTCATAGTGAGCGCATCACCCTCTTTCAACTCAAGTACTTTATCCTCAATGTTGAACTCCATGCTCCCATCTATTACCTGGACGAGCACGTCGGCATTAGCCGTATGTGTGGGAATCTCAAGTCCCTTGTCAACTGCCATAAGGAGCGAAAGCCCGCTATGGTTCTGCATGACAATCTCCTTCGCTATGGAGCCGTCAGCGTATGGAATTCTGTCTTTTAATCTGAACATGTCGTAAATTTATTTAGAGGTTTCTTTTTTTGCGAATCTTCATAGTGAAGACAAAGCCGATGCCGAATATCAGAAAATATAAAGCGGCAAAGACAAGCCCGAGGCAGAGGAACAGTTCGGATGATATTTTCATAGCTTTACAGACTGGAAGGTTTCCTGCAAACGCGGGGGTATTCGCCCGTTCATATATTTCTGCCATCCGGCGTTAAATATGATGAGGAGCAATATCCACCATTCGGGGTATTTCAGAAAAAGCAACGACAGGGTTATTGCTACCGCTATGTTCACGACAATCCATCCCCACAATCCGGCCTTCCTGAAATCAATCCTAACATCACCGGCAGCGGCCGCCACGCGCCATGTGCCCAGTCCGGACTCACAGACATATGCACAATATGCCATGAGCGTGGAGCCGAGAAGCGCCTCGGCAGCCGAATATCCGTGGTCAAGATGGAAATATGCGGCAAGAGACAGCGCCGCCAGCCAAAGGATGGCGTGCGCCGCCGCTATCACATATTTATGGATAAACCGATTCACATTCCGACCGTCCATTTCTTTCAACCGATAAGGGTAGCCAAATCTTCGTCAACGGTGGCGATGGTACCTATATTGAACTTCTCCTGAAGCACTTTCAGAATTTCGGGGGTGAAAAACGCCGGCAGCGTCGGGCCGGTGTGGATATTCTTCACTCCGAGGCTCAACAGAGCCAGAAGCACTATCACCGCCTTCTGCTCATACCATGCGATGTTGTAGACAATCGGCAGATCGTTGACACTCTCCAGGCCGAAAGCGTCTTTGAGAGCATTGGCAATCACGACGAGCGAATAGGAGTCGTTACACTGTCCGGCATCGAGCACGCGCGGAACACCCTCGATATCACCGAGCGGAAGCTTGTTGTAACGGTATTTGGCACAGCCTGCGGTGAGAATCACGCAGTCTTTAGGAAGCCTTTCCGCAAATTCCGTATAGTATTTGCGAGAGGGCATTCTGCCGTCACAGCCTGCCATGACCACAAACTTGCGGATTTTACCGCTTTTGATGAGGTCGATAATCTTAGGCGCCAAAGCAAGCACCTGGTTATGGGCGAATCCGGCGACAATCTCACCGTGCTCTATCTCTGTCGGCGGCTGGCATGTCTGCGCCCGCTCTATGATTTCGGAAAAATCCTTTTTGCCGTCCTTCCCATCGGGGATAAAATGTGTGCCGGGCATTCCGACGACACCGGTCGTGTAGATGCGATCCATGTAGGTGGTTTTCGGACGCGGGGGCACGATGCAGTTGGAGGTGAAGAGGAACATGCCGTTGAATGTCTCGAACTCGTCAATCTGCCGCCACCATGCGTTGCCGTAGTTACCTGCAAAGTGGGGGAATTTCTTGAAGAAAGGATAGCTCTGGGCAGGGAGCATCTCCGAGTGGGTATAGATGTCAACCCCTTTGCCTGCTGACTGTTCGAGCAGTTCCTCAAGATCCTTGAGGTCGTGACCGCTCACGAGTATGCCCGGACGGTTCCTTACTCCGATGTTTACCTTTGTGATTTCGGGATTGCCGTAGGTCGATGTGTTTGCCTTGTCAAGCAGAGCCATAGCCTTGACACCCCCGTCACCCACATTGAGCACGAGCGAAAACAGCTCATACACGCTTATGTCAGGACGGCTTATCTCGGCAAGGGCGTTCTCTATCACGACATATATGTCTTCGTCCTCATAACCGAGGTTACAGGCGTGGCGGACATAGGCCGCCATACCCTTGCAGCCGTACATGGCAAGCTGCTTGAGACCTCTTATATTCGGGTTCTTGTCATGGAGCACACTTGTGATTTCTTCTTCAAGAGTGCCGCTGTGTTCGATTACCTCATGTACGCCATATTCCTCCTTTGGGATATGATACGACACCTCAGGCATGAAAGGAGGCTCCATGCCGCGCTTTTTCGACTCTCCTTCGAGTTCGTTTTTCAGGTCGAGGGCTTTTGTGATATAGCCGTCGAGCATATCATTGTCGAAGTTCGCGTTGGTGATGGTGGTGAACAGTGCGTCGACGATGAACCGGGATGCATCCTTGCTTGATGCGCCTTTCTCTCGCAACTGTCGGTTTACGATGGCCATGCCACGGGCGATGTAAAGCAGCTGATCCATTCTTGCAGACGTTTCGGGTTTCTTTCCGCATACACCTTGTATCTCGCAGCCTTTGCCGCGTGCGGTCTCCTGGCACTGGTAACAGAACATTTTCATAAGTGGAGGATATGTTAAGAGATTATTTTGTCAATAAGTTGTAAACCACAATGGCATTGTTATGTCGTTCATCATGAGACGAATAAAGTAATGTCACTACAGATTTCTGTGCAAGAAGATGTCGCAATGCCCCGAACGAAGGGCTGGTCTCCAGTTCTTTGGAATATCGAGTCTCAAATTCAGACCATCGGTTATCGGGATCCGCATGAAACCATTCGCGGAGTTCTGTGGACGGCGCGATATCCTTATCCCACAAATCATAATGGAAAGTCTCGTGCGAGAGACCTCTCGGCCAAAGTCTGTCTATATATACCCTGAAGCCGTCTTCCGGAGAAGCGGGTTCGTAAGCCCGTTTTAATTGATATTGTGTCATAAACTGTGATATTACATATATTTACTATCCAATTTCAACACCTGTACCCGCTGTATGGTTCATAATTAATAATGCGTCATGAGAATTGAATTTTATTTGAAACAAAGCATACAACAAAACTTGATATTAGTAGAACCCCATTGAAAAATGACTGCATGAAACAGGGTCGAGAGGAATAGTCTGGCTGACAGACCCGAAGGAACTACCGGGCAAAATTAGCGTCCGCCTCTTTCGGACTGCAAGGCCGGGCCTATCGGTTTCGGGAAAAATCATCCTCGCTTCGCTCCGGTATTTTTCCCGAAAGCCTTGCATTACCGGAGTCGGCCGCTGTAATGCCCTTGTAGTTCATCGGGCTGCCAAGCCCGGATATTCAATAATAAATTAAAAAAGAAATGACTATGAGACAGGCTATCATGACAGCGGCACAACCGGCGGTTACAATCCCGGTGCCGAAAAAAAGAATCGTCCGGATTGAAAGAGCGGAAATCAAGCTCCCGTCACGCAGGACAGGGGGACCGGTGCATATCTCCACCATCCTGGATCCTATAATGGAGATAAGCCGCCATCCTGACCGTAACAGGCTTCTCGCAGAATTCTTCAAGGGATGAGCGCAGGCAATAACCGGAAATATTCACACTAAATACGATAAGAATATGTTTTTTCAATCAATGAACCCTAACGTGGATATCACGTTGGTCATCCGCAAGTCCGCCGACGGGCGCATGGCAGTGTCGGTGCTACCGAAGTCCAACACTCTCAAGGATGAGGCGCAGAACAGCATCGTGCCGTTGACACTGAACGGCACACCCGAAGAACTTGACACCGGCTTCATGCAGGTGGTGGGACGTCCCATGCAGAAGGCGTCGGGACTGATCTCCAACATTGCGCAGTTCGAGGCGCAGGCCGACAAAGCCGCGTCATCGAGCAAGGGTGCTAAGGAAGCCAAGGCGAAAGAATCCAAAGAGGACAGGGAGAAGCGCGAGAAGTATGAGAAAAATCTCAAGAAGGCGGAGGAGCATATCGCCGCCAAGAGACATAAGGAGGCCGTGGACGCACTTACCGAGGCACGCAAGTACGCCAAACCCGACGACTTGAAGACAATCGACGAGCGGCTTGACGAGCAGAAGAAATTAGTGGGACAGGGAGATCTCTTCGCAATGATGGAGGAACCCGAGCAGGCTCAACCGCAGCAGTCCCAAGTCCAGCAACCGACACAACAGCCCGCGACGGCGCAGGTACAGCCTCAGCCAATGCCGGAACCAGTTAGAGGGTGTTTCATAACGATTGTTAATTTGCTGTAAGCCTGTTCAAGAGCATTGCCACACCTGCTATGATGACCATCTGTCGTGCGACCTCCAATGTATCCTCATAATTTCTGCATAAACGTCGGAAGTTGTCAAGCCATGAGATAGAGCGCTCCGCAACCCATCTGCCCTTTGCCGGGATAAACTTCCCGTCAGAAGAACCAGACAAAGTGATTTCCACGTTCATGCCAAAGGTATTTCTCACAAGTTCAATCAAATCTCCGCGATAGCCTCTGTCTGCAAGAATCTTCTTGATGACCGGGTGCGAGGCGGCAAGTAAAGCCAGAAGCATCAAACCGCCTTTGGAGTCATGTATGTTAGCGGTAGTTGTCTTTACATCAAGCAGATGCCCATTCTCGTCAACTGCAATCTGCCGTTTTATTCCCTTGACTTTCTTGTTGCCGTCAAAACCTTTCGGTGAGGGATATGAGGCAGCCCGCACACTTTGAGCGTCTACAACCGCAACACTTGGTTCCGGTGTCTGACCTTCCTGAAATCGCACTTCTGCGACAAGGCTGTCAAGCAGATTCTTGAACTCGCCGATAGCACTCCATGCACGGAAATAGTAATATACGGTCTGCCATGCCGGAAAGTCATGAGGTAGATTACGCCATTGACAGCCGGTCTTGTCCACATATAGAATGGCATCAAAGACAAGGAAAAAATCATATTTGCTCGTCCAATTATCCATTGGAATTGTTTCTTTTATGAAAGCTTTCTGTGCTTCTGTTAAATCAGAGGTGTACATTTCTAAATTCTTTCTTATAATTGTCAACAAATAAACAATTTAGAAATGTCCTCTCCTTTAGCAGAGGCATTTTTTTGATGGACTATCTTAACAGTTGTTATGAAACACCCTCTTAAACCGGTTCGACAACCGACCGTTCAACAGCAAGCTGCACCACAACATCAGTCCGCCATGCCACAGCAGGAAATGCCGGCGCAAGCCGCACACCCCGCTCAACAGCCATACGGCAACCCCGGACAGGGATATGATGGTCAATACGGATATCCGCAACAGCCGATGGGATGGCCGCAACAGGCACATCCCAAAGGAGGCTATCCTCAATATGCACATTCAAATGGCGGAATGATGCCGCCAAACGAGGGGCAGAACGCCGCGTATCCTCCCAACGGGCAGCCACGGTATGCGCAGCAGCCTATGTCGTTCGATCACGACATGGCGGCTCATGCGCCGAGAATGGCGGATCCGGATGACGCGCCTCCTTACCGGCCGGAGGAATATGCGGAATATCCCGACTTCCCGGCATCAATGTTACAAGGAAATTATGCACAACCCCAAATGATGTAAGACTATGGCACTCGAAATCACAGGAATCAAACGCGTGTTCACTTTCAAGAAAGGGACAGCCACAATCACACTCGACGACCCCAATCCGTCGGACAGCCCCGAAATGGTGATGGGATTCTATTCCAATACCTATCCCGAACTGACAACCGCCACGGTACACGGTCCCACCATGAAGGACGACGCGGCGGTCTATGAGTTCAAGACCACAATCGGAACCAAAGGATAAGAACCAATGCCCGTAAAACCTAAAAAAGAGAACCAATGCAGACTCCTGAGCGAATCACAGTCGGAACAGCTCGCAAAGCTACTCATAAGTCAGACAGAGAGGCGCTATCATTACGGAGTGAACCGGCAAAGAAGAATTACAGCGCCCAGCGGTGCTGTAATTCTTTTCTGAAAACGACCTTCCAGAGTACCGTACCTTCTTTCATAATCAAGGATTATGGAGAGGATACATTCAACATAATCACGCAGGAGAACTATGATTTCCTGCGTGATTCTTATTTCCGGTATGCGGAATTGTTGAATGTGAAGGTCGATCATACACCCGGCAAGACTCTGAATGAGAGCATCAACCATCTGTATTATGAAATGCAGACCATTCTCTCCGACAATATTGGACTGAATATCGAGATGTATGACAGCAGGCTTCATTTTACACTCTGGAAATGCCACAGGTGGGGAACCTGCAAGCTGTATTATTTCCCGGTGAAATTTCTGACCCGAATCAACAACGGGCTTAGGCGCATAGCCATATCGTTCCTTAACAAGTTTATGCACGCCAACCGAATCGGTTCAATATTGGACTGCGATGAACATGACTGTATAATGGAATGTGTCCTTATGGATTATGATACTAACGAGGCAGACAAAGAAATTATCAGGGACAGGAAGCGCATAGAGTCATATCAGTCAGGAGCAATACACAAACTGCTCAGACGTGTTGAAAGTAAGTCATATCATAACGACATACACACGGCGTTGCACGGTTATAAACCCGTTAACGCATGGGAATCAAAATTTATAGATGCCATGCTGGATGGAATGGAATTCCTTGAACCGAAGAAACCGATAATGCATTATGCCTATGACCCATATTACGATAATGACCCGGACATACGTCCGGTGGGTCTGCACCGTCAGATCTGCATTGTCTATGAGGAAGATGACATAGTCACCAGGACACTGATTGACTTCATAAACTCGGATTATCAGGAATCGTATGAGATAATACCGGTGACAACTATGAAACTGACTCCAAAAACGGAGTCACTCTTCAAAATATCGGATGAGTATCCCGAACGGTTCTTCCAATGGTCCGATAAGTTCATTAACATAATAAGTAATCTTGAATCATGACGAATTCCAACCAACTGACTCGGGAGATAAGCTCCGTGATATATCCCAAAGCCGTTCTCATCGCCTATGTCAGCGAGGACGAGAAGAAACATTTCCTTGAGATGCGTGCAATAGATAAAAAGGGTAATATGGGTGAAGGACGCCCTGTAACCTTGGAGTTCATGAACGATCTTGTGAGGAATTATTCGGAAGTCCACAACGGCACTCCATGCGGGATGTTGCCGTCAAATCTGCTGTATTGCGACACTCGCAAGGGGTCTGAACGGTACGTATGGTACAATCCGCCGCAAAGACGAATGATGTATTTTGTGGAAAGCCTGAAGATTGAAAATGCGGAATATAATGTTCCGGGAGTGATCTATGAATCAAAGGAAGGTGGCGGAATGAACGTGTATGCCTTCAAGGGAGAAGTCCCAACTCCGGAGACAAAACTGTATGCCGCCCCGTTTTTCAACGTCACGAGCACCATTGTGTGCATGGGGAATCCGAAAATTGAGAGTCCGAGGCAACCGACATTCGGAACATTTCTGGAATATCTTGAGAAAAGGTTCTGGCTGACGGAGTTCTCACACTTGGGCGGAGGCCGTAACCCAACGAAATCCAATCTTGTGCTGGTGACAAAGGCCGCACGTGACAAACCGTTCAACCTCAATGAACTTATACCTCTGAATAATCTTAAACTAAAAGACCTTATGAAATGAAACGTGTACATTATATTCACAACTACCTGCTCAATCCACAGCATCCGGTTACGGTAAATCTTATAGGTGTCGGCGGCACGGGCTCACAGGTCCTCACAAATCTCGCCCGGCTCGATGTGACACTGAGGGCATTGAACCATCCCGGTCTGTTCGTGACAGTCTATGACCCCGACATAGTTACCGAAGCCAATATCGGGCGCCAGCTTTTCGGATGGTCGGATATCGGGCTGAACAAGGCGCAGTGTCTGGTGACACGGATAAACAACTTCTTCGGGAATGACTGGGCTGCAATCCCGGACTTATATCCGGTATGTCCCAAGGATGCACGAAGGGACAATATGGCCAACATAACGATTACCTGCACCGACAATGTGAAATCACGTATGGATTTATGGAAAGTGTTGAAGGCTGTACCGGAATCAGACTACACCAATCATGGCACACCGATATATTGGCTCGACTTCGGAAACTCGCAGTCAAGCGGACAGGTTGTAATGGGAACCGTGCCAAGAAAAATCAAGCAGCCGGAATCGCATCTTTATGAAACGGTAAGCTCTCTGAAAGTGGTGACACGCCTCGTGCGGTATTCAAAAGTGAAAGATAATGATTCAGGTCCAAGTTGCTCCCTTGCCGAAGCATTGGAGAAACAAGACCTGTTTATTAACTCGACACTGGCGCAGCTCGGCTGCAATCTGCTGTGGAAATTGTTCCGCCACGGTATGATAGAACACCATGGGCTGTATCTGAATCTCTCCACCATGAAAGTGAACCCAATTATATTATAAATACCATTACCTTGAAAATCGATAGTTTAATCTAAATTTTTTGCGTTATGATTCCATTATTATTTTGTAACTTCGCAAAATTAAACGATAGAAGTTAGTATGATAACCAACCGTGAAGAAGTGCTTGAAAACGCACTGCGCGTTTTCGCCAAGATGAATTATGAGAAGGCAAGTCAGGTAGAGATCGGAAAAGCCTGCGGGCTGACGAAAGCCGGGCTTGTGTATTATTATCCGATAAAGCTGGATCTTTTTGTTGCGGTTATAGATAAATACGTGTTCGGGATGCAGTCGGTGGCAAACAAGTTTCGGTTCAAGGCTGCCACCCTGTCGGAATTTATCGAACAATATATAAAAGGTGTGGAACAGACCATGCGGAAACTCATATCGCTTCTTGATGACGGCAACAATCCGGCAGGATGCAGCTTCAATTTCTATTATTACCATCTTATGATGCAGGTACGGCTTTATTATCCGGATGTGGAGGAAAAGATAGCAGGCATGTTCCGGCAGGACTACGAGTTTTGGAGAGCCGCCATACAGTCGGCAAAGGACACCGGGGAGATACGGCAGGATGTGGACATCGAGGACACTGCCATGTTGTTCCGGCAGGTGTTTTTCGGTCTGTCCTTTGAGCAGTCTTTTTTGAGGGGGCTTGACATTAAGCGTCTTGCGAGAGAACTTCACTTTGTCTATTCACTGCTAAAATCCTGATTTATTGACGAATATGAGCGGTTTTGTGTTATCAACTGCTTTTTTATGTATTAAAAACAAACCGATTGGTTTGTTTTTCAGAATTATTTCAGTAATTTTGAGCTCATAAAACAATTGTCGGCATTATGGACAAGGTACGGAAACAACGTGGCAACATCGTTCTTCACAAAGACAGGCGTGGCGGCGAGGAGTGCATCCGGGTGGATTACTCGGACTGCCAAGCCATCGCCCTGTTGCTGGTTCAGGACACCGACGTGGTGGCGATCGAGGACGGCTCCGGCTACATTCCTGCCGCCGCTTTCCGGCTGCCTGATTTCTACGACCGCTATTCACCGCACGCCTACATCGATTACAGCCGGGTTTACGTGCGGCATCCCAAACCTAAGCGTGAATACACACTGCCGAAAGGCTACCTCGAACTGCTGGAACAAAAGCGTTACAGCCCCTCGACCGTCAAAACATACCGTGCCTATTTCAGTGACTTCATGGAATATCACAAGGGACGGAACATCGACCGTCTGAAGGTTGCCGACATCAACCGCTACATACTCTACCTTGTGAACGAGAAGAAAATCTCGGTGTCGCAACAGAATATGCGCATCAACGCCATCAAGTTCTACTATGAGCAGGTGCGTGGCGGCAAACGGCAATACTACGGCGGTATCACCCGTGCCAAAGAGTACAAGAGCCTGCCCGAAGTGTTGAGCCGCAACGAGGTGCGGCGCATTCTTTCATGCCTTGCAAACCGCAAGCATCGCTGTATGATTTCGTTGATTTATTCCGCAGGATTGAGAAGGAGCGAGTTGCTTAACCTCACTCCGCAGGATATTATGAGCGAACGTATGCTGATTCGCATTATGGGCAAGGGCAAAAAATGCCGCTACTCGCTGCTGTCGGAGAAGGTATTGTGCGAACTTCGGGAATATTTCAAGGAATATCGCCCGCAAAAATGGCTGTTCGAGGGCGAAACACCCGGAGAGCAATATTCGGCAAGTGCATTGGTGAAAGTGTTGAAGGAAGCCGCCGATCGTGCAGGCATCAAGCACCGGGTACACGTACACATGCTCCGCCACTCCTTTGCCACTCACCTGCTGGAGCAGGGAACGGACCTGAGAACCATACAGGAGTTGTTGGGACACAACGACATCAAGACTACGAGCATCTACCTTCATGTTACAAGTGCCCACAAGTCGAGCATACCGAATCCGCTTGATTCATTGGACGATTCATGAATGTTGTTCCGTCATTATTATAGTGAGAGCAAGAAAGAATAGATTACGGCAATGTTTGATATGATACATCAATAAATGAAAAAAGAGGTCAGATACATAACAAGAAAGTCAATCAGGAACATACAAATCTGTTGTATATGGATGTATGTATTTTTTTCGGGAGTTCGAGTGTACGCCTCGACTACCGCAGACTCCGTGTATTTCCACATAAAGGCAGACACAATACGGGAAATCCGTGCGGGACAAGTGGTGGAACTGACGTATGCTTTGGTCAATTCCCAGTTCGACACGGCTTCTTATCCGGTATTCAATGACAACATTGAAGTGGTGAGTGGTCCGAAACAACATAAATGTAGCAGTTACACAATTGTGAACGGAGTGGGAAGCAAGAGTGATGAAACCTGTTTCAGCTATCTTGTGCGGTTCAGGAAAAGCGGCGAGATTCAGCTCCCTGCCGCATCTGTAACGGTAGGGAACCGTACCTATACCACTCCTGAATGTCGTGTGCATGTAAATTCTGCCGGAGTGGACAGAAAAAGATTGAAATGCAGTTTGAATGTGGAGCAACTGGTCGGAGATTACGTGAGATACTGTGCCACCCTTACCTGCAATACTCGTCCCGATCAGAATCCTCCGTTGTTGTCAATTAACGGGGAAACAACCCGTCCAAGCAGCACATCCTATTCAGGTTCAGAAGGCAAGGAAGAATATGTTTACCGGTATTATTTTAACAGCGAAGGCTATAAAGTAGCTTGCGAGAAACTGACCTTTGGAGGGAAAGCATATAAACTCCGACCACGAAAGTGCAAAAAGAGGCATTAACAAAAGGTGCAGCTATTAGAGATTAGGAAACACACCTGCCGGGTGACGTTTACCACAATAAACAGCACCTACGGGTGATCTTACAAATACATTAATCGCTTGAATGAAAAATAACTAAATATGAAAAAGAATATTACTTATTTTGGAGAAGTAGAAATCAACTCTCCCCAAGAAACAAATGAAGTAAAGGTTACAATTGACAGTCACCAGATAGAATTAGATTTGAATTTCTATGATGGTGTGCCGTAATATGATTGGGTAGCTGAATACGAAAACTATACCAAGGGCTTAAAACAATATAAAGCAGATGTAGAAGCTGCCATTCGTTCAGATTACGAAGATGGAGGTGATGTAAAGGAGTATATTGATTTTCATCTTGAAGAATTGGATGCTTCTATAATAGATAAGGTTTTGGCAAGTACAGATGCTTCCAAGCCCAAAGAAGAAAGGTTACTCTCTGCCTTGAAATTAGTCCGCATCGGCTTCTATCCCGGCGAGGAAAACTATGCTGTATGGGATTATAGCATAGGACGCGAAATTGCAGATATGTTGGTGGTTGTCAATACTGATAGCACAGGCAAAATTAACTATGTAACATGGGAGAGTTGAAAAGCGATTAACAAGCGAATGAGCTGCCCTAACGGTCAGCTATTCGCATCCCATTACCAATAATATAGAACAGATATGGAAACAGAACTAAAAGAAACTATACAGAATTTATTGCTTCAATTCATGCAGAATATGCACGAGTGGGAAGTGATGTGTAATGATATTGCAAAGCAGAATGAACTTTCATTCGAAGAACAGTTTAACAAGCAAAAAGAATTGGTATCAAAAATCTTTTTGAACTACTGCACTTCTCGTGAACGCAAGAATAGCAGACCTACTACTATATCTTATGGCAATGAAGGTTCTTATGAATATGATATTGATGAAGAGAAAATAACCGATATTGTAGAAGAAGGAAAGGACAGAATTGTAGTTCACACATACAGAGAAGTGCCTATGCAGGAAAAGAAGCAATACATATTCTTGTTTAAAAAAGGCAAATGGCTTTTGGATTCTAAGAAAAGATATTCTTCATGGAAGCAAAAATGGCTATCTGTTTCCCTATAAATTATATTGGTAACAAGCCAAGTTAGCTGCTAAACGCAGCTCCTTGTCAAACCATTAATAACAACTTAAAGATGAACATAAAAAACAAGATATACCATATAGCCTATTTTCTCCTATTTGGAATAATAGTGGGTATTTTAAGGTGGTCTATATGTATAGTAGATACAAATGGAACAATGGATTTCACCCCATTTCTACAAACGTTCTTGTTGATAGTCGCATTGTTATTGTTTGTAATCTTAGATATTATTTTGCATAAAATAGCCTTGAGAGCGATTTCGATTACCATTCTATTGTGTTTCAATATATGGTCATATATCTACTATTTCAAAATGGAAGAATTGCAAGAATATTGGAGTGGACTTAAATATTCACCTTATGACGCATATCTTCCGCCCAATATTGATGATTTCATTTTTGTATGGTTGGCGAGCCAAATTCTTGTTTTTTATTTATTCTTGACAATATGTATTTCATATCTATTGAAAAGAAAAGAGTTATTAACGAAGCAGGATAACGGACAAGCCGTTCCCTGCTAACCATTAATGGTAATTAGGTATGATAGATTATTTATTTTTCAAATTTTATAGGCTATGGAAATACAGTTCTATTCCCGAAATAGCTGTTTATGCGGCTTTATTATTTCTTACCATATTTCTGAATTGCAATATTCACACAATATGGGGAGTATTGGAACAATATAAAATTGCGCCATATCCAACCGAAACGATGTATTATGTGTCTTTGGGGCTTATATTCATTCTTTTATGTGTTCGTTTCTATTGGCACAAAAGGTATAAAACAGTCATAGATAAGTTTAATGAAAAGCCTAATAAAAATAATCTATTGATACTTATATTATATATTTTCCTTTCGTTGTTTCTCTTTGTTTTAGAGGCTTTTTATAGCAAAGGAAAAATATAAATATACCATTAACGAAGCAGGATAACGGGCAAGCCGTTCCCTGCTAAACCATTAGCATCGAAAAACAAATAGGATTACAATGAAAATATTTAGTACAGCGCCAGAAGGTAATGAAATGGCAGAATTAGAAAATGCTCGATACATCAATTTGGCATTAAAGCAGATTGACGAAAATATTGAATGGCTAAAAACGGCTAATAAGCCAACTCAAGCAGTCTTAACTCATATAGATATATTAGTTATGTTAGCTAAAAGATTTACGGTTGATGCTAATTTGCTAATCAAAAAAGAGAAAGTTCAGGAATGGAAGAATGTTTTTAACGATTGGTTTGAACGTTGTGGCAGTAAAATTCCTGCTAAATTTAGAGATGGCATTAAAGCAAATGGAGATGAGCTTTTTAATGAGTTAGAACAATATGGGCACTAATAATTTTAAGGAACAAATAAAGCCGTTCTTTTGGGTAGAGCATGAATCAACAGTTTCAGTATGTCTGAATGTTGGTGAGTATAAAACAGAAATCTTCCAATCAAGAGAGGATGAAGGGTTTGAAGGAAACGGCTACGATTGGGAATCCTTAGCTCGTGTTTTTATCGAAGAACAAGCACCGAATTTCGTTGAAAGTGTTGATTTTGATTCAGAGGGAAGTATGTTTTGCGCTTACTCCGAAGATAAAGAAGCCTTGAAGGAGTTTATTCTGCAATTCAAGAAAGTATGTGAAAATGAGGTGCTGATTATGGATTTGTTCTCTCGTACAGAATTGGATTAAAAATGATGCTAACAAGCACCTGTTCCGCCTAACGGCGGCAAGCTGCAACCCATTAGCTGTAATAGAAGCATGAAAAAGATTATTTTCTACATATCGGCAATTCTGTTTTGCTTGCCTATACAAGCACAACAGCGTTTCTTCGGTGTCATTCAGGATGCAGACGGATATACAAATGTACGTGATACAAGTGGAACAGTGATAGGCAAATTACTGGATAATCATGTATTTGCCGATTGGGATGCACAAAAGAACCATAAAGAATGGCATAGCGTAGAATATGGAGCAGAAACGGGCATAACCAAGACTTGCCCGAATGGAAATACCCATACAGGAGATATCCATAAAAGCCGCATCCGTTATTTGGTAGATTTGCCACAGTTGAAGAAACAGCCGCAAAGTACGGATAAATGCCTTGTATATGCCAACGACACATTAACCGTAAAGATAGACTTCCAAAATTTTAATCCACAAAAACATGCCATTGTTTATGATTTGGAAGCAGGTTTTGTTCGGAGTATTGACGGTTGTTCTGACTTGACAGGCATAGATGACAATATTCCGCATGAAGAATACGCATCTGTCACCGTCAAGCACCCTGCCGGAATATTGGAATTTCCAACAGCATATATAGCACATCTATACGAACCGAGCCGAAACAATGTTGTCGTGGCATTGGGTAAAGGAAACTCACTGTTCATCAGCACGCAGAACAGTGACGGTGCAGGCGGATATTATGCCGTATGGACAGTAGAAAATTATCTTGTTAAAAGTCTGTTTGTGTTACATGACTTTTGACTAAAATACAGCTAACAACGCAGGATAACGGACGAGCCGTTCCCTGCTAACCATTAGTTGCAAATTAAAAATCAAATAGAATGGAAAATGTTGATAAAATATGCCCTATTTGCAGAAAACATTCCATAACTCTACCAAACGGAGTATGCCCTGTCTGCTATGATAAAGTGAAAACACAAGCAGATTGGAATACTACCGAATGGGGTAAAATAGAAAATCATGGAATTGATGCAATTATAGTGTTGGCAAAGTATATCTTAGATGAAATAGAAGATGACGACCAACATCAATGGCATCAACGTCGAATATGTTTTATGCAAGATATGGTAGAGCATTTGGATAAACAATATTTTCCTAATGCTACTATCCAACAGATAAATGACTTTGCACACTCGGCTGTTGATTTTTGGAAAGGAAAAATAACCAGTCAAGAAGCAACAGAGCAACTTCAATCCATGCGTAAGGTTCTGCAAAAGGATATTATGAAATTATCTGATTGGGAACCGAAAGATTTTCTGCTTTGGATGATGATGCCGAAAGATGATTTTGATTGGATGTGGGACCAGTGGTTTGAGTGCATTCATGCTTGTATTCCCGACAAGTGTAACGATGAGTTGTGGATAAGAATGTTTCATAAACATTTTCCAAATGAAATCAAAGCATGGGTAGATAATAACAATAACGATGCAACTAACAAAGCGTGATAACGCTTCACAGCGTTCCCCGCTAAACATTAGATGTAATATGCAAGTGATATGAAAGCAATATTCAACCATTTCAATAGTCTTGGCGGACTATACAATGTAAGCCAAGAGAACTTATTAGATACTCGGATATTTAATGACGAGATTAAATTAATCGAAGAGTATCTGAAAAGAGATATTCCCAAACTCTTGTGGAATATCCTAAAAAAGTATCAGGGACATGGCTTTAATGATGAAGTTGGTTTTAATGTAACGACAAACATTCCTATACTGGGAAATTCCACATTCTTAGAGTTTGGTCAATTCCTCTCTTTATGTCAAGAAGCATCCTTATATCTACTGGATATATTAGAGAATAATTCGGATATTTTCGGACACGATTTCTTGCCGTTTGCGGAAGCTACTCCGGGTGATTACATTGCATTAAATATCAGTGAACAATCTGTGTATTTCATTTCACATGATTTTTCTGATAATGAACAATCACAGATTAAGATTGCAAATTCATTAAAAGACTATTTCCTACACCTATGTAAGCATACAGAAGAAAACAGGATATTAGAAAAAACACCAAGAATTACATCGGTTGAATATTCCAATGACTTGTTATCACTTATGCAAAAATGGAAAAACAAAGAAACATCTAACAAGGAAAGATAACCCCTGAACGGTGTTCCTTTCCAAGCCATTAGCATTAACGTGCAACTTAAAAAGTAAGTATGAAGATAGTAAATAGGACATTACTTTTTCTTGCAACGCTTTTTTGTAGTTTGGATAGCGTGAAAGCAAGCACATTGCTGCAAGATACTATACGGGATGCAACCTACCAGCTTTATCCGTTAGGGGTTGCTTGCCGCAACAATGATATGGAAACCATTAAACAGTTGCTGGCAGCAAAAGATGAACCTATGGCAATGGGTAACGATTGTTACGAGTTTGATATACTCTATACGGCAATCTACTTTGACAAAGAAGATGTACTAAAATATGCCCTTACCAGATACAAGGACATAAACGATAGAGTATATAGCGATGAGTATGGACTTACGCTCCTGACATACGCCTGCAGATTGTCTAACGTAAAGTTAGCCCATATCTTGCTGGAGCATGGCATTAACGTAAATGGTTGCCAAAGTCCATGCGACACCTATAGAGTATATCCGATTATGGAAGCCATTGCCAATAATAACATAGAACTGGTGAAGTTGCTTTTAGAATATCATGCAGACCTTGATATAAAAGATAGTAACGGCAGCACCCCTCTTGCTTTGGCTAAGGAGACAGGTGCAAAAGAGATTGAAAATTTACTTTTGCAATGGATGAAACAAAAAAATAATGCTAACAACGCAGGATAACGGACAAGCCGTTCCCTGCTGAACCATTAGCATCGAAGAATAAGAAAAATATAATATGAAGATATTTAGTACAGCACCAGAAGGAAATGAGCTTGCAGAAGCTGTTGGAGTTGATTATATAAAATTCTCCATTTCAATGATGGATGAATTTATTGATTGGATGAAAACAACCAAAGAGCCTTCTCAGCCAATATTGGCAATTATTGATATGCTGGTAATACTGGCAAAGAAATACCCCATTGATGCTAATCTGTTAATTAAAAAAGAGAAAGTTCAAGAATGGAAAAATGTTTTTAACGATTGGTTTGAACGTTGTAGCAGTAGAATTCCTGCCAAGTTTAGAAATGGAATTAAAGCAAATGGTGATGAACTTTTTAAAGAATTAGAACAATATGGACATTAATAATTTTGCAGCGGCTATTGAACCTTTCTTTTGGGTTGAACATGAATCAACAATTTCGGTATGTCTGACTGTTGGCGAGTATAAAACGGAAATCTTTCAATCAAGAGAAGATGAAGGATTTGAAGGTAATGGCTACGACTGGGAGTCACTGGCTCGTGTCTTTATTGACGAACAAGCACCAGAGCTATCCGAAAGCATTGATTTCGATTCGGAAGGAAGTATGTTCTGTGCTTATTCAAGTGATAAAGAGGCTTTAAAAAAGTTCATCTTACAGTTTAAAGAAGCATGTGAAAATAAAAAATTAATAATGGACTTATTCTCCCATGCTGAATTGGATTAAAAGAACGATGCTAACAAGCACCTGTGCCGCCTATAACGGCGGCAAGCTGCATCCCATTAGTAATAACTTGATAAACATAAACGAAGTATGAATATAAATGAGATTATTTCTAAAATCAACAATATGAATCTTCAATCCGAAGAAGATTTGCAAGAGGTAGAATCTGTTTTAACTGAAATGGATAATGCTTTAATCGAGCCTTTATTTAGATTGCTTGAAAGGCATCCACATTTCAACTTTGGCAATCCCGGTCGTATAGTCCATTATTTGGAAAAACTTGATAATAATAATTATGCTCCTTTTTTATATGCTTCTATTCGTAGAGTACCTACTGAATATAATATATGGATGCTTAACAGATTCTTAAACTCTCTTGACACTTCCGAAAAATCAGAAGGTATAGTGATTTTAGAAGAAACATTGCAGAAAGATATTGATGAAGGACTTAGAGATTGGGTGAATGAATGTTTGGATGAACAGAAAGAGGAATGAATTATTACTAACAAGCCAAGTTAGCTGCTAAACGCAGCTCCTTGTCAAGCCATTATAAACAATGGCTGAAAATAGCTTAATTCGTTAAAATAGAGTTCATCATGCTAATAGAACAATTTTCATATTTCACTTTTAGTTGTTTTCAATGCTCGTTAGAGGACATTGTAAAAACTTTAAGTGCTGATTTCTTAGAGAATGGCAGTCGAAAGTTATCGTTTAGACCATTCGTGTTTGATTTGTATGATAATAGTCCCTTAAAAGGTGGAGTGCATTTTGAGAAAGCATATTTCTTTGCACCTGCAACAAATAAAAATATCAGCGTTATGTATTCCAACTACTCGGACGGTTGGAATACTTTGGTTCGTTGCTTATCTTCAAAATTACAATGCGATTGTTACAATTTTCAAATCACTAATATAGATAGCTCTGATAGCATGAACTCTTTTCAATTCATACAAAATGGAATAGTTGTTAGGACTGTATATGCTATGAAAGACCCTAAATGGATTTTTTATGAAAATGGTATTGTCCAGTGGTTTGAAGATGAAAGCTATTATAAACGTAGGCTTATCAAAAATAGAGTGAATAAAGACATCCTACTATCGTATTGTACAAAACTGGGATTTGCAATAACAGAAGCTAAGTTTTGGGAAAGTAAGGATGCTATTTTATTTGAACGAATACAATAAGCTATTTTTCAAATCCAAATTGAGTTTATAACAAGGTCGAGTTAACAGCTAAACGCTGTTCCTCACCAAACCATTAGCTGTAATAGAAGCATGAAAAAGATTATTTTCTACATATCGGCAATTCTGTTTTGCTTGCCTATACAAGCACAACAGCGTTTCTTCGGTGTCATTCAGGATGCGGACGGATATGTAAATGTACGTGATACAAGTGGAACAGTGATAGGCAAATTATTGGATAATCATGTATTTGCCGATTGGGATGCACAAAAGAACCATAAAGAATGGCATAGCGTAGAATATGGAGCAGAAACGGGCATAACCAAGACTTGCCCGAATGGAAATACCCATACAGGAGATATCCATAAAAGCCGCATCCGTTATTTGGCAGATTTGCCACAGTTGAAGAAACAGCCGCAAAGTACGGATAAATGCCTTGTATATGCCAACGACACATTAACCGTAAAGATAGACTTCCAAAATTTTAATCCACAAAAACATGCCATTGTTTATGATTTGGAAGCAGGTTTTGTTCGGAGTATTGACGGTTGTTCTGACTTGACAGGCATAGATGACAATATTCCGCATGAAGAATACGCATCTGTCACCGTCCAGGGCTGGCGCATGAGATTTAACTCAAATTCAGTCAAAAATTCACCTGATTATGTGAAATAAACTTTCAGATATTGCATATATTGCTGAAAATGGATATATTAGAGGTATGCAAATAGAAATTTTCAGCAAAGTAAAAGACCCGCGCGACTTGGGCAAGGTTAAACATGAGCTCGAGGATGTGCTCCGAATGGCACTCATCGGCGTGTTGTGTGATTGTGAGGACTGTGACGACATATCGGATATGGTTACAGACCGAGAGGAAGAATTCAAGGCCGCCGGATTGCTGAAGCTTAGCAACGGCGTCCCGTGTGGTGACACGATACTTCGTGTTGTAGAGTCTGTCAATCCCGCTCAGCTCCGGGCAAGTCTTGATTGCTGCCGAGGCCACATAATCGAATCCCTGTGCGGCAATCAGGTCATCATTGACGGTAAGAAACTGCGGGGTGAAAATCCCAGGAGTCCCGGATGCCACGGACTGTATATCCTCAATGCGTGGGTATCTGAAACAGAAATCTGCGTTGCCGAAAAGCCGGTGGATGGCAAGACCAACGAACTTACGGTTCTGCCGTCCGTATTGTCCTCTTTATGGCTTACAGGGGCATTGGTTTCAGTCGACGCAATGGGGACCCACCGTAATATCGCAGAACAGATCATGCTCCAGGGCGGCGACTATCTGATGGCGCTTAAAGACAATCAGCCGATACTCAAGAGCTTGACGGAAAGTATCTTTAGTAGGACTACTCCATTATCGGTATACACAACCGAGGAAAAGGGGCACGGAAGAGTTGAGAAGAGAACCTGTTCAATTATGGATACGACACTTTTGGAACAGGAGGGAATGTACGAGAAGTGGCCCGGTCTTAAACGTATCATAAAGATGGAGCGTGAGCGTACTGAGAACGGTGCCCGCTCGCGTGAAACAATCTACTATCTCAGCAGCGTGGAGAAAGATGAGGCTTCTTACTATGCGATGCGTATTCGTGCGCACTGGGGTATCGAGAACAAACTGCACTGGCATCTCGACGTGACGTTTCGGGAAGATATGTGCCGCGTACGCGCCAAGAATGGCGCTGTCAATTTTTCAGCGATGCGCAAGTATGCATTGGAAATGCTTAAAAAGCAGAACGATAAACTCAGCCTTAAACGAAGACGCAAAAAATGTATGTGGAGCACTGAATATCTGTACAAAGTCTTTAAGGATAGTTAAATCTCATGCGCCAGCCCTGGTCACCGTCAAGCACCCTGCCGGAATATTGGAATTTCCAACAGCATATATAGCACATCTATACGAACCGAGCCGAAACAATGTTGTCGTGGCATTGGGTAAAGGAAACTCACTGTTCATCAGCACGCAGAACAGTGACGGTGCAGGCGGATATTATGCCGTATGGACAGTAGAAAATTATCTTGTTAAAAGTCTGTTTGTGTTACATGACTTTTGACTAAAATACAGCTAACAACGCAGGATAACGGACGAGCCGTTCCCTGCTAAACATTAACATCAATAACACTAATAAGTATGAGAACGAAAATTTATTTAAGAACGCTGCTGATAGCCTTTGTTACCATATTGGGGCTGACAGCTTGCATGAATGAAGATGAGCCAAAGGACATCACAAAAGAAGTAACGATGTATGTTTCTTCTGAAACTGGAATTATGTATGATTTATTTGATTCGGAAGGAGAATTTCCGATAGAATGTATGCTCGTCAAGGAGCAGGGAGAGGATGAATATCGTCCTTTGGCATTCTGCGGTATTCAGGGCTTCGAATATGAGAAAGGCTATGAATACGATTTGCGTGTCAATAAGACAACTTTGGCAAATCCACCAGCAGACGGTAGCATATACAAATATCAGCTTGTTCGGGTCGTAGAGAAAAGACAGGTCGGTAACCCAAACGAAGCTGAATAATGCGTACAATATGATGTTAACGAAGCAGGGTAACGGCAAGCCGTTCCCTGCTATCCCATTATAAAACAATATGTATATCAAAGAACTATCGAAAGGAATAAAAATAAAAGGTTTTAAAAAGAATAGCTTAACTTGGTTATGCCAATGTGATCCTTTTGTTTATATGTTCAGAATTGAACCAGGCAAATATTGTGATAAAAATTGGCAATATTATACTTTGGAGATAGGAATCTATTCTTCAGATGTTTTTGCTTTGTGTTGGGGTAAAGTGCCAAAGGGTAAAAGTGTAAAAAATACAGATTGTTGTTTGAGAGGTAGCATTTCTGATTTCTTTCAAGAAAATGGCGACATTGAATTTTATGAAGATGTAGATGTAAAGGAATTACAAGAAAGAATAAATTTCTTAATTGAAAAAGATATTATTCCTTTCTTTAATAAAATAAAATCATTTGAAAAGCTATATAGAATAATGCTTTTCTACGAAGAAAAGGCTATTCAACAAGAATTGCATCAAATATATATTGCTTGTATTGAATATATAATGAATAAAAAAAATGATGCTTTAATACGATTAGAGAAAATCAATAATCAAGTATGGAAGAAGAAGGCACAAGAAGTAATAATGAGAATGACTAACAAACAACTAAGTGCTGAAAACAATTAGTTGCAACCCATTAGATACAATTAGAAATGATTATACCTACTGCAATAAAGGAAATACTTGTTCATAACCATTGGGACGAATTTAATTTTCAAATGATGCAGGATTCTTACATAGACAAGTTAAGACAATCCTACTCTAAGTTTGATTATCCCTTGAATGAAAGTATTATAAGCAAGATTGCTCTATTCTATAACATGAAATTAGAACTGAACCAATCTGATATTCTTTATTTTGATGTCAAGAAAATAAAGAAATACCGCCCGGAAGCTATGCAAAAAGTGGCTTTGAAGTTAGGGGTCAATAAGGTTATCTATTTAGCAGACATTCATCCCGGCTATTTGATTGTGTGGTTAGATGAACAAGAACAAGTGTGGGCTGATTACGACAATCTTGTTTATTATTATGGCAGTGATATATTCAGTGGTATTCAAAATATTGTATCGGGCAATATTCTTGAAACTATAAAATCAGTATCTAACGACGAAAGATAGCATCTGACGATGCTCCTTTCTAACCATTATCATCAATTTGAAATTGACATTATGAACTGGTATATTTATTGGTATTTTACAATTAGGTATTTCTTCTGGGGATTACTTGGATATGGTAGAGCTGGAAATAACATTGGCTTTTTGTTTTTCCATCTCCCATTTATTGCATTGATAATGGCACTGATAGCACCAATCCATTTTGTTCATGAAGCCAAATACGTTGCTTTCCTATCTGTTTCCATCTTATTTATGCTTATAAATGAAATCGTATTTTGGGATGATACAAAAAGATACCGAAGATGGGACAACCATTACAGGAACAATAACACCAACAGGAAGAATTGTTTTTTTGTTGCTATCTCTATAATAGGCATAGTAAGTTGGCTTTTTCTCCCGCTTCTACTTAAAGACTATTATACCAATAGGTAAATTGAGTTTATAACAAAGCGTGATAACGCCTACCAGCATTCCACGCTATCCCATTACTAACAATAGTGAGATGAATAAAACAGTTCAATCCATAGTATTATTGACAGCTTTCAGTGCTTTGCTGATAGCCATTACATTATTTTGTGGTGGCTTAGGCTTTGGTCGTCTGTTCGGTATATATGGCATTATGGAATATTGTCTTTTGGGTATGCTTGTAATCATAGATATACTGGTAATCTACAAGGTCTATAAACTATATGCAATGCAACCTAAAACCATAATGTTATTGTTGGGCTTGGAATGTTGCTCTATCTTTTTGTGGCTTGCCTTTATCAGTATAGACCAAAGTCTATTGGATTGGCAAATTACAAACTTCATATTGCAAGCTGTCAGTTTAGACGGCTTCATAGGAGATGAACGGGGATTGAATATGCTTGCAGTCTTGTGCGGCATTGTTTATCCCCTTATTGGGATTGGGTGTTTATTCACCGGATTGGGATTTGTAAATAAGTTAGTAACAACGAAAGATAGCATCTGACGATGCTACCTGCTAACCATTAAACAATGAATAACAATCATTTTAGAAATATAATATTGCTGACCATGATGTCGGCATTATCGTTGGCATTTGCGGGATGTGCCACAATCCGCAAAACAGGTGCTGCTCAGGATTCACGGATTTGTCTGAGTGAAGTGAACAATTCAGGCTGTGACAGGGCTTATCGAATCATTCACGGAAAATTGCGTCCGTTGGAACGTCCGCAGGTCAGATTTGCTATAGAGAAAGCTTTGATTGAGGAGGATTCCTGCTGGGTTCTGCTCCGCGTCACAGTACCGGATCAATCCATAAGGAAGCATGAGCGGTATAATGCCTGTGTCATGCTTTCAACCGTGGATGGGATATTGAATTTCCCGGAACTAAATCTTGACAACGACAGCGGTCTTCCCGAAGCAGACGAGCGTAGCGACAGTGAGGAAACACAAGAGGACACGATTGTGGAGTCTCTTGAAATTGACGCCCGGAAAGGAAGCCCCGGATATGCCTATATGAGTTTCCGTTTCTGCTATCATCCGAGTATGGAAGGCAACGGAGCAATAATATCCATATTACCAAGTCTTGAAACAAAGCGTTACTTCTTCCAGCATTCTCCAGTGGAACTTCCCGTGTTATGGTCCTACAATCCGGCAATGTGGAAGCGGGCGCAACAGTTGCCGCAGTTCATACTGCTTGATAAAAGGCCAGAATATGTCTTACACGGTAATGAAAAAAATATGTTCAAGTAATAATAAAAACCGAAATCAATGATGCAATGGATAAAGAAACTGTTCGGGATAAGATGCTCCGAACAGATAACGGAAGAGTTGATAGAGCGTCTTCCTGCCGACAAACTCTGCCGGAAATATATAGACGGAGAACTGGCAAGCGACATGGAGAGCGAAGTGTTCGACAGCATAATGTGTGCGGTGGAACTGCACGCGGAGGTCATCAATGGCGGTTTCAACCAATACTACTACAATTCCGGTGGCGAACGTGCGCAAAAAGCCGAGGACACCTTTGTCAAGCTCGGAGCAGACCGGATCGCTGATGTCGTGAAACGAGCCAACGACCAATATGCCGCCAACCGGGATGAACTGCAATCGGTATGGGACGGAACGAAGGAAGGATTCGCCCACGGGTATAAAGAGAAGCTCTTTGATGCCTTCGATGATGAGTACTATGCCTTGATGAGGAATGACCGGCAACTCTACACGATGATAGGCACATACATCAAACAGCATCCGCAGGAGTTTCTTACAGGAATGACCGAGTGATATGTGCTGTTAAAATGAATTATTCATATGGATACATCCCGAATCCCGATCGTTTTAGGCTATATGCTGATACTTATCCTGATTGCCACCATAGGCTATGCCTATTACAATGAGGAGCAGACATTGGTTTCTATGGAAACAGAGTCTCGTAATACCAATAATGTCCGCTGTGAGATTAACCGATTGAACATGCGCCTAACATCGTTGACAATGATGGGCGAGACAGCATTTGAATGGACTGAAACAGAACGGGGGGATTATCGTCAAGAACGTATGCATATAGACAGCACACTGTGTGAGTTCAGCCGGATTTTCATTTCGGAAGCAGCCGACATAGACAGTCTCCGTATTCTTCTTGAGGACAAGGAGAAGAAATTGCTCCAGCTTGCAGAAATATACCGGCGCCAAAAGTCTCTCGGTGACGAGATGGCCAACAAACTGCCCGTGATAGCTCGCCAGATTGCCAAAGAAGAGCCAAAGAAGCCGAAGCGTAAGGGATTCCTCGGCATCTTCGGCAAAAAAGAAGAACCTGAGCCATCTACCACGACAACTATACTTAGTTTCAACCGCAGTCTTATGGCTGAGCGCAGGGCGCAGAACGAAAAACTTAAAGCACAGGCTGATAGCCTGTCACAACAAAACAGAAATCTTAATATCCGCTTGCAGAATCTGATTAGTTATCTTGACGGTAAGGCCCAGGCTGATCTCCGACAGCAGGAACTTGAGATTGCAGCTACCCGTGAAGAATCATATCGTGATATAGGTGTACTAACAGCCATTACCTTACTGATGCTGTTCGTTTCTTTTGTCATAATACACCGCGATATGCAGCGAAGAGACCGGAACAAGAAAAAACTTGAGGAAAGCATACGGCAGAACCGGTCGCTGCTTGAAATGCGCAAGAAAATCATCCTCACCATATCCCATGATATACGCGGTCCGCTCAACGTGATAAGCGGCAGTGCAGAACTCGCCATCGACACCCGCGACAAAAGGAAACGCGACGGCTACCTGAACAACGCGCGGTACCTTTGCCGCCACGTAGTCCACCTTCTTAACAATCTGCTGGATGTCTATAGGCTCAACGAAGCTAAGGAGACCCCGAACAATGTCCCGTTCAGACTGAACGTATTGTTTGACAGAATAGCAATAGGCGCGGCGCAGATAATCAATGACAAGGGGTTGCTGTTCAAGCACGATTACAGGAATATTGATGTGACGGTAACAGGAGATGAGGACCGGATAGAACAGATTGCAGACAACCTGCTGTCTAATGCCGTCAAGTTCACTCAATCCGGTTCCGTTGGAATCGCGGCTTCATACGACGGCGACCGGCTGGTTATGGATATAAGCGACACTGGTATCGGAATGTCGGAGGAAACCGTTGACCGCATATTCAGGCCGTTCGAACGTGCCGACAACGTGGAGCATATTGAGGGGTTCGGACTCGGACTTTCCATTACGAAAGGTCTGATAACCATGCTTGGCGGAACTATTGACGTGATCAGCAATGTCGGCAAAGGTACAACTTTCCATATTGCCATACCGCTTGAACTTACCGGAAATATAGAGACGGCCGATATCCAGGAAGCAAAGCCAGCCGGAGTATCGCGCCTGCCGCATAACGTGATAGTAATCGATGACGACCCGCTACAGCGTGATATCGTAAGCGAGATGCTTGAGCGCAACGCGGTCTCTTGTGCCGTATGTGCCACAGCCTCGGATGTGGTAAAGGCGATGCGTAAACGAGATTTCGACTTAATACTTACGGACATAAATATGCCAGGCACCAACGGGTTCGCATTGATCGAACTGTTGCGCAAGTCAAATATCGGCAATTCAAGGACAATCCCCATAGTGGCAATGACCGCCAGGGACGATGACGATAGCAAACCTCTGTTAAAACCGGATGCATCTTCAAGCCATTCTCGATGCAGGAACTGCTTGAACGGATATCAATGGTAATGGAGAAACCTATGGTCCCGGATGATGTACGGATTGACTTTTCACCGCTCGTTGAAAACGTGACCGAGCCGGTAAAGATATTGAAGGGCCTTTCGGAATCGACTTCCACAGAGATAGCTGTCCTGAAAAAGAATATTGGGCATGACGACAGGAATGGCGTTTCGGCCATACTACACAGGATTAAGCCCGTATGGGAAATGCTCGGTATTGAAAGCTGCCTGCAACCGTTGAGGAAATCTCTGTGGGACAGGAATTCTACACCTGCGGACATCAAGAAAACCGCCGCCGGTGTGATTACGGCAATGGAGAATCTGATTGAGAATATAAACGAAGAACTGAAGACGATAAGGGATGAAGAGCAAAATACTGATAGTTGAGGACAACGTGACCCTCTCCCAGATGCAGAAGGACTGGCTCGCACGCGAGGGGTATGAAGTCACGACAGCAATAGATGCCGTCGTGGCACGCAGGCATATACGCAAAGTGGATTTTGACCTGATACTCTCTGATGTACGCCTGCCCGAAGGGGATGGCCTGTCATTACTTGCATGGCTGAAGAAAGAGAAACCCGGAATTCCGATCGTAATCATGACGGAATACGCCTCATATCCCGATGCTGTCAAAGCCATAAAGATGGGCGCGCAGGACTATCTTCCCAAGCCGGTACATAGGGAGCGACTGTTCGAAGTTGTGAAGGAACTGGTGCATCCGGCTTTTACCATACAACATTCGCTTGAACGTCTTTTCAGGCGTGACAGCGTGAAGGCGCGTGAGGCGTTGCATCTGGCGGAGCTTGTCGCACCAGCCGATATATCGGTCCTGATTCTCGGTGCCAACGGAACCGGCAAGGAGTCTATCGCACGGACCATCCATTTCAACAGTCCAAGAAAAGACGAGCCGTTTGTCGCAGTGAACTGTGGCGCCATACCGCCAGAACTGACAGCCTCCATGTTCTTCGGCCATGTCAAGGGAGCTTTTACGGGAGCTGATGCCGACAGGAAAGGATATTTTGACGCGGCGAAAGGCGGCACACTGTTCCTTGACGAAATCGCCACGTTGCCTTATCACACACAGTCATCATTATTGAGGGTATTGCAGGAGAATGTCTATATGCCTGTCGGTGGAAACACGGAACGCCGTGCCGATGTGCGCATAGTGGCGGCAACCAACGAGGATATGGAGAAATCCATCGCCGATGGGCGTTTCCGTGAGGACCTGTATCACCGCCTCTGCGAGTTCGAGATACACCAGCCATCCCTTGCGGAATGTCCCGAAGACATCCTCCCGCTGGCAGAATTCTTCCGCAAGAAGTTTTCGGATGAGCTTCACAAGGAAACCTCCGGATTCAGCCCGGATGCCGAGCGGCTTATGCTGGCACACTCATGGAGCGGCAATATCCGCGAGCTTCAGAACCGGGTGCGCAGGGCAGTGCTGATTTCAAAGACAACCGTTATCGCAGTCTCGGACTTGAATATCCGCAAAACATCAAATGATAATGTCGCAAAAATCGTTCCTGATTTGCGCCCAATCAAAGATGACGATGCTGAAAAGCAGCTTATCATCCGCACCTTGGAATCCTGCAACGGCAACAAGACCAAGGCGGCGAGAATGCTCAACATAAATCCTACGACATTATACCGTAAGATGAATAAGTACGGTATAAAGTAACATTTATGCCTTGGCATACAGCCCTTCTCGCTACTTTTTTGTAACTTTGGGGCGTGAAATAGAAAATACAGGCAGGCGTATTCCGATATGTCCGCCTTTACATACATAAGTTCGCAAGAGTCTCAGACAGAAATCTGGCAGTTGATGTTTAAGGAGAATCATTGCGTAATGCTTATGCTGTGCGTATCGCATAGCGTGGTGTTGCGTATTCTCCTTACGGTTTTGCCAGAACCGCTGTCTGAGTGCGTGGACATCGCGCTTTTTTCTTTTGCTGTATAATAGAGAAATGAAACGACATGGCAACGGTACGCATCATAACGGCAATGACTATCGACGGTTTCCTCCCGGATGCCGACAATCCCCGGATGCGTTGGCTTATGACCGATGCCAAAGGCGTCCGTTTTTGGCATGACATAGGCACATACACACTTGAAGCGGATTACCCGGTCCTTGATCTTGTGTGTGACAAAGGCAGCACCGACAAATCCTGCATATACACCGCCGAAGTGTCGGATTTGGACGGTATGGAACTTATGACACGGCTCTTCCGTTACAATATAATAGACGAACTGGTAATCCATATTCTGCCTGAGATTGCAGGAACAGGAACCCGCATCTTTCAAAACGGCACACCGTCGGGGTGGGTATTAAGTAAATCCACCCGGTTCAGAAACGGTATATGTCAAAACATCTACCGGCGCAAAGCGTGATAATCTCGCAATAGACTATTGCATACCGCCGAAAAGTCTTGCATTTTGCAAGACCTCTGATTTCCATCATATTACGCTTGTATATTTTTATCACACTGATATTCTGATGAATATCGGTGTCTTGTCGTGCCTTTTGGTGCCGGTGGCACGGCATTAGCCAATATATGTAGTATAACCGATTGCGCAACACGGTGTAAAACAAACCAATTCATTTACATCAAAAAAATCAGCTATGCTATATAATGAAACAGTGCATAAGATGTTTGCCTCGCTCATGGAACGCTTTGACAAGATGGAGCGGGCATTCGAGCGGATGAACAAGCTCAAGGATTGTCTGGACGGCGACACGCTGCTCGACAACTACGACCTGTGCCGGTTGCTCGGCGTCACCAAGCGCACCCTTGCGAGATACCGACAGAAGAAGCTTATCCGCTATTACATGATAGACGGGCGTACCTACTACAAGGCATCCGAGATACAGGAATTCCTACAGATGAAAGGGAAGTCGCTACCCGCCGCCGTGAGCCACTGAAACATATCGTAAAATCTAAAAACCGTAACATCATGGAAATAATAAGCATGGACATCAGAACCTTCGATGCCCTGTTCTCCAGAATCAGGGAAATCGAGGAAAAATCCGAACTGCTGAGCCGGAAGAATGAGGACATCGGCCTTAAGAAATGGCTCGACAACGAGGACGTGTGCAACATCCTCGGAATCTCAAAGCGCACCTTGCAGACATACCGCGACAAAGGCATCCTGCCGTTCAGCCGTATCAGGAACAAGCTCTTCTACCGTCCGGAGGATGTAGAGAGACTATTACAGTCGTCGTATCACCCAAACACATCACAGCTATGAGCCATTATTTTATCGACAGGCAGGATCCGCGTGTGGCGGACCTGTTGCGCCGCCTCGGAAACATCGGGCAGGCGCTCGGACAAGTTGAATCGGTCGCACGCCCCATGTTCAAGGGGGACAGGTTCCTCACTGACGAGGAGTTGTCGCGCCTGCTGAAAGTGAGCCGGCGCACCTTGCAGGAATACCGCACCGCTCGTCTTATCCCTTACTACATTGTACAGGGAAAGGCCCTGTACCGGGAATCCGAGATACAGAGCCTTCTTGAAAAGGCGCACCGTAAATGCGTGGAGGAACAGAAGTGGCTCTAAGAGCCGCTGAGTTCCGCAATATGCGCTGCTATCAGGCATAGGCGGGAACGGTCTGCAATCACAGGCCGTTTCCCGTCTTGTTCCTGAATTTATATTTCCTTCTCTTTGCCATTTCCTTATCCATGCTTTCGTCAATAAGGGTAATTTCAGCACTTGATGCCTGCATACGCAGACGCTTCATGTCCTCATCAACCTTGCGGTCAGTCACCTGGGCGTATATCTGTGTCGTGGTAACGCTCTTATGTCCCATCATTCGGCTTACTGTCTCAATGGGAACGCCCATCGACAAAGTGATATGTGTTCCGAAATTATGCCTCGCCTTGTGGAAGGTAAGGCAGAAACCGTACTCCTTGCCGAGCTGCCGGGTAAGTTTTATCAAATAGGTTCTGCTATAAAGATTGAAAATCTTACCGTCCTGCCGCTCGTCCCTGTATTTCTCCATTATTCGCATTGGGATGTCAAGCAGGCGTATCGCCGAGCGACTGCCCGTCTTTTGCCTGTTTACATGTATCCACCACGTACCGTCCGGAGTCTGGGATATGTCATCCTCAGTCAACTGTTTAAGATCTGCGTATGCCAGCCCTGTGAATGTCGAGAAGATGAACCAATCGCGCACCCTTTGGAGATTTGGGGCATCTATCTGTTTTTCCATAAGCAGTTTCAGATCGTCAAGCCTCATGTGGCGGCTCTTGCGACGTGGCAACGGTGGATGGAGCCTCGCATATGGGTCACGGCGGAGCGTGCCCTGGCTGACTGCTCGCATCGTCATCTTCTTCAGACGGTACAGGTGTTCGTGAACCGATTTGGGCTTGAGTCCACGGTCTGCGCCGAGAAACACCTCGAAATCGTCATAAAAAGACCTGTCAAGCGCACGGAGCGGCACATCATCCATATCCCGTTTCCCGGTTACGAATGCAGATAGATGACGGTATGAGTTGAGATAGCTTTCATATGATTCCTTTGTGCGGTCTACGCCCACACGCTTGTGGAATTCCTCGTTATGTTCACGGAAAAGAGCCAAAAGGGTCGATGGCTTGCGCCCGATGCCCTTCATGGCGTTCTTAACAAGCTCGGCGGTGACGAAGCCAAGGCTGCGCCTTATATCCTCGTAATGTTCGTTTATCTCAGCTGTCAGCGAGTCTATGGCGCGGTTCACGGTGACTGCATTGGCACTGCGTCCGTCGGCACGCCCTTTTTCGGGGTTCCAGATATCCGGATTCACAGATACTTTCGTTCCTATCTGCTCCCATTCGGCGTCTATGCTGACCTTGCTCAGAAGCTGGCATGTTCCGTCCTTGCGGACTTTTGTCCGGTTGATATAGAAGAGGATGGCGAATGTGCTACGCCGTTTGGGTGTATTGTTGTCTTTATCCTTTTTCATGACTATGTGGGTTTTGGTTTATTAAATGGCGACAGTGAAGCGTGACGCTATCCGGCTGTCAAGGTTCTGTGTGTCTGTCCCGATTTTGTCATCGGTCACTTTCGCGTAAATCTGCGTCGTGGTAATCCGGTTATGGCCCAGCATACGGCTGACGGTCTCAAGAGGCACACCATGTGCAAGCGTGATCTCGGTGGCGTAGGTATGACGCCCGCAGTGATAGACCAGCCTGCGCTCTATGCCGCATATCTTGGCAATCCTTTTCAGATATGCGTTCAGGGTGGAGTTGCTGTACATCGGCAGGAGTTTCCCTTCAGGTGCCATTCCCCGGTATTTCTCGATAATTCTCAATGGCAGCTCAAGCAACGGTATCTCATATTCCACCTTCGTCTTTTTTCGCGAGGACCTGATCCAGACCGTACCGTCCTCGGCAGTTTCAAGATTATCTTCCGTCAGAAGACACATATCGCCGTATGGAATGCCTGTATAGCAGGAGAACAGGAAGAGATCGCGGACATGGTACAGACGGCTGTCGTGGAGCGGTGTCGTCATAATCCGGTGGAGTTCCTCCGAAGTAAGAAACTTCTGCTCACGCTGCGGCTTTTCTGCCTCATATCCGGCAAAAGGATCTGCGGTTATGATGCCGTCGGTGATAGCCTCCGAGACTATCATCTTCAACCGTGTTGTATGAAAGCCCACGGTGGAGGTGGCGAGTCGGCGCTGTGTACGCAGGTAGATGTCATACTTGTCTATGAAGGAACGGTCGATAGCCGTAAACGGAATATCCGACAGCTTATACTCCGTTTCCAGAAATGTTGCCAGGCATTTGTAGGTGTAATTGTATGATTTCAGTGTGCCATGAACCCGGTTCACACCGACACGCTTTGCGAAGTTCTCTATGAATGTGCTGAAATATCCCATCAGCGTTTCCTGTCCGAAAGCCATCCCCTGTATCTGGCACTTCACATCATCGGCGGTCACGCCCATGCGGACAGCCGACAGTTCCTGATAGACGGAAAGTGCGCTTGCCCTGATTTCGTCAAGCTGGCGGTTGATTTCCCTTGACGCGGCGCTCTTGCCAGTGGCACGGCCGAGCATCCATGCCTTAGGTGATGCCGAGAGTTTCGCGCTGAAAGCTGCCTCCGAGTATCTGCCTACGTTTATACGCCCCATCACCGGACACAGACCGTCATCCGACATCTCGCTCTTTTTAAGGTAGAACGAAACCTTTAATCCGCTCTGTTTCATAGCTCTATTCTTTGTTTGCAAAATTAACTGATATAGAGTAATTTGTAGGTATGCAAAACGTAGCGGAACCACGAATAGGAATCACAGATGCCATCCCGGAGCCTATATTTCTTCGCAATGCCAGAGAAAATCGCTAAATTTGCAGTAGCAAAGATGCCTGACAAGCGGGTTCTATGACATAAGACAGGGATAATCATCCATCGGCAAAACCGTCTTCAAGACCGGATTCCGGATAGGAAAAAGGCAACGGATAGGTAGCGATTCTATCTCCTAACCCTTCCAAAAACCGAATTTTCCGCCGAAAGCACCCTTCGGACGAACAACGCCAATCTCTCCTAACTCTCAACACATTACTTTATTCCCCATTTATTGCCATAGTCTCGCGAATTCTTAATTATCTTTGCATCCCCATCCCGGGTGGTCCCCTTTTCAAATGCTATCCGGGTCCATTTTCAAATGTTAGATACACTGCATATTTTATATGAGTCGAGGCTTTCTCCAAAAATTCCTTGTCGAGATTAGAATCTTCGGCAAGTTCAACGATATACTCAAACGACTCCAAAACGCTTTTGGGTTTAGCATTCTTAGCCTCATTCTTCTGTTTTGATTTGTCAGCGGTTTTTGCTTTATGAAGGTCTAATTCTCTCATTGCTTAAATTGTCTTTGATTTACGGTACAAAATTACGCCCCGCTTGTATCAAAAGCCGATACAGCACATAAAAATCACAATGGTCCTGAAAATTTCTTGACGGGGTTGCCACGTTCAAGGTTGTCGTGATTGCACCACTGGTGTGCCTGAGAATCAGCAAGAGCTTTTTCGTTTATCTGACGGAGCTTCAACAGCAGTCGTTCTCTCGCAAGAGACTTGTTTTGCAACTGTGAGCGTTCATCAGAGCATTTTACTGATAGTCCGGTTGAAATATGGGTTGCCCGCACTGCGGTCTCTACTTTGTTGACGTTCTGACCGCCTTTTCCACCTGACCGACAGGTTTCATAAACAATATCCGATTCATCAATATGCGGCAGTTCCACTTCATCAAAAAAGTTAACGCCGACAAACCAGTTGCTGCGCTTATGCACCGGGCGATAGGGATTCCTGGTAGAGCGCCAGAGTATCGTACCCTGCCATTCATTGACGATAGACTGTGGGATTATTACGTCAGAAGCAAATGTCATAGACATGAAGCAACCTTCAACCTGATTGTGAGGTTCACTATCTGTGAGTCGCAGATTGGGAATTACTTTGAGAAGTTCACGCGCCACGAGTATGACGGCTCTGGCACATTCCACCGGCCCGCGTCCGGCTGTTATTTGTATATAGTGTTTCATTCTCCGTTGTCTTTGATATTGAGTTTAGGTTTTATCATGGCGACTACCTCTACTGTCGGTCGAATAAGTTCGAGTATCTCACAGGCGGGTTTGTATGCCATCGGAGATTCATCAAGTGTGCCTGAGCATACCGATGATGAATAGATGCCTGTCATTGAAGCCTGAAAATCGTCCATTGAAATTTGTTTTTTGGCTTGGGCGCGGCTCATAATGCGTCCGGCCCCGTGTGGAGCTGTGTTGAGCCATTGCTCATTACCTTTTCCGATGCAGATTGCTATTCCGTCGCGCATATTGAATGGAATTGCAATCTTCCTGCCTTCCGATGCGTCAATCGCTCCTTTTCTTAACATTGGCACGTCGTCCGTTACCGATATATAATTATGGGTGGTAAAGATAGATTCAACACACTTAGCCTTACACAGTTTTTTGAGAATAGCGAATATGCGGTCACGGATAATCTGATGATTATAGAGTGCATAGGCCTGGGCTATAATCATATCTGAGAGATAGCCACACAGTGCATCGCCCCAAAGGCAGCCGATGTATTTTGCCCGTTTAGGATTTTGGGCTATATTGCGCCAATGGTTGGCTACCTTCACTCCAAGATTTCGCGAGCCACAGTGAATGGTCAGCCAAGTGTCTCCGGATTCGGCGTCTTCTCCATACTCAATGAAATGGTTTCCGCCTCCGAGCGTGCCGAGACTTTTGTAGAAGATGCCCTCCTGAAGTTTGATGCGACGGCAGAAGTCTGTGATGAATCGTGCATCTATGCGAGGCGCCTCATTGATAAGTTCGGGAGCAGCCGAGCGGGCCTTCTGATATTGAGAGTTCAGAAAGCGAAACAGCTCTTTCTCATTGAGTGAGTTCTTCGGACAAATATCGGTGCCTGTCGGGATTGCCTCGCGAATACGGTGGTCGAGCAGCGGAAAGTCGTCGGGGCTGGCGGCACACGAAAGACGGTGCATCGAGATAGTGCAACCAATGTCAACTCCGACATGGTCGGGATTGACATACATTCCTATCGGATAGGCTGTGCCTACATTGCATGAGTTGCCGGCGTGAACGTCGGGCATTTGCACTATAGGCACGCCCTCCATTGCCGGATGGTCGCACAATTCAATTACCCAGTCGAGTGCCGACTGCTCTATATTATCGGTGAAAATCTCAGCCGATGTCGTTTTTCCTGTAATTATCATATAGTTCTGTGTTTACTACAACGGCGAAGCCCTCGCGAGTGAACTGAAAGCGCATGTCAGCTTTGTCGGTACGCGGTGGCTTGCCATCCATATTCACTGCAAAGTTGAGATGTATGTGCGCAAAGGATTTGCGCACCATTGAAAAAATTGCTATTTTTACGGAAAATATATGATTATTGCGACAGTTGCAGGGATTTCCGCAGTTGGCTTCATCTATCGACACAATAAGCAAGCTCAACGAGCAGATTTTGCGCCATACTGGCACATCGGTCCGGCTATGGATATGGAGCATATGGCAGGATATAAGGTGGCAAAATTTATAGGCGACATATCTGATGCTTACGCAAGCGACAGACTATCATAATAGAATCTCAGTCGTTCAAGGCCCGACAATCGGAGGCATTGGTGGTGTATCCATATTTATTGAAGGTGTATCGCAACCGATGGTTTCTAATTGGAGAGAAAGCCACCGACCGCGTACCGCAGGTCAATATCTTTGCTCTCGACCGTATTCAGTCTATTACTGTTGACAAGTAGCATCCGTTTAAGAAATGTGTTGATTTTGATCCGGGACACTGCTTTGATGATACAATCGGTGTGGCTAAGGGAATATTCGACAAGGCGCGGCGTGTAGTTATCAAGATTGATCGACAACAGGCACCATACGTTGAGTCAAAGCCATTTCATAAATCGCAGAATGTTGAGCAATGTTTCCGCGACGGCTCAATTCAGTTATCGCTAAAGGTGGTTATAAACAATTAACTGGAGCGACTCATCCTCAGCAACGGCGCCCATGCCGAAATCAGTGCGCCTCCGGAGTTCCGCTCCCGAATTGCAGAATACAGGATTTGTTTTTTGTTATTCATTGTCCTGTACCGCAAAATGCGCCACCCTTGGTGTAATTTTGCGCTCATGAAAAAATGTCGTAATAAAATCGCAGTGCGCAAAATGACTGCGCAACAACAATCTAACTTTGCGGTCAGTCCGAGTGGCAAGCCACCGCGTATCGGCATTGCCGACATATGCTCTCGGCTGACTCACGAGGACTCCGTCGTTGCATAGAAATATTAAAAACATCAGAATATGAAGACAAATGAAGATTCGCATATGGGATTGAAGTGCATGTCGGCTGAAAGCCGGTGCGCAGTGGCAAAGCCATCAATACCCATCGCAATAGAAGGATATGACGTAAAGATATTTACGGATAACATCGAGGAGAAGGCCTTGGAACAGATTAAGGAACTGCTTTCGATTGACGTGTTTTCAGATAAGAAAATACGCATCATGCCCGACGTACACGCCGGGGCTGGTTGCGTCATAGGGTTCACCGGCGACCTCGGAGACAAGGTAATTCCCAATATAGTAGGTGTTGACATTGGTTGCGGTATGCGCATCCTCAATCTCGGCAAACTCTCCGAGATTGACTTTCATGCATTCCACGAGCATATTCTCGGCAATGTCCCTTCGGGTATGATTGTGCGTGAAGACCGTTTCGGTTTCAAGCCTCTTGTCGGAGAGGAAATGGAAATCTACCGTGAGGCAAAGCAACTGGTGACGGAGCTCTATTGTTACCGTGAGCTGAAAGATACCGGGCGTATCAACAAGTCAATCGGCTCGCTCGGCGGCGGCAACCATTTCATCGAACTTGACAAGGATGATGAGGACAATGTTTATCTTGTTATCCATACCGGTTCACGCAACCTCGGCAAGCAGGTCGCTGACATCTATCAGGCAAAAGCAGTGAAACATCTTACCGACGGAGCCGATGAGTTGGAAGAAACAATCAAACGTACCATTGAGGAATACAAGGCGGCAGGGCGTCGTTCAAAATTGCAGAGCGTCATAAAGAAGTTGCGTAAGGAGCATCAGGACGCCGAGCCGAATCTTCCCGCCGCCCTTTGCTATGTCGAGGGTTACGGGCGTGAGCACTATCTCCACGATATGCGTCTCTGCCAGCGATGGGCTGTGCTCAACCGTAAGCTTATATCTCTATTGCTTATGCGATTCTTCCCCGGCGTGGAGGTAAAGGAGGAATTTGAATCCGTCCATAATTATATCAGCGATGATAATATCATCCGCAAAGGTTCTATCTCGGCTGCCGATGGTGAGCGTTGTATCATTCCTCTGAATATGCGCGACGGTTCATTGCTCTGCACCGGCAAGGGCAATCCGGACTGGAACTGTTCGGCGCCTCACGGAGCCGGACGAGTTTTGAGCCGCACTCAGGCATACGAGAAAATTACGATGGAAGACTTCGAGGCATCCATGCAGGGTATCTATTCGGAGTCGGTCAACGACTTCACTCGTGACGAATCGCCTATGGTCTATAAACCGGCAGAAGAGATCATAGCCAACATCGGTGAAACAGTCAATATTGACACTATCATCCGTCCAATCTTTAACTTCAAGGCATCAAAATGAAAACTATACAATCCCCCGAGGGAGTAGCGCTCCTGATAGAAAATCTCTGGCTTCGTCATAAAGCTGGAATGAAGCAACGTTCGTGCAATGTCTTTATGGTTGAGTTACCACCACCAACAGAAGAAGAGTTGGCAGTGGCTCGTCGCAAGACACAAGAGAACGCCCACACAGATGACGAACCTAAAGAACTTTATGGAGCATGGATTTAGCGAACATCAACTTTGATGAATAAGACATTTTGACTTCATCTCATTATTATCCTCAATCATGTAGCACGAAATGATACAAGTTTTTTTGTAACTTAACGGTGTAAAACTTAGGCAGATATGAACCAACTGCAAAAATACACTTGGCTGATTGATACAATCCGACGTGCCGGGAAGATTTCGCATAAGGATCTTTCCGACCGCTGGTCGCGAAACAAAGATTTCAGTGACGGACAAGGACTTCATCGTGCCACATTCAACCGTTGGCGCGATGCAATCTATGAGCAGTTCAGCATTATGATTGACTGTCAGAAAGTTGGTGGTTATCTTTACTATATCTCTAATCCGGAGGATATTGACGAGGATAAGCTCAAAAAGTGGATGCTTGATTCATTTGCCGTCGGTAATATTATTGGTGAGAACCTTTCACTGAAAGGCCGTATATTGGTTGACGAAATTCCTTCCGGGCGTGACCACCTTACCACCATCTTGGAAGCGATGAAAGAGAACCGGGTCGTGAATATCTCATACCGTCCGTTCAAGAAGGAGCATAGTTACAGCTTTCCCATTGAGCCGTATTGTGTGAAACTGTTTGATAACCGTTGGTATGTGCTCGGTCACAACAACCGTGATGAAATAAAGATTTACGGTCTTGACCGTATGGAGAACGTAGAACCAACAGAAACACTCTTCAAGTTACCAAAAGATTTTGATGCGACAGAGTATTTCGCAACTAAATTCGGTGTAGTTATCGGCTACGATGTCAAGCCAGTGAGAATAGTTATTCGTGCCAACGAAGACCATAAACATTACCTTAAATCACTACCTCTACATCATAGTCAGCGACTTATTGAGGACTACGGCGAATATGCTGATTTTGAGTTGTATCTATCGCCAACATATGACTTCATAATGAAGTTGCTCCATGTCGGTGCAATGATTGAAGTCGTAAGTCCGACATCACTCCGTAAAAAGATGAAAGGCTGGATTTCGGATATGTACGAACTTTATAAGAACGACTAAAGATGCAATATTTGGATATTGGTGCACCATTTAGAGAACGTTGTGGAGTCTTTGCTAAGTTGTTGAGCCAACCATTTTCCCTGTTTGTCTGTCTCGGCAAGCACAGCCTTGATTGTATTGAGTTTAACGACTCCCATTCTCAATAAATTGGTATCTGATGCAACTTACCAATAATTTTTGAGATTTGTTCAGCGCCAGGTATAGCCGAGGCCGAGCATGAGGTTGCCTGATTTGGAGAAGTCAACCAGCCGGTAGCCGGTATTGAGGTAGAGGCCGTGGTAGAGGCGTGTCTTGAGATTGAACATCTGATAAAATCCGCGAAGATCAGACTTGACGGCACTCAGACGGTCATCGTCCGAGGGATAATATACCGTGTCGTGCCGCCGTGGTGTCGGCGCATACACACTGTGGCCGATGCCTATGTTGACCGAAAATATGGGCATGGAAATCTCTACACGCAGCGACACTCCACCCATGATACGCTCACTTAGCGGCTGGCGGTAAAAGCGTGGCGAATCAAATGGCGAGGATGGCTCGAAATGGGCCGACAGATTGGCTCCGTCGTCATACAGAAGGTCGACAGCGGCACCGGCCGCCACCACCGGATTGAAACGGTAGAGCGGATTAAAACTCAACCCTCCTACAAGCCAGCGTCCCGGCACCTCAAGCGCTCCCGAGCCGGTATACGGTTCGTTGACCGAGGGACTGTAGCCCCATTTGCGCCATGCGCCCCACAAAGTGATGTCGTATGACATGCCCGGGCGGAATCCGCTCCAGTCGGCCGAAAGACTGCGAGGCCTGATACCATGCAGGCGATATGTGGCCGACAGGCGTAATCCCACACGATTGACACCCGGATTTGGCAGTGAGGTATTGCCATTGGAATAATGGGCTATCTCGGGACCAAAGCGCAATGTGAGCCTGGGTGTAGCCTCATACGACAGCATGAACGCCAGACCGATATAGGCATTGACCGACGAACCGACACCGTAGAGCAGACGGTCGGCCGCATCGGTCGACGACGAATGCTTCCAGCCGAAGGATGCTCCGAAATTCCATTCGTAGTCGACGGCCAGACGCTGTGTTACCGAAGCGATACGGCTCCCCTGCAGCACATACAAGGCCACCGGCGAGCCAAGCACCCCGGAAGCCGAAAATGATGTGACGCCAAGCCCGATACCCTGCCATGCGTAGGGGTACAGACGTCCGTACTCCGAATCCGGCGCAAAACGCATGGCATACTGCAGACGCCCCGAGAATGACGATGACACCGGCTTCCCCATCCGGTTATTCCCACGCAGAAAAGGATTGGAGCGGAGCACCAGTGATGGTGTCGCGGCTATCGACAACTCGCTCGACACGCCATTGCGACGGCATGTATCGCCGGCTGCAGGACTCTGTGCCACAACATGCAGCGCCGCCGTCATCATCATCATGACGGCAATAGCCACAGCGCGTACATTAATATATCTATTCAAGCGGAATATCATTGCGGGAAACGGTGTAGTCAAACGGAATATCAATCGATAGCCACATATATACTTGGTGAGACTGCGAGGTATGCGCATTGTATATGTCAAGTATGGCGACAAACTGCATCAGCTCATTGTCTGACGCGAGTCGTATCTGTGAAGTAGTATGCGGCGGGATAGAATCTATGGAAGGAAGAGGCGGATAATGGGTAAGCAACGCGGCTCCTTCGGAAGCGAGATCGGCGCTGTCACCAAGCAGCCCCCAGCTCCACATCCACGGGTCATCGGTGAGGCTCGAAGGTATCGGAAACTCCGCACCCTTCACCATATCAAAATACATTTCACCACTCCCCTCTACCCGGCATTTATAGAATACCGGTATCGTGGCCTCGGAAAGTATGAACGGAAACTTCATAGGAGAGTCACTGTGATTGGATATACTGCCGTTGAATATTGTCGACGATGAGCCCATGTCATCATAAAGGGTAGTGCTCTGAAACTGATATTCTACCCCGCGCAATTCATACGGATTATATGCGGGTATTTTGATGGTGTCGGTAAACGACTGGTACTCGGTAGAGAATACAATCTCCACGCTTTCATCGCGCCGGGAATAATAGCGGCTGACCTTTACGTCGACACGACGTCCGGTACGCTCGACTGTCATGTCGACACGCGGATGCGACACGGTAAACCGTCCGTCCCCCTCAAGCCAGTTGCAGTTGGTCATATGCTCGCCACCGGGCAGCGTGGCGTCTATATCGTAGTCGCCCGACTCGACATATATGGCCATCGTCATATTGTCGGCAGGGAGCAAAAAACTGCATTCTCCCCCACTCCCCGGAATGGAGTACGAATCCTCGGCAGGGATGTCGAAAGTATCAATAAATATATCGTTGTTGCACGCCGCAAACAGGAGCGGCATGCACATATATGCTATTATCTGTCGGAGAAATGTCATAAAGGTGGGTAGGAAAGATAGTGTGGTTTTATTGGCCGGAATGCGGAATGTCATAAAGAATCAGACTCGGGTACATACACATATGCGCCAAGATCGGGCTCGGCCCCGCGCTCATTGCCGAAGAAATCTACCGCAGCCTCGCGCAGTGTGAGAGCCGGGTCGGCGGCACCGATGGCCGGCGATCCCTCGCGCAGGCGATAATCGAAGTAATAGTCGGAACGCACAGTATAAAACATAGGGTCCTGCCCCCACATGATTGCCAAGAAATTGTCGTCGTCAGAGCCGTTAGGCTTCAGCAACGATGTACGCAGATAGAAATCGTAGCCGAAAAGGTCGCCCGGCGAAACAATCCCCCCGTTACCGTATATGATGGAGTTGCTTATATCACCCGCGGCATCATCGGCGGCAACATATACCATGGCTCCGTTTACGGCTGAAAACAGGTAGTAGTTGGCCAAAGTGCAATGATTGATAACCAGATGGCTCCCCTCGCCTGCCTCCACCACATTATCGGCGGCCTCGGCAAGCTCACACCCGATGGCACGCACGGACGCACCGGTAACAGTAAGGACATTGGCAGCGGAGTTGCGCAGACGGCAATTGACCAAAGTAAGCACAGGGAGTTGTGGATTTGCTCCCTCGCCTGACACCTCTACCCCCCATGTGGTGTTGCGCACTACTGTATGCGACATGCGGTTGCCAGTCGAACCGGGCATGAACTCTATGCCCCCCCACTGACCCGACATAATGTCATAGGGTATGCTCCCTACCACCTGATCGAAACGGTCACCGGCAATGTCGACGGGAGCCTCGGGAGTACCTTCGGCCACAAGCTTGCCGTAGACGCGCATATAAACTCCGGCATGGAAACAGAGCTGCTGTCCGGCACCAAGCGTAAGTGTAGCGCCAGGCTCAACCACAAGACTGTCGAAAATCTGTATCGGTTTCGTGCTTTCCCAACGTGTATCTGACTGAATACGCGGTTCATGCATACGTGTCACATCGCGTCCGAAAGCATTCAGTACAATGGTCGACGTAAGGCCGTTGACAACTATGTCGACAGGAGCGTTGATTTCTACCGGCAATTGTGCGCCGTTTTCCGGAAGAGTGGCCTCGACGAGCACAAATATGGAGTCATTGGCGCGAATCTCAACATCAGTAAAGTCGCGCCCCGCCATCCCGTCGACATTGAAGCGGAACACATCGCGCCATGCATCGTCGCGCACACGCAACGACGACACAATCATACCCTTGTCGTGTCTGTTATGGATTTTAAACAAATGAGTCGGAGTGCCCTCTCCGGTAAATACGAGTCCGAGGCGAAGTGTGTCGGCGGAAAGCTGAGGCTGGTCGGAAGGATTGGTCGAAAAACCATCCTCGACACATGCCGAAAGCATGATAGCTGAGAACATGCCGACAGCCCATATATAGAGTGCGATTATTCTGTTCATATATGCATGATTAACGGCGAAAGACAGTCAAATATTGCGCATACGAATACAATTATGCCATTGATGCCACAGTCATTCTCACGTCAGAGTGTACCTTTCGACGAGGGTAAGGTGAAGTGCATCGGGTCGCGGCGAACGGCCTGACGCAGCGCACGTGCGAACGCCTTGAATATACCTTCAATCTTGTGATGCTCGTTGGTGCCCTCGGCGCGCACAAAGAGATTCATCCCGGCAGCGTCGCTAAGCGACTTGAAAAAATGGAAAAACATCTCGGTAGGCATATCGCCGATTTTCTCGCGATGAAATTCCGTATCCCACACAATCCACGGACGACCGCCAAAATCAAGCGCGACAGTACATAGCGAATCGTCCATCGGCAGCACAAATCCGTAGCGCTCGATACCCATCTTGTCGCCAAGCGCCTCGCGCAGGGTATGCCCGAGCACAATTGCAGTGTCTTCGATGGTATGGTGCTCGTCGACATGGAGATCTCCGTCGGCATGCACCTTGAGGTCGAACGCGCCATGCTTGCCTATCTGCGCAAGCATATGGTCGAAAAATCCCAACCCGGTATGTATGTCCGTGTGTCCGCTCCCGTCGAGATTTACCTCTACGGAAATAGTTGTCTCCGAAGTGGCGCGCGACCAGCCGGCCCTGCGCACACCACCCTGAAGTATTGCGGCAATTGAATCCCATGAGCGTGTCACAGCCACTACAGTTGAATCAAGTCCCATGGATGCAATCTCATTATACAGCGCTTCGGTAGGCTCGGCCAGGAGGATGGCATTGGCACCGAGATTGCGTGCAAGCATTGCATCGGTAAGCCTGTCGCCGATTACATATGAGTCGGCGAGATTGTATCCTCCCGAAGTATACTCGCCAAGCAATGCAGTGCCGGGCTTGCGTGTCGGTGCGTTCTCCTCGGGAAAAGTGCGGTCGATGATAATATCATCAAACTTCACCCCCTCGCCGGCAAGAGCGCCAAGCATCTTGTTGTGGGCGGGCCAGAAAGTCTCCTCCGGGAAAGAGGGTGTGCCGAGGCCGTCCTGGTTTGTCACCATTACGAGCTTGTAAGGGAGGTGTCCCGCGATAAAGTGCATTGCACGTAGTGCACCGGGTACAAATTCCAGTTTTTCAAGGGAATCGACTTGATAATCCACCGGGGGCTCTACTATGAGAGTCCCGTCTCTGTCTATAAAAAGCGCACGCGGCAGTGTGTTCTCGTTGTTCATTGTATCTTATGTCAGGATGAATGGAAATATACAGAATGAAGGAAATATTATAGGATTGTTCAGCCATGAGGGAAAGCGGCCATGGCATCAATCAGCATGGCGTTTTCATCGGGTGTGCCGACGGTAATACGCAGACATCCCTCACATAGCACCACACGCGAGCGATTGCGCACGATTATGCCTTTGTCGCGCAACCATGCGTACAGGCCATCGGCATCGGTGGTGGCCACAAGCAGGAAGTTGGCATCAGAGGGGTATACCTCCTTAACAACAGAAAGCCGGAGAAGGGTCTCGGCAAGACGATTGCGCTCGCTGACAAGAGACCCGGCCACACGGGCCACCTCATCGGCGGCATCGAGCACTTTAAGGGCTTCGCGCTGTGTGAGGATATTTATATTATACGGATATTTGACATTGTTGAATATGCCAATGATATCGGAATGGGCATAGGCTACACCCAGACGCATTGCGGCAGCCGCCCACGCCTTTGAAAATGTCTGCATGACGATAAGCCTCGGCAGACGTCGCAGACGCGGCACCATCGACCCGATCGTCGAGAAGTCGACATAAGCCTCATCGACCACTGTTATCCCCTCAAAGCGCGAGGCTATACGCTCAAGCTGTTCAAGGGGATATGCGTTGCCTGTAGGATTGTTGGGCGAGCATATCCACAGCACCTTGGTATTTGCGTCGACAGCTGCAAAAAGAGCCTCCTCGTCAATCGAGAAGTCATCGTGCAAAAGCACGGGCCGGTATTCCACATCGTTGATGGCCGCACATACACTGTACATGCCATATGTCGGCTCTATAGCCACAACATTATCGACACCCGGACGGCAGAATGTGCGGTAGGTAATATCGATACACTCATCGCTCCCCACACCAAGAAATATATTGGCGACATCCACTCCGCGTATCCCGGCGAGACGGCATTTTACCTCCGTCTGCAATGGGTCAGGATAACGGTTGAGTCCTGAAATCATGCTGTTTTCATTGGCATCGAGCCATGCACGTGCCTCGCCTGAGTATTCGTTGCGTGCACAGGTATAAGGCTGCATGGCCAATATGTTGGGACGGACAAGCTGTTGGAGTGTCATGTATGGTTCTGTTATGTTATTGAAGTATCTGGTTCCCGGCCGAAGTACGCACTTTTGCAGCGAGTGCATGCGCGTCAAGGCTCTCGGCCTCGGCCATGGCGACTACGACAGGTGCAAGGGTGGCGATACCATCTGCGGTCAGCTTCTGAAAAGTGATTTTCTTCATGAAGCTATCAATATTCACGCCACTGTAGGCGCGCGCGTAACCGGATGTCGGAAGCGTGTGATTAGTGCCCGACGCATAGTCACCGGCACTCTCGGGCGACCATGGACCGATAAATACCGAACCGGCATTGCGCACATTTCCGCATAGACGGTCGGCGTCGCGATGATTGAGAATCAGATGCTCCGGAGCATACTGATTGCTGAACTCCATCATCTCGTCATCGTCGTGCATAAGAATGAGACGGCTGTGGTCAAGCGAGTGCAACATCATGTCGCGCCGCGGCAGAGCGTCCAGCATCTCATCTATTACGCCGGGGAGGATGTCGAGCAACTTCTCTGATGTCGTAAGCAATATCGACTGGCTGTCGGGCCCGTGCTCGGCCTGCGACAGAAAGTCGGAGGCGACAAAAGTCGGATTGGCATTGCTGTCGGCGATGACAAGCACCTCCGAGGGCCCGGCCGGCATGTCGATAGCGCATCCGTGCAGAGTTGCCTGCTGCTTTGCTTCCATCACATAGCGGTTGCCGGGGCCGAAAATCTTGTCGACACGCGGAATACTTTCAGTGCCGAAAGTCATGGCGGCAATGGCCTGCGCGCCCCCCGTGCGGAATATACGCCCTACCCCGGCCACTTTGGCGGCATAGAGTATGGCGAGATGTATATTACCATCCGATCCGGCAGGTGTACACAATTCTATATAGGGACAGCCGGCTATGACGGCCGGAACCGCAAGCATCAGAACTGTGGAAAACAACGGCGAGTTGCCACCCGGTATATATAGCCCGACACGCTCTATTGCCACAGGCCGCTGCATGCATATTACCCCCGGCTGAGTCTCGACCGTCACCGGCGAGGGTATCTCGGCACGATGGAAATCGGCGATATTCTGTGCGGCACTCTCTATAGCATGTCGAAGAGCGGGCGACAGCAATGAGGACGCACGCTCAATCTCTTCGTCGCTTACAGCGAAATCAGACAAAGAAGAGCCTGTGAACCGCAATTCATACTCACGTAGCGCCTCATCGCCACGCGAAGCCACATCGTCCATAATGGAACGGACAGTCGCAGCTACCTGCGACGCCTGTGATGCCATGGCCCTTGCGGTGAGCCGGGACCATTCGTGCCGGTCGGGATAACGCAGTATTTCCATATCTCAGAGTATCATTTTCTCTATGTCGAGCGCAAGTATTCCCTCGGCTCCAGCCGATTTCAGTCGGCTTACAATCTGCCAGAACATCTTCTCGTCAAGCACCGAGTGGACAGAACACCAGTCGGCATTGGCCAAAGGCAACACAGTAGGACTCTTCATGCCGGGCAAGATAGCAAGCACCTCGTCGAGTTTCTGTCGGGGCACATTCATAAGTATGTATTTACGGCCTTCGGCAGCTTTTACTGCCTCAAATCGGAACAGCAACTCGTCAAGAATCGCGGCCTTGTCGTCTGACAATGTAACGCCCGCGCCCTTTATCAGCACAGCCTGCGACTCAACTACGGAGTGTACTTCCTCAAGATTGTTGCTGACAAGAGTTGAACCGGAAGAAACGATATCGAAAATAGCGTCGGCCAGACCGATACCGGGAGCAATCTCCACAGAGCCGCTAATGACATGAATATCCGCGCGTATACCGTTTTCGTTTAGGAATTTGCGCAGTATTACAGGATATGATGTAGCAATCCTGCGTCCGTTGAACCATTGGAGTCCATTATACTCAATATGCTGTGGTATCGCGAGCGAAAGGCGGCAACGACTGAAACCAAGCTCCTTGACCACGTCGACAGCACTCCCCTTTTCGAGCACTTCATTGAGCCCGACAATGCCGAGATCGGCAGTCCCGTCAGCTACAGTGCCGGGGATATCATCATCACGCAGAAACAGAAATTCAACAGGGAAATTTCGAGAGGGCACAAGCAACGTGCGCTTGACAGCTGTCAGTTTGATTCCGGCTTCGGCAAACAGCGCCATTGTCTCATCATACAGGCGACCTTTTGACTGCACGGCTATACGTAATCTCTTTTCCATATAAATAGTATAGAATAAATAGTGTCGATTTTTATTATATAATGGTCGTACAACCCGACAATCGCGGGCAGTCTATAACCTTGATGCAAATTTAATAATTAAATTGATATAAGCCCGTATCGATATCAATTTATTTAGGCTAAACGCCTAATACTGTAGATATATGAAAGGAACTATACGCGACGAGCGCACCTGTATAATAACCAGAAGCACGATAGCGAGAATCACCGCCTGCCATATCGGCCTAAGAGCAATATAGTGGTCGCGGAGAGTATCCGACCAGCGGCGCGGTGCAAAATGCATCAGATAGCCGGCAAGCATCAGGAGCATTACAGCAAGGTATCCCTCGATGAGCTGTGGAGCCACCGACACATGGAAATTTGTGAATATCTGTCCGACCATCTGCCCGACATGCTCCATTGAGCGCGCACGGAAGAACATGAATCCGACAGCCATCAGATTGAATGTAAGGAATATATTGGCCACACGCCGCCACCACTGGTCGCGTCTTACACCGGGAGGAGCGGGAAACGCCTTGCGCAGGGCTTTGTGTACGACCAGAAGGATACCGTTCCAGGCGCCCCAGATGATATACATCCACGATGCTCCGTGCCACAGACCTCCGAGCAGCATCGTATTGAACTGGTTGGCATAAGAGCGCTTTACGGAGCAACGGCTGCCTCCCATAGGAATATACAGATAATCGCGCAGCCATGTCGACAGAGATATATGCCACCGACGCCACCATTCCGTGGGACTCTGCGACTTAAACGGAGCATTGAAATTGTCCTTAAATGAGAATCCCAGCAACAGGGCCAGTCCGATAGCCATATCCGAATAACCCGAGAAATCGCAATACAACTGTAGAGTGAACCCATATAAAGCAAGCAGATTCTCCAGACCGGTATACAAGGCTGGATTGTCAAACACACGGTCGACAAAATTGCCGCTGATATAATCGGCGACAATGACTTTTTTTATCAGGCCGCATATGATAAGAAACAGACCGGCCCCGACCATGGCGCGTGTGGCCACCGGACGACGCTTAATCTGCGGTAACATGTCGGCTGCTCTCACAACCGGCCCGGCCAGCAACGGAGGAAAGAATGTGAGGAAAAATATATAGTCGAGCAGATTGGTAGCGGGACGCAATGTGCCGCGGTATATATCCACGATATAGCTTATCGAGCGGAAAGTAAAAAATGATATGCCGGCAGGGAGAATTATGTCGAGGGCATCAAAATCAGTGCCACCTATCGAAGCGAATGTGGAGAATATAAGATTGAGATACTTGAAATAAACCAGCATGCCTATATTGACTATCACATTAACGGCCACTATGCAACGACGCAAAATGCGGTTGCGCACATTGCCAAGAATGATTCCGAGCAGATAGTCGGACAGGCATACGCCAAGCAGTATGAAACAGCACTCGGCGCTTGATTTATAATAGAAATACAGCGAGAAGAGTATGATACATACCATTCTTGCTCCCGACCATCGGCTGAGCAGCCGGTAGAGGAAGAAAAACGCCACTGCCAGCAGAAGGAACAGACCGGTATTGAATAGCAGAGGATTGACCGGATCAAAGAGCATTACCGCACGCAGTCGCTCGGTATCTATCCACGACGATATTACTTCCCATATATGATGAAGCGGTGTGACAATCTCAAGCTGTGACATTGTTTTCGTGTAGGAGATTTATCTGTAAACTTTTTTATAAGCTCTACTCAGCCGAAAATGCTTTTCTCAGGGCCTCGTAAAGCAACTCGCCCTGCACACTGTAGCCTTTTGCGGAATTATGGATGCGGTCGCGGGCCATCATGCCGTCGGAAATCCATTTTGCCGACGCGCCTGCGCCTCCGGCCACTTCATAGAAATCATATGTAGGTATGCCGTGGTCACGACCGTAACGCAATATTACCTCGCGCATTGCTGATACACGCGGATTAACGGAGTAAGAGCGCACACGCCTGCGGCGTCCTTTCCTTCTCACCATAGTAGAGCGCTGACATTCCATCGGCGTAGTGAGTAGAATCTGCGCCCCGGGACATTCCATCTGAAGATTCCTTACCATCACTCCGATGGAGCTGTACATCTCATCGGCTGTCATACGGCAGAATGCCTCGTTGGCGCCAAGACTTACCACAATGAGAGATGGCTCCAGAAGAGCGACACCGGAGCCGAAGCCATCTATGCCATTATAGCTCGTATAGGCCGCTCCGTTATTACCGATAACATGGTAAAGCAAACCGCCCGGTATCTCACGTTCGAGCGACATACCGTATACAGCCTCCTCAGCAGGGAGCTCGATATCCAGACCAATAATAGACACCGGCTTGGGAAGAGTCACAACCGACATGAGTGAATCGCCATTCACCGCATCGGCCACGAACGGTACCGAGGGTTCTATTTCCGGTTGTGCACTGTGGAAGAGCACTATTCGGTCAAATAATTGCGGAGTATCGTTACGCGACAGTGTGGACACCTCTATCACACCTTTTCCCGACATTGGCGTGGCGGATACTCCGGTAAATCCCATACGGGTAGCCCATGGACGCTTCATAAGTTTTGACGACACCCACACCCCGTCAATACCCTTAAGGGCATAATCTCTCGGCTCATTTGTACCGGCCATCTTCAATGGAGTCACAAGTCCGCGTCCGGCATCGCCATATACCGACTGCAACCGGCGGCGCACAACCGAGGTCGCCATGTCAGCCTGCAGATGAGAATCGCCTATATGCACAATACTGACACGCGAGGAATCGGCATGGGCAAGCCTGTGACGCAACACACTCCAGTCGGCGCCATTCATACGTATGGTGTCGGCGTCTCTTTTTATAAAAGACGGTATCTCGATTTTTTCCTCGTCGTCGACTGTCTGCCTGTAATCGACTTCAGGATTGATGCGGATGTCCGCATCATCGTCGGATGTCTCCGACGAGAGCTGCTGTGCGCCCCCCGGCAAATATCCGGCCGAGACTGCTACAGCCACACATAATATATATTTAAGGATTGAGTGCATTTTTAAGTGATTTTACAAATTCAGTTGCAAGTACCGCACCACCATGGTGATTGAGGTGGATATAGTCCTTGTTGGCACGCGGCGGTGATGCTCCTGCCCACGACACAATGGCACCGTCGCCTCCCATGGCCTCTCTGGTATCCCAAAACAGAATGCCGGTTGCGCGCGCCACCTGGCGCTGTGCATCCACCATATGTACAGCCGACGGCATAGAGCGGACTTCCGCGCCCTGTTTTTGTCCGCGGTCGCCGATACCCATAAGCATTATCACGGCATTGGGATAACAATTACGGATATGCTCTACGACCTTGGCCATGAGTTTTCCATAGGAAGTATAATCGGTCTGGCCAGCTGACATGGCGTTGATGCCGAATTCAAGCACAATAAAGTCGTAGCCCAGGCCGGCATCGGTGAGCGCTCGGCACACTTCGGGAGAAATATCGCGAAGCGTAACTCCTGAGAAGCCGCGCGACGACATACAATCGACTGCAACGCCGCAATACGAGTCAAGCCATACACCGAGAGCGGTGACATCACTTCCTGCAGGCACACTGACTTCGAACGACCGTACTGAAGCACTGTCGACACTGAGAGTGCGGACACCTTCAGACGCATCCATCGTATGTGTATCCCAAGCACCGCCGTTTGCGCGCAACCTTACGGTGCCCCCTGCTGGGGCCCAGAATGCTATCGTAGAACGTGACCATGCCGATGCATGCGCCACCTTCTTAACACCTGAATAACTTGCGGAAGCTGCCTCTCCGGCTTTTACCACAGAATACTGCTCGCTAAGCCAAGCATACCGGCGCATAAATCCCTTGCGCCCTGCTACGCGTACATTCCACCCGCTACCGCTCTGGCGCACAGAGCGACGGAAGCCGGGAAATTCGCTATACATGTTGACATACCCCACTCCGGCGCCGCCATAGATATCCTGAAGCTGCGAACGTACATCCTGAGTAAATATGTCACCCTCTATATAGGAATCACCGACGAAGGCAACCCGCACACAGCGCTCACGACTTTGCGAAAAAGCATTGCGTAGGCGCGATATTCCTGTTCCGCCGGGGGTGTAATCTTCGATTGCGACATAGCCGTCGCGTCGCGGATCAATAGGCTGAGGCATAACAGTTGGTGCGGGAGAATTTTCCTGTACTTCTACCGAGGCCGTATCGGCGGGTAAAACCGAATCAATATACTCATCGTCGCGGATGGTCAGGGTATATGCATCAGCTGACGCGGCTTTCTCCTCGGCCTCAAGTTCGCGCTGCATGGCTGTAAGCGCACTGTCGACTGGAGCCTCATCCTCAATGATGTCGGTGCCGGCGGCACGATGCTGCTCTGACAAGATATCGTCGATTAACGAAAAATCGCGCAGAACGCCACCCGACAGTCTCCCTAAAGGCAACAGGGAGACAAGAAACACGATAGCGAGAGATACGAGCAGTATATATGACGCTCGACCAGGATCATGAGGGAGTTTCATAGACCGGATTCGGATATGCAGATGATGGATTTATGGTATGAGCCGATATGCACCGGCGCAGGACAGCACTTTTGGCCTCGGTCTCAAGCCATTCGTCGGATGGTTGCGACAATGAAGTGATGCCGCCTCCGGCATACAGGCAATATCCTCCTTTGTGATTGAAATTCATACTGCGCAAATTGACAAACGCACGAATGCCTGACGGAGAATTGACACCGACATATCCCCCATACAGACTGCGGTGACCCTCAAGTAAGGAAATCATATCAATGGCCTCGGCGCGAGGAGAGCCGGAAAGAGCCGGCGTAGGGCTCAATGCGTTAAGCAATGGGATAATTGGCCCGGAATAGTGTGCGGTAATGCGATGGCACAGATGGCGTATGGAGCCGAACCGCACATCTTCGGCTCCGGATACAGCCGCCTCTATTCCTAACGAGGCGAAAACATCAAGTATGAAACGTGTCACATAGTCATGCTCCTCTATATTTTTCTCATCCCACTCCGAAGTATTGTCGCGTAAAGTGCCGGCGAGAGCCATTGTGGTAAGGAGCGAACTGCCGGCGTCGCGGCGAATCAAGAGTTCGGGACTGGCACCAAGCCAGCACCCGGCATCAGGGGTGGCAAACATGAACCTGAATGTGTCGGGGAAAGCGGAAAAATAGTCGAAAGCCATCGAGGGCCAGTCGACAACAGCCTCCGGATCGGATATGCGACGCGCATACACAGTCTTGCCGCCGGATTGTGCCATATGGTGCGCTGCAATAGCGGATACATGCTCCTTGTACAAGCCAAACTCTGTAGAAACCGGGAATCGAATGTCTCCGACAGAGTCTACGGACATAGAATCGGTATTGTCGCAAGGAATGATAATGCGCGGAGCCTCACCTTTGTTGATAAACGGAGCATAAAAAAAGCCGAAATCATGCTCATCATCGTTAAGAGTGCCAACAGTGGCAGCTTCAAAGAAACAGTAAGGCTCATCGATTCCGGGAAATGCGTACAGAGCCATCGGAACACGGCGGCGCAATGCGTTGCCTACCGATTCTTTAAGAGGGTGTTTCATAACAAAAGTTATTTTCGGGTTCGCAGATTTGAGATGCATTTTGCCTTGCGGATTCTGTAGCATAGCGGGCTATGCGACTGTATCAAAAGGCGAAACACATCCAAAGATGCGAAACTAAAGGGCTGATGTCACGAGAGGTTATAATCATGTAATTCAATTGATAATTTAACCGTGGTATGCATTCTGAGACAAAAAACGCCCTCTAATAGAATCAGACATTGGGGGTTGCTATCAATTCGAAAGGAAGAGCCTCGTTTACAGTAACATCGACAAATTCACCGGGATGAAGGGTACACGTTTTTTTGACAAGTACCTCCGGGTCGACCTCGGGCGAATCCCACTCCGTGCGGCCTATATAGTAGTCGGCATCCTCCCTGTCGATGACAACGCGAAGTGTGCGTCCGACCTTGGAGGCATTGCTCCGGTAGGCAATCTCTTCCTGTATGGCCATAAGCCTCGACAGACGCTCTTCCTTGACTTCGGGTGGTATAGAATCGGAGAAATTACGGGCAGCATATGTGTCATCCTCCTCGCAGTAGGCGAATGCACCCATGCGTTCAAAGCGCTGCTCTCTGACAAAATCAAGCAGTTCCTCGAATTCGGCTTCACCCTCTCCCGGGAAACCCACCATAAGAGTGGTGCGTATATGTATGCCCGGCACACGGCGGCGCAACTCGTCGAGAAGCTCACGTGTGGCCTTGCCATCGATATGTCGTCGCATATTGGCAAGCACATTGTCGCTGATATGCTGCAAGGCTATATCAAGATAGCTGCATACATTCTTACGGCGCGCCATCACATCGGCTATCTCCATAGGGAACTGTGCGGGATATGCGTAATGAAGCCTTATCCACTCCACTCCGGGGATATCGGCCATGCGGTCGATTAGTTCGGGAAGAGCCATACGCCCCTCGGGAAAATCGGTTCCGTAGCTCGAAAGGTCCTGGGCTATTACGTTGAATTCCTTGACCCCGCGGGCCACAAGGTCGCTGACCTCGCTGAGTATCTCGTCGACAGGGCGCGACTTGAACCGCCCTGTAATCAATGGAATAGCGCAGAACGCACAGAAGCGGTTGCAGCCCTCGGCTATCTTTATGTAGGCATGGTGAGAGGGCGTGGTGATAAGACGGTCGTAGCTCGACACCGCAGGACACTCGCCGTTGAGACGCGTAATCACTCCGGCCCAGTCAAATTTACCGAACCATTCGTCAACCTCGGGAATCTCGGCCCTCAACTCGTCGCGGTAACGTTCCGACAGGCAGCCCATAACGAATAGTCGCCGAAGCCGGCCCTCGGTCTTTGCCTGTACATATTCAAGAATGGTATTGACCGATTCTTCTTTGGCATCGCCGATAAAACCGCAAGTGTTGATTACCACAACAGGCGCCGGGCTACTCCCTTCAGGCGGGTCGTGGCGTGGTGTGAATCCGTTGCGGCGCAACATCGCCAGCAGTCGCTCGGAATCGACAAGATTCTTGGAGCAACCGAGCGTCACTACATCAATTCTTTTTTTTGCAGATGTCATTTCTTACACCGTGGTGAAATGGACTTTCTCATTAATGGATACACGCGGTATGTCATCCGGCATTGCCGAAGAGCGACTCTACAAATTCTTTCTTATGGAAAACCTGCAGGTCGTCAATGCCCTCTCCAAGGCCTATATATTTTACCGGGATGCGGAACTGGTCGCTTATGCCGATTACAACGCCGCCCTTGGCTGTACCATCGAGCTTGGTTATGGCCAGTTCGTTGACCGAAGTAGCGGCCACAAACTGGCGAGCCTGCTCGAAAGCATTCTGTCCGGTAGAGCCATCAAGCACAAGGAGCACCTCGTGGGGTGCGTCGGGCACTACTTTCTGCATCACATTGCGTATCTTGGTAAGCTCGTCCATGAGCCCTTTTTTGTTATGCAGACGGCCGGCGGTGTCGATTATTACGACATTGGCTCCGGTAGCCTTGGCACTTTGCAGGGTGTCGTAGGCCACGGATGCAGGGTCGCTGCCAAGTTTCTGCTTGATTACGGGCACTCCGGCACGCTCACCCCATACGTCAAGTTGCTCGATGGCGGCGGCACGGAATGTATCGGCGGCACCAAGCACCACCTTATTGCCGGCTTTCTTGAACTGTGAGGCGAGTTTTCCTATAGTAGTGGTCTTGCCCACACCGTTTACGCCTACTACCATTATCACATGAGGCTGGTGGTCGGCAGGGACAGTAAAGTCGGGCAACGACGATTCGTTGTTGTTTTCTGCAAGAAGATCGGTGATTTCCTCACAAAGCAGCGAATTGAGCTCCGAAGAGTTGACATATTTGTCGCGGGCTACACGTTTCTCGATACGCTCGATAATCTTAAGCGTGGTCTCCACGCCTACATCAGAGGTTATGAACACCTCTTCGAGATTGTCGAGAATCTCGTCGTCGATTTTTGATTTGCCGGCTATGGCACGTGCCAACTTTGAGAACACCCCCTGCTTGGTGCGTTCAAGCCCTTTGTCGAGAGTCTCCTTTTTCTCTTTTGAGAAGAAATTGAAAAAGCCCATCTATATCTTGTATAAATTATTTATGCAAAGTTAATGCTTTCCGCATTCATAGGCAATAAAATGCCCGTACATATTAACAGCCCCGGAGGCTATTGCCTTCGGGGCTGTCATCTTAGTGGCGGGAGCAGGACTCGAACCTGCGACCTTTGGGTTATGAGCCCAACGAGCTACCACTGCTCCATCCCGCGATATTTCTGTTTTGCGAGTGCAAAGTTAGCTGTTTTTTCCATTCGATGCAAATTTATGCACGTGAAAAAATGTTAATTATTCAGTAATACTCAGCTATCTTATTATCAATCTGAGTTTTGAATCATTCGCATCAATATGCCACACCCACAAATATCAGCACAAAGCGAGCAAATACGCCCTACGCATTGTTATAATAATCCAACCGTATAATAAAACATCCATACATCAATTATGAAGAAGCTACTACTGACGGCAGCACTCACAGCCGCCACCATTGCCGGCGCAAGCGCCCAAAGCACCATCTTCAACAACCCCGACAATGAGGCATACTTCGGCATACGAGCCATGTATAACCTAAAGTGTCCCGGCGACATGAAATTCGACAACGTAGGCAAAATCGGTCTGCTCGGCAAGGGCTCAGGCGTAGGTGTCGGCTTAATATACAATGTGCCGATGGTTGCCAATCTCTATATCGAGCCGGGTCTCACCCTCTATTACAACACCGAGTCAATAAAAGCGATGGGCAGCATGGTAGACACCGATGGAGCCCTGTTCGACGTGGAGCATGCATCCATGCGCAAATTCGGATTCAGAGTGCCATTGATGTTTGGCTACCACTTCGACTTCACTCCCGACATAAAGGTAAGCGTATTTACCGGCCCGGAACTTGACGTAGGATTCTCCAACGACCAATATATGACCGTAAGCGTAGCCAACCAGGAACTGCATGCAGCCCCGTCGGCCTACGGCGATAATGCAATCATATCGATGCATCGCTGCAACTGCAACTGGAAATTCGGTGCAGGCCTATCCTATGACCACTACTATCTCGGAGTCGGCGGTGGAATCGGCATACTCAACATGAGCGATATAAAGTACTCTACCCTTTACGAAAACTATTTCGAGGTATCTCTCGGATACAATTTCTGACAGCACTCCCAGCGACATAACCAAATATTCATGTATCTATACGAACCAAACCCCGATTGCGCATGCACAACATACGCAATCGGGGTTACAATATATATTATTCTATAGATGCTCAGAGCATGCTTAAAATGCAAGCACAGGACGCAGATTATTGCTGCCGCCCTTACTGGTCTGCATCACCAAACCATTGCTGAACTGCACGCTATGGGCCTGGGTAACGGAATATTCCGTACTCGACCAATATACTCCCGACAATGACACTGCGCCGGATATTTGCGCAAGCCGTTCATTTATAAGCACAGCATTTGCTGTGTCAGGCACATCTCCATAGCCAAGATCGCCGATATTCTCGCCCAAATCGCCGGAACATAGCAACGACACTTCTTTGACCGACGGAACATACCATCCACTCGTGGAAACAGGAGCCTCAGCGCCGGTAGCTACCGCAGACAGTTCCGACCCGACGAGCACCTCATAATCCCAGCCATACTCATCATTGAAAGCATCTATGCCGCAGGTGTTGTTGTAGCCCATTATCTGATTGAAAACACTGTTAAGAGCCTCCGATCTGGTGGCAATCGACACATAATCGGTATTTTCCTCAATCCATTCGCCGACCGACATCCCCACCTCATCATCGAAGTCGGAATAGTAATCCTGCCATTCACATTTTTTCTGTTTAAGACCGACAACGAGACCATGCACACACTCAGGGTGCGCAGCACGCAGCGCGGCATCGTGTTCGGTAGGGTCGCCAATATAAAACACTACGCCGATTGGCGTTTTCGAAACATCGAGGGTGGTCGACCATGTGCCGTCGGAATAGAAAAAGTCGCCAGGCTTGGCCTTGTTCTCACCTTCGGCGAGCGAAATAGACGCAATCTGCGACAAATCCAACGACGAATCATAACTCTCCCCTATAGACCACGATGTGTTGTCGGCATTGGCCGAAAACGAAACACTGCCAGACACCTCGACCGGCGCACCCACCTTGGGAGTAACTACAAACTGGGCTTCTGCCAAAATATACGAAGCCATGACAGCCAGCGATAACAATACAGTCTTTTTCATGACTTTATCTTTTAATGAATTTAACAGAGCTCTCACAGACACTAAGCACATAGATGCCACCAGACAGAGCGGAAACATCCACCGTTTCTGAATCGTTGGCAATTACAGCCGAAATATAGATACGTCCCGACATGTCACACACAGTAAACTGACGCCCCCTGCAGCCCATAAGCGTAACTGTCGACGACACAGCATCGGGAAGAATGCCAACTTCAGTTGCGCTTACTTCAGTGATACCAGATGAAGATGGGTCGTAGGAAAACGTGACTGAAGTGACTCCGCTCACAGCCTCTCCGACTGTGCGAATTACAGAAAATGTCATGGCATTATCCGCGACAACAAGCATACCTACATGTTCCATCGGAATACGCATTCCTGCATCAGTGACCATAAGCCAACCCGAATCGCCTCGCGCCACAGCCGTCGATGTAATCAGCAGCGCGCACATTGCAAAAAACTTTTTCATAAATATATTATAGTATTTCTTCCATTGCAAATATACAAACATTAGCCCTAAATCATAGCATTTACTTAACTAAAACTTTATTTTTGTTAAAAAGCGCTTGCTCTACGAGTGTTTTTCCACAAATTTCTTTCACATTCGGCTGCAAAACACTATCTTTGCTCGATTTTACATCACAACCAAGGGGCTGACTGGCTTTGACAGCGTGTAGAGGTGGTGTGTAAGCATGCAGAGCGATGATGCCCACGCTCTTTAATCAGAGACATCAAAAATTTAAATGGCGAAAACAACTACGCTCTCGCTGCCTAATTGAAGTATAGTAGATTAGCTTTATCCCCGCAACAGTTGCGGAGGACGAGACATCGCCCGATTGTCCTTTTTCCGAGACGGATCGACATGGCGGTGCAGTTAAATCGGGAATAGGCGATGGCCTGCCTTGAGCCGGCGCTGAAATCTTAAAGGCTAAGGCTGCGATTGGTGGTCGCGATCCTGTCACAGCCCTACAACCAAGTCGCGAATAAGCATGTAGAAAGCTCATTAGTTCCACGTTTGGACGAGGGTTCAATCCCCTCCAGCTCCACTTAGCGGGTCGGACAGATTCCGGCCAACAAAAGTCTAAACAAGACTAAACCGCAGAATTTCAATCAATTCTGCGGTTTTTTCGTGCCTAAAAATATCTATTCAGGACAGATGTCGGACAGAAAAAAGACCGTTACGGACGCTCATTCGTTACATACTCGTTACACGAAATCCCGGTATGGGCTTGTGTAACGAATGTGTAACTAAAACGCCCGTAATTGACCGATGTTCAATTGCTTACAAAAGGCTAACTCGGACGCAACCCGGAAAATCACGGTCAATATCGGACAATTCCGGACGATCTTGAAACGATGGTATAGTCACAAAGGAATCCAGTCTGTTATTTCACTTCAATTCTTTCCTTTTCCGAATGGTTTTCAAGGCGAATTTCGGCAATGTCCGCTATTCGTCCGCTATTGGCCAAGGTGTGTCTAAGCAAAATCTTGTTTAACAGGTTTTGATTGTAGAAGGCACAAAAAACCTTCTGCCAAGACCACAAAATCCATCGGAAAAAATGAAAAAGAACACATTCAAAGTCCTGTTCTATCTCCGTGGGAACCATGTCAACAAGGATGGCACCTCTGCCATTATGATAAGGATTTCCATAGATGGAGAAATTGAACAGCTAACATCCAAACTTTATGTAGATCCTAAAGTTTGGGACACCAAAAGAGGACGTGCCAATGGCAGGTCTGCCAAGATTCTCGAACTGAACGGCAGACTTCAGGACATAGATGTATCTAACATTTGAAAAGGGACCCGGATAGCATTTGAAAAGGGGACCACCCGGGATGGGGATGCAAAGATAATTATATTTGTTGAGTCATCATTTCCTGAGTTTCTTTCATGCGGTATGTATCTAACATTTGAAAAGGGACCCGGATAGCATTTGAAAAGGGGACCACCCGGGATGGGGATGCAAAGATAATTATATTTGTTGAGTCATCATTTCCTGAGTTTCTTTCATGCGGTATGATTTGCCTGTCATGTTAAGCAGTATAGCCTTGTGGGTCAGGCGGTCTACCATTGCGGTGACCAGTACTTTGTCGTCAATAATCTCGTTCCAGCGGTTGAAGGCGAGATTGGTTGTGACGACGGTCGTCTTCTTGTCGGTGCGGAGGGAGAGATGGTTAAAGAGCATCTCTGCGCCGGCCTTGTCGCAGGAGACGTATCCGAACTCATCACAGATGACCATGTCGTATCTCTCGAACTTGTTTTCCAGCGACCGGAGTGTCAAAGCGTTGCGGCACTCGCGTATCTGCGTGAGCAGTCTTGGCACGGATGTGAACAGCACCGAGTGTCCGGCATTACATGCGGCGATACCGAGAGCTGTCGCCAGATGAGTCTTGCCTGTTCCGGGATTGCCGTATAGAATGAGGTTGCGTCCGTTTTTGATGAAGTCGAGTGTCTCGAGTGTCGGGAGCGCTTTCCGGGCATCGGCGGGCAGAGCGTCGGTGTCGATTTCGTTAAGATAGCGAAGTTGCGGGAACCCTGCGTTTTTGATGCGGTGACGGCGCTGGTTTTCAGAGCGGTTCTCTTTTTCGCGCCGGAGCAGTTCGGCTGTAAACCGCCATAGGTTCCATTGTTCGTCGGCGCTCTGCTGTATAAGCAGGTCGATGTCGCGCCGCACAAGCGGGAGTTTAAGGTCGAAAGCGCATGAGCGAATGAGCTCCCGAAGTCCGTCACGGTCTGTTTCATGTATGTCTGTCATTGTCATTCAGTGTATTGGTTGTTTTTTGGGGGGGTATTCAGTCTGCCTGCGATGCGCGGGTATATTCCATAAATGATGAAAGCATGTCAAGGGTATGGCTTGCCGAACTTTCTATTTCAGCCTGTTGCGGGTCGGGAACGTTCGTTGCCGCGATATCGGCGGTTGACTGCATATGTCCTTCCGCCGAGATCATCTGAGCCTGTATCTGTTCAGATGAGAGGCGCTGGAGCCCGCGGGACGAAAGACTTGTGGCGGCACGGACGATGTCAGTGTATGCCAGATTGTTGTCGCGGGTGAACACAAGCAGTTCTATGAAGCTTCGCGGAGACTCGCGGAAGTGTTCGCGGTAAAGCGCCGCCACCGACGGATGTACCTGTTGCAGAGCCACAGACCGCCCCAGAGCGGCCGGTTTGCGCAGGAATGTACCCAGATAATGCATCAGGTCGATGACCCAGTCGCCGGAGCGTCGGCTTCGGGCATGATTGGCCACCTTGTCGCGTCCGTAAAGCACCACGATGCGCTCGGAATACAGCTTTACCGCCACCTGCGAGCCCACCAGACGGTCGGGCACAGAGTAGTGCACTCCGTCAACGGTTATCGTTGAATACTTTCCGACGCGGTACAGCCGCTGCTCGAAGCAGCCGATGTCACCGTGGTCCAACGGACGTAGCGCCGCCAGATCGGCCTGTATGCGCAGGCGTTTTTCTTCCGCCGACATGTTGGACGCCTCTGTGTTGAGCCTGTCGCAGACTGCCGCCAGATGCGTCTGCGCGGCATCCAGGGAGTCAAACCGGACCTCGAACGAGAATGCACGACGCCGGATATATTCCACCGAACGTTCCACCTTGCCTTTTTCCCATCCCGAGCGAGGGTTGCAGAAATGGGGTGTGAAACAGTAGTGTACCTCCATGCGCAGCAGCGCATCCGTGTGCTCGCGGTCGCGCCCGAGGAACTTCTTTACGGCGGTACGCATGTTGTCATAGGCCATCACGCGCGGGGTGCCCCCCAACTCCCGGAAGCAGTTGCGGTGGGCTTCCATAAGAGCCAGGGTATCTTCGCGCGAAAACAGATATGCCTTGCGCATATTGCTGTGGTCGAGGGTGAATACCGCCATGTGAAGGCGAGTCCTGACTCCACCGATCCACAGGGTAAGCACGCCCCAGTCGAACTCGCAACGGAATCCAGGCTCATAGTCCTGACGGATATATGCCTTTGCAGGCTTTTCTTGCGACTTCGGCGCTGCCTCCAGCGCACGGACATACTGACATACTGTGGAATAGGCGATACGCACGCCATCGTCCTGAAGACGTCGCCACATATCGAGCTTGCGCATCTGCTGCTTGTGCAATCCGGCAGCGACGTTCTCCCGGTTGCGGGCGATAAAACCATCGATGCGACGGCGGACATCATCGGTCACAACACGCCTGACGCGTCCGCTGCTGTCATACTTCGGCCTGGTCAGCAGATAATCGTCAACCTCCCGCTCTGTCGGTGACGGGCCGGCCTCTCTCTCGAACTCGCGCAGATACTTGCGCACGGTCTTGCGGCTCATGCCGTTGCGGCGCGCTATCTCGCGGATGCTCATCCCCTCGCGGCGATGAGACAGAATAATGGATGTTTTTTCCTCCATGTGTAGCATTTTGTGGAATCGTTGATGTCGTTCTTTCTAATCAACGATATCCGGTTGAACTTACCCATGGGGTGGGTCCCTTTTCAATTGCTCTACCCGGGTCCCTTTTCAAATGTTAGATGCAGTTGAAAAGCTTTGCTCCGATTGAAATCTCCCCTAAAGATCGCGATGGATTCATGACACAACTTAAATCTATCAATCCCAATATAGAAATATTATGCTGAGCAATCGAGTAAAACGGAATATATGGTTGACGCTGACTATCATGTCATGATTGATCGTGATTGACCGAGCAGTTCGCATTGTGGATGGCTCGGTTGAATGGTGGAACCTTTTATCCTCCATCATCATAACAGCACTATGCGCAAGGTTCTACAACTCATAACGATGTCCTGTTTTTGACCGACTTTTTCCGACTTACGTCCGAGTTAGGTTCTCGTAACCCATTGATACTATGTTTTATGCAGCACTAATCGTTACCCAACCGTTACCATTTTGGATTTTAAAAAAAGTGGGAACGAGTTGGTAACGAATGGCTGTCCGTAGCGGTCTTTTTTCTGTCCGATGACGGTCCTGAGTCGTCATTTTAGGCACGAAAAAAACGCAGAATTGATTGAAATTCTGCGTTTTAGTCTTGTTTAGACTTTTGTTGGCCGGAACCTTTAGCTCGCTGCAACTCGATTGCAGCAATCTGTCCGACCCGCTAAGTGGAGCTGGAGGGACTTGTTCCTGACGCTCCAAATATAGCTATATCAATTAGTTATAATTGACGAAATTTTAATAGTAACGAGTTAGTAACGAATGTTGGCACTGCTGCGCACACTGTTCTTCTTGCTCTGATTTGGACGCTTCCAAACCCTATTACAAAATTAGTGAATATTTGGCACTATTCCAACCTTAAAGGTTCATTTTAAGAAATTTAACCACAATAGTTAAATCTACGTTAAGCCGACTATTCTAACGTGGGCAATATGCTTTCGGGGTGTTCAAGCTCATCAACCAATACATCAACAGTAGTGCATGGCTTGTGACTTTTGTAATCAAAAGAGTGTTCAAAGAATTTACGCAATTTCTGTGCGTTTATCTTTGCCTGATTCTCATTGCCGATTGCTTGGAGCAAAGCATATATTCCAGGGTCATTCTTCGTGTATTTGAAATTCGCATATCCGTCATGTTTACGGATCTCGTTTTCGAGTTTGGTTATGTAGTCTGCACGGGAGATTGCGGCATCAAGATAGACAAAATGCAACAGATACCACAGCTCAAACGCCTCGTTAGTCCACGCCGGATAAATCCCTTTTCTTGATGCAAGCTGAATGGCTTCATTGAAATCATTAAAGTCGTCTTTGTCAAACACTACCCAAACGCGGTCGAAAGGTAGTTGCCTTTGGCGTTCAAGCTGTGTCTTGATGTCGGCAGCACGTTTTACCAGTGCGCAGGTTGAACGACCTTCGCCTACAATTTCTTCGGAACGTACCTCTGAATAGCGGTCTTTAACAAGCTCCTTGAAATAATTAGGTTCGGTGCGTTCTCCCTCGCAGACTACAAGGAAACGCACAATCTTATCTCTCGTGGCAATTTTACGCTTTTTGGCGGCCTTTGCCTCGCGCTTCTCCCTTTTGAGTTGCTCGATTTTTGATTTTGGCGGCTGTCCCATATTCTCAACTCATAAAAGGTATTGCACCGTATCGTCCATTGATATAATCCTTTTCAATATTGCGGTCATTGCGCACCTTGTTTCCGGCATCATCACGGAATTCAACCAGTGAATACAATTCAGTTGAATCGGTTTTATCCTTTTCGGTAAACCAGATCTGATCGCGGCGCAGATATTGGAGATTGAGCAGATTTGTGTCGTGTGTCGCAAAGATAAGTTGCGCTCCGTTGCGGTTAATCTCCCTGTCCATGAACAGCCCGATGATTTTGCGTGTAAGGAACGGGTGGAGTTTTGCATCAAGCTCGTCAACCACAAGGATTTTACCTGAAAGAATTGCATCGACAAGTGGTCCTGCAATTTCAATCATCTTCTTTGTGCCTTCTGATTCCATCTTGTCGGTGGAGAAAGTCCGGACACCTACCATTGTCCCGTCTGCATCATAAAGATTATGGACACTTTCTGCCTTCATCTTCATAGCAACTGAATCATCCAACTCTATATCCAGTTCATTGAATCCTAAGTTTGTTTCAGTGAAAAGTTGTTTGATCTCGGTTGCTCCTTGCTGGTTCAGGAACAACATTTCCAATGTTTTGCCGGCATATTCTTTTCCGTCCATTCCGGAAATATACTCGATGCTCGAAAACCAATCAAGAATTGATTGCGACAGTTTTCCGTTAAGTTGTGCCACGAGCGACACGAACAAACGGTTTGAAGGCGTAGCATCTTGTTTGCCGTTACCTTCTGCAAAACGTGTCTTGGAGATTTTGAACTCATTTCCGCTTCTCAAAAACAGTTCAAATTCTCTTTCGCCCACACGCTTTTCATAAAGCCATTCGGCAAGGATTTCATTGGCGGTATAATCAAAGCCATATCTGAATTTGGAGCCGTTCAGAGTGAACTGAATTTCAAAGGATGTGGGTTGTTCCGCCGATGTGAGGTCAAGGCAGAATGGTTCTGCATCAAGTTTATCCTTAGGATTGAGTTTGACCGAGTTGAGAAGCACATCACGCATAGCTTTCAATGCTTTCAACACATTGCTTTTACCGCTTGAGTTTGCCCCGTACATCACGGCGACAGGGAGCAATTCCTCATCACAAGACTTTACTACGGCTTCGGACAGCTCCTGAATTGAAGCAGCCTCCATGCTTAAAGTCATTTCATCTCTGAATGATCTGAAATTTTTGAATGTAAAGTTGACTAACATACTCTATCGTGATTTTCTGCAAAGATAACAATAAAATTTCATCCAGAGTTTGTTATGTGAGAAAAATTCTCAAATATTTAATTCTGCCGGCTATTTATGGGGTATCGGAAAGAGTTACGGCGGCGGGAGTTGTCGCCGTATAGCCGTCAAAAGACAACGGGCTGCGCCTGATGTCCATTGACCGCTGTACGGCTATGGGCAAAGGCTGAAATTCGGTTCTCTTGCATCTAACATTTGAAAAGGGACCCAGGTAGAGCAATTGAAAAGGGACCCACCCCATGGGTAAGTTCAACCGGATATCGTTGATTAGAAAGAACGACATCAACGATTCCACAAAATGCTACACATGGAGGAAAAAACATCCATTATTCTGTCTCATCGCCGCGAGGGGATGAGCATCCGCGAGATAGCGCGCCGCAACGGCATGAGCCGCAAGACCGTGCGCAAGTATCTGCGCGAGTTCGAGAGAGAGGCCGGCCCGTCACCGACAGAGCGGGAGGTTGACGATTATCTGCTGACCAGGCCGAAGTATGACAGCAGCGGACGCGTCAGGCGTGTTGTGACCGATGATGTCCGCCGTCGCATCGATGGTTTTATCGCCCGCAACCGGGAGAACGTCGCTGCCGGATTGCACAAGCAGCAGATGCGCAAGCTCGATATGTGGCGACGTCTTCAGGACGATGGCGTGCGTATCGCCTATTCCACAGTATGTCAGTATGTCCGTGCGCTGGAGGCAGCGCCGAAGTCGCAAGAAAAGCCTGCAAAGGCATATATCCGTCAGGACTATGAGCCTGGATTCCGTTGCGAGTTCGACTGGGGCGTGCTTACCCTGTGGATCGGTGGAGTCAGGACTCGCCTTCACATGGCGGTATTCACCCTCGACCACAGCAATATGCGCAAGGCATATCTGTTTTCGCGCGAAGATACCCTGGCTCTTATGGAAGCCCACCGCAACTGCTTCCGGGAGTTGGGGGGCACCCCGCGCGTGATGGCCTATGACAACATGCGTACCGCCGTAAAGAAGTTCCTCGGGCGCGACCGCGAGCACACGGATGCGCTGCTGCGCATGGAGGTACACTACTGTTTCACACCCCATTTCTGCAACCCTCGCTCGGGATGGGAAAAAGGCAAGGTGGAACGTTCGGTGGAATATATCCGGCGTCGTGCATTCTCGTTCGAGGTCCGGTTTGACTCCCTGGATGCCGCGCAGACGCATCTGGCGGCAGTCTGCGACAGGCTCAACACAGAGGCGTCCAACATGTCGGCGGAAGAAAAACGCCTGCGCATACAGGCCGATCTGGCGGCGCTACGTCCGTTGGACCACGGTGACATCGGCTGCTTCGAGCAGCGGCTGTACCGCGTCGGAAAGTATTCAACGATAACCGTTGACGGAGTGCACTACTCTGTGCCCGACCGTCTGGTGGGCTCGCAGGTGGCGGTAAAGCTGTATTCCGAGCGCATCGTGGTGCTTTACGGACGCGACAAGGTGGCCAATCATGCCCGAAGCCGACGCTCCGGCGACTGGGTCATCGACCTGATGCATTATCTGGGTACATTCCTGCGCAAACCGGCCGCTCTGGGGCGGTCTGTGGCTCTGCAACAGGTACATCCGTCGGTGGCGGCGCTTTACCGCGAACACTTCCGCGAGTCTCCGCGAAGCTTCATAGAACTGCTTGTGTTCACCCGCGACAACAATCTGGCATACACTGACATCGTCCGTGCCGCCACAAGTCTTTCGTCCCGCGGGCTCCAGCGCCTCTCATCTGAACAGATACAGGCTCAGATGATCTCGGCGGAAGGACATATGCAGTCAACCGCCGATATCGCGGCAACGAACGTTCCCGACCCGCAACAGGCTGAAATAGAAAGTTCGGCAAGCCATACCCTTGACATGCTTTCATCATTTATGGAATATACCCGCGCATCGCAGGCAGACTGAATACCCCCCCAAAAAACAACCAATACACTGAATGACAATGACAGACATACATGAAACAGACCGTGACGGACTTCGGGAGCTCATTCGCTCATGCGCTTTCGACCTTAAACTCCCGCTTGTGCGGCGCGACATCGACCTGCTTATACAGCAGAGCGCCGACGAACAATGGAACCTATGGCGGTTTACAGCCGAACTGCTCCGGCGCGAAAAAGAGAACCGCTCTGAAAACCAGCGCCGTCACCGCATCAAAAACGCAGGGTTCCCGCAACTTCGCTATCTTAACGAAATCGACACCGACGCTCTGCCCGCCGATGCCCGGAAAGCGCTCCCGACACTCGAGACACTCGACTTCATCAAAAACGGACGCAACCTCATTCTATACGGCAATCCCGGAACAGGCAAGACTCATCTGGCGACAGCTCTCGGTATCGCCGCATGTAATGCCGGACACTCGGTGCTGTTCACATCCGTGCCAAGACTGCTCACGCAGATACGCGAGTGCCGCAACGCTTTGACACTCCGGTCGCTGGAAAACAAGTTCGAGAGATACGACATGGTCATCTGTGATGAGTTCGGATACGTCTCCTGCGACAAGGCCGGCGCAGAGATGCTCTTTAACCATCTCTCCCTCCGCACCGACAAGAAGACGACCGTCGTCACAACCAATCTCGCCTTCAACCGCTGGAACGAGATTATTGACGACAAAGTACTGGTCACCGCAATGGTAGACCGCCTGACCCACAAGGCTATACTGCTTAACATGACAGGCAAATCATACCGCATGAAAGAAACTCAGGAAATGATGACAATGATTCGGTAAAATTTGAGGTTGTTCAGCCTTGGCTAAGCCGCTAACTGAGCCAATCGATGATTTATTTTCTGAATTATTTTGAGATGCGGAGATTTTCCGCAAGTCGAAATAATTGTTGAGGCGAGATAAGATTCAAACATAAGCCGCTTGAACTGCGCTACCGAAAGATCCGGATAATCCTTCCTTATGACCTCTTTGCAGACATTGAGGGCTGTGAAGGAAAGATTGAACGCAAAGTCAAGCCGGGCTTTGTCGCGGGTCTGCTGTGACTGAAGTCCGGTGAACTGCTTGGCATCGCGTATGCCGAACTCAATCTGAAAGCGGGTGCGGTAGAAACCGATGATCTTTTCAGGCCTCATGTCGGTGTCGGTAGAGAAGTAAAGAAGAGACTCTCCGTTTTCAACCGGACAGACCACGATACGGATGTCGCGTTTCAATGCCCTCGAATGTACGACCGCCGTGTGACATCGGGTTTTGTTTCCTTTGGAATCCTCATATATGAATGAAGTGAACACGGACATATCAAGGTTGGAGAAATCCACTTTCTCTCCATACTTTTTCTTTCTGCCGCGTCTTCGCGGGGCGGAGGAATCCGGTATGGCCAGATACCTCAGATATGAATTGGCACGTAATCTCCCGACAAATCGGAATCCCATGCCAATCACTTCATTTACAAACTCATATTTGGAGAAAAATGCATCTGCGACCAGAATATCCGTCAGTGAAAGCAGCTCAGTAGCCTTTGACCTGACAAGTGCCACATACCAGTCAAGCATTGACATTTGTTTCTCGGATTCAAGAGTCCTGAAGTCCGGTGACTGGACAGCACCGAGCATCACGCATGTATGTTTACTCAGACTTATTGCTCCAATTGCCATTATCTCCAGACCGCGTTTCACACGTTGTGCCACCCCTGACCAGAAACGGCCTATGCCATACGTCAGTCTGCCTGCTTTTGAAATGAACGACGGATCGATTGCCACTGCCATGTCATCGGTCGGTCCAAAACAATCCTGCGCCATACCTATGTTGACTTTCATCCAGTCTACGGATGTCTTGAAATTGGAGGCAAAGGTCTTGGCTGTACGACCGCCATAGCGCGACAGCCGGGTAAAATTGACTTTGCCCGGAATCAACGCTACAGTGCGTATTGTTAAAATCAGCCAGTTGAGGAACCTTTTGCTCATCTTGGTTGTAGTATTTTCAAATACCGACTTACACCGAAAGGTGAAGTCTTTGAGAATCGCCAATACGTTCATACGCTAAGTTTTTTATAATGAACGATTTGGCGATTCATTTGTATTTGATAATTCGTTATATTAACTTAAGTTTCAACTACTTCGGTAATTTTTACCGAATCATTGTGATGACTCAACAAATATAATTATCTTTGCATCCCCATCCCGGGTGGTCCCCTTTTCAAATGCTATCCGGGTCCCTTTTCAAATGTTAGATACAGGTAGAGTTGAGTGCCCACTGCATTTGGGGAGTGGTGAGCGGGCGAAGTCGCCCACTCATTTCCACTATATGCTGTTGCTTTTTATTGCGAGGTTTCATAATCTTTTGGGGGTGTTTAGAGTTCATCAAATAGGTTGGGGATAGTGTCAATCTCTGCTTCGGCTTTGGGAGCGGTGGCGGTCGGCTTGGGTTGAGCCTTCGGCTGAGATTGTCTGCGGAGTTCTCGGAGTTGTTCCTGCTTGAACTGCTCCATAGCCTGCTCTTTGAGCGTGGCTTTGTCTTCCTCGGTGAGTTGGTCTTTGGAGATTACCACCTTGCAGTTGATGGGTTTGCCGATTTCCTCTGCGGTACAATCGCCATCCCAATAATGGGTCGCAAGCGAAAATACCTCATCGTTGGTCATTACGCTGACACCCTGACGTTTGACTTCGTTCAGTATGAACTGACAGCACTCGGAAAGGGACTTAGATGGGTCTGCATAGCGGATAGCAAACAGATTGTCGCTCTCTGCACGGCTATCGAGATATTTGCGGATAGCCTCGATAAAATTCTCAGATGATTTCATAGTCGTATATTTTAGAAAGTTAATACCCAATAAATTATCAGTATTGCGGTTATGAGGGATATTACCCAGCCCGCACCTCGGATTACAGGTCTGACTATCGCCCACACCAGAGTTCCGATTATTGCTCCGATGATGATTGCCACCACCTTTGCAACCTTTTTTATTTGGTTGAACCTGAGGCTTTGAGCTTCGCTTTGACCTTTTATGTGGCTGTTTGTTTTCATCGTTGCGACTTTTTTTTATTTGTATATCACCATCGGTTTTCGCTTGCTTGACACCTCAAAGGCGTGTGGTGAGCAGAGGGGATGTTCGCCTTTGACGGAAAAATACAAGCCGCAGGTCTGGAGATTTTTCAGTCAAAAGGTATCAGAATATCCCCGGCACCACACGTTCCCCAATGGCAAGCAAGTTGAAAATCGTTGTTGATTAGACAATAACAGGAGCCACGACTCCGGCACGGTGAAAACATACAGCTACATAATCTCTCGGAAATCTTATTGAAAGTAATTTCTCAATAATAATCTTAATAGAAATGGAACTGAGCGACATGACCAGCATAGTCTGCGAAGGACAGCCGACGAAGGAAGACTGTTCTCCGCAGTCTATGCCGAGTGTCGCAGTGTCAAAGCGGCAAGTGAGGGAACGGTCGTAAAAATCCTTATTCAGCAACGGCGAAAAAGGACACGGATGAACGGCATAAAGTCTCAGAGGTACAAGCAGCGTCTCCGATGCTTACCTCGGAGGCGTTGACGTTTATCGGTGTTCCGCCGTTGCCAATAGGCGCGATGCGGTCGTAAGGTGTCAGTGGCTCGTCCACCGTCACCTTACGACCGCATCACTCCGCCAACACGGCAGTCCGCTCGACCTCTTGCCGGTCGCCGTATCTCATGCAGCCATTCACAAGTAAATTCCTCTTTGTTGAAAAAATGTTCGGTTTCGTGTACAGAAAACCGAACATTTTTATTACCTTTGCAATTGAAATATAAAACGATAAGACATGACTGCAGCTCAACAGATAGAGGATAAGGTCAATCTAATTGTCGATGGAACTGTTTTCTCCATCGAAGACCTCGGACTTCCAGCCGAATGGTGGGAAAATATCCGGGTCAAATTGTCACGCATGGTCGGCAAAGGGATGATTCAGAAACTATCAAAAGGCAGGTTCTACAAACCTGAGAAGTCTGTTTTTGGAACGTTGAAACCGAATTTGCAAGAGATTGTCAAAGATCTCATTTATGATAGAGACGGCAAACCAATAGGTTATCTAACCGGATATTCAATTTGGAATGATATGGCGTTGACTACACAGGTCGCGAGTGTGATAATGTTAGGCACCAATAAGAGGCATAATGCCATAAAAAGAGGCATATATTTGATTCGCTTCGTGCACCAGCCTAACGCAATTTCCAAAGACAATATCTACCTTTTACAGATTCTCGATACGATTAAGTTTATAAAAAAAATTCCGGATACCGGGATTGCCCGCTCCATAACGGCGTTGAAATCATCTATCGGACAATTGCCGGAGAATGATATTAAGAAAATTATCAGATTATCGGATAAATACCAGCCCCGTGTGAAAGCCATTCTCGGTGCAATTCTTGATGATTTAGGATATGGTAGCCATACCATTGTTCTTCGTGACGCGCTTAATCCAGGAACTAAATATAAAATAGGGTTGGGAAATGCCACTGAATTACTCAGCAAAGATAAATGGAATATTGAATGAAACTACATGACAACAAGCGGTCATTTCGAGAGGCAATAGAATTGACAGCGCAAGACCTTGAGATATATCCTGAATTTGTCGAGAAAGATTACTGGATATGCCAGATATTACAGAATCTATCGCGAAATCCTGCGGCGGAAAGGACCGTGTGGAAAGGAGGAACTTCGCTTTCAAAGGCATACGGATTAATCGCAAGGTTCTCCTCAGATGTTGACTTCGCTATATTGGGCGAGGGGCTGAGCCAGAACCAGCAGAAAAAGTTCGTGGCAAGGATAGGACATGAGTCCACCGCAGGCATGGAGGAAGTTGAAAAGCCCGATACTGTCAAGAACAACCGCTTCCGTAAGACGTATCATATCTACAAGTCAGTTCTGGATGGCATCAATAGAGGATCGTCCAATGTAATGAGCAATCAGGTGATTGTAGAGATCAACACCTACGGTAATCCATATCCATACGAAAGAAGGGAAATCAAACCCTTTATAACAGAAATGATGGAACGCCGGGGGCTTAACGATATGATTGCCGATCTTGACATGAAACCCTTCGTCTTGAATGTGCTTGACAAACGGCGTACTCTCTGTGAAAAAGTGGTATCACTTTTGAGATTCTCCTTTGAAGATGACCCGACGGCAGGCCTCATCTCTAAGATACGACATTTCTACGATCTGTATTTTCTCCTCGGTGATGAGGAATGCGGCGATTATGTTGTCGGAGATTTGAAACAGAATCTCGTTGAACTTATCGAGCATGACAAGAAAGAGTTTGACCGTCCTCCGAAATGGCGCGACGCTCCCATTCTGTCTTCGCCTCTGATTGTTGACTTCGATTCGACATGGAGCAAGATAAGCGATGTATATAAATCTGAACTTTCGGTTTTGTCATATCGGACAATCCCCGGACCGAATGAGATTGCAGACTCAATGAAAGAACTCATCAAAGTTGTTGTCGATGCAGTTCGATAAAGGCAGTCATAATATCATCCTGACAAGTTTAACAATGCTTAAATCGAACCCTCACACTTGCGAAGGTGACTGAATTTTAGTATATTTGCATTTGAAATCCACACTTGTGGCCACGGCGAGAGAGCTGTCGGAAAAAGAAAGAAAAGATTTGTTACATACTCGTTACACAAGGAAATTGAGCGAATGTAACTGATTGAAATAACTGCATTTGGAGTGCAAGGAACAAGTCCCTCCAGCTCCACTTGACGGGTCGGACAGATTCCGGCCAACAAGAGTCTAAACAAGACTAAACCACAGAATATCAATGTATTCTGCGGTTTTTTAGTGCCTAAAAATGACGACTCAGGACCGTCATCGGACAGAAAAAAGACCGCTACGGACAGCCATTCGTTACCAACTCGTTACCACTTTTTTTAAAATCCAAAATGGTAACGGTTGGGTAACGATTAGTGCTGCATAAAACATAGTATCAATGGGTTACGAGAACCTAACTCGGACATAAGTCGGAAAAAGGCGGTCAAAAACAGGACATCGGTATGAGTATTTCCAAATCCCTATTTTACCATTTTTCTGATTACCGAGAACAACGATAATTCCATCATTCATAACGAGGTGTTCGATACCGATTTGGTTAATGTCCGACATTAGTCTGACATTGGCCAAAGTCGGTCTAAGCAAACTAAAAGTTAAACTCGTTATCATGTCAAACCACGGCGAAACCGGGTTTATGATAACCACCAAATCCTCGTTAGATGAAAAAGAACACATTCAAAGTTCTATTTTACATCCGCGTCATCAAGAAGATTCTTGCAGACAGAGGCTATCGCGGAGATTTGATTGAACTTGTGAGAAATACCTTTGGCATGAACGTGGAAATCACTTTGTCTGGTTCTTCTGACGGGAAGTTTATCCCGGCAAAGGGCAGATGGGTTGCGGAGCGCTCTATCTCATGGCTTGACAACTTCCGACGTTTATGCAGAAATTATGAGGATACATTGGAGGTCGCACGACAGATGGTCATCATAGCAGGTGTGGCAATGCTCTTGAACAGGCTTACAGCAAATTAACAATCGTTATGAAACACCCTCTAAACTCCACAAGAATATTCACATCTTCTTTGGATATACCTCTTCCTGCCACAATATTTGAGAATATCCATCCGGCTAACACTCCCAACCTTGGGGATAATATGAGTCAGTGTTTCAAACTCGTTCATTTCATCTACGTTCTATATAGGGATATTCAGTTAATGGCTTGATTTTTCAAGCTGAAAATGGAGCGTGGTCGCCCTATGGCGGTGCTGTTTTGATTATGAGGGCAAATTTTCAATTCTCGGCGCATAAAATATGACATTTCGGACAGATAGGAATACACTGATTCGCCTCCGATATGTTTCGGAGGTGAGGTGACAGTATGATTTTTCACGCTCGCTGTTTCTTCTTTTCTTCGATGGCGAGTTGTCGAGCGGCAAGCGTTGCGGCATTTGCCATGTGGATGCCGAAAAAGAGCAGCAGCGTCTCGCTGCGGGAGTTGCGTGCAGCAATCCGGCTGACACCGTAGTGCTGTTTCTGGTTTCCGAAGCTGCCCTCCATGGCGGTAGAGCGCAGTGTCCCGATTATTCGTCGGGCTGTGCTTATGTCGGTGTTTTCATCCTTTGGCTTCGGGCCTTTGCGGACAAAACATGTCGTTATGCCGTTTTCGGTACAGTACCGCCGGTTGTCGTTGTTGGCATAGATGGTGCCAGCTCCGACTTTGGCGACTTTGACTCCGGTCAATTCCTGTTGATATTCAATACACTTCTGTAATCTCACGCCCTCGTTGAAGGCTTCGAAGGAATGATGCTCGATGAGTGATATTCCATCAATCTGGATGTTGTTGACCTTGGCTCCGAACTCCACTCGCTTGTTCTCCTTGCCTCTGACGATGGGCCGGATGTACGGACGGTCTATGCTGACGATGCGTTTCTTCACCTCCTTTTTCTGAGCAAGCGCTCTCTGCTGTCGATACACCTCTTTAAGAGCGAAGAGACGCTTGCTTTGCTCGGCGGTGAGCGCGATGTCAACGGTGTGTATCTTGCAGATTCGGTTCCATTGCCCTATCTGTTTGGAAAGCAGGCCGAGCAATCGACGGCGGAGTGTGACAGTGGCCGCCCTGCTGTGTTTGCGATGCTTGGCATAGGTGAGTCTGGCGCGGTCAATATCACGATCCTTGTTGCGCGGCAGCCGCTCCTCCTGCGCCTTACAGGTCTTTGCAATTAGAGATTGAAGCCACTCGCAGCATTCCCACAACAGTTTTACATCTGTCGGGAACCGCAGATGGCTCTCGTAGCAGGTGGCATCGGTCAGACACAAATCCTTGTTTCTCAGCGAGCCGCCCCATTTGCCATACAGGATTTTCTGCAGTTCTCTGATGTCCAGAACTCCGGCTATGCGCTGACGGATAGCAATGACTATCTTGCCGTTCTTTATGGGCTTGGCGGGATCTATGAGCACCCCGCAGAACATCTGCATGTGTATGTTGCCGTTGAGCATCTCGATCAGGCCGTCATCCGATTGTCCGGTATATGGTTTGAGGAACATCAGCGCAACCTCTCCCTCCGGCGGGAACATCGGCGTGTTGCCTTGAGGATGCGTTTTGGGAAAATGCGAGCGGATTTTCTCTGCCAGCTCCTTCAATGGCAGTTGCGCATGGATGCGCCCGAGCTCGCTTACGGCAAAACTCTCGCGATATTTTTGCATAAAATCGAACTCGGTAAACGGCAACGTGGCCGTAATCTCAGATATTTTTCGTAACTTCACGAACATTTATTTTTAAGAATTACCCCCGAATAAGCCCGTGATGGGTTCATCGGGGGTTCTTTGTAAAGTTACAAAATATCTATAACTCTGCCAAATAATCAGTTAGCCATTAACTGAATATCCCTATATAAGTGTATAACGCTTCCAATCTCATAATGGTGCATTAATGCCCCCAAGAAAAGTCCATTATGGCACAAATCCTTCGGTGAAACTCAAAAACACCTTCAAAGACAAATAAAATCACTCAACGATAAGGGATTATCAAAGATAAATTAGTAATTTTGCAATTGAATATGGGGCAACCCATATCCAAGACATAGATAATCAGAAGCGTTATGCTCATCTTGTAAGTGAAAACGTAGGAACTTTTCATTCGGTGCAAGAGATAGCATAGTGGTTCTCACGCATATAGCGTGGGCTGCTATTGTTACATCTGCACTAATGGTTTCCTACGACCTTCACTTAGACGTGGCATAGTTGGCTCACGTTTCTGCATTATAAATCAATCTCTCTATTGAGCCATACGAGAAAGGAAAAAGCATGAAGCAAATAACTACAATTATTCTGTTCATTGCCTTGATGTTCTTTTCAAGTTGCAATAAGGATGAGCCAAAGTTTTCATCATCTGAAATTCAAAGAGCACTTTTTGAAATGAAAGGCACATATCATGGCGAAATGAGTGTTTCCTACTATCATGGGGAAACAATATCTGAAGGTAATGCGTGCAAAGCTGTTTCAAAGGATTCCTTGACAATCGACATGGATTTGTCTTTAATGGCACAGTCTATTACAGATGAAACGATTGCATCCCGACTTCGTGACATCGGAACAGTTCAGGTCAAAGCCGCTTATGAATTTTATCAAATGGACGAGCAAATGTATCATTTTGTGTTGCTCCCCAAGGATGTAATTTGTATTGGCGGATATGGTGCTCCCGAAACAGTTAGAATCGTTTTTGATCAAATTTTTGGCGGCAGTGCCGATTACTTTCATCATAGCATAATGTTCAACCTGTCTCCGAAAGAGCTATGGTTCGGAGATAAAAAATATGAACCATTCCAACAGCTCGTATATCATTTTGGAGGAAATTATGAATAACAAATACCATACCCATATGAAATCACACTTTCTTAAGATTCAATTCATCTTAATCGTCTCTCTCTTAATGTGTGCCTGCACTGACGATAATGAAGAAGGGAAAAAAGTAACTGATTATAGCGAATACACAATCACGGTAGCTCCTATGAAACTCCCAGGTGTTTTAACATCGAGTGGCAATAATATACTTGCTGATGTATATGCTGTAAAAGACGAGAACTCCACCGAGTGGGAGGCTCATGGCGAGATTGCCAAGTTTGAATACGAAGAAGGATATGAATACCAAATACGTATCAGTGAGACGAGCTACTTGGATTATCGCATGGGCGACCCGGCTTGGACTGAATACGAGCTATTGGAAGTTATATCGAAAGAACACAAGAACTCTGAGAATTTGCCTCCTCATTTCATCCCGAATTGGTATTTTGAAAAACATTGTTCGTATATTAATCCGGAATTTGCCTATGCCATTGACGCTGATAAAAAGGAGGACATTGAGAACGACCTTAAAACCGATGTCGCATATAAGTTTGGAGGTTCATGCTGTTATATGTGTAATGCCGACAAATGGTTTCTGTTGGATTCTGATATGCAGACAAAGGAGCATGGCATTGTGATTAGGAAAAGTAAGGATCCAACGGAATTCCCTGAATCATACAAACTCCTCATGCCGGAACAACAGATAGTTGCATTTGGTCAATATGATTTTGTGACTGTGCCGGAAGAACCCATTATGCAATATGATGTGATGATTAGCCGACAGTTTCCAACCAAATCCATTAGTCGAGAAACATATATACTATGGCTATATAAAGACATCACGGCTTACTATCAGAGCAAATATCCAGATTCCAACATAAATGCAGTCGTGATTCGCTATGTAGTGTCGAATCCATGATAATAAAGAATTTTACGCATCATGGGGCTAAACAAGCATTATGATTATACTGATAATTTCAGTGAGATAGTCCATAGCACACGACCGATAGGTGCAGAAGAATTGGCTGACAGATTCTTCCGCGCACCGCAGTGGATTATTACCTTAATGAAGTGCCGTAATACAATGGTAAAACCCTTTGGTCTTAAGGGAGAGAAGAAATTATCGGATTTAATCAAAATCGAATCCGAAAATGTGGCCTCATTAAATAAAATCGACAAACATCTTGATTACGAGGTTATGCTGATAACTGAAAATCTCGGAAACGGCAATCAACGCATATCGGTCAGTACAAAGGTCTGCCTGCATAACTGGCTGGGGAAATTATATTTCGCTGTAATAAAACCGTTTCATAGATTAATCTGTAAGACATTGATAAAACGAGTTCGTAGGAATTTAGAATTATCATAAAGCCTGTCCTCGCCCTCTCTCAATTTTCCAATCATACCGACCTTCCGCGACATCGCCAATCTCATTGAGTGTGTGGCGATGTTTTATTTCATCAAAGGGCTGTCGGTGTTCCGCATAGTCACAGAGCCATGCACCTATTGCTTTCTTCTGCTCGGTGGTCTCGCCGTAGCTCTGCATGACGCTCTTGATGTCGGCAGCTTCATCGTTAGAGAAGATTGATTTGTGTGGCTCAGTGGCGAAATGGATAATAGCATTAATGGCTCGCCGGAACACCTCGCTTGCCTTATAGAGAATATCAGCAATGATATTCAGAATGTGTCCGATATGATTGCGCAATGCGCGCATCCTTAATCCCTATCCCCCTTTGCCACCATCCACAACCCAACGCGTCAGCGCACAGCCCTCGACGCATCCGCATGCCATTAACTCCTATTCCCCTTTCGGCCCCCTCCACAACTCCCTCGTCAGCGCGTAGCCCCTTTTGGGGCGTCAACAACGTTAGCCCCACCCAAGAGCATGCCTGGCGTAGCCCGGCGACTTTACACCAACCCACCCACCAACATCACCATAACCCGCCGCCTCGGCTCGCACCCCTTACCGGAGTGTTAAATATCCATAATCGGCTTGCGATAATCTTGATTTCATGCTATCTTGCAAAAATTATCGATGGGAGCCATGGAAATCACTTACAAATCGAAATCCATGGAAACGCCTATCTATCTCACCAATCTGTCGAAAGTCCGCGTATGAATCCCTACATTAAATCCATCCTCGCCACCGCAATTGCCGCATCGGCGGCACTGACACCCGCCAACGCCGAGCAACTGAAAATCACGGTCGACTCAGCGCGACATGTGGTCATAATCCCCGCCGTGGAGGGTGGAGCCGACGTGGCCGTGGCCATAGTCGACGGTCGTATATCGTCGCCCGACACCACAGTCACCATTGCATCACAGCTGCTGATGCAGAACGACCTGCACGGACATGTCGAGGATGCGGCATGGTATCTGCGTGCTCCACGCCGTGAGGCCGACCCTGCAGCCGACGCCCTGATGCTGACTCAGGGATGGACACGCTACGACATGCCGGCGGCAATTCGCGGCGAAATCAACGACTCACTCCCCTACCCGCTGGAAATCGGAGCCCAGCTCGACGGAGTAATCCGCTCGAAATGGCGCGGAAAGCCACTGGCAGGAGTCACGGCCAACGTACTCGCACCGCGCATGGCCGACGGTGCATCGGCCATGACCGACTCCCTCGGGCGATTCCACATCACCGGAATCGAATGGCCCGACTCTACATTCTTTGTAATCAGTGCCATGAACTCAAAGGGGAAACTCGAAGAAAACATTCACCCCGACTTCGATTCATTCCCAACTATAGATATTCTCCCCGAATCGCAGTCAATAGCCGAATCTTTTGCCGTTCTCGACGAAGACCCTGACCTATGGGACAACTACGTGGCCCGACTCAACTCATCTCCGCAGGGAATGCAAATCTCACTACGCGAAGTCGTGGTCCGCGCCACCAAAAAGCGCGAGGGAGCCAACGCCATCGACTATCTTGCCTCCGTCTATATACGCCCCGACAATAATAAAGATATCCGTTCATATGAGGAGGCCGTCACTCACATCCCCGGTGTAAACGTGATAAATGACAGATTGTTACACCACCAAACACCTGTTGACGTATGTGTTGACGGTCGATATCTAGGGTGCTCCCCTCCTAATGATAGCGGTGGTAGCAATGTATTCTCCGGAGGCTTGATGAGATTGCATGAATATTCCCGGGCTCTTGCACACCGCGCTTTGGATAACAGCGATATGTACGACACAGGGTTGCTTACCAATCAATTGAGGCTTGTAGACCTTGAGGAGATGTATCCGTTTGAGCACAATGTATCAGTAGCATACTTCCCTCCGTATCTATCAATGTTTTTTACGAAAGGGGCAAGCCGTGCAGGCTCAACATATATGCACAGTGGGGGTGTACTTAATATCACTACTAAAAATCCCGGAAAGATTCAGAATAAACTTTCCCCGGAATACCGCATCATAATGCCCCTCGGCTACCAAAAGCGCAAAAAATTCTACACCCCTGCGTACACTCCAGAGGGTATTCCTGAGGACGAGACCGGCGCCACCCTACAATGGCTACCGGCTATCGACCTAACGCAATCGGTAGAGCTCCCTATCCCCGTCAACATCTCCCCTTCCGAAATCACTGTATCCATCGAGGGTATCACATCGCAAGGCTCGGTAATCTCCAATTAGCATAATAGTCGCCGTGCTACGCCCGACGACTATCCCATATGACGGATACCATCACCGGCTCCTCTCCACTGAATTAGGCCGCACTACGTCATGCGTCAGCACCATAAAGAGTGCGGTATTCCCTCATTATTTTCAGATATATGCCAATGCCAAGGACAAGTCCCACCGTTCCCCCCACAGCCATACCCCATATATACGACATGTCGTCAGACAACGCCACAGCCACACTACCAAGCACAGGCACAAGCAGCACTATCAGTACAGCCATGAACATATGGTGGCGACGACGATAATAGCGTGCTTTTTCAGCCACCTCGGCCACCCCCATGCTGCAGCAGTCAATCTTCTTTATGCCAATCATCAGATACAAATCCATCATAGATGCCACCAAAAAGAATCCGCCAAACAAAATCCGCGGAAACATCGGCAATATATGCCTATAAAGTATCAGGGCTGGCGCATGAGATTTAACTCAAATTCAGTCAAAAATTCACCTGATTATGTGAAATAAACTTTCAGATATTGCATATATTGCTGAAAATGGATATATTAGAGGTATGCAAATAGAAATTTTCAGCAAAGTAAAAGACCCGCGCGACTTGGGCAAGGTTAAACATGAGCTCGAGGATGTGCTCCGAATGGCACTCATCGGCGTGTTGTGTGATTGTGAGGACTGTGACGACATATCGGATATGGTTACAGACCGAGAGGAAGAATTCAAGGCCGCCGGATTGCTGAAGCTTAGCAACGGCGTCCCGTGTGGTGACACGATACTTCGTGTTGTAGAGTCTGTCAATCCCGCTCAGCTCCGGGCAAGTCTTGATTGCTGCCGAGGCCACATAATCGAATCCCTGTGCGGCAATCAGGTCATCATTGACGGTAAGAAACTGCGGGGTGAAAATCCCAGGAGTCCCGGATGCCACGGACTGTATATCCTCAATGCGTGGGTATCTGAAACAGAAATCTGCGTTGCCGAAAAGCCGGTGGATGGCAAGACCAACGAACTTACGGTTCTGCCGTCCGTATTGTCCTCTTTATGGCTTACAGGGGCATTGGTTTCAGTCGACGCAATGGGGACCCACCGTAATATCGCAGAACAGATCATGCTCCAGGGCGGCGACTATCTGATGGCGCTTAAAGACAATCAGCCGATACTCAAGAGCTTGACGGAAAGTATCTTTAGTAGGACTACTCCATTATCGGTATACACAACCGAGGAAAAGGGGCACGGAAGAGTTGAGAAGAGAACCTGTTCAATTATGGATACGACACTTTTGGAACAGGAGGGAATGTACGAGAAGTGGCCCGGTCTTAAACGTATCATAAAGATGGAGCGTGAGCGTACTGAGAACGGTGCCCGCTCGCGTGAAACAATCTACTATCTCAGCAGCGTGGAGAAAGATGAGGCTTCTTACTATGCGATGCGTATTCGTGCGCACTGGGGTATCGAGAACAAACTGCACTGGCATCTCGACGTGACGTTTCGGGAAGATATGTGCCGCGTACGCGCCAAGAATGGCGCTGTCAATTTTTCAGCGATGCGCAAGTATGCATTGGAAATGCTTAAAAAGCAGAACGATAAACTCAGCCTTAAACGAAGACGCAAAAAATGTATGTGGAGCACTGAATATCTGTACAAAGTCTTTAAGGATAGTTAAATCTCATGCGCCAGCCCTGATAAAGTATCACCGACACCGCACACATCAGCATCCCGACTACCGTAAATATTCGGTAGCGTCTTACAAGCCTGTCACGGGCAGTCACAATCCTGCCTACCTTTATCTTTGCCATCTGCTCATCAGTGTTGCCTCTGCCCTCAAGCTCTGTCAGACGAGCATCAAGACTGTCGATTCTGCGTTTGAGTTCTTCAATATCCATATCCTATATTTTTAGAGCTTGTTTAATAATAAATGTTACCGTCAGGTCGGTCAGTCGGCAAGCAGATTTTCGCTTGTGATGAGGGAGTTATGTGGCTCCATAACGACCGAAGAGCGGGCGGAAAGATGCCGACGACTGACCGACGGGAGGTAATTTGTTCCATATTGTTAATATATTTTTACATTTGCTTTAAAGCAGGCAAGAGATTGAATGGTTATAAAGCTACCTTTTGTCTCGTATATCCTGGCCACTTTTCGCCTTGTTCCTGCGGTCATGTACATAAAGTACAATCCTTCGTCACATGTCGGAAATCGACTCAAGCTATACGACCCTGGCGGCAACATTTATTATTAAACAAGCTCTTACAGTTTCTAAAGTTAAGGTCACGTTATTCCTCCGAGTACCTCACCAGCTTCTCCTTTATCCGTTTAAGCCTTGAAGCCACTGTGTTGCGGGACATCGCCATCACATCGGCAATCGCATCATACGGATACCCGTCGAGCCAAAAGAGTATCATCGCTTTCTCCACATGGTCGAGCCTGTTGATAAGCCGGTGCATCTCAGATATCAGTTCATTACGGTTGCACCCCACATCGGCCACATCGGTCAATGCCGATAACGGAATGTGGGCATCGGCCCGTCGGTTTCTGCGGAAAAAACTCACACAACTGTTCAGGGCCACACGGTAAACCCATGTACGCACATCCGACTCGCCGCGAAACCGGTCCATACCGCGCCAGAGATTCACGTAGGTCTCCTGCCGCATATACTCATAGTCCTAGACACAGCCGGCATACATGTAGCACACCCGGTTGACCGTACACCTATGCTCCCGCAATAACTGCAAGAAATTGTCATCCGTTTTCTCTAATAAACTAATATCCATATTCAGGAAATCATCTTCAATACCATTAGACGCATCCGCTCCATATTAGTTCCGCCCCAATCATCGTTTATACACGCAAAATTGCATACTGACGTTACGAATATTCGGATTTCTACTAAATCCCAACATTATTATATGTTTTTCCATGAAATATCTTGCATTCCATGACACAATTACATATATTTGCGAAACATACAAATCAATTATTAATACACTATTTTTTCCGGACAAGGACGGAAGTAAAATCAATCGCTATGCTACCCACCAATCGAGGCTTTTGGCTCACACTCATCCTGTCAATACTCACATTAGGTATCTATCAGTGGTATCTCGTCTATGCATTTGCCCGCGAGACAAATATCGCATGCCGCAGAGACGGCCAAAACACTACAGGACTGTTCCTGTTCATCATCCTGACAATAATCACATTCGGCATCTATTCGATTGTCTGGTACTGCAAATGGATTAGCCGCTGCAACACATATCTCGCAGTCAACGGACAGCCACAGGGACTACAGGTAAGCACCTATCTCCTCTCTCTCTTCTTCGGATGGCTTACACTCGGCATATTCAATCTTGTCGTCTTCTGCAAAATGCTCTATCTGCAAAATGCGGTAAACAATACCTACAACAACATCACCGGATGCACATCAGAAGCTCCCGCAGGATATGCTCCCGCCGCAGTCTGATTATAGTCTAACGCCGCCTCCCAGACATTCCTCCGCCCGGCGCAGTTTGTCGAGCGTACCTATATCGTGCCAGTTCGTACCCGCGGGCTGGCACCATCCTTTTATATACATCCTGCCGCACGACTCGATATAATAGTCAGTAATCGAAAACACCTTCTTCCCGTTGGCCCGGCCATAACGGCATATATCCTCAACCAGGCGGGGAGATACAATATGAACCCCTCCAAACGCCATCGTCGCCAGCCTGGATATATCCAGTCGCTCCGGACGCACTCGGCCACTGCTGATATCAGTCCAGCCATGCATACGCATGTTCTTGTCAAACAGCAGATAGCGCGATGTCGCCCTATGGCTGGTAAGCAACGTGGCATCAGCGCCCGACGCCTCATACACCCTCTGCATTTCCACAAAATCCACATCGGTATATATGTCGGCATTATGGAGCAGCACAGGCTCATCGCCTGAAAGCCAATCGGCGGCTGCCGCCACTCCGCCTCCAGTGTCAAGCAGCATACCGCTCTCGTCGCTTATATGCAGCCTCATCCCGAAGTCGTCGTGCTCTCTGAGAAAATCTCTCACCTTGTCGGCAAAATGATGCACATTGACCACCGCCTCCCCTATACCGTATGACTTCATGCGTATAAGCACACGCTCAAGCATCGCTACACCGTCAAGCTCGACAAGCGCTTTAGGCACACTATCGGTAAGCGGACGTAGCCGTGTGCCCAGACCGGCGGCAAATACCATCCCTTTCATCGACGCGCATTATAAATAGTAGAGATGCCCTGCTCGCGATGACAAAGCACCACCTTTACTCCATATTTTTCATTGAGATGACGGGCCATATGCTCGGCGGCATACACCGACCGGTGTTGCCCGCCGGTACAGCCGAAACTCACCATCAGCTGCGAGAATCCACGCTCAAGATAGCGGTCGACAGTCATGTCCACGAGAGCATACGCATTGTCGAGGAAACGCGTTATCTCCCCGTCACTCTCCAGGAAATCTATTACCGGCTGGTCGCGCCCGGTAAGGGTAAGATACTGGGGATAACGCCCGGGATTATTGAGCGCACGGCAATCAAACACAAATCCGCCGCCATTAGGCATAGAGTCGTCGGGGATTCCCGACTTACGATAGCCGAAACTGAACACCCTTATTGTCATATCCTTGCTCTGCGAGCGCTCATTGTTCCATCGAGGCAGTTCTGTCAGGCGCCGCAGCGTGTCCATCAGGCATGGCATACCGTCAGGGGCATCAGGGTCATCAAGCAGAACGCGCAGATTGTCAATCGCCGACGGAATGCTCTGGAGGAAATGGGCCTTGCGCTGTACAAGACCCCGCAGCCCGTATGCACCGAGCACCTGGAGTGTGCGCAACAGCACAAACAGCTTCAGTTCCCGACGGAATTCAGCTCCATCGAGAGCTATATACGGCTTCGATGCCCGGATGTATTCATCGATAAGTTCATCGCGCAACTCATCCGGATAATGCGCCTGTGCCTGCCACAGAAAAGACACTACATCATAATGATACGGGCCACGGCGTCCGCCCTGGAAATCAATAAACCGCAGACTGCCGTCGGAGGCAAGCATAACATTGCGCGACTGGAAGTCGCGGTACATGAATGTAGGCGTATCATGTTCGAGCACCTTGTCACACAAGACAGTGAAGTCTCGCTCAAGCATCACCTCGGAATGCTCCACCCCTGAAGGCTTCAGAAAGCAATATTTGAAATAATTCAAATCCCACATCAATGCCCGGCGGTCCATACGCCCCACCGGAAAGCATACCCTGTCGAAGTCGAGCCCTCCGGCTCCCTCCCACTGCAATACCGGCAGCGCGGCTATAGTGCGCCGCAACACATCACGCTGCTCATCGCTCCATATACCCTGGGTACGTCCGGGAGCGATAAATCCGAACAGTGCCGTAGAACCGAGATCCTCCTGTATATAATATATACCGTCGTCACTCACGCCACGCACCTCCGGCACCGGAAGGCCTTTGACGCGAAAATGACGTGAAAGTTCCACAAAGGCCCTGTTTTCCGAAACGTCGGTACCGACAACTCCGATGAGCGATTCAACACCGCGCATGCGGTAATATTTACGTCCCGAGCCGGCTCCTGGCAACAGCATCATGCTTTCAGGAGCATACCCGGTAGCCTCCTGATATAGCCTGTAGAGCACATTGTCAACCCCTATTGTACCGTTTCTTTCTTCATTCATAAATCAGCATCTAAGAGCATATTAATAATCCATGAATTCCTGACAGCGGATTTCACAGCACAGTTCAAAATCCGCCTCGCCGACGAGTCCTCAGTGTGCCGGCTTGCTTGGATGTCCCTGACTGAGACGATCGGCAAGCACCACTCCGAAGAGTATCAGGCCGCATCCGAGATAGCCTATCCATGTCACCTGTTCACCAAGGAACACTGCCGAGGCCACAAGTGTGATTATCGGCTGTACGTATAGATAATTGTTGGCCTTTACAGCACCTATGCCCTTGACCGCCCAAGCCCATATGAGAAATGCAAGCATTGAGCAGAACACGCCAAGAAAAATGAAATTGACCCATACGGCTGTATCGGAAAACACTTTCAGATTTCCGTGTTCAGGCTCGGTAAACAGGAATGGCAACGCCGTAAGGAGCCCATAGAAAAAGGTCTTTCGGGTTATGAACAATACCGTATAGAACGCGCTGAGTTTACGCAACACAAGTGAATATACAGCCCAGCTCACTGCGGCAGCCAGCGCAAGCAAATCGCCGAGAGGCTTTACCGCCAGCACAAATGAACTGTTGAAAATCACCAGACCCACACCGAGAAACGCGACAAGCGAACCGGCCACCATGCCACGCGACGGACGCTCTGATTTATACAGAACGCCTACGAGAAGCGTAGTTATAAGTGGCGCGAGCGTGACTATGAGCGACACATTCGACACAAGAGTATGCTCAAGAGCGGTATTCTCCGCTATGAAATAGAGAGAACCGCCACACATGCCGCACGCCACAAACAGCAATTCATCGCGCACAGAGTTGGAGACCATACGTCCATGGCATACAAGCAGTATCAGCAGATATGCGAGCAATGTACGGTATACATACACCTCGGTTGGCTGAAGGCCATGCTCAAGTAGCACTTTTGTAGACACAAACGACACTCCCCAGGCCGCTACGGTGAGCAGCGCGCCTACATTATAGAGTATCATTGACATCTGTGGACGATGGTTTGCAGTACCGGTATGCTGGGACATAAAGGCTCTATTTTGGCAATGTGGTTATGTTGATAATCAAAAATCGCTCTCTTTGATATTGCCCAAACTATATTGATTCAGATTTTGAAAAGTAGACAATCTCTCACATGCAATTTTTATGCAAAGATAGCGATTTTTGAATATTTTCCATCAGTCGGAAAATAAACTTTTTCAATCTCTGCTCCATGCCACAACGCCTCCGGCCTTGCGGGAGGCCGCTACATCGACAAGGCGCTGATTGGACGAGCCGCGGAACAGCAGAGCTGTGTCGCGCATACTCTCTATAAAAGGCCCGTCGACAAGCACATCGACAAACTCCATAAGTGGGGCAAAACGCGGCGCAGCAGCTACATGCTCGTAGGTGAATCCTGTGTAGCACCACAATGTATATCCGGCACGTTTGACGGCGCCGGCGAGAGCAGTGACACCTTCGGCCTGATACAACGGGTCACCGCCTGAAAAAGTGACATTGAAGTCATTCTCCCTCACCGTGTCCATTATCTCGGCCACACTCATCTCGCGGCCTCCGTCGTGAGCCCACGATTCCGGATTGTGACATCCGGGACATGCATGGTCACACCCCGCCAGATATATCGATGTACGGAGTCCGGGGCCGTCGACGCTGGTGCCGGCAACTATGTCAAGCACCCTCAGCCTTATGTTTTTTTCTTCCTCAGTCGGAGTATAGTCCGCGTCCTGCAACATCATTTGTGTACTACACGGTCGTTGAGTTCAGCCAGCTTCGCACTGTTCCAGCGGTCGGTGGTTCCTACGAGATAACCCGTGATACGCTGCAGCTTGTCTATTGCATGGCTGCCGCATACAGGGCATTTCTCAAGATTGTCCTGGGCATCCTCGTATCCACAGGCCATGCAGCGGTTGCGGTTGTGGTTGACCGAGCCATAACCGATATTGTATTTGTCCATCATGTCAACAATATCGCTGATAGCATCGGGATTATGAGTGGCGTCACCGTCGATTTCGACATAGAATATGTGGCCGCCGCCTGTCAGAGCATGATAGGGAGCCTCGATTTTAGCCTTGTGACGCGGCGAGCAGTGGTAGTACACCGGCACATGGTTGGAATTTGTATAATAAGTGCGGTCAGTCACTCCGGGAATGATGCCGAACGACTTGCGGTCTTTCTTCGTGAACTTGCCCGAGAGCCCTTCGGCAGGAGTAGCCAACACTGAGAAATTGTGCTGATAAAGTTCGCAGAACTCATTGACGCGGCTACGCATGTGGCTTACAATTCTCAGGCCAAGTTCCTGTGCTTCGTCGCTTTCGCCATGATGTGCGCCGACGAGAGCTACCAGACATTCTGCCAGACCGATAAAGCCGATACCGAGCGTACCCTGATTTATCACCGGCTCGATAGTGTCGGTCGGTTTCAGATTTTCCGCGCCTATCCACAAGCGCGACATGAGCAAGGGGAATTGCTTTACAAGCGCGGTCTTCTGGAAGTCAAAGCGGTCGCACAACTGACGAGCGGTAATATCGAGCACATCGTCAAGACGACTGAAGAAACGGGCTATACGCTCCTCCTTGTCCCGGATATTCATACATTCGATGGCTATACGCACGATGTTGATTGTAGAGAAGCTGAGATTACCGCGTCCTACCGAGGTCTTCTCGCCATAACGGTTTTCAAACACACGCGTACGACACCCCATGGTAGCCACCTCGTAAAGGTAGCGGTCGGGGTCGTCGGCGCGCCATTTCTCATGCTGATTGAATGTAGCGTCGAGATTCAGGAAATTGGGGAAGAATCTGCGGGCTGTCACCTTGCATGCCAGCTTATAGAGGTCGTAGTTGCGGTCACCGGGCTTATAGCTGATGCCGGTCTTCTTCTTCCATATCTGTATAGGGAATATCGCAGTGGCGCCGTTGCCTACACCCTCATATGTCGAATTAAGTATCTCGCGGATGATGCAGCGTCCTTCGGCCGAAGTGTCGGTGCCATAGTTTATCGAGCTGAACACCACCTGGTTGCCCCCACGCGAGTGGATGGTATTCATATTATGTATGAATGCTTCCATCGACTGGTGCACACGCCCTACCGTCTCGTTGATGGCATGCTGTTTCATGCGCTCTCTGCCTTTGAGGCCATCGAGCGGACGCTTCAGATAGTCGTCTATAGGAGCATTGTAAAGTTCACTAAGGTCCTCGCCGCTGAGCGACTCAAGAGTCTTGATTTCTTCGATATATGATGAACGTACGAATGGAGCCAGATAGAAATCGAATGCTGGTATGGCCTGGCCGCCATGCATCTCGTTCTGGGCTGTCTCAAGAGATATGCAGCCGATGATACTTGCTGTCTCTATGCGCTTGGCAGGACGCGACTCGCCGTGGCCGGCAGTGAAGCCGTATTTCAATATCTTGTCGAGAGGGTGCTGTACGCATGTCAGACTCTTGGTAGGATAGTAGTCCTTGTCATGTATATGGAGATAACCGTTGCGCACAGCCTCGCGCGCTTCGTGCGACAAAAGATAGTCGTCGACAAACGGTTTGGTGGTCTCGCTCGCAAACTTCATCATCATACCCGCAGGCGAGTCAGTGTTCATGTTGGCGTTCTCGCGGGTGATGTCATTATTCTTGGCCTCGATTATCTCAAGGAACATGTCGCGGGTCTTGGCCCGGCGTGCGATGTTACGCTGATCGCGATAGGCAATATATCGCTTGGCCACCTCCTTACGCGGGCTCTTCATCAACTCGAACTCCACCCGGTCCTGAATTTCCTCTACTGTCATGCGTTCATTGCCGGTCATGCTGATACGATCGGTTATCTTAAGGATAAGACTTTCGTCCTCCCCGATTTCAGTCTGCAACATAGCCTTGCGGATAGCTGCTTTTATCTTCTCGTCATTATATCCCACGACACGGCCGTCGCGCTTTACTACAGTCTGTATCATCTTATTTTATGGTTAGGTAGCTGCTTGATAAAATGCGTTTTTATTGCGAGTGCAAAGTTATACAAGGATGCACAATTATGCAATCATCAACACAAATAAAATGCCAAAAGTTTTTATTTTGGAAAACTTTTGGCATTAATGAAATTTACAAATACCACAGTATCAGATATTTGCGATTTTTTTTGGAAAACTATGCTTTAAAACATACGCCTAACATTTGCTAAAATGTAATTTTTCTCAACCGACTGCGACATACATTATTGATTCATATCGCGCATCTTCGGCAGGTGTCGCCATATGTACCATACCGATACAAACGCAAGCACCAGACTTACCACAGCCAGCACGGCATGTCCGCCGCCGGAGCCGGTACCAATCTCATCAAGCGCCACTGTATCCACGCCGCGACGCATAAGCCACATGGACAGCACTACAAGAGAATTGTTGAATGCATGTGCCACAACCGGAAGCCACAGCGAACCGCTCCACCAGTAAAGATATCCGAAAAATGCACCCAGCAGCACCCTTGGCACAAAACCGAAAAACTGCATATGGATAGCACTGAATACTATCGCGGCAATCCATATCGCCACATGCGGATTGCCGAACAGACGCATAAGCAGCGACTGGAGTCCGCCCCGGAAAAACCATTCCTCCGCCACTCCTGTAAGAACGCCTATTATTAGTACCGACACAATCAGGTCGGCCACACCGGTGCCGCCGAGCAGACTTTCAATCATAGCCCCGGCGGTAGATTCATAAGCGCGCAGCAGCCTCTCGAAATCAGCCATACTCTCGGGAAAATGAATGCTCTCGTTCCATCCCACAACGCAGTTCATGGCCGGAATAGCCACGACGAGCGTAAACAGGGCGCTACACACCCCGAACCATCCGGGACTACGGTCGATACCAATGAAATGCCATGGGCGCCATGCGGCTATCAGCATGGTCATTGCCACGGGAAGCATGAATATAATAAGGTCCTGAAGCACGACGGCCAGACGTATACGGTCGAGTGTGGCGCCACCGACAAACCCTATTGCCACCAGGCCTATGGCCCATGAAAAAATCCAGCAGCATACAAAAAGCGCCAGGGCTTTCCCGGCCGAAATGCGCATAACGCCGCTCACTCCGTCAGGAGTGGAAATCCTATTGTCAGACATTGAATTGAATTGAATTGTTTTGATTGCCACAGACACAGATCAGTTGACGCGCCTGCGCCTTACTCCGGGGTCAGGCTCCTTCAGCAGCGCCTCCATCTCCGGCGGCACGTTGAATATATCATCCTTGTCCTTTGGACGCAATGCCTCATACCATTTGAACTGCGGCAGATAATATATCGATTTCTTTGCAAGATACAGAGGTGTCACCGTACCGTCGACATCAGGCCACATGGTCAGTTTCTGTAGCGTCGAGTCGTTGAAATGAGCGGTCAGATAACTGCTTGTCGAGCTTATTATCTTATTATATGTAGAGTCGTTCTCCTGAGGGAGCATGATATTCTCCACATTACCGCTCACATCAAGCTGCGACAGAGACCCGTCGACAAACTGCGCGAGCATCTCGCGCCCGGTAAGCTGATTGTAGAACTCGTCGCCGATATGCTCGGCAACGAAGCCAAACTCCGGCAACTTGGCCCAGTCGACAGTGGAGTCATTGAAATGCACCTGGATGACATTGCCGAACACCTGACGTTCACCGCTCCACACTATCGGATGACGGTGCATGTACATCAGCGAATCGCGCTCAACCACGCTGAGCGAGTCGCACAGGCCCTGGAGGTCGACGCGCCAAAAGCGCACACGCGGATAGGCGGTCATTATATGCGTCGAGTCGCTGTCGCTGCGTTGCACATAAGTGCGTATCGTGTCGCCATGGAGATAAAGAGTATCCTTGCGGCTATATTCAAGAAGTCGGGCGCGTATGGTGGCAAACGAGCTGTCCTCCTTCTCGAAGTAGCATCCGTAGCCCCCTTCCAGAGCCGACTGACGCGCCGAGTCGGTAAGAATCATATTTCCCCAGGCCTCGCCGAAACCGGTAGTCTGGTCATAGAACAAAGTGTCGCCGGTAAGCGTATTGCCGCGGCGGGTCTTTATAAGCGACCGGTCGTACAGGCGCGTTGTGTCGGCCTCGGTATTGTACATACCGTTGCTGGAGTATACCGTGGCACTGTCGGTCACTATCACCGACGGCTTCACAATCCGGGCTATATGATTGTCGGTATTATAGAGCAGCTCCTCGGTGGTGAGAGTGAAATCGCGCTCGCCCTTGTCCTTAAGCACTACATCGAGCCTGAACTGAGCGTCCTTGGTAGCGGGACTGTATTCACCGTATACCGAGGTGAGCACATTGGCCGTGTCGGCCAATGTTCCGCCGTTGGTATAGTATCCCAGATCCTGCCCCAGGTCATAGTTGAAAACGTCGGTGGTAAGCTGCACCTCCTTGTTTATCAGGCGCACCTCTTCCACTCCGTTACCGTAGAACACGGCCATCTCTTCGGGGTTGTTGTAGTTGAGCTCGTCGGCATACACAAACAGAGTGTCGCCCTGCTCCATCCTTACGTTTCCGAAAGCGTCGAAACTACCCTCCTGGTCATAGAAATGCGCGCTGTCGCAGTACATGAACATGTCGTCCTTGCGAAACTGCACGTTGCCTACAAGTATCTGGTAGGCTATCGAGTCGCGGCTGTCGTCGGTCCACAGCCTGTCGGCTCGCTCCAGAAACACCTTTCCCGGGGTATGCCTGTCGGTAGAAGGCACTGTCGGTTTTATTTCGTATCGCTTCGGCGGATTCACCGGAGGCAATTCCGTAGCCGGAGATTTAGGAGCATCGGGGTGACCCGACAATATCGCGGGCACACCGAGAGCCATCAAACACGCCACAGCCCAGCGGCCACGGCGCCAGCCATTGCATCCGCGACTGCCTCGGTCAGTCTCCCGAAGCATTCTGTCGCTTTTCGGATCCTGCATGAGTGAGTTGTAAATTGTATTGTTATGTGAGGTAGGGTCAGTGGGAAAACTGTGGCCTGCGGTCACTCCTTGCTGTCATCCCGGTCTGACGAAGAGTCAGAGCTCACACCCTCCTTAATCCAGCCTTTATGCTTGAAGTCGCAGTCGCGCCACCCTTCTTCGATTCTCACGTAGGTATCGGCAATCTTCTTCTCTACCCACTTTGTCACGATATCCTCCTTGGCATGCGACTCATAGAGGTTTTTGATAAGCTGATAGTCGTCGCTCATATTGGCACGGTGGCCGGGGATACGGTTGCTCAGTTTCACCATCGCCACGATATCGCGGTTGCGCTTGGGATCCTTCATTATAAATGGCTTGGACAGCTCGCCGACACTCATATCGGCCACCACCCGGCTGACTTCCTGAGGCAGTTCGCCCATCTCAAATCGTGTGGTATTGTTCTCCTGGTTCACCATCTGTCCGCGGTTGTTGTGGGTGTCCTTGTCCTGCGACACGTAGGGCACGGCCTCCTCGAAGGTAAACTTCTCGGCCAGTATCTCCTGACGCACGGTATCAAGACGGGTCATAGCTTCGGTAAGGTCCTTGTCCGACACTTTGGGGCGTAGTAATATGTGGCGGGTGTTGATGCGGTCACCTCGTTTCTCGATAAGCTGTATGATATGGTAGCCAAACTGTGTCTCCACTATTTTCGACACCTTTTTGGTATCGTTGAGATTGAAAGCCACAGCAGCATATTCCGGTTCAAGATTGGCACGCCCGATAAATCCGAGCTCACCGCCGCGCAGACTGCTGCCATCCTCGCTGTAAAGGATAGCCAGGGTGCTGAAATCGCTCTCCCCTTTGTTGACACGCTCGGCATAGTCGCGCAGTCGGGCCTTGACCTCGTCAATCTCCTCGCGCGGTATTACAGGATTGAGGGTCATAATCTGCACTTCGACCTGAAGCGGCACAAAAGGAACACTGTCTTTTGGCAGAGAGTTGAAGTAACGTCGCACGTCGTTGGGAGTGGCCATGACCTCCTTGGTAAGCGAGCTCTGCACCTCCTCGACGAGCTGATGGTTGCGTATCATGTCACGCAACTGCTCGCGCACAGCCGGGAGCGGACGTCGGTAAAATTCTTCGACTTTCTGCTGGGAGCCAAGGTTGGCTATAAGGAAGTTGACCTGCTGGTCGACCATCTGCATCACCTGGTTGTCAGGCACTTCTATAGAGTCAATCTCCGCCTGGTGGATAAAAAGTTTCTCCACAGCAAGGCGTTCGGGAATTACACAGTACGGGTCACCCTCGATATCGCTGCGCTGCGACTGCATGGTCTGGTATGTCTCCTCGATTTCACTCTTATAAATAGGCTGGTCGCCAATCCACCAGGCCACCTCCTCGACAATATTATTCTGGGCGGCAGCCATTATAGTCATAGCGCTGAAAGCGCCGGCGAGTATTAGCTTTGATATTTTCACTTCCGTAAGCGATTAAATATGTTATTTTTTATTTGTTATCCTGTTTATCAGCCGGTGACATGCCGACCTTTCCAGCAAGTTCCGGCGACAGCTTTACCAGTCCGTTGTCATACGCACGCTTTACAAGGTCGCGGCGCAGACGCCGGTCGTAATCGGCGGCGGAAGCCGACTGCAACATGCCGGCCACCGCATCGCGGGCAAGCTCGAAAGGCATCTGGTCGCCATCCGACAGACGGTCATTGACAGCGAGCATATACACCCTGTCGCCTACCGTGGTCTCAAAGTCCTGATGCCTCGCCGGAAGTTTCTCAGACTCGGCATCGACTCCGCCGGGCACACGCGCCACGATATCGCTCCATGGCAGCCAGCGGTCGCGGAAGTAGATGTACTCTACCGCCGGGTCGAGACTCTCTTTCTCAAGTTTCTCGAGGTCGGCTTCAACCGACGACCGGCTCCATCGTCGCAGGTCGTTGATATGCGGATGCTTCTTGTCTACAGAGAGGAATATACCGCGTACCATCGGCTGAGAACAGCGGTACAGACCCGGCTGACGGTCATACTCTCTGCGCAGGGAGTCATCGGAATATTGCGGCGCACCCTGCTGCTCGGCCATCACCTTGCGGTACTCCAGCATAATCAGGTCGTTGCGATACTCCTCGGCCATGCGATCGATACGCCTCGTGTCGGCAATATTGCGCGCGGCCTCAAGCCCAACGGTCTTGCGCTCAATCCAGCTGTCAATGTAGCCCATACACCATTCGGCGCTGTCGGCGCCTGAAAGTCCGTAGGGCATCGCCTCGTTAAGCTCCGACACGGTCAGTCGCGCATCGCCTATCTTCACAAGCACACCCGGCTCCGACACACCTCCGTGCGACCCTGCACCGCATGATGATACCATCGCGGCGATGACACAGGCTATCGGAAAGCATACGAGTAAATTATGCATTGCAAAGTATCTTTTCATGACCGGAACCATACGCGCTGCAACATGACTGCTGGACACTTGTCCGGATTCAAGCCCCAAATTTACAAATTTTCCGCCTAACTTCCCAAGCAATTGGCCGGGCTATTTCATGGATTGATGAAATAGCCCGGCCAATATTGTCTTTTAATATATTTTAATGATACGAGGCGATGCAATGGTCCGTCAGACGGACAATCTTGATTAGCACCGCATTATCGCCCGACATTCAGATGTTGTTTCACTGATTTCAGCACCTTCTTGTTGACTTTGACCTTGTGGGTGGCACGCAGCTGCTCCACCCACTCGCGCTCGAGTTCCGCCTGATAGTCGGTAGTGACGGCACCGCGCACATCGGCGGCTTCCTCCGGAGCCTCTATCATACGCCCATTCCAGGGCATCCAGCATTTCCACTTTCCGGGCAGGTCGGGACGCTCGCCTCCGAAAGCCACAGCGTCGACCACCCGGTTGTCGCCCTTGGCGGCAAGCACACGCTCGATGCGCACATCCTTGTCAAACTGACGCTTGAGCACCACCCCTATCGAATCGGGATTGATGTCGCCGGCAGCAGCCACATACTCCCTGACTACCGTCATCATAGAGTCGTTGGGAGTATAAATCATGAATCCCTTGTATTTGGGTTCGGCCAGAGAATAATCGCCACGATGGGCCTCGAAGTATTTCTCGATACCCTCGGTATCCTTTGCCGCGCCTTCCCATATCTTGCGGTTGCTTATCTCGAACAGTAACATACCGTCGTGATACTCGCGCAACAGGTTGGCGAAATCGGCATCCTCCGCTGCAAGACGTTCGGTTTCAAGGTCGATAAGCTCGTTCTCGCTGAGCGAGTCGGAAGGCGAAGTCTGGAAACGCGCTCTCAGTTCGTCCATCTTCTTACGGTAAGAAAGCTGAGCGCGTCCGTCGCGCTGCATCATACCCATAATCTGCTGACGCACATCGTCGAGAGCCGGCACACCGCGGTGGCCGAGAGTCTTCACGATATGATAGCCGTAGGAGGTCTGGAAAGGCTCCGACACGGCACTGTCGGCCAGTGCGAATGCAGCCTTCTCAAACTCCGGCACCATACGTCCTGCACCGAACCAGGGGAGCATGCCGCCGTTCTTGGCCGAACCAGGGTCCTCGCTCTCTCTGCGGGCGAGATCGCTGAAGTCGGCGCCACCCTTAATCAGAGTATAGATAGAGTCAATCTGAGTCTTGGCCCGGGCCTGCTCCTCGGGGGTCTTGCCCTGGGTGAGCTTAAGTATATGCTGCGCCAGCACCTCGCCTGTAGCGGCGCGGCGTGCGCCCGACCTTACGATATGAAATCCGAACGGTGTTTCTATCACCGGCGATATCTCCCCCTCGGGAGTGTCATAGGCCGCCTTCTCAAATACATAGGGGAAACGTCCGGGAGTGATGTATCCCATGCTGCCGCCGTTGCGCGAGGCCGAACGGTCAATGGAATATTTGCGCGCAAGGGCTGCGAAATCCGCCCCCCCGACAGCGGCGGTGCGGATGCTGTCGAGCAACGCCTTGTTCTTCTCCCGCTCTTCGGGTGTCTTGCCGAGAGCCACCATTATGTGGCTCGCTTCTACCTCTACCGGATAGTGGGAATAGGCTTCTGATATCAGGCGCTCCTCCTCATCCTTGTCGGTAAGATAAGGACGCACGAGGTCGAGGCGATACCCCTCGTATTCCTTACGGAATGCCGCAGTGGTGTCAATGCCGGCCGCAATGGCGTCGGCCACCTTCAGCTTGTAGGCGATAAACATATCGAGATATTCGTCGACAGCCACCGGCGACTGCTGCTGCATATTGTTCTTTCCGTAGAGATAATCGAACTCACTAAGGCGCACATCCTTTCCGTCGATGGTCATCAACACCGGATCCGAGGGCTTCTTTCCATCGGCAACCAGAGCCACGCCCATGCCCATGGCAAGCACAAATAGCGATTTGCGTAGATTCATTATTAAGTATGTGTTCTAAATTATTTTATATTACAACAGAGATATAACGCAGAACCGCAGCTCCTTATTATATCTCTGACGATAACTTATTTCACTTGGCATATAGCGCGCATCCATGTCCCGGGCGAAACCGAGACATGGATGCGTTTTATTCGTGATTACTGATGTGATGCGCTGTAGTTGGGCGCCTCGCTCGTGATGGCCACATCGTGGGGATGACTCTCCATCACTCCGGCTGCGGTGATGCGGGTAAACTTCGCTTCATGCAGCTTCTCGATGTTGGCGGCTCCGCAGTAACCCATACCCGAGCGCAGACCGCCGAGCATCTGATAGGTGACTTCGTAGAGCGACCCCTTGAAGGGCACACGTGCGGCGATGCCCTCCGGCACGAGCTTGCGGGCATCGGTCTCGCCACCCTGGAAGTAGCGGTCCTTCGAACCCTTCTCCATGGCCTCCAGCGAACCCATGCCGCGGTAAGCCTTATATTTACGGCCATTATATATAATGGTGTCGCCGGGGCTCTCCTCCACGCCGGCGAGCATGCCGCCGAGCATCACCGAGTAAGCACCTGCGGCAAGAGCCTTAACGATATCGCCCGAATAGCGTATGCCGCCGTCGGCAATCAGAGGCACATCGGTGCCTTCGAGAGCCTTGGCCACATCGTAGACGGCCGAAAGCTGGGGAACACCCACTCCGGCGATTACGCGGGTAGTGCATATCGAGCCGGGGCCGATACCTACCTTCACACCGTCGGCACCGTTCTCTACAAGGAAGCGGGCGGCCTCGCCGGTAGCGATATTGCCTACCACCACATCAATTTCGGGGAAAGTCTCTTTAATCTGGCGCAACACGCCTACCACACCCTTGCTGTGGCCGTGGGCAGTGTCGATTACGATGGCGTCGACGCCGGCGTTGACAAGTGCGGTAGCACGCTCCATCACGTCGGGGGTCACACCCACACCGGCGGCTACACGCAGACGTCCCAGAGCGTCCTTGCATGCATTGGGCTTGTCCTTGGCCTTGGTGATATCCTTGTATGTCACCAGCCCTACCAGATGGCCTTCGCTGTCAACTACGGGCAGCTTCTCGATTTTGTGCTCCTGAAGTATGGCGGCCGCCTCCTCAAGATTGGTCGACTGACGGGTGGTCACGAGATTTTCCTTCGTCATTACCTCGTCGACCGGACGGTCAAGATTGCGCTCGAAGCGCAGGTCGCGGTTGGTCACAATACCCACCAGCAGCTTGTTGCTGTCTACCACGGGTATGCCGCCGATATGGTATTCCTCCATCATGGCGAGAGCGTCGCGCACTGTGCTACCGGTAAGTATAGTCACAGGGTCGTAAATCATACCGTTCTCGGCACGCTTTACTGCATGCACCTGACGGGCCTGCTCGGCAATCGACATATTCTTGTGGATAACGCCAATGCCACCCTCGCGCGCTATCGCGATGGCAAGACGGGCCTCGGTGACGGTGTCCATGGCGGCCGACACCAGAGGTACATTCAATGTAATACGGCGGGAAAATCTTGTGGTGAGATCAACTGTGCGCGGAAGCACTTCACTGTAAGCGGGAATAAGGAGGACGTCGTCAAATGTTAGTCCCTCCATCTTCACTCGGTCTGCAATAAATGATGACATATGGCGATATGGTTGTATTTATTGCGCACAAAGTTACTAATTTTCCACGAATCCACCACATCCACTCGCCCAACTTTTTTCCTTTCCCTTCATTTTTTTCTTCATTTCACTCGCGGCATACATCAATGCATATATCCGTAAATCGGCAACGAGGATTCATAATCTGTGTCAATTCGTTGTGTTGTCAACCGAGTCGGGCAGCAAGTCTTCCCGGAAGAATTCCTCCCCATCCTCCCGTTTATAATAAATGAGACCATACTCCTTACTTATTACAAACTTTTCAATACGGTAATATGGATAATTGGCCAAATCTGAAACATATCTGGCATTTGAGGAATCAGTAATAACGCAATCGTTTATTATATGATTTCCTATTGCATAGCTATGTGTAACCAACGGACTAAGAAAGTCGTATTCGTCAATAGTGGATCGTGCTCCAAGTTTTGCACTATACCATAGATTATTTTTCTTAACAGGTCTTCTTATTGAAAAATATCCTGAAAGAGTTTTCAAGCTATCTTTTATTTCAAACCAATAGCCTGTATTTGCATCATAATCAGTATTACACGCAGAACTTATAAAAATTCTATCGGTAGAGTTATTAATGAATTTTTTTTGATATCTTACCGACACTGTTCGACCGTTATTGGATTTAAGTGTGATTTCTGAATACAGGGGTATGGAGTTTGTCCATTCCAAATCATCATCTGAAAGGTGTGTCATGTGGATATAAATACACCCTTGCATGACAGCGGCAATAGATATTACCCAAATAAGTAATTTGTATTTCATAATTATTTTAGTGCCTTAGTGAGTACTGCAATTCCTTCCTGGAGTATTAATCTCGAATATCGTCACTCGTAAGGTTGCCGGCCGCATCGTAGCTGAAACCGAATGTAGTCTCCTCTTTCAGTGCGCCTATTACGGAGTTGTCCATCGTAGACACTGTAGACGATGTAGGTGCGATAGTCGCCGCAAGAATCTGCGAACCAACGTTGTCAAGCCGTATATCCTTGATTACTCCAAACGACAGGATATAATTCATAATCTTACTCAATTCGTGGTATTCCCAATGGAGTCGGGCAGCAAGTCTTCCCGGAAGAATTCCTCCCCATCCTCAAACTTGTAGTAAATCAGCCCGTACTCTTTACTCCACACATATTCTTCAACCTTGTTTTTGATATCATTCTTCCAAAGTGGGGGATAGCTCGAGTTTTTTGTCAGCGATAATTATTTCTTTATTAGCAATATTACTATAATCTGTACATAGCCACCATACATTGATATCACAGAACAGAGAATCTCCAACCAATTTTATAATATGTATCCATCCTTTAAAAGACTCATCGTTATGTCTCAATACAAAATGATATCCGGCATTAGCCTCCTTATTCGGTCCAAGACCTTCGCTGAAGTAAAATCGGTTCTGGGAGTTATTGACAAACTTCTTTGTAACAACAAGTGTATCCAAGTTGCCATGAGTGGATGTGAAGAATACGGAGTCGCCATAATTATAAGTATTAATCCACTCCAAATCATCATCAGTCAATTTTGTCACATGGATGTAAACACATCCATGTGACAAAATTGATATTAGTCCAGCGACAAATAATCTTAAATAAGATCTATATTGCATTATATTCATAATATATTTATGGCTTTAGATAATTAATCATCGTGGATATACTATGGTAGGCGCCCCAATTTAAGTGAAATCCTACCGGGACATATTGAGTATATCCAGGTGAAATTAGCCCAAATAACTCTTGAATATCCGATACAGGGCCTTTCCCTATGCAGTAATTACCATATTGTGGGCCTATAGCGACATAGTTTTTAATATACTGTCCATCTGTAAGTCCATGTCGTTCCATCGTCAGTGGACTTACTGCTGCGGGATTAAATGTAACGGCCGGTTTCTGTGTCGCCATACTTGCAGCAGCTGCCAATCCGCCGCCCAAAGAATGACCCACGAATGTTATTTCATTGCCATCCAAATCTCCAACCAACTTTTTTGCATTACTGATTGCATAACTATATTGTCCGGCACATCCAAGTAATTGTATAATATCCTCAATTACATCGTTAAAAGAATCTGTGCCGGCAAATACATATGCATATTCTATATTTCCATCCTTTTTTACTCTTTCAAAAAGCATGGATGTAAATCCATTAGTCCCTAATGCAGGATTCAGCATTTGAATATTTGTTGGTGGACTCGTTGACCTTTGCCAATGTAGCTTCTCTAAGAGATTGTCTAAAATTCATATTACTTTGCTTTTGAGAGTCTTGTCGGCGTCTTTTTGTTTATTCTTCGGTCATGTAGCTATGGCTACACTCCCTCATCACAAGCAAAAATCCATCAGACAATCCTTCTCAAAATCGGTATCATATAAATTTAGACAATCTCTAAGGCTTCAATATAATAATTATAGTTTTCTGATTCCATATAAACAGCACCACTCATTAAAGCACCTTCATATGGTGTGGGTTCCAATCCTTCGGGATCTATGAATCTTACGGGATTTCCGAGAGCGTATATGTAATGGGAGACCCTTTGTGACTTTTCGCCAAGGGCATCAACGGAGGTAAAGCGATTGAGTATCGGGTCGTAGTGGCGGTTCTGTAGGTCGTAGAAGGTGTGGGCATCGCTTTTTTCGAGCTTTCCTCCTTGGAAAAGATTATTTCCTGACCAAAAGTAATAGCCATAGCTTTCGCCAAACAGCGAACCTCCGGGATAATAGTGTACGGCCTTTGTAAGACTGTCGTTGTCGGCGACAGTACAGCGCACGTTGCCTTGATAATCCTTGACGTAGAAGTAATGGCGGCCATTCTCATAGTAGCCTGTGGGAGTATTGATGCGCGACAGCTTACCGCGGATATATTCGTAGTTTCCGCAATATTCATATGGCGTCTGTCTGGTGTATGCCTGGATTGCAGTCATTGAGTCGCGGTCAGAAACAGGAGGCCATATGATGTCGGGCAGTGAAGCCGCCTTGGACGCCGGCGCCGTGCCGGAGAATGTCTTGCTGCGTTTCCCTATCATGGCAGGAGAGGGTTTTAAGGTTTTTGCAAATATATGTGTTCGTCTATTAAAATGCAAATAAAATCCCGACAATTCGCACGCATCCGACACAGACCAGAGCAATCCATTACGACAAGCCACCGCGCACCGACCGATTATATATAATGTGGCCGACCTCACGGCCGGCCACATCGTTGTCAAACATTATTATGGTCTTTTCACCTTATTTACGAAGAGTGCCCGATTTGGCACGTATGATATCATTGAGATGGTCGGCAGTGGCACAACCGTTGTGTTCCATCTCAAGAGATGCCCACACAAACGGGCCGACACCCTTGGCGTCGTTGTCGCGCACCGGTTCCGATATGTAGTAGTCAAACGATCCGTCACGCCGGCGGTTCTCCTTCACCTTCGGAGCAGCCTTGCTCACTGCAGGGCTCACACCCGGGCCGAGGCCGGCCACAGCGCAGCAATCGGTAAGCGACAGCGTCATGTCGGGATTCACCTTGAGGAAACGGTCGACGATACCATGGTAGGCCTTACGGGCAGGCACCATAAAGCGCCCGTCGACATACCCCTTGCGCACACTCTTGAGCATCGAGTAGGCCATCATGGCCGAGCAGGTCGACTCAAGATAGTTGCCTTCGCGGCCCGGCTGGTCCATCACCTGCCACCACACGCCGCTATCCTTGTCCTGCCACTTCACCACTCCGTCGAGAGTGCGGGTAAGCAGGTCGGCCACCTCGCCGCGGCGCCCGTAATCCTCGGGCAGGGCATCGAGTATCTCTACCAGGGCCATCACATACCAGCCCTGGGCGCGACCCCAGCAGTGCTGCGACAGGCCGGTGGTGTCGTTGCTCCAGAACATGTCGCGGTTCTCGTCCCACGCATGGCGGTTGAGCCCTGTCGAGGCATCGAGAGTACGCTCATAAGTCTTCTTCAGCTGATCCACGGCATCGTCATACACAGCCTTCTGCTTCTTGGCGGAGAGCATGTGGGCGGTCTTCACGCGGAAAGGCAGACCCATGAATATGCCGTCGAGCCACACCTGATAAGCATACATGGCCTTGTGCCAGTATACGCCCTCTTTGGTGCGCGGCTGCTTGTCGAGCTGCTGCTGAAGAGTGCGAATAGCGATGAGATTCTTCTCTTCGGGAAAATTCTCATGCATGGCGGCCACGAAATGACCCGTACGCACATTGTCGAGATTGTAGTCGGCCAGGTTATAGCCGCGTATCGAGCCGTCGGCACCAATCATCGTGTCGGTATAGCTCTTGCAATAGTCGAGGATGCTGTCGTCGCCGTAGCGCAGATATGTGTCGAGCATCGACTCAAGCTCAATGCCCATGACATAGCTCCACTTGGGCTTCTTGGAGAAGTCGAGCAGACAGCTCTGGGGCACACGCTGCATCTCCGACTTCGTGAGCCACTGGCTCAGGTTGCGGTAAGGAGTGCTGCTCAGGCAGGGCTTGCCGTTGACCGTGGTGTTGGCGAAATTCACCTCGCCCACCTTGCCGGTGATTTTGTTGTGCTCGGCCACCCCGTCGAAACGGCAGTTGTTCACATTAATATTGTATACGTTGGCCACCGAGTCGAGCGAGTTGAGCAGGATTCCGTAGCGGCTCTTGTTGCAGGTTACATTGTCAAGATATACGTTGCGCACCGTAGGCACATACCCGCGGCAGCATATCTCGCGCGGCTCATAGTCGAGATTGATGCGCATCACCGACTCCTTGCACTGCCCTACCTCGATATTGCGGGCATAGATATTCTCTATCACACCGCCGCGGCATGTATTGGTCTTGATGCGGATGACACGGTCGAGGTTCGGACTGTCCATCGTACAGTTCTCGGCAAACACGTTGCGGCATCCGCCGGATATCTCGCTGCCGATAACCACACCTCCGTGGCCATTCTCCATGCGGCAGTTGCGTATGATGATATTCTCCGACGGACGTCCCCACAGACGTCCGTCATTGTTGCGGCCGCTCTTGATGGCTATACAGTCGTCGCCAGTGTTGAAGAAGCAGTTCTCAATCACCACACCGTCACACGACTCGGGGTCGCAGCCGTCGCCGTTGGGGCCGTCGTTGCTGATATGCACCCCGCTTACGGTCACATTCTTCGACAGCAGCGGATGGATTACCCAGAACGGCGAACGCAGCAGGGTGACATCCTCGATAAGCACACCGTCACACTGGTTGAAATTAATCAACTGCGGGCGCAGGCAGTCATCGGCTGTAAAGCGGCGCTCGTCCATCTCCACTCCATCCTCGGCCAGACGAAGCAGGCGCGGACGCGCATGGTCGCCCTGCTGGCGGGGCATGCCCTCCTTCCAGCCAAAACGGTCCTTGCCACACCATGGCCACCAGTTTTCATTGTCGGCTCCGCCGTCGATAGTGCCCTTGCCGGTGATGGCTACATTGTCGGCCTGGAAGGCATATACACACGGCGAGAGATTCCAGCAGTCGAGACCCTCCCAGCGGGTAGGCACTATGGGGTAAAGCTCGGGCTGGAACACAAAGAGCAGCGTGGCGCCCTCGTCGACCTTGAGGTTGACGTTGGAGAGCAACCGTATGGCGCCGGTACGGTAGGTGCCCGCGGGCACAGTCACTACACCGCCGCCAGCCTTGTGGCAGGCTTCGATTGCCTTGTTGATTGCCTTCTGGTTCTTATCCGGTCGGCCATCGGGTTTTGCACCATACTTGCTGATGACAAAAGTCTTTTCAGGGAAAACAGGTCGCTTCACGGCTCCGTCGATCTGCTTGTAGTCAGTGTCCCATGCCGAGGCATAGGATATCAGCGGAAGCAGCATGAAGGCTATTTTCAACAGGTATTTTTTCATGTCGGTCTATGTAATTTATGGATATTAGATGACGTGATGTCTGTGCAAACTTAATAATTAATTTTTGGAAATTCCGTATATTTGCAGCCGTAACACAGTCGGGTGAAAACTATTACACCCAATTTCGCCAAATTAATATCCATAACACAGTTTCATGATGAACACTTTCCGCTCTATTCTCACATTTACAGCGGCAACATGCGCGGCGGCTTCATACGCCGCGACACAATTTGATGTCACCGTCGCCAACCCCTCGGCGGCACCCCGCAACGCTGTCGGGGTGACACTCCCCGTAAAGGGTATGTTCTGGGGGAAGACGCTCCCCCTCGCGTCGGTAAAGATTGACGGCACCGACATCCCTTGGCAGATTGACGACACCGACGGCGACGGTCGTCCCGACGAACTCGCATTCACCGTCGACCTCCCCGCCAAGGCCGAAGTCACCGCGAAAGTCACAATCTGCGAAGGCACCGACGGTTCGCAGTTCAAACCCTCGACATGGGCCTCACTGCGACTACGCGACCACAACCGACGATACCCCGAAGCCGGCAGCGTGACATTTCCCGGCTCCGACACTCCACGCCATGTCTACGACGCCGTCTACGGCCACGGCATAATGCTCGAAGGCTCCCACGGAGGCATACGCGTATATGCCGACAACCGACAGAGCATCGACCTATACGGCAAAAAATCACCGCGCCTCGAACTCGCCGAAACAGCCTTCTACACCACTCCCGACAAGGAAGCGGAAGGCTACGGATGCGACATCCTCTGGGCCGGCAACTCGATTGGCGCGGGCTCGTTCAGAGCGGTGGCTCCCGACGGTACACTATTCGCCACCGACTCCGTGGCCTCACGCACACAGCGGGTGATTGCATCCGGACCGGTGCGCTCCATTGTCGAGGTATCCACACCGCGATGGAAAGTCAACGGCCGCGAATACGATATGACCCAGCGCTACACCATATGGGCCGGACACCGCGACATCGAAGTAGACATCTACGGACTATACGGCACCCCCGAAGGCTCATTCGCCACAGGTGTGCTCTGCCTCGACAACGGCGACGGATTCGTGTCAGCCCGAGGCACCGCCATCAGCTGCGGCACAAGCACTCCCGACAAGAAACGCCCCGACCACACAGAGACCCTTGCCGTGGGCATATACGCCCCCGACTCGCTGGTAAATGACGTGAGGGAAGACTCTCTCAACTATCTGATTACCCTCAATCCCGATGCCGCCGGACACATATCCTACTCTATCGCATTCGCATCGGCCAAAGAAGAGGGCGCACCTGTAAGTCTCGCCAGGTGGCAGGCCTGCATGGACGACATCGCCGCCCGTCACCGTCAACCCTCGACCGTGACGGTATCACTGACCGAGCCCTCCGACACCGTCACCATAATGATGATCGGCGACTCTACCATGGCCGACAAAGTGCTGAAAGGCGAAAATCAGGAACGTGGCTGGGGACAGATGCTCCCCACTCTGCTCAACGGCCCCGTGCGCGTCGACAACCACGCCGTCAACGGACGCAGCTCCAAGAGCTTCATCGACGAAGGACGCTGGGACAAGGTTATCGAGCGTCTGCGCCCGGGCGACTATCTGATAATACAGTTCGGCCACAACGACGAGAAAGCCTCCGACCCCTCGCGCCATACCCTCCCGGGCTCTACATTCGACGCCAACCTTACCCGGTTTGCACGTGAGGCCCTCGCCAAAGGTGCCACTCCTATACTTATGAACTCTATCGTAAGGCGCAACTTCCCGGCGCCGGGAGCACCGACCGTCACCGTCGACGACAAATATAAAAAAGGATATCACCCCGAAGCATTCGACACCGAAGGCTCTCGGCTTGTCGACACCCACGGCCCCTATCTTGACCCGCCGCGACGAGTGGCCGAAAGCCTCGGACTACCGTTTATCGACATGAATGCCATCACCCACAATGCCATACAGGCTCTCGGACGCGACGCATCACGCGAATATTTCATGTGGATTCCGGCTGACACCTATCCGTTTGCCCCGGAAGGAAAAATCGACAATACCCACCTCAACATCAAGGGCGCCACATTCGTCGCCACACTCGCCGCACAGGCGCTCGCCGACACCCTCCCGCTTCTGCGCCCCTACATATCCGTAGCCCGCTGATACATATCATCATTGATAATATAATAAAATCGCCGCATCCCTGACAGCAGGGTGCGGCGATTTTATTATCTCTCCTGAATAGATTACTCCATATCCATCGGCATGTAATGCTGATATGGGTGGTCGCAGGCGGGACATACTTTTGGAGGCTCCTTGCCCACAAACTCATATCCACATACCAGACACTTCCAGGTTATGGCCTTGTCGCGTTTCCAGAGAGTACCGGCCTTGATGCGGTCGAGATAGCGCTGGAAGCGCTCCATATGATGCTTCTCTATCGAGGCGATAGCCTTGAAATGCTCGGCTATTTCGGGGAATCCCTCCTCTTCGGCCATTTTGGCATTGGCAAGATAAGTCTTTACAGCCTCATCGCCCTCCTCATGTATGGATATCTCGAGATTGGTGACGGTGTCCTTGGCAGGAATAGCATCGACGGGGATATTGCAGGTAAGCTCTCCACCCTGAAGCATCTTCAGATATACCTTGCCATGACGTAGCTCATTGGCGGCTGTTTCCTCAAAGACTTCCTTAAGAGGGAAATATCCGTCTTTCTCGGCTTGCGAGGCGTAATAGGTATAACGGGCATAAGCCTGAGTTTCGCTGATATAAGCGTCAACGACATTCTGTTCCGTGCGTGTACCCTTTATGCTCTTAGGAGTTTTTTCTGATTTGCTCATAGTTATACTGAATTTTAGTTGTTCATTCCAATCATAGATAACAACACCATCGGACACATAAAAGTTGAGACGGCCCCAGGCATCTGACCCGGAGCCGCCTCATATGACTATTAGAGCTTGTTTATTTTCCGACTACAATCTTCTTGTACTTCGGCACGAGGAGCTTCATTATGCACCATCCTATCAGATAGGACACACCGCATATGCAGAACACGATGAAATATCCCGCAGGCTTCCCTTCGAAGCCCATGAAGTGCATCCCTGTGGCGCCGGCATAGTCAAACAGACGGCCCGAGCAGAGATTGATAAGGAACGAGCCGACACCTCCGGCCATGCCGCCTACACCGATGATAGTGGCGATGGTGCTCTTGGGGAACATGTCGCCTACCACCGAATAGATGTTGGCCGACCACGACTGATGGGCCGCTCCTGCTATACCGATGATAATCACCGGCCACCAGTAGGAGTAGGCTCCCAGAGGCTGCGCGAATATGGCAAGCAGCGGGAACAACGCGAAGATAAACATCGCCCTCATGCGGGCCGCATACGGATTCAGCCCGGTCTTGTTCATGATGATGGTCGGGAGCTTGCCTCCGTATATCGACAGCATCGTGATGGCATAAAGCACAAAGATAAGCATCTGCGCAGTGCCGGTGTCAGAGGCCAGACCATACACATCTGAGATATAGGCCGGTATCCAGAACAGGAAGAACCACCACACGCCGTCGGTAAAGAACTTGCCGAACACCACGGCCCACGTCTGCGGATACTTGAAGCACTGCCAGAAGGGGATTACATCCTTGTTGCTGTCGGCCTTCTCGGCGGGAGTCTCGTCAGCGTGGTTGTCAAGCTCTATATAGGCGAGCTCGGCCTTGTTGACACGTGGATTACTGCCCGGCTTCTTATAGTAGAACATCCACAGACCCATCCACACGAAGCCCAGACCGCCGATTACGATAAAGGCCATCTCCCAGCCGTTGCCGACACCCATGTTCTGAAAGAAACGGGCCAGCGGCGGGATTGACACCGGTGCGGCAAGAGCGCCCACAGTTGCGCCGGCATTGAATATGGCGGTGGCATAGGCGCGGTCGCGTTTGGGGAAATATTCGGCTGTCACTTTCACGGCTGCGGGGAAGTTGCCCGACTCGCCTACTGCGAGCACCACGCGGGCGGCGATGAAATAATACACCGACGTGATGGCCACAAGCGAGGCTACAGTGCCGGTGGCGCTTACCATCTCGGCTGCATCGTGCAGCCCTACAGTGTGCTCGGTAGCCCACCCGCAGAGTGCGTGGAGGCAGGCGCCGGCCGACCATACGCCGATTGCCCACAGGTATCCCTTCTTGGTACCCATCCAGTCGATGAAGCGGCCCGCAAAGAGATTGGCCACGGCATATACTATCGAGAAGATAGCGGTGATGACGCCATAGTCGGCATCAGTCCAGTGAAACTCGGGCGAGATAAAGTCCTTCCAGGTCAGAGAGAGCACCTGACGGTCCATATAATTGACCGTAGTGGCCAGAAACAGCAGTCCGCAGATGACCCAGCGGAAACTGCTCATCTTCTCATTGTACTCCTTGTCAATTGTCTGTTTGATTTCCATGAGCACAAGTGATTAGAATTTGAAATAGTTCTTGGCGTTGTTATAGCAGATATCCTCAATCATTTTATTGACGCGCGCCTCTTCGTAGCCGGTATAAGGCACTTCGCCGTTCTCGATGTCGTTGCCTACAAGATTGCACAGTGTGCGGCGGAAATACTCGTGGCGCGGATAGCTGAGGAACGAGCGCGAGTCGGTAAGCATACCGACAAAGCGGCTCAGCAGACCGAGTACCGACAGGGCGTTCATCTGCTTCTGCATGCCATCCTTCTGGTCGAGGAACCACCAGCCGGAGCCGAACTGTATCTTGCCGGCCACACTGCCGTCCTGGAAGTTGCCGAGCATGGTGGCGATTACCTCGTTGGCACAGGGGTTGAGATTGTAGAGTATGGTCTTGGTGAGCTTGCCGCGCGAATTGAGCGTGTCGAGGAACTTCGACATCGACTTGGCGGTGGTAAACTCGCCGATGCTGTCAAAACCGGTGTCGGGACCGAGCAGTTTGAACATTTTGGAGTTGTTGTCGCGGATAGCGCCGTAATGGAACTGCTGGGTCCAGCCCGACTCATAGTCCATCTCGCCGAACACTACAAGCATGGCGCTCTTGAACTTGTGTATCTCCTCCTTGCTCAGCTCCTTGCCTCCGTATACCTTGTTGAATATGGCGTCGATTTCATCCTGGGTGTAGTCGGCGGCATAGAATTCCTCGATGCCGTGGTCGCTGAGGCGACACCCCATCGACTCGAAGAAATCATGACGCTTCTGAAGGGCGTCCACCATATCCTGAAACTTGTTGATTTCCACACCGCTCACCTCGGCCAGCTTCTCCACATACGCGCGGAATGCCGCGGGATTCTCTACAGCCATGGCCTTGTCGGGACGCCAAGTAGGCAGCATCTTGATTTCAAATCCGCTATCGGCCACTGCCTTATGGTATTCGAGCGAGTCGACGGGGTCGTCGGTGGTGCATACGGTCTCCACATTGTAGCGGCGCATCAGTCCGCGGGCAGTCATCGTAGGGTCGTTCTGCAGCTTGTCGTTGCACGCCTCGAATATCTCGCGGGCGGTCTCGGGATTGAGCAGTTTGTCGATGCCGAAGGCTGTCTTAAGCTCAAGATGTGTCCAGTGGTACAGGGGATTGCGGAATGTGTAAGGCACTGTCTCGGCCCACTTCTCGAATTTCTCCCAGTCGGTAGTATCGGTACCCGTACAGAAACGCTCGGGCACACCGTTGGAGCGCATGGCGCGCCACTTGTAGTGGTCTCCGCCAAGCCATATCTCGGTAATCGAACTGAATTTATGGTCATCGGCCACCATCTTGGGTATCAGATGGCAGTGATAGTCGATAATAGGCATTCCGGCCGCATGTTCATGGTAAAGTTTCTGGGCCGTGGGGGTCTGGAGAAGAAAATTCTCATCCATGAAAGGTTTCATAATATTTGCTTTTGTGTTAGACAGATATCAGACCTGACAATTATACGATATGCCTGTGGACTGCACTTACAGCCCCACAGGTCATGATAATCTCAAATCTCTCTATCGGATTTAACGGTTGTTTTCATTGTTTATTATAGCGTCACTCCATTCTTGAAGATAGCAATCTCCTGGTATCCATGGATTTCAGAGTTTACCTTACGCCCCGAGGCCACCTCCAGCACAAAGCCGATGAAGTCGTCGAGCACATCATCCATCGAACGGTCCTCGACGAGCTGACCGGCGTTGAAGTCAATCCAGTCGGGCTTGCGGGCGGCAAGAGTGCTGTTGGTCGAAATCTTGGCTGTGGGCACAAAGGTGCCGAAGGGGGTGCCGCGCCCTGTGGTGAACAACACCATCTGACAGCCGGCTGCGGCCAGTGCGGTAGCGGCCACAAGGTCGTTGCCGGGAGCCGACAGAAGGTTGAGCCCGTTGATCGTCACACGGTCGCCATATGCGAGCACACCCTTCACCGCGCTCTTTCCCGACTTCTGGGTGCAGCCGAGTGCCTTCTCCTCAAGTGTGGAGATGCCGCCGGCTTTGTTGCCGGGCGAAGGATTCTCGCCTACAGGCTCGCCATGACTGAGGAAATACTCCTTGAAGTCATTTATAAGGTCGATAGTGCTGTGGAGCAGGTTGTTGTCGGCGCAGCGCTCCATCAGTATGGTCTCGGCGCCAAACATCTCGGGTACTTCGGTTAGTATCGTGGTGCCTCCCTGACAGTTGCACAGGTAGTCCGACAACTCGCCAAGCAGAGGGTTGGCCGTGATGCCTGAGAAGCCGTCGGAGCCGCCACACTTCAGGCCGATGCGCAGTTTCGACGCGGGCTGTGTGCTGCGCTTGCAGACGCGGGCCTTCTCATAAAGGCCGCGCAATATCTCAAGACCGGCCTCTACCTCATCGCCCTCTACCTCCTGCGAAACGAGAAACTTCACGCGCTCGCGGTCGTAATCGCCGCAGAACTCCTCGAATGCCTTGGGCTGGTTGTTCTCACAGCCGAGCCCCACCACGAGTATGGCGCCGGCATTGGGATGATGCACCATGTCGCGGAGTATCTTTCGGGTATTCTCATGATCGCCTCCGAGCTGCGAGCAGCCATAGTTGTGAGTAAATGCCACGATATCGTTGACACCCTCACATCCTGTCTCTTTTTTAAGAGCCTCGGCTATGCGCTTTACGATGCCGTTGACACACCCCACGGTGGGGATTACCCACACCTCGTTGCGTATGCCGGCCTGGCCGTCGGGGCGCAGATAGCCTTCGAAGGTACGCTCCTCGCGGTAGCGGGCCGGACAACCTCCGTAGGCTTCCTTTATCGAGATATCCGAATAGTCGAGTGTGCCGGCGAGATTGGTGGCGATTGTCTCATGGTCGAGAAATGCACCCTTGGCCACAGCGTGGCGCACATGGCCGATAGGGAATCCGTATTTCACCACATTCTCCCCCTCGGCGATAGGCTCCAGAGCAAACTTATGTCCGGCGGGTATATCGTCGACAATGGTTATCTCACTGCCGTCGACAGTGACCGTCGTCCCTTTCCGGAGCGGAGCGATGGCGACGGCCACATTGTCGGCAGGATTTATCTTTATATATTCTTTCATTATATTATTGACTCACTTGTTACAGTATGCCCTCGACGGTTGCGAGCATACCCTTTTCCTGTATCCGGTTGAGGAAATCTGTCACCATGGCTGTAAGGCCGGGGATGCGGTTGAGGTCGCCATGCTCTTTCCATATCAGCGAGTCGGCGGCGAGCACACCTTCGGCCACCTTGGCGGTGTCGCCGGTAGCCCACAGTCCGGCAAGCAGATCCATGATTGCCTGGTCGTCCTGCGGTTTGATTTCCGCACCGTCGCTACGCTTGCCCCCCTTGTAGTAGGTGATGATGGCGGCCAGACCGAGCACGATACCCTTGGGAAGTTCCCCCTTGCGCTCGAGATAGGTCTTGAGACCGGGAAGGTCGCGGGTCTGGAACTTGGGGAAGGCGTTGAGCATGATTGATGTCACCTGATGATCCACATACGGATTGTTGAAGCGCTCAAGCACGTCGCCGCCAAATTTCTCAAGCTCTTCCATCGGCAGGTTGAGAGTCTGCATGAGTTCGTCAAACTGCACCTTGTGGATATACTTGCCGAGCACGGGATGGTTGCAGGCGTCACGCACGATGTTCACGCCGCTGAGATAGGTCACGGGCGACAGCACGGTGTGGGGGCCGTTGAGCAGAGTCACCTTGCGTTCGTGGTACGGGGCCTCCGAGTCGGTGATTATCACATGCAGTCCGGCCTTCTCGGCGGGGAATTCGGCACGCAGTTCTTCGACGCTCATGTTGCAGGGGCGCTCGATTACCCACAGGTGGAATACTTCGCCCTGCACCACCACGTTGTCAACATATCCGAGTTTCTGCTGTATGTTGGCGATATCCTTGCGCGGGAATCCGGGCACGATGCGGTCGACAAGTGTGGCACACACATAGTTGTACCTCTCAAACCATGCCTTGAAGCCCTCGTAATCGGCGCCGAAATCATCCTTCCAGAGGTCGATATACTTGAGGATGGCGTCGCGCAGATGGTGCCCGTTCTCAAATATCAGCTCACAGGGCATAATGATGAATCCCTTGTCGGGAGCACCGTTGAATGTGGTATAGCGGCGGTAGAGCAGCTGGGTGAGGCGCCCGGGATATGACGAGGCGGGACGGTCGGCAAACTTGCATTCGGGGTCAAACACGATACCGGCCTCGGTGGTGTTGGAGATTACGAAACGCATCTCGGGCTGGTCGGCCAGCGCAAGATAGGCATCGGTCTGGCTGAATGGATTGATACCGCGGCTGATTACATCCACACGTGTATAGGAGTCCACGGCCTCGCCGTCGAGACGGCCCTGGAGGTTGACATGATACATGTAGTCCTGAGCCTGGAGCAGACCCATGGCAAAACTGTCGGGCTGACCCTGCACGATTACTGCCGACGAGTTGAAGTCGGTGCTGTCGTTCATATTCTTGATAATCCAGTCTACAAACGCGCGGAGGAAGTTTCCTTCGCCAAACTGTATGACACGTTCAGGCGCATGGGCCTTGGGAGCTGTCAGACTATTGAGAAATTTCATGATTGATTAGTTTTATTGTGTTGATATTTATAGCTTGTTTATGGAAATCGTAGTATATTAATCATTCAGGGCACCCAATGCATACAGCCGGGCGCGGATGTGAATATCACAGCCGGGTCGCTCAGCCGGGCCGCCTCCGAAGGCGAGAGAGCGGTAGCCCACCCTACACGGTCGGCCTTCTCCGCGCCCGCGCCGCGCGAACCATATTCGCCATAGCGGGCCGTCTTCTCATTGTCGGGATTACGCCAGTTGTGCCAGCCGGCGGCAACTATGTGGCCCCCCATCTCGCAGTCGATGAAATAGGTAGAGGCGTACGGACGCCACGGACGCCCGAGATACACCTTGTCGACACCATCGGCGGCAGTCAGGCGGCAACGATACATCACATAGCCGGTCATTACCGTGTCGGGAGTCGACGCCGCGGTTATGTAGCTGTTGCGCTTGCTGTGGAGAGTGCAGTCGCGAAACAAGGCTGTGGACGGTCCGAATATATAGTCGGTAGTGCCCTCGATATAGCAGTTGTCGAAGAGCAGACGTGAGCCGCGCCCTCCGGTAAACACCGTGTCCTGATTGCCGCGGAAGCTGCAGTTGTCAAATTTCAGACGGTCGCCCTCTGTGTGCAGGGCCACAGCCTGCCCTACCTCTCCGGCACTGTTTTCAATGGTGAGGTTGCGGAATGTGATGTCACACCCCTCCACCTTTACCGTATAGGTGCGGAATGTGCCCATATTGTCGAGCGAGGCATAGTCGCCCCAGCTTATCACAGTGCTGTCGGCACCGGCGCCTAAAAACTCCACATTCTCTATCCATGAGGGTATCACCACCTTCTCGCGATAGACTCCGGGACGCAGATTTACCGTCACACGATAGTCCATATAGGCGCGTATCCCCTCCAGGGCATCGGTAAGAGTAGTGTAGTCGCCGCTCCCGTCAGGGGCGACGGTTATTTCACGCTTATACTCGGCCCCGTCCATCGGGAGGCCGAGTATAAGTATAGTCAATGATGCTATGATATGCTTCAGTCGCATGACTCGATTATTTGGTTAAGTAAGTCGTAAAAATTATTTTTTAAAGATATAGTATACTACGTAATAATTTTACTACTTACTTACACGGAACCAGTCGATATCGGCGCGGCCGCCGTCATTGGCAACCTTGGGACGAGTGCAGAATGTTCCGATTTTCGCACCAATCCATTTCCCCTCGCGGGCGGTAAACGGCTTGCCGATATTCTTGAACTTCTTGCCGTCGAGACTGTAGCTGAAATTGCACACTCCGTCGGCCATCTTCACGCGCAGATAGGCAGTCGAATCGGGAAGCATCACCGAGGCATTCTCTACTTCGGGCTTCCCCTTGTCGGCCTTATGACATTCGTTTTCGCTCAGACGGAACCCTTCGTCGGTCTTCTCCATAGCAAGCACGGCATAGTCAAGTCCCATCACCACCAGGCCGGTACGCTCTCCGTTGTAACGCTTGTCGGGAGTAAGAGTCACCTTCATCGTAGCGGTAAACGTCGGGGCCGGTATCTTCTGCAACAGAAGGTTGGGCACATCCCAGAGGTTCTTGTAGCCTGAACTTACAGGCACGGAATAGAGCGAAAGTACACCCTTGGTCGCATTGTTGTAGCCCCACCACGGCTCGGGATTGCCGTGCCACTGCCACTGAAGGCCGAGGTTGATGTCGTTGAATTCGTCGCTCTCCTGCGGAGTGGCCTTGGGATATGTCTTGCCCACGTTGGGCTTCTTATATGTGCGCACAGGGTCGCCGCAGCCGTCGCCATCCTTGTCGACACCCATCACAGGCCAGTCCTCGATCCAGTGCACGGGGTTGAGGTGCACGATACGCCCTATCGGGCCTACATCCTGGAAGTGGATAAACCAGTCCTCGCCGCCGTCGGGAGTATCGACCCAGCCGCCCTGATGGGGACCGTTGATGTCGGTGTCGCCCTGGGCAAGCACTACCTTGCGCTCATACGGGCCCCACGGGCTCTTGGAGCGGAGTATGGTTTCCCAGCCGGTGGGCACTCCTCCGGCCGGCGACATTATATAGTAATAGCCGTTGCGCTTGTAGAATTTTGTTCCCTCGATGGTCACGTCCACATCATGTCCGTCATACACGATTTTGGGCTGACCTATCAGACTCTCGCCGTCAGGAGCCATCTCACACACGGCAAGCACACTCTTCAGATTGGCGCGGCTCCCGGCAAAGCCCCACGACATGTAGGCCTTCCCGTCCTCGTCCCAGAGCGGGCAGGTATCGATTACACCCTTGGTGCGGGCCACGAGCTTCAGTGGCGACCACGGGCCCTTGGGGTCCTTGGCCTTGGTCATGAATATGCCCAGGTCGGGGTCGCCGTAATATATATAGAATTCGCCGTTGTGGTAGCGTATCGACGGAGCCCACACTGCATTGCCGTGGTTCACACCATCCTTGACGAATACAGCCTCGTCGGGGAAACGGTCGATAGCATACCCGATGATAGTCCAGTTGACCAGATCCTTGGAGTGAAGAATCGGCAGACCGGGCACACAGTTGAAGCTCGATGCGGTCATATAGAAGTCATCGCCGACGCGCACCACATCGGGATCGGAATAGTCGGCATAGATAATCGGATTCTGGTACTTGCCGTTGCCGAGGTCGGCCACCCATACTTCGCTCAGTTCGGGAGCGGCATGCATTGACAGGCTCATGGCGGCACAGCAGGCGAGCACTGTGAGGTTTCGATTCAATTTCATAAGGTTAAGAGCTTTTTAGAGCTTGTTTAATAATCTGTTTATGGCATTATGGCAGGACGGCGACAGTATTCATGGCCGGATATCGCCGCCTACACCCCAAAGTTAATAATTTATCGTGTACGCGTGAAGCGTCTTTCTAAGAAGCGTTAATTTTTCCCTCTCTTTTTACCAAATTTCCTTTCCATGCGGGCATGCCATTCGGGATATTGCCCTTTGAGAATGAAGTCGGGCCAGGTGCCGAGATAGCGGTAACGGATACGCCGCGCGGCGTTGAGCGACGGTGCGAACATATAGCCGCACTGGCTGTCGGCCACCGGTTCAAGGTCGGAAAAGCTGTAAAGGAATCTGAACAGATGGTGAGGACGGGTGTCGTCGTAGATACTGTAGATAGGCCGATGGGCCCGGGCTGCGTCGTAGCTTTCGGCAGCGTTGCGCCACAGCTCGTAGCGGAGGGTGTCACCCCCGACCGACAGTGTGCGCGGACGGCGCTCCTTCAGACGCTCGAAAAAGTCGGGATACACTCTGGCGGCCACATCCCCTCCGAGCTGGATAAAGCGGCCCCACATACGCGAGCTGTCGCAGTCGACCACCACCTCGTCGATGCGGCTCCCGCGGTCGTTGTACACAAATTCGGGCTTCTTCCCCTCTATTGCGGTCTTCTCCAGAAATGCCACCGCATGTTCCACGGCATCGACAATTTCGGCCGTAGGCTCGTCGAGCGACATCAGAAACCACAGTATCGAAGTACCCTCGTCGGCTGAATATGCCGGCAGCTCGTGGGGACGGCCCTCGGCGGGTAGCAGGGTGTAGGGGTCGTGCTGCGCACACCACATGGTCTTTACTCCGTCCTCCACTACCTGACAGTCGAGTATACACTGCAGTCCGGCCCGGTAGGCCTGCTCAACATCGGCGCGCCACTCGACGGGCAGTATCGACCCGACCTCGGTAGATGGGTCGAGCAGATCGCGCAGAAGCACCATATTATTAATGTGTAGATTGTCGTTGAAGGTGAAATAGTCGCTGTAGCCTCCGCGCAGTGGATAATACTGCGGCCACCCGCCGGCACGGGTGTCGGGAGCCTCGGCATTGGGATACTGCGAGTCGAGGATGAAGCGTACGCCGCGACGCGCGCCATCGAGATATATACTGTCGCCATTGGCGCGCCACATTCTGGCCAGAAAGCGTATCTCGCTCGTTGTGGCGTCATTGTCCATACATCCCTTCTTGGAGGCCTCCTTCGAGTCTTTCTCGCCGGCCACCCGCTCGCGGTCAGCATCGCTCATAGCCATGTGCATAGGTATGTTCTTGGGCCAGCCGCCTGAGTTTTTCTGATACAGCAGTACATTGTCGGCTACACCGCGGGCGTCGTCGGTGGTATACCACCCGTCGGCCTGTGTGTGGCTGAAACGTGTCCATTTGGTGTCGGAGGTACGCTCCGTCGAGCCGGAAGCCGCCATGCCCGACAGAGACGCCACGGCTGTCATTGCGATTAGATATCTGCGTAATTTCATGATGTAGGCAATATAGGGTTATTTCTACCTCAAAATTACATCAATTCACTCCAATCGCGAAGGCCTAAGCACAACAATCGGCCCCTACAGCCGATTATTCACCCTTTTCCGATAATTTGTATCAGTTGGGTCCTTCGCCTCATGAGTATCCGTTAACTTAATTTAACCGTCAATTTGTCTTTCCCGTCTCTCTTTATTCCCAATTTTGCGTTATACATAGTTAAAGGACATAAACCAGAACAAATATGCTCAAGAAACTCTCAGCACTGCTGCTGATACTCTCCATCGGCATTGTGTCGGCCTTTGCGGCTGATTCCGCGCTCTATGTAAAGGAAAAGACCCATAATTTCGGCACCATACGCGAGGCCGACGGACCGGTCAGGTGTGAATTCATCCTACAGAACAACGGAGACAAGCCGCTGGTGATAGTCTCGGCCAAGGCACAGTGCGGATGCACTACGCCCAGCATACCCAAGCAGCCGATACGCCCGGGAGAGACCGCAGCGCTTACCGTGACATATGACCCCGCAGGACGTCCGGGCGAATTCGAGAAGACAATACGTGTGCGCACCAACCGCAAGGGCGACAACGCGTTGCTTAAAATCAAAGGTACAGTGCTGCCGAAATCCACACCCAAGAAAAAATGAAAATTCTCCATCTGCTCACACTCGCCGCCGTCACACTGTCAGCAGGCGCCGGCGCATCGGCCCAGCCCAAGGCCAAATGGCTCGACACAACCCACAGTTTCGGTGCGTTCGACGAAGACCTCGGCAACGTCACCACATACTTCAAGGTAGTCAACACAGGCGACAAGCCGCTCAACATTCTGAGCGTGCGCGCATCGTGCGGATGCACATCCCCGTCATATAGCCGCAAGCCGGTGGCGCCGGGCGACACTGGACAGGTGGCCGTAACATACAACCCCGCCGGACGACCCGGAAAGTTTGACAAAAAGGTAAAGGTCGAGACCAATGCCGACCCGGCCGTGACCACCCTTACGATAAAGGGTGTGGTGATAGGCGACCGACAGACTCTGCGCGCCCACTATCCGGTGGAGGTCGGATTCCTGAAACTGAAAAATACCGTCGTGCAGTTTGGCGAGGTGACAAAGGGACGCACCAAGACCGCCTTTCTCGACGGATACAACCAAAGCAGCGACACGATACATCCGTCAATATCCGGCCTGCCCCCATATATCGTGGCCGACATCGCGCCGCGCGCCGTGCCACCTGGCGAACAGGTCACATTCACCCTGTTTTTCGATTCATCAAAAGCCAAGGACCAATGGGGACTGTCGACCTCGCAGGCCACAATAAGCCCCGACCCGCTGTCGTCGCTTGTCAAGGAGGTGTCGCTCGTGGCCATCGTCAACGAGGATTTCTCGAAACTCACGCCCCAGCAGCGCGAAAAAGCGCCAAAGGCCGCCTACTCCACATCGTCGATTGACCTTGGCCGAATACAGCGCGGAAAAGTGGCACACGCCGAACTCACTGTCGACAACTATGGCAAATCGCCTCTGATAATCCGCCGTGCATCATGCCCGGAAGATTTTGTGAAAGTGAAGTGCGGCAAGGAAAAAATCAATCCCGGCTCACAGGCTAAGATTACAGTCACCGTCGACACCGGCAAGATGCCGGCCGACGCAGGCCTTGTCAACTCCAGACTGTCGGTAATCACCAACGACCCCTCGCGCCCATCATCCCCGATACGCATCGTAGGCGAACTGACCGACTGACGCGCCAACCAAAATACAATAAGGGCAGGCTCTAAAAAACAGCTCCGGAAAAGTAACCGATACTTCTCCGGAGCCTATTGTTTTGAAGCGTATGTATATTGTATCTTATAAATTACAAGATAGAAATTTTAATCTTTTCCTGATTCAGGAGATATGCCCTTGATTGTCTCCGGGTCAATATTGCCCTTCATCATTACGGCCGACAATATCGAGTCGTTCATCACAAGCACCATCAGTTCCGACAGTTTGTCGCTGTTTCTCACCCCGTAGATATCTACCGTGCCGTCATTTTCCGACATGTGGGTAAGCAGTTCCATACCCTCGCGCGAGCTCTCAAGAATATCGAAAGCCTTGACAGCCGACTCGCGGCTCGATGTCTTTAGCACCTCCATCGAGGTAAGCTGCGAGGCCACCTCGTCCATACCCGACACCGGGAGCGAACCGCCCACCTTCGAAAGTATATCCTTGGACATATATATATATTCGACATCAGGGAGGCGGCCTGCACGCTTGAAGGCTTCTTCCTGAGCCATGGCCGCCAAGCCTACGCCCAGCGCGACGGTCGACGCCAATATCCTGCGAAATTTCATCTTCATACTTACTAAACACCTATTGTATCGGAAAATACGGGGACTATGCCGTCGTCCCCTGTCATCAGACTGTCGTCATACTCCATGCTGTCATCCTCAAACATGCTCATGTCAAATCCGAGCCGTTCGAGCAGCATGTCGGTCTCCTCAGCCTTGCGGTCGGCCTTGTTGAGACATTCCGACACAAGGAGCAGAGCGCGCTGTGTCTCGTCCTGTGCCTCCTGAGGGTCGGTAAGCTCATACACCGACGACGACGAGTCCTTGACCACGAACACCGTGGCTGTAAGGAGTATGGCCACGGAGGCTGCCACACTCGCGATTGCCATCAGGCGACGGCCGCGGCGACCGCGGTGCTCCCTGCGCTCAAGCATATCGATGTGGGCCGACAGCTGGGCATCAAGCCCGGCGGGCACTCGGCATACTCCGTCGGCGGCAAGCAACACCATCATCCTGCGGTCGGCCTTCATATCGTTGGGAAGAGCGCTCTCCGGAGTGACGGCAAAAAATTCCATCAGTTCATGCTCCTGCGCCAGAGTGGTCATGCCCGAGTGGTAAAGGCTTAACAGTTGTTTTATGTGATAGAGATCTTTTTTCATAATCTCATAATAGGTTGTTGGCAAATTGTTTCAGACGTCGCCTTGCCCTGCTGAGCAACTGCCTCACATTGGCAGGCGTAAGTCCGGTAATGGTCGAAATCTCGTCGACAGAGCAGTCGGCATGCGAGCGGAGCCTCACCACCTTCTGCTGCGACGCAGGCAACGTGGATATCATGCGCTCGGCCAGACTGAGACTGTCGGCATACTCCACCCGCAAGTGGGAATCGCAGTCGCCGGCACTCTCCTCGTCGACATCATCCACCGAAGCGGGACGACGTCTGCGGGCTCTGAGCAGTTCGATACAGAGATGCCTTACGGCAGCCATGCAGTAGGCATCGGGCGACTCTATGCCCGACAGCTCCTGACGCCTGACCCACAGACGTGTCACGGCATCCTGCACGACGTCCTGCGCATCATCGCTGTCACGCACAATGGCATACGCCACGCGATACATGTCGCCATAGCGCGAAAGGATGATTTCTTTAAACGTCTCTGCATCCATTACATATACATGACGCCACTCGAGGTCTTTTTGTGACAGTCAACACTCAAAATTTTTCAAAAAAAATTTCACATCCCCACACAATCGCCTCGTTTTCAGCACGATTACATAAAGGCATGCAGCCGCTATTTTTCCCTATTTCCCCATCGTGCCTCCTGCAAGGCCCATGCTCTCTCCTCCTGCGGATTAGCCCCGGGAGTCCAGAAGCGGCTCCCCTCAAGCCCGTCGGGAAGATACTGCTGTCTGACAAAATTGCCGGGATAGTCGTGGGCATACTTGTAACCCTCGTGGTAGCCGAGCTCCTTCATCAGCTTGGTAGGCGCGTTGCGCAGATGCAGCGGCACGGGGAGATTGCCAGTGGCCCTGACACGCTCCTGGGCGGCGCCGATGGCCACATAGGCCGAGTTGCTCTTGGGCGACGTTGCCATATATATCGTACACTCGGCCAAGGGGATACGTCCCTCAGGCCAGCCGATTTTATGGAGTATGTCAAACGTGGCGTTGGCAAGCAGCAGCGCGTTGGGGTTGGCCAGACCGATATCCTCGGCGGCCACTATGGCCAGACGACGGGCTATGAATTCGGGGTCCTCGCCACCCTCTATCATGCGCGCCAGCCAGTATATGGCCGCATCCGGGTCACTGCCGCGTATGCTCTTGATAAAAGCCGATATTATATCGTAGTGTATCTCTCCGTTCTTGTCGTAGGCGGCGGGATTCTCCTGGAGGCGTGCCGTCACCACCTCGTCGTTGATTACGATAGGCTCGTCGAGGGGAGTCGACTGCTCAAGCAGGTCGAGGATATTGAGCAGCTTGCGGGCGTCGCCTCCGGAGTAGCGAAACAAGGCCGTGGTCGACTCGACCCTGACTTCGCGCCCGGCAAGCACCTTGTCGACAGTAAGGGCTCGGTCAAGAAGGCGTTGCAGCTGCGGCTCCTCAAGCGGGCGCAGAGTGTACACCTGGGCGCGCGACAGTAGCGGGCGTATCACTTCAAACGACGGATTCTCCGTAGTGGCGCCTATAAGCGTCACAGTGCCGTTCTCTACTGCACCGAGCAGGCTGTCCTGCTGCGACTTGCTGAACCTGTGTATTTCGTCGATAAACAGTATCGGACGCCCCGTGGAGAACATGCTACGGGCGTCGGCCTTACATTTTTCAAGCACTTCGCGCACCTCTTTCACCCCCGAGCTTACTGCGCTGAGGGTATAAAACGGGCAGTCGGTAGTGTTTGCTATGATGCGTGCCAGAGTGGTCTTCCCCACTCCGGGAGGGCCCCAGAGTATGAACGACGATACACGGCGTGTATCAATCATGCGCCGCAATACCGAGTCGGGTCCTACGAGATGTTCCTGTCCAATATAATCGTCGAGCGTGCGCGGACGCAGACGCTCTGCCAATGGTGCCTGCATTACTTAGAGTTGGTTTTTATCGTGCCGCAACGTACGGCCGCATATACAAATTTAACAATTTTGTCCCGATTTATCCGCACAAATATACGATATGTTGGCATATTTTTGTAACTTTACCGTGCCGAGGGTGATATTATTCCCGAAGCGGGCATGTCGAACTATTGGCGTGCCTGAGTGTTAGTCTGATATAGCCCTGCGGAACATTGTCAACCGCATGGCTGATGACACCCGAAACACTTAAACACTTTTTTATTATGAGTAACGAAGGCAACGAAAAAAAGACCCGCACAAGCGGCGCAAGCGTTATGCGCACAGTTTTTGGCATATTCATGATTGTAATATATGTCGGCATGGGTGTGCTTTTCCTGATCGACTTCTTCAACTGGGAGACAGCGCCCTGGGGGTGGCTCAGATGGGTGGCCGGATTCGGCCTGATTATCTACGGCATATGGAGGGCCTACCGCCAGTTTGCCGGTATCGACCGCAACATCGGCGACGAATACTGACATGAGGAAGCCTCACATCCACACACACTGAATTCAACATCTTATACCATAAGCTACGTGAACCACAAGATTATCCTCCTTACAATAGCTCTGTCAGCCCTGATTATCTCAGGACTGACAGCTTGCCAGAAGACCCCGACCAACACAAGCACGTCGGGGCTTGCCACAATAGTATGCGATGCCTCGTTCGAAAACATCATGAACCAGGAAATCGACGTATTCGAGTACACCACCAAAGGCAAAGCAAACATCATACCCTACTATGCCTCTGAAAAGGCATGTGTCGACTCGCTGCTCGATCTGAAGACAAAAACCATCGTGATATCCCGCGACCTCACACAGAAGGAGAAGGATTATCTCGAATCGCAGAAGAAACATCCGCGCAGCAATATGATTGCTGTCGACGCCATAGCCCTCATCGTCAACAACGACAACCCCATAGAGATACTGTCGATATCCGAGATACGCGACATCCTTACCGGAAAGATTACAAAATGGAGCGATATCGAGCCTACCAAGCTCGGCGACATCCAGGTAGTGTTTGACGACGAGGGATCAAGCACCGTGAAATACATGCGCGACTCTATAATGAAAGGCGAGCCGTTCGGACAGAACGTTTTCGCCCAGCAGTCAAGCCGCGAGGTATTCGACCAGGTGCAGATGCGCAAAGGCGCCATCGGTATAATCGGTGTAAGCTGGATCAGCGCCGACATGCGCACACGCGACATGTCGCGCGACGAGCGCATCAAAAGCCTTCAGGAACAGGACACCACGGTGGCCGACTTCGACCCGGCTGTAAAGGTGCTCAAAGTGCGCCGCGACGACCAGCTCAGAGCCTACAAGCCGTATCAGGCGTATATCTACGACGGCACATACCCCCTGTTCCGCTCGATGTACATGATTACCACCGGTGTCAACGGCTCGCTGTCGCATGGATTCTACTCCTTCGTCACAGGCACTATCGGACAGAAAATCATACAGCGCACAGGCATACTCCCCGCACGAGTGCAACCGCGTATGGTATATCTCGAATAATAAATGACGTTCATTACCGTTTAGAAATTAACAATACATATAACGACAAAACAGATCTATCGACATGAAACTGAAATTTCTTTTTTCTTTCTGTCTGGCCGCCACTCTGTCGGCATCAGCGCAGCAGGGCTACCTCGACGGAATCGAGTACTTCAAGGCCGACCAGTTTGACAACGCCAAAGAAATCCTCGAACGCAACCTCAACAATCCCTCTACCGACAAGGCTCTCGCCTACTACTACCTCGGTGAAATCGCTCTCCACGACAAGGACTACACAACCGCCAAGGCCGACTTCGACAAGGGTCTTGCCGCAAACCCCCAGAGCGCTCTCAACAAGGTAGGCCAGGGTGCGCTTGCCCTCATCCAGGGCGACGAGAAGGGTGCCAAGACTCTCTTCGACGAGGCCAAGAAAATCAATAAGAAGGATGCCGCCGTGCTCACCGCCATCGGACGCGCATACTTCAACGCCGACCCCGTAAAGTACGAAAAGGAAATCGCCGAATACGACAAGCAGGCCTACAAAGCCAACTCCAAGGAGCCCTCTATCTTCGTGCTCCGCGGCGACCGTGAAGCTGCCAACAAGGAATGGGGCGACGCAGCTGCCAACTACGAAAACGCAATCCTCTACTCCAAGGGGCTTCCCGAGGCTTATGTAAAGTATGCCAACGCCTACTTCAACGTAAACCCCGAATACGCCATCAACAAACTTCAGGAGCTCCTCCAGGCTTCGCCCAACTCGGCTCTCGGTCAGCGCGAACTCGCTGAGAAATACTACCAGAACGACCAGTGGGCAAAGGCTGCAAGCGCCTATGGCGACTATATCAAGAACCCCAACCACTTCAAGAGCGACGAGGTACGCTACAGCGCCCTCCTCTACTACGGCAAGCACTACGACGAGAGCCTCCAGCTCGCCGAGAAGATTCTGGGCCAGAACCCCACCGATATGCAGAAGTTCCAGCTCATGCGTATCATCTTCCTCGACAAGAAGGACCTCAAGGACTACCCCGGTGCAGAGACCGCCGCTGAGAAATTCTTAGCTCTCAACCTCCCCGGCCTGAAGTATTCGTCAAACGACTACTCTTCCTACGCCGAAGTGCTCCAGGAGCTTGGCAAGGACTCGCTCGCCGTTCCCGCTCTCGAGAAAGCTCTCGAACTCAACCCCGACAAGACCGACATCTACAAGGCTCTCAGCTCGGCTTACTCCGGTGCAAAGAACTACGACAAGGCTCTTGAGGTATACAAGGCTTTCATCGACCGTGGCGACTATGTGACCAACGACCTCGTGACTCTCGCAAACCGCTACCAGAACGTGGCTGCAACCTCCGAACCCGGCTCGCAGAAGAAAATCGACGCTATCAACAACGCTATCGCTACCGTCGACCAGATTATCGAGAAGGTGCCGGAAAACCCCATCCCCTACCGCAACAAAGCTCGTATGATGCTCGTGAAGCATGACAACCAGCCCTCTGCCGAGCAGCGCGACGCATACCTCAAGGTAGTGGAAATCCTCGACCTCGACCCCGCCAACAAGGAGAAGCGCACCGACATGTACAACGAGGCATATTCACAGATTGCTTCATTCTACATCTCGGAAAAGGATATCCCCATGGCCAAGACTTACTATGAGAAAGTGCTCGAGCTTGACCCCACCAACGAGGCTCTCCGCGACTATATCTCGAAAATGAAGGTCAACTAATCTCTACCGACATCATTCAATCGGCATACAGCAGGCTCCGGCAACCGCGCCGGGGCCTGCTCTGTTTTTATCGTCGCCGCTTTGTAGCCCGGTCCCCTGAAACGGTCGGAAAATGATGGCTTGACGCTACGCGACTCCCTGCCGACGGAGAGCCTGCGCCATGCAGCCGTGCGCGCTGTAATGCAGTTGGTGCGGTCAACGCGGCTCTCGCGTTTTATGCGGTTGCGTTCGCTACGGGCGGCGGCGGCAGTCTCCTCGGCTGCAACGCGTGCGGCCTCCGCCGCGGCCCGGCGTTGTTCTTCGGCGGCGGCTATGCGTGCCCGTTCGGCAACTATAAGCTCCCGCCTGAGCATACGTTTACGGCGCGCCCTGAGATTGCGCTCCTTGCGCGCATCAATCTGCGCCTTGATCAGCAGCCAGGCGCATTCAAAATTTGTCTCACGGAATTCCGTGTCGGCATCACGGCCATTCTCAATATAGCCGCGTATAACCATTTCCGTGTATTCCTCACCTTGATAGGGCATAAGACGTATGGCCTCTTTCCATACATCATCAAACTTGTAGCGTGGTGTTTTCATATGATTAAGAATAAAAATTTCGAATAAAGCATTAGTAACACTGCAAATTTACAACATATTATTATAATGACCAACTGTTTTTACAACAAATCAGCCGTCGTATGTGAAAAAATTTCCGATTCTCAGTGTTAAAGAGGTTAAACCCCATATTATTATGAACTTACAGAGGCACAGGTGTGTTATCAAAGCATAAAATCCCTTTAACCATGTTACGTCACCGATCCTTATATGCGATAGTCGTACTCCTTATACTTATGGCCTGTAGCTCGACAGTATGGGACGACGTGCCTACCTCGATAAAAGAGTTTATATCATCATACTGGCCCGGAGCCTCTGTAAGCGACTACGACGAGCGCAACGGCAACTACTATGTGACCATCAAAAACGGCGCCACACTTGTGTTTGATGCCAACTACCAGTGGACATCAATCAACGGCAACGGAGTACCCATCCCCTCGATACTGATTTTCAACGAAATGCCAAGGATATATCAGTACCTGGAAGCCCGCGAGCTGACATCCGACCTCATGATAGCCGAGAACAATCCGCGCACAATCATACTGACATTCTCCGACTTCATACTCGAATACAACAAAGAGACCTCCGATATCAAGATGATAACCCAGAAGCAGGAGTAGCAATTCATAGATTATATATAAGAATTATAATATCTCAGTCCTTGGCGAAGCGGATGCGCGAACGATACAGTGGAAACTCTACAGAAAGCACACCTGCCGGAAGAGAAAGCGTGGCGTAGGCCTCGTCGTCATCAAGCAGGTCGCCGTTGGCATCGTACCATTCAATCTGCCACATATGCTCAAATCGCGAGGCCGTCATGCGCCCTTTAAGCATAGCCTTGCGCCATAGGCCGGCACCGGTCACGGCTCCGTCGGCATAAAGTATGTCGTAACCGCCCGGACTACCGTTGCCTACAATCGCCAGCCGGTATTTTCCGCCGATACGCGCGCGGTCATCATCGGTGCGACGGTCGAAATAGCTCCAGTATCCCTCCACGGCATCGGTCGAGTGAGAGAAACGCTCGTCAAGCGCCTCTTGGGTCCATCCGGTAAAGAGCGCGTCGCGCGGATCCTTGCTCCACTCGGTCATAAGCGTCTCGACTTCCCTTCTTCCATGGCCGGATATCCTTACCGGCTCTTCAGGCATAGGCGCGGCTACCGACATGACAAGCCGCGGCTGCTTGCTCCCGACAAACATGTCAAGCCGTGCCCCGGATTCTGTCCTGCTCCACTCCAGCGCGAGGGTATTGAAGCCTCTCATCGTGTTCACATCATCGTAGACATCGACAGAATCTATGGCAACCGTGCGGCCCCCGACATCCGTATGGCCATAGACAAGCCGCAGCCCGCGGCGGTCAAGCTCGGAACCATAGTCGGAATTGAATCCGCAAAGCATGGCCCACTGTCCGGCCCCGTCGGTGAGGCCCACACGGTCGGCCGAACATCCCCTCCCCTCTTTCATGCCGGGCAAGGATGCCCGCAGTTCTACTGCAAAATACGACGCATCGGCAGGGACACACACGACAGTATCGCCGGCGGCATAGTAGCGTCGCGACGGCACCACCGTGCCATCTCTGCCGCAGACAACCGACGGTAAGCACAACACAGCCGCAACGGCAGCACAAAACACTGGGAATGAGGAGTGTGAGAACATAATGAATTATAATTTTGAGAAAAAAGCGGCTCACCGCATCAGCGCATGATACCGTAGGCGCGCTCAGTACATGAATCTCGGCGCAAGGAAGAACAGACCGAACGAGAGGCCGAAGTTCCACCTGTTGCCCGGCGAATCGCTATAGTTGGCATAGGCCGACAGCTGGGCGAACGGCAGAGAATAAGCGGCCTTTATCTCGCCTATAAATCGCGGATTGCGGAACCAATCGCCATACTCTACACCCACCACCGGCATACCGCCTACAGGTTGCAGCGACGGACGCACCTCGCGCCAAGGCATGAAGCAGTAGAGGCCGGCCCGCAACTGGAACATTCCGAACGGATTCCACACGGGTACAATACCGAGTGTGGTAAACTGACTGCTGCGGAAGCGGGTGTTGAAATATCCATAGGAGGATGGTGTGGGCCTGAACGAAGGGAGCATCACCTCGGTGGCGGCATATGTGTCGAACGCCTTCTGCGACGAGGCCACCGTAGTGGAAGTGACACCGAAATAGAAGCGCTTGGCCAACTGCCAGTAACGGTCGAACTCAAACTCGCCCTGCACCCACCAGCGGTCATTGCCGTCGACAGCGCGTGCACGGTCATTTTCAGGGAAGTAGGTGTCATTGCCGTACACTCCCAGCACTCCGGCGCGCAGGCGCATGCCGGCGGTAGGAGCCGATGGGTCGTTAAGAGTGTTGCGCTCGTATGCGGCACGCACTTGAGCAAGGCGGAGGGTGAGACGGTCGCGGTCGACAGGCGCTACTATCAGAGCGTCGTAGAAGCGGTGGCTCAGTCGTCCGATGCCTGCCGACAGCACGGCCTTGCCGCTTCGACCTACGGCAACACCGTAGTTGAGCCGCAGGAAAAGCTCGGCGGATGTGGCCAGAGTCGAGCCCTCGTCGTAGAATATCCGTCCGCTATCGTACTCCTTGGTCCGGGATATCACACCCTGCAGTTCGAGATACGACGGTATGGCACTGCGCATGGCCACGCGCGCCTTCGCCGTGCAAGCCATATAGCTCTGGCCTATCCATGCGTCGACACCGATATTGAGCGAGTTGAAGCTGAGCGTCGAATAACCCGACGATAGGAAAAGCATCGAGTTGCTCGTAGAGGTGATATAGCCGCCCATGCCTACATTGAACTTGTTTTTTACATCGGCGTTGAGGTCGAGCGTAAACATTGAGGTGGAGTCATTGTAGAGAGCCTTTGGCACGAGATTGCGTAGCTTGCCTCCCGAGATAATGCGATAGTATGCATCCTTGGCACGCGCCAGGCCGAATGTATCCGACTCATTGCCGGTGAAAGTGTAGCGTATAAACTCGTTCTGACCGGGCGAACCGCCCGACACACTTACAGAGTCGAAGCGCACATAAGGTGTGGCCGACTTGAACACCTCGCGGCGCAGCGAGCGCGCCTCCGAGGGGATGCGGGCAGTGACACGGGAAGTTATCGAATCCATCATCGACATGGCCTTGTCGTAGCCTATCTGATATATCTCTTTGGCAAGGGGGAAGTCGAGCAGTCCGAACTGCTGTACAGGCACGCGTATCTTTATCCCCTCCTCGGCCGGCAGGGAGTAGTCGTTGTTCTGGATTATCATGTCCTCAAGCTGCTGGAACATGTTGTTGCGGTCGGGCTTGGTGTCGGGAGCGCTTACATCGACGCCAATCATTATGTCGGGTGCAAAATCAGAGCGCATCACATCGACAGGAAAGTTGTCGTAGATGCCGCCGTCGTACATCAGCACACTGTCGATTTCGATAGGCTCGAACACCATCGGAAACGACATGGAGGCGCGTATGGCGTCGCCCAGCGAACCGGAACGCATCACTACCTTGTGCTTGTGGTAGACGTCTGAGGCAACGCAGCGGAAGGGCACGAAAAGCCGGTCGAAGTCGCCTCCGCACTGCGCGGAATACCGTGCGAAAAGGTCCATGAAAGCGAAGTTCATGGGTAGCGGATTGATAAGCGAGGTGGGGAGTATGCCTGAGGTACCGGTCGAATCGCGCAGACTCAGATTGAGCTTCACCATATGTGGAGTAGGCTCCTCCTTGGCATAATAATATATATAGGCGGGGTCGATGGTGCCTGTCGACCAGTAGGAGAACTCTTTTGAAAGAATCATGTCGAGCATCTCGTCGGTGGTATATCCCGCGGCATACAGACCTCCGACTATCGCGCCCATGGAGGTGCCTGCGATATAGTCGATTGGTATATCATTGTCCTCCAATGCCTTGATTACACCTATATGCGCTATCCCCTTGGCGCCTCCGCCGCTCAGCACAAGTCCCACCGACTGTGGCGCGGAGTGCGCCAAGGCATATTCCCCGGGAAGGCATGACACACACACAGCCAACAGCGTGGCCGACAGGCGCAGCGCTGTGCCATACAAGGCTTTACGAAGCCGGCCCGCGGCCTTACACCGTGCCATCGGAGATGAATGAATCCTTGAATCCGATAAAATAGAGCACACCGTCAAGGCCGATTGTAGATAGGCTCTGCCCGGCGGTAGCCTTCACCTTGGGCTTTGCGTGATAGGCTATGCCCAGACCGGCAGTGGTGAGCATCGGCAGGTCGTTGGCGCCGTCGCCCACAGCTATTGTCTGGGCGATATTGATATTTTCTACCTGAGCGAGCAGACGCAAGAGCTCGGCTTTGCGGGCGCCGTTGACAATCGGTCCGAGATGACGCCCGGTGAGTTTGCCGTCGATGATTTCAAGCTCGTTGGCATACATGTAGTCAAATCCGAACTTCTGCTTGAGATAGTTGCCGAAGTAGGTGAAACCTCCCGAAAGTATGGCAGTCTTGAATCCGGCGCGTTTCAACACCTGCATCATGCGGCCTACGCCCTCGGTAATAGGTAGGTTCTCGGCAATCTCGCGCATCACGCTCTCGTCGAGCCCTTTAAGCAGCGCGACACGTTCGCGGAAGCTCTCGTCAAAGTCGATTTCGCCACGCATGGCACGCTCTGTGATGGCTTTTACCTTGTCGCCCACTCCGGCACGTATGGCCAGCTCGTCGATTACCTCGGTCTCAATAAGGGTAGAGTCCATATCGAAGCACACGAGTCGGCGGCAACGTCGGTACATGGTGTCCTCCTGGAGGGATATATCGAAATTTTCGGTTGCCGACAGGCGCATGAACTCGCTCTGCATACGGCTGATGTCGCGTGGATTGCCTCGCACTGAAAACTCCACGCAGGCCTTTGCTCCGGCGGGTTTCGAGGCTTCGAGGGGCACACGTCCGGTAAGGCGCTGTATGCCGTCGATATTTAGCTGCTGCTCGGCAATAATCGATGTCACGGCGGCAATCTGGCGTGCCGTCAGCTGGCGTCCGAGTATGGTGACAATCCAGCGGTTCTTACCCTGCATCGTGACCCACTCCTCGTATTCCCCCACAGGGACCGGGGTGAAGCGTATCTGCACGTTAAGCTCCGACGCCTTGAAGAGGAGATCCTTCATTATATTGCCGGATAGCTCGCCCGACGTCTTGAAAAGGATACCGAGCGAAAGGGTGTGATGGATGTCGGCCTGACCGATATCGAGAATCGAGGCATCGTAGCGTGCGAGAATGTCGGTAAGAGCCGCGGTAACGCCCGGACGGTCATATCCGGATATGTTGACGAGGATAAGTTCGGTATTCATCTGGAGGGAAGGGGTATAGGGTAAATGTGTAGTTTTGTTGAGCAGGTCGGGGTCATTCAGGCCTGAGCGTGTCAGGCTTCGGAATGATAGCGCACAAGGCCCTCCATCGGAGTGCGGAGCACGATGGAGATAGTGGTGTCGAGGGCGGCGGCGGCCTCCTCAAGCACGTTGCGGTAATGGAAAGCGATTGAGCCAACGAATCCTACCGGCAGGTTGCGGTAATTGTCGTACTGGGCGACATTGCGCACGAAAAACGACTTGAACTCGTTGAGCACGAGACGGTGTATTGCCGGCTCCTCGATGTTTTTCAGCAGGAACGGCGTCACGCTTGCCAGGAATCGGTTGGGCATAGGCTCTTTGTAGACACGACGCAGTATTGCTGCGGAGTCGAGGTTGTACTCGTCGAGGAAACGGTCGCACAGTTCGCGCGGCAGCTGATGCTTGAGCACGTCGCCGATGAGATGGCGTCCGAGCACGGCTCCGCTCCCTTCGTCGCCGAGTATGTATCCCAGCGGGCTGATATGGTCCTTGATGAGAGTTCCGTTGTAGTATCCCGAGTTGGCCCCGGTGCCGAGTATGCAGGCAATGCCGCTTTCGCGTCCGAAAATGGCGCGGGCGGCTCCGAGCAGGTCGGAATGAGCCTCTACAGCGTCGACGGGTATGTTGGCGCGTATGGCACGGCGCACCGTGCGGCACACGTCGTCGTCGACACATCCGGCACCGTAGAAATATACTTCGGTGACATTGCGGGCAAGGTCGCCAAGCTGCAATATAAGCTCGTCGTCTATATATTGTGAAATTTCTTCCTCAGTAAGTATCAGCGTGTTAATCCCGGAAGTGAAAATCTGCTTCACAACCTTTCCGGCATCCACCAAAGCCCACTCGACCTTGGTGCCGCCGCTATCGGCAATCAGTTTCATTCTCTTAATATCTTTATCAGCCGCAAATTTAGCAATAATTTCTATTGATTGCTCCTTATGATATCCAGAATATACCCTACTTGTTGTATTTTACGGTTCTAAACATGCTATACGTCACAGTGCCTTCTCGATAATATATCGTATAATGATTTTTTTCGCTAAATTTGCAGCTAAACAAATCACACATTTCATGCAGTTTCTTAGAGCATGTTAAAGTTTAAGCACAAATATTCTTTAAATGTGCAGGTGAAACCAATCAAGAAGATATGAGTAATCGCCAGATTGAGACGACCGACCGGATTGAGGAGCTTCGTTATGAGCCGGTGAGTCCGAAATACAGAGCAGTGCAGAGAGCAAGCGCGACAATCACCTACGCCACTCTGGCTGCCCTTGCATTGTTTTTGCTCCTTACCGACAGTCCATGGTGGTGTGTCGCAGCCGAGGCTGTGATAGTTGTGTCGTTGATTGTCAATCTCGTAATACTCAGTAAAGCGTATCTGAGGAAAGGCTATGCACTCCGCGAACATGACATCACCTATCGCAGCGGGGTGATATTTCCGACTACCACCACTGTACCATTCTCCAGAATACAACAGGTGAGCATCCGCCAGAACCCCGTGTCTAAGTTTTTCGGTCTATACGCAATAGATGTCGTAAACGGGGCACAAGCTCTGTCAGCACTCGCCATACATGGCCTCACCAAGGAAAAAGCCGACGGAATCAAGAATGTCATAACCCAACGACTGAATAATGACTGACTTCTCTGTTCCACAAAGGATGAGCCTCGGTGCGTTTTTCATCTATTTTCTGAAATACTTCCGACTTGTGCTCAACGCGACCATCATATTTTCGGCATATGAAATCTTTAAATCAGAGGATGGCATCGTCGAAAATCTACAGAAAATAGCAATCTTATTCGGCGTCACTGTATGTGTGGCGCTGGCTTTGGCCTCACTTGCGTTTTTCAAGCTAAAATTTCATGTAGATGGTGGAAATCTCATCTACCGTCACAACATGATCGGTCGTGTCACCACCACCATCCCACTAACCCACATACACACACTGCGCACCCGACAAGGCATGTTCTACCGTATTCTCAGTCTGCGGGGAGTGCTTTTCGACACTCTTGCAGACAAGGGTGAGGAAATCGAGCTCATACTAAGCGAGGCCGACTGGCAAAGTCTGCTGAAACGGATTGAACTGCAAGAGCGGCCGCAGCCCGCTGTCGCAGATATGCCTCCTCCTCCGGTGAGGAGCCATACATCGTACAGAAAGTTCAGCAACACGGATCTGGTGCTTGACGCGCTCTGCCAGAACCACCTGAAAGGGATGGCTGTGCTTGGAGGATTCGTTGCCGTATTTTTCAACAACATGCTCAACCTGTATGAAAACCTCTTCGATATAATCGCTGACTATTTCGAATCGCATTTCGCACATTTAGCCATGTCGGTGGCCGGCATAGCCATGATTATGGCATCGGCCTATGTGGTGTCGCTCGTGCTGTGGCTTGGAAAAGTGCTATTGAGATATTACGACCTCTCGCTCACCTACGACAGCAAGACACTGACATTCAGCCACGGACTGTTTTCACGCATGAGCAGCCGCTTTGACTGCGACAAGATATGCACGGTGTGGGTAAAACGCAATTACCCGGAACGTCGCTTCGGACTCTGCACGCTTGCCATGAAACAGGCTATGAACTCAAGCGCACAGAAAGAGGAAGATAACCTGAAGATTTACGGCCATGACTGTTCCGACTTTTTCCTCGGCCGATGGCTTGGACAAGAGTACGGACAGGAACAGGAAATCACCGCCGCAAAATCCGGCAAAGGTGTAATCACCCATTCCCTGTTGCCCGACCTGCTTGTCTCGGCAGTGGCCACAGCGGCACTGTGCTATCTCGGGATGTACAGTTGGATTATCCTTCCGGTCATCTACATGTCAGCGGGCATACCCAAAGGCATACTGACGATGCGCCACAGCCACATCTCTCTCAGAGAATCATATGTAATAATCGGCAAAGGACGCTTCGCTGAAATAAAGAATTATGTGAAATACGATAATGTGGAGGTGGTGAGATTAACCCGTACACCCGTATCGAGGTTGACCGGGCGTGTTTCCCTGTCGCTCTCAACCTCAGGGTCCACTTTCACCATAAGGAGCCTCCGACATGAGGAAGCCATGCGCATCTACGAGCTACTTCTCTACAAATCAACGAGACGCACCACAACATCCACAGCAAGAGCTATTGACACTCAGGCCGATGACGAGGCAGTATCGGCCTGATGCTCCACGGGGATTAGCGGGCGAGGTTGAGGTTGAAGGTTATGCCGTAGTTGGAGTTGGTGGTCGGATAGGCTGAGGAAGATATCAGCGGAGTGTTGATCTGGTGGTCGATATAGGCCGATACGGTCATGCGGCGGCTCATTACATATGATGCCGAGAGGTTGAATCCGATGGTGCGCGTGCCGGATGTGGCCTGCGCGTAGTTGGTCTCTATGCGTCGAATGAGCGCCTGGGTCTGCTGGTAGGAGAAGTCGGCGTTGATGGTAAGGTCGTTGGATATACCTTGACCGGAACCGCGCATTTTAAGCACAGTATTGAAGCCCACTATTTTGTAGCCCACACCGGCTGTGATGTTACGTGTATTGGCCTCGACGAGCTGTCCGGCATCGGAGTTGAGGGTAAGTGTGCGTCCGTCGCGGTACTCGGCATTGAATTTCAGGTCGTTTTTGAGCGTTACGGCAAGGCCGATTAGCGGGGCGAACTTCTCGGTTATCGCCACAGTGGATATATTGTAGGGCGACGATGGGATGGGCGCTCCATCGGCGTTGGGGATGAAACCCATGTCGCCGGTGCCAACCTGCATCCAGTTGAGATACGAGCCGTAGGAACCCACCGTGTAGGTACACTGATAGGCATGGTTGAGGGTAACGGTCTTGAATATCTCGCTCAGACGCCCGATGCGTATCAGCCCGTCGTAGGTTACTCTCCAGTTGGGAAGTATGTCGGTAAGTTTCGGGAAAGGCGTGAGGTATACCTTCCGGGCGTCGACACCGGTGTATGCCGCGATGAATGCGGGTATGAGCACATCGGACGAGGCGCGGTTGGCCTGTCCTACCTTTGTCGAGAACGGGCGTCCGGCATTGGGATTGTCGGTCATGAATCCGCCGGAAGGATATGTGGTGCCGGCATAGCGTGCCTCGATGCGGCCCGCTATCACAGGTATGTTGTCAAGGAACTGATTGAAAGCGGCGCTGTTGTAGCCGTCCTCGGCACGCGACGTGCGCAGGGCCGTGCGCAGGGCGCAGTGGGTCTTGGTGTAGCTGCCGGTGCGTGTGGTTGGCATGTCGGCATACATGAACTGCACCTGGTTGGAATGGTTGTCGGTGCGGTTGTTGGTCAGCTTGATTTTCAGGCCGCGCACAGGCTCAAGGTCGATATCAAGGTTAAACTCATTGGTAGTCGACCATATAGACGGGGAGGTCTGGTTGTCGTCAATCATCAGCCAACCGCGCTCCTTGGCCTTGGTCACATAGTCCTCGCCCGAGAATCCGAACGCAAAGTCGAGACCCGGCGACATGGGGCCATAGCTGCGGCTCTGTCCGAACACATTGCCGATGTCGGGGCCGAACAGCGGCAGTGACATAGAGTGGCTCGTGCGGTAACGAATGTTAACCGAACGTGTCATCATGGCGAATCGTGTGGCATGCTCCCCTATCTCGCGCCATATTGTCTTGTCGTCCTTAAGCACCTCGACGATGGTAAACTTTATGTTCTGGTCGCCATGGGTAAGCACCTCGATGGTATTGACATCCTTGACGCGGGTCCTTACCACAAACGGCTTGCCGTCGGGTGTGGCGGCCGTAACCTTCACTTTGCGGTTGCGCAGATTGTGGCGTATCACAAGCGAAGTGTCGGCGTTGAGCTTGAACGTGCGCTCGAAGCGCTTCGCCTTCTTGGGCGGAGTGGCACGCTTTGACGAAGAGAATCGCTGGTTGACCTTCTTCAGATAGGAGAACTTGTTGTAAAGTCCTTCGAGATTGAGGCGACCGTCGAAGTTCCATGCCGCCTGATTGGCGATAGTGTTGCCCACCTTCTCGCCGTCGACGGTAGCGCCGCGGTCCCAGCGGTATGTGGCATTGTATGTTACCGAACCGTTGAGGAAGTCGACTACCGGGATGCGCGAGAACGGCGCCTTGTAGCTTGCGGTGAAAGTCTGGTTGTAGGCCCATGGGGTGCCCATGCGCAGTATCGACTGTATCACCGTATCGCGCCACTCCTTATACCTGTCGGGGAAGAGGCGCCTGTTGACCGCGCCCACCGGCTCCTCGATGCGGGCCGAGGTGTTGCTGGCGAAGTTGAATGTCAGCTGCTTGGTAAGATTCCATGTGAGATTGAGCTGACGGTCCCATAGGAAGTTCTTGCTTACCGACACCGGGAGCGTCATCATCTGGTCGACCTCGGAACGTGTCTGCTGCTCATAGTAGTAGCGCGACATTGTGGTAAGGAATGAAATGTTGGACGGCAGGTAGTTGACCTCCCACTCCTTGAAGAACTTGAGGTTGCGGTTTTTCGATTTAATCCATCCGAAAGGCTTGACACCCTTAAAATAAGGTGTCCAAGTATATTGCAGCGAGCCACGGTAATCGTTGGTATTCTCATACTCGGTGGTCGGGTCGGAATTATGGCGCTTGTTGAACGAGAAGTTGAAGACGAAGTTGCCCGGATCCCAAGGTTTTGACTTCTCCGAGCGACGATCAAACTGAAGTCCGGATATACTGAAACTCTTGATAGTTGACTTCTCGATGGCGTAATCGCGTATGGAGTCGCGCTCGGTCTTTGTAACGGCCTCGTCGAGCGCGTCCTTGAGGAGCACGTCCTGGTCAAGAGGATTGTACTTGGGCAGAGTGGTCTCGTTGCTTACCGAGTAATATACGGGAGCCTTCAGTTTGAGTTTCTCGGGGAAGAAACGTCCCATATCGGCCTGCACGGCGAAGTTAAACTGTCGGTAATCGTCCATCCGCCTTGCATTGAGCGGCTGGTCCACGCCGCCGAATCCGGCCGTCTCGATATGTGTGCCGAAATTCAGGGTGGCAATATCGCTCACACCGATATTCACATTGGCTTTTGCGGCCCATCCGCCCGATTCGTCGAAGTCGGTGACTTTAAGCTCATTGACCCACACGATGCCGTCGCGTGCGGTAGAAGCGTTGTTGCGCACACCGATAAGCATCACACGCACATCGCTCAGCGACGGGTTGCCCATCACGGCCATACGGTTGGCCTCGTTGTCGGGGTCGCGTCCGGTAAACAGAGTGGTATACCCTACTCCGCTCGACGGGTCGTGCTTGGCGCGGTTGCGCTCTTTCTTAAGGTTGACAAGCTCCTGGAGGGCGAAGTCGAAACGGTTGGAGAGGGGCCATACGGCGTAACGGTCCTCGACATTCTCCTGGTCGTATTTCCGGTGGGGAGTGAGCGTCAGGGGAATCTCGTACTCATAATAGTTGTTTTTGATATCGGAGCCGAGGCGCAGGAATATCGACAGCTCTCCGCTGCGCAGGTTGGTTACATTGTCGATAAGGCTTTCGGCATGCACCCACATCTGGAGCCTCTTATAGTTGCGGAGGTCGTGCTGGGTGTTGCGGTAAACGGCGCGCGCGTCGCCCGGCTGCAGACCGAGCACCTTGAGCGACATCGACTGCTCGTTGAGCTGGAGTATCTGCGACTGTCCGGGGTCGGTGGCACGTGTGACTCCCGGTGGGAGGACGTAGTTGACCGGCTCTCGTCCGGCGTTCTCCTCGATATTGACCACCGATATGTCGAGTTCGCCCTCGGCCGGAGAATCACCGCGGGTATTGAGCGAATAGCTGTAGGGTCGCCACTCGCCGCGCACCAGCTCGAGGGTGGCAAAGCGCAGATGGGTCACTGACTTGAATCCTGTCATGAACATACGCATGAAACGCACGGTCGAGAAGTCGTTGATTGAGCCCACCACACGCTCATAGTCGGAGAGAGGTATCTTGAACTGGTACCATTCGGCCATCTGTGTGCTACCGTCGCGGCATACCACCGGCGACACCTGCTTGTCGGTGATATAATTCTTGCCCACTACAAAATCCTCGGGACGGAGCGACACCTTATACTGGAAGTAGCGCTCATACTCGTTGAGGGTATTGTCCTGGTTGATATCCTCGACATCGGGCCCGGTGCGCGAACTCTGGTAGAGAGGTTCGGGCGCATCGGATGGAGAGAGCGAGTTGCCTTCGACTCCATTGTAGTGCTTGTAGCGCTCAAGCACCCCGAGGCGCTGCTCGTCGTAGTCGTAGCCGCGATAGAAGTGGTAGTTGTCGCCGGCAGGGTCGTTGAACGGCGAAAACTGGTCGGCATGCATGCGGTCGACAGCATCGGGAGCGAGCTTGCGGCGCAGGCCGTCGAGATAGTCGGAATATGACGAGAATGTAAACTCCTCGTCGTTTTTCAGGCCGTCGAGACCGACGTCCTGCACCAGACGCGAGCCGGCATTGTTGTCGAATGCGTAGGTAAGGGAGTTCTGTCGCGACACGCGTCCCCATACGGTTTCTTCGAGAAACTGGTTGTTGCCGTCGTAGGGTATGCCGTTTTCGTAGCTTTTGAGTCCGTCCTTGAGGATATCCTCGCTTACCTCGCCGAAGTTGAGGTAGAAATCGCCGCCTTCGGTGTTGGGATTGTCAGGGTCCAGGAACGGATTCATAAGCCAGAACTGCACATACTCGATATTGGCCTGCTCGAAGTTGGTGTTGTCGAGCTTGCGCATTATTCCGCCCCATCGTTTTTCCGGTTGCATGAGGTTGCCCTGGTCGTCGATGTTGACAGCATCGAGGTTGTAGGGGCCACGTTCGTTAGGGTAGAACGACAGGTTGAGGGTCTGTATGATATTTGACTCGCCGTAGGCAAGCTGTCGGTCGGGGAAAATCTCGGTGGATGTGACCTCGCGCACGTAGGGGTTGGAGAGCTGCTTGAGGTCAGAGGCTATGTAGCCCGGGCAGAGCGACGAATTGCGCTGTGTGAACATCCGGTCGATGTAGTACCACGCCAGGAGCGCGCGGTTTTTGCCGTAGTCGACATTGTTGCTCAATGCCGCCTCGGGGAATAGCGCGTCGGGCCCCTGCTGGTATGGCGTAGAGGCGAGAGTCCATGCATACGGCGAGCGGAGGTCGATGCCTGTCTGTGTCGACTCGAAATCGTCGACATACGACGAGCCACGGTTGGTGCCCGATTTCTGCTTGTGGGGCTGGAGGCGGGCGGCCTCGGCTTGAATGCTCAGCGTAGAAGGCTGTGTGGCGTTGACTGTCGGTATCTTGTTGAGCAGATTGGTAAGCCACATGAATCGGGTGTTGTAGGCGAGATTTATGCCGAACATGGTATTGTTGACAGTCTCGTCGCCGATATTGACCTTTTCTGTAAGGGCTTTCTCGGAGAAGTGCATGACGGTGGCTCCGAGATTGAAATCCTTGTTGAACTTATAGTTAAGGTCGAGTCCGAGCAGAGTCTTGCGCTGTGTGTTGAACATCGACTGGTTTTCAAGAGTCACCGATATGCTCTGTCCGGAGTCGATAATGCTCTGGTTGGTGATAGTCACCACACCCATTGCATAGTCGACGGTATAATCGGAATTTTCGGTGAGCCTAACGCCGCCGGCCATCACCACGACAGAACCGCGCGGCACATTCATGGCATTGAGACGAATCTGCGAGCCTCCCGATGACTGGTACTCACCGGAGATGATAAACTTGTTTTTGTGGGCGAGCTGCCGGGCTACAACCAGGGTGGAGTCGTATAGCTCGGGATATGTGTAGTTCTCGGCAATCACCGGATTGCCGATTGCCTTCTCAAGATGAGAGCCGAACGGCTCGGCCACGGGGAATATTACCTTTCCGGATGATGCAAGCACGGTGTATCCCTCGATAAAGTCGAAGAATCCGTCGGGGTTCCCCTCCTGATTGGAGTCGAGACGGTCGAGATTCATCACCTGAAGCAGAGGTTTGTCGATGAGGCCCGGCACGGGAAGATAATTAATCTGCGTGCCTGTAGTGTCGCTCAGATACTTGATATTAAGGCGGAAGTTGCTTTTCTCGACCTGATAGGCTCCGAGCGAGTATACGTTTTTCATCATCAGCTTCCACATCGGCACTTTGGGCGAGGTGGTGGTGTTTTTAAGCATCTTGACGTAAAGAGCGTCGGACGAGGTGGTGATGTCGGCCGAGAACTCACCAACCTGATACACCTGGCCGCGGTAGGTATACTCGTAGGCAACTCCGAGCACTTCGTCGGCGTTGAGCGCCGTCTTCAGCGATATGTAGCCGAGAGTGGAATTCAGCGTGTACTCCGACGACTGGAGCAGTCGGGCGCTCTCCACCTTCTCGAAGTCGCGTCCGCCCTCGATGCCGAAAGCCTGGAGCGGGTCGAGAGCCTGAGTGACGGTGTTGATGTTGCGTGCTCCGGGATACTCGGTCTTTATAATCTCGAGAAGGGCGTTGGAGGTGTTGGACGGATTGGGAATAGCCGGGTTGGGACGCCAGTAATCGTTGGCAAGCACCTGGCTCTCTCCAAGGTCCATGAACGACACGATGTTGCGCGACTGGTTGTAGTTGCCGCTTTTGTTGGTGACCCACACCTCGATACGCGTGATGCTCACGCCCGAGGCCACATATGGCAGCTTGGATGCGAATGTGTCGTAGTTGTCGCGGAAGAAATGGGCCAGAAAGAAGTGACGGTTCTGATCATACTGATCGACGTTGACCGAGAATTTGGTAGTCTGCACACCACCTTTTGTCGACACCGAGCGAGACTCACTGTTCTGCTGCGACACCAGCGCCGTGGCTGTAAGTTTGCCGAACTGCAGTGTCGACTTTATACCGAACAAAGCGGCGCTACCGCGTATCAGCGACGAGCCTGTTGTCATTGACACGTTGCCGGCCTCGATGCTTTTTACTATGTCGTCCTCCTTGCCTTCGTAGGCGAGGGTTATGTTTTTGGAGTCGAAGTCGAATGTCGCGTCGGTGTTGTAGCTCAGACCAAACTTCATGCGGTCGCCAACCGAGGCGTTGACGTTGGCCTGTATTTTCTGGTCGAAGTCGAAGTATGTGCGGCGGCGTGCGGTAAGCGACAGGGCCGGGTTGTCGGTCTTGTTGCTCTTGACGCCCATAGATATCTGTACGGAGCCTGTGGTCTTTAGCTTTACGCCTCCGGGGCCGAAAATCTTCTCAAGCGGTCCGAGAGCGAAGTTCATGTCGAGCACATTGAACGGCTCCTTTTCAGTCTCCCCCTTGAGCAGCTCGCTGTTGCGCTTGTTGAAATACTGCTGCATCGACTGCCTGAGCTGCAACTGATTGTACTGCGCGGGGGTAAGCATGAATGGTGTGGCGATATCAAACTCGCCAACCTTGGTATGGACGATGTAGCATCCCGACTCTATGTCGTATTCTACCTCGGTGCGTATGTTGGATGGCGTGGCGAGGTCGGCGGCCAGCTCGTCCTCGGCGAGCGCCCGGTAGTCAGGCGGTATGGTAGGAGTGAGCACCGGGAGTCCGGAACTGTCGGGAGCCGACGTGAATCCCTGTGCGGGGACATCGCGCGATGGGGGCGGCGGAGGCAATATGGCCGGGTCGCGGTACTGCGGAGCGGCGAGTGCCCGGGGGACGGCTATCCCCCAAAGCAGGATAGCCACGACTGCCGCAAGGAGCAGCATCGTGGTGTATCGGGTTGTAATGCAGCGTCGTATCATCGCCACCAACCGTACAGCCGGCTCATTCGTCCGCAAGAAATGTGTATATGACCTTGGCCTTAAAAGTCTCATTCATGAAAAAGATGCCCTTCATTGCAGGCATCCGTATGCCATATTAACGTACACACCACCCTATTTATTTTTATCCGGCATTAAGTAAGTCGTAAAAATTATTACGTATACTATATCTTTAAAAACTTTAGACGTGCTTATCAAAAGCAAAGTGTTGCCTGCATGCCAATGAAAAAAGGGGGATGAATGTAGTCAGGCATGAATTCAGCGCCAGCGTCGGTAGGCGTAGCCGAGCATGGAGAAGGCGGCACGGTCGAGCTCCTCGCGGAACTGGGGTGCCGCGATGGATATAAGAAGCCTGGCACGGTCAATCATATTTTTGCCGCGGAGGTTGACGGCACCGTATTCGGTGACAACCCAGTTGGTCTGGAAGCGGGTTGTCACCACTCCGGCACCAGAGGTGAGTACGGGCTTGATTTTGCTTTCTCCACGCGAGGTTGTCGACAGCATGGCTATGAACGACTGGCCCCCCACACTTCGCGATGAGCCATAGACGAAATCCTGCTGGCCGCCTACTCCGGAGTAGATGCGTGTGCCGATAGAGTCGGCACACACCTGCCCCGAGAGATCGATTTCGAGGCATGAGTTGATGGCAGCCATATTGTGGTTCTGGGCAATCACAAACGGGTCGTTGACCCAGGCGATGTCGCGGAATATCACCGCCGGATTATGGTCGAGGAAGTCGTAGAGGCGGCGTGTGCCGAGGGCAAGCGAGGCTACGGAACGTCCCGGCTCTATCTGTTTGCACGAGTTGTCGACCACGCCCGATTCGATGAGCGGCATCATGCCGTCGGTCATTGCCTCTGTGTGCAGTCCGAGATGCTTGTGTGATCCGAGAGAATGCAGCACAGCATTGGGGATGGTGCCTACGCCTACCTGAAGCACGGCACCGTCGGGAATCTGCTCGGCAATGTAGCGTCCGATACGCAGTTCATTCTCCGTAGGACGGTTGTCGGGTGTCTCGGCCAGAGGGTCGTTGACCTTCACCAAAGCATGTATCTTCGACATGTGTATCACGGAATCGCCATATGTGAAAGGCATCAGCGGATTTATCTGGGCAATGATTATCTTGGCACACTCAACGGCGGAGGGTGTGAGGTCGGCCGATACGCCAAACGACACATATCCGTCTTTGTCGGGGAGCGAACAGTTGATGAAGGCTACGTCAAGGTCGATTGTGCCGTCGCGGAACAACTGCGGCACCTGTCCGAAAAATCGCGGAGTAGTGGTGGCATATCCCTGGTTGACCCATCCGCGCACGGCGTTGGACACGAAGAACGAGTCGATAAGGAATGAATCCTTGAGGGCCGGGTCGCACAACGGCGACACGCGGCGCCCGAGGGCAAAAGCATTGAACAGGACTACATCGCGCAGTTCGCTCCCTCGCTTTGCAAGGGCCGCAATCAGAGCTTCCGGTATCGAGCAACTGCCCTGTACGAACACGTGGTCGCCGCTTTTTACCAATTTTACCGCCTCATCGGGGGTCATATATCTGCATTCCATATCTTCGTCACTTGAATTTAGCGGGGATGACAATGATTTGTTTTTTTACACATTTCCCCAAGTTTTGTGCAAAGATAAGCTATTTTTCCAAAATAAAAGAGTATATGCATATATTATACAACATAAACGAAGATTATATCAATTGTACCTGCCATTATCACAATAAGGTCATACCTGTCTCCGGCTGCGACAGGCATATATATGTGTATATTTTGAAAGAGCGTTTAGCAGTAATGGCATTTGAAATGTCCTATTGAAAACAAGAGGGTGTAATCGCCAGTCAACAGCCGGTCATCAATCATACCGGCCAACACTATCCACATTAACCTATCATATTTCCTAACCTATAAGATTATTATCATGAACCTGAAAAAACTTATGCTCGGAGCGGCTGTGGCCGCAGGAGTCTCCATGCAGGTCTACGGCGGAAGCCGGGTCATGCAGTCAACCGGAGAGAACCAGGCTATGCGGGAGACTGCCATGACAAACCCGCTGGTGTTCGGCCACAACAGGCTGACGCTTATCACTCCTACACTTTTTCGTCTGGAGAGCACTACCGACGGCCGTTTTATAGATGAACGCACGATGTTTGCCTACGACCGCACATCGCTGCTGGCCGACAGCCTGTACAGCGTGGAAAAAATCGAGGAGGAGGGTATCGGAAGCCAATATCCGGTATACCGTATCACAACTCCTGCGCTGAGAATCGAATATGTCGACGACGGGCATCCGTTTTCAACATCGAACCTGACGGCTTATTTCAACTACCGTGGCAAGGAGAAGAAGTTTACCATACGCCAGATACAGCGCGGCAATCTCGGAGGCCCGATAGAGACACTCGACCGCGTAAAGAGCGAGGTGCCTCTCGGCAACGGACTTCTGAGCACCGACGGATGGCATGTCATCGACGACAATCGTGCCGACTTCCTCGACAGCGACGGCTGGATCAGTCCGCGTCCATATATGCCGGGCCATCTTCACGACTTTTACTGTTTTGTCTACGGCACCGACTACAGGGCGGCCCTCAGAAGCCTCGGGGCCATATCGGGTCGCACACCCATGACCCGCAAGTGGGTACACGGCGTATGGTACAGCAAGTATCAGGATTACTCGACCGAGGAACTTCTCGAAGTAATCGACGGGTACCGCCGCCACGGTTATCCGCTCGACAATGCAGTGCTTGACATGGGATGGCACACCAATATCCTTGACAACGGCACGGGTCATAACGGCAAACGCCACTGGACGGGATATACCTGGAACCGCAATCTCATTCCCGACCCCAAAGCCCTTATAGACACCATCCACTCCATGGGGCTTACCCTTACTCTGAACGACCATCCGCACGACGGTCTGCGTCCCGGCGACGAACGCTATGCCGACTTCGCCCGCTCACTCGGGTATGACCCCGAAGGGAAGGAGATACCACAGTTTGACCCCGGTTCGCGCCGGTATATGGAGGCACTGTTCCGCTACGGCCACGGACCTACCGACAGCCTCGGGCTTGACCTTTGGTGGGTCGACTGGCAACAGAACTATATCTATCCCTACGTAGCGGGAACCAATACACGCACACTTCCGTGGCTCAACGAGATTTTTTACCGCCACAGCCTCAGAAACGGCAAGCGTGGCGCCACCTACAGCCGCTGGGGCGGATGGGGTGACCACCGCCATCCGCTCCACTTCTCGGGCGACGCATACACCAACTGGGACATGCTGGCGTTTGAGATAAAACTTACCATAGCGAGCGGCAACGCCGGATGCTTCTTCTGGGCACATGACATAGGAGGCCATAAGGAAACCGGTGGCGGCGAACTGCTGGCGCGCTGGGTACAGTTCGGGGCGATGTCGGCAGCGCTGAGAATCCACTCGTCGCGCACTCCCGAGTACGACCGCCGGCCCTGGCTATGCGGCGACTCACTGGCCGAGCGCTCGATGTATGCCGCCTACCGTCTCCGTTCGGAAATGATGCCGTACACCTATACAAGTGTGCGCCAGACACATGATGAGATGGTGCCGCTCACACGCCCGATGTATATCGACTACAGCGGGAGCAAAGAGGCTTTGCGCTATGGGAAACAGTATATGTACGGCGACCTGCTGCTCACTGCCCCGATTGATACGATAGGGACAGGCTCGGAGCGCATGGCAAGCCAGACGGTATGGTTTCCCGACGGTGACGAATGGTACGACTTCTTCACCCACGAAAAGCATGCCGGGGGCACTGTCGCCGAGATATCCAAACCACTGGAGTCATTTCCACTTTTCATAAAGGCGGGATGGATCATGCCGATGCAGCCGTTTACCATGCGTCCGGCCTCGGAGATACCCCATGCGCTCGTGCTGCGTGTATACCCGTCGTCAGATGATTGCTCCAATCTCTTCAGACTTTATGAAGATGACGGGACGAGCATGGAGTATGAGAAGGGCAGATATTCCAGAACCGGCCTGCGCTACGAGCGCTCGGGAGAGTGGCATTCGGTAAGCGTGCTTCCGGCAGAAGGCGAATATGACGGACAGCCGGAGAAACGGTCCTACCGTCTGGAACTCGGCACAGAAAAGCCTTGCGACGTCACTGTCGACGGCCGCAAGGCTCGTATAGGATTTGATGATGTAAAGAATATCTACACCGTCGACATCCCGGCCACACCGGTGCGTAAAAGCATCACTGTTCGATATCGATATGCTTGAGCACGAGCACGGTCTTGCCGTCTTTGTCGGTCATCACCACAGTGTCGTCCTTACCGGGACGGGCATGCTCCACGCTCTCGAGCGCCACGAGAAGAGCGGTCTCCGTAGCCATTGAAGCGGGGTCGCACATCATACGGGTAGTGGCAATGTCAAGGAACTGTATGCTGTTGGTCTTGTCGGGATCAATGAGCAGCGAGCCGTTCATGATGTTACAGCCCGTATGGCCGTGGACTTTCTGCTCGGCAATATCGATAACCATCTGCACATCGGCATTGTCATTGGATTTGTTGCCTATCTGAGTGGGAGTCCATGCTCCGTTGAGAAACTCCATGTTGTGGCGACGGAGTACCATTACCGTATTTTTGCCGGCGTCGAGCAGGTCGAGATACAGTTCATGGCCCTGGCGTCCGACAGAGAAAAAGCGGGCGTTGTCGAGCGCCTGATTGATGGCCGTCTCAAACGGCGCGTCGGCACACGCCATCATAGTCGAAATCACATTTGAGACACGCAGGCTCTGTCCCTGTCCGGTGGTGAAGTCGCCATTGACGGTATTGCAGCCGTTGTTGCCGTAGATACGTCCCTCTGATAGCGAGAAATTAATATAGGGGCGGTTTTCGCCTGTCACTTTCTTACCACCTACGGTCCATACGTTCCACTCGCCTTCAAGCTGCGAGGCATCTGACTGTTTCATAGTTGTCACTGTCTGTACAGGCTGCTCTTTGGGCATTGTTACAACTTTCTTGTTGCTACCACATGAAGAGAGAATCAGCGCTGTCGCTATTATTGCAAAAAATCTGCTATTCATATTTATTGTTAAATTTATTGTTCGTATTAAAGCGTGTGCAGACACACTTCTATTTATAAGACACTTCGGATGACTTAAAGTTTAAACGATATAGAAAGTCCGTCGTAGGCAAGCCTTACCGGAGGAGGCAAGGCAGCCTCGACCGAGGCATGAGGACCGAGGGCGTCGGCAATGTGGGTGAAATATACCGCACGCGGCTTCAGCCGGTCGACTACAGCGAGAGCCTCCCCGACAGACATATGGCTGTGATGCGGGACATGACGAAGGGCGTTTATCACAAGAGTATCGACGCCTTCGAGCAGTGAAAATGTTGACTCCGGTATGGTCTTGGCATCGGTGATGTAGGCGAGCGGCCCTATTCGGAAGCCTATGATTGGGAGACGGTCGTGCATTACCGGCAGAGGTGTCACCTGTATGTCGCCGACCATGAACGGCACTTTAGGGTCGACCTCATGGATTGAAAACACGGGTACTCCGGGATAGAGATTCTCCCGAAAGCAATAAGGGACACGATTGCGCAGGTCTTCGGCCACATCGGCCGTGCAGTACACAGGAAAATGCCCGTCAGGCAGTGAATGACAGTACGGGCGCATGTCGTCGATTCCCCCGACATGGTCGTAATGGCTGTGTGTCAGCAATACGGCTTCGAGGTGCGGTGCTCCCGCATCGATAATCTGGCGGCGGAAATCGGGCCCGCAATCTATCAGCAGATTTTTATCGCCCACCGACACAATGGCCGATGCGCGCAGACGTTTGTCGCGGGTGTCGGTCGACAGGCATGCCGGACATGTGCATCCAATGGCAGGCACTCCGGTAGAAGTGCCTGTGCCAAGAAATCGCAATGTTATATTTTCGGTCATAAATAACTGTCCTAACTTGTTTTATATTTCCCGACAGAATTATTCATCTTTCTCATCAGTCACCGACAAATATTACCTCGGGATGGAGCCGGATGCCGAATGTGCGGAGCACCTCATCCTGAATTTTACCACTGAGAGCCACTACGTCGGAGGCCACTGCATCGCCGGTATTGACGATTACAAGACACTGACGCGGATACACCATGGCTCCCCCTACCCTTGCACCCTTGAGTCCGGCATGCTCTATGAGCCATCCGGCGGGAATCTTTACCTCCCCGTCGGAGAGAGGATATGATGGGATGTCGGGCCACTCGGCGACAAGCCGGTGGAACTTATCCTGCGATACCACCGGATTCTTGAAGAACGAGCCGGCATTGCCCTGCCCCTTCACATCGGGGTCGGGGAGCTTGGAATGGCGTATCTCCATCACGCGGCGGCGCACATCCATAGAAGTGAGGCTGTCGAGGGCGGCAAGTTCGCGCAAGGGCCCGTAGGCGAGATTGAAAGCAGGCTCGGAGGTAAGCCTCACCGTGACCGCGATGACCACATAGCGGCCTTCGGCATGCGGCTCCTTGAAGAGACTCTGACGATAACCGTAGTGAAGCTCGGAGGGGAGGAGCACTACTTCACGCGCAAGCACTGTGTCGTAGGCAGTGACCGAGTGTATGCGGTCGGCAAGCTCTACCCCATAGGCTCCTATATTCTGCACGGCTGCAGCGCCTACCGAGCCCGGAATCATCGATAGATTCTCGATGCCGTTGTAACCGGCACGGCACGCATGCTCTACAAAATCGTCCCACCGCTCACCCGCTCCGGCGGTAGCCAGAACTTCAGGTCCATCGCCGCCGGCGAAGGTGATTCCACTGACGGCCGAATGCAGCACGATTCCGGGGTAATCACATGTAAACAGAAAGTTGCTGCCTCCGCCCATATGGAGCACCGGGAGGCCCTGCACTTCGGGCATGGCCAGAATGTCGGCAAGCTCCCTGACAGAAGAGTAGGACGCGTAGTAACGCGCGCGCGCGCGGATATGGAATGTAGTGACCGGAGCGAGGTCAAAATTGCTTTGCAGATTCATAACTTTATCATGTAGAGATAACTACTGTCGGAAAGATGATAGAATGCCGTCGAAAAATATGAGATACACGCCGTTTTCATATGTCCAGCGCTCGCCATATGCACTCGTGCCCTGATACCTGTCGATATGCGACGGAGAGCCAAGAGCGAGGCGGCATTCGTCGCGTGTCATGTCGACGGCCACTCGTCCATGGATAATTCGCTCCCAGTTGGCGTCGGTAATCATCGGATATCTGTCGCGCGGATTTGAGAAGTTGAACAGAGCGGCAAAATTGCGCGCCGAATGCGACTCGGCGCCTACCGACATGAACACCGACGCTGTATCGGGGCACTCTTTCCCCGCAGAGGTGCAGAAAGTCACCTTCACGGGATAGACCAGATTGCCCGGCTCGACAGCGATAACCTTGACGGGTATATATTTCAGTCCGGCCATAGCATTTCCGACAGAGTCGTACCAAAGCGATGTGCGCACATACAGGTCGCGTCCGACAAGGCGGCTGCGCACAGAGTCGACCATGCTCATCTCGATAGTGAACGGCACCGATATCGAGCGGCGGGTGTCAAGCTCGCTCTTGTCGGCATTGATACGGTAGACAGCCTCACCGCCCGACGACGAGGCGAATACGAGTTCGGTATCGTCGCCGCCGGTAAGCGATGTCACGGGGCGCGAGCTCAGATAGCGCAACACCGAGCCTTGGGCCGGGGCGTCATTGCCCGGCTCAAGGGCCAGTGATATTTTGGAATCGGTGACGTAGAACTGCTTGCCCGGCTGCCATTGAGCCAGAGGCTGCGGTGTCACGTCGGCAAGCCAGCGGTCCTCCTCGGTGACAACGACATTGCGGCGCGACACCTCCTTGTCGGTGATACGCGGAGTGCTCTCTATGCCTGTGAAGCATGATGTAGCCACCGCCGCAATGACAGCGGCCACAATGGCTCTGAGCGGAGAAAAGATACTCACTGTCATCGGGCAGCGGGGACTTTGCCGATGTTATTGAATATGAACGAGTATATGTCGGCATACTCGTCGATAACCTTGCTCACGGGCTTTCCGGCACCATGTCCGGCCTTGCTGTCGATACGAATCAGCTTAGGCGCCTTACCGGTGTCGGCGGCCTGCAGAGCTGCGGCATACTTGAACGAATGGGCAGGGACTACACGGTCATCGTGGTCGGCAGTAGTGACCATTATCGCAGGATAGGGGGTGCCGTTGTCGCTGATATTATGCAGAGGCGAGTAGCCGAGGAGATATGCGGCCATCTCGGGGGAGTCGGCCGATGTGCCATAGTCGGGGGCCCAGTTCCATCCGATAGTGAACAGATGATAGCGCATCATGTCCATCACGCCTACGCGCGGTATGGCAACCTTGAAAAGGTCGGGGCGCATGTTGACGGTGGCGCCTACAAGCAGTCCGCCGTTAGAGCCGCCCTCGATAGCGAGCATTCCGGGATTTGTCCAGCCACGGTCGATCATATACTCGGCTGCGGCAATGAAGTCGTTGAACACGTTGAGCTTGTTGAGCTTGGTGCCGGCGAGATGCCATTCCTCGCCATACTCGCCTCCGCCGCGGAGGTTGGCCTGGGCATATATGCCGCCGTTTTCAAGCCAGAGGATACGCTGGGCCGAGAACGAGGGGTTGAGCGATATGTTGAAGCCTCCGTAGCCGTAGAGATAAACGGGGTTGGAGCCATCGCGCTTCAGACCCTTCTTATAAGTAAGGAACATGGGTATCTCGGTGCCGTCGGCCGAGGGATAGAACACCTGCTCGGTGACATAATCATCGGGGTTGAAGCCCTTGATGTCGGAGCCGCGGTAGAGCGACGACTCGTTTTTATCCACATCGTAGCGGTAGAGAGCCGAGGGGTATGCAAAAGAGGTGAAGGCATAGAACACCTCGGGGTGCTTGCGGCTTGCCGAGAATCCGACAGAGCCGATAGAGGGGAGTTGAATCTCACGAATCCGACGGCCTTCGAGGGTGTAGACATAGGCATGGTTGCTCGCGTCGGTGTTGTATGTAAGAATCATGCGGTCGGGCCCGGTGAAATCGACTCCTGTCAGCACACCTTTCTGCTCGGGAATGAGCTCTTTCCACTGATCCATGGCAGGATTGTCGAGAGTGGCAGTCATAAGGCGGTAGCGCGGGGCCCCATAGTTGGTGTAAATGTAGATTGTGCCGTCAATAACGTCGAGCACGGCCACTTCGTAATCCTGTGTAGGGCTCATCACCTTCCACTGCGCATCCTTGTCGGCAAGACTGCGCACCATCAAGGTATTGCCGAGGCCCTGTCCGGAACCGGATACAAATATCACCGATTCATCGTCGGGCACCGATGCCGAGAAGAATTTCAGCGGCTGATCGGGCTCCTCGTATACGAGAATGTCGTCGGACTGGGGGGTGCCGAGACGATGGAAGTATATGCGGTGGTTTTCATTGGCGTTGCTGAACTCCTTGCCTTTTTCCGGGGCCGGATATGCGCTGTAGTAGAAACCGTCGCCCTGCCAGTCGGCACCGGTGAATTTCGCCCACTCGATATGGTCGGGGAGGAGTTGCTTTGTATCGGTGTCCATCACGTAAATCTCGGTCCAGTCGGAGCCACTGCGCGATATGGTATAGGCGGCGTGGCGTCCGTCGTGAGAAAAGAACACTCCGGTAAGAGCCACAGTGCCGTCGTCGCTCAGAGTGTTCGGGTCGAGGAACACTTCAGGGGCCTTGTCGAGCGAACGCGTACGGTATAGCACTGCCTGGTTGCGCAGTCCGTCGTTTTCATAAAAGTAATACCATCCGTTTTTCTTCCATGGGAGTCCATGCTTATGGTAATCGAACAATGCGGTAAGGCGCTTGTGAATGTCGTCGCGGAAGGGTATTTTGTCGAGATATGCGCGTGTGACGGCATTTTCGGCCTCGACCCACGCAGCGGTAGCGGCCGCTGTATCATTTTCAAGCGGACGGTATGGGTCGGGCACAGATACTCCGAAATATGTGTCGACAGTATTGTCGCTCGGAGCCACAGGATATTTCAACGACTGAGCATTTGAAGCCATTATGCAAAAAGCTGAAGTTAATGTTGCTAAAGAAAGTGATTTCATCGGTTCTTTATCTTTCTATTATAATAGCCGGTCCGGGAACACAATAATAATTGCATGCCCGGACCAGCCTAAAGGGGTAAATTATCTGTTACAATCCGCGGCCGTGGCAGTTCTTGTATTTCTTGCCCGAGCCACAGGGACAGGGGTCATTGCGGCCTACACGCGGGCCATTGTTGACAACAGGCGCGGTAGGCTTCTGGGCACCCTGACGTGCGGATGCGGCCTGTCGCTGCGCGGGATCGCCCGGCTCGCTTCCGCGTCCGGCACGGTAGTTGCTATAGTCATTGCGCATCTCAGGAGCGGCCTGCTTCATCTCGGGCACCGGACGCTGAGGCGCAGGGGCCGGTGCGGGTTCCTGAGGCTCGGACTGCTGATTCTGAGCCTGCTGAGCCGCACGTCGCTCTGAGCTGAGCTGCACGTCGGACACACGCTGTGCGGGCTGAGCCGGCTGACGTGGGGCGGGAGCGGGTTCCTGAGGACGCTGGGGGATGAATATCTGTCCGCGCATAAGGGCGGTAATCGCCTTTACGTTCATGGTGTTGATAGCGCTCTCAAAGAGGTGGAACGACTCTACCTTGTAGATTACCAGCGGATCCTTCTGCTCGTAGGATGCATTCTGCACCGACTGACGCAGCTGGTCGAGCTCGCGGAGGTGTTCTTTCCATACTTCGTCGATGGTAAGGAGTAGAATTGCCTTCTGCCACTCCTTGGCAATCGAGCGGCACTCGGTATCGTAGGCTGTCTGGACATCGGCGGGGATGTTGAACACACGGCGTCCGTCGGTAATTGGGACAAGGATGCGTCCCTTCGCGCCATGATTTTCCACGGCATCCTTTATCACGGGCCAAGTAATCTCGCAGATGCGGTCGGTACGACGCTGGAACGACTCGTTGACGGCAGCGAAAATCTTTTCGACGGCATCCTCCTTGGAAAGTTTCTTGAACTCATCCTCGGCAAAAGGAATCTCGATGGCGAATACCTTGAAAAGCTCCATCTTGAGCTCGCCGTATGCCTCGGGAGAGTCGTAATTGTTGACGAGATTCTCTACGGTGTCGTAAAGCATATTGTTGATATCTATGCCGATACGCTCGCCGAGGAGGGCGTGGTGGCGGCGGCCGTAGATATACTGACGCTGCTTGTTCATCACGTCGTCGTATTCGAGAAGACGCTTACGGATACCGAAGTTGTTTTCCTCGACGCGTTTCTGAGCATTCTCGATAGCCTTGTTGACCATAGAGCTCTCAATCATCTCGCCTTCCTGTATGCCCATGCGGTCGAGCATCTTGGTAACGCGGTCGGTGGCAAACAGACGCATGAGCTGATCCTCGAACGAAAGGTAGAACACCGACGAACCGGGGTCGCCCTGACGTCCGGAACGTCCACGCAGCTGACGGTCGACACGGCGCGACTCGTGGCGCTCGGTGCCGATGATGGCGAGACCGCCTACCTCCTTGCCTTTGGCGATGTCGGTATCCTTCATGTCCTTTACAGCCTGCGGGAGCTTGATGTCGGTACCACGGCCGGCCATATTGGTGGCGATGGTGACGGCACCGGGCAGACCGGCGAGGGCCACGATATCGGCTTCCTTCTGATGGAGCTTGGCGTTGAGCACCTGGTGGTCGATACGCTGCAGCTTGAGCATCTTGGAGAGGAGCTCGGAAATCTCGACCGAAGTGGTGCCGACAAGCACGGGGCGTCCAATCTTATGTAGACGCACAATCTCCTCGATGACGGCGTTGTATTTCTCACGCTTGGTCTTGTAGACACGGTCGTTCATGTCGATGCGGGCAATCGGCTTGTTGGTGGGGATTGTCACCACATCGAGCTTGTATATATCCCAGAACTCACCGGCCTCAGTCTCGGCGGTACCGGTCATGCCGGCGAGTTTGTGGTACATGCGGAAATAGTTCTGGAGAGTGATGGTAGCGAATGTCTGTGTGGCAGCCTCGACCTTCACGCCCTCTTTGGCCTCGATGGCCTGATGGAGTCCGTCGCTGTAGCGGCGTCCCTCCATGATACGTCCGGTCTGCTCGTCGACAATCTTGATTTTATTGTCGTCGATTACGTATTCCACATCCTTTTCAAAGAGTGTGTATGCCTTGAGGAGCTGGTTGACGGTGTGCACACGCTCGGCCTTTACGGCGTAATTGTCCATGAGGGCATCCTTCTTCTCCTGACGCAGTGCCGGTTCGAGCGACTGGTCGCCCTCGACCTCTGAAAGCTGAGCGGCAATATCCGGGAGTACGAAGAACTGGGGGTCCTGCGAGCGGCCGGTAAGTTCGTCGATACCCTTGTCGGTAAGGTCGACAGAGCGGTTTTTCTCGTCGATGACGAAATAAAGGGGCTCGACAGCCTTGGGCATCTCGCGGCTGTTGTCCTGGAGATAGTAGCCCTCGGTCTCGAGGAGAAGCGGCTTCATGCCTTCCTGAGAGAGGAACTTGATGAGCGGGGAATATTTAGGAAGACCCTTGTATGCTCGGAACAGGGCGAGAGCGCCTGCCTTGCGCACTTCCTTGTCGGAGCTTGGAATCTTCTCCTTGGCTTCCTGGAGAAGCTGTCCGACGAGACGGCGCTGGGCGTTGTAGACATTCTCGACATTGTGTTTGAATTCGTTGAAGAGCTGGTCGTCGCCCTTAGGCACCGGACCGGATATGATAAGAGGAGTACGGGCGTCGTCGATAAGCACCGAGTCGACCTCATCGACAATTGCATAATAGTGCTTGCGCTGCACGAGGTCCTGGGGCGACATGGCCATATTGTCGCGGAGGTAGTCGAAACCGAACTCGTTGTTGGTGCCGAATGTGATGTCGCACGCATATGCCTTGCGACGGGCTGCGGAGTTGGGCTCGTGCTTGTCGATACAGTCGACTGTCTGGCCATGGAACATGTAAAGCGGACCCATCCACTCGGAGTCGCGCTTTGAGAGGTAGTCGTTGACGGTGACAACATGCACGCCGCGTCCGGTGAGTGAGCGGAGGAATACGGGCAGTGTGGCCACGAGGGTCTTGCCCTCGCCGGTAGCCATCTCGGCAATCTTGCCCTGGTGGAGCACGATACCGCCAATGAGCTGTACGTCGTAGTGTACCATGTCCCAGGTGACTTCGTTGCCGCCGGCAATCCAGTGGTTCTTGTATATCGCTTTGTCGCCCTCGATGGTAACGAAGTCGCGGCCCTGACCTGCAAACTCACGGTCGGTGTCGGTAGCTGTCACTTCGATGGTCTCGTTGGCAGCGAATCGTGCGGCAGTCTCGCGCATTGCGGCGAATACTGTCGGGAGCACTCTGTCGAGTTCTTTCTCGTATGTCTCAAGAATATTCTTCTCGCGCTGGTCTACCTCGTCCCATAGAGGCTGACGTTCCTCGAAGGGGAGGCTTTCGATACGTCCCTTTATCTCCTCGATGGCGGCGGTATCGGCCTCGACGGCCTTAGCCAGTCCGGCCTTAATGTCGGTTATCGTCTGGCGCAACTCATCGTTGGTGAGCTCCTTCATCTTTGGCCCGAGCGCATTAATCTCGTTGACAATAGGCTGAATCTCCTTCAGGTCGCGCTGCGACTTATTGCCAAATATTTTATTAAGTACTGAAATGAATGACATTTATAGTGATTGTTTTATTTTCGGTTATGAATCAATATCCACATGCCTTTATAGTAGCGGATACTGTAGGAATAAATAGGCGGAAGAGAGGCTGAAAGAATCATTTGCGCTTCAGCGGCAAGGCCGGAAGCTCAGTAGCGTTAGGCGAGCGTATGCGCAACACGCGCGCTACGGTAGGGGCTATCGAGCGTGCGTCGACAGGGGCCGAAATGCGGTCGGCGGCCAAGTCGGGACTAAGGAAGAAAGCGGGTGCTGAGATAAGGCCGGTACGCACAGTGGTGCGCTCCTCTTTCTGTGTAGTAGGATTAATGCTTACAATCTCCCACCCCGGATTTACCTCGACAATAACGTCGCCGGCGTAGTCGGCCACGGTATTTCTTTTAAGGGCTGCGGCATTATTGCCGGCCTTCCCGGCCACGACATCGTCGATAGTCCAGGCGCCGCTCACGCCGCTCATGCGTATGAGGAATGAAGCAGCGTCCTCGCGCACCTCGCGTATGTCGAGGTCGTGCTGTTTTATCAGTTCTTTATTAAGGAACAGATGTCCGTTGTGGTATCCGCTTACCCACTCTCCGTTGCCGTGCCGGGCCATCAGATAGACATTGAGGAGGGACATTGCCTTGCGTGCCGAGAACTCGCCGTTGGGTATACCCCAGCGGTCGTCGTCGCGCTTGTCGGAGGGTGCGGCGGGAGTACCGGTAAGGAATATGAATGTATTGCCCAGGCCTACAGTACCGTCGATTACTTGAAACAGGCGTGCGAGGTCGGCGTCAAGGCGCAGGTAGGTATCCATTGTCTCCAGACGGTGGTCGGAGTCCTTTGCTTTGGCGAAGGGGCACACTGTGTAGCCAATGTTGAGCATATCGATGGCGCCGCGTGTGCCGAGCTTGAGTCCACGGATATATTCGGCGGCGATATCGGTCACTTCGGTATTTGCAGGAGCCGAAGTCTTGAAGTTGCGGAAACGGTCTACGTCGTTGTGCTGGAATAGATGGCGGAAGGGATAGTACTTCTTGTAGGCGGGAAGGTCGGGATACTGCTCGGGCTTCATGAGCGGACGCCACGCGAGTGTGTCGAGACGCGCGGGGAGCGGCTTGGCGAAGTTGCGTGCCTGTATCGGCTGGGGCACATCCTTGTAGTAGGTGGTGGTAGCCCATCGTCCGGTCACGTCGTTGAGCCAGAAGGCGCTGTTGCCGGCATGTCCGGCAAGAATGATAGACTGCGCGGGCTGCGGGGCGATTGAGTATACACTGCCTATACCTCCGCCGTCGATGCGCACCTCGTCGCTGAGAGTACTTACCCGCACGGCCTTGGGAGAATATGTCTCGTCGGTGTAATTGCCGATTTTCTCGGGGTCAAGCACTATGGAATGCTCGCGGCGGCCGGCATTGTCGTAGACATATGTGGCGGGGATACCGTTGACGGAAGCCGATGCTCCACTATATATTATAGCGGTGGCTGCGGCCGGGTCGACGTATGTGCCGAAATCAACGTTGTCGAGCATCACCCCGTCGCGCATAAGGCGTCGGAATCCGTCGGGCCCGAAGTATCCCTTGAGCAGGTCGATATAGTCCTCGCGCAAACCGTCGACAACGATACCCACCACCAGCTTGGGACGCGGCGACGGCGCCTGGGCAGCCAATGTCAGGCTGACCATCGAGGCCACGAGAAGGGTGGCAAGACGTATGGTTATGCTTGTATCTGTTTTTTTGCGCATGAGGCGTATATGATGTAAATGTAGCGTGCTGAGAGAATCATATCTGCCGCTATAAGAGGCCAGAAAGCCTCATTTGCGGACTGGCCTGTGAACGGCCACAGCATACATAACAAAAATAATGCCACAAAGTTAACAATTTCATATAATAATACCAACCTGACGCATTTTTTTATGTACACGCATGCCGGAACAATGAAGCAGAGCGGGTTAAGCCACACAATCAGCCAGTTGGGCGATGTGGCCTCATGGACTGATATGAACACGAGGAATGCGAGCAGACATCCTGCCAGGCCTGCCACTGACATAAATATGATGTCGACCCAACGGCTGACACGACGACGGCGTATGTCGGCAACGGCGCACAGGATCACTCCGGCGAGTATGTAGAGCGACACTGCCATCGGGGTCAGAGGCCATGGCGTAGGACCCTGCGGGCCACCCGTGCCACGTCCGGCATATCTCACCGGAGAATCCGCCACAAGTGATTGGCCGGCAATGCGTGCCGTAGGGAGCATGTCGATGAGCAGATGAGGGGCAAACGCCTTCTCATGCTCGCTTATCGGATAGTCTATGCCACTGCCAAGGGCAAGGTCTATGCCGAACTGGTACCATGGATAGTTGCGGTGGTAGTGGCGCATGGCGTCGCGGAACGACCATCCGTCGGTATATCCCGGCGCCTGCATGGCCACAGTGTCGCCGACGGCATCCTCGACGAGCCCGAACAGACGCGTCGAGCAGTTGTCTTTCACATAATTATATCGGTACACCCGTTTATCGGGCATCAGGTTGCGGCTCAGCAGCTCGAGCAAAGCTGACGTCTCTCCGGCGTCAAGGGCAATCGGGTATTCGACCACTTCGCGTCCGTCGCGCACGTAACTTTCGAGGAATATGCTGAAGGGATAAGCAGCCACCATGTAGTCGGTCTCCCCCTTGACGAAACGGTATATGAAGTTGGGCGAATCGAAATCGAAAATGCCATAGTTGACAGCCAGGTCGCGCCCGTCGGGGAGCACCACACGCATGGCGGCATGTCCCTCAAGCTCGTAGACATTGCTGCCAGGAGAACATATGACGAAACTTACCCTTGCCGAGTCGCTAACCGCAGGAGCGGCAAAGACACAGCACAGGGCACAAAGGCAAAAAGATAAGGCTAAAAAAAATCTCTTCATATCACACTTTATCGCATATGCGGCTATAGAGCCTGCATGGCAAGAATTTGCTGAAGTATGGCCACGGCCTCCTCGACAGTGGGCACATCGGAAATGAGCATGCTGCGTTTCTCCCCCTTTTGGCGGAGCTGGGCGCGGCGCGGATTGGCCTGCAGGTAGCCCAGACAGCGTCCGAACATCGGCGACTGGTAGTAGGCGCGGTTGGTCTCGTCGACAAAATAGAGATACATGCGCCCCTGCTTTAGCATCACACGCTCTATGCCGAGGCTCTGTGCGAGGCGACGCAGACGCGGTATACGCAACAGCTCGGCAGTAACGCGCGGAATCTTTCCGAAACGGTCCTCAAGGCGCAGACGGAACTGCTGCAGGTCGAGCTCGCGCTCTATGCCGTCGAGCTCCTTGTAGAGCGATATGCGCTCGCTCTCCTGCGGCACATATTCGGGCGGGAGCAGCAGTTCGAGGTCGCTCTCCACCGTACAGTCGGCCACGAACTCGTCGGCGGCATCCTTGCCGGGAGTGTCGGCAGGGTCGGAAAGCACGTCGGCGAACTCCTGTGTCTTGAGTTCGAGCACGGCCTCGCGCAATATGCGCTGGTAGGTCTCGTAGCCGAGGTCGGCGATGAATCCCGACTGCTCGGCCCCGAGGAGATTGCCCGCGCCACGGATATCGAGGTCCTGCATGGCGATATGTATGCCGCTGCCCAGTTCGCTGAAGCTCTCTATAGCCTGCAGACGGCGTCGCGCCACGGGAGTAAGCGGATTGCCGGCCGGCACAAACAGATAGCAGAACGCCTTGCGCGACGAGCGCCCTACCCTGCCTCGCAGCTGATGCAACTCACTGAGACCGAAGTTCTGGGCATTGTTGATGATGATGGTATTGACATTGGGCATGTCGATACCGCTCTCTATGATGGTTGTGGCGAGGAGCACGTCGTAGTCGTGGTTGGCGAAGTCGATAATCGCCTTCTCCAGTTTTTCGGGCGGCATCTGGCCGTGGGCCACGATGGTGCGGGCGTCGGGCACAAGACGATGAATCATCTTCTCAAGCTCGTAGAGCCCCTCGATGCGGTGGTTGACGAAGAATACCTGGCCGCCGCGCGACATCTCGAAATTTATGGCCTCGCTCACGGTATCGTCGCCCATGACGCTCACACCGGTGAGAATCGGATATCGGTTGGCCGGCGGAGTGTTGATGGCCGAGAGGTCGCGCGCGCCCATCAGGGAGAACTGCAGGGTGCGCGGTATGGGTGTAGCCGACATGGTGAGTGTGTCGACGTTTACTTTCAGCTGTTTCAGGCGCTCCTTCACGGCGACGCCGAATTTCTGTTCCTCGTCAACAATGAGCAGTCCGAGGTCCTTGAACTTCACCGACTTTCCGATGAGTTTGTGAGTGCCTATGAGGATGTCGATTTTCCCTTCGGCAAGATCGGCGAGTATCTGGCGTGTCTCCTTGGCGGTACGTGCGCGCGACAGGTAGTCGACACGCACGGGAAAATCCTTGAGGCGCTCGGAGAATGTGTTGAAATGCTGATAGGCGAGCACGGTGGTAGGCACGAGCACAGCGGTCTGCTTGCCGTCGGTGGCTGCCTTGAATGCGGCACGGATGGCAACCTCGGTCTTGCCGAAGCCAACGTCGCCACACACAAGACGGTCCATCGGACGCGGCGACTCCATATCGCGCTTTACAGCCTGTGTGGCAGTAAGCTGGTCGGGGGTGTCCTCGTAGATAAACGATGCCTCAAGCTCGTTTTGCAGATAGGAATCGGGTGAGAACGCAAAACCCTTCTCGTCCTTGCGGGCGGCATAGAGCTTTATGAGGTCGCGTGCTATATCCTTGAGCTTGCTCTTGGTGCGCTCCTTCATCTTGCCCCAGGCTCCCGAGCCGAGACGGTTGATGCGCGGCTCGGCCCCCTCCTTGCCGCGATATTTCGACAGTTTGTGGAGAGAGTGAATACTTACCAGGAGTATGTCGTTGTTGAGATATACGAGCTTGATCATCTCCTGCATGCGCCCGTTGACCTCGGTGCGGATAAGGCCGCCGAATTTGCCCACGCCATGGTCGACGTGGACTATGTAGTCGCCTACCTCAATCTGGCCGAGTTCCTTGAGCGAGAGGGCCACCTTGCCTGAGCGAGCACGGTCGCTGCGCAGGCTGTACTTGTGGAAACGGTCGAATATCTGGTGGTCGGTAAATACGCAGATTTTTGTCTTATGGTCGACAAAGCCTTCGTGTACGGTCGATATTACGGGGGTGAACACTATGCCGCTGTCGCCTCGGTCGGCGAATATGGCGCGCAGACGTTCTATCTGCTTCTCGCTGTCGGAGAGCACATATATGGTGTAGCCGTCGGCAATGAAGCGCGAGAAGGAGTCGGAAATAAGGTCGAAGTTCTTATGATATATCCCCTGGGGAGTGCAGCCGAAACGTATCACCGGCGCATCGGGGGCATCGCTGTCGGGGGTGATGTCGGCGGCCGAAGTGAAGCGCATCTGCCTCATGCCCGCAATCGCCGCGGCGAAAGAGTCGGGGTCGACAACCTGCCTGAGAGCGTCGGCGTCGCCTTCCTCGGCAATCGCGGCACTGGTGCTGAAAGTGTCGGCGGCCACGGCGCGTACTCGCTCAAGGGTAAACCTTACGTCGCGCGCCCAGACAATCGTGTCAGGGCCTACGAAGTCGAGCAGCGACACGGATGACGATGCAGCCCGGGGCGAAACATCGGCAGTGACCGAGATTTCAGAAAGCGAGCGCTCCGACAGCTGGGTCTCTACGTTGAATGTGCGTATCGTCTCTATCTCGTCGCCAAAAAAGTCGATGCGGAACGGCTGCTCCGAGCTGTAGCCGAATATGTCGAGGATAGAGCCTCGGATGGCGAAGGTGCCCGGCTCGTATACATAGTCGACCTCCTTGAATCCGTTGTCGCGGAGCCAGCGGGCGGTGTCGGTCAAATCGACCGAACCGTTTTTACGCAGGGTCATAGTGCTGCGTTCCACCACCCCCCGGTCGGCCACCTTCTCGGCAAGGGCCTCGGGATATGTCACCACATAGCGCAGGGCCGGGTCAACGGCCCATCGGTTAAGCACTTCGGTGCGCATAATCTGCGAAGGGGGGTCGACCTGCCCGTATTTTATGGCTCGCTTGTAGCCGCTGGGCATCATCAGCACGGCCTCTTCGCCGAGCACACGGGAGAGGTCGTGGTAAAGGTAGCCGGCATCGTCGAGCGAATCGCCGATTACAATCATCGGACTGCGGGGGGCATCCTTCCCGCAGGCAGCCACAGCCGCCATCACCATAGGGGCCGAGGAGCCGGCAAGTCCGCCGAGGCGGCATACACGTATCGAGGAGTCGTCAAGCGCGCTGTCGAGAGCCTTCCTCCGCGAGGGGGTAAGAATGCGCGCGCACAGCTGTTCGAGATCCATTTACTTCTTATCTTTAGCAGGCTTCACCGGAGCCAGTATCTCTTTATAACGCAAAGGATTGGAGAGAACGGCCGAGGCCGAGTCGACAGCATTGTCGTGGCGCAGCGACTGGGCCACCTGACCGCGCTGATAGTAATAGCGCTTTACCAGTTCGGAGGCAAGGATATCGTCGATATCGCGTCGGTTGTTGTCGAGGTCGTGGCCGAGGTCGTGGCGCAGCAGACCTTCGAGGATATCAATCTGCTTGCGAGTGGAGTCGGTCATGTAGCCCTCGCTCTCGGCGACTTTGCGGAGATTCTGCACCATCTGCTCGCACACCTTGTCGTACTCAAACTTTGTCGGGTCGATAAAAGCCTTGAACTCGTTGAAGATAGTGTCGGTAACGTCAAACTGCTCTGGCGCGGGGATGGTGGGATGAGTGGCTGCATAGCGTGTGGCAAAGTCAAACGCCCAATGGTCGCTTACTATATTATATGTAAGACGGTTGATTTCGGGATACTCCACCTTGATGTCGGGGGTGATGCCGCCGCCGTCGCGCACGATGCGGCCATGCTGTGTGGCAAACTCGTTGGTAAGCGAGTCGGGAGTGCGCGCCACGGAGCCGTCGGGATTGCGGCGGGAGTAGTCGATGGCCTGGATAAGGCGTCCGCTGGGCAGATAGTATTTACCGGTAGTCACCTTGAACATGCCGTCGTAAGGAATGGGGCGAGTGCCCTGCACCAGTCCTTTGCCGAAAGAACGACTGCCGATGATTACTGCACGGTCCATGTCCTGTAGCGCTCCGGCGGTGATTTCGGCCGCAGAGGCCGACGAGCCGTCGATGAGCACCACGATGGGCAGGTCGGTGTCGATAGGCGCCGACGTGGTCTTGTAGACCTTCTCGTTGAGAAGCCCCTTGCCGCGGGTGCGTATCACCTCGGTATTCTTCGGCACGAAATAGCTCACAATCTTCACGGCTGACTCAAGCAGTCCGCCGGGGTTGCCGCGCAGGTCGAGAATCAGCGACTTCATGGCCGGATTTTTCATCAGTTCAAGCAGTGCATTGCGCACGTCGGCCGCCGATTTGTCGGTAAACTGCGTGAGGTAGATATAGCCGGTGTTGTCGCTCACCATGCCGTAGTAGGGCACCGAGGGGAGCTGTATCTTGCTGCGCACGAGGTCGAACTTCAATATCGAGTCGGGGCCGTTGTAGGGGCGTTTGACCGTGATGGTCAACGGGGTGCCGGCCTCACCTTTCAGACGGTTGCTCACCTGGGAGTTGTGCCATGTGAGCACGGTGTCGGCATCGATGGCCACAATAAGGTCGCCGGCCTTCAGCCCTGCTTTCTGCGATGGTGTGCCCTCGTAGGGCTCGGATATGAATATCCCCCTGCCGGGTATCTCGGTAATCACGGCGCCTATGCCGCCATACTCGCCCGAGGTCATCATGGCGAGGTCCTCCTGCTCGGAGGCGGGGTAATACTCGGTATACGGGTCAATGTCGTTGAGCATCGCCGCTATTGCGGTGTTAATCGACTTTTCGGCATCGATGGAGTCGACATAATTGGTCTGCAACTCCTTGAAAACGGATGTGAATATGTCGATGCTGCGTGAGATATCAGTCTTGGGGCTGCGTGTGTCGGCCGAAGCGGCTGTGATTACCAGTGCCACTCCCAGACATCCTGCTGCGAGCCTGTTGAAACGGTGATTGCGTGGAGATAACTTCATTCGAGGCAAAATTGAGGCGCTAAGTTACTTATTTTATTTCAGAGATTGCTCCCTATGCTATGATAATTATAACAATCAATTCCTAATTTTGTCTAATTCCATTGAAAATATATCATGCTTAACATAGCTATAACGCACTCCGGTTCCACCAATATAGTGTACACACCGCAACAGTGAGTCTTCAATCAATAAATCCGTAATTAGATGGCGTTGGCTGTCATATCCCTATTGCAGAGCGATTGTCTTGCGATACGGAAAAACAAAGAAATCATGGCGCTATTTATCGTTTTTTAATTGCAAAATTTCAGATTTAAGAATAAATAACTTACTTTTGCATCATCTAACCTAAGTTTTTTAATGATTATGAAAAAATCTATACTCTTTCTTTATCTGGGAAGTTCATTAACAGCACTATCGGCCAACGATGTATATCAGACACCTAACACAGGCACTGTATATTCCTTTGCCGACCTTGCAAAGATTGAGGATTCGGGTGTGACACAACTCGACGACAATACATTCAGTCTGAGCAAGGATATCGATATACTTGACCAGGACGGTCTGGTGCTTGACAACAATGCCACCCTGCGTATGGGAGCCGACATCCTCGTGAGAATGTATGGCGGCAATAATAATTTTGCGCCAGCCGATACAGCAACAATCATGCCCACCGAAGAGGGTATCAAACCCAAAGGGATACATTTCCTCGACACTTCCGTGCCTCAGACGGTGAAACATGTGCGCTTCGAGGGAGCCGGTCTGCGCCTGGGCGCCCCGGCAGGTGTAACGGTCGAGAGCTGCTCGTTTATCGAACACAATACCCGCATAGGCAATTATGCCATCGGATTTGTGGCGTCGAGCATCAACAACGCAGTGCGCAACTGCTACTTCTACCGCACGCATCTGTCGGCAATCGGCGCAGGCTCGAATCTGGCCGCCGGTGTAGTCATCGAGGACAATGTGTTTGAGGACTGCTCGACCGACAACCGCAACTATCCCGTGATTAACGAGACTCCTGCGGCCGACAATGGTGCGATAATAATACGCCGAAATACCATCTATGGCGGAAAACGCACACTCCCCGGAGCAATATCCGTGTCAAACATGCTGTCCATGATAGGCAACCACCGGATTGAAATCGAGGATAACTATATGGACAACAGCCGATATGGCATAAACATCCTCGGCAACTACATGAACGTTAAAATCAAGGGTAACGAGATTATAAACTGCCATTATGAGACCAACGCCATGAACGGCGGCTCGGGCATTACCGTAAATTCGACCTCCGACTCCAATCCTACATCCGTATACGTCGAGGGCAACACAATCGACGGTTGCCTCTGGGGAGCCACCATCATCGGAAAAACACGGGCCAACTTCGGAAATAATGCCGACGCCTCTTCGTCAGACTACAATCCCGGCGGCAATGTGTTTGCCAACAACGGCAACTGCGGCAAGGCTCCGGCCGGCGCCGAGAATGCGTGGGACCCAGCTATACCCTACGATTTATACAACAACACGGCGCTTACCATCTATGCCCAAGGCAACACGTGGGGCGGCGCCGACCAGTCGGCCGAAGAGATTGAGAAAAGAATCTACCACAAGGCCGACAACAGCGCGCTCGGCGAAGTAGTATATCTACCTGCCGGCGGCGTAGCAGGCATTACCGAAATAGAAACTCCCGACTTCTCTATCAGCGTATCGGGCGCCGGCAGATTCTCTGTCAACGGTGTCGATGCCACTACTCCAGTCGTGGTCTACGACCTTAGCGGTATCCGCCTCTTCAACGGAACTGCAGGCCAAGAGATAACCACCAGCCATCGCGGAGCCGCGATAGTGACAGTCGTCGGTAAATCCGTGCGTATACTCCTATAATATTTGTTGCATTCATATAAGTATAAACAGTAATCGGCCATACGGGCGAATCCGTATGGCCGATTACTGTTTGCTTGTGACATGGGGGCGGAAGTCCTGACTTAAAAAATTAGCAGGAGTGGAGGACGCGCCATATTATACACCAACCGGTGGAGGGGGTCAGCGAATCACGATTTCGTCGAGGAACATGAAGTGGGAGCGGTTGAAGGCCTGGTAGCGCACATAGCGTGCTTCGGCCGAGCCGGTCCAGCCGTAGTTGCGGAACGATACTCCGGAATCTTCCTTAGGCTCATGCTCGATTACAGCAAGCGGAGTAAAATCGGTGCCGTTGTCGGAAACCGATATCACCACCTTGACCGGGAACCATACGTCGGGGCCACAAATCTGCATGAAGTCAGCGCCGATATACGAGAGTTTCTCCTTACGCTCCAGGTCGACAGTGACATCAAGGGCGCGATCGGTAGAGTCGTTGAAGAAACCCTGCCAGCGGAAATCATTGTAGTTCCATCCGCCGCGCAGACCGTCGGTGAGTGTCTTGGCCTCAGCTGCAGGATAGCTCTTCGACCAATTGCAATCGTTGTACACGACGTTTTTGTTCAAGGCAAGATGGCTTACAGGCGCCAGCGCTTCCTTGCGATTACCTACCTCGGAGCGCATGTCGAACACATTGTATCCGTCGCGGGCGAGACGGTCGTTTGCGGCAAGCGCACGAGTGTAGAAGTTGTCGTACTCTTTGAGCGACTGCGGAGTCCATGCCACTTCGGCCAATGCAAGCAATCGGGGATACAGCATGTATTCGGCATGGTCGTCGGTAGCGATATATTCGGTAAACAGAGTGGCCTCCACACCCTTTATATGCTCCTTGACATCCACCGACAGAGAGTCGGGAGCCGGGTCGAAGCTGTAGACAAGCTCAAGAGGCAGGTATCCGCCTATGGCCTCGGGCTGTGTGGCCGGAGCATCCTGATAACCGTCGAAATAGCAGAAACGGCCCGGGGCCATCACTGTGGCATGGCCGGCTGAGGCAGCCTTGACACCCGGCTCGAATCCGCGCCACGACAGCACGGCGGCGCCCGGAGCCACGCCTCCCTCCATTATCTCGTCCCAGCCAAGAAGCGTGCGCCCTTTCGAGTCGAGGTAGCGGTCGATACGGTGGATGAGATAGCTCTGCAGACCGTCGACATCCTTTATACCCTCACTGGCCATACGCGCGGTGCACTTCGGACACTTTTTCCAGGCATCCTTGGCGGCCTCGTCGCCACCTATATGTATATACTCCGAAGGGAACACCTCGATTACCTCGTCGAGCACATTCTGAAGGAACTCGTACGTGGCCTCATTGCCCGGACAGAATTCATGATGCTTGTAAGGCTCGCCGGTACACGACAGTTCGGGATATGCGGCAAGCACCTCGGCCGAATGTCCCGGCATCTCGATTTCGGGGATGACGGTGATATAGCGATCGGCGGCATACCGGATTATCTCGCGCAGATCGTCCTTGGTGTAGAATCCACCGGTAGCCTCAGGGTCGGTAGCCTCGCAATATTTGTTGTCCCAGTTTTTCCATGAGCCACCCTTGCGCCACGCGGCAAACTCGGTAAGGCGCGGATAGCGGTCGATCTGCATGCGCCAACCGGCGGCATCGGTAAGATGCAGGTGCAGCCGGTTGAGTTTAAGCGCAGCCATGGCATCAATCTGCTTCTTGATGAAATTCTTGTCGCGGAAGTTGCGGCTCACGTCAATCATAAGTCCGCGGTACTGAAAACGCGGATAGTCCACGATGCTGCATTCAGGTATCTTGCCATCATAGGTGTCGGCAAGCTGTGCGAGAGAATGCGCGGCATAAAACAGTCCGGCGGCCGATGTGGCGCGGGCGTGCACACCGTCACCGGCAATGTCGAGCACATATCCCTCGGGCGAACTGTCGCCGGGCAGAGAGTCGACAATCGAGAATTCAATTCTGCCGCGGCTCTTCCCGGCAGGGCTGTCGGCCACACCAAAGCGGCTGTCCATATATTCCGAAATGCGGTCGCGCTCGGAGGCCGGGACTCCGGAATATGACACGGATATACCTTTGGCGATATCAAAGCATGCCTGTCGGCTATCTTTCATATCAATACTCACAGGGCGAGGCAATATGCCTCCGGCTGCAATCTGCGGAGAGTCGGCGGCTTCGGCCCCCGCCCATCCGATACCTACGGCCAATGCCGTCATTGCAGCGAAAAGATTAGTTTTATTCATGATAATATTATGTAGCTACTTTTTCCGGAGGCCGAAAGTACTACATTCTTTTGTAATTTTGATATCGTGATGCCATAAAAAAAGCAAAAAACAGAGCAATAGCAACAGATATGGAAAATATTGCGTAATTTTGGGTTGCAAAAATGTATATTCCAATCAACGCTACATGAGACTGACCGGATATATCATAGCGGGCGCAATGGCCATCACATGGGGCACGGCGCCGGCCCAGACTATCGACGATGCTCGTCAGATGATGCTCGACGGCGACTATGCCGCCGCACTCCCTATATTTGAAAAGGCACTTTCAGCCAAGCCCAAGGACGCGTCGCTCAACCAGTGGGTAGGAGTGTGCCTGCTGCGCAGCGGCAACCCCAAGAAAGCGGAGCGATACCTCAAGGTGGCCGACGAACGCAAGCTAATCGATGCCCCGCGATATCTCGCAGAGGCTGCTTTCGAGCAATATGAGTTCTCGAAAGCCACCGACCTGCTCGACAGATATGAGGAAGGCATCGACAACGCCAACAAGAAAAAAGCCCGCAAAGCCCCCAAGATAACTAAGTCGCCTGAAGCCGACGAACTGCGCCGCCGCACCATGCTCGGCCAGGCCATGCTCGACAGAGTGGAGAAAATCGTGGTAATCGACAGTATGGCTGTCGACCGCGACGAGTTTTTCAAGTTCTACCACCTGAGCCCGGAAAGCGGCACCCTCAACAGCACCGATGTGATGCCGGAGGACTATGAGATAGCCGAGCCGTCAGAGGTCTACATGCCACAGTCGGGAGAATTCCGCATATGGTCGGCTCCCGACAAGGATGAAAACTATGTGCTGATGGGAGCCACACGCCTCATCGACGGCACATGGGATACACCCCACCCCCTCGGAAGCGCGCTCGATGCCGGAGGCGACAGCAACTATCCGTTTATGATGCCCGACGGAGTGACGCTGTATTATGCCAACAACGGCCCGGAATCAATAGGAGGATACGACATATTCATATCGCGTAAAGATGAAAACGGATTTCTCCAGCCCCAGAACATAGGAATGCCATACAACTCGACCTACGACGACTATCTGCTGGCAATCGACGAGGTAAACGGCGTAGGATGGTGGGCGACCGACCGCAACCGTCTTGGCGACAAAATCACAATCTACCGGTTTATCCCGTCGGATTTGCGTGTCAACTATCCGGTCGATACTCCGGGGCTTGCCGCTCACGCGCGCATCGACTCTTTCCGTTCGACCTGGCCTGCCGATGCCGACTATACCGAAATGCTGCAACGCATCGACTCGGCCGAATACGTCTCGGGCAAATCACACCCCGATTTCTATTTCGCCTTGCCGGGCAACCGCATCATAACCACATGGGACGAACTGCGCACTCCGGCTGCCAGAAATGCCATGGAGGAGTACCTCGACGCGTGCCGCCGGCTCGACCGCAACCTGAAGGAACTCGACTCAATGCGCATGCGCTATGCCGGTGGCGACAGGGCCGTAGCCGGACGTATCACTTCGATGGAACAGGAGGTAGAACGCGAGCGTACAGCCCTGCGCGAGATGTCCAACAAAGTAGTGCGCGCAAATGAAAAGACCCGCTGACATCGCGCGCGCCACAACGCGCTACAACTTCCACAGCCACACACAGTGGTGCGACGGAAAGGCGCCGATTGCCGAGATGACACTCGCGGCAATCGATGCCGGCATGGAACACTGGGGATTTACCCCCCATTCACCCGTACCCATACACTCGTCGTGCAACATGAGCCATGAGAGCGTGGCCGAATACCTGGCAGAGGTGAAGCGACTGCAGACCCTCCACGCCGACCGCATACATCTGTACGCCGCCATGGAAATCGACTATCTCGGACCGGAATGGGGCCCTGCCTCCGACTATTTCCGCCATCTTCCGCTCGACTACCGCATCGGCTCGGTCCACTTTGTGCCGAGCGACAGCGGATATGTGGATGTCGACGGACGGTTTGAATCGTTCAGGGAGAAAATGAGCACATACTTCCACGACGATATCCGGTATGTAGTCGACACCTTCTACGACCAGTCGGAACGGATGATTCTCGAAGGCGGATTCGACATAATAGGACACTTCGACAAGATCGGACACAACGCGTCGATGTTCAGGCCGGGCATCGAGGACGAATCCTGGTACCGGGCCCGCATCGACTCACTAATCGACCTGATAATCGACAGCGGCATCACCGTAGAGATAAACACCAAGATACACGAGACGGCGGAACGCATATTCCCCGCCCGCCGATGGCTCGACCGCCTCATCGCCGCACATACACCCATCGTAGTCAACAGCGACGCCCATGTGCCCGACAAAATCGACTCAGGCCGCAAATATGGCATAGAACTGCTGAGCCGCCTTGAAAAACTCCACAACATCGACCCCACCACACCGCCATGCCAGTAAGAGTACCGGTGCAACTCCCCGCCGTAGAGACCCTCAGGGAGGAAAACATATTCGTAATCGACGAACAGCGTGCCGAAGGGCAGGACATACGCCCGCTGCGGATAGGCATACTCAATCTGATGCCTCTGAAAATAATGACCGAGACCGACCTGCTCAGGCTTATCTCCAATACTCCCCTGCAGGTGGAGCTCGACCTTATCGACACCCGAAGCCATGTGTCGCGCAACACTCCGCGCGAGCATATCGAGGAGTTCTACAAGACCTTCGAGGAGATACGCGGCCAGAACTACGACGGGTTCATCATTACCGGCGCCCCGCTTGAGATGGTGGAATTTGAGGATGTAGACTACTGGCACGAGTTATGCGAAATATTCGACTGGTGCCGCACCCATGTCACCTCAACCCTCTATATATGCTGGGCCGCCTTTGCCGGGCTGTACTACCATTACAGTGTGCCCAAACACCTTACGAGCAGCAAGATATCAGGAGTGTTCCGCCATCGCGTCAACGACCAGCGCAATCCCATATTCCGAGGATTCGACGACGAATTCTATGTGCCGCACAGCCGTCACGTACAACTCGTGCGCAGCGATATCGAGTCCATTCCAGGCCTAAGTATACTGTCGGAAAGTCCCGAAAGCGGCATATACATGGTGATGGCACGCGGAGGCAGGGAATTCTTCATCACAGGACATTCGGAATACTCTCCGCTGACGCTCGACTACGAGTACCGCCGCGACATGGACCGCGGACTCAATCCGTCGATTCCGGTACACTATTATATCGACGACGACCCCTCGCGCGGACCGCTCGTAAGATGGCGCTCCCACGCCAACCTACTCTTCTCCAACTGGCTAAACTATTTCGTATACCAGGCCACGCCCTACGACATACGCCAGATTCACGACTGACGCCCGTCAGGCAAGCCGCTTGATAATGCGCGCCGGATTACCTCCGACCACCACATCCGACGGTACATCGCGGGTGACTACCGAGCCGGCACCAATCACCACATTGTCGCCGACAGTCACACCCGGCAATATTGTTGACGAGCCGCCTATCCACACATTGTTGCCGATAGTCACAGGCTCAGCCCATTCCACCCACTTGTTGCGCTCGATGGCGTCGAGCGGATGGCATGCGGTGTATATGCTTACGTTAGGGCCGATAAGCACATTGTCGCCGATGGTCACACGCGCCTCGTCGAGTATGGTAAGATTGAAGTTGGCAAAAAACTTCTCACCCACATGTATGTTGCATCCGTAGTCGCAGCGGAAAGGCTGATTGACCGTTATATGCTCGCCACACGAGCCGAGCAGCCCGCGTAGTATTCCGGTCAGAGCGTCGGTATTGCGGGGATTCATATTGTTGAACTCCCACAGTCGCTCTCTTGTGTCAATCAGTCGGTCGAGAAACTCGCGTCGCCCGGCGTCGTACACCTCGCCGTCGAGCATCTTCTGCCATTCGGTGTCAAAATCGCTCATTGATATATCTATTTATAGATTCCGACTCAAATTTACGATTTTTCCTGCAAACCGCCGGAGCCGGGCACATTATTCCTGCCGGCACGCCGTTCAATCATTATGTATAAGGCACTGAATATGCCGAGAGCCACGAGCATCCCTGCCTGGAAACTCCAGCACACTATCGAATAGGCCGCACCGTCGCCCGAGCTTATGCCGAAAAGAGTGAGAGCAAACATCACTGCGATATTCCACGGGCCAAGGCCACCGTTTGACGGAACAATCATACTGCACGAGCCGAACACAAATACCACCAGTCCAGGCACAAGCCCCCAGCAACTGCCCGGCTCATCCACAAGCGCCCTGGTAAACGGAAATGCGTAGAAACAAAGATATGTCTCCATGAAGTAGCATGTCCAGATACCTACGGTAAGCAGCAGATAGAGCCATATCCCCTTCATATGGAACAGCACTGCAAAACCGCTCCATATCCGCGCCACGCTCCGCTCCATGCTTTTCACAGCCTTGCTGCGCCGAAACAGCCATACGACCACCGCCGCAAGCAGGGCCACCGCGCACAGGCATATCCATAGAGAGCCGTCGGTGGCATAGCGGTGGAGCGCCTCACCCATTGGATAACGGTCGAGAAAACGGGTGAGCTGTGGCCGGGCAACAAACAGAGTGAGCGCAATCAGCATGGCAATGACAATGCCGTCGGACGCACGGTCGCCGAGGTCGGTACCCACCACAGTCGACAGTTTGCAGCGCTGACGGCGCGACACATACACACAACGCCATGCCTCGCCAAGATAGGGAAACACAAGGTTCATGGCATATGCCCCGAATATCGACACATACTCGGCAACGACAGGCATACGCGGTATGCCTGCCGCACGGAGCTGTATGCCCCACCGCAGTCCGCGTATCATGTGGGAAAACATCGTGACCAGCATCATGGCTATGATAAAACGGTAGTCGACACCGTCGCTCATTATCTCCTCCACCCTGTCGAGGTCTACCTTATGAAACAGCCACACAACCAGAGCCGCTGAGATGCCAAGAGGCACTACGACTTTCAGTATGCGTCCGGCAATGGCCTTTATATCACGGCGCCGGGGGATGGAGGCTGGATTATCAGAAGGGGGGACCATAACAAATGGATAAAACGACGTTCAGGAATCCTTGTCGGAATTGTTGTCGGCAAATTCCGAATTGAATATAGCCGGATTGTGGGTCTTGTTGTAGCGCTGCACCCAGTTGGTGATGTAGACCGTGAAGAGCGGAAACATCAGCATCCCCAGAGCGGCAAGCACTACTCCGAGTATTTTGCCTATGACAGTCACAGGGTAGATATCCGACCCTATAGTAGTGGCATCCATGCATGCCCACCACAACGCGGCACCATAGTTTGGCACCATATCGTTGACGGGATGCTCGCAGTTGAGGAAAATAAGACTCGAAAAGTAGATAATCATTATCACTATCACGAGATAGCTCTTGAACAGCGACGACAGACGGTTGGAGGTCATGTAGCCTATGACGATAGCAAGCGCGAGCGCACCCCGGGCCAAAGGAATGAAGCGCACGAAGTAAAGTTCCTGAGAAGTAAACTGTACGTGAAACAGCTGCAATATATTAAGATACGGTATCGACAGCAACAGGAACAGCCACCTGCGCCGGAAATACCGTCCCTTGTTGGGCGCCATCCACAACTCAACAAAAAAATCAATGATAAACACCACGCATACCCAGAACTGGAAACGCATGTACGAACTGTTTTCAAGGAAATTCACGCCCTCGAATGTGTCAATGGATATGTATACAATCAGGCCCAACGACAGAAGCAACACGATAATATACAGACATGTGCTTATCAGATGGCGCTCTCTTTCGGAGACTGTCATAATGCTGAAACGTTTTTAAGCTCTTAGAGCTTGTTTATACATTATATAACACTGTATCCATTATTTTGCTCATCAATCCCTATGTATATTTTGCCACAACCACACTATACAATGCAAAAAAAGAGGCTGCACACCGCGTGGTGTGCAGCCTATCGGGTAAATCCTGTCGGAATCTATGTCTTTTACTCGGCGTCAACGAGATTGAGACCGAGTTCAAGGAGTGTAGTACCCTCAAGTACAGAGGAAAGGCTTGCAATAGCAGGACGAATCATTCCCAACATATCCGCCATGCCCTCCATATCCTTCATTGAATCCAATACAAAAGGCACGAAATTGGGATCGCTTGTAAGATCATAAAGCGGACCCTTTGCAAGCGGAAGAAGGATAGACGAGGGCAGATAGAACGATGTCATGCCATTCTCTACCTTATACTCTACAGGTATGCCTTCAGAGAGCATGGGGAGGAATGTCTCCATGGCATATGCAAGCAGCGGAGTTGTATCGAGTTCATACGACTGGTCGCCCGATTCGCTGCGGGCACCCATGGCCGATGCTATAATCATCTCGGGATTGAGGAAGAGCTTGATTTCATTGCCTGATACCGCTACATACTGTGCGATGCCTACAGGGATAGCAGTCTCCTGGTTGGTAGCCATATCTACATATGTGCCGGTGATGTTTCCGTCAGCGGTAAATGCGGCGTTCTTAAGCAATGCGCTTACTATATCATACACCGACATCTGAGTATCGCCCATAGGGATAAATGCAGAATTCAACACCAGACTGGCGATAAATGTCTGTGCGGGAAAGCCGTTTTCAGCACCGAAACCGATGTCGAATTTAGCGGTTGACTCCCAGTTGACATATACGCTACCTGTAACAGCTGTATAGCCAACATCAAGAGGGGCAGGCTTATAGCTCTTGCCGGCAAGAACTTTATTCTTGAGCGATACATTGGAGAAATCCAGAGAAAGCACACTGCCGTTGATTTCACCGTCGAGCTCATAGTCGACATATTCGGTTGAGCCGGATGTTGCAAAATAGAAATTGTCACCCTCCTTTACCACATTGACCGGTATGGTAAGCACAGGTGTGCCGGGGAGTACACCGGGACCATAAAGAACCGATGAAGTCTGATTGTCGGCCGCCACGGCACTCATGTCAATAGCGCTGTAGACATTGAGAGTGCCCTCTCCGCCCTGAGCCTTGTCGAAATGCAGATGGGCGTTCTTGCCAATCACGGGCACACCGTTGTATGTGACCTGCAATGTCTCGTTTACGAAGCTGGCATCAACAATCTCGCTATTGTCATTATCGTCACTCTTACATGAAGTTACCGAAAGAATCGACATAGCAGCGGCAACAAATAAAAAAATCTTCTTTTTCATAAAATTTGTGATAATCTATAGGGTTTACCTAATATTAAGAGCTGCAAAGGTAGACATTTTTTTTCATATAATTAACCATTCAAATTCAACAGAGATGAAGTATTGGCCATTTTTTTCAGCCTATCTGCCATATTATGGGTGTCTCACACCGTAGAAAGATAACTCATATGAAATCTTCTGTATACTCTGATACCTCAATCATCCAAGTTTCGACACTGCGGCAAGACATCTGATTCCACTGCATATATAATTAAACTGCATATATAATTAATGTGTATAGAGTCGTGACGGGCCCGTGTGAGCATCTTCCCTACGGGGAAAAATCCCGCAAAAAGCATAAAAACGACATGATTGATTAATTTTTTGTGAAAATATTTGCTGAGATAAGAAAAAGTCTCTATCTTTGCACTCGCAATTACGCCTAAGAGCAATGATGGCCCATTCGTCTATCGGTTAGGACGCAAGATTTTCATTCTTGAAAGAGGAGTTCGATTCTCCTATGGGCTACAATCAAAAAACAAAACAATAAAAGATTAAGCATTTTAAGTAATGGCAAACCATAAATCATCTATTAAGCGTATCCGTCAGACCGAGTCGCGTCGTCTTCACAACCGCTACTACGCCAAGACAGCCCGCAACGCCGTGCGTCGCGTACGCGCCCTCACCGACAAGGCTGAAGCTGAAGCAGCTCTGCCCAAGGTAAGCGGAATGCTTGACCGTCTGGCTGCAAAGGGTACAATCTCAAAGAACAAGGCATCCAACCTGAAGAGCAAGCTCGCCCTTCACATCAACAAGCTGGCTGCCAACGCCTAATGACCCTTAATAGAGGATAATGGCTACAACATCCGTGGCCACCATTATCCGGCCCATTCGTCTATCGGTTAGGACGCAAGATTTTCATTCTTGAAAGAGGAGTTCGATTCTCCTATGGGCTACTCTCAACTTTGATTTACCCATGGCGCTGTGTCAATACTACGACACAGCGCCATTTTTTTGTAATTCTTCCCTCCGTCATGTCTCCGGAGTCATACAAACCTTTTGCGATGGCAACATGTTGTGACTATAGACAACTGTTCAAATCAATTTTGCACAGCATACAGACATAATCAAGTTAAAAATTTTACAGACATGAATACTAAAAAAGATGACAAACGCGACACACGCATCAAGTCGCAGACTCCCGGAGAACAGGTTGACCACTATAGCGACCCCACGGAAGCAGCCGTGAAACAGGAGACCGAATCGCTCAACAGTCTCGGCGCTCAGGAAAATCAGGCGGCAGGCCCGCGCACTATCCTCAAATAACCGGAATTTAAATACATTCAGGGCAGACGCATATGCATCTGCCTTTGTCATATCCGCAGAAAACATTATCTTTGCTCTCTGAAAATATTGAAAATCATACATACAATCATGGCTCAACAAGAAGATCAGTTTAAGAAGATAGTGTCACATGCCAAAGAATATGGCTTCGTGTTCCCCTCAAGCGAGATATACGACGGACTGTCAGCAGTTTACGACTACGGGCAGAACGGTGTAGAGTTGAAAAACAACATCAAGCGATATTGGTGGGACTCCATGACCCTGCTCCACGACAATATCGTAGGCATTGACTCGGCCATCTTCATGCATCCCACTATCTGGAAGGCCTCGGGCCATGTGGATGCCTTCAATGACCCTCTGATCGACAACAAAGACTCAAAGAAGCGCTATCGCGCCGACGTGCTAATCGAAGAACAGATAGCCAAATACGACGACAAAATCGAGAAAGAGGTGGCCAAGGCTGCAAAACGTTTCGGCGACAGCTTCGACGCCGAGCTATTCCGTCAGACCAATCCACGCGTTCTTGAGCACAAGGCCAAGCGCGACGCACTCCACGAGCGCTTCGCACAGGCCATGAACGACAACGACCTCGACGCACTCCGCCAGATTATCATCGACGAAGAGATTGTCGACCCGATTTCCGGCACCAAGAACTGGACCGAGGTACGTCAGTTCAACCTCATGTTCCGCACTGAGATGGGCTCTACCGCCGACGGTGCCATGACCGTATACCTCCGTCCGGAGACAGCACAGGGCATATTTGTAAACTATCTCAATGTTCAGAAAACCGGACGTATGCGCATACCTTTCGGCATCGCACAGATTGGCAAGGCTTTCCGCAACGAGATTGTGGCCCGTCAGTTTATCTTCCGCATGCGCGAGTTCGAACAGATGGAGATGCAGTTCTTCGTGCGTCCCGGTCAGGAACTCGAATGGTTCAAAAACTGGAAGGAGACACGTCTGAAATGGCACAAGGCCCTCGGTCTCGGCGACGCCAAGTACCGCTACCACGACCACGAGAAGCTCGCTCACTACGCAAATGCCGCCACCGACATCGAGTTCGAGATGCCTTTCGGATTCAAGGAGGTAGAGGGTATCCACTCTCGTACCAACTTCGACCTCTCGCAGCATGAGAAATTCTCAGGCAAGAAGATACAGTACTTCGACCCCGAGCTCAACGAAAGCTACACACCCTACGTCATTGAGACCTCAATCGGAGTCGACCGCATGTTCCTCTCAGTGCTCTGTTCAAGCTACGAAGAACAGGAACTCGAAGGCGGCGACAAGCGTGTGGTACTCCACCTCCCGCCGGCACTCGCTCCCGTCAAGTGCGCCGTAATGCCCCTCGTGCGCAAAGACGGTCTGCCCGAAAAGGCTCGCGAGATTGTCAACGACCTGAAATTTGACTTCCCCACCCACTACGAGGAGAAAGACTCAATCGGCAAGCGCTACCGCCGTCAGGACGCCATCGGAACACCTTTCTGCGTGACTGTCGACCACCAGACACTTGAAGACAACACCGTAACCCTGCGCGAACGCGACTCGATGGAACAGAAGCGCGTAAAGGTTGAGGATCTCCACCGCCTCATCCACGATACAGTAAGCATCAACTCACTGCTCCGCAAACTCGGCTAAAGCCGAGCTTGCGGGCCTGTGGGCCACACACCAAACAATAAAAAGCAAGAATCATGACACTCAAACACCGCATAACAGCCATTGCCACCGGAATGCTCTGCATGGCCGGACTCAGCTCGTGCAACTACAACTCACTTGTTGACAAGCAGCAGACGGTAGACCAGCAGTGGGCCGAAGTAGAAAACCAGTACCAGCGCCGCAGCGACCTGATACCCAACCTCGTGGCTACCGTAAAAGGCTATGCCACACATGAGGAGAAGACACTCACCGAAGTGACTCAGGCGCGTGCCAATGCAACGGCCGTAAACATCAATGCCGATGAACTTACCGAGGAGAATCTCCAGCGCTTCACCGAGGCTCAGAACCAGCTCACCGGCGCTTTGAAGTCACTTCTTGCCGTAAGCGAGGCATATCCCGACCTCAAGGCTAATGAGAATTTCCGCGACCTGCAGGTGCAGCTCGAAGGTACAGAAAACCGCATTTCAGTAGCGCGAGGGCGCTATACAGAGGCCGTAAAGGACTACAACACAGCTATAAAGAAATTCCCGACTACCATCTATGCTGGATGGTTTGGATTTACACCCAAGCCTCAGTTCAAAGCCACAGAAGGCGCTCAGACAGCACCTACAGTAGAATTCTGACACCGCAGCCCTCCGCGGCGGCATTCGGAATACTCTCCCGCTCAAATACTCCAATCAAGATAATGAACAGATTACCAATATTATTCGCCGGCACGGTACTGATGGCGTCGGCTTTCGCTTCGTGCAAAGGCGACGAGACCACCTGGGACACCTACCGCGAATGGCGCGAAGCCAACAACTCCTGGCTTGACGAGCAGGCGGCGCGCACAGAAGAGGGTTCGTCCGACCTCTACTTCACCCGCGTAGTACCACCCTACGACCAGGGCAGCTATGTGCTCATGCATTGGTTCAACGACCGCTCGCTTACCGCTGGCAACCTGAAGCCCTACTATACATCGACCGTGCATGTAAAATACATCGGACGATTCTACAACGGCACGGCATTCGACTCCAGCTACCTGCAGACCGACTCGATATTCGAGACTAAATTAAGCAGCGTAGTGTCAGGATGGCAGATTGCCCTTCAGAACATGCATGTAGGCGACTCCTGCGAGGTAGTAATCCCCTACCAGTCGGCCTACGGCTCGACCGGCTACAGCAGTGTGCCACCCTACTCCAACCTTGTATTCCACATGAAGCTGAAGGACATACCCGACTGGGAGACACCCTGACGCCTATCCATACTCTAATGGAAAACTATATCGTATCGGCACGCAAATACCGTCCGTCGACATTTGCAAGCGTAGTCGGACAGAAGGCTCTCACCGCCACTCTGCGCAACTCAATCAGCAAAAACCGATTGGCCCACGCCTATCTATTCTGCGGGTCACGCGGAGTAGGCAAGACCTCCTGTGCGCGAATATTTGCCAAAACCATCAATTGCCGCCACCGCAATGCCGACGGAGAGGCATGCAACGAGTGCGATTCATGCCGCGAATTCAACAAGGGCGCGTCGCTTAACATCGTAGAACTCGACGCCGCATCCAACAACGGTATCGACGATATGAAAAATATCATCGACCAGGTGCAGGTGCCTCCGGTCAATGCCGATTACCGCGTGTTTATAATCGACGAGGTGCACATGCTCTCCAACGCGGCTTTCAATGCATTTCTGAAGACACTTGAAGAGCCACCGTCGTATGTCGTGTTCATTCTGGCCACGACAGAGAAGCACAAGGTGCTCCCTACCATTCTGTCGCGATGCCAGATTTATGACTTCAACAGAATCACCATACAGGATATGGTCGACCATCTGTCGTATGTGGCCACGCAGGAAGGTATAATCGCCGAACCGGCTGCCCTCAATGTCATAGCACGCAAAGCCGACGGAGCCATGCGCGACGCACTGTCGATTTTCGACCAGGTGGCGGCCTCGTCGATGGGCAACGTGACATATGCCTCGGCAATCGACAATCTCAACATACTCGACTACGAATACTACAACCGACTCATCGAGGCGTTTCTGACAGGCAACATCGTAGATGCACTGCTCATTTACAAAGAGATACGCGAGAAAGGATTTGATTCACTATTCTTCATAAACGGCCTCGCACAGCATCTGCGCGACCTCATGGTGGCCGGCAATCCCAAGACAATGTGTCTGCTTGAGGCAAGCGACCAGACCCGCGAAGCGCTTGCCAAAGTAGCTGCAAAGTGTCAGCCGACATTCATTTACAACGCTATTTCACTCTGCAACAAGGCCGACCTTGACTACCGCACAGCATCAAACAAGCAGCTGCTTGTCGAGCTGACTCTAATCAAGCTGTGCCAATTGCTCAGCCCTTCACCGCATGAAAGCGGCGCCGGAAAAGGGCAGTTGCGTCCGATAAAACCATCGGCACAAGCGCCGCAGGCAACAACGACAGCCACCACTGCACCGCAACCTATAGCCTCCGACCAACAGGCAACCTACGGAAACCGACAGGCTACACCGCAACAGCCGACACCGGCAGCCTCCCCTGACAGGAATAACAATATGCCTACTGCGCCGGCCATGCCTCGCCCGACTGTTGCCATGCCTCGCGGCAAGATGCCGGTCATCGGTGGTATTCCCGGATTTTCAATCACCAATCCAAAGGGCAACACTCAGTCATCCGATAATGCGGCGGCAACCCCTCAGACCTCGGCCCAACAGCGCTCGGAGAAATTTACCGACGAGGAATTTGCCGAAGCATGGCAACAGATTATCGACAGCCATCCTACCGAGCAACTCCTAACAAACGCCATGCGCAACGCCCGTCCGCGCCGCCACAACGAATACCACTTTATCGCGACCGTAGAGAGCGAAGCCATCGAGGGGAGCATTATATCGAACCTCGGCATGCTGCTTGGCGAACTGCGCAACCGTCTCAAAAATGATATGGTACAGCTGTCAATCGAGCTCAACAAGGGACAGGCCACGGCAACATCGCTCACCGACTCGGAATTCTACTCTGTGCTGCGCAAAAAATGTCCCTATCTCAACACCATGATTCAGGACATGCACATCACTCTGATATAAGACAGAAAGAGGCCCACAAAATACTGAACTGCACCCCGGGAGTAAAATTCCGGAGTGCAGTTCAAATTTTATCCGCAGACAAATAATAACTACATAGAGGCCAGACGGTATCCGCGGAGAAATTCGTCGGACTGCATGCGCCGCTTGCCAGCCGGCTGCAGCGACAATATCTCAATCCATCCGTTAGTTGCAGAAACAAACAGACGGCCTCCGGCTGTGTATATAGTTCCCGGTGTACCAACCTGGGGCATAGCAGAAACGACATCCGTGCCATCAATCAGCGCTGTCGCAAACACCTTGACATTAATCGGCTCACCACCATCCTCGCGAGGAAGCAGAGCCCATGCCGCAGGATAAGGCGACAGTCCGCGCACGTGATTATGTATCTCGCGTGCGGTACGGCTCCAGTCGATACGGCATGTCTCCTTGAAAATCTTCGGAGCCGAAGTAGGCTCACCCTCAAGCGCATCCTGAGGCATCGAGGATAGATTTCCGGCAAGAATGCGGTCGACGGTGTCTATCGTAAGGTCGGCACCGAGCATCATCAGGCGGTCGTGCACATCGCCAACGCATTCGTCAGGCCCTATGGAGATACTCTTTTGGTCAATAACATCGCCTGTGTCAATCTCATGCTTGAGGAAGAATGTTGTCACGCCGGTCTCAGTATCTCCGTTCATGACAGCCCAGTTGATGGGCGCGGCGCCACGATATCGCGGAAGCAGAGAGGCATGGAGATTAAATGTGCCATAGCGAGGCATCGACCACACCACTTCGGGGAGCATACGGAAGGCGATGACGATAAAGAGATCGGCATCGAGCGAACGGAGCTGCTCTACGAACTCAGGCGCTTTCAGCTTCGGGGGCTGCATCAAGAAAAGCCCCTTCTCCTCGGCATACTGCTTCACCGGCGAATGCAGCATCTTGTGGCCGCGTCCGGCCGGTTTGTCGGGCATGGTCACGACTCCTACCACATTATATCCGCCCTCTACCAGACGGCGCAGGCTCTCGACCGCAAAATCGGGAGTGCCGAGAAATACTATCTTAAGGTCTTTCTTATCCATCGTAATATAAACGCCGCAAATCGGCATAATCCGATTTGCAAGGCTGTACATGTTTTTAGTTTCCTTATAGAAAAGGGCGCACACCGCGTCGGGATTGACGGGGAATGCGCCCAAATGGATTAATCAGCAGGTAAAACGCTTAGGCTTTAACCTCGGGATCGATGTTGATGAAACGACGACCGTTCTTGCCTTCGGTAAATACAACCACGCCGTCAACGAGGGCATAGATTGTGTGATCCTTACCCATGCCTACATTCAGACCGGGATGATGCACAGTACCGCGCTGACGCTTGATGATATTGCCCGCTTTAGCGCGCTGACCGCCAAAAATCTTAACACCGAGTCGTTTGCTTTCTGACTCGCGGCCGTTCTTCGAACTACCTACACCTTTTTTATGTGCCATTTTCTTTTAAGATTTGGGGGTTAAGCAATTTCTTTGATTACCACTTTGGTGAAGCACTGGCGATGGCCGTTTTTGCGGCGATAGCCTTTGCGGCGCTTCTTCTTGAATACGATAACCTTATCGCCCTTCACGAGGGGAACGGTTACTTCGCATACTACCTTTACTCCTTCAACGGTAGGAGCACCGACCTTAACGTCACCGTCGGCGTCTACGAGGAGAACGCGGTCAAACTCTACGGTCTCACCCTCTTTCTTGTCATCGCCGAGATAGTGAACATACAGGAACTTGCCGGCCTCAGCCTTGAACTGCTGTCCCTGAATTTCTACAATTGCGTACATTTAACTTATTAATGTAATGATGGTTAACTCCGTCAGGCGAGGCGTCAACGCCTTCTTCTACGAGCCCGTGCGGAAAAATTGCCCACAAAGTTACCGTTTTCTACACTCATATCCAAGCAATTTCGCCCGTTTTTTCAGAATTTTCCAAAAAACGGGCGAAATTACCAGATATAATCTTATTCCAAAGTCACCAGAGTGTACTTTTGAGAGCCTATACCGAGCTTTTCGGCAGCATCGAGAATATGTGTACCCTGTCGTGAGTTGATGCGTTCGATCAGCGCGGCCTTGCCGGGGTCTTCCGAGTTGACGACCATGTCGACACATGCGCGGTCAAGCGCCACAGGATCGAGCGAGGCAAGAATGCCAATATCGCCCATTTCGGGAGCATCCGGATTACCATTGCAATCGCAGTCTACCGACAACCGGTTGGCCACATTGATAAAGAGCTTCTTATCACCATACATATCAAACACTGACTTGCATGCGTCGGCCATCGACTCAAGAAACGCAGTCTGCTCGGCTATGTTATCCCAAAGTACAGCCGGATCGGAAACCTTGCCGGCCGAGTGCACATATGCTTTGCCGTCGGCCGAGGCAATACCGATAGCCACATTTTTCAGCGCACCACCGAATCCGCCCATCGCATGCCCTTTGAAATGAGAGAGCACAACGAGAAAATCATAATCGGCAAGATGGCGTCCCACGAGATTCTTGTCGAGACGCAGTCCCCCGTCGACCACAAGAGCCGTGTCGCCGTCGGCGTCCATGATGTCAACATTCGCGATGGCTGTGTAGCCATGCACCTCGGCAGCCTTGAGATGGTCGGCGGTAGTAGACCGGTTGCCGCCATATGCGGTGTTACACTCTACAATCGTACCTTTCACCTCGTTGACAAACGGAGCTATAAGCGCGGGACTCAGATGGTTGCTTTTACCCGATTCGCCGGTTGAGATTTTCACTGCTACATTTGTGCCGTCGGCCTTGCGCCCAAGGGCATGGTATATCTTCAAAATATTTTCGGGATTGATATCCCTGATGTAATACACCACAGGCACTGAATCGGCCTGCCCGACGTCACCGGAATTGCCGGCATTGGCCCTGGATGAGCAGGAACAGATACCCGTCATAGCCACAACGGCCAGCATTGACAACAAAATTACTTTCTTCATACCATAATCTATTTAGCGTTACAAAACAATCATGACAGATGCCGTCGCCAATTATCTTACTCTATCGGGATTTTTTGCGATAAAGTCCTTCCACGATTTCGGGCCGCGCGCTATCGCCGGCTTCTTCGACTCATAAAAGTGACACAATGCAGCCGCAAGCGCATCGGTGGCGTCAAGTTCGGGGAGAATGCTTTCGCGCGATATATCCAGTATGCGGCGCAACATCTCCTGCACCTGCTCCTTGGAAGCGGCGCCATTACCGGTAATAGCCATTTTAATCAGGCGAGGCTCATACTCGGTGATACACACATCGCGGCTTATGGCTGCGGCCATAGCCACTCCCTGCGCACGCCCAAGCTTGAGCATCGACTGCACATTCTTGCCGAAAAATGGCGCCTCAATGGCCATCTCATCGGGAAGATACTGCTCTATAATGCCGGTCACACGCCTGAATATATGGCCCAGACGCAGATAATGACTGTCAAACTTATTGAGCTTTATCACACCCATGGCTATCATGGACGGTTTGCCGCGGCGCACACCGAGTATGCCGTAGCCCATCACATTGGTGCCCGGATCTATTCCTATTATTATACGTTCCCACTCGCGCAGAGCCTCGTTGCGGCATCGTCCCGAGGCGGCTTGCGACGCCGCCGACAGGTCAGACACGCTCCACCTCCTCCATCATCGTGGTAAAATGGAGCACATGCTGCCCCCAGCGGCGGTTTATTTCATCGAGCAGCACTGGTTGTAGCTTGTCGAGCCAGTCGGAGGCTTCCGGCATGCCGTCGCACTGTATCTGCAACGCGTAGGTCGTGCCTCCGTTATCCTCCTGCGAGAACACACGCATGAGCAACGGATGTCGGTATCCGGCCGAGACCGCTGTCGGTATATATACCGTATGCGCCCAGACGGTCCACTCTCCTTCAAGGCCCGACTCTACAAGAAATGTAGTATTTACGAGTATCATTTACAGTGAATTCATTACACCGCTGAAAATCATAAATCCACCGTAAAGCAGACTGGTGGCGACACCAACGATAGCAGTGATAATAACCCACTTCTTGGCACTTGCAGAAGCCCGATAGGCCTGCTCGTAGTTGCCCGAGTTCCAGAGACCGTTGACCGAAGCGGCCTTAACAATAGCGACAATACCGAAAGGCACACAGCAGAGTATCGTCACTATGATGGCCCATGCAAGATAATTGTCAGGTGGCAATATAGGCTGCTGATATGGCTGTTGTCCCTGCTGATTATACTGCGGCTGCTGATACTGTGGCTGCTGGTATTGGGGCTGCGGCTGCTGATAAGCAGGAGCATGAGGAGCCGGAGGAGGAGGACACACGCCACCCTGTACAGGAGTCGATGTCACAGGCGCGTCAATATTATTGTTTTTAGGTCCATAGAGAGCCATACGTACCTCTTCCACCGACTCGGCAGTAGCCCAGTCGGCCATACCCTCGGCCCATACGAGATCGGTAGGGCGCAAACCGCGGGCAACGAGTTCGTTCACGTCAAAAGGCCCTACAGGAGCCTCATTTTCGATGATATAGTACTTCATATCTTATAATGTGATTATTTGATTCTTTAATATATCGGCTACCTGTTATCCTATCGGAAGGCTCTTTTCAAGCCTTCGTCGGCGCAGGAACCGGCCGACAAAGCCGATATGGCGCATCAATGTCGGGAAAAAGCCGTAATAATAGCTCATTATCCTAAAGCGCTCAATCAGCGACGCACGCCGATTGCGTGTGGTCATCCCCTCCGAAAGATAGTCAATCATCACCTCATTGTCAGGAAGGGCGACATTGCTGCGCGAACGCTGCAGACAACGGATACACCATTCATAGTCGGCCGAAAAACGATATTTCAGATTGTAGGGCTGAGCTATCTTGCGCAGTACCACGAATGCCTGATGACATACCACCATCCCCTCGGCAAAACTATCGAGAGTGAGCTCCTCCGGGGCGACAAGATGACGAGGGGCAAGATAACGTCGCGACGAGTCGACCACACAAGTCTGGCCATATACGATGCCGGGAAAATCGTTGTCGGTGATAAGCCGGGCAAGATGCTCGAGGGTATCGGGGCTATGAAACGCATCTCCGGAATTGAGAAATATCAGATACTGTCCGGTGGCAAGCGCCATAGCCTTGTTCATGGCGTCGTAAAGTCCCTTGTCGGGCGACGAGTAGATGCGCGCCCGCGGTATGCCGGCGTCGATGGCGAGCTTTAGAGTACGGTCTGTCGACACTCCGTCCATCACGATATACTCATACATGCCACACGTCTGCTCCTTCACGCTTGCCAAAGTGGCCGGGAGAGTATCGGCGGCATTATATGTCACGGTAATGATAGAAAACAACGGAGCCATATTCAAAGCATACTTTGTCAGTCCTGCAAATGTAAAGAAAAAAGCGCACTTTACAAAAAAAAGCGCTACCTTTGCCAATCGTAAAATCAAAAACCGCGATATGAAGCGTAGTATTACTATTCTTATTGTATTTTTGGTGTTCTGGGCTACAGGGAGCCAGGCACAGATTGTAGATCCGGTACATTGGTCGACCGAGTTGAAAATGACAGGTGACGCACAGGGTGAAGTTGTCATGACTGCCTCTATCGATGCCGGATGGCATATGTATTCACTTGATGTAGACCCCGATATAGGGCCGCAGCCTCTTGCCATAGAATGGACCGCACTTGACGGAGTGGAACTGAAGGGACATCCGAAAGCCGACAAGACTCCTCACAAGAAATACGACGAGATGTTCGGCGCCAATCTCAGCTGGTGGACCGAAGGCGTCACAATTACACAGGCATTTACCGCCACGAAGAGCAAATTCGCCATCGAGGGGCTTATACGCTACTCGGCATGCAACAACGACAACTGCATCCCTCCGGCAAAAGAATCGTTCAGCATGGCCGGTAATGCCAAAATAGCGTCAGCACCCGCTGAGACTCCGGTCGACACTGTCGTGACCGACACAGTCGCCGCCGCTCCTGTTGTCGCTTCCAAGGCAGAGATTTCCGATGCCGACCTGTGGGCACCTGTCGACACAACCTCGTCCGACGATACCACCGATTACTCCACCACATCTCTGTGGTACATATTCATAGCATGTTTTGCGGGCGGATTCCTTGCTCTGCTCACCCCCTGCGTGTGGCCGATGATACCGATGACCGTAAGTTTCTTCCTTAAGAAAGGGAAGAACCGCGCACGCGCAGTAGCCGACGCCATGACCTACGGCCTGTCGATAATAGTCATATACGTGGCTCTCGGCATACTGGTGACTGCAATATGGGGCCCGGCAAAACTCAACGACCTGGCCACAAGCGCCACCTGCAACATAATATTCTTCATCCTCCTCATAATATTCGCCATAAGTTTCTTCGGAGCATTTGACATAAAACTACCTTCGAAATGGGCCAATAAGATGGATGCCACAGCCGACAAGACTACCGGCCTGCTGAGCATATTCTTCATGGCATTCACCCTCACACTCGTCAGCTTTTCATGCACAGGCCCCATCATCGGCACACTGCTCGTCGAGGCGGCGAGCACAGGCGACAAATTCGGCCCTGCAATCGGCATGGCCGGCTTCGCCCTCGCCCTGGCCATACCGTTCTGCCTCTTCGCACTGTTCCCCTCGTGGCTCCAGAGCGCGCCTAAGTCGGGCAGCTGGATGAATACGGTAAAGGTAGTGCTCGGATTTCTTGAGCTTGCTCTCTCTCTCAAATTCCTCTCTGTGGCCGACCTCGCCTACGGATGGCACATACTCGACCGCGAGACATTCCTCGCCCTCTGGATAGTAATATTCGGTCTGCTCGGCGCATACCTGCTCGGCGCATTCAACTTTGCCCACTACGGCCCGGCCGACCGCTCGATAGGCACCGTGCGTTTCTTCCTTGCCGTGGCCTCGCTGTCGTTTACAGTATATCTGATTCCCGGCCTGTGGGGTGCGCCACTCAAGAGCGCAAGCGCATTTGTACCACCCCTGTATACCCAGGATTTTAACCTCTACGGCGAGAGCTTCACCGAATATTCCGACTACGACGAAGGGATGGCCGCCGCAAAGAAAGAGGGCAAACCGGTGCTGCTCGACTTCTCCGGCTACGGCTGCGTCAACTGCCGCAAGATGGAGGGAGCCGTACTCGACGAGCCTGATGTAAAGGCCATGATTGAAAACAACTTTGTGGTAATAAAACTCATGGTCGATGAAAAGCGCGAACTTCCCGAGCCGGAATACGTAGAAGAAAACGGCAAGCAGATACGCCTCGACACATACGGTGAACGATGGAGCTATCTCCAGCGCTATAAGCTCCAGGCCAACGCACAGCCTTACTACGTTATACTCAACGACCGCGGCGAGCTCCTGTCAGGACCCTATGCCTACGACGAAAGCATTCCGCGCTTCACCCGCTTCCTTGAAAAAGGCATCAAGGCGGCGGAATAACACACTCTCCACATCCCATGTCTATTTGGACTATTGCATAGTCCAATGGGCCAGAAACGGCAATCAAATACGAATCCCGCGCCAGGCAATTTGCCCCGACGCGGGATTCGTATTATAGTAAGTTTCCTCAATTATTTGCCGCCCACGAGTTTCCAGAAAGAACCGGGGACAGGCGTGTCGAAATTCATATCGCGACGAGTGACCGGATGCACAAATCTAAGAGTCTGTGCGTGCAGGGCCAGACGATGGATTATCGACGCCTTCGCTCCATATCGACGGTCGCCTGCTATAGGATGGCCAAGCTCTTTCATATGCACGCGTATCTGATTCTTGCGGCCTGTCTCAAGCGACACCTCAACCATCGTATGTCCGAGACCGCGCTTTACCACCTTGTAACGTGTGACGGCGAGCTTGCCCTCATCGGGATTTTTGGCAGAGTACACCTCATGCTTGCTGTTTTCAGCGAGATAGCTGCGTATCTCGCCCTCGTCTTTTTCGACATATCCCTCTACCACACACACATACTTGCGTGAAATCACCATATTGTTCCAGTTGTGCTGCATGGCCTCCTTGGCATTCTCGTTCTTGGCCATCATCATAAGACCCGATGTGTCACGGTCAAGGCGATGCACGATAAAGAGCTTGTTCCTGGGATTCTCCCATTTCACCCAGTCGCGCATTATCGTATAGGCAGTACCGTCCGACACCTTGTCATTGCCCATCGACAGCAGCCCGTAGCCCTTCTCGATTACCAGCAGGTCGGCATCTTCGTAGACGAGCTTCACCCTGCGGTGGTGAAACACCTTGAACTCTCGCGTAAGATTCACCTTTACCGTATCGTCGGGGGTGAGCGGAGTGTCGTGCTGAGTGACAGGCATGCCGTTGACAGCCACCTGATTGTATTTTAGCAGTTCCTTTACAGTAGTCCTTTTACGTCCGGGCATCGACTCGATAAGAAACGCCAGCAAGGTCGTGTCCTGCTGAGGGACATAAGTCTCTATTACATCAGGGCGAAAAGGCGCTTTTTGTGCGCCGGGACGGTTGGTGACAGGCGATATACGTGGCATATTAGAGCTTATTTAATAATAAATGTTACCGTCAGGGCGGTCAGTCGGCGAGCAGGTTTTCGCTTGTGATGAGGGAGTTATGGGAACCCATAACGACCGAAGAACGGGCGGAAATATGCCGGCGAATGACCGACGGAAGGTAATTTGTTTAATGTCGTTAATATTTTTTGCATTTACCTCACAAGCAGGCAAGAGATTGAATGATTATAAAGCTACCCCTCGTATATCTTGGCCGCTTTTCGTTTTGCTCCTGCTGTCATGTACATAAAGTACACACCTTCGTCACATGTAGAAAATCGACTCAAGCTATACGACCCTGGCGGCAACATTTATTATTAAACAAGCTCTTATTTTTTACGTGAGGATGTGCGGCGCGAGGTGGTCTTTTTGGGCTTTGCATCCTGCTCCTCGGCCATTTTCAGCAACTCTTCGCGTGTAAGATTCTCGGGATGCTCAAGTCCGCGCGGCAGTTTATAGTTGTTTTTATTGTATGTGAAGTAAACGCCATAACGGCCGTTGAGTATCTGCATGTCGCCCTCACCCTCAAATGTCTTGATTACCTTCTTGCTCTCGCTGTCGCGCTTGGCTACTATGAGTTCTTCGGCTTCCGGCAGGGTGATTGCAGCAGGGGCAAGCCCCTTGGGTATGGACACGAACTTACCGTCGTGACGCACATACGGGCCAAAACGGCCGATGGCCACAGTGACCGTCTTCCCCTCAAACTCGCCGAGCGTGCGCGGGAATTCAAACAGTTTCAGGGCTTCCTCCAGAGTAAGCGTGCTCAGCGACTGCCCCTTGAGCAGCGACGCAAACTGAGGCTTGTCGTCATCGCCATCCGCGCCGCCTATCTGCACAAGCGGGCCGAAACGTCCTATTTTCACACTCACAGGCTTTCCTGTGGCAGGGTCGGTGCCAAGCAGACGCTCTCCCACACGGTGTTCGAGACGCATGTTGTTGGCCTGCTCCACATCGGGATGAAATACCTTGTAGAAATCGCCTATCTCGCTGTTCCACTTAAGCTGGCCTTCGGCTATATCGTCGAACTTCTCCTCCATGCGGGCAGTGAAATCATAGTCGAGAATAGAGGGGAAATATTTTATGAGGAATTCGTTGACAACCATACCTATGTCGGTAGGTACGAGCTTGCCCTTCTCCGAACCGGTCATCTCCGAACGTGTCGAACGCGCAATCTTGCCCTCCGAGTCAAGCGAAAGCACCTCGTAGACGCGCTCCACACCCTCTTTCTCGCCCTTCTCCACATATTCACGGGCCTGGATGGTGGATATTGTGGGGGCATATGTAGACGGACGTCCGATACCCAGCTCCTCCATCTTCTTCACAAGCGAAGCCTCGGTGTATCGCGGAGGATGTTGCGTAAAGCGTTCGGTGGCTACAATCGAGCGCATGTCGACAGTGTCGCCGCTCTTCATGGCCGGCAGACGCGACTCGCCGCCGCCGTCGGCACTGTCATCGTCGCGGCCCTCGATATATACACGCAGGAAGCCGTCGAAACGTATCACCTCGCCACTGGCCGTAAAATGGTCGGCGCATGTCGAGGGAGAGATATCTACAGTAGTACGGTCGATACGCGCATCGGCCATCTGCGAAGCGATGGTACGCTTCCAGATAAGGGAATACAGGCGTCTCTCCTGCAACGTTCCTTCAATTTCGGCCACATGTACATCAGTAGGACGTATAGCCTCGTGGGCCTCCTGGGCACCTTTGGAATTAGTATGATAACGGCGCACTTTTAGATACTCGTCGCCAAGGCGTCGTGTCACCTCCTCCGAGATAGCGTTGACCGCAAGAGTCGACAGATTGAGAGAGTCGGTACGCATATAAGTAATGTGTCCGGCCTCATACAACTTCTGGGCCACCATCATCGTCTGCGACACAGTCATTCCGAGTTTGCGTGCGGCCTCCTGCTGAAGTGTCGAGGTGGTAAACGGAGGCGCCGGCGATTTTGTGACAGGCTTTGTAATGACATCGGTAATGGTAAACCGTGCATCGCGGCAAGCCTCAAGCAAAGCCTCGGCGCTCGCGCTGTCGGGCAGACGGCGTTCAAGCTGGGCGGCCAAAGGCGCGCCACCCAAGGTGATAAACTCGCCATTGACACGATAGTAGGGCTCGGCCTTGAAATTTTTGATTTCAAGCTCACGCTCCACAATAAGCCTTACAGCCACCGACTGTACACGTCCGGCCGATAATGCCGGTTTGATTTTCTTCCACAACACCGGAGAAAGCTCGAAGCCCACTATACGGTCAAGCACACGCCGGGCCTGCTGGGCGTCGACACGGTTGAGATCGATAGCGCGAGGATGTTTTATAGCCTCCTCTATGGCCTTTTTGGTAATTTCATGGAATACGATACGCCGCGTGGTGGCCGGGTCAAGACCAAGCACCTCGCACAGATGCCATGCTATAGCCTCACCCTCGCGGTCCTCATCAGATGCCAGCCATACGACGTCGGCAGCCTTGACAGCCTTGCGAAGGTCATCAACCAGCTGCTTCTTATCGTCGGGTATCTCATAGACAGGCGCAAAACCATTGTCGATGTCTATGCCGAACTTCTTCTTGTTGAGGTCACGGATATGGCCGTATGACGACATTACCTTGTAGTCATTTCCCAAAAACTTCTCTATGGTTTTGGCCTTTGCGGGCGATTCGACTATTACTAAATTCTTAGGCATTTTCAGTTTTGTGGATGAAAAATTTCGACAAAATTAGGAAAAAGTGTTAATAGATTGTCTATAAAAATGCCCAATTTTTTCGCGGAGACGGTTTTCAGCGCTCCATAAGGCGTTTTTCCTCTGACAAATCCGTGCACATGGATGAAACATCCGCGCGCAATTAAAGTTCGCCATCACTACGCGTGTCAGCGGGCCTGTGGCACACCGTTGCGCCGCTCGTAATGATAATAAAGGTACATCAGCATCAGAGCTCCGACGGCCACCAGCGGCAGCCCTACCACAGCAGGCGCCATGTAGCTGTCGGTATAGTTGATGACCTTCCCTCCAAACCATGCGGCAATCGCATTGCCCGCATTGTAAGCAATCTGTATGCATGCCGCCCCGAGCATCTCGCCTCCGCGGGCATAACCCACGATATCGCTCTGGAGCGGACTGCCCGACCCGAACAGCGCAGCGGTGCCGAGCACCATAAGCAATACGGCGGCGAGCTTGTAATGGCCCAAATAGAAAAACAGCACAAGCACCGGTATGGCCGACGCCTGTACACTCGCGGCCACGGCTGCCGGCTTGAATCGGTCGCCAAGACGTCCGGCTACAAGATTGCCGGCAAACATGCCGAATCCGGCAAGGACCATCAGCCACGACATCGAGTCGCGTGAAAATCCGGCCACAATCGTCAGCTGCGGGTCAATGAAGCTGTACCAGCTGTAGATGCCGATCTGGCCCAACAGCACTCCTCCGAAAATAAGCCATGGCGGCAGAGTGCGCATAAACCGGAACTGACCTTTGAATCCCATATCCTCAAGCCCAGGCACGGCAGGCACCCAGTACCGTATAGCCATGAAAGTAGCCGCGGCACTCAATCCTACCACAACATAGGCCAGACGCCACGAGGCGACATTGGATATGAGCGTACCGGCGGGGACACCGACAAGAGTGGCCACAGTCATGCCTCCAATCATTATGGCCACAGCGCTGGCGGCCTTTGACGGCGACGCAAGTTTGCGGGCCACTATCGCCCCGACTCCGAAATACGCGCCGTGGGGCAGACCGGATATGAATCTCGCCGCACAGAATGTCCAGAAACCGGGTGCTACAGCAGCGAGCAGATTGCCCACCATTATGACAGCCGCAAGCAGCAGCATGAGTTTCTTCAAAGCCATCTTTCTCGCAAACAGCAGAGCAGGAGCGCCCACACACACTCCCCCGGCGTAAGCCGAGATGAAGGCGCCGGCGCCGGATATGCTGACATCCATATCGGCGGCAAGCATACCAAGAATACCCATAGTAAGATATTCAGTGATTCCAAGCGCAAACGTTCCAAGCGCCAAAGCAAACAATCCTCTTTTATTCATAGGTAAATAACGGGTAAAATCGGGCGCAAATTTACACAATATATCCTTTTAACGACTCAAAGAGTGGCATATCGGAGAAAAAATTTGTAATTTTGCGTACCAAAATACTGATACATCAACGTGAGCGAAAATATACAAATACAATCACAGGCACCATTACGTGAGCTCCCCGAGCCCACGCTGCGCCGTCTGCCATGGTATCTCGCTTATGTAGGGCTGCTGAAAGAGCGGGGAGTCGACTATGTATCTTCGACCCAGATTTCTAAAGAAATCAATGTAGACGCCTCGATGATAGCCAAAGACCTGTCGTTCCTCAACATAAAGGGCAAGACTCGCATAGGATACGAAGTTGCCGTGCTTGAACACGAGCTACAGGATTTCCTCGGATTCAAACGAGGACACAACGCCGTGATGATAGGCGTAGGCAGCCTCGGGGCTTCGCTCATACAGGATTCCGGACTGGTAAACTACGGCCTGCGCATAGTAGCCGGATTCGACATCAATCCCGATGTCGTCGACACTGACATATGCGGAGTACCCATTTACGACATGAACCGCTTCGCACAGCTTATCCCGTCGCTGAAGGCTGACATCGGCATAATAGCCGTGCCCATCCATGTAGCCCAGGAAGTATGCGATATAATGGTCGACGCCGGAATAAAAGCGCTGTGGAACTTCACACCGTTCCGCATCACAGCGCCTGAAGACATTGTCATTACCAATACATCAATATACGCACATCTGGCGGTAATGTACAACAGACTCGGACTCAAAAACTCACTCGAATCATGAAAGCGGTAGTAAGCATGAGGCGTCCCGACGCCCATTTCGACTCCGCCACACCGGTGACTGTAGTCCCCGACTCCGCCATTCTGCGCACAGGACGCCCGTGGTTCATACCACCCTTCGCTCCGGAATGGAGACTGGAGACTGTGCTGGCGCTGCGCATATCGCGCCTCGGCCACTGTATCGGAGCGAAATTTGCCGGCCGTTATTTCGACGCCATCACAATCGGCGTAATGCCGCGACCCGTACCGCATGACACGGCCAACGGACTGCTCGACGCATTCGACGGAGCCTTCATCACAGGTGACTGGATGCCGTTGCCCGCCGATAAAAACATTGAAGTGTCAACTCCCACAGCAAATGTATCGCTTGGCCCGCAACTCGACCTCGCGCCGGCCATAATAGAGAGATTCAGCGAATTTGCCACAATGAAGATGGGCGACATAATAGGCCTGTGCACATTCGCTCCTATGGACAACCCGCCCCTCGACACACACTGGGAGGGTGGAATCAACGGAACGACCCTGCTTTCATTCAATATAAAGTAACCGCTCCTCAGGAGAAGAGCGGCAGACGGCATATGCCTCTGCCTGCGTAGCAATTTATATTACCGACGTTTGCCTGACGATACCGGCAACCGTCTTTATTCATCAACACCAATCTACCTGTATCCCGGATGAGACATCATACCATTATCACCCTGATTGCAGCCCTGATACTGTCGGCCACAGCAGTTTCAGCCCACGACAGTTCATATTACGCCGAATCATCTCTTCTGGCCACAGGAAAATGGGTAAAGGTAAAGGTAAGCCACACCGGCATACAGCAGATAACGGATTCGACACTCCGCTCGCTCGGATTTGCCAATCCGGAGAAAGTAGGAGTATACGGATATGGCGGAGCAATGTTTCGCGACGACCGGTTCTCAACATCTCTCCCCGACGACCTGCCAAGACAGATGTCGGCACACACCGATGGTAAACTGATTTTCTACGGCCATGCCGGCGAGAAAATCACCATGTCGGGAATGACGGCCAACATTGCCTTCAACCCATACACATTTGACGGGTACTATTTCCTGTCTGATGCTCACGATTCGGAATATAATACTGAGCCGATACCATACAAACGCAACTCAAGAGCCTCAGAAACCCACATCGCCACCTACACCGAGAACCGAGAGATACAGAGCTATGAGTCGCTCGGCGAGCGGTGGTTTGATGCAATGCTTGAAAGCCACTCACCCACATCCTACCGTTTCCCTATAGCCGATGCCGACTACTCCGGCACCGTAAGGCTCGGATATGCCTGGGTGTCGGAAGAAAACGATTCTATAACGATAGCAATTTCGCCTCAGGTAAAAGTGCGCACATCAAACGGTCTCGGCATATCCAACCCCTCATCGCTCGTGCGCCGCACCGGATACACCGACTTCACCTTTGACCAGTCACAAGCCAACACCGACTCCATCCACATCGATATCAGCCTTAAAAATCCACGTCCTGGCGGCTCATTCGCAGCCATGGACCATACTGCGATATCATTCACCCGGCTCAACACTCTGGGGAGCGACCCGCAGCGGCGCATGTTCGCCTCCGTACAGTCAGGTCAGAACATGAGACTGGTTAACATTCCTGACGGAGCACTCGCCTGGGATGTGTCGTCGGCAGAGTCGGTACGCCCCTACCATATAGAAAACTCCGAACTCACCCCTGCGTCAAATACAGCGACAATAATACTGTTTGACCCGAAAGCACAACTATATGTGCCGGAAATCGTGGATGACGGCCTGAAGAATCAGAATCTACACGCATCCTCTACCCCCCACATGGTTATCGTGACCCTTGGCTCACTCCGCCCGCAGGCCGAGCAGCTCGCCGAAATCCACCGCAAGGAGCAGGGCATCGATGTACTCGTGGCCGACGCTGAAGAGATATACAACGAATACTCATCCGGAGCATTCTCGGCCATGGCGATACGCCGTTTTGTAAAGATGCTCTATGACCGCAATCCCCGCAAACTACGCTCGCTGCTACTCTACGGAGCAGGCTCACAGGACATGCGCCATATCACCCACTCCATGCCGATACTGCCGGTGCGCGAATGCTCGCAGGACACCTATATGTACAGCTCGTCGCAGTCATACTGCGCCGACAGTTACTTCGCGATGATTGCCGACGACTACAACCCCAACACCATATGGCACCAGTATCCGCTGATTGCCGTAGGACGCATACCGGTACACACACCCTCCCAGGCCATTGCCGTAAACAACAAAATCAGGCGTTTCATGACCACTCCCTACTGGCAGCGCTCAGCCAACAGCCACATATACATCGCCGACAATGTCGACGAAGGGCAGTATCCGGAACATCTCGACACAGTGGCTCAGGAAATCGCATCCCGACAGGGCGACATAACAATAAAGAATTATATCGACTTCTTTCCCGACGACTATAAAACCGCCTCGCCTCAGCTCAACAAATCAATAAGCCGCCATGTACACGAAGGCCTTGGATTCATCCATTATATCGGACATTCCGCATTCGAAGGGTTTGCCACCGGAAAGTATGGCATCTCTTCGCACGAGACATTCGGATGGACCAACGAGTCTATGCCGATAATGATACTGAGCACCTGCAATCTCGGCCATTTCGACGGCACTAAATCGACTCTCGGGGTAGAATCGCTGCTTGCCCCCAACTCATCGATAGCCAATATCGTATACGCCCGCAAGTCATGGGCCAGAGGCAATGAAAACGCCCACACCATAATAGGCCGCCATATCGCCGGAATCAAGAAAAGCATCACTCTGGGCGAGCTCTGGCTAAATATACGCAACGAATGTATTAGGTACCACATGAACAGTACCCGCTACTCCATCAACGATCTCAACCGCAATCTTCTCGGCGACCCCGAACTGCCCCTGCGCTTCCCCGAATACAATGCGGCAATCAGGCTTGCCGATGATAGTCAGTCGACTGAAATCACGCCTCTCACACCCGTAAGAATAAGCGGCACGATATGCGACACTCTCGGCGAATGCATCGCCGACTTTGACGGCAAAGCCATAATACGCGTCAATCTTGAAGACATTCCCCAGGTGACACGCGGCATACGCGACCCAAAAGCCAAGGGAGCGACATACATATGCGGATCAATACCTGTAGCGACTGTAGCCGCCGAAGTCGCCGGAGGAAAATATGAAGCCACTGTAATCATACCGCGGCAGGCGGCCGAAAACTCGATTCGTATTACCGTATATGCCGAATCCGAGGATACCTCACGGGCCGCATCCGGCGAGCTCGAAGGGCTGACCGTATCGGCAGAGACTAACGACGGGGCAGAGGATACGACTTCTCCCGACATAATTGAGTTTTATGCCGGAAACAAAGAAAATATCGTGACATCACCTGACGATATGCTTTATGCCGTAGTCGGAGCCGACCTGTCGGGAATAGCCATAGGAGCCGTACCGCTCGAGACTACAATGCATATGTGGGTCGACGGGAAAATACTCGACAACGCAGCCGTGTACTGCATGCCGCAGACCGACGGCAGTGCAGTGATATCAATGCACGTAGGCAATCTTGCCGACGGACGCCATACCGCCACCCTGAGCGTGAGCGACAACGCCGGCAACCGCAGCATGAGCGACGTCACATTTGAGTATGTGTCGACCGAGATGTCTGCCTCTCTGGAGTGTCTTGCCTCAGTGGCGCGCGACAAAGCAATCTTCCGCATTGAGCACACCTATCTGTCAGGCACTCCGGAAGTAACTATGCTGATAACCGACCGCAACGGAAACACCGTGGCCAACGCCAAAGTTACAGCCGGAGTGGAAAACTGGGAGTGGGACCTGCGCGACCTCAGTGACAAGCCGATAGACGACGGCTCATACACTGCCTCGATTCTTGTCACCGACGGTATCCGGCACACATCTTCAGCTCCGCTGACATTCACTGTGCTCCGCTGACCATCCCCTCGCAGGCATACTCCACACTAATTTATAATATTGTATAGCTGGCTGTGCTATCTGACAGTCACACAAGATAGCGACGGTCGAGCCCGTGGTATGCGTCTATACGACGGTCGCGCAGGAAAGGCCACCACCGGCGCACCTGTTCTGAGCGATGCATGTCGATGTCGACAATCTCCACCGCCTCATCGCTGTCCGACGCACGAAACAGCAACTCGCCCTGAGGGCCGGCCACAAACGACGATCCCCAGAATTGTATGCCATTGGTGGCGCCCGACGGGTCGGGCTCATGACCCACTCGGTTGACGGCTACGAGAGGGAGTCCGTTGGCTACTGCATGGCCGCGCTGCACCACAGTCCAGGCCTCGCGCTGACGCTCTTTCTCCTCGGCTGTATCAGTACTCTCCCAGCCTATTGCGGTGGGATATATCAGAATCTCCGCTCCGCGCAATGCCATAAGGCGTGCTGCCTCCGGATACCACTGGTCCCAGCACACGAGCACACCCAGCCGTCCTACCGAAGTGTCGATAGGTTCGAATCCAAGGTCGCCTGGAGTGAAATAAAACTTCTCGTAATATGCCGGGTCGTCGGGTATATGCATCTTGCGGTACATGCCCGCCACACTGCCGTCAGCCTCAAAGACAACCGCAGTGTTGTGATAAAGTCCCGGAGCGCGACGCTCGAAAAGAGAGGTCACGATTACTACCCCGAGCTCGGCGGCGAGAACGGAATATGTCTCGGTGACATCCGAGGGGATAGCCACGGCAAGGTCACACATGTCGGTCGACTCCGTCTGGCAGAAATAGAGCGAATCGTGCAACTCCTGATTTACGATAAGCTGAGCTCCATCAGCGGCCAGCCGTCGCATTTTCTCACAAAGACGGGAACGGTTGTCGGCAATATCACCGTTATTCGCCTGTTGGACAAGTCCTACACGCAATATTGATTTTTTTTTCATAGGTTTTGATAGTTATGATTTGGATACATCAGCCACATTGTGATATATCAGCGACATACTCATACCGGCAACACATCCTGCGGCAACTGCATTGTCACACAATGCAGCGACCCATGCTGCTTAATCAGAGGGCGGCAATCAATGCTCCTCACCTTATGGTTGGGAAAGGATATGCGCACAGTTCTGGCGGCAAGTTCGTCGTGGCGTGGCTGCCCGTACGACGGCATCAGTATCGTGTCGTTCATTATAAGGAAGTTGGCATAAGTAGCCGGCAGCCGGTTGCCCTCCTCGTCGTATATGGCGTCGGGCCACGGCAACTCAATGAGATTATACGGTATCCCTGCGGGGGTACGCATCTCCATCAGCTGACGCTTCATGGCCTGAAGAGCGGGATAATGGGGGTCGGACTCGTCGTTACATCCTACATACAGTATCGTGTCGTCGGGAGCCAGACGCGCGAGAGTATCGATATGGCTGTCGGTATCGTCCCCGGCAAGATAGCCGTGGTCGAGCCACAACACATGCTCAAGACAGAAATACTCCTTTAGGCGCGACTCAATCTCGGAGCGCGACAGGTCGCCGTTGCGGTTTGGCGACAGCAGACATTCCGAGGTTGTAAGCATAGTGCCGCGGCCATCGCTCTCTATACTGCCACCTTCGAGCACAAATCCCAGTCGGTTGACATACCTGCCACGCAACAGGCCGGCCTCGACCATGCGCTGCGTGATGAGATTGTCGCGGTCAGCCGAAAACTTAAGCCCCCAGCCGTTAAACTTGAAGTCGGTGATTTCCCAGCCTCCGGGCGTCTCCACACATATAGCGCCGAAGTCACGGGCCCATGTATCGTTGGTGGGACAGTCAAGATACAGTATCCTCCCGGCATGCGGATGCCGTTCAAGAGCCTTTCGGGCGGGAGCGGTGTCGGGGGCAACGATTACAAGCGTCTGCTCGTCGGCAATAGCCCGGGCTATCTCCGTGAAACACTCTCTTACCTCATCAAGCATTGGAGCCCAGTCGGTATCCTCATGAGGCCAGGAAAGTAGCACGGCACCCTGTCGCTCCCACTCTGCCGGAAGACGACGCGATGACACGCCATCCGCATCACAACTCGATATCATCGTCGGTGAGTGTGTCATAAATCGAACTTTGATTGTCAAGATATTCCTCGCAGTAGTCGAGAAAACCGTTTTTCTCCGAGGAGCCTACCGCGTCGCACCATTCGCGATACTCGCTACGTAGCTCCGGATCCTCATGAATCATCTTTTTAAATTCAGCATCAGCTATATCTACGCTTCCATACTGGCCGATGACCTTAAGGAACACTTCGGTAATATCGCTCATGTTTTTTATGTTATGCTAAGGTAATTTATCGTTTATTAAAGCCGTAAGTGCATTTCCGGCAATTCCGCTTCAAATTTACATCAACCTGCAATATATTCAAAATTAATTGTCATTTTTTAATAAGTTTAATATTGTATCATATCAAAAACACATAAAATCATTGTCTCAACACAGATTTAAAAACTATTGCACGGCGCGCCATGTTTAATAATCAAAACGTGAAGATATGAGATACCGCATATTACTGGCATCCATAGGCATAATGGCCGCGGCAGTCGTGGCAGGATGCTCACAGTTCGCACTTGTCAACAGCCAGACATACAATAATTCCGACTTGTCGGAATACAAGACTTTCCGCATTGTAGACCCGACGATGGGCAAACTGCCTCCGGGAATGGAGATGGTCACATATTACAATATCGCAGCGGCCATACGCGAGCAAATGCTTGAGAGAGGATACACCGAGAGCGCAGCCTCTCCGCTGCTGATAAACTTCGCCGTCACAATCCACAAAGAGGTGACTACCGAACCGGCGCTACCGCCTGCACCATCCGGAGGACCCGGTCTCGGTCCGCAGGTGCCACCACCTCCATCAGGTCCCGGACTTGGACCGGCTGTGTCCGGCCCATACTACAACGGACTTTATCCCTACTATATATATCCGCGTCAACGCTACTGGAACTCAGCCCGATATGCCAACATGCAGGTGGTGACTGGAGTCTACAAAGAGGGCGTGCTCACCATGGATATGGTAAACATCGACACGATGACACCATTGTACTCATCGTCGGTAGCGACAATCATCGACTCGGGCAACTCGCAGTACCGCAACCTCAGCTCCATCGCCGAGGCCGTTGCCAAACTGTTCTCGCGCTTCCCCGTAGAAATAGAACCCCGCTACCGTGGCATGCACTAAGCCTGACACGAAGGCATGAACGTTAACACATATTGTCGGAATTTTTCCTAACTTTTTATTCCGACATGTGTTTATTATCATAGAACTTATAACCACATTTAACTATGCATCTTACACCGAAAGAAATCGACAAGCTCATGCTGCTCAATCTCGGTATCATAGCCGAACGCCGCAAAAACCGCGGACTCAAGCTGAACTATCCCGAGGCTGTGGCATATATCACGTCGGCAGCTCTGGAAGAAGCCAGAGCCGGAAAAACCGTTGAGGAAGTAATGACACTCGCCGCATCAGTTCTTACCAAAGACGATGTAATGGAGGGAGTGGCCGATATGATTTCGCTGCTCCAGGTCGAGGCTGTGTTTACTGACGGCTCGCGACTGGTGAGCATACACCACCCTATCAAGTAACCAAACCTAAAAAGCGAGACAATCATGGCAACCGACAATACAAAAAAGCCCGCTACCGATCAGCAGGCGCCGGGCAATCCCCCCGTAAACATTGACGGATACAGCAAACAGAATCCTCCGAAATCGGTCGACACGCCGACTGAAGTATACAATGGAGTGCCACCTATCTACACACCTGTGACTCCCGGATTCAAGCCCAAGGATTACGTGCCGGTAGGCGGAGTGATACTTGCATCCAACCCTATCGAATACAACACCAACCGCTATACCGTAAGGCTAAAGGTACGCAATACCGGTGACCGTCCGGTACAGATTGGCAGTCACTTCCACTTCTTCGAAGTAAACCGCTACATGGAGTTTGACCGCAAGAAGGCATTCGGATGCCACCTCAACATCCCGGCCACAACTGCCATCCGCTTTGAGCCGGGCGAGGAGAAAGAGGTAGAACTTGTAAGCTATGGCGGCAAGCAGCGTATATGGGGTTTCAACGACCTGGTCAACGGATACACCGGCGGACAAGACACCCCGACATACTATCCTGTAAAGATGAAGGCTTTCCGCAAGATGAACGAATACGGCTTCAAAGATGTAAGCGAGGACGAAGCCGACGCAGAGTTTACCACTAAAGAATCATAAGCACTATGGCTACTATATCAAGACAACAGAATAACATGCTGTTCGGTCCGACCACAGGCGATAAGATACGTCTTGGCAACACCGACCTGTATGTACAGATAGAAAAGGACCTCCGCACCTATGGCGACGAGGTAGTATATGGTGGCGGTAAGACTCTGCGCGACGGCATGGGCCTTGCCAACCGCTACACAACATCAGAAGGTTCGCTCGACCTTGTCATCACCAACGTAACCATCATCGACCCGCTGCTCGGCGTAATCAAGGCCGACGTGGGCATAAAGGATGGCAAAATCGCAGGCATAGGCAAGGCTGGCAATCCGGATGTGATGGATGGTGTGACACCTACACTGGTCACAGGTCCGTCGACCGACGCCATCTCAGGCGAACATCTTATCCTTACCGCCGCCGGTATCGACGGCCACGTACACCATGTGGATCCACAGCAGGCCTACCACTGCCTCTCCAACGGTATAACAACCCTTATCGGAGGCGGCATCGGCCCGACCGACGGAACCAACGGCACCACGATTACTTCCGGTGTATGGAATGTCCACAAGATGCTTGAGGCTTATGAGTCAATACCTATCAACTATGGCACACTCGCCAAGGGCAACTCGTCGGTCAACGCCACATTGGAGGAACAGATTCTTGCCGGCGCGTGCGGATTCAAGATTCATGAAGACTGGGGGGCGACTCCAGCAGCCATCCGAGCATGTCTTGACTGTGCCGACCGCATGGATGTACAGGTGGCCATACACACCGATACGCTCAACGAGAGTGGATTTGTCGAGGATACAATCGCCGCCCTTGACGGCCGTACAATCCACACATACCATACCGAGGGCGCAGGAGGCGGACATGCTCCTGACCTTCTTAAAGTGGCGTCGCTTGCCAACGTGCTCCCGTCGTCGACCAATCCGACACTTCCATTCGGCATCAACTCGAAGGCCGAGCTGTTTGACATGATTATGGTATGCCACAACCTTAACCCCAACATCCCGAGCGACGTGGCATTCGCCGAGAGCCGTGTGCGTCCGGAGACACAGTCGGCGGAAAATATCTTCCACGACCTCGGTATCCTGTCGATGGTAAGTTCCGACAGCCAGGCCATGGGACGTGTGGGTGAATCGTTCATGCGTACATTCCAGATGGCCAGCTACATGAAGTCGGTACGAGGCAAACTGCGCGAGGACAGCGACGACAACGACAACTTCCGTGTGCTTCGTTATCTCGCCAAGATTACACTTAACCCCGCCATATGCTACGGTATCAGCGATATACTCGGCTCAATAGCCCCGGGCAAGATGGCCGACCTCGTGCTTTGGGAGCCTGCTTTCTTCGGCACGAAGCCTAAGATGGTAATCAAGGGCGGATTCATAAACTGGGCACAGATGGGCGACCCCAACGCCTCACTTCCTACCCCGCAGCCCATATACATGCGAAAGATGTTCGGCGCCGAGGGCAAGGCTATCGGAGCGACATGCGTCAACTTCATGTCGCAGGCTTCAATCGAGGCCGGAGTGCCGGAGAAGCTCGGCCTTACACGTCAGTGCTACGGTGTAAGCCGCACACGTCAGCTCGCAAAGACCGACATGGTACGCAACACAGCCATGCCGCGTATCGAGATTAATCCGGAGACATTTTACGCATACGTCGACGGAGAGCTTGCCTACGTGCCGCCGGCACCTGTACTGCCCCTGGCCCAGCTGTACTGGTTCAGCTGACAATATTTTGCCACAATTTACTGACACTAATACACGGTGCCGGGCTCCGCAACCCCGGAGACTCCGGCACCGCTTTTTCCTTTATAAGATAAGTTAAAATATTACCCCTCACACTATGAAGATTTTCAGCGAAGTAATCGGAAACATTCACGCCGACAAGAATCTTGCCACAAAAATCGACGGTTACGATATCGAATATCTGCATCTCGACCAGTGGACGGCCCAGAAGAGCCGTTTCATAGTCACAGGCGACAAAGGCACACAGTGTGCCGTGGCCCTCAAACGCAACCACCAGCTAATCGAGGGCGACATACTCGAAATCGACAACGACAACCGACGTGCGCTCGTAGCGGCCATCGAACTCAACCCCGTATTCGTGATTGACCTGTCGGAAATCGAGAAACTCGACAAGCTACAGATAATCCAGACCTGCATCGAACTTGGTCACGCCATAGGCAACCAGCACTGGCCTGCCGTAATAAAAGGCACCAAAGTATATGTGCCACTGACAGTCGACCGCAAGGTAATGAAATCGGTAATGGACACACACGCCATACCCGGCGTAACCTACAGTTTCGAGGAAGGTTCGGCCGTGATACCCTATCTCGCCCCCCACGAGATACGCAATCTATTCGGAGGCACATCGCAGGAGAGCCATGCCCACGTGCACGACCACACACCCGGCATCACAACAGACGCCCACGGACACGACGGACACGCAGTGCCCCACAGCCACGACGGAGGCCATACCTTCCATACCCACGAACACTAATCTCCACCAACGAAATCACCCATGCTTATGATTACCGCCACAATGCGTCTGCTTGAGATGAGCGACTCACAGTTTCCGGTGGGCAACTTCTCGTTTTCAAACGGACTCGAGACAGCAAGCCACGAACATATCGTGCACGACGCCGCCACTCTCGCCTCATATGTACGCGCCGCCACAATCCAGAGCATATACTCCGACGGCATAGCATCACTACATGCATACCGGGCCGCCGAGCGCGGAGATTACGACGACATAAAGCGCGCCGACACCGAGGTGATACTCTGCAAGATGAACGACGAGGCGCGGCAGATGGTGCTACGCATGGGTAAGAAACTCGCCGAACTCGCCGTGCACGTGGCCCCGTCGCCGCTGGTAGAGCGTATGCTCGCCGACATAAACTCGGGCGACATCCACGGCACATACCCTATAGTACAGGCCGTTGTAATGCATGCCGCCGGAATATCCGAAAGCGACATGTTTACATCGCAGGCGTTCGGAGTTGCCAACATGATTCTCGGCGCAGCATTGCGCTGCGTGAGGGTATCGCACTACGACACCCAGAAGATACTCTACGACCTCGCACCCGTGCTCGAAAAAGATTACGAGGCCATCCGCGCTCTGGATTACGACGACATGAGGGCATTCGTGCCCGGCATCGACCTTATGGCGTCGCTGCATGAAAAGGGCGAGATGCGCATGTTCATGAACTAAACACCACGCGTCCCCGTATTAATAACATCAATTTATTCTCCAAAATTCAAGTATAATGTCAACCTGCCGCATAGGAGTAGGCGGGCCGGTAGGATCCGGCAAGACCGCCCTTATCGAAGCCATCACTCCCACTCTTGTAAAAGAGGGCTTCAAAGTATTGATTATCACCAACGACATCGTCACCACCGAGGATGCCAAGCATGTAAGGCGCATGCTCAAAGGTGTGCTTGTGGAAGACCGTATCATTGGCGTAGAGACCGGCGCGTGCCCCCACACGGCCGTGCGCGAGGACCCGTCGATGAATATAGCCGCCGTCGAGGAAATGGAGGCCAAGTTTCCCGACACCGACATTGTGTTTATCGAAAGCGGAGGCGACAACCTCACCCTTACTTTCTCCCCGGCTCTCGTCGACTTCTTCATCTACGTCATCGACGTGGCCGCCGGCGACAAGATTCCCCGCAAGGACGGTCCCGGAATATCGCAGAGTGACATTCTCGTAATCAACAAGACCGACCTTGCGCCCTACGTGCATGCGTCGCTTGAGGTGATGGACCACGACTCTAAGCTGATGCGCCCCGGAAAGCCATTCGTATTTACCAACTGCATGACCGGCGAAGGCATCGACGAGCTCGTAAGCCTGATAAAGGCCATGGCACTCTTTGACCATCCGGGTCAGAACAAGTAACTTTGTACCACCGATTGCCCGACTGTAGCATTATGAAAGATGTAATCAACAGCAAGGAAATGCAACGCGTGACTGCCACGCGGGAGATGCAGCCATACAACCACCCCACGCGCGCCATGTATATAGGCGCGCCGGGCAAGGTTGGATACCTGCGTCTGGGATTCGAGCTCGACAAGTCGGGCAAAAGTATAATGCGCGACCTCCAGCGCATGGCTCCGCTGATTGTGCAGCAGGAGCTCTACTGCGACGAAGGGATGCCTGCCATGCCCGTGGTCTATATCCTGTCGTCGGGCGGCCCGAATGTCGACGGTGACCGCTACGAGCAGGAAATCATGATGCGCAAAGGCTCCATTGCCCATGTCACCACCGGCGCCGCCACAAAGATAGCCGAGATGAACGACAACTTCTCGGCCCTATGCCAGAATATCGTACTTGAGGATGACTCCTACCTGGAGTTTATGCCCGAGCCTACCATCCCATGCCGCACGGCACGATACGTTACTCTCACCGATATCACCTGCGCCCCTACGGCCACACTATTCTACAGCGAGATATTCTCCTGCGGACGTAAGCACCGCGACGAGCCCGAAATATTCGACTACGACATTCTGTCGGTGACATGCGAGGCCCGGCGACCCGACGGCCAACGGCTTTTCCGCGAGAAGTTCGTAATCGAGCCAAAGGCCCAGAACCCTTCGATGCTCGGTATCATGGGGCGCTATCAGATGTTTGCCAACGTGATTGTGCTCACTCCACCCGACAAAGCCGAGGAGATATACAATGCCACCGAAGCCGGATTCAGCAACAATGGCGACCTCGCCACAGGCATAACCCGTCTGCCCAACAACGCCGGGCTCCTGTTCAAGGTGATGGGTATGGAGACCGAGCCTGTGAAAAAGGCCGTTAGAAGTTTCGCATCCACTGTAAGGATGAGTGTCAAGGGGCATCCACTTCTCCCCGACTTTCCATGGCGATGAACCCAGAGGGCACTGTCAGACACATCTGACTCGCGCTCTATAAAAATCATAACATATGTCTACTCAACCTAACAACCGGAGCTTCGCCACTTATGTGAACGGGACTCTCAAAGGCGCCGGACAGGTCATGTTTCAGGGAAGTGCCTGGACCGGCCTGCTAATTATCATCGGCATTTTCGCCGGATGCTATCTCGAAGCACCGTATGGCGAACACATGCCTGTAGTGGCATGGGGTGCACTCGCCGGACTTATCGTGTCGACAGCTACAGGCTACATATTTGAGTCGAAGACCGACGGCGACCAGGGACTGTGGGGATTCAACGGCATACTTGTGGGATGTGCGGTATTCACTTTCCTCGACAACACAGTGTGGTCGTGGATTGCCATGATTATAGGCTCGGCCCTTACCGTAGTAGCCCGGCGCGGGCTCAACAATGTCTTCGCTCCGTTCAAGACCACATCCTACACATTCCCCTTTATCCTCATATCGTGGCTTATACTCCTGTCGGCGCGCGATATGGCCCACCTTACACCGGCAGGCGAGTCCATAGCCTCGCTCCCTACGGAAATCACATCGGGCGACCTTCAGTATACCTTTACCGACCTTGTAGTATACTGGCTAAAAGGCATCTCTCAGGTGTTCCTCGTAAACTCATGGATTACAGGCATCTTCTTCATCGTAGGGCTTGCGCTATGTAGCCGTTGGGCCGCTTTTTGGGCTATGCTCAGCGCTGCAGTGGCCCTCTTCATGGCTATATTCTTTGGAGCCTCCCACCCCGACATCACAGAGGGTCTCTACGGATTCTCGCCCGTACTGACAGGCATAGCTGTCGGATGCACATTCTATAAGCCCGGACTGAAATCATTCTTCTATTCACTGTCGGCAGTGGTGTTCACTGTATTCGTACAGTTCGGAATGGATATTCTGCTACAGCCCGTAGGACTGGCCACACTCACAGCACCGTTCTGTATAGCCACATGGATATTCATGCTCCCGATGTACAAACTCCAGGAATCACGCCAAAAATCAGCACACTAAGAGCTTGGCTAATAATAAATGTTGCCGACACAAAGGGTAGCTTTATAATCATTCAATCTCTTGCCTGCTTTTAATGCAAATACAAAAATATATCAACGATATATTATTAAACAAGCTCTAATGAAACGTCTTATTCTTCTGCGACATGGCCAAAGCCAATGGAATCTGGAAAACAGATTTACCGGCTGGACCGATGTCGAACTTACCGACCAGGGACGCCGGGAAGCACGGGAAGCCGGCGAGAAACTGCTCGCTGCCGGCATACTGCCCAACTACTACTTCACCTCCTATCTGAAACGCGCCATACACACCCTCGATATAGCCGCCACAGCCATGGACCGCTGCTGGATACCGGTGATAAAGGACTGGCATCTCAACGAACGCCATTACGGTGCCCTCCAGGGCCTCAACAAAGCGGAGACCGCCAAGGAGTACGGTGACGAACAGGTACACATCTGGCGCCGCAGTTTTGACGTGGCACCCCCATCGCTCGACATCGAGGACCCACGCTATCCCGGCAACGACCCACGCTACGACGGGCTGGCCTTTGAGGAACTGCCGCTTACCGAATCGCTTGCCGACACCATAAAACGTGTGGCACCCTGCTGGTCGGAGATAATCGAGCCTAAACTCAACCTCTACGACACAGTGCTCGTGGCAGCCCACGGCAACAGTCTGCGAGCTCTCGCCAAGATGCTGCTCCATCTCGACGACAACGAAATCGTAGGGGTCGAAATTCCGACAGGCAAGCCTTGGGTATTCGAACTCGACGACAAACTCTCTGTTATAAAGGAATATTACCTGTAGGAGCAATATAAACATCTAAGTATCAACACACAAAATTCTTCACTATGATTAAAGCTATGCTACTGGCGGGCTGCGGCGGATTTGTCGGCACCTGCGGACGTTATCTGGTCGGAAAATGGTGTGCCGGCATGTGGCACGGCTCATTCCCAATGGGCACATTCCTGGTCAACATCATCGGATGCTTCATCATCGGCCTCTTCTTCGGACTGCTTGAGAAAGCACACGTAATGACACCGGGCGAAAACGTATTGCTGATTACCGGATTCTGCGGCGGCTTCACCACATTCTCATCCTTTGCCGACGATATGTGGGTACTCGGTTCGAAAGGCGACTGGACAACATTTATCCTCTACCTCGCTCTGAGCGTAATCCTCGGCGTGCTCCTGGTATGGGGCGGCCGCGCTCTCATCCGCTAATCGGAGTGACAACCTTATTTTTCCATACCCTCTGCCGGGATTGCCGGCAGAGGGTATTTCACCGGTATGAATGACAAGAAAGGCATCGTGCGGTATGCACGATGCCTTTCTGTATTTAGAGCTTGTTTGCTACTGACTGTAGGATTATACCCAAAGCACGTAGGCGAAGTCCTGACGGTGGGGAAGCTCGGCATTCTTGGGATATACGCGGTAAGCGTAGCGGAATGTACCGGCCTCGCGGAGCTTGGTTTTGAGCTCGAAGGTGCAGATATTGCCCTCTTCGCCTACCATCTTGAACTCTTCGCGGCCTTCGTATTTCTCCTGACCGTCCTCAATCTTGTAGATTACACACTCTACGCCGAGATCGTGGCCGAGGCCGTTGGCGTCGAGCTTGATGATTGTGCGGAACGGTTCGCCGGCCTTGGTGTTGGCGGGGTCGGCGTTGAATTCCTCAACCGACACGGCGTGTACGCCGGGCCATGCCTGAGCCACCTTCTCTTTCCAAGCCACAATCTCTTTTGCGAGAGCGAAGTCGTGGGCGTGGAGCTTCTTGTAGCGCTTGGCCTCCTTGTCGTAGAAACGCTCGATGTAGTCGTCGATCATGCGCTTCATGGTGAAGTGAGGAGCAATCTTGGCCACAGAGTTCTTGATATATTTAACCCACTCGGCTGAGAAACCACCCTTGCGGTTTTCGAAGTAGAGAGGTATAATCTGCTTCTCAAGCATGGTGTAGATAACCTCGGCATCGAGCTTGTCCTGCTGGCCCTGGTCGGTAAATGTACGCTTGTCGGTGAGCGCCCATCCGCCCTCTTCGCAGAATTTGTAGCCCTCGTACCACCATCCGTCGAGCACGGAGAAGTTGAGCACACCGTTCATCTCGGCCTTCTCGCCCGATGTACCGGATGCCTCAAGGGGACGTGTCGGGGTGTTGAGCCAGATGTCGACACCGCTGACGAGGCGCTTGGCAACAATCATGTCGTAGTTCTCAAGGAAGATAATCTTGCCGAGGAACTGGGGCATGCGTGAAATCTCTACGATACGCTTGATGAGTCCCTGTCCGGCACCATCGGCGGGGTGAGCCTTGCCTGAGAATACAAACTGTACAGGACGGTCGGGGTTGTTGACGATAGCGGCCAGACGGTCGAGGTTGGAGAAGAGAAGGTGGGCGCGCTTATATGTGGCGAAGCGGCGGGCGAAGCCTATGATGAGCGCGTTGGGATTGATTTTCTCGGTAATCGACATTACCTGGGTGGGGTCGCCGGCGTTCTTGAGCCACTTCTCCTTGAAGTCGCGGCGCACAAAGTCGATAAATTTGTTCTTCATCGTTGTGCGGAGAGCCCATATGTCCTTATCGGCCACATCGTAAATCTTCTCCCAGTATTTGGTGTCGCTCTGGTGCTGGAACATCTCTGCGCCGAGTTTTTCCTCGTAGAGAGCCTTCCATTCCGATGCGGCCCAGGTGGGCATGTGCACACCGTTGGTCACGTAGCCTACATGGCTTTCAGCCCAGTTGTAGCCTTTCCAGATGCCTGCGAACATCTTCTTCGACACCTCGCCGTGGAGCCAGCTTACGCCGTTGGCTTCCTGACATGTGTTGAGAGCGAACACACTCATAGAGAAGCGCTCGGGGCTGTCGGGGTTCTCGCGGCCCATGTTCATGAGGTCGCTCCACGAGATGCCGAGCTTCTGGGGGAACTCGCCCATATATTTGCCGAAGAGGCCTTCGTCGAAGTAGTCGTGGCCTGCGGGCACGGGAGTGTGCACTGTGTAGAGGCTCGATGCGCGCACTACCTCAAGTGCGGTGTTGAAATCGAGATGGTCGTCCTGTACATAGTCAACCAGACGCTGGAGGTTGAGCAGGGCTGCGTGGCCTTCGTTGCAGTGGTAGAGCTCGCTCTTGATGCCGAGTTTCTTGAGCATGAGCACACCGCCGATACCGAGCATGTATTCCTGCTTGATACGGTTCTCCCAGTCGCCGCCGTAGAGCTGATGGGTAATCTGACGGTCAAACTCCGAGTTCATGTCGAAGTCGGTATCCATCAGATAGAGACACATGCGGCCTACATTCACACGCCATATATGGCTGTATACGATACGGCCTGGGAAAGGCACTTCGAGGATGGTAGGCTTGCCGTCGGCGTCAAGCACCTGCTCAAGGGGCAGCATGTTGAAATCCTGAGGCTCGTAGTTGGCAATCTGCTGGCCGTCCACCGACAGAGTCTGGGTAAAGTATCCGTAGCGGTAGAGGAAACCTACAGCGGTCATGTCGACACAGCTGTCGGAGGCTTCCTTGATATAGTCGCCGGCGAGCACACCGAGGCCGCCGGAGTAGATTTTAAGGGCGTTGCACAGGCCGTACTCCATCGAGAAGTAGCTTACCGAGGGTACATCCTTGCGCATGGGCACCTTCATGTAGGCCTTGAAGTCGGCATACACTTTTTCGATACGTTCCATGAGCTTGGCATCCTTGAGGATTTCCTGAAGACGCTCGAAGCCCAGCTGCTGCAGAAGCATCACGGGGTTTTCGCCGACGGCACGCCAGAGATCGGGATTGAGATCACGGAAAAGCGATTTGCCCTCGCTGTTCCATACCCACCAAAGGTTGCGTGAGAGGACTTCCAGCGGCTTGAGTTTTGCCGGGAGGTCAGATTTCACCATTACGTCGCGCCACACGGGTGCATTAGTGTTGCTTACTTGAAGTTTCATAAATTATATTTATGTGAATAGAGTTTTTATTAATCCTTACTGTACGTTAATATATACAATTACCTATATATAATTAATGTATAATTAATCCCTGACATCAATCAGTAGTGGTCAGTCCTCAGTGGCGCGCATGCGGGCACTGTCGAGAGCGATTCGGAATGCGTCTACGTAGTATTCTATAAAATAGCTCCACGCGGCAAGCGATGCCAGATTTATGGCACGGCTGCGTATGAGGGTTGTCTGTTGCTGGTCGGCTGATATCAGATATTTAAGAGAGTTGGCGATACGTGCGGCTACCTCGTCGTAATTGAAGTCGCCTCGCGCTATAACGTTGACACCGCATGCGTCGAAGGTGTTTTCGTCGGTGGCAAGCACCCATTGTCCGAATCCCGAAAGAGTTGTCGTGACGGTAGGCACACCGAAAGCCACACTTTCGAGAGGGGTGTATCCCCAAGGCTCGTAGTAGGATGGGAACACTGTGGCATCCATGCCTATCAGCAAATCGTAATAAGCAGTGTTGAATATTCCGTCGGCGCCGTTGAGATAGCATGGCACATAGATTACGTTGACCTTGTCGCCCTTTTCGTTGGCGAATCCTATCTGGCGTATGCGGCAGATAATCGGGTCGGAATCGGGATTGTTGAGAGTATGGGTAAGCTCCGGCTCGGGAAGGCGGGTCTTGCGCTTGGCAGGGAGTGTGTGCTGCAGATCGGGACGCGGGTCGCGACACCATGCGGGCACCATTACAAACGCCACTACCGTACGTGTTGGGGCAAGGTCGCGTAGGCGCGCTATCGCATCAAGATATAGGTCGATGCCTTTGTTGCGGTATTCGCAACGTCCGGATGTGGCTACTATGAATGTATCCTCGGGGAGTTTTCTTCCGACAAGCGAAGAGGCTACGTTGAGCAGTACTTTACGTGCGGCTTCGCGTACCTTGGGGAACTTTCCTTTGTTGGGCACAAAATTCTGTTCGAATCCATTTGGGGTCACAACCGGGCGCCGCTGGAGCAGCTGTTCACACTCTATGGCGGTAATGTCGCTCACGGTAGTGAAGCAGTCGGCCTGGTGGGCTGCGGCCTTTTCAAGGGAGTGTTTCGACTCCATATTGAGCTCGCGCGCCATCTGGTCGCCATCGTACGCACGGAGATAATCATACAGCGGTTTGCCGTTGCCGCATATGCTGCGGCCTATACATGTCGCGTGGGTGGTGAATATGGTCGCTACCGAAGGGAGCACATCCTTTACATACAGCAGACCCATGGCCGTCGTCCATTCGTCGAAGTGGGCCACAACGTTTTTGTCGCGTATCCCGACAAAGTCGCAGATGCTTTCAATCACAATCCCGGCTGCGTGGGAGAAGGCACACGCCTCGTCGTAGTCGCCATAAGCGTGCAGGGAATCTACGCCATAGAGGTCCCACATACGTCCGTAGAAAGAGTCTTTCTCCTGGTATAGGCCATCGAATTTTACAAGTACCACAATCGGGCGTCCCGGCACTTCCCAGCGCCCGCATCTCACAGTGATGCCGTAGGGCAGCTTGGCCTGGGCCTTCCATTCTTTCAGCACAGTTCTCGACGGAGTGAAATAAGGTGAGGGGGTATCCTCTGTCCAGACATCGGGGCCGATGAAGATGTTTTTGTCTTTATAAAGATTCTGTAGTGTCTTGGCCTTTGTAGAAAGAACCGTATAAATACCACCGATTTTATTGCACACTTCCCAGCTTGTCTCAAACAGCAGGTCGATGTTTACCGGCTTTTTGTCCATGAAAAATAAGTATTTTGGTTTTTGACGGTGCAAAGTTAGTGATTTTTATCCGAATAGCCCAAATATTAAACAGTTAAAGCGGCAAAAAGATGACTAAATAAGCATATAGAGCCTACAGAGGCATTTTTTTATCGTAAAAAATATCGGATTATGATACATGTTTGCAGATTTTCCCTATCTTTGCAATGTAGTTGACACCTCCCCCCTATTTCTCCTCTATAGCGGTTACCATGAGAAGTGGAGACGAATCATAACTGAATTTTACCCAACAATCTAAACAATACATCAAAACATGAAACCTTACGTAGTAGGCATCGACATAGGTGGTACCAACACCGTGTTCGGTATAGTTGACGCACGTGGCAATGTCGTTGCCAGCAGTTCCATCAAAACAGGCAGACACGCCGATATCAAGGATTATGTAGAAGAGCTCAAGACTTCTCTCAACAATCTTCTTGAGGCCAACGACGCTACCGACAAAATCGCAGGTATAGGCGTGGGCGCTCCCAACGGCAACTATTTCACAGGCGCCATCGAAATGGCTCCCAACCTCCCATGGAAGGGAAGAATACCTCTGGCCGAGCTGCTTAAAGAAGCATTCGGCGTTCCTGTCGCCCTCACCAACGATGCCAATGCCGCAGCCATCGGTGAGATGACATACGGTGTGGCCCGGGGCATGAAAGACTTTATAATGATTACCCTCGGCACCGGTGTAGGTAGCGGTATCGTAGTCAACGGCCAGCTGGTATACGGTCACGACGGATTTGCCGGAGAGCTCGGTCACGTTATCGTGAAGCCCAGCAACGGACGTATGTGCGGCTGCGGTCGTACAGGATGTCTTGAGGCTTACTGCTCAGCCACAGGCGTAGCACGCACCGCCCGCGAATTCCTTGAGACACGCACCGACAAATCGCTCCTGCGCAACCTCCCTATCGAAGGTATCACATCCAAGGATGTATACGACGCAGCTGTACAGGGAGACAAACTTGCCAAGGAAATCTTTGAATATACCGGCAAGATTATGGGTGAGGCTTTTGCCAACTTCATCGCATTCTCAAGCCCCGAAGCAATCATACTGTTCGGCGGCCTGAGCCGTTCGGGCGAACTTCTGATGAAGCCTATCAAGGAAGCCATGGACCGCAACACACTCAATATCTATAAGGGAAAGACCAAACTGCTCCTTTCCGAGCTTAAAGAGAGCGATGCCGCCGTGCTTGGCGCAAGCGCACTTGGCTGGGAGGCCCGATAAATAATCACAATACATATTGAATGTCCGGATGGACGCTCCTGTTCATGGGCGTGAATCCGGGCATTCTTATTATCCGACATTCACAGCATGGCAGACAATTATCTTGAACGAAAGATGGAAGAGCACCGGCGTGGCCCTATGCCGGCCTACCGACGTCGTGTGACCTCGCGCGGACTCCCTCCGGGCACAGTCTCGTTTCCATTCCCCGTACGCCGTATCATAGTCTTCTCTGCAGGAGAAATTCCGGATGCCGTTGCCGCCGGTAATGCGGTCGGTCTGCGCGACTCTCTTGTAAAGGCTCTGGCAGCCACCGGATGCAGGGTAGCGTTTACAGAGGCCGACATCGTGTCGCGCAACCGCCTGGCACAGACAAGTGGAGCCTGCGGTGTGGCTCCGGGAGATACCGATATCGTGGCAGCACGCTGGGAAGGGCTCGACTCTTCGATGACGATAACATGCAATGACACGACGACCGATATCAATGTATACCCGCGTTACGGAGATTCCCGGCACACTTGCATACGCATCCCTGCGTCGGGCGGCGACACCGGTGCAGCCGTGCGCGCCGTGTTGTGGAGTCTGGTCGAGGGAAACGACTATCTGCTTGACAACACTGTCAATATCGGATGCTGAAACATTATAATCCGACAGGGTGTTTATTTATTATTAAACAAGCTCTAAGCAAGTTCTTATTATGATTGCCCCGCGCCAGATAGCCGCATTGCCGGCTCGCATATATCGCTTCTACCGCGACGGATTCCGCAGCATGACAGTCGGGCGGTATCTATGGGTGCTTATACTCGTTAAGCTATTCATCCTGTTTTTCGTGTTCCGGCTGTTCTTTTTCCCCGATGTGCTCCAACGCGACTATGCCGACGACGCTCAACGCGCCCGGGCTGTGCGCACCAGCCTCATAGGCTCACCCTGACACATTGCGCTTCTTAACCCGGCGACTGCCTGCCGGGACATCTGCTTTCCACCTCCCCAACCGGGGCTATATTCTCTGAAATAATCTAACACATAATCTACATTCTATACACATGGACGACTTATTTACCGTAGTTGACTGGTCGCGGTGGCAGTTTGCCCTTACAGCCATGTACCATTGGCTGTTCGTACCGCTTACCATCGGTCTGGCCCTGATAGTGGCCATCATGGAGAGTATCTATGTACGCACGCGTGCCGTCAAATGGCTCGCAATGACCAAATTCTGGATGCTCCTGTTCGGCATCAATTTTGCAATCGGCGTGGCCACAGGCATCATACTCGAGTTTGAGTTCGGCACCAACTGGTCAAACTACAGCTGGTTTGTAGGCGATATCTTCGGAGCCCCTCTTGCCATCGAGGGGATAGTCGCATTCTTCATGGAATCGACATTTATCGCCGTAATGTTTTTCGGCTGGAAGAAATTCAGCCCCGGATTCCACCTTGCGGCCACATGGCTCACCGCCGCCGGCACATGCCTGTCGGCACTATGGATTCTTATCGCCAACGCATGGATGCAGCAGCCTGTGGGCATGGAGTTTGACCCGGCACAGATGCGCAACGTCATGGCCGACTTCTGGGGTGTGGTTACCTCTGACACCGCTGTCGCCAAGTTTACACACACGGTGGCGAGCGCATGGACTCTCGCCGGAGTGTTTGTAATCGGTGTAAGCTCGTGGTGGATAATCCGCAAGCGCAACGTCGAGATGGCGCTCGACTCGATAAAGGTGGCCGCATGGGTAGGAGGAGCCGGCATACTCGTGACTCTAGCCACAGGCGACATGTCGGCAATAAATGTAGCCCGCCACCAGCCTATGAAGCTCGCCGCCATGGAAGGCCTCTACCGCGGCTCATGCGGCCAGGAGATTGTGGCCACAGGCATTCTCAATCCCGACAAGAAAGCCGGCGACGACACTACCGACCCGTATCTGTTTGATATCAGCATACCTTACGGACTGTCATTCCTCGCCACACACGACCCCCACAGCTTCGTGCCCGGCATCAACGACCTCATCGACGGCATCGAACTTACTCCGGAGGGCGACACTATCCATACTGTAAGCTACGCCGAGCGCATTGTGCGCGGCCGACAGGCTCATGAAGCCCTACGGGCCTACGATGCGGCCGCAGTCGCCGGCGACAAGGAGGCCATGGATGCGGCGCTCGTCGATCTAAAGGCCGACTATCCCTATTTCGGCTACGGCTATCTTGACTCTCCGGAGGAAGCGGTTCCGCCAGTGGCAATGACATTCTACTCGTTTCATATCATGGTGATTGCCGGAGGCTATCTGCTGCTCTTTTTCGCATTCGCATTTGTAGGCAGTTACTGGCGCCGGCAGTGGCTTACCAACAAGTGGGCATGCATCGTCGGCATGCTGTCGATAGTGATTGTATGGATTTGTTCGCAGGCCGGATGGATTACCGCCGAAGTGGGCCGCCAGCCGTGGGTCATCCAGGACATCCTGCCTACACGTGCGGCAATAAGCGACATCGCGGCATCATCAGTGATAACCACATTCTTCATGTTTGCAGTGGTGTTTACCGTGCTTCTCGTGGCGGAAATGAGCATAATGGCCACCCAAATCAACAAATACTCGAAAGAGAACATTAACGAAATCGCTAAATCATGATAATCATGGAAACAGATCATATGACATTCTTACTCCAGGAGTACTGGTGGTTTCTGATTTCGGTGCTTGGCGCCGCGTTGGTGTTTCTGCTCTTTGTACAGGGCGGCCAGTCGATGCTGATGTGCACGCGCAGCAACGATGAGCGCAATCTGATGGTCAACTCCATAGGCACGAAATGGGAACTTACGTTCACTACGCTGGTAGTGTTCGGAGGCGCGTTTTTCGCGTCGTTCCCGCTGTTCTACAGCACAAGTTTCGGGGGCGCCTACTGGCTTTGGATTCTCATCCTGTTTACCTTTGTAGCCCAGGCTGTCAGCTACCAGTACCGACGTAAGAGAGGCAATCTCTACGGCACCCGTTTCTTCGACATTCTGCTGGTAATCAGCGGCGCGTTAGGCTGCTTTCTGCTCGGAGTAGCCGTCTCGATGATGTTTTTCGGCGCCGACTTCAAGGTGACTATGGGCAATATACTTGACCCCGGCTCGCCTGTGATATCACAATGGGGTGCCGGACATGGCTGGGAGGCGATATTCTGCTGGCGCAACTGGATTCTGGGATTCGCGGTGCTGTTCCTTGCCCGCACACAGTGTGCGCTTTATTATATGAACAACATTCAGGCCGGCGATACATTCTTCAACCTGTGCCGCCGCCGTGTGCTTGTCAACGGCATTATCTTCGTTGTGTTCTTCCTGGCATTCGTGGCATTGCTGCTCACTCATACCGGACTACAGACTACCGGACTGCACAGCTTCGAGCCGGTGCCCTACAAATATTTCCACAACTATGTGGATATGTGGTGGTGTCTGGTGCTGTTCCTCGCAGGAGTGGTGATGGTGCTATATGCCGTCGGTAAGTCGGTGTTTGCCAGCCATTACACCAAAGGCATATGGTGGTCGGGCATCGGCACCGTGCTTGTGGTTCTTACTCTGTTCTGGGTAGCCGGATACAACGACACTCCCTATTATCCCTCGATAGCCGACACAGCGTCGTCGCTTACCATATTCAACAGTTCGTCGACACAGTTCACTCTCAAGGTAATGAGCGTAGTCAGCCTGCTCGTACCGTTTGTTGTGGCATACATCGCCTACGTATGGTATAAGATGAATGCCCGTCCGCTCACTCCGGCCGAGATGGACTCCGACCATCACAGCTATTGATTCTGAATTCCGCTCTCTACAACAACAAGGGCTGCACCGCTTATTCAACCTGCGGTGCAGCCCTTGTCGGTATTATGATAATGACGGTAGCTGTAATAGCAAGCAACGATTGTCATTGTCCGGCCTGTGGCCTGGCGCCCTCATGTGCTTTTTTTTCCTGCTCGGCCTGCTTCTCCTGCTCATGTTTGCGGCGCAGACGCTTTAGCCATGAGAAGATGTCGTCGAAATCACGCTTGAACACAATGCCCACGCCCTGTGTGGTAAGTGCTGACTTTACATAATAGTTCTGGTCGTTGTAGCGGTTGTAGGCCTTCAGACGTATGTTGCCCGACTTGTTGAGCAGATATTCGAGATCGAAGTCGCCGATAAACGAATTGTTGTTGAGCGCCTTGTCGCGATAGCCGAAGTTGCCGTTGAATAGCAGCCTGTTGTCGAGCAGATAGCTCGAGAGGGCAAGATCGACCTCCATGTCGGAGAAGTCGCCGCGGTCGCTTCGGAATGTAGGTGCAATGTTCCATTTGTCGCTGAGCTGTCCGAGGATAGAGCCGAGTTGCGATGAGATTGTCGACGAGGCCACCGACACAAGCTCGTTGCCCTTGGTCGTCGACGCCATGTAGTCGGGTGTGTAGAACCGGTTTAAGGCAAGCAGATAGATAATCTGCCTGTTCATCATGTCATCAGTGCTCACGATACTGCGCACCTTGCGGTATGTGTCCTGTGTGAGCGTCGGAAACTCAAGGTCGAAACTGATATCGGGCTGCTGCATGTCGCCGGAGACCTTGAGAAGAGCATGCACCGGCACATTTGTGCGGTTGAGATCCTTGTCCTGGAGAAACGACTCGTCGAGGTCGCTCAGATTGGCATTCACGCTGTACACGGCATTGATGTCGAGCACCGCCGAGTAGGGACTGCCGTGAAACGAGATGGAACTGCCCGGCTTGATGGTAAAAGGCTTGATAATTATGTCCTGCAGCGTGAAGTTGTATTTTCCCTGGGTCAGAGAGTATGTGCCAAACATGCGCAGGTCCTCGTCGTTGGAATTATACTCCATACGCAGACTGCCGCTGCCGCGGGCCTTTATGTTGTCGCCACCCTCCGGGTCCATTACCAATACAAGTTCGGCCTGGGGGGTTACGTCGACCTGCAGGTTGATGCGGTAGACCGAAGAGCCCTGTTCCTGCTCGCGCTCTTTGCGTATGCGCTCCTTCAGCTGACGCAAGGCGGCCTCCTGCGGGTCCTCAAGATTGAGCAGCAGGTCGCCACGGAGCTCGTTGCGGTCGTGGAAGGTAAGGAATGTATATTCTCCCGCCGCCTCAGTGTCGGAAAGCACGAAAGTAAATACAGAGCCGGCGGCAGTCGACATGTTGACATTGATATCGACAAATCCCGGCACCCCTTTGACAAAGGCCGAACCGTTGCAAAGTATGTGTCCATACCAGTCGGGATTTATTTTATCGGTGATATCGTAGCACAACAGGTTGCGGGCATTGCTCACACGGAATTCAAATTCTGGCTCCTTGAAGCATTTATGAGTGACCCAACCGTTGAGCAGAGCACTGTTGCCCATGGCGTCGCGCAATTTTACATCGGCAAAGCTGATGCGCCCCGAAGTCAGGTGTATTGAATCGGTAGCGTAGTAATATGTATTGGTATAATCAAGTTTCAGACGCAGATTCTCGGCGAATATATCGCCCGTCATGTCGATAAACTTGAATGTGCCGAAGAGTCGTGCCTCGCCGGAAGCGTAACCCGACACATCGGAGGTGAATGCCTCCATGAACGGACGCATGAACCCTACATTGAGCCTCTCGGCCTTGAAACGGAAGTCGAGGCTGTCGGCCATAGGGTATATGGCCCCGTCCACATAGGAATGGGCGTCTTTCTCGCCTGTAATGTCGGCGTTTATCACCACACCGCGGGTGGCATTGTCCCAATACGATGCAATTACGGCATCGCCCAGAGGCGAATGATTGTAGGTCATGCCGGACACATCAAGTCGCGGAGTCTCCAGACGGGGCTCTCCGCTCATCAGGCCTGAAGCATAGAATTTGCCGGTAGCGATACCGCCGAACATGGCCGCACTGATATCGAGTGTCTCAAACACATAGTCGAGGTCGATACTCTGCAACTCCAGACAAAGATAATCGGCGGGGGTCTCCGACACCGAGCCGTTGATTTTTATAAACTGGTTGTGGCGGCTTACTTCAAAATCGCGCACATCAACATGACGGTCGTGGGCTATCTCAATCATCGACGGGCGTATGCGCCACACACTGTCATTAATCACAATGCGCGAGGGGCGCAAATCGATTGCTGTCGACATGCCGCCCGGAATATGGGCGTCGGGCACACGGGAAAACATGGCTCCAAGCTCCACAGCTCCGCGAAACATGCGCTCCCGGTCGATATCCCACCCGGCATGCACGTTTATAGAGTCGTGGCTCCCCGTGGCCACAAGGCTGATAGTGGCGTCGCCCTTCTTGGTAGGATACACCGTGCTCATGAGCATTCTTGCGTCGTCGCTCTCTCCGTCGACAGTCAGGCCGATATAAGAATTGTCAATAAACTTGTCCTTATGCAGCAGATTGGGTGCGTCGACACTCGCCTCAATAAGCCTGTTGGCACCGCTCATCATAGCCTTGACCGTGACAGGGCGCAACAGTCTTACCGGCACTCTGAAGAACGACAGCCAGCTGTCGGTGGCCGCATTCTGACGCACCTGCATGTCGAGAGTCATGTCAAGCGCCAGGCTGTCGTCGTCATCTCCATTGCCGCGAACGCCTCTGTGAGGCGTCACTGCAGTAGAATGCGCGGAGAGCAGCGAGGGGAACACATCGGCGAGGATTGACCTCGCGACAGGCACAATGTCGCGGAAACGGTATTCACCCTCCACGCGTGCGTCGACTATGTCGCTGTGGAGCATGATGAAGCGCGGCGATGTGGTGCCTGACGACATCAGCGACAGATGGTCGAGAGCAAGCGCGTCGGCTCTGGCGGCATCGGTGAAGCGCATCTCGGTAAGCTCCAGACGTCCGTCGAGCGAATCATACTCACGGCCATGCATGTCCACCTCTATGCGTCCGCTCAGCACATGCCCCATAAAACGCTCCTGCCTGATTATGCCGAACATCCCCGGACATAATGACGCTATCCTTATGTCGGCATCGATATGGTGCTCCCCGGGGATTATGCCACACGAGCCTTTGATTGTCGCGCCGAGCATCGGGTCATCGGCGACTATGGTGCCCCTGACATCGGTGCGCGTAATGTCGATGTCGGCTGTGATACTGTTTATATCATACCCCTTCCACTGTATCTGGTCGATTTCAGCAGCTGCATGTCCCACAGGCGGATTCTGCCCCATGAGACTGCCCTCAAACGCCACATTGCCGCTCACGCGGCCAAGTCCGTCGACTCCGGCTATGGCACCGACATCGATGCTGTCGATTGTGAGATACGCCTTTAGCGGGCCTGTCGGATGCCTGAACGGACCGGTATAGCGTGCGTCGAAGTCAAGTACACCCGGCTCCGAGTCAAGCGTAAGCCTCAGCAGTGTGGTGCCGTCGCCCACAGTAGCATCGACTACGGCTTCCACCACTCCGAGCGTGTCGGCCATGGCCACAGCCTTCGGAGGCATCGAGCCGGTCTGTCGCCACAATTCGGCCAGACGGTGGCCGTCGGCACGCGCGTGCAGCTTGGGGAGATGTATTTTCAGCGAGTCGACTGTAGGCAGACCGCTGACGGTAGCATCCTCTATCTCTACCGACGCCACATCGTCGGCCGAGGTGAGCGTCAGACGCGGCATGGTGAGATTTGCGACACATCCGCCGGCCTTGAGGTCAATACCGATAGGAGAGGTAAAGGGCAGGAACGAACGGAAGAATGGAGCGAGGTCGGCCGGGGTTATCTGGCTTCCGGGGAGAGTGGCGACAGTGAATGTATGCTCTGTGATTCGTGCCGTAAGGTCGCTCCATCCCTCATACCGTAGTCTCAGCGGAGCGAAGTCAAGCTGCGATGACGGCAACTCGATATGCATGTTGTCGACGATAAGCAGAGTGTCTGACACACTGGCACGTCCCGACAGAGCATTGAGCACAAGCCCCGAACGCTCGGTAGCGGCCAGACGCCTGAGATCGGCCACATAAGAGTCGTTGCTTACGCGCGGCAGGCGTATATCCGCTTTGATATCACTGAGCGCGATATGTTTGAAATCAATCTTGCCTGGTTCCGGCGCCGGCTCGGAATGCACATCGTACGACAGCCGGCTACGGCGTATCACTATGTTGTCGATGGCAAGGTCGTAAATCGTGGGGGGCTTGTTTCTGTCGCGCGGCTTCAGATGGTCGATAATAGGCTGGATATTGAGCGGAGCCGACGCCGAGTCGCGCCACAGCCGGGCATCGAGGCCGATAATCTCGGCATAGGAGAATACCAGGCGCCCGTGCATAAGCAGTTTGCCCATACGCAGTCCGGCTCCAAGGCGCGATACTTTCAATGCAGTGTCGCCCGGAGCCACAGCCACGCTTACTCCGTGGAGTGTCACCTTGTTGAACGGCCTTATTTCGGCTCTCTCGATATCCACAGGCACGCCAAGCAACGCGGTCAACTCCTCCTTGCCGCGCTCGGCTATAGTACGCTGCACCCCGGGCAACGACAATACTGCATACATGACCGATGGAACCACCAGTGCGAGCAGCACCAGCGTCACCAGTATCGTACGTAGTATTTTGTAGAAAAGCGTCATTCAGAAACCCGTAGGCGCGGCCTGTGGCCGGCAGCACTTGTCATATCGTCACAAAGTTACGCAACTTCCGCGACATTCCACCGGCAAACCACGGTAATTTTACCTACAGGCACACACTTGTAGCCCGGCTATGCCATGCATCACACGAGAATCCATTGTCCACCGGTATCAGGCCCTGGTGGTTATCAGTGTACCGGCTCCTATCCATGTGCCGCGTTTCCACAGATATTCGAGCGGACCCTGCTTATGTCTGCCGAGCCAATAGCGGCTAAACATCAGCTGAGCCATGAATATGGCCAGACCTATGAGCACTGACAGAGCCGGCCCTACGGAATCCCACAGCCCGAGACCGAAGTTGTAGTACACGGCCACGCCTATTATGCTTTGTGTGATATAGTTGGTAAGACTCATGCGCCCGTAGGCTATTATCGAACGCTGAAATCTGTATCCATTGCCGCGCCCATACCATGCCAGTATGAAGAGCGACACAAGAATCACCATAAACACAAAGTTGTAGAGCATCGGGATTGCGATTCCGTAGTAGGATGCCACTGTGATATTCGATATATGCTGAGGCACATATGTCTTGAGTGCATACAATGGTATCGCGGCCACGGCAGCATACATGAGCGCCTTCTTCCAGAAAATGCGGTTGGCGGCATCGTCAGAAAACAGATTCCTGCGCCCAAGCCACATCCCTAACAGGAACAGCGCCGGAGTCTGAAACAGGCGGCCCGCCTCTACCTGCCAAAAATTGCTGTAGAGCTGACCGTTCCATATATTGTCGGCAAGCGTAGCAAGCAGGCCGCCATGGCGTCCGGTCTCCTCGGCCACAGCCGCAAACTGCGCGAACAGAGAGTTGGTGTCGACATACTCCGGATTGAGCCATCCGTAAATCATCTTGCCCCAGGCATACGGCTGCAGCATAAGTACAGTAGCCACTATGAGCACACGGCGGTCGCTCCATCCCGAAGCCGGTATCAGCAACAGTCCGCAGAAGGCGTAAAGGAGCAGTATGTCACCGTTGTAAAACAATGCATGCAGTTGTGAGAAACACACAAGCAACAGCATACGCCACGCAAACCTGAGTCTGAAATCATGTCCGCGGCGACGCGCGTTCCTCATCTGTATATAGAAACTGAATCCGAACAGCAGCGAGAAAGTGGCATATGCCTTGCCGGCGAAAAAGAAATAAATTACATCAGTCAATATTCTGTCGGTCGCACCAAGCCAGTCGGGGACTGCAAGATTACCATAAAAAATATTGTAATGCTCAAGATTATGGAGCAACACTATCGCAAGAAGTGCGAATCCGCGCAGTGCATCAACTACATCAAGACGCTGCGCCGACGCCATGGTATCAGAGGTATTTGCCATTTACTTTGATTGGTATTAATAAATTAAAATTTGCATTCAGCACGTGCCGAAAAACGTTTCTCCGAACTGAAAGAACGCAAATTTAGCTATAATACTTCTAAACACAAAGCCCTCGGAACGCAGCTCCAGGGCTGGCGCATGAGATTTAACTATCCTTAAAGACTTTGTACAGATATTCAGTGCTCCACATACATTTTTTGCGTCTTCGTTTAAGGCTGAGTTTATCGTTCTGCTTTTTAAGCATTTCCAATGCATACTTGCGCATCGCTGAAAAATTGACAGCGCCATTCTTGGCGCGTACGCGGCACATATCTTCCCGAAACGTCACGTCGAGATGCCAGTGCAGTTTGTTCTCGATACCCCAGTGCGCACGAATACGCATCGCATAGTAAGAAGCCTCATCTTTCTCCACGCTGCTGAGATAGTAGATTGTTTCACGCGAGCGGGCCCCGTTCTCAGTACGCTCACGCTCCATCTTTATGATACGTTTAAGACCGGGCCACTTCTCGTACATTCCCTCCTGTTCCAAAAGTGTCGTATCCATAATTGAACAGGTTCTCTTCTCAACTCTTCCGTGCCCCTTTTCCTCGGTTGTGTATACTGATAATGGAGTAGTCCTACTAAAGATACTTTCCGTCAAGCTCTTGAGTATCGGCTGATTGTCTTTAAGCGCCATCAGATAGTCGCCGCCCTGGAGCATGATCTGTTCTGCGATATTACGGTGGGTCCCCATTGCGTCGACTGAAACCAATGCCCCTGTAAGCCATAAAGAGGACAATACGGACGGCAGAACCGTAAGTTCGTTGGTCTTGCCATCCACCGGCTTTTCGGCAACGCAGATTTCTGTTTCAGATACCCACGCATTGAGGATATACAGTCCGTGGCATCCGGGACTCCTGGGATTTTCACCCCGCAGTTTCTTACCGTCAATGATGACCTGATTGCCGCACAGGGATTCGATTATGTGGCCTCGGCAGCAATCAAGACTTGCCCGGAGCTGAGCGGGATTGACAGACTCTACAACACGAAGTATCGTGTCACCACACGGGACGCCGTTGCTAAGCTTCAGCAATCCGGCGGCCTTGAATTCTTCCTCTCGGTCTGTAACCATATCCGATATGTCGTCACAGTCCTCACAATCACACAACACGCCGATGAGTGCCATTCGGAGCACATCCTCGAGCTCATGTTTAACCTTGCCCAAGTCGCGCGGGTCTTTTACTTTGCTGAAAATTTCTATTTGCATACCTCTAATATATCCATTTTCAGCAATATATGCAATATCTGAAAGTTTATTTCACATAATCAGGTGAATTTTTGACTGAATTTGAGTTAAATCTCATGCGCCAGCCCTGACGCAGCTCTCACAACAGCAAAACAAGCACCTAATGTTCAGCGATTTAAAGTCACAAATCACTGAGCATGCGCAGATATACCATGCTCACGTTATTGGCATTTGCTCTTGTTCGCCTCTCGGTGTCACTTAGGAGGCTTTTCAACCTTGGATGAATTATTTCTGTTCTATCAACCTTGGTCTATGGTTAATTACCCTTGTATCCGCTTTTATTGGCATACTTTGAAAGTTCTCTTTTTACCGTTAATCCGGAGGGTTACTTTCGGATTTGAAAATTGGGTTATATGTGGAAAGACGAGGGTCACAGTAGCCACGCCATTCTCAACCGTTGTTCTGACGGAGGCGGCTTTATATTCCCTCCCTTTCCAAGAAGGAATGAGTATCACATCGGAAACAGTATATTGATTTCCGGCCTTATCATCCGTAAAGACGATAGTCACTTTGTTGTCGTAGTTGTTGAATCCCTGACAGTGTGGCTTTGCATACGCAGCCACATTTATTGCTGCCAAAATCAAGAATATTATAAAATTTCTCATTTTTAACACGATTATAGTTTAGAGCTTGTTTAATAATAAATGTTACCGACAGGGCGGTCAGTCGTCGGACAGATTTTCGCTTGTGATGAGGGAGTTCTGGGGTTCCATAACGACCGAAGAGCGGGCGGAAATATGCCGGCGAATGACCGACAGGAGGTAACATTTATTATTAAACAAGCTCTTAGAGATTGTCTAAAAATTAGTGCGAAATAATGTTATTAGGCATAACAAACCCTCAATCAGAGTGTTGAAAGAGAAAAGGCTAATATTATGCACGAAATCAATCTCTATCAGACACATCTGACCGAGGGTCAGTGGTCTTATATAAACAAAGAATTCCTTGAAAATGATAGACGCAAGAGAAAATATTCACTACAATCAGTTTTTGAAGCTATCCTCTACCTATTGGCCAGCGGTTGTCAATGGCGAAGGTTGCCTCACGACTATCCCGCGTGGAAAAGTGTCTATTATTACTACCATAAATGGAGACAAGAGGGTCGTGTCGAGCATTTCCTTGAGAAACTCGTCAGAAAGATACGTCGCAAACGCGGCCAGGCATCAAGTCCGAGTGTTGGCGCGATGGATGCCCAAAGTGTCAGATGGGGTAGCAGACAGGGAGATAACGGATATGACGGCAACAAAAAAGTCAAGGGTGTCAAAAGGAATATCATCACCGACCGCAATGGCTTCATCCTTGCGAGGAAAGTCTGTAACGCTGGTATTCACGATTCAAAAATGGCTCATGATCTATGCGGACTGGCGGATGATGTATGGGAAGACCTGCGCAAGGTATTGTCCGACCGAGGGTATCGGGGAGACGTGGACAAAGACATTGAAAAAGACTTCGGCATCGAGCTTGAGGTATCCAATACCCCCAATGGAGTTAAGGGATTCCTGCCAAAGCCGCTCAGATGGGTGGTTGAGAGGACTTTCGCATGGCTTGACTCTTGCCGCAGACTCGCCCGGAACTATGAGATACTGAATGAATCAGCGGAAGAAATGATTGATTTCGCTGCCATAAAATTTTTAATCAATAAAATTTAGACAATCTCTTAGAGATTGTCTAAATTTATATGATACCGATTTTGAGAAGGATTGTCTGATGGATTTTTGCTTGTGATGAGGGAGTGTAGCCGTAGCTACATGACCGAAGAATAAACAAAAAGACGCGGACAAGACTCTCAAAAGCAAAGTAATATGAATTTTAGACAATCTCTTAGAGTAGTTTATTGTTTGTAGCGGCAACTATGGCTTCGGATATATTGCGCACATCAAGTTTCTCGAATATGCGCTGACGGTATTTCTTGATGGTGTCTGGCGACAGACATATTCGGGCAGCGATCTCAGACATGGTGTAGCCTTGAATTGACAGAGTTAGCACAGCCTTTTCCCCATCGGTAAGAGTCGGCATCTGCCGTTTGTCCCATCTGCGTGTATTTCGGTTATATTCAAAATATTCTGAAGAACCTACACGGTGCATCTCAATATGACCGGGAGATGTGTGGGTCGATGCCGAAACAACACAGAGTGCAAGCCATATACGACCGTCGGATGTCAGTACAAGAGAGGTGAGCTTGTGATTGACGAGAATCTTCTTGCCACCGTTCAGTATATTAAAGTCGTAAGAAATGTACCAGTCTTTGCGTTCATTGACTGGAATTGTTTGATGGAATGAAAATCCAGCCTCGTTCAGATCAATTAAAAACTGCTGTTCATCTTCCGGTACATATTCCAGATAGAAACGGTAGCCCAGTCTCATCATCTGCTCCGGTGTCAGTCCGCACAGGAACATCGGATTGGGCGACACATACAGGAAATTCTGTTTAAAATAGTCGATAATATAGACACTCTGATATGTTGAGCGGGAAAAAGCCTCTGCCGACCTAATATATTCCGACACTCGGCTATAGTCAAGTTCTTCAGGGAGCTTGACCTCATTATCGGGAATGAAGAAATCGTCGGCCGTTTTCATCTCAAAATGCGAGTTATGCGTAAGAGCTAATTATTCCAACTCCATCATATCGAAGAACATCAAACGGGTGTGGTCGCCCAAAATCTTCTCTGATAATATCTTGAAGTCATTCTTTTGATAAAAATCTATGGCGGATAGATACGCATCAACAGTCAGGTAACGGAAAGCGGAGTAAATGGGATTCTCGTTGAGCATACCTTTTAGTAGGTTCATCAGGTCAGTACCGATGCTACGACCTTTGTACTGTGACGATACTGCGAATCTGCCAATCTTAATTGCCGGATAACTTCCGAATTGCTTACGCTCAGGAAATCCTCCCTTTATCTTCTTCCATTGACTGTTCGTCACATCCTGACGGCTAATTTTGTCATTCAGAAGACAGAAATACGCAACGATATTTCCATCATCCTCCAGAATATAAGATGTGGCAATACGTTTGTCGAGGAAACCTTTGGCATCCTCGACAAGAAAATTATTCAAATCTTCATCACCGCAATCAAACCCTGCAAGTTCGGTATCGGGAGTAAGTTTTACAAGTTTCACTTCCTATATGCAGATGGTAATGTATTCCTTAGCTTTCTTAACCGCCTCCTTGAGTTTTTTTGTATTCTCGGCACGCTGCTCCTTGCTGAGACTCTCGACTTCCATCCTGAGTTTTTCAAAGCGCACAGCATCATCGCCTGTAAGAATCGGTGTTTCTGCTATTGGTCTTGCCATGATTTTATCTCCTATTATTAAGTAGTCTATAAAGTTACAACAAATTTCCGAGACTTTTGGATTATCTCTTCGGATTTCTTGCCAAAATATCGCGGTAAAGCCATTTTATAGTTCACAAAGAGTGTTACGAGAATGTTCCGAACCCACTTAACGGTGTTTCAAAAATCCACGGTAAGCCTCACATTGAGCTGGCGACGCGTAAGATAGTTGGGCACAGCATACTGAAGCTCGTTTACATCAGTTACCCAATAGTAGGAACTGACATTGGATATGTCAAACAGGTTGAAGCAATCCAGTCCAAGCCACACAGCCTTAAAGTGGCGCCATACACCGCTACGGCTCTCGCCCTCCTTGAGCGGAGGGAGCAACGCATACGACGCACCCAGATCGACGCGCTTGTAGGCAGGCGTTCGGAAATATCCCCTGTCGCGGGTCGAGCGCGGAGCTGTAGCGGGGAGGCCGTCCATGAATATGCCGCGCAGACTAAATTTGAGCCTCGGTATGCGCGGGAAGTAATCGGTAAAGTACAGGGCCACACTGTAGCGCCGGTCGTTTGGACGTGGTACCTTCACCCCCCTGATGGTCTCCTGCGTCTTCATCAGAGAGAAACTGAGCCATGAGTCGGAACCCGGCACAAACTGACCGAACAGCTTGAAATCAAGCCCCATGGCATATCCGCTCGTGGCGTTGACTCCGTCGTATACCAGCTTGAGATTGTCAATCTCATATGGCACCAGATTACCCAGAGCCTTGTAATAGGCCTCGGCAGATAGTTTGAAAGGCCGGTTCATAGCCCTGAAGGTATAGTCGCTGCCGAGTATAAAATGCCACGACCGCTGCGACTTTATGTCGCGGTTGAGCTCGACCACACTATTGTCGTTGTCGTCGGCCACAATCATGCGGTACTCCTTATAGAAAGGCGCCTGATAATAAAGTCCGGTAGCAAAGCGCAAAGCCCAGCGGTCGTTGGACGCAGGGACAAAACCCACACTGACACGGGGACTTACAAGAAACTCCTTGTTGAAATCCCAGTACGACATGCGCAGTCCGCCCGACACCGACAGAAATCCCGACTCCGTCTGCATGCGGTATGTGTCCTGCGCGTGGAGGCTGACACGGTTGGACGAGAAATCCTGCCGCGAACTCAGATTATATATCACTCTCAGCAGGTCGGGGTCGGTAGGAAGCGAGAATCCAGCCGAGTCGCGCCGTTCCCATTCGCGCGCGCGTTCATATATATTCTCGTGGTTGTACTGCACCCCATAGCTTATCTGATGGTTTCCTATGGCGGTCACACCACGCATAGCCATAGTCATCACCGAGGCTTTAAGCCTGTCGCGGGCGTGCTCGTGATATCGCCCTACCCCAAGCTCACCGCCCACGCCGTCGGAACCGGATGTTCCGGCCTGGTCGAGCCAGTACTCGCCGCTTATGTCGTAGGCCACAAGTTCGTTGGTGAGAAATCCCGAGGCAAAGAGCGTAAGGCTCGAACTCCGCGATGCGGAGTAGCGGAGCGACAAAGCTCCGAAATATGTCTCGAAACGGTCCTTCTCCTGACCGTCGAAATATACCTTGAATTTCTTGGCGTCCATGGCTGTGCCAAACGCGGTCTCGCGGTTGACAGGAGTGAACTTATAGTTGTTGATGGCCACATTGCCAAGAAACGCCATGTGCCAGCGGTCGGAAAGACGGAAGTTGAGATTGGTCTGATAGTCAAAAAAGTCGGGGTCATACTCACCCTTTGTCTCCATGCTCGACAACACCGAGTTGTTGCGCTTGTAGCGCAATCCGTGGAGCTGCGAGAAGCGTCCGCTCCCCGAGCCGAGCGACAGACTGCCACCCATCAGGCTGAGTGAGGCACTCCCCTCGAATGCCTCGGGCTGGCGATACGTGATATCAAGCACCGACGACATCCTGTCGCCATATTCCGCGCCGAATCCGCCGGTAGAAAAGTTGACTTTACCCACCATATCAGGATTGATGATGCTGAGTCCCTCCTGCTGTCCCGAGGTGATAAGCTGTGGACGGTATACCTCCACGCCGTTGATATATACGAGATTCTCATCATACGAGCCTCCGCGCACCGAATACTGCGACGACATCTCGTTGGAGCCTGTCACGCCGGCCATAGTGCTTATCATAGACTCGACCGACCCGCCGCTGACATCGGGCGACAGACGGTAGGCCGACACGTCGACCGACTGCATGGCCCCAATCTGCTTCTTCACCTCGCTGACCTCTACTTCCTGCAGCTCTTTTACAGTGCGGAACATGCGCATGTTAAGAGTCACGTCGCCCTTGGCATCGACCAGCTTGCGCTGCTGCTCCTTGTAGCCGATGCAGGTAAACACAACGGTTATCGTATCGGCTTCGGCTGTCGACAGACTGTAATCACCATCAAGCCCCGACATTGTGCCGATGGCCGTACCGGCCACACGCACGGTGACAAACTCCATAGCACGGTTGTCGCCATCGGTGATGCGCCCATGTATCCTTACCGACTCGGCCATTGCCGGACTGCACGCAGCCCACAACACTGCGACTGCGAAAGATATATATCGTAAAATAGTCGTTTCTATTCTCATTGCACATATTTAACGCTTCCACCACGGCAAAAAGTATAATCCAACACATAAGTAAGTCGTAAAATTTTTAATCCATCCATTATGAAATTTACTAACAAAAACATATATTTGCAAAATCAACAGATTTCACCAAACATTCACACAATAATTAACAATCATATAACTCATTCCAACAAAAATAACACTGCGTATGAAAAAACTTTTACCACTCGCACTATCATGCATGATTATGGCGAATGCCCCGGCAATAGCCGGAGAAACAGCCTACGGCTACCTCTTCGGCTCAAAAACCGGAGAAAACGGCTTTGTATCGTTTGATATCGACAATCCACAGAAACTGACCGTCAAAAACCGTGTATACAGTTATATACACCCTTCGGCAGGCGAATATGTCGACGGCAGGATATACACATATCAGGTAGAACTCGGCGAAATTTCCGGCATCAGCTCCGACAGCTGGGCCGTGTACGACGGGGAAACATTCAAGCGGATTGAACAGAAAAACATGTATGCGATGAACCGCATGGTCGACATGACATTCGACTATACCACCAACACTCTGTACGGACTGATAGAGGACAAGTACACAACAGGGGTGGTAGACGCCACAAGTCTGTGTGCCATCGACATGAGTACCGGAGAATACACCATAATAGGCTCGCCGGGAGAGCTGAAAGCCATCGACGGATACGGACGCGAGGACATTGACGCTCTGATTACTCTCGCATGCGACGCCGACGGCCAGCTCTACGCCATGTCCCATTACCGCTATTTCTATAAAATCGACAAACATACGGCAAAGCTGACACAGGTGGGCGAACGACATAATCTCGGCACAGCCTCACAGTTTCAGTCTATGACATTCGACGCCGAAGGCCGACTGTGGTGGGGCCAGCAGCATCCCGACTATGCTCACTTCTGCGAAATCGACCTTACAACGGCAATCCCCGGCGGATTCGTAGACTTCCGCACCGACTACGACAAGCTCAACAAACTTGGCGACGACGCCCAGGTGACTGCCATATTCTTCAAGGACAAAACTATACGCAAGCAGTCGCTCAAAGCGGTCGATGCCCTCAAGGCTGAAATCGACAAGACCGACATCAACGCCGTACAGCTGTCATGGGCTCTTCCCACAGAAAACTATGCCGGAGAAAATGCAGCTCCTACAGGCATCAAGATATACCGCCTCGGCACATCCGGACCGATTGCCACTCTCGGCGCCGACGCCACAACATACACCGACAATGCGACCGGCGACGGTAAAGTGACCTACGAGGTAATACCCTGCAACGAAGCCGGCGACGGATTCCCGGCGTTCATAACCCTCTTTGCCGGTTACGACCGTCTCAACGCAGTGACCGACATAGCAGTCAGCGTGGATGACCGTACCGCCACCCTGACATGGAAAGCCCCGACCTCAACTGTCAACGGCGGATATGCCGACTACAACGCCATCACCTACAACGTATACCGCGGCCTTGGCGAGACAGTGACTCCGGTAGCCACCGGCATATCGTCAACAGAATTCTCCGAGACAATCACCGACAATGGCGGATTCTTCTACGTAATCGAACCTCTGTGCGGCGGCATCACCGGAGTGAGCGCAAAGTCAGAGACATTCGTGCTTACATCTACCGCCACAATACCCTACTTCACCGGATTCGAGGATGACGGCGACGGCTCACAATGGACCATAATCAACAATCCGGCAAGCGCGGGATGGTCAATCGGCAAAAAAAACTACATCTACGACGGCAAAAAGACCGCAATCGGAAGCACCAACGGCAAGCCGGCCGACGACTGGCTCATATCGCCCGCGATAGAGTTTGAGGCAGGCGACCACATCCTCGATTACTATGCCAACGGAGCATCATACGACACCCACTCATATGAAATATGTCTCGGCACCGACGGCCGGTCGCCCGACAGCTTTACCACATCGATCTACTCAGTGACCGACGCCAAAGTATACGACCCTGACGGAGCCAACCTCGCCGGCACAGAGACAAAAGGCTGGGCCCACGTAGAAGTAAAGTTCAATGTTGCCAAAGCGGGCACCTACCATCTCGGCATCCACAACGTCAATACATGCACATACGCCAACCTGCGTATCGACAATCTTTCGATTAAGAAAGCTGCAACCTCCGGTATCGACACCATAAATGAAGGAGAGCCTGTAGCGCTCGTCATCACCCCGGGCACGGTAACAGTCAGCGCATCCTCAGCCATCACCTCGATAATCATCGTAAACCTCCAGGGACAGACGATAAGAGCCTTCAGCAGCGCCGACAACTCGGTTGAAATAAACACATCAGGCCTTGCCGGCGGAGTCTACGTCATAACAGCCACCACCTCCGACGGACAGACCGCCCGCTTCAAAGCTAAGTTCTAAACTGAAACAATTACCATAAAACACGACACCGTGCCGCCCTGATGGCTGAGCACGGTGTCGTATATTTTATGACTTGGTGAATGTGATGCTTTTGAGATTCATCAGGCCGTTCATACTGCGGAACTCCAGACAATATACCTCCCTGACATACCAATTAAAAAGGGCCTAAATTCGGGGATTAATCCGAATTCAAGCCCTTAACTTATACGGCACGATGCGATATTCCTCGCATCACACAGTTTTTCAGAAAAGTTTTTCGGGATATGTGCCGTCGCGGTGGAGTTCGGCAAACTTGGCTACAACTCCGGGGCGGTCGGCGGCATATGTCACACCAAACCACTTTGACTCTGTGTCGAGCACCTTTACGGTAGCCTCGCCCGAGTTGATGAGTGTGTCGATGCAGAGGGGGATGAAGAATTCGGCCTTGGGAGTGTTGATATCCTTCTCAAGGAATTTCTTGAATTCACGCTCGCTGTAGTCGAAGTAGTCGGGAGTAAAGCCCCAGAGGTTCATCGACACAGGGGTGTTGGGCTGGAGTGTCTGCTCCACACCGTTCTCGTCGGTAAATACGATATTGTGGTCCTTGTCGTAGGAGATGGCGGTACGCTCCACTACAGAGGTGAGCAGACCATCCTTTGTCTCGCATACACCGCGGGCCACCGAGCCGTTTTCGGTCATTGTGTTGCCTACGCGGAAACCTACCATACAGTAGTCGCCCTTCTTGTCGCGGGGACGCTGGAGCTCCTCGGCGATTACGCGGAATGCGTCGCGGCCATAGAAGTCGTCGGCATTGATTACTGCAAACGGTTCCTTTATTACATCCTTGCCCATGAGCACGGCGTGGTTGGTACCCCAGGGCTTGCTGCGGTCGGCAGGGCATGTGAAGCCTTCGGGAAGAGCGTCGGTCGACTGGAACACAACCTCAACGGGGATGTGGCCCTCATATTTGGAAAGAATCTTGTCGCGGAAATCCTGCTCGAAGTCCTTGCGGATTACGAATACCACCTTGCCGAATCCGGAGTGGATAGCGTCGTAAATCGAGTAGTCCATGATTGTCTCGCCGTTGGGACCGAGACTGTCGAGCTGCTTGAGGCCGCCATAGCGCGAGCCCATGCCTGCGGCCAGTACGAATAATGTCGGTTTCATAAGATTAAAAAAGTGCGTTCAAAGCATCCGCGAGATTGTCACAGACAGCCGGCGGCTGTTTTGAACGGGAGAAATGATATATGTTTGGTTAAACTGTTGCAAACTTATAGATGATGCGCTGCTCGTATACCTCGCCGGGACCGAGTATCTGGGAGGGGAAATTGCGGTGGTTGGGGGCATCGGGCATACCCTGACACTCGATGGCCACACCGTCGTAGTCGGCATACTCCTTGCCGCTCTTGCTCTTGGGACAGCCCGAGAGCCAGTTGCCGGTATATACCTGTGCGGCCGGCTGTGATGTCGACACTTCGAGCACACGTCCGCTATGCTCAGCTTCCAGGCGAGCCACAGGAGCTACCGTGTGCTTGTGCCAGTTGTCGACCACCCAGCAGTTGTCGTACCCCTTTCCGTAGTTGAGCGCGGGGAAGTCGGCCTTAATGTCATCGCCGAGCACACGACCCTTGGTGAAGTCCATCGGAGTGCCCTCTACCGGAGCCATCTCGCCGGTGGGTATCAGAGTGTCGTCGGTAGGCAGATAGCGCGATGCGGCCAGAGTAAGTTTATGGCCGAGCACCGAGCCGGCACCCTCGCCGTCGAGGTTGAAGTAGGCATGGTTGGTGAGATTGACCACCGTCTTCTTGTCGCACACGGCGAGATAGTCGATGACAAGCTCGTTGTCGTTGGTCCATGTATAGAGCACAGTGGCGGTAAGTGTGCCGGGATATCCCTCCTCGCCGTCGACCGATGTATACTCCATCTTTACCTGCGAGCCGCGCGACTCCTCTTTCCAGATTTTGTTCATAAACCCTTCGGGACCTCCGTGGAGGGCGTTGGGGCCATTGTTGACGGCCAGCTCATACTCCTTGCCGACGAGGGTAAATCGCCCTTTGGCTATGCGGTTGGCGTAGCGGCCTGGTGTCTTTCCCATGCATGGGCCGTCGGCGATATAGTCGGCAGCACAGCCATAGCCGAGAGCCACGTCGGCCATATTGCCGTCGCGGTCGGGAACAACAACGCTTACGATACCGGCGCCAAGTGTCGATAGAGTCACCGAAGCTCCGTTGTCGTTGGTTATGGTGATGAGCGTCACCTCTCCGCGGGGAGTCTGCTCAAATTTTTTTTCAATTTTCATTTCTGTAATATTTCCGTGGAGTAATCATGAAGGTGTATCATAATACATATCCCGCCAGGGATGAATCATGATACACCTTATATAGTCATGCCTATGTTATTCGACTCTACGGGCGCCGTCGCTTACGATTACATCGTACACCACGGGCTCGTGACCGTACCTGGCATTGAATTTCTCTTTGGCAGTGGCGATAAACGAGTCGTAGAGGTCGTCCTTCACCAGGTTGATGGTGCAGCCGCCGAAGCCGCCACCCATGATGCGCGAGCCGGTGACGCCACACTCCTTGGCTATGTCATTGAGGTAGTCAAGCTCCTCGCAGCTCACCTCGTAAAGTTTCGACATGCCTTCGTGGGTCTTGTACATGCGGTCGCCTACAGTGTCATAGTCACCCTTCTGGAGAGCATCGCACACATCGAGCACACGCTGCTTCTCACCGATAACGTATACCGCACGGTTGTAGTCCTCCTCGCTTATCCGGTCCTTGATTTTCTCAAGGTCGGCCATCTCTGCGTCGCGCAGTGTCTCTACGCCGAGTGTACGGGCCACGTTCTCGCATGAGGCGCGACGTTTGTTGTAGGGAGAGTCGACGAGTTCATGCTTCACCTTCGAGTCGACAAGCACGAGCTTGTAGCCGTCGAGTTTGAAGGGAAAATACTCATACTCGAGCGAGCGGCAGTCGAGACGCATGAGATGGTCCTTCTTGCCGAACACTGAAGCAAACTGGTCCATTATGCCGCAGTTCACGCCGCAATAGTTATGTTCGGTCGACTGGCCGATTTTGGCAAGCTCAAACTTGTCAATCTTATTGTCGTTGAACATATCGTTGAGAGCGAATGCAAAACAGCTTTCGAGAGCTGCCGACGACGAAAGTCCGGCACCCAGGGGTACATTTCCGGCGAAAACGGCATCAAAACCGTTGACAACACCGCCACGCTTGATTATCTCGCGGCATACACCGAATATATAGCGGGCCCACTGCTGCTTGGGTGCGTCCTCCTCGTTGAGGCCAAACTCGGCATACTCGTTGATGTCGATGGAGAATACACGTACCTTGTCGGTACCGTTGGCCTTCATCTCGGCCATAATTACTTTATCTATCGCGCCGGGGAATACGAAGCCGCCGTTGTAGTCGGTATGTTCGCCGATAAGGTTGATACGTCCGGCCGATGCGTAAAGTGTGCCGGCAGTGCCGAAGCGATCCGCAAACACTTTGCGGATGTTCTCTTTCATGTCCATGATGTTAGAAGCTGTTTTATTGGGTTAAGAATAAATTCCATAGGGTTGAGCAAAGCGAGATAATTATTTACAATCTCTCTTTGCAAATTTAATCATTTCTTTCGTAAATCTCCCACTAATCAGCCTTAATTTACGCAACAATCACGGCTCTTTCATTTAAGAGCTTGTTTAATAATAAATGTTACCGTCAGGGCGGTCAGTCGGCGAGCAGATTTTCGCTCGCGATGAGGGAGATATGGGGCTCCATAACGACCGAAGAACGGGCGGAAATATGCCGGCGAATGGCCGACGAGAGGTAATTTGTTTCATATAGTTGATATATTTTTGCATTTACCTTACAAGCAGCCAAGAGATTGTATAGGTTATAAAGTTACCTTTTGTCTCGTATATCTTGGCCGCTTTTCGCCCTATTCCTCAGTCATGTACATAAAGTACACTCCTTCGTCACATGTCGAAAATCGCCTCAAGCTATACGACCCTGTCGGCAACATTTATTATTAAACAGGCTCTAAAAAAGAAATAGCACCAAGGGAAATCTTCCGGAACCACAATCCGGCACTGAACCCTCAATGCCATTATATCGCAAAATTAAAAACTTTTTTTAGACAACAGCAATTTATACCATTATTTATGCAATTCAGCCAAAAATATCAGAATTTGATTTCAAAATAATAGCACGAAGTTATCTAAAAACACTTAAATTATGGGATATTAATCTCAACTACTTCTTGCGGCGGCGGGAGGCTGTGCGGAGCTTGCGGGCGATGGCGCGGTGAGTCGAGGCTGAGGTGTCGTCGCCTACCGACTCGTAGAGGTCGGCCATGCGGTCGTGGAGTTCGGGATTCTTGCCGTTATTACCTGCCTCGGCCATGAGATAACGGTCGAGCGCTCCGGCCGGATCATTGACGCGATGGCATGCCTGACCGCCAATGAACAGGGCGTCCGACAATACCTGCGAATAATCCGTCACTCCTCCACGCGATGCCTTTTCATCTGATTCGCCGTTATCGGAATCTGCTGAAACGGCCACATGAGCCGAGGCCACTTCGACCGCTCGGTCAAAGCATACGAGAGCATCCTCATAGGCTCCGGCGTCGAAATATGTGCGTCCTTTCCCCATCAGCGCGCCGACATGGTCGGGGGCGAGACTGAGCGCCTTGTCGTAGTTGGCGATGACGGGCGTGGGATCCATCCCTTCGAGATGACACTCGTCGGCCATGGCCACATACTCGCCGGCAAGCTCAGAGAAGCGACGCTCATCGTCGGCCACACGCCGACGCAGAGTGTCAATTTCGTTGCCCATCCTCTCCACGCGCCGCAACTGCATGCGGGCAAACCTCATCATAAGCGCGTTGCCAAGCTCGTTGCGGCAACGCAACGCCTCGGTAAAATGGTCGAAAGCTCCCGCGAGGTCGCCTCCCCGCACCGCCTCCAGCGCGCGTGCATACTCGTCGTCGGCCCGGGCTCGCTCAAGGGCCGAGGCTATAAGCGCCGAATCGTTGAACGTATGGCTGAACCGCACAATGGCCGGATTTACAAATATATCCCTCTCGTTGATAGTGCTGACAAGACTCATTCCCTCCAGCGAACGGCATCGGCTGAGCGCCACATAAGCCTGTCCGCTGCTGAACGCGCCCTCGCCAAGGTCGATGCGCACATTGCTGAAGGTCAGGCCCTGGCTCTTGTGGATGGTTAGGGCCCATGCCAGCTGCACGGGATACTGCGTGAAGGTGCCGCGCACATCCTCCTTTACTTTCTTCTCTTTCTCGTCGTAATAATAGCGCACATTCTCCCACACCGCAGGCTCCACATGATGCTTCTCGCCATCCTCGGTCTCTACGATAAGGGTGTCGTCGGAGGCCATGTAGACACGGCCGATTGTGCCGTTGACCCAACGCCGCTCGGCGTCGTTCTTCACAAACACCACCTGCGCGCCAACCTTCAGTGTCAGCTCTCGCGGATTGGGGAGCGAACTCTCAGGAAACTCACCGGAGACGATGCCGGTATATGTCACCTCGGGCACATCAAGGGCCGCAAGATGGCGGCTGTTGATTGAGTCGACCATGTCGCGGCGTGTGGCAAGAGTCATCAGCATCTTTCCGTCAGTGGCTCCACCTCCCGGTATCTCCGCCGGAGAGAGCCGGCTGTTGAGACATATGATGTCTTCACGCGCCGGACGCCCCACCCTCACCCTGTCGAGCATGGATATAAACCCTTCGTCGTTCTGCCTGTATACCTTGCGCAGCTCTACAGGCACAATCCTGAGCTCGGAGAATGCACGGGCGTTGAAAAAATAATTCTGACTGTAGAATCGGCCGAGGATATCGCGCATGTCGGCCGTCACTACCGGTTCGAGCTGAAAGATGTCGCCCACAAGCAACAGTTGCTTGCCGCCAAACGGCTCGCGGGTGTTTCCGGTATACACCCTTAGGATACGGTCGACAAAGTCGATGATGTCGGCTCTCACCATCGATATCTCGTCGATGATTATAAGCTCGAGCTCCCGCAGCAACTTCACCTTGTCGCCATTATACTTCATGCGGCTCTTAAGATTGCGCGGCATGAACTCGGGGTCATCGGGTACTACCGGCTTGAACGGCAGATTGAAAAATGAATGAAGAGTCTGTCCGCCGACATTTACGGCCGCAATACCCGTAGGAGCAAGCACGACAAACTTCTTACGCGTGTGGGCACACACGTATTTGAGAAATGTCGATTTGCCGGTACCGGCCTTTCCGGTCATGAATACCGACTGGCGCGTATAGCTGACGAGTTTCCATACATTCTGAAACTCGGGGTTGTCCAGATCAATCTTCTGCTCCATACCCCAAAGTTAGCAATCATTTCGTGCCTGACCAAAATACTTGAAAAATCTTTTATGCCGCATCTATTGTTATTAAAATATCAGAGCATGTTAAAAATCTTTCTTTTAAACATGCACCAACATAAACTACTCACGCACTATGTTTCACGACATTCTGTTTCTGATTCTCGGCCTCGTGCTCATAATAGCCGGAGGAAATTATCTTACCGACGGAGCCGTGTCGGTGGCCAAGCGGTTCGGCATATCGAGCCTTGTAATCGGTCTGACCATCGTGGCCTTCGGCTCTTCGACGCCGGATTTTGTAGTATGCTTCATATCTACGCTTTCCGGGAAATCCGAATTGGCGCTCGGCGACGTTCTCGGCGCCAACATCTTCGACATAACCCTCATAATCGGCATAATAGCCATGATTGCGCCGGTGAGAATCAGCTCGGAGATGGCTTTCAAGGACCTGCCGATGCTTGCATTGTCGTCAATCGCACTGTTTATATGCGGCGATGACCGTATAGTTGACGGCACGAATGTCAACATTGTCAACCGCACCGACGGCCTGATGCTGCTGTCGCTATTCGTGATATTCATGTGCTACACCATGGAGATGGCCAGGTCGCACTCCACAAAGCCGATATCCACACGCCCGAAAACGGCCGCCGCCATACCCCACCACAGCGTGGAGAAAGCCGAGGCCACCGAGGCCGACAACACCCGCCGGATGAAACCCTGGGTAGCTGCCGTGTGTATCGTGGGTGGCCTGGCGGCACTCGTATTCGGCGGACAATGGCTCGTCGACGGAGCATCCGGACTTGCCTGCCGACTCGGCATGTCGGAAGCGCTGATAGGCCTGACAATCGTAGGCATCGGCAGTTCGATTCCCGACCTCTCGACTTCGGTAATCGCCGCCATAAAGAAACAGCCCCAAATCGCAATCGGCAACGTAGTGGGTGCATGCATATTCAACGTGTTCTTCATAATCGGGCTGTGCTCCACGGTAAAACCGCTCAACGCCGGCAGCCTCACATTTGTCGATTTCGGCACATTGGTGCTCGGGTCGCTGCTGGTGCTGCTGTTCGGCGACGTGATAGTAAAGCGCACCATCACCCGTCTGCAGGGAGCCATACTCGCGGGTGTGTATGTCGCCTATATGGTCTACCTTGTAGTCAACGCCGCAAGCTGACGCCCCACGCCATAACCCGCTGTCATCATACTGTAGTGCCATGTCATCGTCCCGTCCATATACCTTCGACCGTGTAGTGCGCATCCTTGCGTCAGTCCTGCTGCTTGCCGGCGGCATATGGTTTGTCAACTCTCTGCGCAACGTATTGCTCCCCTTCTGTGTGGCGTGCCTCATCGCCTACCTGCTTGAGCCTGCGGTTGAGTTTCTGCAACGCATACTGCATCTGAAGGGACGAGTCATACCTACACTGCTCACACTCGCGGGAGTGAGCGCGCTGATAATTCTGGCCGGACACATATTCGTGCCCTCGATAATAAAAGAGATGCACCAGCTGGAGCATATCCTGCGCGCATCCTCGGGGAGCGACGTGCCCGTGCCGTTTGTGCCCGACAATATAATCGAGCCGATAAGGAGATGGGCCGCATCGCTCGATCTGAGCGACCTGTTGGGAAACGCCCGCATACAGTCACTCCTCAACAAGGGCACCAGCTTTGTGGCCGCCACTGTTGAGTTTCTGCTCCACACGCTCGAATGGCTGCTGACATTTGTCTATGTGATATTCATTCTGATTGACTACCCTTCACTCATGGCAGGATTCCGACGTATGGTACCGATGAAGTATCGCCCGACAGTCTACCGCATAGAGGATGACCTGAAGGACAATATGAACCGCTATTTCCGTGGACAGATACTGATTGCCGGCTGTGCCGCCGTGTTCTACTGCATAGGATTTTCAATCGTAGGCATACCGCTCGCCATTGTGCTCGGAATCACCGTGGGCATACTATACATAATACCATATTTCCAGTATGTCACCCTCATCCCGGTGACTCTTGTATGCCTCATCGACTCCATGAGCGGCAACGTGCGTTTCTGGCCCGAGCTTGGCCAGTGTCTGATTGTATATGCTGTAAGCCAATGTATCTGCGACTATATACTCACCCCGAAAATAATGGGCAAGACCATGGGACTCAATCCGGCCATCATACTGCTCGCCCTGTCGGTATGGGGGTCGCTGCTGGGGCTTATCGGCATGATTATAGCCCTGCCGATGACCACTTTGCTGCTCGCATACTATAAGGAATACGTCATCGGTGTCCGTACCGCTTCCGCCGGTCAACAGCAGCCTCCACACAATCCCGACGGCGTATCGCGACAGCCCGAGGGCAAATCCTGACATACCTACACAGCAAAGGCGTTGCCTCTCAGAGAGGCAACGCCTTGATATACATGCAGGCCGCAAATATGGCCTGTTCAGGTTATTCCTGTGTGAGGACAGTAATGTCGGCCCACGAGGGCGATACACCGGAGGCTCCACGGGTATCCTCCTTAAGATACAGTTTCATCACACGGGCATCGACCGGAGTGGAGAATATGACAGTGCGCGGAGTGGGATTGTGCATGATATTGCCGAACTCGCCTGTTATGCCTGAAGGCACTGTCCAAGTGCCCCAGTCGGCACTTGTCTCGCATTTGTAGCGGTAGAGAGTGCCCGGACGGGCATCGGCATGAGGGGTATATATGAATCCGCTCACCTTTGTCACCTCGGGGAGAGATATCTGGATGGCATCGCCATGCAGAGATGCGGTAGCCCCGTCGACCGCACGGTATCCGGCGGGCACATTGGTGCTGTCGGCCTGCTCGGCAGCCGGCATCTCCACGAGATAGGCCTCCAGCGGCTTCATGTTGGGCTCGCCGCGGCTTGATGTAACGGTAAGCCTTACGGCATCGACAGTTATGGGATTGAACATCACTATACGCTTGTGGCCTATCGTGGTGCCGTCGGCTATCATGCGCCATTTGCCGCTGTTGAGCACCTCAATCATGAAGTCTTCAACACGCTGCCCCTTCGATATATCCTCGCCTGCGACTACACAGTTGATTTCCGTCGGTTCGGGGAAGGCGATTATCGTGCCGGTCTCGCTCCTACCGGCCGGATTTGAGAAATTGGTGTCGATCCACTCGCCCAGCTCCATCAGGCGCAACGAGTCGGCCGTGGCGATAAGTCCGCGCCTGTCGGGCGGTATGTTAAGCAGCAGGGTGGAGTTGCGCCCTACCGACTGAAGATATATCTCGGCAAGCTCGCGCAGACTCTTTGGCTTCTCGTCGGGGTGGTAGAACCATCCCGGGCGTATCGACACGTCGACTTCCGACGGCCACCAGTGGAAACTCTCGGCCTTTGCCAGCAGCTCGCGGCTCCCGAGATCGGCCGACATGGCGTTGATGCCAAGCCTGGCGTTGGCCGCCTCGCTGTCGGGGAATATCGACGGCACAAGCGGAGTGACGCTCCACTCGGTAGTGCGGCCAAGCCCGCTCTCGTTGCCTACCCAGCGCACATCGTCGCCTGTGATGGCGAGCACGGCCTCAGGCTGCAGCTCCTCCATTACCCTGCGGAAGCGTTCCCAGTCATACTCCTGACGCTTGCCGTTGGGGCCCTCGCCGCAGGCTCCGTCAAACCATACCTCGTCGATTTTTCCATATTTGCCGAGAAGCTCGCGCAACTGTGCCACAAACATGTCGTTGTAAGCCTCCGAATCGCCGTAGCATGGAGCATTGCGGTCCCACGGCGACAGATACAGACCGAGCTTCATGTCATATTTGTCGCAGGCTGCACGCAGGGCAGCCACCACGTCGCCCTTGCCGTCGAGCCATCCCGACGAAGCCACCGAATGGCCGGTAGTGGCTGTGGGCCACAGACAGAAACCGTCGTGATGTTTTGCGGTAAGAATCACCAGTTTAAAGCCGGCCTTTTTAAGCGTCGACACCCATTGCTCGGCGTCGAGGGCCGTAGGAGCAAACACATCCGGGTTCTCAGTACCGTCACCCCATTCCCGGTCGGTAAACGTGTTTACTCCGAAATGCAGAAAGGCCGTAAGCCCGAGCTCCTGCCATGCAAGCTGCTGTGGAGTAGGCACAACCCTTGATGCGATATCGACCCGCTCTTCGGCCGTGGCGTCGGAGGGAATCTCTACACTCTTCTCATAGTATCTGTCATTACGCATGGCCCCGCATCCGCAGAGCAGCATGGCGCCGGCTGCGAACATCGCCGCTCGTCCGGGCATAATCCTTCTAATCATGTCTGTTAAAGTCGGTACTGTTAATTTTCTCCCAAAGTTAGCATTTTTTTTGCATTAACACATAAATATAAGCAAATATGTGCATGTTTACCTCCATTTATCAAATCGGCTATACATAAAATGCAACCGTTTGTATTATACATCATGTCGGCTTTATTTTTTGCATGCTCTAACATTTGTAATTCGAAATCGTGCCATTCGTCGTAATTTGACGTCTATTTACACTTCTCTTAGTGATTGTTTCAGAAAAAATCACTACCTTTGCATCCAAATTTTTCACACTGATATGGATTTAAAGAAGGTATTATACATCTCGCAGGAGATTTCACCCTACGTCCCTGCCTCCGACATAGCCGACAAGAGCCGCGACCTCGCTCAGGGCATACAGGATAAAGGATTCGAGGTGAGAACATTCATGCCTAAGTACGGCCTGATAAAAGAGCGCCGCAACCAGCTCCACGAAGTCATACGCCTATCAGGCCTGAATATCGAGATTGACAATTCCGACCATCCACTCATAATCAAGGTTGCCACACTCCTGCCCACACGTATGCAGGTATACTTCATCGACAACGAAGACTACTTCCTGCGCACACAGACAGCCCCCGACCTTGAAATACGCCTCTCGCCCGAGGACAACGACGAGCGCTCGATGTTCTTCGTACGCGGTGTGGTGGAGACTGTGAAGAAACTGCGCTGGGACCCCGGATTTGTGCACTGCATCGGATGGATTTCCTCTCTCTCGCCCATGTATCTCCGACGCATATTCGCCGACGACCCCACATTCGCAGGCTCAAAAATCATTTACTCTCTCTTCAGCGACAAGTTTGAAGGCACTCTCGACCCACGTTTTGCCGAAAAACTGCTCCTCGAAGGATTCTCCCAAGAGGACATCGCGTCAATCGCCGACAAGCCGGTCGACTGGATAGCCCTCAACAAACTCGCAATCGACTATTCCGACGCCGTGGCCCAGTCATCGCCCGACATCGACCCCGAGCTCCTCGACTACATCGAAAAGTCAGGCAAGCCGTTCCTCCCGTTCTCGGAGACAGATACCGCCGACCGCGCCAACCGCTTCGCCGAATTCTACAGATCTCTCCAGTAGCAGCATACCCTACCCCCCAATCCTTATATGAAATACTCAAGGCTCATACCCCTTGCCGCCATATCCTCGCTCGCCTTCCTGGCATGCGAGGAAGGTTCTTCCATCGGATCGTCGATTGTCAGCGACCAAGTGGAAATAGTCATCGACTCCGCATTCACAGTCACCGGACATTCCGTGCCTATCGAAAGTGTCGTGTCACGCTCTGAATATCAGTTGCTCGGAAGCATCGATGCCAAAGGCTACGGATATCTTGCCACCGACTTTGCCAGCGGATTCATGCCCTCAAACAAGCTCACTACAGGCCACGGCATGGGCCCCGAGAATGTCGACTCGATACGACTCGCCATGGTGATGCGCAAAGGCGACATGGTGGGCGACTCCGTGATTCCCCTCGGCCTTGAGGTATTCCGCCTAACAAAACCCCTCCCCTCATCCGGCCTCACCTCTGGCTCATCGGTCGACACTTATTACGACCCATCGGCGCCAATAGCCTCGACCGTCTACAACGCCACCGTTGTAGGCCTCCCCGACAGCATCGCGGCCGACTATACCTACTCAAGCTCAACCACCGACGAAGCACGCGTAGTATACGTCAAACTGCCACAGCAGCTCGGACAGGAGTTCTACCGCAAGTACCTTTCGACCGACGGCCCCGCGCTGTTCAACGACCCCGACGCTTTCCAGCAATGGTTCCCCGGGCTCTATGTCAAAAACTCCTACGGCTCTGGACGCATAATGCGCTTTGAGAACTCAGCCGTATATCTCTACCTCTCATACAAAGGCACAACCGACGCCGGCAACGACACCACCTACCGGTTTATCGACTCATTCCTCGCAATCACCCCCGAGGTAGTGCTCAACAACCATATCTCTCAGACCCTCAGCCCGGAGATAAAGACTCTGGCCTCACAGGAACCAATCGCCGTAGGCCCCATCGGATACGACACCGAAATACAGTTGCCCATAAAGAAAATCGTAGAAAGCTATCGCCGACAGGCCGGCAACAACAACGTAATCAACAACCTCACGTTCCACGTGCCCGCATCTGCCATAGCCAACGACTACGAAATCGACCCGCCGGCCAACATACTCCTCGTTAAGAAAGACAAACGCACGGAATTCTTCAAGGAAAACAAGCTCACCGACAATGCCACCTCGTTCTATGCCACATACAATTCGACCACAAAGATGTACAGCTTCACCAACATGCGTCAGTTTGTGATCGATGCCATAGAAAAGGACGACGAAGGCACTCTCACAGATGCCGACGGAGAATATGTGCTCACCCCCATCAATCTCGTCACCGAGACCGTTTCCGACGGCTACTACTCCACAACCGAGATTGTAATCGCCATCACACCATATATCGACACCCCGGCGATGGTAAAATTCGATCTCTCCAACATCCATCTCTACCTCACATTCTCAAAGCAGACAATGCACTGACCCCGTCCCACGGCATCCATGCCCCCACGGCGGAAGTCCGCACCCTACGCAACAACATTTCCCCTTCCATAAATTAACAGCCCGGCCTTCACGCCGGGCTATTAATTTATCTATCACCCATCCTCACGACTGCAACAACGCCAACCCAATCCCCACAACCCCGCGGCCACAACAGCAACCCCACGCGTTAGCGCATAGCCGCTTTAGCGGTGTCTACAACGTTAGCCTATGGCAAAAGCCGCGTCAGCGGTTTGCAGCCATAGGTCAACGCCCCACCAACCACGTGCCCGGCGACTAACCCAATCCCAAAGGAAACACACAACCCGACCCACTGCGTCACACTGCTACTGACCCCACATGCCGGCGCGCTCCATTTCGGGACAGGACACAAAAAAGCGGTTCACTCAATGAGTGAACCGCTTGGGTGAGTAGTGAATCCGGGAATCGAACCCGGGTCTCCACCGTGAGAGGGTGGCGTGCTAGGCCACTACACTAAATCACCATTTTGTTTTGCTGTTAGCTTGTTGCTTTCAACACTGCAAAGGTACGCACTTTTTCTCATTCTCCAAATTTTTCAGCAAAAAAAAATCACAAAAATCGCATTTTTTTCTGTGCTCAAAGAAAAGCGCATTTAATACATGTTAAAATTCCAAATATATTTGCAAACACCATTGTAATTATAGTAAATTTGCATCACGAAAACACTGCGGCATCCAACCCACCCACGATGACCGCAACCGACAATCTTAATCAACTCATTTCAAATTATGAAAAATCACACAATCCGGGCCACACTGCCCGCACCCGACACCGACCGGTGCTCAGCACAAAACCTGCGACGCCCGATTATGGGCAACTCCCTGCGTCCCGTATCCCCTCCCACACGCATATGCCGCGAGTCGGGCACACCGATAGCATCGTGGACAGCACCCGACGGCACCGCAACATGCCTCTTCCAGTCTGACTCTCTCGCCCTGTGGGCCATCCCCGCCTCCTCCGAAGCCCCCGCAAGCGTAGGCACACTCCCCGCAAAAGCCACAGCCGCCGTTTCCACAACCGAAGGGATACACATTTTCACCCCCGACGGAGTATACACAGCCGCTCCCGATGCAGATGGCCGATGGAGCCTCACAGCCGCCTATGGCCAATATCCCCCGGTAGCCATATTCCCCACCGAACCACGCATACACACCGCCGCCACCCCACGCCTCACCCTCAAGGGCGACTATACCTCATGGAGCGGAGCCATGGACAAGACCGACATTGCCATGCTCGGCAACAGCGTTATGGCCGCTCTCTCCGAAGCCACAGCCGCCGCAGTGGCCGACGGATGTGCCGCCGCACCGATACTCGCCTGGTACCGACTGCGCGACGCCGCCGGACGCGAACTGTTCCGCTCCACACCCGTGATGGTGACTCCCGACGGCATACAAGGTCCCGGGCATGTCGATGTCAGCGTAGCCGTGTCGTCTGGCTCCTACCGCCAAGTGCAGCCGACCGCGATAAGCGTCACCGGCTTCAGAATCGGTCTGCGCATCTGCGACACCGACATATCCCACGCCTCACGCCGTGCCGCCGTGCTCGAACTCATGACAGCCCCGCCCGCCGACCTCGTCGACTACTCCGCGACACCTTACGTGACACGCCTCGGCCATACTGCCACCGAGGGACAGCTGCGCATTGCCATACCTCGACTGGCCGGACAGAAGGCACTGGTTCCCGCCATGCTCGACCGTCTGGACGAAGTGTCGGAAGTCGCCGCAGTAATCCACGACCCTTTCAATCCCTCCGGAGAACTGTACTCCTCAGGCATTATCGCCGACATCCCTGCGGAATTCAATCCCGGAAACACCGCAAAATTCCTCCGCAACGCCATGTCGGGCCACACTGCCTCCGACGCCACGACGTCGATACTGCGCGAAATCTCCATGCCCCATACATTCACCGCCTCCGTGGCCACAGTGGCCGGAGATATCACAGCTTATGGCGGCATCACACCCATACACACCCTCCCCATGCCGATCAACGCAGCATGGATTGCCGGGAAAAGCTATGGCCCGTGGCAAGCCAAAGTGTGTGTAACCCTTCTGAACTCCCGGGGCCAAACCGAACGCCTGTGCGCCGAGTCGACAGGCGAGGGCCCGATACCCGAAGCGCTACTCCCCATGCTCTCCTACCCACATCCCGGAGCATTCCGAATCGACATCGAGCTTACGACCGACGGACGCACGCTCTCCCGCTCATTCCCCCTCACCCCGACACCCGCCTCAGCCGCGGCATACTATGTCGAGCCCTCCCTGCGCCCGATTCCCGTTTCATCGTTTGAGTCCACGGTGTCGCCCATGAGGGCTGTCACCGAGCGCAAACCCGTATGCCACAAATCATCGGTAGTGGTAGCCGCCACAGCCTCACCGCTCATCCCCGCCGGCACCGCGGCCATTGACTCGGCTGTCACAGCCATCACCGAATCCCGGCGCTCAACCTCCGGAATCGCCTTCGGACGCCGCCATCTGTATGTGTTCACCATGGCCGGCATCCACACCGTGAGCGTCAGCTCCTCCATGCAGATGGCCGTATCGGCTATCTCGTCGGATGGTGTCGACTCCTCCGAAGCGGTAGCCGTTGGGCCCGAGGGTGTATACGCAGCCACTCCATCGGGTGTGATATGCATCAACGGCACGCGCTCCACCGCCGTCCACCCCGGCATCTTCAAGGCCATAGCATGGTCGCCATCATTCCGCGAACTGTGGTGCCTCCCCGCCGACGGAGCCGCAAAGCCGCGTCCGGTGATAATCGACCGATTCGGACACACCTACACCCGCACCGACATAGCTCCGAAAGCATTCTGCGCGGCGCCACACACTCTGTTCATAGCCTCCTCGTCGGGATTCTTCAACGCCTCACGCGAATATGCCGACCCCGACAAGCCGATTGCCGTATCGTGGTGCATGCGCATATGCGTAGCCGATGACACCGTGCCGCGCATACGCGCCCTCACTGCCGTGGTCGGTGCCAATGACGCCGACCTGTCGATCGACCTGCTCGGCGACAATGGCACCGACAAGCCCCACCGCTTTGCCGGACTCGCGGTAGTCGGCGGCATATCAGCCCCGCTCTATCTGCCCGTGATAGCCCATCCCCACCGATACGTCACCATTTCGCTCTACGGACACGTCTCGGCCGATACGCGCATTACATCATTTCTCCTCCAGACCGGGCAGAGACTCATTTTCTAATCATCCCCTACTGTATATATATTAACGTGAGTTCGACGAAAATTAATTAGATGAGAAATTGGTGATTAGCGATAAAAGTATTAAATTTAAAGGACTCAATTTCAAACAAATACTCTTATCGCTATGCTCACCGAAGACAAAATTACTGAAATATTCGTGATTGCAGATGAATTCTGCAAAGTTTTTAATGCGATGCTCCGTCGCAGAGGTCTTTCGAAGATTCGTACGGACAGGAAGCGGGAATATCATCGAGATTGCCGTCTGTCGCAGGCGGAGGTCATTGTTATCATGATCATGTTCCACAGTTCCAACCATAAATGTCTCAAACACTTTTATCTGAACGAGATATGTCAGCGATACAGGCATCTGTTCCCCGAAACAGTCTCATACAACAGATTCACGGAGCTGGAGAAATCAGTGGTCGTTCAGTTCGTGATATTCGTAAAGAAATGTCTGCTGGGAAAATGTACCGGTATTAGTTTTGTCGACAGCACACTGCTACGTGTGTGCCGCAACCAACGGATACACATGCACAAGGTGTTCAAAGGAATAGCGCAACGTGGGAAGTGTTCGTTAGGTTGGTTCTACGGATTCAAGCTACATCTGATATGCAACGACAAGGGCGAGATTCTCAACTTCATGATCACTCCGGGAGATGTTGATGACCGGGAACCTCTGAAAGTGAAGTCGTTTGTCGAGTTCATATACGGCAAGATGGTCGGTGACAAAGGTTATATCGGCAAAGACCTGTTCTGCAAGCTGTTCATTGACGGAATCCAATTGATCACAAAACTGAAAAACAACATGAAAGGCGGTCTGAGATCAATGTATGACAGAATACTTCTGAGAAAACGGGCTATTATCGAAACTGTAAACGACCAACTCAAAAACATCGCTCAGATAGAACACTCGCGACACCGTTCATTTCCGAATTTCATCGTTAATCTCATTGGTGGGATAGCGGCTTATTGCCTGTTTCCAAAGAAACCGAGGATAAACTTAGAACGCGTGTATGATAATCAGATGACTCTCTTTTGATTATTTTCATCGAACTCACGTTATATTATGGAAAACATCACCGATATACTTGCCGAAAACGCACGGCGCACAGCCGCCATGCGTGCACCCTACGACCCGCTCACCGGCCAAGGAAGCCATCTGCCTCGCGTCGAGGCCATCGACCCCAAGGGCACACCCTGCCGCATACCTCAGACAATGGCCGACGACCCCGCCATTCTCACCGTGGCACGCGACCGTCACGCATGGTGCATGCTACGCTTCTCCCACGACTTCGAGTTCTGGGCCGCCACATGCGTCAGAATCAAAGATAAACTCTCGGGACGCGACATACCGTTTGTGCTCAACCGTCCCCAGCGACGGGTACTTGCCGTGCTCGAAGGCATGCGCGTGGCCCGGCGCCCGATACGCCTGATAATGCTGAAGGCCCGGCAATGGGGCGGCTCTACACTTATACAGATGTATATGGCGTGGATTCAATGCATCCACCACCGCAACTGGCACTCCCTGATATGCGCCCACGTGAAGGACACAGCCTCAACCATACGGGGCATGTACACCAAGATGCTCGCATGCTACCCCGACGAGTTCTGGCCCGACGACTCTCCCCACGACTTCCGTCCATTCGAGCGCTCGGTCAACACACGCGTCATCACAGGGCGCGACTGCCGCGTGACTGTAGGGTCGTCAGAGGGACAGGAAGCCGTGCGAGGAGCCGACTACGCAATGGCCCACCTGAGCGAGGTGGCATTCTGGAAAGACTCGCCGACACAGTCGCCCGAGGGATTCATCCGCGCCATATGCGGAGGCATAGTCCGCCAACCCGACACTCTGATTGCGCTCGAAAGCACAGCCAACGGAGTAGGCAACTATTTCCACTCCGAATGGCTACGCTCAGAGGCCGGCCGCAGCGACAAGGCCGCCGTGTTCGTGCCGTGGTATGAGATTGACATATACACCGCCGAAGTCCCCGATGCCGAAGCGCTATGGAGGTCAATGTCCGACTATGAGCGCTGGCTGTGGCAGCTCGGATGCACACTCGACCAGATACAATGGTACCGCGAGAAACTGAGCGAATACCCGTCGCGCCATCTGATGCAGGCCGAATTCCCATCATCGGCCACCGAAGCCTTTGCAAACACCGGAAGCGGAGTGTTTGCCCCGACGCTGATTGACACTCTGCGGGCACGGTGTTCTGACTCCTACGAGCTGGGCGAACTATCCACCGCATCGCCACTGCTTCCTGGAGCCATGACCGTCAACGGATTCGTGGCCGACCCATGCGGACATCTGAAAGTATGGTCGAGACCTCGCCACGGCATCGACCGCTACGTAGTGTCGGTCGACATAGGCGGCCGCACCGACCGAGCCGACTTCTCCGTAATAGCCGTCATCGACCGGTTTCCGCCACACGGGCTACCGGAAATAGTGGCACAGTGGAGAGGACACATCGACCACGACCTGCTCACCGCAAAAGCAGCCGCAATAGCGTCGTGGTATGGCAACGCACTGCTGGTCGTAGAGAGCAATTCACTTGAAAGCCAGACTACTCCCGACACCGACAATGCCCTCATACTGCTGTCGGAACTCAACCGTCATTACCCCAACCTCTACCGACGGCGGGCACTCGACTCGGCCACTCACTCCCTTGAGAACCGTGTCGGATTTCACACCAACCGTCAGACCAAGGCCCTGGTCATAGGCCATCTGATAAGCCTCGTGCGCGACAGCGCCTACATCGAGCGCGACACTGAGGCCTGCAACGAGCTTGCCGTATACGAGCGCGACCCTTCGGGAAGATACGCCGCTCGCCACGGATGTCACGACGACATACTGATGACCCGCGCCATCGGCCTGTGGGTAGCGTCGCAGATGCCCCCTCCGGCCGACCTGTCAGACATCGCTTTTCATCGACCTAAGCGCATACGCTGAGTGTACGTTTTCTTTTCCCGCTAACAATATCGGCAGATTACACCCGTGCCGGCTACAATTCATTACCCCGACTCTCGATATATGAATCATTTTTCTCAACATACGCTTTTTTCGCACATTTTACCCCGCGGTGTGCCATAGGTTAAGTATATGTTAAAATATATTTACCATCCAATTATTTAATTATATTTGCTGTCGGAAAAGCTGTTTATGCTTTACGACATCACTCCACATCACACATTACTAACATAACTTACACCGATATGGCAAAAGTATTTGGAGCAGTGGTAATCGACACTGACCGTTGCAAGGGATGCGATCTCTGCGTGGTGGCATGTCCGAAAGATGTGCTCTCGCTGCAGGGCAAGGAGGTTAACGACCGTGGCTACCACTTCGCATATACCGTGCGCCCCGCCGATTGCATCGGATGTGCCAACTGTGCCGTGGTGTGTCCCGACGGATGCATTGAGGTATATCGTGCCCTCGAGAAATAGTATCCCCCATAATGTTGAATTTTGACTATACACATTTATGAGCGAAGAAGTTAGACTGATGAAGGGTAACGAAGCCCTTGCACATGCCGCTATAAGGTATGGAGCCGACGGATACTTCGGATATCCCATCACACCGCAGAGCGAGGTCCTGGAGACCCTTGAGGAACTGATGCCGTGGGACACCACAGGCATGGTAGTGCTTCAGGCCGAGAGCGAGGTAGCGGCCATCAACATGGTATACGGCGGCGCCGCCTGCGGCAAGGCCGTGTTCACATCGTCATCATCGCCCGGTGTGTCGCTTAAGCAGGAAGGTATCAGCTACATAGCCGCAGGAGAGCTGCCCGCACTTATAATCAACGTGATGCGCGGCGGCCCCGGACTCGGCACAATACAGCCATCACAGGCCGATTATTTTCAGACCACAAAGGGGGGAGGACACGGCGACTACCGCCTGATTACACTCGCCCCGGCCACCGTGCAGGAGATGGCCGACTTCGTGGCCCTCGGATTTGATCTCGCCTTCAAATACCGCACTCCGGCCATTATACTCGCCGACGGAATCGTCGGGCAGATGATGGAAAAGGTGGTGCTACCTCCCCAGCGCCCCAGGCGCACCCCCGAAGAGATTGCCGCACAATGCCCGTGGGCAATAACAGGAAAACCCGCATCGCGTCAGCGCAATATCATGACAACCCTTGAGCTCATGCCACAGGCAATGGAGGAAATCAACATCCGCCTTCAACAAAAATACCGCATGATTGAGGAAAACGAAGTGAGATTTGCCACATACGGCATCGACGACTGCGACTACCTCATCGTGGCCTTCGGCTCAATAGCCCGCATATCGCAGAAAGCCATCGAGATGGCCGCCGAACAGGGCGTGAAGATAGGCATCATACGTCCCATCACACTATGGCCGTTCCCCACTGCGGAGATAGAGCGCCTTGCCGCAAAGGTGAAAGGCATAATGGTGGTGGAGCTCAACGCCGGACAGATGATCGAGGACGTGCGCCTCGCATGCCACGACTCAGTGCCCGTATACCACTTCGGACGCCTCGGCGGAATCGTCCCCAACCCACAGGAAATCCTCGACGCATTCTTCAACCATTTCCCACAGAACTGACATATGGAACTCAACGATATCATAAAGGAAGAAAACCGAGTATACTCGCGCCCGTCGCTCCTGACCGAAGAGACCATGCACTACTGCCCGGGATGCAGCCACGGGGTAGTACATAAACTTGTGGCTGAAATCGTAGAAGAGCTCGGCCTCGAAGACAAGACCATAGGCATAGCGCCCGTAGGATGTGCCGTATTCGCATACCGCTACATCGATATCGACTGGATTGAAGCCGCCCACGGACGCGCCCCGGCCGTGGCCACAGCCGTCAAGCGCCTCAGCCCCGACAAAATGGTGTTCACCTACCAGGGCGACGGCGACCTCGCAGCCATAGGCACATGCGAGACCATACACGCCGCCAACCGTGGCGAAAACATCGTGATCATATTCATCAACAACGGCATATACGGCATGACCGGCGGACAGATGGCACCGACAACACTCGAAGGGATGGTGACATCGACCACCCCCTACGGACGCCGCACCGACCTCAACGGACACCCGCTCAACATAACACCCCTGCTCGCCCTCCTGCCCGGCACATGCTATGTAACCCGTCAGGCAGTACACACTCCTGCCGCCGTGCGCAAGGCCAAGCCCGCCCTGCGAAAAGCATTTGCCGCAGCCATGGAAGGGCGCGGAACATCTGTGGTCGAGGTGGTAAGCACATGCAACTCCGGATGGAAAATGTCGCCCGCCAAGTCAAATGAGTGGATGGAGCAGAACATGTTCCCAGCCTATCCTCTCGGCGACCTCAAAAATACCCTCGACCAATAAGAGTTAAGAGCTAAAAGACACCCAGCATGAAAGAAGAAATCATCATATCGGGCTTCGGCGGACAGGGAGTACTCTCGATGGGAAAGATACTCGCATACGCAGGGCTTATGAACAATCTGGAAGTGACATGGATGCCGGCCTACGGCCCCGAGCAGCGCGGAGGCACAGCCAACGTCACCGTAATCCTCAGCGACACTCCGATTAGCTCGCCCGTGCTCGACACCTACGACACAGCCGTAGTGCTCAACCAGCAGAGCCTCGACAAATTCGAGTCTAAGGTAAAGCCCGGCGGACTCCTCATATACGATGCCTACGGCATACACCGCCGCCCCGAGCGCACCGACATAATCGTACGCGAGATACCGGCAATGGATGCAGCCGTAGAGATGGGCAACTCCAAGACATACAACATGATTGTACTTGGTGCCATTCTCGGCATGAAACCGGTGGTCGATGTCGACGCCGTGTTGCGCGGGCTTAAAAAGACCCTCCCTGAGCGTCACCACCACCTGCTCCCACTAAACGAGCAGGCCATCCGACGCGGCATGGACCTCGTCAAAAATTAAGAAACTGTTTAAAATTCATATTACTTTGCTTTTGAGAGTCTTGTCGGCGTCTTTTCGTTTGTTCTTCGGTCATGTAGCTACTGCTACACTCCCTCATCACAAGCAAAAATCCATCTGACAATCCATATCAAAATCGGTATCATATAAATTTAAACAGTTTCTAAGACCACGTTCCACAATATTCGGGCTCCATCCACAACCCGACGCGTTAGCGCATAGCCCCTTTAGGGGCGTCCACAACGTTAGCCTATGGTAAGAGCCGCGTTAGCGGTTCGCAACCATAGGTTGGTGCCCCATCCCTCAAAATGCCCGGCGTAGCCCGGCGTTGTCAACAAATACCGGGGAACGGTGTCTCAGTGTTTGTTTTGTCTCCGAATAAGAGCTTGATGTCAAGATGACTTCAAGCTCTCAGATTATCATCTGAAAATTGCATGCTGAAAATCATTCCGTATCCGAGATTTGTTGTAACTTTGTAAACATATTTCACGATTCACGGATGATTGAGCGTATTATAATTATCGACAGCGTGGATCCCGTAAGTTTTTACGGGGTAAACAACTGCAACATGCAGTTAATCAGGAATCTGTTCCCGAAACTGCGCATGGCCGCACGCGGACAGGTAATAAAAGTTATCGGCGACGAAGAGGAGACCGCACAGTTTGAAAAGCGCATAAAAGAGCTCGAAGACTACTGCTCACGCTACAACAAACTGCCCGAGGACGTAATCCTCGACATCGTAAAAGGCCACTCCCCGAAAGAGATGAAACGCGACGACGTAATCATCTACGGCATCAACGGAAAGCCTATCGCCGCACGCAACCCCAACCAGCAGAAACTCGTCGACGCATTTATCCACAACGACCTCACATTTGCCCTCGGCCCCGCCGGTACAGGCAAGACCTACATAGCCATTGCCTTGGCTGTCAGAGCGCTGAAAAACCGTGAGGTGCGCAAGATTATCCTCTCGCGCCCGGCAGTCGAGGCCGGAGAAAAACTCGGATTCCTGCCCGGCGACATGAAGGACAAAATCGACCCCTACCTCCAGCCGCTTTACGACGCACTCGAAGATATGATTCCGGCCGTAAAGCTCAAGGAATACATGGACAACAACGTAATCCAGATAGCTCCCCTCGCATTCATGCGCGGACGCACACTCAACGACGCCGTCATCGTGCTCGACGAGGCCCAGAACACCACCACCCACCAGATTAAGATGTTTCTCACCCGACTGGGCATGAACGCCAAGATGATAATCACCGGCGACGTGACCCAGATCGACCTCCCGCGCTCGGTACGCTCAGGCCTCGTGCAGGCCCTCCACGTGCTCAACGGCGTAGAGGGTATCGGCATGGTGGAGTTTGGCAAAAAGGATATCGTGCGCCACCATCTCGTGCAACGCATCGTAGAGGCCTACCAGCATTACGACGATGAAATGAAATCCCAACGCGACACCCCGGAACAGCCGGAACTCTCCGACTGACCGCCAACAACCACGAATTCAATCACAACTATCACATCATAACAGCAATGGCACAGACACTTACCAAGACCGATTTCAATTTTCCCGGCCAAAAGAGCGTGTACCACGGTAAAGTACGCGACGTCTACGACATCAACGACGACATCATGGTGATGGTCGCCACCGACCGCATATCGGCATTTGACGTGATTCTCCCCAAAGGCATACCCTTCAAGGGACAGGTGCTCAACCAGATTGCGGCAAAGTTCCTCGACGCCACAGCCGACATAGTACCCAACTGGAAGCTCGCCACTCCCGACCCGATGGTGACAGTCGGACTCAAGTGCGAGGGATTCCGCGTGGAGATGATTATCCGCGGCTACCTCACCGGCAGCGCATGGCGTGACTATCAGGCAGGATGCCGCGAGATATGCGGCGTACGCCTCCCCGACGGGATGAAGGAGAACGAGAAATTCCCCGAACCAATCATCACCCCGACCACAAAAGCCGAGGCCGGACACGATGAAAACATCTCGCGCGAGGAAATCATCGCCCAGGGCATCGTCGACAAAGCCGACTACGAGCAGATGGAAGAGTACACCCGCGAGCTCTTCAAGCGCGGCTCGGAAATCGCCGCAAAGCATGGTCTGATACTTGTCGACACCAAATATGAGTTTGGAAAACGCGACGGAAAGGTATACCTCATCGACGAAATCCACACACCCGACTCGTCGCGCTACTTCTATGCCGACGGATACGAGGAGCGCTTCGCCAAGGGCGAGCCCCAGAAGCAGCTCTCAAAAGAGTTTGTGCGCCAGTGGCTTATCGAAAACGGCTTCATGGGCAAAGAGGGCCAGCAGGTGCCCGAGATGACCGACGCCTACTGCGAGTCGGTAAGCGACCGCTACATCGAACTGTACGAGCACATCACCGGCGAGAAATTCGACCGCGACGCAGAGACAGCCGACATAGCCTCGCGCATCGAGAAGTCAGTGACAGCCTGGCTTGAAGCCCGCAAATAACAGACTCTTATGGATGTAAAAGCCGAGCGCGTCAACCCCTACCGAGGCGACACGCGATGCAAGACAGAGCAGGTGCGCGACATGTTCGACTCCATAGCTCCCGCCTACGACTTCATGAACCGGATGATGACCTTCGGCATCGACCGGCTGTGGCGTCGCAAGGCAGTGCGCATGCTTGCCTCCGGGCCCCATGCCGACATACTCGACGTGGCCACAGGCACAGGCGACCTTGCCCTGCTGCTTGCCCGCTCGCTCCGCCCGGCTACAGTGACAGGCATCGACCTGAGCGAAGGCATGCTTGAGGTGGCGCGCCGCAAGGCATCCGCCGACACCGGAGCCGCCGCCTCGGGAACAAAGATGACATTTCTCGCCGCCGACTGCCTCCACCTCCCCATGCCCGACGGGACCTACGACATCGTCACCGCCGCCTACGGAGTGCGCAACTTCGAGCATCTGCTCCGGGGATACCGCGAGATGTACCGTGTGCTGAGGCCCGGCGGCACACTCTGTGTAATCGAGCTGTCGACACCGACATCGCCGCTGGTCAAACCACTCTACCGCTTCTACACCCGCCATATCATACCCCTGGCGGGGCGTATCGTAAGCCGCGACGTGCGCGCCTACAGCTATCTGCCCGAAAGCATCGCTGCGGTGCCTCAGGGCGAATCGATGCTCGCCCTCATGTGCGAAGCCGGATTCTCGGCCACAGAGCACCATCCTCTCACATTCGGCGTGTGTACCATCTACATCGCCCGTAAATAATCTCATGCCATAGCCCCTGCCTTGGGGCTATGGCCATTTTTTCACCACATCATCCCCCTCATACAATAAGCAATGGAACTTTCACAACTTACAGCCATATCGCCCGTCGACGGACGCTACCGCGGTAAATGCGCGGCTCTCGACCAGTACTTCTCAGAATATGCTCTCATCCGCTACCGCGTGCGCGTGGAGGTTGAGTATTTCATCGCCCTCTGCGAGATACCTCTCCCCCAGCTGTCGGAGGTAGACCACGCCCTGTTTCCCGCCCTCCGCGCCATCTACAAGGACTTCTCGACTGCTGACGCACAGCGCATCAAGGAGATAGAATCCGTCACCAACCACGACGTAAAGGCGGTGGAATACTTCCTCAAGGAGAAGTTTGACACCCTCGGCCTTACCGGCGTAAAAGAGTTTATCCACTTCGGCCTTACCTCGCAGGATATCAACAACACATCAGTGCCCATGTCGGTTAAGGAAGCCATCGCCGAGGCATACCGTCCCATGCTCGTAGAGCTCATCGAGCATCTTGAGGCACGCGCCGACGAGTGGGCCGACCTACCCATGCTCGCCAAGACCCACGGCCAGCCCGCATCGCCCACACGTCTCGGAAAAGAGATACGCGTGTTCAGCTACCGCCTGCGCAAACAGCTCGCCATGCTCGACGCCACAACCGTCAGCGGCAAGTTTGGCGGCGCCACAGGCAACTTCAACGCCCACCTTACGGCATATCCCGAAATCGACTGGCGCAAATTCGCGGCCACATTCCTCAGCGAGCGTCTCGGCATCGAACGCGAGGAATACACCACCCAGATATCCAACTACGACAATCTGGCTGCCATATTCGACGCCATGCGCCGCATCAACACCATCATCCTCGACCTCGACCGCGACATGTGGCAGTACATATCGATGGAGTACTTCAAGCAGAAAATCAAGGCCGGAGAGGTAGGCTCATCGGCCATGCCCCACAAGGTCAACCCCATCGACTTCGAAAATTCCGAGGGCAACCTCGGCATCGCCAACGCCATACTCGACCACCTCGCGTCGAAACTGCCCGTAAGCCGCCTGCAGCGCGACCTTACCGACTCGACCGTGCTGCGCAACGTCGGTGTGCCTATGGCCCACATGATGATTGCCATCGCTTCGACCCTCAAGGGACTCGGCAAACTCCTGCTCAACGAGACCGCCATCAACCGCGACCTCGACGGCATGTGGAACGTAGTGGCCGAAGGCATACAGACCATCTTGCGCCGCGAAGGATATCCCAAGCCATACGAGACACTCAAGGAACTCACACGCGTCAACACTACAGTGACAGCCGAGAGCATCGCAGCCTTCATCGACACACTCAACGTGTCGGCCGAGGTGAAAGAGGAGCTGCACCGTCTGTCGCCCCACACCTACACCGGATATTGATTTTCCACAACATGCCATAAACCGGGCTGCCCTGCATAATCATCACGGGGCAGCCCGGTTTTATATAGAAAAGTGTATTATATCAGTAAGTATTTGGTCTATAATTAAATTTGAGCTAAATTTACACTCGTTTTCTAATTCAATCATTATTTTTTTATTTTCACAACAAAAAAATGCGAAATTCTTTACTTTGTTTATTAGCTATGGCCGGTATCCCTACCGGAGCGAGTGCGATAGCTCCACCGGCCGGGCTTGCACAGAGCGGCTACGACGGCCACTCGCTTACTCTGACATGGGAAGCCGTAGAGGGCGCCACAGGGTATGAGGTATCGGTATGGCATCTGGGAGAGAGCACTACCGAGGCACAGTATGTAAACCAAATTATCAACAAGGATAATCCTGTATTATACACACCGGTCGTCAACGGACATCTTGACAAAGCGGTAATCAACTATACTATAAGCGGCACCACCGGCATCGACAATGACAAAACGCTCCCGCTTATCTTCCGCCAGGCGGATGCCAGCCACGAAATCAGCTCGATATTCCGTGGCGAAATATATATGGGTCAGCTTGCCGTCACCAATCAGGTATCCACCTACGAAATATTTGGCGGCTATCCTGTCGACGAGTTCACCCAGTGTATCTACATAGAGGCCGGCCCATCGGGCAGCGAGCCTACCGGCGAAGGCACCATGACGATATCGACCGTGGTAAACACCTACCGTCCCAACATATATATAATGGACCACGAGGCCTCGACCGCCACAACAATGAAAGTGAGCGGCCTCGACCCCGCCACCAACTACTATGCCAGCGTAAAGGCTATCGGCGGCGAAGATATATCGGCAGCTTCCGAGATACTTCATCTCGACAGCCTCGTGCCTACAGTGCTGAAACCGGCATCGTCAGTAACCCCCAGTTCATATACCGCCAACTGGGAGGCCAATCCCAAAGCCTCCTCCTACGTAGTGACCAACTACGAGATTATCTCGGCCGACGGCATATGCCAGATAAGCGAGAACGGCGCAAAATGCAGTGGCGGCACATTCGACAATCCTACCACTGTTGAATCGCTCGACGAGTACACCGACACCAAAGGCTGGAAGGGCGTGACCTGTCTGGTAGCCGACGGCATGTTTGGTGTAGCCGACGGAGCCGTGCGAGGCGGACGTCCCATCGGAGGCGAGATGTTATCACCCAACGCCGACTTCTCGGCCAACAACGGCAAGTTGAACATAACCTTGTCGATGCACGCCACTCCCGAAGATGTCATCACAGTGTATATCGGTTCATTCTCTTCCGACAAGGCCCATGTAATCACAGTACCCGAGAGCGGCATCGTCACCGAGTCGTTTGAGATCTCAGGAGGTACTGCCGATGACTATATCCGCTTCGAATCGAAGAATCTGAAGAAATTCTTCATCAGAAGCATCACCGTAGCACAGGGCGAACCGTTAGAGAACATCCTGCTTGAGGACAGCTTTGACAAAGCCACTTCAGGCACATTCGACTCACCGATAGAGCGCATCTCGGCCGACGACTATACAGAAATGCCCGGATGGAGTGTCAATTCGGCCATCGTGGCCAAAGGCATGTTCGGCACATTCGACGGAATGATTCTCGGCGGACGCCCCTACGGCGGAGGCACCATGGTGACTCCGGCCCTCGGCTTTGCCGAAGGCGATGCCACAATATCTTTCCGCCTGCAGAGCAGCAAGCCCTCAGAGGACCAGATTACGGTATACATCGGCGAATACGACGAAGCCCGCGCCAAAGTATTTGACGTGCCTGCCGACGGCATTATCGACGAGACCGTGACTCTCTCGGGAGCATACGACGGAGCCACTGTGCACTTCGAGTCGAAGAATCTGAAGAAATTCATGCTCGACGACATAAAGGTGTACCAGACACTCGCTCCCGGTCAGAAGTCGTACAAGAAACTCGAATCGGCCACCGTCAACGGCACCTCCCACACATTCACCGGCCTTGAGTCGGGCAAGACCTACGGCTATTCCGTGCGCACCGACTATCTTAATTTCTTCGGAATGACAGAAGAGGGCGCCGAATCGGCAGTGATGCAGGTAAGCGCCACCTCAAGTATCGAGTGCGTGCCCGGAATCTCCGACAGCGAATCGCCTGTAGTATCCGTAATCTACACCGACCTCGCAGGGCGCCGCATCATCGAGCCCGCTCCTGGCAGTGTAGTGATACGCACAGCCGTGCATGCCGACGGCTCACGTTCCGTGTCGAAGCAGCTCGTACGCTAAGCATCCGCTTAGCCACTCTCTAAGCAACATCCAAGCATATCGCAATACCTCTCTACAAGAGGCGTATCATGCCCGCCACAACGGTCGGGCCATGATACGCCTCTTGCTGTATATATAACCACCCATTCCGCAATTAAATATATTTAACACTAATTAACTACAAATCGGCGGCAAAATAACTTTTTTTTACATCTTTGCACAAAATTTAAAATTTATCGGTTTATCACCCATTTACAACACCACATATCACATCAGCTTATTGCCATGCCTCAATCAATACGCAGAAGTCTCTCCATAATGTCATTATCGCTTGCCATGCTTGCCACAGCAACAGCCATGCATGCTGCCACAGTCGACTTCTCGGTGGTGAGCGTTCCGGAAGAGAGCGGCCTGGAGCTCACCAAGATATCGGTCAACAGCGACTTTGTATGCCTGCCAAAGGTTAAACGCACGGGAAAGCGTGTCGACTGGTTCACCAACCGGGTGCTCAGCCTTATGCCCAACACCAACAACATAGCCTACCTGTCGTTTCGCAACAACACGACCAACATATTTCTGAAAGACCTTGCGAAACAAGGCTCTTCGCGCCAGCGCACAAACCGCACGGGAGTGATAGATTTCTCCTTCTCGCCCGACGGTAAAACCCTCTATTTCTCAGAATCGCGAGGGAAAACGACCCAGATATTCTCAACCGACGCCTCCAACGGCTATGTGTGCCGTCAGATAACATCGGGCGCCAACGACTATTCACCCATCCAGGCCCCCGGCTCGGCCATGGTATTTTTCGCCCGCACCGAAAACAAAGGCGGATGCAGCATATGGAGCTACAATCTGAAAGACAACTTCCTGTCGAACTACTCGCCGGGCCAGAACCCCTGCCCTGTGAACAAAGAGAGCGCCTTGATAGTATCGCGCCAGACACCCGGCGGGAATGCCGAATTATGGAAAATCAACTATGACACCGGAGTGGAGGAATGCATCGTATCGGCCACCGACAAAAGTTTCACCACCCCGATGATATCGCCCGACGGGCGCTGGATTGTATTCGTAGGCTCATCGGTAGTGGAGGGCCAGGGTGTCGCCTACCACAATACCGACATATATGTATGCCGCATCGACGGGACCGACCTGCGCCAGCTTACCCACCATGCCGCCGACGACCTCAGCCCCATATGGAGCCACGACGGCAGAAACATCTACTTCATATCGCAGCGTGGAGATGCCGACGCCACAGCCAACATATGGCGCATGACATTCACCGAATAAGCACAGAGGCATTGAAGCCATCATAACGACTTCAGCATCTTATTTCATATTTATTAATAATTTCCAATCAGAGACACGACAATGAAAAGTTTAAAAGCAATCATGCTCGCAGGTGCACTCGCCACCGCGGCAAGCGCGTCGGCACAGTTTGCCAACACCGGCTCCAACACTGCATCAACCGATCTCGACGACTACAACCGCATCTCAGTATCGTACAACAACACACACTTCGGATTCAACAAGGAGGCCGGAGGCTCCGACAGCGACTTCGGGCTCAATGGATTCGGCCTCAACTACATCCATGGCTTCAGCGTGAGCAGCACACTGCCCATGTTTGTCGAGACCGGCCTTAACCTCAACTTCGGCTTCGGCTCCGATACCGGCAAAAAAGTGGACCTATATGACGGATGGATTCAAGCCAACAACAAAAAGCAATTCATCAATCTCCAGGTGCCTGTAAACTTCGCTTACAAGTTTGCTATTGCCGACGGAGTATCGGTATCGCCATATGTAGGCCTCAACTTCAAGTTTAACCTTACAGGCCGCATGAAGGCAGATTTTGATTACGGCTATGATCCCGAAGAATATAGAAATCTTGATGAATTTATTGAGGATAATAATCTGCCTGATTCTGAGGGAGATTGGTTAAGCGTATTCAGCAAAGATGACATGGGCAGCAAGGATGCTACCTGGAATCGTTTCCAGATGGGATGGCATATCGGCGCAGGGCTCCAGTACAACGCCTTCTACCTCGGTGTAGAATACGGTACCGACTTCATCCCCGCCTTCAAATACGAAAAAGCCAAAGTCAACAGCAGCGACCTGAAAATCTCTCTCGGCTACTGCTTCTAAGAAGAGAAACATCTCTAAAGACTGAGATGTAAGCAATTCACATACACGCCCCTGAAAGGAGAGAAACCAACTCTCCTTTCAGGGGCGCTTTATCAATCATTAATAATAACCTTCAACGTCACCCTCAAGCATCTTGTCATCATAGTCAAGATATTGGCTAACATATCGTCGATTTTTATCAGGCAATATTTTGGAGTTCTCAGAGTACTCTGAGAACTCTGAGATTTATGCAATAAATCTCAGGATATTTCACTAAATTCGCAGGCATGACAATGCAATAACAGCCTGCCTTGAAGCAATATTCACTACGGTCAATCATTAACACATCTCCTCAATGGAAAAATTCATTCCACAACAAGGTCATTACCGCCGGCTCCGAGTATTTAGAGTCACAGAAATAATCTATGACATAACATACATATTTACACGCCGTTTTCTTTCGAAAGGGGATCGTACAATCGACCAGATGGTGCAGGCCGCCCGAAGCGGTAAACAGAACATCGCAGAAGGAAGCGCTGCCGGGACGACATCCAAAGAGACCGAGATAAAGCTGACCAACGTTGCAAAAGCCAGTTTGCAGGAGCTTTTGGTGGATTATGAAGATTATTTGCGTGTACGCGAGCTGAAACTGTGGCATAAAGACAGCCGGAAAGCTCTCCAGACACGCAGATATTGTGCGACACATGCCGACTCGGCAGATTATCGCGAGGCCGTGAAAGTAAGGAGTGACGAGACAGTAGCCAATATCGCTATAATTCTCATACATCAGGCAGATGTGTTGCTGCATCGGCTCATCGAACGACAAAAACGCGATTTCCTCATCAATGGAGGTATCCGCGAGCAGATGACCCGCGGACGCATCGAATATCGCAATTCTCAGAAAAAATAATCTCAGAGTTCTCAGAGAACTCTGAGTTCTCCGAGTACTCTGAGAACTCTGTGAACTCTGTGAACTCTGAGATTTTTTTGCAAAAAAATCTCAAGAAAATTTGGAAGAATAAAAAAGAGTGCGTACCTTTGCACCGTTCAAAACAGCAAGCCTGAGCGCAGACTTGAAGAACAGAACATATGGTGAGATTAGCTCAGTTGGTTAGAGCGTCGGATTGTGGTTCCGAAGGTCGTGGGTTCGACCCCCACACCTCACCCTATCAACCTAATGGAAGCCTTTTCGGGCTTCCATTATTTTTTTCCCGCCTTTGCATAGTAGTCACATTGTAGCAAATCCACTACGCAAAGGATTAGGGGTCAACTACAAAACTCCATAACATCGACACCCCCGCTACTGATTTCAGTAGCGGGGGTGTCGATGTTACGGGATTATGACTGGCTGAATCAGGCCTGGTGTACGGGACGGAGGAGATCGTTGACGGTCTTGACGGGATTGAATGTTGCGATGGGCACTTCGACAAATATAGTGTTCCAGTCGCTCATAGCGCCGTTCCAGAGACCCGGTAGCTCAAGGGCGCGGAGCTCGCGTCCGTTGCGCGACTTGGAGGATATGAAGCCGGTGTCGGGGTCGACGTAATCGGGAAGATTGTACTTGGCTCCCTTGACATCCTTTATGTAGCATACGAGGTCGACGGGATTGAAGTGTGTGGCCTTTGCCACCATCTCCTTATACTCGGCGCACGCGGGGTCGATCTGTGTGCTTTCGAGAATCTGGGGCGATGTCGAGCCGTCGGGGTTGTAGGTGATGTAGGGGCCTCCGCCGGGCTCACCCTCGTTGCGCACCATGCCGCACACGCGCAGTGGACGGTCGAGCTTGGCGCGGATATAGAGCACGAGGTCGGCATCTTCAAGCTGCTTGAGCTTTTCGTCGCGTATGTTGAGGGTGTCGTGCATGAAGGCTATCATCTCGCGCACGTCGTCGATGGTATAGGCGCCGCGGTCAATCATGTCGATATAGCGCGCGATGCGGTCGTGAGTCTCGATAAGACATCCGGCTATCACCTTCTTATACTGGAGAGTGGCTTCGCGCTGCGAGTCGGGCACCACGTTGTCGATATTCTTGATGAACACTACAGCCGAATCGATATCGTTGAGATTCTGGATGAGAGCGCCGTGACCGCCGGGGCGGAAGAGGAGCTTGCCGTCCTCGCGGAAGGGGGTGTTGTCGGGATTGGCGGCAACGGTGTCGGTCGATTTTTTCTGCTCGGAGAGCGATATGTGGTAGTGCACGCCGAGGGCTTTTTCAAATCCGGGCACGGCGGCGGCAATCTTCTGTTCGAAGAGAGCGCGGTGTTCGGGCGACACGGTAAAGTGGAGGTTGACGTTTCCATCCTTGTCGGTGGCAGTCTGGGCGCCTTCCACGAGGTGTTCCTCCAGAGGTGTGCGCGCACCCTCGGCATAGGAGTGGAATTTGAGCAGACCCTTGGGGAGCTGTCCGTAGCTGAGGCCCTCCTTGTTGAGCAGGGCGGCGACAATCTCCTTGGTGCGGCCTTCAGCCTTGAGAGCGGCGATGTCCTTGCCATAGAGGCGTGTGCATGTCTCGTCGAGTTCGGGGAAGAAAGCGAAATCGGCGATGCGGTCGATGAGCTGCTCTACGTCGCTGCCCGGCTTGGGAGTGTCGGCCTCGCCGTCGAGATAGGCGAAGAGCGACTTGAACATACGCGATGCGGCTCCGGAAGCCGGCACGAATTTATAGACCTGTCCGCCATCGGCGAGATATTGCTGCCAACGGTCGACGGCCTGCTGCCGGGCGGCGTCGTCAAGAGCGAGTATGCCGTTGCCCACGCGGGCCGAGTCGACGATACGTAGATATGGGAAACCTGTCTCAAAGCGTTTCAGCTGGCTTTCGAGGAGCTCGGGAGCGATTCCTTTCTCCTCGAGTGTAGTTTTGTCCTGGGGTGTCATGTTTTGGTCAGTTATGATGATGTTTAAGGTATTCGGACTGATGTCGGCGGGAGTGCCGCCACATCCCGCCGACATCAAAGCTACATATTTTTTTCGACACCTCAATAAATATCACTATATATTTTGTTTACTTTTGTATAAGTACGTAATAGAACTCTCACAACTTGCTTTACATCGACCTCCAGGAATGAAGAAGAAGAGCAAAATATCAAATATGATAAGCCGCGGAAGCGCTTTCATGCGGCTTGCCTTGATACGCACAAAGGCATTTATGGCCTACTGCACCACCGGGGTGTGGAGCGACACGCGCCGCAGCTGGCGCATCAACACCATAAAGACAATCAATCTGACGGTGCGGTCGTTTCTCAACACCGACCTTCAGAACCGCGCGTCGGCCCTCACCTACAATACCCTGCTGGCCATAGTGCCGGCGCTGGCACTTCTGTTTGCAATCGGGCGCGGATTCGGATTCGAGAATCTGCTCCAGACTCAGCTCTTCCAGGCTCTGCCGTCGCAAAAGCATGCGCTTGAGGCTGGTATCGAATTTGTGAGCGGCTATATGCAGCAGGCCTCACAGGGGCTGTTTGTCGGTGTAGGCATCGTGGTGTTGCTGTGGACCATGATATCCCTGATGAGCAACATCGAGGATACGTTCAACACGGTGTGGGGAGTGACCCACGCGCGCTCGTTCGGCCGCAAGGTAATCGACTATACCGCAATAATGTTTCTGCTGCCGATACTCATGATATGCTCAAGCGGAATATCGGTGATGGCGAGCTACGCCCTTGTCGACAATCCGCGGCTCCACTTCATCACTCCGGCGCTGAAGGTAGCGCTCGACGTGGCTCCGTTTGTGCTTACATGGATGTCGTTCACGGGGATGTATCTTGCGTTTCCCAACACCAAGGTGAGGTTTAAGAACGCTTTTCTAAGCGGGATATTCGCGGGCACGGCGTTCCAGATACTCCAGTATCTGTTTCTTTCGGGACAGATATATGTGTCGAAGTACAATGCCATCTACGGCTCGTTCGCATTCCTGCCGTTGCTGTTGATATGGCTCCAGCTGGTATGGACAATCACACTGGCGGGGGCTGTGCTGTGCTACTCGTCGCAAAACATATTCCAGTTTAACTTCTCCAACGACATATCGACCATATCGCTTGACTACAAGCGCCAGATTGCGGTGGTGATAATGGCCATAACCGTCAAGCGCTTTGACGACGGGCGGCCTCCGCTCACCGTCACCGACTTTGCCGCAAACTACCATATGCCGTCGAGGCTTATCACCCAGCTTATCGACGAGATGGTGATGGCGCGGCTGCTGTCGCCTGTGGCCGTGGGCGAGGACATATATGCCTACCAGCCTGCCACCGACCCGGGAAAGGTGACTTTAGGATATGTGCTCGGCAAGCTCAACTCGCAGGGCGCCAACGGATTCATACCGGGCTTTCAGAAGGAATTCGCCGATATAATAAAAGTAATCACCGACAATACGCTACGCACCATCGACATGTGCGACAAGATACTGCTGCGCGACCTCCCGCTCGACAATGTATAATCGACTGCCGGCGATTTATGGACTCTTGATTTTTCACAGCAATTCATTGGAGTTTTACCCATTCTTTGCGGTCGAAGTCGTAGCGCTTTATCACACGGGCGGGGATACCTGCGGCAATAGAGTAGTCGGGCACATCCTTGGTTACTACCGAATTGGCGGCAATGACACAATTCTTGCCGATAGACACATTGCCTATCACAACCACGTTCTTGCCGAGCCAGGAACCGTCGCCTATCACCACGCGATCGCCGGGATTGTAGCGCACGCCCTGCTTATAGATATGTGTGAAGGGATCTTCGTATTCATGGTTGTGATCGACTATATGCACATTCGGGGCTGTAAGAACACCATCACCGAACACAATCTCGCCATAGGAAAATATGGTGGAATGGTTGCCAATCTCGCAATTGTCGCCAAAGACGAGCCGGGCATTATGGTCGCAGCACAGGTAGACCGACGGACGTATCTTCACTCCCCGGCCGCATGACAGATGGCCGCGGTTGACAATCTTTGTACCCATGCCCACATACAGCCCTCCGCTGTTAATAATATTGTAGCGCAGGGAGTAGTAGCGTCCCAACAGATTCTTTATTATCTCTTTTATTTTGCTCATGCCTCAGTAAATCAGTCAAACACGCCCTCGATTGATTCGCCGGTCTCCTCCTGCTCGTCGGCAAACTCTCCGTAATATTCCTTCTCGCATAGGTTGACATTGGCGGGGAATGTAAACTTGGCGTCCTGCTTGTAGGGGAGAGTCGGGTCGGCGTATACTTTCTGCATGAATTTACCGTAGATGGGGAGTGCCATCGATGCGCCCTGCCCCATGGCCATGCCGTTGAAGTGGATGTAGCGTTCCTCGCCTCCTACCCATGTGCCCGATACGAGCTGGGGAGTGAATCCCATGAACCAGCCGTCGCTGTTGGAGTTGGTGGTTCCGGTCTTGCCGCCCATCTGAGCCGTAAGATTGTAGGGGGGACGGCGCAGACGGTTACCGGTACCGCCGTCAACTACGTTGAGCAGTATGGAGAGTATTTTGTAGTATGCGTCGGTCGATATCACCTCGGTATGGCGCGGTGTGAACTCGCTTATGATATTGCCGTTGTTGTCGGCGATGGATGTGACAAACACAGGGTCGACACGCATGCCCTTGTTGGCGAACGCCGAGTAGGCGGTGACCATCTCCTTGACCGACACGTCGCACGGGCCGAGACAGAGGGCGATAACCGGGTCGAGCTTGTTGGTGATGCCGAAGTTGTGCATGTTGCGTGCGAGCGTGGCCGGCGACAACTGTGACATCAGACGTGCCGAAATCCAGTTGTTGGAGTTGGTAAGAGCCCAGCGGAGGTCGACCATCTCACCTACACGCGCACTGCCGGCATTGCGCGGCGTCCACGGGCGTCCGAGCTCGTCGTAGATGGTAGGCTGCTCGTTGAGCAGCTGGTCGCAGGGTGTGAAACCCTCCTCCATGGCGTATGTGTATAGGAACGGCTTGATTGTAGAGCCGATCTGGCGACGTCCGGTCGACACCATATCATACTGGAATGCAGAGAAGTTGGGGCCGCCGACATAGGCCTTGACATGTCCGGTCACAGGCTCCATCGACATGAATCCGGCGCGGAGGAAGTGTTTTGTATAGAACAGCGAGTCGATGGGCGACATGAGCGTGTCGATCATGCCGTTGTAGCTGAACACCTTCATATCCTGCTTTGTGGCGAACGCCTTCTTAATCTCGGCCTCCGATGCCCCGGCCTTCTTCATCTGGTAGTAGCGGTCGGTCTGCTTCACGGCCTTGTCGATAAGGGCTACGAGCTGAGCCGACGACAGTTCCTCGCGGTTGGTGGTATAGGGGGCACCCTTCACTCCTTTTTTCTCGCGGAAGAAACTTGGCTGGAGTGTCTGTCCGAGATGCTCGGTGACAGCCTCTTCGGCATAGCGCTGCATGCGCGAGTCGATTGTGGTGTAAATCTTGAGGCCGTCGGTGTAGATGTCGTATCTTGTTCCGTCGGGTTTTGGATTTTTCTCAATCCATCCGTAGAGGGGGTTGGTCTCCCAGGCAATTGAGTCGTCGATAAACTTCTGCTTCTCCCAGCCTCTGTAGTCGGAGCGTACGGGATGCTTGGCGCGCAGCATGCGGCGCAGTTCCTCGCGGAAATATGGCGCAGGACCTTCCTTGTGATCGACACGGTGGAAGTTCAGTTCAAGCGGGAGAGCCCGCAGCGAGTCAAGCTCGGCCTTGGAAATCATATCCTCCTTATACATCTGCTCAAGCACCACGTTGCGGCGGTCGCGTGTGCGCTCAGGCTTACGCACCGGATTGTAGTAGGAGGGGTTTTTGACCATTCCGACCAGAGTGGCAGCCTCCTGGATATTTAGGTCCTTGGGGTCTTTGCCGAAATACACGTATGCAGCCGACTTGATGCCCACGGCGTTGTAAAGAAAGTCGAACTGATTGAGATACATCTTTATAATCTCGTCCTTCGAATAGAAGCGCTCGAGTTTTACGGCAATCATCCATTCGATAGGCTTCTGAAGAGCGCGCTGCATCAGCCCGTCGCTCGACGGGGAATAGAGCAGTTTGGCAAGCTGCTGGGTGATGGTGGAGCCGCCGCCGGCATTTTTCTGCCCCATAATCACGGTCTTGACGGCCACACGTCCGAGAGCACGCAGGTCGATGCCCGAATGGTCCTCAAATCTAGAATCCTCGGTAGCGATAAGTGCATCGATTACATTCTGTGAAATATCGTCGAAGTCAACGTAGACGCGGTTGCCGGTGCCGTTGAAGTAGCGTCCCAGCTCTTCACCGTCGGCCGAATATACAATAGAGGCGAAACGGTCCTTTGGGTTTTTCAACTCCTCGACCGGAGGCATATATCCGATTACTCCGTTATATACAAGATACAGGAAAATAGTGACTCCGGCCAGACACAGGCCGAACAGAATCCACATAGCCGTAATAATCCTGCGGGAGTTCTCCTTTATGAATTTCATTGCTTGATAGTTCGTTGGGTTAGAATCGCCGTCCCGACATGCAGTCAGGGTTTCGCAAAGTTAATAAATTTCCATCTCCCGAGCGTAGGCATAGCGGTTAAAATTATTCAAAGGTGGACGGCATGGCTATTATCGGCTTGTCAGTGCCGCATGATTTGCTATATTTGCAGAAAAATAGAAAAATTTAAACAAGAGATGAGATTTAACGGTTTTACTTATGCAACAGTTTTGGCGTTGCTGATTACAAGTATGAGCGCATGTGGCAATCCTACAGCAAATAGCGACCCGGCTCCGTCGGCAACAGACGAAGCCGTCAATCCGGCAGTCGAAAACATAATGACACGGACAAGCATCCGCCAGTATCAGCCCGACCGCAGTATCAGCCGCGACACAGTCGACCTGCTTTTGCGCGCGGCCATGTCGGCTCCGACCGCAGTCAACAAGCAGCCCTGGGCATTCGTGGTAATCGACAGCCGCGAGTCGCTCGACTCTTTGGCCGAAGTGCTCCCCTACGCAAGGATGTTGCGGCATGCTCCGCTTGCCATAGTCACCTGCGGCGACCTGGGCAAGGCTCTCGAAGGGGAAGCCCGCGAATTCTGGATACAGGACGTGTCGGCCGCGACTGAAAATCTGCTCCTGGCCGCCCATGCTCTCGGACTGGGAGCCGTATGGACAGGCGTATATCCGTCGACCGAGCGCACAAAGGCTGTGCAGGAGTGTCTCGGCATGCCGGCCAACATCATCCCTCTGGCAGTGGTGCCTGTAGGTTATCCGGCCCACGAGGGAGAACCCAAAGACAAGTACAAAGCCGACAACATACACTTCGGCCGCTGGTAACGGCTCCATAGTATATATACGTGCACATCCCCACTGCCGCGAATTGCAGCAGTGGGGATGTGCACGCTGTTTTATCGGCAATTGCAAAAATGAAGCACACGAAAGTTTTCGCCGAATAAGTGGGTAATTACATGGATAATGAGTAATTTTGTAACTCAAAATCACAACAAAACAAATTTAAATCGATGAATTTCGTAGAAGAACTGAGATGGCGCGGCATGCTCCACGACATGATGCCGGGCACCGAAGAACTGCTAAATAAAGAACAGGTCACAGCCTACATCGGCTTTGACCCCACTGCCGACTCGCTGCATATCGGCCACCTGTGCAGTGTGATGATACTCCGCCACTTCCAGCGCTGCGGCCACAAGCCTATGGCCCTTATCGGTGGCGCCACCGGCATGATTGGTGACCCCTCTGGCAAATCGGCCGAGCGCAACCTCCTTACCGAAGATACCCTCAACCACAATATCGAAGGGATGAAGGCACAACTGTCGAAATTTCTCGACTTTGACAGCGATGCTCCCAACGCAGCCGAGCTTGTCAACAACTACGACTGGATGAAAAGCTGGACATTCCTCGACTTCGCCCGCGAAATCGGCAAGCACATCACCGTCAACTACATGATGGCCAAGGACTCTGTGAAGAAGCGTCTCAACGGCGAGGCCCGCGACGGCCTGTCGTTTACCGAATTCACCTACCAGCTGCTCCAAGGCTACGACTTCCTCTACCTTAACCAGAACAAGAACTGCAAGCTGCAGATGGGCGGTTCCGACCAGTGGGGCAACATCACCACCGGCACCGAGTTGATACGCCGCACCAACGGCGGAGAGGCCTACGCCCTAACATGCCCGCTCATCACCAAGGCCGACGGAGGCAAATTCGGCAAGACCGAGAGCGGCAACGTATGGCTCGACCCGCGCTACACATCACCCTACAAGTTCTACCAGTTCTGGCTCAATGTAAGCGACGCCGACGCCGAGCGCTACATAAAGATATTCACCGAACTCACCCGCGAAGAGGTAGAGCAACTCGTCAAGGAGCAGGCTGCCGACCCCGGACTGCGCCCCATCCAGAAGCGCCTTGCCAAAGAAATCACAACTATGGTACACAGCGCCGAAGCCTATGAGGCCGCCGTGGAGGCATCATCGATACTCTTCAGCAAGGATGCCGCCGAAAAACTCCACCGCATCGACGAGGCCACTCTGCTCGATGTGTTCGAAGGCGTCGACACATTCAAGGTTGCAAAGAGCGACATCGAGAGCGGTGAGACAAAACTCATCGACCTCCTTACCGAGAAAGCCGCCGTGTTCCCCAGCAAGGGAGAGCTGCGCAAACTTGCCCAGGGCAACGGTCTGTCAATCAACAAGGAGAAAGTAACCGACATCAACCTCCCCGCCACTGCCGACATGCTCCTCGCCGGCAAGTACATCCTCGTGCAGAAAGGCAAGAAGCAGTATTTCCTTCTTATAGCCGAGTAACCGGAAATCACGACATATCCCATAAAAATCAATCCGGGATGCCATTTTACAGGCATTCCGGATTGATTTTTATATATTTTTACATATCTTTGTGGCATTACAATACCATTTTTCTTCAAAAGCAACACAGTTTAACACATTTATCATTATCGTATGAAAGTATTCTACTCATTAATTGCCGCGGCCATGACAGCCGCATGCGCACAGTGCGCGATGGCACAGACTGTGACATCGGTAAAAATCGGCATCAAGAGCAACAGCGGCACCGTAGGCAATCCTGTGACCGAAGGAAAACTCGCCGTAGGCGGCACACGCACATATGCCGCAATCGTTGAGCCCGCCGAAGCCGCGAGCCTGCCCGTGACATGGAGTGTCTCCAACCCCGACTATGCCGTATTTGACGCATCTGTCGAAGGAAAGATACGGGGATTAGGCGCAGGCACTACCATTATCACAGCCGAAGTAGGTGGTGTGAAAGCCGACTATACCCTCACCGTGGCCCAGAAAGCGGCTAAAGTAGGCGACTATTATTTTTCCAACGGCAGCTGGGAATCAAGCGGTATCGTTGCCGGAAAGACATGTATCGGTGTGGTATTCTATGTCGACCCGTCGGACGAAAACGGCATGACAGGCAAGATTGTGTCGCTCGACGAAGCCGATCAGCTACAGTGGTCGCTCGCATCGGCCGGTCAGCCGGGAGCAGTGTCGGAAACCGACGGCCTGGTCAATCTCGACGCCATACGCAGTGTGAACGGATGGGAAAATACATTTGCCGCCGAAGCATGGTGCGCGTCGAAGACCGACGGCGGTCTGCAATGGTACCTCCCTGCCATAGGCGAGTTGCGTCAGCTGTTCGCCGCCTCATGCGGACTGACATGGGTTGCCTCGGGAGCAGCCGAGGGCACAAACCAGATCAACGACTGGACGGAAATGAATATCACCATGCGTCCCGCCGACCCTGCCGACAACACCTCTGACAAGACCAACCCCTACCCCGCCAGCCGTGAGGCTTTCAACAAGAAATTCACCAACATAGGCGCAACGCCACTCAACGGGTCGGGCACCCTGCGCTACTGGTCGTCAACACAGTATGCCGAGGATTTTGCCATGCAGCTGGCATTTGAAGGTGGCTACCCGATGTCCTATCCCCGACACTACATTTTCGACCAGACACGTGCGATAGCCCGCTTCCCGCTCGACCGGGGCACATCGGGCATCGACGCACCCACAGCCGCCGGAAGCACCACGGCAAATGTGGCCATCCGTCCCAACCTAGCCTTGAGCACAGCAACAATTGAGGCAGGCACGGAAATCACAGCTGTACAGGTATACTCGCTCATCGGCTCACTGACCGCCGCCAAAGCCGCCATCGACGGCACCACAGCCACAATCAACGTCGAGACTCTCGCTCCCGGCACATATGTCGTGACCGTGGCCACAGCCGACGGAAGCCGCCGCTCGGCCAAGCTAATCAAGCGCTGAACCGCATGATATAACATGAGTTCGATATAAGCAATCAGTTGACTTTGTACTGATTGCTTATATCGAACTCATATTAAATAGTTTATACTATATCCGTAAAAAACTTTCCGGATGAGATATTACTCGGCCACGCTGACCTGTGCCACCTTGGCCTCTGTCACCTTTGCCTTGGCAATCTTGCCATCCTTGCGGTCACGTGACATCACAACTGCCTTTCCGTCCTTGCCCGCAGCAATCTTTCCGGGCTTCATGCCGTGGTGCTGACGCCCGGGAGCGCCCATACGCGGACCCTGCGGAGCAGGAGTGATGTAAGCGTTTTCAAGGAAAATCACATACTGATCCGGTGTAAGCACCTGCTTCATACCGTCGAGATATGCTCGTTTGTGGGCCTTGCGGGCTGAGTCGCGCTCTTCGCGCAGTTTCCGCTTTTCGGCCTTGGCTGTCTCCTTCGATTCGGCTGCCACGGCTTTGCGTTTTTCTGCACGTGATTTCTGGAGGTCCTGTATTTTCGACTTCTGGGCGTCGGTAAGGGTAATGCCCTCGAAGAGTACAGAGCAGCACTCCTGAGGAGCGTTATTGCATGTGGCCTCTACTGCACATTTGGCCTGAGGACCATTCTGGCTGCGGGCTTTGGGATTCTGAGCTGATGCGGAGAGAGTGAAAAGAGATGCGCAGAGCATCATGACACTTAATACTTTCTTATTCATTTCGAAAATTATTTAGTCAGTTAATATTGTTCTTATGCATTATCTGACATGAATAACAATCGAACGTTTATTATCCCCGCGGTCTTTAACTCATATTTAACACTTTTCTGTGTTATTTTCCTCCTTTTCAGTAGCTTTCAACACAATAGGATTTGGCACAAGTTCGGGCAGCAAAGCTATGTCAAACACCTCTTTGACAGTGTTGACATGGTGGAATACGAGACCATCAAGATACTGCTTCTCGATATCGGCGATATCCTTGCGGTTTTCCTCAGAAAGAATGATATCCGTGATGCCCGCACGCTTGGCGGCAAGTATCTTCTCCTTAATGCCGCCTACCGGCATCACCTTTCCGCGTAGAGTAATCTCGCCTGTCATAGCCAGACGCGGAGCGATACGCCGCTGGGTGAATGCCGACACGATAGCCGTGGCCATTGTGATGCCCGCCGACGGACCGTCCTTGGGTATGGCGCCCTCCGGCACATGGAGGTGAAGCTGATAAGAGTCAAACAGAGCCGGCTCTATTCCATATTCCTCGGCATGGGCCTTGACATACTGCATGGCGATTGCAGCCGACTCCTTCATTACATTGCCGAGATTGCCGGTAAGTGTAAGTTTCTCACCCTTCGACCGTGTGAGCGCAGCCTCGATAAACAGTATCTCTCCTCCGGCGGCAGTCCAGGCAAGGCCTGTGACCACGCCCGCAAAATCGTTGCCCTCGTAGCGCTCGCGGGTATAGCGGGGCACTCCAAGTATCGAATCGAGATGCGACGGTGCTATGCGCGACGGAAATTTGTTGCACTGCAGCTTGTTGAGCACCGACTTGCGCACCACCGCTGCCAGAGCCTTCTCAAGCTGGCGCACACCGCTCTCGCCGGTATAACGGTCGATTATAGCGGCAATGGCATCGCGCGACAGCGACAACTGCTGACGGTCTACGTTGTATTCCTTCAGCAATCGCGGTATTATATGGCCTCGGGCTATCTCCACCTTCTCCTCAAGCAGGTATCCCGACAGCTCGATTATCTCCATTCGGTCAAGCAGAGGCTGCGAAAGGGTCGACAGGGTGTTGGCCGTAGCTATGAAGAGCACCTTCGACAGGTCGTAGTCGACATCAATATAATTGTCGTGGAAATGACAGTTCTGCTCCGGGTCGAGCACTTCAAGCAGTGCCGCCGACGGATCACCCTTGAAGTCGGCGCCGATTTTGTCGACCTCATCAAGCAGAAGCACCGGGTTGGTAGTGCCGGCGCGGCGCATGGCCTCCATGATGCGGCCGGGCATCGCACCGATATATGTGCGGCGATGACCGCGTATCTCGGCCTCGTCGTGCAGACCGCCGAGCGACACACGCTCGTATCTGCGGCCAAGAGCCGACGCGATTGCGGCGCCGAGCGACGTCTTGCCCACTCCGGGAGGGCCTACCAGACAGAGGATAGGCGACTTGCCCGAAGGATTGTTGATCATCACGGCTATCTGTTCGAGCACACGCTCCTTAACCTTGCGCAGACCGTAGTGGGCGTTGTCGAGTATTTTGGTAGCCTGTCCGAAATTTTTCTGAAGCGGACTCACCACTCCCCACGGGAGCGACAGCAGAGTCTCAAGATATGAATACTGCACGTTATACTCAGGCGATTGCTGGCTGAGGCGTGTCAGCTTCTCAAGTTCGTGGGCAAAATGCTTCTGGGCCGACTCGGTAAACGCCGTCTCCTCAGCCTTGCGGCGCAGTGTGGCAATATCCTCGTCCTCATCGCCATACAGTTCCTGGCGCACGGCGGCAAGCTGGTTCTGGAGGAAGGCGCGGCGCTGCTGCTGCTCGAAATTGGCTTTGGCGTTCGACTTGATTTTCTCCGTCACCTGCATCATCTGCTCACGCTCGGCAAGCGCTTCCAGCAGTATGCGTGCACGCTCCTTCATATTGCCCTCTCCTATCATGCGCATCTTGGCGGCAAGGGCTACCGGGAGCTGTGTGCACAGGAAGTTGAGAGCCACCCTCGGATCGGCATCATCGGGTATCTGGAGCATCATGAACTCCTGATTGCCGTCGGAGTGCGACTGTAGAGTCTTTATCATCTCCTGTATGGCTGCCATCGTGTTGGCAAATCCGCGGTCGTTCTTGCGAGGCTTTACATCGCGCTCGGTCTCCGCCGAACAGCGCATCGGAAACGCGCCGTTGGTCTCGCCTGTCGCAGGGCCGGTGATTTTCACACGATCGGTGGCATGCAGGAATGCGGCATGCGAGCCGTCGGGCAGGTCAAACACTTTAAGCACATGGGCCACAACACCATACTGGTTGAGACGGTTGAGATCGGGATTGTCGTCCGAAGGGTCAAGTTGGCAGAACACACCTACCGGCACACCTGTCTCCTGAGCGAGACGGGCTGTCGACAGTGTTACCTCACGCTCGATATTGATAGGCATAGGCACGCCGGGGAAAAGCACCAGATTGCGGGTGGCAAGCACCGGAAGGGCGTCCATGTCGGGGCGCCGGATATTGGCATCGGGATGTATCTCTATCTGTCCTACGTGGATACTGGTATGTTCGTTATTGTGGCTGCTCATTATTATCGTTTGCGGAATATATTGAGTCGTATAATTTGCTGAAAAACAAGTGTGGCTCCGTCCCGGTATCACTCACCGCGACAGAGCCGCAAAGTTACAAAAATTCGCCGACATATAAGAGCTTGTTTAAATTTAGAGCTTGTTTAATAATAAATGTTGCCGACAGGGCGGTCAGTCGTCGGACAGATTTTCGCTTGTGATGAGGGAGTTATGGGGCTCCATAACGACCGAAGAGCGGGCGGAAATATGCCGGCGAATGGCCGACGAGAGGTAATTTGTTTCATATAGTTTATATATTTTTGCATTTACCTTACAAGCAGCCAAGAGATTGTGTAGGTTATAAAGTTACCTTTTGTCTCGTATATCTTGGCCGCTTTTCGCCCTGTTCCTCAGTCATGTACATAAAGTACACTCCTTCGTCACATGTCGAAAATCGCCTCAAGCTATACGACCCTGTCGGCAACATTTATTATTAAACAAGCTCTTAATATGATACCCATTTTGAGAAGAATAAACAAAAAGACGCCGACAAGACTCTCAAAAGCAAAGTAATATGAATTTCATACAAGCTATAAGAGCCGCGGCATGAAAATCTCATGCCGCGGCTCTTGCTATATTATGACTGTTAAGTAAGTCGTAAAAATTAATTTATACTAAGCCGCATGGGCAAAATTGATATTGAGTTCAGATCCAAGCGCAGCCAACGCACGGTTAGTTGCATAGAGCAGGGAGTCTGTGGAGCAATAATCCGCAGGTCTGAGCCATTTGCCCTTGAGGATTCTCCAGAGCGTCTCGGCGATATTCAAATGTGGACTATACGGTGGGAGGAAAAAGAGATACAACCCACGTTTCTCCCATATTGGACGGAGTTCCCGCATGAGTTTGCATCTGTGGACGCTTGCATTGTCAAGGACAACAAAAGTGTTTTTACGGATACGGAGAGAAAGTCGGTCAAGAAAGTCGGCAATCTTGTCAGCGGTCATATTCTCAGTTGTGGAGAATCCTTCATATCGATTGTTGCGGTCTATCATGCCGAAAATATTGAGTCTCAGACCTCTTTCAGATGGGATATAGACATCTTCACCTCGGAACTGCCATCCGTATGGCACATATCCCTCGGTGCAGATGTGGCTTTCATCTCCATAATAAATGTCGATGAGACAATCTTTTTCCTGTTGTACGAGTTCTTGCAGCTTCTCGGTCTTATACGCATAGAGCTGCGGCGAGGGTTTCCCCTTTGGACGTTTTCTTATACGTCTATATCCCGCGCCAAGGCGGATAAAAAAGCCCTGAAGGTACTCTCGGAGGCTTCTTTCCCTGAAGCCTGCTGCCATGCCTCTTTCGCTTTCTTCACGCTCTGCCTGTCGTTCTCTATGGCTTTGCGTACCGACTCTTCGTCCGAGCAGTCCATTATTGGCTTCCGACCCCGTCCGGGACGTGTTTCCAGCCCTTTGATTCCTTCGGTCTCGAAGCGTTTCACCCAGGAATTGACTGATATATGGGTCATGTCGGTCTGTTCTCCAACCTGTTCCGAAGTCAGGCCGGTGGATTTCAGAAGCACTGCGCGACAGCGCATGCGGTATGCGTGGCTCTTGCCTTGGCGAAAGCCTTCCTCTAATTGCAGACGTTGTTGGTCTGTCAGTTGTATAACTTTGATTTTTGCGATAGCGATGTGTCTTTATGTGTTTACACAAAGATACGCAAAAAAATTGATATAAACTAATTTTCAACATCTACTTATGTGATATACTTTTAAATAAACAGACCGGAACGGTTTGAGTCAGTGGCCTCAGCCGGCGGTGATGGTCACGCTTGAGCCGGCCTTTGTCGGGAAACTTATTGCATCCGTCGACAGCACTGTGGCTTCAGCGCCTTTCACCTTGCAGTTGCCGGCGCCGGGGAACTTGACGGTACATGGATTCCCGGCGAGCGACTTTATTGTGGCGGCCTTCAGCTTGCCGTCTGCCCACGAGGCGTCGACCTCGAAGCCGCCGCGGGCACGCATGCCCGAGAAACTGCCGTCGGCCCACACGTCGGGCAGAGCGGGTAGCAGGTCGATACTGCCGCCCTGGCTCTGGAGCAGCATCTCGGCAATACCGGATGTGGCACCGAAATTGCCGTCAATCTGGAACGGCGGATGTGCGTCAAACAGGTTGCCGTACACGCCTCCGGCTCCGTGGGGAGTGGTCAGCGACAGACAGCTTGACAGCATGCGGTGGGCATGGTTGCCATCGCGCAGACGCGCCCAGAAGTTGAGTTTCCACGCACGGCTCCAGCCAGTGCCTTCGTCGCCTCGTGTATTGAGCGTCACCTTCATAGCGTCGACCAGCTTGTCCTCGCGTTCAGAACGTCCGGGCACAATCTGCGAGCCTGGATGCAACCATATCAGATGGTTGACATGTCGGTGGGTGTCGACATACCGCCCGAGCGAGTCATCCCAGCGGCCATCGCCGGTAAGGTCCTTGCGCACCTCGTCTTTCCACTCCATAAACTGGCCGCCCTTGCCGATGCGGGGCATTGACATGCGGCTCTTGGCCTCGGCTATCTCTTTTATCTCGGGGTCATCTCCCTTGCCAAGCAGATCGGCAGCCTTGATTACGGCGTCCATCATCTCATATACAAGACCCTGCGATGCGGTGCAGCCAAGCGAGAAGGCGCCATGCTCGGGAGAGTACGACGGATTTACCACAAGGGTGCTGTCGCGCTCGTCGGTCCAGAGGGCGTCGACCCAGAAGAGCACTGCATTTTTCATCGTGTCGAAGTTGTCGCGCAGAAACTCCTTGTCCTGGGTGAAGTTGTAGTACTCCCATATGTCCTGACACATCCACACGGCGCCTTCGGGATAGAAACTGTAGGAGCCTGAAGCGGCGGGTGCGGTGTTCGACCATATGTTGGCCTCATGGTTGGATATCCATCCGCGCACATCGCCTCCGTCCTGACGGCAGTGGTAATGGCGCGCCGTGATGGTGCCGCGCGGCTCAAGCGAACGTATATAGTCGATCATCGGCTGGTGGCACTCCGAAAGGTTGGTGGTCTGCACGGGCCAATAGTTCATCTCCACATTTATATTGGTATGATAGTCGGCATTCCATGGATTTTCGAGATGCTCTCCCCACACTCCCTGCAGATTGGCGGGTAATGATCCGGGACGCGATGACGCAATCATCAGATAGCGGCCAAACTGATAGTAAAGAGTCTCGACATACCGTTTTGTATCCTCAGATGCTGTGCCTGCGAGCATGTCGGCAAGCCATCGGTCGGTATATTCCTCGGGCATAGCGGTGTTGCCGCCGAGCTGCAGACGGTTGCGGTCATAAAGACTGCGGTAGTCGGCCACATGATCGGCACGCAGCTCCTTATAGCTCTTCTTGCGGGCCGCCTCTATGCGGTCGTTGGCCTTGTCAAGGGGATTCTCGTCGGAAAAAAAGTTGAAGGTTGTGTCGTTGCAGAATTTGTAGTTGGTGGCCGCCGACATGGTAAGCACTATCTCCTTGGCGCCGCTTACTGTAATCGAGTCGCCGGCGGCACTTACTGTTCCGTCGGTCGAGTGGACGTCGAGCACCTGGGCAAATCTCAGGCCATCCTTCCAGTCGGGATTGTTGCGCTCACGGGCAGGGGTGGGCCATCCTGTAAGAGTGATGCGCCCGTCAGCTGCCGACATGCTGTAGTCGGAGTGGGGACAGTCGATACGTATACTGCGTGTCATCGGCTTGTCCGACGTGATGCGCACAGCCATCACATTATCGGGATAGCTCATGAAATACTCACGCTCCACATTGGCGCCGTCTGCGGTATATTTCACTGTCTGCACGGCGTTGTCGATATCCAGCGAGCGCTCATAGCCGCTGTAGCTCTCCGGAGCCTCAAGGTCGGATATGCGTATGTCGCTCACCGTCTGATATGAACCGAAATGGTTTTTGACACCGAGCAGATTGGCTATATAATCCTCATAAATGCCTTTTTCGTCATACTCTATGGCATCGTCGACATTGCCTGTACGCTCATACTTTGAGTTGTCCATCCTGTTGGCGCGGCGCTGCAACTCATTGCGCAATGCCTGTAGCATCTTATGATTCTCGGCCTTGGTGTGCAGATGGCCTCCGTCGTAATCCTTGTCTTCTCCGGGGCCGCCCGACCATAGACTGTGTTCGTTGGTCTGGATTACCTCGACAAACGGGTCGCCATAAATCATCGCTCCCATGTATCCGTTGCCAATGGGTAGCGCCTCCGACTCCCATACCTTGGCCGGGGAATCGTAGACAGCCTTCATCGGAGCCTGTGTGACAGTGACCGATGCGTCGGCTGACATACAGGAGACTACCGCGCCTCCTGCGGCCACAGCCGCAATGCCTGTGATAATAAGTTTATTCTTTTTCATGATGTATAAATTTCAATCGTTCCGATTAAAACATAAATGAATATCCCGATAAAATTACAATGATTGTTAGCTCATCCACAAAGATAGCCATAATCCCATAAATATACAAGTCCGGCATTCTAATGATGCCATACATAATTGAGGGTTCATTCTATTTCAGGGGTCTTATTCAATATTTCCGGGAAATATTTTGCCACAATGCTTCTCACGAGCCTTACAGTGCTCTCCGGCGACACTGCGCTCTGACCCGGCATTGCCGCATGCCTCCGGCCCGACAGCATGCTCTTCTCAGGCCATTCACCCTCCCATACCTTGACCGACTCGACAAATGCCGCCTCATCATATTCGCGCCCCTCTTCCATGGCTGAGATTACCGCATCGGTAAACATCTTCCATCGTTGCAGATAGAAATCCGACAACAGCCCAGCCCACTGTCGGTTGGCATAGTCGTTGAGTTTCCGTCCTGGGAGTCCCCACACAGTGAGGAGTGTGCGTGCATTCACCTCCAGGCTGTCGCTCTGCCGGGAAGTTTTACCGAAAGCGCGTGCCGAGGACACCCATTTCGCCAGTGTGGTATTGGGATTTGTCGACATCAGGGTATCAATCCCAGAAATTACATTCTCCATATCGGCGGCATATCGCCTTGCCTCAGGTATATCCATGCGACGGTAAGCCGACACAAAACTGTCGCGCACTGAAGCAAAATGATTGCCGAGCAGCTGACGGCCGATATTGACGGCATCGCGCGACAATGCCGCATTGCTCCATGCTCTTTCGTCAGAAAGCATAAGCCTGAGCGCCTCTACAAGGGCATTCTGCGAATAACGGTATGACGAGTTGGTATATCCGCCTGTTGGCTTGTCGACAAACGGACGCGAATTGGTCTGGCATGCCTCCCCCACCCTGGTACATTTCACATACACACTGTCGGCAAGAATACGCCACGCCCGGGCTATGGCATCCGACACTTTTGCGCCACGCGAGCCTGCCCAGCGGTCGGCCCACTGTCGGTAGCCGAGACCCGGCTCCCACACTTTGGCGAATACATATTCGTCTATCACAGGATTCATCGAGAATCCTTCGAGAGTGCCTCCGATACCCGCAAGATTACTCCCTGCCTCTGCCACGACAGCCGATATCTTGCGGTCGATATCGGCCATATCGCCTACCATCATTGTGTTGCCGCCAAAGTTGCCGAGATAGCACCATATGAACGGCTTGCCGAAATATGCATCGCTCATACGCCATATTTCCTTGCGGTCGCAGAAATAATCGAGCAAGAGCAGATTTTCGTCGGGCACACCGTCAAGAAACGCCTTGATGCGCGGCTTGGTCCAGTGCTTGCGGTCGTAATAGAAATTCCATGTCATCTGAAGCCAGCGGGCATCGGGGTCAGCCGCGCGCAGGGTCGAATATATGCCTGACGACGCGGAGCGCAGATATTCCTCGCTCCAGTCGGGCGAATCCACCTCATTGAAAGGGTCTATGCCATAGATATGGTCGGTGCCGTATATCGAGTCCTGTATGGACAGGAATGTATTCTGTATGGTGGCGTAAAGCGGATCCGACGGGTCAAGAAACCAGCACCGGTCCTTGTCCTCGAATCCCGACCACTGTGATCGCAGCGATATACGGGCATCGGGATACAGCGCGCGAAGTCCATCGGGGACATGGCCGGCAAACGCGGGCATAACGGGTGTCATGCCCAGCTCTCGCTCACGCTCAAGGATGCTGCGCTGCAACGATTCCTGACTGTCGATCCATGGCTGTGCAAGAGGCCCCTGGAAATGGTCGACATTGTTCATCCAGTGCCAGGGCAGATGTGCGGGCCCCGTGAATGACGACATTATAGATGCATCGTCCAGCCCGAGCCGGCGCCATGTCAACTGCCATGTACGCTCCTGTCCGGTCATGGCCAGCGGGAGATTTATCCCGTTGAGGGCCATCCAGTCGATAAACCGCTCCCAGTCGCCCCAGTTCCAGTAAGGCATCGTATAGCCGAAAGTGCAGTAGTTGAGAAAAAAGCGTTCGCCAACAGCAGCCCTGGCGCCATAGCCGGTGGCAGGAATTACAATATCATCGGGCACCTGAACAGAATCGTCAGCAAACCACGACACGCTTACTCCAAGGTCGCGGCGCAGATAATTGTTGAGCCCCACCGACATTGATATTGCATTGTTGCCTTTTATCACAACCATGCCATTGTCGGCAGTCACTGCGAATGTATCGCATTCGGCGGGAATCAGCTCATATCTGATTATCCCTGCCAGAGAGGGAGCCACGCGCCGGGTAAGACGACCGACTGCCTCAATATCACCTGAGGCCGACCGACCTGCCGGAAAGACCGACACAGGCATGGCCATAGACAAGGCCAAAGCCATCGCGGAGAGAAATGTTTTCATGCGATTAATTTAGAGTTATATTCTACTGTCGACCAGAGTATTATTCCCGAATTCGGAGGATACGCCCGCTACGGTCAAGGAGATATGTACGCGGAGTACGCGGCAGATAATACATACCCTCATCCTCGATTGCGGATGTCGACTGTGCTACAATCCATCCCGCGGGGAGTTCGCCGGCGGTACTGCGCCAAAGGTCCGTATCGTCGTAGGGGTAAAGAGCCATGACGGCCATGGTGCCGGCTCCCACAGCGCCGCAAAGGGCCTCGTCGCGATTTAAGGAATCAATCAGCGCATGGCAATCGTGGCAGTCGGGGTCGTAGAATACAAGAAGCGTGCTGTCGTGGGCTGCAGCGAGCTCCAGCAGTGTAGAGCTGCGCCCCTCGATATCGGTATATGTGAAGTCGGCGGCAACGACGCCAGGACGGTTGCAGTCGATGTCGCGCAACTGCGCCAAATAACGTTCGTGCATGGCCTCGTCGATATTGTCGGAGAAAGCGAGCCGGTCGAGAAACATTATATATGTGCCCTCGCTGTACATGGGCGAGTCGGTCGAGTTGAGATATGTCTCGGCCAACCAGCCTGTGAGGTCAAGAGCCAGAGAGTCGGAAGCGGCACGCGAAAGCATATTGCCTACGGCCATATCGCGCACACTGTCGGACGATGCGTGGGGCATGACACTCAGAAAGTCCACGAAACTCTGCTCCATGAACGCCGTGTCGCGGACACATGAATCCTTGCCGGAAAAATCAATGCCGTCCCAGAAACGTGTCAGCAGGTAATCGGCCCTCTCGGCAGGCTTCGTAAGGGATGACGGAACTTCAGGCAAAGGAAATTCCCGCCCGCCATTTTGTCCTGAACCTTTGCCGGCTGAAGAAGCGTCGGCCCCCGCATAAATCAGGGCTATTGCGGCGGCTATCACAGCCGCTAAAAAAATGCGTCGTCTCATAGACGGTCATTTTACCACCTGATAGCCGGCCTCGGCAAGACCGCGCCTTATTATCTCGATATGCTCGTGGTTGCGTGTCTCCATCACCAGGCGCAGAGTGCAGCTTGCAATCGGAGTGTCGGTCGAAGTGCGCTCGTGGGTCACTGATATGATATTTCCGCCAAGCTCGCCCACCACCTTGCTGACATGGGCGAGGACACCGGGATTGTCGCTGAGGTCGATGGTGACGGCATACTGGCGTCCGCTCTTTATAAGACCGCGGTTGATGACGCGGCTCAGCATGTTCACATCGATATTGCCGCCCGACACAAGGCATACCACCTTCCTGCCTTTTACAGGCACCTTGTCGAACATGGCCGCAGCCACAGCCACAGCACCGGCACCCTCGGCCACAAGTTTCTCCTGCTCCATCATGGCCAGGATTGCGGCGGCAATCTCATCGTCGGTGACGGTGACGATGTCATCGACATATTCGCGGCAGAGCTCGAATGTATGCTCGCCGGGTTCTTTCACAGCAATGCCGTCGGCTACAGTCGATACCGAGGGAAGTGTGATACGCTCGCCGCCGGAAAGCGACTTCACCATGCTCGGCGCACCGGTGGCCTGCACTCCGTAGACCTTGACATTGGGATTGATTGACTTAATTGCGAAAGCCACACCTGATATCAGTCCGCCGCCACCCACAGGCACAATCACGGCATCGACATCGGGCAACTCGTCGATTATCTCAAGGCCTATGGTGCCCTGACCGGCTATCACCAGCGGGTCGTCAAAAGGGTGTACAAACGTGTAGCCGTGCTTGTCGCGCAGACGCAGGGCCTCGGCGTAGGCGTCATCATAGACTCCGGGCACAAGCCTTACATCGGCGCCGTACTTCTTGGTAGCCTCTACCTTGGAGATTGGCGCGCCCTCGGGGAGGCATATCAGCGACTTGATGCCGTTGGCCTTGGCTCCGAGAGCCACTCCCTGCGCATGGTTGCCTGCCGAGCATGCTATCACGCCGTGGGATTTCTCTTCCTCCGACAGCTGCGATATCTTATAGTAAGCTCCACGGAGTTTAAACGAACCGGTGTGCTGCAGACACTCGGGCTTTAGATATATGGTACTTTCAGGGTTAATCTTGGGTGCATGTATCAATTCGGTGCGACGCACTACGCTCTTAAGCACGTGGGCGGCACGGTATACATCAGTCAATTGGAGAACTGTCGACATATTATAGTATTTTATAGAGCGAAGACTTCCTTCCCTCTTCGATGCAAATGTAGCAAATTTCAACAATTCGGTAAAAAAATGAAACAGACTTTTAACCTCTTTTTTTTGAATATTGCACCATAATCCACTACCTTTGTGCTCGCAAATCAACTAACCAATAAGAAGATGAAAAAATTAGAAAGTCTCGTTGCACAAAAGTTGTTAAAAATCAGTGCGATTAAACTCCAGCCGGACGTGCCTTTCACCTGGGCCTCAGGATGGAACTCGCCGATATATACCGACAACCGCAAGACTCTCTCTTATCCTGAGCTACGAACTTTCATCAAGGTCGAACTCTGCCGTATCATTCAGGAAAACTTCGAGCGTCCCGACGCCATCGCCGGCGTAGCCACCGGAGCCATCGCCATGGGCGCCCTGATTGCCGACGAGCTTGGTCTGCCTTACGTGTATGTGCGCTCCGCTCCCAAGGACCACGGCTTGGAAAACCTTATCGAAGGCAATCTGAAGCCCGGCCAGAAAGTAGTCGTAATCGAGGATCTTATCTCAACCGGAGGAAGCAGCCTTAAGGCTGTGGAGGCTATACGCAATGCCGGATGCGAGGTAGTAGGCATGGCAGCGATGTTTACCTACGGCTTCCCTGTGGCAGTGAAACGCTTCAACGAAGCCGGTGTGAGACTCATCACTCTGAGCAACTACAACGCCATGCTTGAGGCTGCCGTAGAGACCGAATATATCCGCCCAGAACACCTTGAGACCCTCAAGGAATGGCGCAAAGACCCTGCTGCCTGGAATCCCCACACCGGAAACGCCGAGTAACCGACTACAGCCCGTAACAACGACTGTATCACAACAATATACGTATGGGGAAATCGTGCCCGCAGGCCCGGTTTCCCCATGCATCTATCCACCCCTGACACAAATTGACATCAAAAATGACATCATACACAAGCCAGCCGAAAGAGGTAGATATGCCCGCTTCGGCAATATATGCCCGCATAAGCGACTTTTCAAAATTTGAAGACCTCGTGGCCAAACTGCCCGAAGAGGTACGCTCGCAACTGGGCGAGGTGAAATTCACCACCGACACTATTGTGATACCTCACAACATGCTCGGACAGATAACACTGCGCGTAAGCGAACGAGTGCCCGACAAGCGCATCGCCCTCCAGGCCGAAAACGCCCCTGTCCCCATGTTCATGGCCATCAATCTCGAAGCAAAGGCGCCCGAACTCACAGAAGTGCAGACTGCCATCGACGTAGACATCCCCGCAATGCTAAAGCCCATGATTGGCCCGAAAATCGAGCCTATGCTGAAGCAGTCGGTTGAGAAATTCGGCGAAATGATTGCCAACATAGTAAAAATCTAAGAATTACATAGACTATCCGGAAATATTCCATGACAGGAATATATTTCCGGACAGTCATTTATGTCATCGGCCGATATACCAACGCCAAAGTCAGGCAGCGAGGCACGACGACCCCAATCCACTCTATTCTGTTTGTAATATCATGGCATCAAAACTCTGGGAAAAGAACGTAACGGTAAACACCGACGTAGAGACCTATACCGTAGGACGCGACCGCGAGATGGACATGTATCTCGCACGCTTCGATGTGCTTGGCTCGCTGGCCCATATCACTATGCTACAGTCGGTAGAGCTGCTCACCAAGGAAGAACTCGACATCCTTACAGCCGAACTGCGCGACATCTACGCCATCATCGAGAAGGGCGATTTCGCCATCGAGCCCGACGTAGAGGATGTGCACTCGCAGGTTGAGCTCATGCTCACACGCCGCCTCGGCGACACCGGCAAGAAGATACACTCAGGCCGTTCGCGCAACGACCAGGTGCTCGTAGACCTCAAACTGTTTACCCGCGAGCGCATCGAGGATATCACCCGTGCGGTGGCCTCGCTCTTCAATACCCTCATCGACCAGAGCGAACGCTACAAGAATGTGCTGATGCCGGGCTATACCCATCTGCAGGTGGCCATGCCCTCATCGTTCGGACTGTGGTTTGGCGCATATGCCGAATCGCTCATCGATGACCTCACAGTGCTGTCGGCGGCCTACAAGGTGGCCAACCGCAATCCGCTTGGCTCCGCCGCCGGCTACGGCTCATCATTCCCCCTCGACCGCTCGATGACCACCCGCCTGCTCGGATTCGAGTCGATGAACTATAATGTGGTCTACGCCCAGATGGGACGCGGCAAGACAGAGCGCATTGTGGCCCAGGCACTCGGCTCGATTGCAGCCACCGTAGGCAAACTCGCCTACGACGCCTGCCTGTTCAATTCACAGAATTTCGGCTTTATCAAACTGCCCGACCAGTACACTACAGGCTCGTCGATAATGCCACACAAGAAAAATCCCGATGTGTTTGAACTCACACGTGCCAAGTGCAACAAACTCCAGGCTCTCCCCTACGAGATAACACTGATAACCACCAACCTGCCATCGGGATACTTCCGCGACCTCCAGCTCGTAAAAGAGAATTTCCTACCAGCATTCGACAATCTTGCCGACATCCTGTCGATGGTGACACGCATGGTGAGCGAGATAAAGGTCAACACCGAAATCCTCGACGACCCGCGCTACGACCTGATGTTCTCCGTCGAGGAAGTCAACCGTCTGGTAGTTGCCGGAATGCCGTTCCGCGACGCCTACAAGAAAGTAGGGCTCGACATCGAGAATGGCGACTTCACCGCGCGCAAGGCTGTCGACCATACCCACGAAGGCTCGATAGGCAATCTCTGCAACGACGCCCTGCGGGCATTGTTCGACAAGACCGTCGACTCATTCGACTTCACCACCTATCATGCCGCCGTCGATTCCCTGCTGGGACGATAAGGCAACATCCTCTGCACATACAAGCCTATGCCAAGACTGTCATATGCCATAGCGTCGGCAATCATATGCTCACTGTCGCTGTGCTCGTGCCATGATACCGTCGACAGCGAGCGCATCCCTTATGCCCCGGTTCATGTCGACCTTTCGGGGCAAGGCACGTGGGACACATACGGTGTACATGCCTTCGGCCAGGGACGCAAATTCATCCGCACGGGCAACAGTGCCGACCAGGAACCTAAAAATTTCCATTACAACGACCTTTCGGCCACCGGATTCGGAGGTCTGCTCCTCGTGGGCGACCTCGAAAACATGCCTCTCCTCTATGACCTTGCCTGTCCAGTGGAGCGCAAGCAGTCAGTACGCGTATCATACAATCCCGACACACAGCTTGCCACTTGTCCGCAGTGTGGCTCGCAATACAATGTGTGCGAGCATTTCGGCTCGCCCGTGTCAGGACAGGCCTTCCAGCATAAATGGGGGCTTAAGCGCTACACTCCGCGCCCCTCGTCGCTTGGCGGATATATCCTCGCCAACTGACCTGACCCGTCATCCTGCCGCCGTACACATCATCACTTCACCTGCAACAAAAAAACGCTCGGGCTGATATCGGTTGATATCAGCCCGAGCGGTATAAGAGGGATGTCGGTAGACTTCCGGATTACTTCTTCTTGCGGTTGCCGTAGCGGCTCATGAACTTGTCTACGCGGCCTGCGGTGTCGACGAGCTTCTGCTTGCCGGTGAAGAAGGGGTGAGAGGAGCTGGTGATTTCCAGCTTGACCAGAGGATAGGTCACGCCATCTACCTCGATAGTCTCCTTGGATGCAACGGTCGAACGGGTGATAAAGATTTCGTCGTTAGACATATCTTTGAACACTACTTCGCGGTAGTTGGAAGGATGGATGTCTGCTTTCATCTTGATGTCTGTTTTGTTGTGTACATTATTAATTACGCCGTCAAGCGCCGGAGCCGCCTCTAATGTGCCCCGATTCGTAATGGCGCGGCAAAGTTACGGATTAATATCCACTCCGCCAAACTTTTCACAGTCAATTTCAACACATTTAAACATTTTCCCGTTCAAAGCACTCATTACAGCTATGAAACAGATATGTAACAGCTTGTTTAATAATAAATGTTGCCGCCAGGGTCGTATAGCTTGAGTCGATTTTCGACATGTGACGAAGGAGCGTACTTTATGTACATGACCGCAGGAACATGGCGAAAAGCATAGAGCCGTGTACTACCTACACGGCTCTACGGGAATTATATCTCAACGATATCTGTCAAAATGATTTACTCATACTCAATAAGAGCCTGATCGGTAGCCACCACCTGGTCGGGAGCAACGAGGATACGCTTTACAGTACCGTCAATCTCCGACGAGAGGTCGTTTTCCATCTTCATGGCCTCGTATACGAGCATTGTCTGGCCAAACTTGATTTTGTCGCCCGGCTTCACCTTGATTTCAACGATGCGTCCGCCCATCGGAGCATTGAGAGTGGGACCGGTCACCGGCTCTGCCTCGACAGCAGGCTTCTCCTCCACCTTTGGAGCGGCGGCAGCCTGTGTCTTCTCCCACTCTTCGGCGCGACGCTTGCGCAGGAAGCCGTTGGCCACGGTGGGGAGGAGCTCAAGGAGCAGATATTCCTCCTGATTTGATGCGAGCTTCACACCGCCCATATCTTCAAGCACAGGATTTTCGGGCTTTTTGTATTTTGTCACATCGTAAGGAGTCTCTACAGGAGTTCCGGCAATCTTCTCGCGGAATGCGGGGTCTACGGCTACCGGAGTGTGGCCGTATTCGCCCTTTACCAACGAGATAAACTGGTTTGAAGGATTGCTGTAGTCGGGATTTCCCTTCTTGCGGTCGAGGGCCACACTTACAGCCTGGCTGCCTACAATCTGGCTGGTAGGAGTCACAAGGGGCACAAGGCCGGCATCGCGGCGCACCTTGGGAATCAGGCGCATGGCGTCGTCGAGCAGGTCGCTCGCACCAAGAGCCTTGAGCTGGGCCACCATGTTGGAATACATACCTCCGGGCACCTCGGCATCCTTGACAAGCAGGTTGGGCTTGGGGAATCCGAAGTAATCTTCGATGGCATGGCAGGCGGCAAGCAGACTCTCCTCGTCGTTGGCCTTGGCGGCTGCGATGGCACGGTCGAACAGTGCATCGATTTCGGCAGGAAGTTTGTCGGCCAGCGGGTCGAACGCTTTCGGGAAATGATCCTTGTTGAGGTCGAATGCGGCGAGCTGCTTGCGCACGTCGTAAAGCTCGTTGCGGATTTTGCCCACAGCCTCCATGTTGGCCTCAAGCTCTATGCCGAGTTTCTGGCAGAAGATGTAGATAAGCTCGATGGCAGGGGCGGCAGAGCCTTCGCCGAACCACCAGATGTTGGTGTCGAGGATATCCACGCCGTTGATAATAGCCACGAGCGACGATGCAAGGCCATATCCGGGAGTACAGTGTGTGTGGAAATCGACCGGCACATTTACGGCAGCCTTGAGTTTGGGCATAAGCGATGCGATACGGGCGGGATTTACCAGACCGGCCATATCCTTGAGGGTAATGATTTTGGCACCAAATCCCTCCATTGCCTTGGCCTTCGACACGAAATATTCGTCGGTAAATATCTTTTCAGGAGCAGCGGGCACCTCGGCTTTCTTGCCGAAAAGTCGAGCGAAGAATCCCGGTTTTTCGGCGGGTTCCGCGGGTGCTTCCTCCTTGGGGTCGACGGTGTAGCATACAGCTCCGTCGGCTATACCGCCAAGCTCGTTGATCATGCGTATCGACTCCTTCACGTTGTCGAGGTCGTTGAGAGCGTCGAAGATACGCATCACGTTAAGACCGTTATTGATAGCTTCCTTATAGAAACCCTCAAGCACACTGTCGGGATAAGGCACATAGCCGAAAAGGTTGCGGCCACGCGAGAGAGCCGAGAGCAGCGAGTGGCCTTTCATAGCCTTTGAGCAGATGCGCAGACGTTCCCATGGTGATTCGTCAAGATAGCGCATGACCGAATCGGGCACTGCACCGCCCCACACTTCCATGATATAAAAGTTGGCACCCTCGTAAAGGGGGAGCAGACGGTCGATACACGCCTGAGGCATACGGGTCGCAAAGAGCGACTGCTGGCCGTCGCGCAACGTTAGGTCTCTGATTTTTAGCTTGCGATTTGCCATATTTATTTGTTTTTTATTAACCGATTCATAACTTTTCCGGGAACCCAGGCTACGGAATATAGTAGAAACGACATCTAAAGCCACTGGTATCCAGAAAGTTACGAGCCGCAACAGTTTAGGATGCAAAATTAATAATTTTTGATGACAATTATACATATTATTCTCTCAAAATAAATTCGAATTAGAGCTTTATCCCTTGCGGCGGCGCAGAAGATAGGCCCGGAATGTATCAAGGAGGTCGCGGAGTGCCAGCAGCTGTCCCTGCTGCTGACTCTGATACATCGACGCAGAAGTCACTCCCGAGGGAGTCTGGCCACGCAGAGCATCCCCCACCCCGCTCACCTCGCGCATCAGGCGCAACTGTGTGTCGAGCATCTGCTGTGTGCCCACTGAATTCACAGCGGTCATCACCTGCTGCGGGCCCGGCACTCCCGGCTCGGGACGGTATATGACTATGCCGTCAGGCTCACGCAGTTTCTCAGCCACCATCGCCGCCGGCATCTGAGCCGAAAACTGATTCTCGGGAAAGAGTACCACCCCTTTTGCCGCCTGCGAAAGCATACGGTCGTTAAGAGTCATGAGCCAGTTGATGTTGTGCTGCTGGTCGATGATATCCTCGACAAACGAGTGTATCTCGCCGTCAATCATCGGATAGAAACACATTGCATAGGGATGGCGAGGGGAAGTGACGGTGTCGAGCACACGGCCGTCGGTGGTCATAAACCGGCACACCCAGCGCGAGTCGACACACAGCCGCCACTGCAACGCCGCCTCTCCTCGCCGCTCGCGCTTGCGGTTGGCTGCGCGCAGGCGCTTCTCGGCATCGGCGGCGACAAGCGTGAGCGACCCGTCGGCAGGGTCATGCACACGCAGCATGCGGCGGCACTCTCTCGACCATATCTCGAACACCCTGAGCGTAGCCGCACGCGACGAGGAGTCAAACGTAAGCGAGTCGTCGGCACTCTCTCCGGCGCGGGGCAACTGCGCATCGGGAGAAGTGTCGGCCGAATGGCGCCTGAACACCGAGCGCAACATCTGCATGCGTCCTCCGTCGCCATGAGAGAAACGCTCGACAAGGGCCGCAAGCGAAAAGTCGTGGAGCTCGCCCATCAGTTCGGCTCCTGCCCCGTCGGGGGCTGTGAGTCTGTCGATGAAGAAACGCGCCGGACTCACTATCCTCGGGAGTCCGTCCGACGGTGCTATACGCTGTATGGCGCATCCCGATATGAGGAATTCCTGAAACGTGGCCGCATCTGTCTCGACCGTATCGGCCAGCAGCGCATCGCCGGCCACACTTTCGCGGAAGCAGCCGGTAATGGTCTTTACAAGCTGACGGATGACATTGTTGGTGACAGGCGTATAGCCGTTCTCTATGAGGTAATCGCCTTCGCTGCGTACGGTGCCGTTGTCGAGCAGACATGGGTCGAGCCACTGGCGTCCGAATGTATAGCGCTTGTAGCGGAGCCGGCGCGCCCGCAGAGTAGCGCCCGACTCCCAGGCCGCGCGGGCCCGGGATAATACTGTGTCGTTCATAGTAGTTGTGTGTATGGGTTTCAGATGATTGGCTTGATGGTTGAGAGAGCGAGAGAGTCGATGCGGTAGATGCCGGGCGAATCGGTCACGGCATGACACGACAGCGGGCGCACTGTGCTACCCGGCGAGGCTGTCGGCGCTGGCGAGCATACACGCACGGCACGTCCGGTCACTACGGCCACCGGAGTCCGATGGTCCGACCTCTGCCGGCCCGAAAGCTGCAGCGACGCCCCGGGGATAGTCCCGTCGGGAATAATAAGCGCCGGAGAGCTCCATCCGGGGAGCAACAGATAGGAAAGACGCACGACATCATCCGGGAGCAAGAACCAGCCTGTGCCGTCGGAGAGAATCTCCACCTCCACACGTGCCGCGATATCTACCGGGGCGAGCATCTCCAATGGAGCCGTGCGTATAAGATTGTCGTACCAGGCCTGCATGCGCGTCTGCAGATGGGCGTCAAGGTCGATGCCGTCGAAACGCATCACGTCGCATCCCGAATTGACAGCCTCAGGGAAGGCGCGCAGACGCCACTCGGCCATCATACCGTCAAGGTCAAGAGTAAGAGCTGACATAATAATAGAAGAATTTTCATAGATTATAAGAGATAACGGAGTGAGAATTGGCTGCATCTAACATTTGAAAAGGGACCCAGGTAGAGCAATTGAAAAGGGACCCACCCCATGGGTAAGTTCAACCGGATATCGTTGATTAGAAAGAACGACATCAACGATTCCACAAAATGCTACACATGGAGGAAAAAACATCCATTATTCTGTCTCATCGCCGCGAGGGGATGAGCATCCGCGAGATAGCGCGCCGCAACGGCATGAGCCGCAAGACCGTGCGCAAGTATCTGCGCGAGTTCGAGAGAGAGGCCGGCCCGTCACCGACAGAGCGGGAGGTTGACGATTATCTGCTGACCAGGCCGAAGTATGACAGCAGCGGACGCGTCAGGCGTGTTGTGACCGATGATGTCCGCCGTCGCATCGATGGTTTTATCGCCCGCAACCGGGAGAACGTCGCTGCCGGATTGCACAAGCAGCAGATGCGCAAGCTCGATATGTGGCGACGTCTTCAGGACGATGGCGTGCGTATCGCCTATTCCACAGTATGTCAGTATGTCCGTGCGCTGGAGGCAGCGCCGAAGTCGCAAGAAAAGCCTGCAAAGGCATATATCCGTCAGGACTATGAGCCTGGATTCCGTTGCGAGTTCGACTGGGGCGTGCTTACCCTGTGGATCGGTGGAGTCAGGACTCGCCTTCACATGGCGGTATTCACCCTCGACCACAGCAATATGCGCAAGGCATATCTGTTTTCGCGCGAAGATACCCTGGCTCTTATGGAAGCCCACCGCAACTGCTTCCGGGAGTTGGGGGGCACCCCGCGCGTGATGGCCTATGACAACATGCGTACCGCCGTAAAGAAGTTCCTCGGGCGCGACCGCGAGCACACGGATGCGCTGCTGCGCATGGAGGTACACTACTGTTTCACACCCCATTTCTGCAACCCTCGCTCGGGATGGGAAAAAGGCAAGGTGGAACGTTCGGTGGAATATATCCGGCGTCGTGCATTCTCGTTCGAGGTCCGGTTTGACTCCCTGGATGCCGCGCAGACGCATCTGGCGGCAGTCTGCGACAGGCTCAACACAGAGGCGTCCAACATGTCGGCGGAAGAAAAACGCCTGCGCATACAGGCCGATCTGGCGGCGCTACGTCCGTTGGACCACGGTGACATCGGCTGCTTCGAGCAGCGGCTGTACCGCGTCGGAAAGTATTCAACGATAACCGTTGACGGAGTGCACTACTCTGTGCCCGACCGTCTGGTGGGCTCGCAGGTGGCGGTAAAGCTGTATTCCGAGCGCATCGTGGTGCTTTACGGACGCGACAAGGTGGCCAATCATGCCCGAAGCCGACGCTCCGGCGACTGGGTCATCGACCTGATGCATTATCTGGGTACATTCCTGCGCAAACCGGCCGCTCTGGGGCGGTCTGTGGCTCTGCAACAGGTACATCCGTCGGTGGCGGCGCTTTACCGCGAACACTTCCGCGAGTCTCCGCGAAGCTTCATAGAACTGCTTGTGTTCACCCGCGACAACAATCTGGCATACACTGACATCGTCCGTGCCGCCACAAGTCTTTCGTCCCGCGGGCTCCAGCGCCTCTCATCTGAACAGATACAGGCTCAGATGATCTCGGCGGAAGGACATATGCAGTCAACCGCCGATATCGCGGCAACGAACGTTCCCGACCCGCAACAGGCTGAAATAGAAAGTTCGGCAAGCCATACCCTTGACATGCTTTCATCATTTATGGAATATACCCGCGCATCGCAGGCAGACTGAATACCCCCCCAAAAAACAACCAATACACTGAATGACAATGACAGACATACATGAAACAGACCGTGACGGACTTCGGGAGCTCATTCGCTCATGCGCTTTCGACCTTAAACTCCCGCTTGTGCGGCGCGACATCGACCTGCTTATACAGCAGAGCGCCGACGAACAATGGAACCTATGGCGGTTTACAGCCGAACTGCTCCGGCGCGAAAAAGAGAACCGCTCTGAAAACCAGCGCCGTCACCGCATCAAAAACGCAGGGTTCCCGCAACTTCGCTATCTTAACGAAATCGACACCGACGCTCTGCCCGCCGATGCCCGGAAAGCGCTCCCGACACTCGAGACACTCGACTTCATCAAAAACGGACGCAACCTCATTCTATACGGCAATCCCGGAACAGGCAAGACTCATCTGGCGACAGCTCTCGGTATCGCCGCATGTAATGCCGGACACTCGGTGCTGTTCACATCCGTGCCAAGACTGCTCACGCAGATACGCGAGTGCCGCAACGCTTTGACACTCCGGTCGCTGGAAAACAAGTTCGAGAGATACGACATGGTCATCTGTGATGAGTTCGGATACGTCTCCTGCGACAAGGCCGGCGCAGAGATGCTCTTTAACCATCTCTCCCTCCGCACCGACAAGAAGACGACCGTCGTCACAACCAATCTCGCCTTCAACCGCTGGAACGAGATTATTGACGACAAAGTACTGGTCACCGCAATGGTAGACCGCCTGACCCACAAGGCTATACTGCTTAACATGACAGGCAAATCATACCGCATGAAAGAAACTCAGGAAATGATGACTCAACAAATATAATTATCTTTGCATCCCCATCCCGGGTGGTCCCCTTTTCAAATGCTATCCGGGTCCCTTTTCAAATGTTAGATACAGAATTGGCGCCATCGAGTCATGGCGCCATTCTCTGAAACAGGGAGGTTGTACAGGCTACGGCGTCACTTTACACCGATAATACGCATATGGGCCTCAGGATAACGGAGCACAAGGCAGGAAGCCTCGGTGAGCACCACGGCATCGGAGTTGCGCTGGCCGCTCTTCTTAAGGTCGAGGAGCATGGCCGAGAACGGGATGTGGGTGTACTTCTGAAGATATTCCGGGTCGATTATGATGCCGTCGTCCTCATGTCCGCAAAGGTCGAAAGTCTCGCTGTGCACCACATAGAGAGTGCCGAAGTTCGACGATATCACCTTGAGGTTGAGCCCCCAGTGCACCTCGGTCTCTACCGAGCCCATCTGCTTGACAGTGGCCTCCTTGGAAGGATTGACCAGAGTGCGCACACACTTCGAGCCGGCTATAAGCACCTTGCGTGCCGAGCCTCCGTGGCCGGTAAACGCCTGGCGGCAAAGCTCTACGAAATCGCCCGTGCACAACTGCGACGGAAGCCTGAACTCACGCGTAATCTGATGCCATATGCCCCCGGTGAAGTATACATTCCCGTCGGGACCGCTCGTCTTCCTGCGCGAGCCGAAAATGAAATTTCGCTCCATGCCCATACGCATGTCGATAATGGCCGCCTCCTGCTGGTCGGTGAATGACATGTCGGCCTGCTTGAGCGCGGATGTCAGCACTGCTCCTTGTTCAACTTGAGCCTTGAATATTTGACAGAAATTATGCTCAGGCTTAGGCACAAACGTGGTCTGAGGAGTCTGTACGTCGAGTTCGGCGGCAGCGCGCCCCATACGCACGATGGTGGATTCACCCTCGGCCTCGGTGTCGGCCACAAATCTATCGTCGGGACCGACATACTCCACCGAAAGTCCACGGATGTCGGCCTCTAATACATAAAAAGTATGCGACTTGCCGCCAGCCAGCGCCCCTGTAAGGAGCACGGTATCGGTTTTTGAAAATGCCTTGTAGTCGTTTTTTTCGACAAGCGCCATCAAAAATTCGCCGTCATTGCCGTCACTGCCGGCGACAGACTTTACCTCAGCCGATGACGGACGGCTGTCGACGGTGTAATACCTTACTTCCATCGAGCCCGACGCACGACTGCGGGCAGAACGCGAAATCTGGTCGACAGGAGTGGCCATAGGCCGTATCTTCAGCAAACGTCGGTCTATGTCAGGCAGTATCATGCCTGAGTCGATTGATTCGATTGAGGCGGCTGTGAGCGGAGTGCCTAACACATGGGTTGCGTGGGTTGTTGAAACTGTGTCCATAATAAGAAGATAAAGAGCTTGTTAGATGATTTATAGGTTATCTGAAATAAAAGTGTGTTTTCCAAGTAAGAAGAAAAAGAAAGGTTGTAAGATTACATCACATGCGGAATGTCAGTCCCACACTGAATATGCGTCGGGGAGGAAAAAAACGTCATGGGCCACGGGCTCCCCGTGCTGTCCGTCGGGATACGGTTCCTCGCCGCTGTCGGGACGGTTCAGCTCGGAAACAGCCCTTTCGTTAAGGCCTTTAAGATAGCCGCGCATGTAGGCTTCTTTCAGTGGGTTAGTCTCTACATCGGTAGTCGGCGACGGAGAATTGTCATTTGGCGGAATTGGTGTCTTGTCCATAGTCATTGATAATATTAAGATGGTTTATAAAATAGTGTCGAAGCGATATGCTGTGTATTTCGACTTCTGACATTGCAAAGATACGCTACATATTTCAATCTACAAAACATTTTCACAATTATTTTTACAATATTTTTATTGCAGTTTAACAACATACTTATTAATAGCGGTTTATCAAATTTTCTACATGTACATGGCCATGATTCACAAAAATAAACTATCTTTGTGAAAACCTTAATCCCTACTGATATGAACGTAGTCGACCGATTTCTACAATATGTAAAGTTTGACACTCAGAGCGACGAACTTACCAACATGTGGCCATCGACCCCCGGCCAGATGATATTTGCCCAGCATCTCGAACAGGAATTGCAGAAAATGGGCCTTACCGAGATTACGCTTGACGACAACGGATACCTCATGGCGACCCTGCCGGCCAACACCACGCGCCATGTGCCGACTATCGGCTTCATCGCCCACCTCGACACATCGCCCGACATTAGCGGACGCCACGTAAATCCGCGCATCGTCGACAACTACGACGGACAGCCCATCACGCTCAACGCTGAAAAGGGTATCGTGCTCAGCCCGAGAGAATTCCCCGAGCTCGACCACTACAAGGGGCAGTCGCTTATAGTAACCGACGGCACCACACTGCTCGGAGCCGACGACAAGGCGGGAATCGCCGAAATAATCACCGCAGTGGCCTACCTGCAGCAGCATCCCGAAATCGAACATGGCAAAATACGCATCGCCTTCAATCCCGACGAAGAGATTGGTCAGGGAGCGCACAAATTTGATGTAGAGCAGTTTGGCGCCGACTGGGCATATACCATGGACGGAGGCGAAATCGGCGAACTCGAATATGAGAACTTCAACGCCGCAGTGGCCAAGGTGACATTTACCGGACGAAACGTACACCCCGGGTATGCCAAACACAAGATGATCAACTCACAGCGCATCGCCAACCAGTTTATGTCGATGCTGCCCCGATGGGAGACCCCCGAGCATACCGAGGGATATGAAGGATTCTACCACCTCATCGCCACCGAAGGCAATGTGGAGAAGACCACCATCACATACATAATACGCGACCATGACCGCGACCGATTCGAACGCCGCAAAAAAGAGCTGGAGCATCTGGTAAGAAAAATCAACAACGAGTTCCCCAACTGCGTCTCCATAGAGATAAAGGATCAGTACTACAACATGCGCGAGAAAATCGAACCCGTAAAATATGTGATCGACATCGCCGAGGAAGCCATGCGCAACGTAGGCGTGACACCCATCGTAGTGCCTATACGCGGAGGGACAGACGGAGCGCAGCTGTCGTTCAAGGGTCTACCCTGCCCCAACATATTCGCCGGAGGCCTCAACTTCCACGGACGCTATGAATTTGTGCCCATCCCCTCGATGGAGAAAGCCACGGAAGTGATAATAGAAATCGCAAGGCTCGTAGCCAACCGATAGCCAGACAACCGCCACATGCCTGCCGCCTTCAATCGACGACCGGCGCTACAATAGCCCCCTAAACATACATGTCATAATCCATCCCCGCAAATCATCGGGATGGATTATGACATCTGTTTCTGTCGGTACGGGAATCCTGAAAAAATCCCGTTAAAACCCACCGTATTATCCGCCACTCATCCATATGAAACCTCTGCTTATCGTAGTGACCGGCCCAACCGGCTCGGGCAAGACATCGCTCGCCATAGAAATCGCGCAGACTCTGCACTGCGATATAATATCGGCCGATTCGCGACAGCTGTTCCGCGACATCCCCATCGGCACTGCCGCCCCATCGCCAGAGGAACTTGCCGCCGCGCGCCACCATTTCATCGGCACTCTGGCGCTCGACGAATACTACAGCGCGGCACGCTTCGAGGAGGATGTGATGGCACTGCTCCCCCGGCTTTTCCAGCGCGACGGATGCGCGGTGATGTGCGGCGGCTCAATGATGTATGTCGACGCCGTATGCCGCGGTATCGACGAGTTGCCCACCGTATCCCCACAAGTGCGCGCCGACACTCTCGCGCTCTACCAACGGGATGGACTCGAAGGACTGCGCGCCACTCTGCGCAATCTCGACCCCGAGTATCTGGCCGGAGCCGACCTGTCGAATCCGCGGCGCCTCATCCACGCCATAGAGATAAGCATCGAAGCAGGGGTGCCCTACTCGTCGCTGAGGGTAGGAGCCGTAAGGGAGCGCCCGTTCCGCACTCTCAAATTCATAATCGACCATCCGCGCGAAGTGCTATTCAGCCGCATCAACACAAGGGTTGACCGCATGATGGCCGACGGACTGCTCGACGAGGCCCGCAAGGTATATCCGATGCGCAGTCTCAACTCGCTCAACACTGTAGGATTCAAAGAAATGTTTGCATATCTCGACGGTGAGATGGACTACGACACCGCAGTGGCCCGCATCAAGAAAAACACCCGTGTATATGCCAAGAAACAGCTCACATGGCTCAAACGCGACCCGTCGGTGATACATCTCGACCCGTCGCACCCGCTGCTTCCCCAGGCCATGGCGCAAATCGGTCCGGCAATGCCCTCTCCACCAACCGACCGGCCTGAGATTTGAGGCCGCTCCGACAACAATACATCATATTTTTTTCGTTACTTTTTTGGCAATATTGAGTAATTTATGCAATTTTGCATTACGAACTCAATCCTCATAACCAAATATTATCGTATCCTGATGTGATTCACACCATCCGGTTCGCCGGTGGAAAGGCTATGAAAATTACAATGTCCCGAATCATATCGTATCATTTAACCAATCGTATAATTTCCAAGAAAATGAGCAAGAAATTCATCTGTACAGTCTGCGGCTACGTTCACGAAGGTGACGCAGCTCCCGAAAAGTGTCCCCAGTGTGGTGTGCCCGCATCCAAGTTCAAGGAACTCGACGAGACAGCACTTCTCCAGTTTGTAACCGAGCACGTAATCGGCATCGCCAAAGATACCGACGACCAGATGCGCGCCGACCTCAACGCACACTTCATGGGTGAGTGCACCGAAGTAGGCATGTACCTTGCCATGTCGCGTCAGGCCGACCGCGAAGGCTATCCCGAAGTAGCCGAGGCTTTCAAGCGCTATGCATTTGAAGAAGCCGAGCACGCAGCCAAGTTTGCCGAACTCCTCGGCGACGTAGTGTGGGACACCAAGACCAACCTCGAAAAGCGCATGGCTGCAGAAGCCGGTGCCAACGCCGACAAGATGCGCATCGCCAAGCGCGCCAAGGAACTCAACCTCGACGCCATCCACGACACCGTACATGAAATGGCCAAGGACGAGGCTCGCCACGGACAGGGCTTCCAGGGTCTCTACAACCGTCACTTCAAAAAGTAAGACGGATATAAGCTACTTTTAAACAGTTGCTTATCCGCATCCGATACGTTCAGCGGCGATATCTCCAGGAGATATCGCCGCTGTTCTTTTGCTGACTTAAGAACTTGTCTAAAGTACGTCGGATTTTCAGGGTCTAAAGCGCGTCGGAGGGTGTATGTACCCTCCCCTTGCCACGCGTGAAACATCTGTATCCGATGGCGTCGTGAGGACAGCGGTGATAGCATGCCAGACACATCGTGCAGTCACTGCCCCATCGCGGACAACTGCCGTCGACCGTGATATTATCCATCGGACACACCGACGAGCAGACTCCGCATGAATTGCATTTTCCTCGGTCAACACGAAATCCGCGCGGCGACATAAGAAACGCATTGAAGAGCGGGCGCAATATGTGGCTTTTCGCCCACGGCATACTGCCCGGCGTCACCTGCCTCATGCCGTCGGCACGGTTGTCGGCTATGCGCGAGGCTATTGCCTCAATGCCGGCAGAGGCACTGTCGAGCTTATCAGCCGCGAGCTCGGCCGAATCCGTATCAAATCCGGGCAGACACACATATGTGTTGGGCATCGTCAGAGAGAAGACTCCACCCACTCGCCATCCGCGGGCTCGTATCATAGCGGCCCAGAGACGGTCGGTGCGGCCTATATCGTCGCCGCATGTAGCCACCATATGGTGCACAGAGCCGGCACCACCATCCGGAGTGTCAGACGCAAGCCTCTCGATAAACTCCTCAACCACACGCGGCACACCCCACGCATGTACCGGAAACACCCACACCGAGGCCTCGTCGGGAGTCGGTGGCTCAGCCGCATGGGCATTGTCAATCTCACGGCGAGTAATGCGGCATATCTCCATGCCGAGGGCCTTTCCGAGGGCTATGGCCGCCGCGCGCGAATTGCCCTGTCCCGAAAAGTAGTATACCATAAGTCGCGAGGTTATCTTATAGTCACCTGTGTGGCTCCGAAGCCGTATTCGCGAAACGAGGCATCCTGCACCTCACACGACTTGTACTTATAGGAAAGTTCCTTCAGTATGGCCTTGCGCAGCACTCCCTCGCCCTTGCCGTGGATGAATACAATCTTGCGCCCCTTGGCAGCGCGGTTCTCCTCCATCACACGGTTGAACTCGTGCAACTGCACCTGAAGCATGTCGGCATTGTCGAGCCCGGCAGTGTTGTCTAGCAACTCCGATATGTGCAGGTCGACCACAATCGGCTCATTGACGTTCTTGCGGTCGTTGCGGCTCACACGACGTGCCTGAGGCTGCTCGTCGCCGCGACGCTTGGAACGCATGGCATCCTCCAGACGGCCCGAGTCGATGACCACCGGACGCTGCGGCACGTCGTTGCGGGTGATGTCGATTGCGATTACGGGAGTGTCGAAATATACGTTGTCGCGGAAGCAGTGAAGTTTGAAAAACTTAGTCGTGTCGATGGAATGCTCGACGGCCACAGGCGATTTCAGACGGAACTCACGTCCGGACTTGTAAGCCACGTACTGTACGCTCACGCGGTCCATCGCCACGAGGTCGTCGCGGGTGATATGCTGTACCGGCACCTGCATGTGTGGCTCGATTGCCTCGGCAAAACGCAGAGTCCACCCCTTGTCGCTGTCGGAGCGTGTGAGGTAGGTGAGAAACAGCGTATAGTTTGAGTCGTTGACTATGTATGCGTCATACTCGGTAGTGTTGAGATGGCGCGGCTCCTCGGCCTCGAAAGCGAGCACGATGTTGAGCATCTCTCCCTCGGGAGTATCATCTGGGTCGGGGGCAGGCTCAGGCTTGGGCGATATCGTGCCCTTTCCGGCAAATCCTTCGGGAGCTACCTTTCCGACCGTAGGGTCATATACGGGCTTCTCCTTCGACGGAGCTTTCTCCTTCTTGCCTTTCAACTCTTTCTCCCACCAGCGGTCGCCGGAGGAAGCGCTCTGACCGGCTCCGCTCTTTGCCGCGCGTGCCGCCGGAGCCGCCTGCTGTGCCGGCACCACTACCACACATTCGCGCAGAAGCACCGGAGTCTCGAAGCCGTCTTCGTCAACATAGGCCACCTGGCCCTCAATCCTTACCACTCGGCCGCCACCTACCGAATTGAGGTAGCGCACCATATCTCCTATCTGTGCCATATATATTTCTGTTTTTTAGAGCTTGTTTAATAATACATGCCTCAGAAGCGGTCGCCCCAATGAGGCCGGTAGGGACGCGTGTAGTAATATGTGCGTCCCTCCTTCTCAAAAGGTATAACCCAATTGCGGCTGCAATATTGTGAGCCGAAATCATATATATTGAAATGCTGCGACTCCGCACTCTCAGCCTTGCCGACATAGAGCCGGGCCCATCCCGGAGATTCGGGGAACACCGCATCGGCGGGAGGCATAAGCGCAACAGAGCCTATTGTGAGGTATTTTGTTTCAAATTTCAACGCCTTGCACGGCCGGAAGTTCGCCCAGTCGATTGCCGCCGCAGAGGCGGGAAGATTGATAAGCGGGCAATCCTTCTTATAGTACAGGCGCAATCCATAGTGAGTGTAATCGTCCTCCGGGCGAAGATAGCGCACACGCGAGAACACCCACAGAGGCAGGCGGCTGTCGTCGGGCATGTCGTAGCACACAATGCCGTCGGGCGACGCGGCATAGAGCGAGCGCAGCTCACTGTCGGCCTTCCAGCCGATATAGCTGTAACGGTCTACCTCAACCATCTGGACGACAGCCGACATTCCGAGCGACAGAGCGACAAGGCCTCCGTCCACAAGACTGACACGATATCGCCCTACAGGGTCGTACCATTGCCATAAAGCTATAAGGGCAAAAATCTGTGAGAACCAGCCGCTGCGCCCCACAATCCCCCCGACAGCCACAAACGCCAGACCTGCGATGGCGCTTACGACCCACATGCCCCGGTCGGACACCATCACCCGGCGCAATCTATCGCGGCCGTTACGGCTCATCAGCGACATGAGTATCACAAAAAGCAGAATCAGGGTAATCGGAGCCGACTTGAGCACCACCACCCACCATACATCGTCGGGGGAACTCCCGCCGACAGCGCGCATGATAATGCCCGGAGAAAGAGCGGCCACAGCCGCCCCGGCAAAAAACGCCCCGAGCATCCATCGCAGCTGACGCGACATCCGTCGCCATCCGCCTGAGGATATATCGCCCCGCATCCATGCCGTCCACACAATGCCCGCGCAGAGCGACAGTGTGGCGGCCTCATGAATCATGCCCGCAAAGAGGCAGAACATAGCCACACATGCGGTAGTAATGAGCCCCGAGCGGTCGGATATACTCCCCACTCTTCCGAGCCATCCGCGGCCGTCATGCCGTAGCATTACTAAAACCGCAAGCGGCATAGCCGTGGCCCATACGTAGTTGAAATTGACATCAATGAGCGAAAAAGAGTCCCACCATGGAAACAGAAACGCGATTACGGCAATCACCACGGTGGCTGCCACTCCTCTCCCCTTGCAAGGGAACAGGCGACAGAAGTAAAGCACGAAAAGGTACATGGCCCCTACAGCCATACCGCACATCACCGACACCATCCAATGCGGGAGGATGCCCATGAAGAGCGACGCAAACAGGTTGGCCGACCGGCCGTTGGTGTACATCCAGTGGCGCGCCCAATATCGCGGGAACTCCCACACTGCATATGCCCCGGTACCAATCCCGTCGGCACGCCTGAGTATGGAGGTGTATATCAGGTCGTCGCCCATTGGCAATGTGAATATATACATCACACTCCATGCCACGGCAAGAGCCGCGACCACCGATAGCACCCACAGTGTAGGGATATTTATATATGATTTCTGTCGGTCGGACATTTCAGAGATTGTCTCAGATTCACGGCATGCGCAAAACATGCACTAACATTACCTCGTCTGAATTACTTTACTTACTTCTACAAATTTAGCCACTTTCACAGATACTCGCAATAAAAAACATTGAGATAGCCCATCGGTCATTACAGATATTTCATTAATTTTGTCTGTATGGGTAATCTTATCTCTACCACCAGCATGCTTAACCTTTCAAATATGTGCAAATTTAGTATAATCCAACGATTTACTGTTGCCGTAATTATGGCCATCGCGTTTCTGACAATATCGCAGGGAGCAGAGGCACGCGACATCAGAATGATGAGTTATAACATCCGCAATGCCACCGGGCTCGACGGTAAAATCGACACAAGGAGGATAGCCTCGGTCATCGACAGTGTGGCGCCTGATGTTGTCGCCATTCAGGAAATCGACAGCATCACCGGGCGTAGCCACGGCCGTAACCTTCTGGCCGAAATCGCTGGCTACGCCGGAATGCGTCATGTCTATGCTCCGGCAATAGATTTCGACGGGGGCAAGTATGGCATCGGCATCATATGCAAGGAGAAACCGATAAAAGAGATAAGGGTCGCTCTTCCCGGACGTGAGGAGCATCGTGCGCTTCTCGCTGTCGAGTTTAAGGATTACATATTTGCATGCACTCACCTTTCGCTCACCGAACAGGACCGTCTCGCATCGCTGACCCGGATAGACAGCGTGGCTTCGCTGTCCGACAAACCGTTTTTCATAGCCGGCGATTTCAACTCACATCCGGGTGACCGGTTCATGGAGCGGTTCACCAAGAAATTCGACATTCTTTCAACCACGGAAGAGATGTCGTTTCCGGCTGACAAGCCTGTTGAGCTGCTCGATTACATTGCCGTAAAGAAAGGTACCCCCGAAATTGCCGGAACGAGAAAGAGCAATGTTGTCGAGGAGCCTGTGGCTTCGGACCACAGACCGGTATATGCCTGTGTGACAATGAAGCAACGCCACGACAAGATAATCCGTGTCAAGCCATATCTCCAGAATCCGACCGACGGCGGCATAACGGTTATGTGGCAGACAAGCGTACCCTCCACCGGTGTGGTGGAGTACGGCACATCGCCCGACAGCATGACACGCGAGCGCACTCTTCTCGACGGACAGGCCGACTGGGGCACTATGCACAAGGTGCGTCTCAGCGGACTCAAGCCCGGCCGGAAATACTATTATCGGGTAATCTCGCGCGAGATACTCCGGTATGGCGCTTACCGCAAAACGTTTGGCGACTCAGCCACAAGCGAGCTGAAGTCGTTTACACTTCCATCGCCTGCATCAACGGATTTCACGGCCATTGTATTCAACGACCTCCATCAGCATTCCGAGACATTCAAGGCCCTATGCAAACATATCAAGAAGGTGGACTATGACTTTGTGGTGTTCAACGGCGACTGTATAGATGACCCGCAGAGCCATGCCCAGGCGACACGCTTTCTCAAGGAACTCAACAAAGGAGTTGGGGCCGACAGTGTGCCGGTGTTCTATATCCGCGGCAATCATGAGATACGAGGCGCATTTTCGACCGGTCTGCGCGATTTGTTTGATTATGCGGGAGGGAAGGTTTATTCGGCATTCAACTGGGGCGACACACGTTTTGTGATTCTCGACTGCGGAGAGGACAAACCCGATACCACGAGCGTATACTACGGCATGAACGATTTCACCCGTCTGCGTCAGGATCAGGTACAATTTCTTAAAGAGGAATTAAAGACAAAAGAGTTCAAGAAATCAGGCAAGAAGGTGCTGCTGCACCACGCCCCGGTATATGGACTCGATGTCAGCTACACCGATTACAATCCGTGTCTTGAAATGTGGGGCCCTATTTTAGAGAAGGCGCCTTTCGATGTGGCAATCAATGCCCATACCCACAAGTATGCATTTCATCCGCGCGGCAGCCGGGGCAACAACTATCCGGTAGTAGTGGGCGGAGGTTATAAGATGGACAGTGCCACCGTCATGATTTTAAGCCGCAAAGGGTCGGAACTCCGCCTGAAAGTACTGAACACCAAAGGCGATGTCCTCCTTGACAAACTAATGTAAACCGCGCACTCCGCTCACCATGGAATGAAAAGATAGACAAGTTGGCAGAAAAACAAGTTTGGTTCAGTTTTAGATATATACATATAATAAACTGAACCAAAACAATCGATAATATAAGCCAAACTCACTGTATAGATTAGATTATGCTCCAATCTATAGTTACTTGCCGGAGGCGGCCCAGCGGATGATGTTGCCGAAGAGTTTGCGCGCAGGTTCGGCCGCCGGCTCCGGCGACAGAAGGGGCTCACACAGGCGAAGGGTGGTATAAAGCACCCTGCCTTTGCCACAAGGAGTCTCGCCCATTGCAGTGCCGAGATGGAACGGCCACGAACGGTAGGCACCGGCTATGAAACGCTCGTCGGCTATCTTGAATCCAAGGCGGCTGTTTCCTTCCTTTACGAGCTCCTGATATGGCCAGTTCATGGCGGTATTGACAGGCAATCCGCTCAGTACGGGATGGTCGGTGACGAAATGAACTCCTCCTACCCAATCGGTGCCGACAGTGAAGTTGCTCTCATACCCTATGCCGGCGGCAGGATTGAGAAACTGCATCCACGACTCGGGCGACTTCAGCAGAAGCAGTGTCGTGCCGTCGGACACCGCACGGTCGACAACCGACTCGGGAGCAATCTCCGACGTGCCGGGCATAGTCCACACGAGTCTGACCTTTCCGTCGGGACGCGTCTGGCGGTACTGTACCATGATGTCGACTTTCTCACCCTTTTCGAAATAAAACGGCGATGTAAACGATGCCTCCTTGTTGTTACCCCAATCGTCGGCTATGCGCTGTCCTTTGACCTCCATGCGAACACCTCTGTCGGTATTTATCCCTATCAGATAATTGCCCGACTCGGGAGCAACGAGCGTACCCTCCCATATTGCCGAGAATTCCTGGTTGGCCGGAATAAGAGGGTCGGGCTGTGCTCCGCCTACAAACCGGCGGTCGAGGCAGTTGTCGGACGATGTGCCTGCCGGAGCGAAAATGTCGTTGTCGTGAAACCACGTAACCCGGAATGCCGGACCGGAGGCATTGTCAAAGTACCCCACAGGTATCGGCGTGGCCTCGTCAAGGGCCGGACGTGTGACTATAAGCCAGTCGAGACGCTCCATCGAAGGGTCGTACGCAGGGAGCTCACGACCGGTAACGGACTTATAGTACCGCGCCACAGGGTCGTCAGGCTCTCCGTATATCGCCCCGCGTCCGGGCAGAGCGGCTTCGTCGGGCACCAGACCGAGCACTTCTTCATATCCGTCGGCCACAGTGCGCCCCGAGGCATCGGTCAGACGGGCGGATATGGTGTATAGTCCGTCGCCCCCTTTCAGCTCAAGAGGCTCAGCCTCGGCAAGCAGCTGTCCGAATGTATCGCCTCCCGCCACCTCGACATCGCGTGAAAGCAATCTTCTCTTTTCTCCGTCCGGTGCCGTACTCTCGACGACAAGGGTAAAACGACCGTTTAGATCCGCCTCATTGACTATATGGAAGTCGACTTCGACAGTGCCCGGTAGCCTCACAAACTGTGTGCGCGGCGATACCGCCACATATAGCGGGCGTGTAAAGCGCGCTATCGTATTGACATTGCCTTTGCAGTTGCGGTAATTGTCGACAACACCCGAATGATTGTCGTAAAGCATCGACTCCCATCCGTTGATGACATATGCATCGCCGAGATTTCCCATGCGCATGCCCTGAATGCGGCGCCCCTGGTGGTAAAGCTGAATGTCGCCGAGCGAGCGTGTCAGTGAATCAAGATTACCGAAGCCGGCTGCAAGATTTTTGCGGCGGAAATAACTGTGCCACTCCCTTGCCTGGTCGCGCCAGAAAGCGCCGTCCCATCCGTCGGTGCCGGAAGAGTCAATCGCACGTTCGATGAGAGCGATACGCGGAGGGGTGGATATGGCGCCCTCCTCGCCGCGCATATATACTTCAGTATGATTGTCGCAATACATCAGTTGGTCGATCGGATTGCGATACAGGGCGTCGTGCCATGTGGCAGGGCCTCCGGCGCGATGATTATCATACCAGCCACGGAAATATGGCACGGGGTCGAACGGACGCATGTGGAACTTCGAGTCCTCCTCACTCTTTTCATTGGAAGCCCAGCCTGAGGTAAGCGTCATCACACGCGACGGGTCGATTGACCGGGCCTCGACAAGATCGGCACGCCGCTTTGCCATCAGAGCCGTATCGGCGGCACGCACTCCGCCGAGTTCGTTTATAAGATTGTAGATTACCAGCGAAGGATGGGAGCGGTCGCGCTTTACCATGCGCTTCAGCTTGGTGTTGACAATCGCGCGTATGAAGGGGTCGTGGTCGGCAGAGTGTATTGCGCCCGGCTCTTCGTAGTATAGTATACCCATCGAGTCGGCCTGTTCGAGCACTACCGGAGAGCCAATCGACCGATGGAAATTGAGCATATTGAGCCCCATGGACTTAGCTACGGCAATCTGCTTGCGTGCCATATCCGGCCGCGCATGCAGTCCGGTGGCCGGCCAGTAGCCCCAGCTTATCGCCGAGCGCAGCATCACGCGCCTGCCGTTGAGCCTCAGTACGGCCTCCTCGCCGATACCATCGGGCGAGAACCACCGGAAACCGAAAGTGCGCCTGTCGCTGTCGACCGGTCGCTTGCCGTCGGACAAGGTAACATCACACTGATACAGTTCGGGCGAATCGATGTCCCACAGACGCGCGTCGGGCACATCAATCTCCAGTTCCACGCTGTTGTCGCCAGGCTCCAGATACAACTTGCGCGAGCCGCGTGCCACCACCTTGTCCGACACGTTCTTTGGTGTAACAGTATACCCGACAGTACGCACTGCCACCTTGGGACTTGTGTTACGCACATTCACTATCGCTTTCACGCGGGTTGGCACAGGCTGATTCTGCATATATATGTCCTCGATGTATACCGCGTCGACAACATCGAGCCTGACCCTGCCGACAAGACCACCGAATCCGCGTCCGGGCGGAATCTTGTAATCACCCCAGCGCATCTGAGTAAAATCCTGCCAGTGGAAATTACCTCCGGGATTGGTGACACGCACTGCAAGAGTGTGTGTTTTGCCCGGGACGAGGGCATCGGTAATGTCGACGTCAAAAGGCGACTCGCCGATGATGTCGTAGCCGACAAGCCGACCGTCGAGATACACCTCGGCACGCATTCTCACCGACTCGAAGTGAAGCATGGCACGGCGTCCTTTCAGATTCCCCGGCACACTGACGGTGGTGAACCACCAGCTCACGCCCTTGAAATCGTCGGGCGAAGGACGCTTCGATGTCGTAAGATACTCCTCGACTGTGCCCGGCACACTCACACTGACGGCATTTTCGGGGGTAAGCATCTCCCACCCTCCTGTAGGTGCGTTCACCGGCAGATACTCTATAGAAGTTATCTCTTCAGGCAGATAAAGCCTGTCGTGTTCCCACGATGCGGCGGTATCGCGCATCATATGCCAGCGCGGGCCGTCAAGCGAAAGAGTGTAGCGCGGCGAAGAGGCCGACGGCATGGAGTGGCCCGACGCTGAAAGCATGGCCGCAACGGCCAATACAATGGTCTTTAAGGTTCTCATGTTTTAATAATTTTCGATAACTGATATATCGCAAAGATAGTGATTTATCTGCTACGATGCATCCTGCTCTAATGATTTTCAGTTGCAATACGACAGTTTTTACGCAATGATGCCGGAAATGATGGATATTTTGATTAAGTTTGCAGATAATAACGATATATAAGCCGAAAAATATCTTTTACGACCTACCACGTCCTGCCTATGTAGGATAAACCAACCCTTATTACATGAACAAACTACAGTCCGGATTACTTTTTTCCCTCACGGGGATTACCGCCGCCGCGTCGCTGCCGTCGTGCACGTCGCAGAAAAAGGCCGATGAGCAAAAGCCCTACAACATTGTGTACATAATGACCGACGACCATACGGCCCAGATGATGAGCTGCTATGACAAGCGGTACATGGAGACTCCCAATCTCGACCGTATAGCCAACGATGGCGTGCGCTTCACCAACAGTTTTGTGGCAAACTCGCTCAGCGGTCCCAGCCGTGCGTGCATGATTACCGGCAAGCACAGCTGCGCCAACAAATTCTACGACAATACTACCTGTGTGTTCGACAACACCCAGCAGACTTTCCCGAAACTGCTGCAAAAGGGCGGCTACCAGACAGCCCTCGTGGGGAAATGGCATCTTGAGAGCCTTCCCACCGGATTTGACTACTGGGAAATCGTGCCCGGCCAGGGCGATTACTACAACCCCGATTTCATAACCCAGGACAACGACACTATACAGAAACACGGGTATCTGACAAATATCATCACCGACGATGCCATCGACTGGATGGAAAACAAGCGCGACAAAGAGAAACCGTTCTGCATACTCATACATCACAAGGCTATTCACCGCAACTGGCTTTCGGACACATGCAACCTGTCGCTGTACGAGGACAAGACATTCCCACTGCCCGACAATTTCTTTGACGACTACGAGGGACGTCCCGCCGCTGCCGCCCAGGAGATGGGTATCGTGAAGGATATGGACATGATATACGACCTCAAGATGCTGCGTCCCGACAAGGACTCACGCCTGCGCTCACTCTATGAAAGCTATATCGGGCGCATGGACAAGGAGCAGCGCGCCGCCTGGGACCGTTTTTACGGGCCTATAATCGAGGATTTCTACAAAAAGAATCCTCAGGGAAAGGAGCTCGCCGACTGGAAATTCCAGCGCTATATGCGCGACTACATGAAGACCGTGAAGTCGCTTGACGACAATGTGGGGCGCGTGCTCGATTATCTTGAAGAAAAGGGCCTGCTCGACAACACTCTCGTAGTCTACACATCCGACCAGGGATTCTACATGGGAGAACACGGATGGTTTGACAAGCGCTTCATGTATGAGGAGTCGATGCGCACTCCGCTCATCATGCGTCTGCCCGCTGGATTCGACCGCAAAGGCGATATCGACGCTCTCGTGCAGAACATCGACTATGCACCGACATTCCTCGAACTGGCCGGACAGCCAGTGCCCGACGACATTCAGGGCGTGTCACTTCTGCCGTTGCTTAAGGGCGAGCAGACCGACACTCCGCGCAAATCGCTGTACTACCACTTTTATGAATACCCCGCTGAGCATATGGTAAAGCGCCACTACGGCGTGCGCACCGACCGATACAAACTGATACACTTCTACAACGACATCGATGTATGGGAACTGTACGACCTGCAGAGCGACCCATCGGAGATGCACAATCTCTATGGCCTCAAAGAGTATGAGCCTGTTGTGGCCGAACTCAAAGAGGAGCTAAAGCGCCTCCAGGAGCAGTATGACGACCCAGTACGCTTCTCTCCCGACCGCGACAAGGAGTAACCCCAAACTGAAAAAAGAGACTACAATATTTACCCCCGTCAATATCCGGCTGCCGGATATTGACGGGGGTAAATATTGTATTGCCATAGTAAAATCAATCTTCAACCGCATGGCGCGACTGCCAGTTGATCCACCAGGCCTTGCATGCTCCTATGAAGAAAGGCACCGCTCCAAAAAGTATGAACACCACATCTCCCGGCATGCGCAGCCATCCGGTAAGGCTCATGGTCCTGTTGGTAACAAACTCTATCGAGCGTGCATGCCAGTAGCCGTTGTGTATCACGTCCCAGAGCTGGATAAATCCTGATGGGAGCAGACTGAGAGCTATCATCATGGCCAGACCGATGTTGAATCCCCAGAACGAACATTTTATCCACGGTTTTACCGATGCCCATTGCGCATCATTCAGATTCTTGCGAAGAGCATATACACACAGTCCAAGAGAGAGGAAACCAAATACTCCGAACAATGCGGCATGCCCGTGATTGGGAGTAAGATATGTGCCGATTTCGAAATAGCTCACAATCGGCATGTTGATGAGAAAACCAAACACCCCGGCTCCGATGAAGTTCCAGAATCCGACTGCCATGAAGTAATTGAACACCCATTTATGCTGCTGACCGACACCTTCGGCACCTCCGACACGTGAGATGCGGTAAAAACGCCATCCTTCAAGGCATAACAACACGAGAGGCACTACCTCCATGGCAGAGAAACAGGAAGAAACCGCCATATTGAATGTGCTTTGTCCTTCGAAATACCAATGGTGGCCGGTGCCGATAATACCGCCCATAAAAGTAAGTATCGCCTCAAGAATGATAATCTTGATGCCCCTTTGGCGGCTTACAATACCCATCTCCACAAATATCATGGCCACCATTGTAGTGGCAAACGCCTCAAAGAATCCTTCTACCCATAGATGAATCATCCAGAAACGCCATGTATCGACCACAGTGTAATTGGTCATATCGTCGAAGAATATCGCCGGAATGTAGAACACCGGCACACATATTGCAAACGCCAGAAACACCCATGCCAGGAATCTCTTGCCCGGCACCTTCAGCGCCGGCATCGTGTTGCGTATCAGCACGTATGCCCACACGAGGAATCCGACAATCATTATCAGCTGGAAAGCGCGTCCCATCTCGACATACTCCCAACCCTGACTGCCAAGCCAGAACGAACCGGAGCCATTGCCCCACCATCCTGCCAAACCTGCCCACTCGGCCAGAAGCGAGCCGAATATCACAAAGCCGAAAGCCCCGAACAGAAAGTATGTCATCGTGGCGAGTCCTTTCCATTCCTTTCCGCCGAATATGCGGGATATGATAAGTCCGCCAAGTACAAATCCGGTAGCAACCCATAGTATGGCAAGCTGTATATGCCACGTTCTTACCAACTGGCTCGGGAACACGGAAGAAAGATCAAGTCCGTAGAACGATCCGGGATCAGCACGGTAATGGGCCACGGCCCCCCCGACGAGAGTCTGCCCGAGCAGCAGTAAACCCACTACCACTACAAACTTGAGCAATCCCCTTACCGAAGCGGGCTGATTGCCGTCGGCGCTCATCATCGGATACGGAGGGACAGAGGCCTTCCAGTCGGCCTCCTTATCGCGTCCGACAAAAAGCAGGCATGCTCCTATGCCGATAAGCAGAAACAACAGGGAGGCCACACTCCATACGGTGAGTGCGTCAGCCGGCCCCTGGTCTATCGTAGGCTCGTAGGGGAAGTTGTTGGTATAGGAGTAATCCTCACCCGGACGATTGGCCACACACGCCCATGCCGACCACGCGAAGAAAGCACACAACTTATGCAATTCGGCGTCATCATCGATAAGATTATAGGGGAGGCCTCCGTTGTTCACCGGCGTGCTGAAGTATTTTCTCCAGTAGGCCGGAGCGTCGGCGAATACAGAAGCCTGAGCCTCGTCCATGACAAGCACACCCGTAGACGCATCATAACGGTTGGTCTTGGCTTTGGCATTAAGCTCCGACATCGATAGCCGTGGATTCATCTCTCGCGTTGCAACCGCTACCTGATGAAGATAATCTGATGAGAAATCAGGACCGAGGTAGGCACCGTGGCCCCATATTGAGCCATTGTCATGCAGTCCGTAGCGAAGAAAGACCGACTGTCCCTGCCGGATATCATCACCGGTAAACATCACATTCCCTGCCATATCCTTTACCACCTCAGGTACCGGAGGTTTATCGGAATATGCTTTTACAGTAACCGTAATCAGAACAGAGAATCCATAGATAAACACAAAGGCAAGGACAAGTATCCACCACCTTGAGATTACCGGCGATGAGTAATCCCTTTCAAACTGTAGGTCGGAGCGCTCCATCATAATATATTAGTATTTTATGTAGGTTGAATATGATTTTAATAAATAAGATATGTATGAAAACAATTATTAAATAACGATTGTTTAAGACATATAATTTTATCAAATTCTAACGACTTACACCACTACATTTACTTCTATGAAGATTGGCTTCTTTGTCCCATGCTACATCGACGCGATACATCCGCAGGCAGCCATCTCTACATATAGCCTGCTGGAAAAGCTCGGGCTGGACGTAGAATTTATAGAACGCGGCAGTTGCTGCGGTCTGCCGGAACTCGACATGGGATATATCAAACATTCGTGTTCACTTGAAAAGGGCATCGTACCGCTTATATCCGACAAGGGATACGACTATGTCGTAGTACCGTCAGGCATATGTACCGACCAGTTTCGCGACCACTTCAATGAGGTGGAGCAGACTCCCGAAATAGAGCATTTCAGAGCTACTGTACACGACCCTGTGGAATTTCTTCATGACATACTTAAAATCACCGAACTGCCGGGACATCCGCGATTCCCCTATCGTGTGGCACTGCACAACGGTTGTCATTCTCTGCGCTATCTCAATGAAGCGCGGCCGACAGAACTGATGATAAAGCCGTTTGACAAATGCGCCGACTTGCTTAAACTCGTCGACGGCCTTGAAGTAGGCTACGCCACACGCCGCGACGAATGCTGCGGATTCGGAGGCACCTACTCCATATGGGACTCCTCATGCTCAGGGCAGCAGGGACGCGACAAGGTAAGCGACTATGTCCGCAATGGATTCAAGTATGTGACATCGCAGGACATGTCGTGCATGATACACCAGCAGACAATAGCCCGCAAGAACGGACTCGATCTGAAAATGTTTTATATCACTGAAATTCTTAACGGAGACGCAAAGCCATGAGACAGGTAAACCAGGTAAAGCTCGGAGCCGAATTTATAGACAAACAGGCACACCGCGAGATGCACGACCGCTGCCTCTGGGCGGCACGTATGAGACGCGACAAGGTTGCAGCATCCATACCCGAATGGGAGGAGATGCGCGAGCTGGCATCTCAGATAAAGCTACACACACTGTCGGAACTCGACAAATATCTGCAACAGTTCGCAACCAACGCCGAAGCCAACGGAATACATGTGCACTGGGCCCGCGACGCCGAAGAGCACAACAACATAATACTCGACATATTTCGGCAGCACAATGTAAAGACCGTGACCAAAGGCAAGTCCATGACAATGGACGAATGCGGCATGCGCGAGTTCATGGGGCGTCACGGTATCGACATCTACGAGGCCGACCTCGGAGAACGCATACAGCAACTCGACAACCAGCGGCCATCGCATATAGTGATGCCTGCAATCCACAAACTGCGCAGTGACGTTGCGTCGCTGTTCGCCCGGACTCTCGGCTCTGACAAGGATATAGACGACCCGCATTACCTCAACAGTGTGATGCGTGCCGACATGCGTAAGAAATATATTAAAGTCGACGCCGGCATGTCGGGTGTAAATTTCGGAATAGCCGAGACCGGGGGCATAGTCGTGTGCACCAACGAGGGCAACGCCGACATTAGCGCCAACCTTCCGCCGCTCTATGTGACCACAATGGGACTTGAAAAGCTGATACCGCGCCAGAGCGACCTGCCCCTGTTCATACGTCTGCTCTCCCGCAGCGCTCTCGGACTGGACATGACACAGTATACCTCACACTACCACGGCCCGCGCAAAGGACAGGAGATGCATCTTGTGATTCTCGACAACGGCCGTAGCGAGCGACTTACATCGCCCGACTACTGGGAGGTGCTCAAATGTATCCGATGTGGGGCATGCATGAACACGTGTCCGGTATTCCGTCGCACATCAGGCATCAGTTACGACGCCATCTACATGGGGCCGATAGGTATAGTGCTCGAGCCGAGCTACGATCTCTACAAGTATGCACGTCTTCCATATTCGTGTACCCATTGCGGATCGTGCGGCGATGTCTGCCCGGTGAAAGTGCCCATACCACATCTCGTATTCTACTGGCGGTCGGAGGTGGTGAAACACGGCTTCGGGCAGTTTACACACAATGTGGAAGAGGACCTCGCCGAGCCAATACTGAAGAGCACCACCAATCTGGCAATGGCAGAAAAGATGGGGCTATGGGCACTACGAAATATACCTAAGTCGATAATGGAGTCTCCGCTCAATCCATGGGCTAAAGAGCATAGCGACCCTATAGCTCCGGAGGAGACATTCCGCCAGTACTATGAGCGTAACATCAAACCACACAAAGAGAACGACTGAAAATCCAAGAAACAATGCCGATATGGACCAACAAGAAACAAAAAACAGCATACTCGCCCGCATCCGTGCCGGCAAACCGTCATTCCATCCCCTCCCTGAGGTGCCCTGCTACGGTTATCCCGGCGACCCTGTGACCAACTTTGTAAACAAACTGCTCGAATTCGACGGAAGAGCCATAAAGTTCAAGACCCGTCAGGATGCCATAGAATGGCTCAGCAAGCAACCGGAGACGGACAGTGGGAAAAACGTAATATATTCATCGGCCGACGGTGTGGATGGAAATATCACGGAAGATGAACTCAGCGACCTCCATAATGCCCATCGTATAGAGACATGCGTGACGGACAGCCACCTCGGCGTGGGAGAAATGGGATCAGTGTGGGTGACTGACAACACTCTGCGGCATGCGGCATGCGCTCTGCTGTCGCGACGCCTCTTCATATTTCTCGACAGCAACGACATAGTCGGCGGCCTGCATGATGCATACTCAGGTATCCGACTCGCCGACCACCAGTACGGCTCTTTCTACACGGGGCCTTCGGCCACAGCCGACATTGAGGCTGTGCATATCACCGGCGCACAAGGTCCGCTCGCCCTCACGGTAATGCTCTACAACTGTGATGATGCTCCCGCCGAGCCACTGCTCATGACCAGTCCCAATGCAGACACTTCGGTATGGCAATAAGAGCGCTTACTCAACAAACTCGAACTAATGACAAAAGGTGCTGTGTCGGAGTCGACACAGCACCTTTTATATTGTATCTTGGGGGATTGGTTACTCTTACTTGAGAGCGGCCTTAACCTGTTCGTTGGGAACCATCTCTTCCTTGAAGACGTATGCGCCTGTTTTGGGTGATTTTTCCATCTTGATCACCTTGCTGTAAGTACGTCCTTCACCTTTCTGCAGTGATGCAACGGTTTTCTTTGCCATATCGTGGAGATGTTAAAGTGCTTATTTGATTTCTTTGTGAATCGTCATGCGCTTGAGGATGGGATTGTACTTCTTCAGCTCAAGACGTTCGGTAGTATTCTTACGGTTCTTGGTAGTGATGTAACGCGAAGTGCCGGGCATGCCGCTGGCCTTGTGCTCGGTGCATTCGAGGATGACCTGGACGCGATTACCTTTAGCTTTCTTTGCCATAGCTTAGTCTATAAATTTGATGTCTTTACCAGTTAAATAACCCTTTCCGGCTGCCTGCTGCATAGCGGCGTTGAGGCCGAGCTTATTGATGGTGCGGAGACCGGCTGCGCTGATGGTCAGACGGATCCATGCGTCCTGTTCTACCCAGTAGAACTTCTTCTCAAAGAGGTTGACATTGAACGTGCGCTTTGTACGACGCTTCGAGTGCGACACGTTATTGCCCACCATAGCTTTCTTGCCTGTAATCTGACAAATCTTTGACATGGCTGTTCTGTTATCTTTTGTTTTGTTGAATTTCGTATTTCAGTCATTAGGCCGCCATCTCAGTCTCATATCATTGCTAAGTGCATCATTCTCAACAATTTTACAGGATGAGCCTAAAAACAGTGTGCAAAGTAACGATTTTTTTCGCAATTACGCAAGTTTTCACGCTTTTTTGTTGTCACGTGCGATTTTTTACCACCACGAATAGCGGATATTCGTGTCGAATGTGTCGAGACGCTCGATGCGCTTTATGTAGCGCACCACACGGATTGTGACCGGAAGGATTATAATCTCGTAGAGTGTCTTGAGGCATGTCTGCGCCACGATTAGCTCGACAATGACATCGGCGGGGAGCACTCCCCAGAATGCAAGCGGGAAAAATATCAGTGAATCGGCACCCTCGCCAAAGACGGTCGACAAGATGGCGCGCAAAGAAAAGTATCGCCCGTTGCTAGCCACTTTCATCTTGCTCATCACAAGCGCATTGACCATGGAGCCGCAGACAAATGCGATAAACGAGGCTGTAAGTATGCGCGGCACTCCGCCATAAATGGCTTCCATGGCCGCCTGCGACTGCCACTCTCCGGCTCCGGGCAGGATGATAGCGAGCTGAAGCATGACGGTGACGAAGAAATTCATTGCAAATCCGAGCCATATCACCATGCGGGCCTTACGGAAACCGTACACCTCGACTATGCAGTCGTTGATGATATAACTGAGGGGGAATACCACCATGCCAGCGGTAATGGTAGTGAATCCGACATCGACTGTCTTTATTTCGACAAGGTTGGCTACGATGAGACACACGCAGAACACAACCGTAAAGATAAGAAACGGGAGGGTGAAGGCTGTGCCTTCTTTCTGAACTGATTGTTTTGTCATTTTTCTTGTTTTTAACGAGGTAGCAAGCACTCGGGATTAAGAGTTTTTGTTTAATAATTGATATCGACAGTCTCCTGTCGCGACAGACTGCCGGAAGTATACCGGCTTTTACTTGAATGTCCAGGTAATAGTGCCTACCTGCTCGGCAGGGGCGTCGAGGTCGACCGAGAAGCGCGAGGAGCGTGCGGCCGCTATACAGCTCCGGCGCACCTGTATGCTGGCAGCCGCGGGCCCTGTGCCGCCTACATATATAGGAGAGCCAACGACATGGCCCTGGCGGTTGACACTCACACGTATGACTATGCTCCCTGCGAGAGTGCTTCGTGTAGCTCCCCACGATTCGGGAGTACGCCCCTTGAGGCTGAAGCCGGGGGTGCCTGACAGCACACCGCTGTCGGAATTGCCGTCGGGCGAACCGGGGGTGCCGGCCGCGGGCTTACTGTTCTGCTTGAAACTATTTTTAATGCCTGAGCTGATTTTTTTGCTCTGTGCCTCCTGCTCTTTCTGTCGCTTTATGCGTTCGCGTTCGGCAAGTTCTTCCTTGGTCGGACCTTTCTTTTCGGGAGTCTCGGGTTTCTTCTCGACTTTCATGGGCGAGGGACGCTCGGAAGCAGTGGTGACCGGCGGGATATCGGTTTTCTGCCCTGCGTCGGACATATCCGTCCCCTCATAGGCAGGCTCCTCGGCCGATTCCTGTGGCTGAGCCTCGGCCTGCTCCTGCGGTACAGGCTGCGGCATATCGCCCAACTTGACATATTCGCCTCCAAACACTATCTCGCTTGAATCGACAGGCGGCCACTTGCGGCTGTCGAGTTCGTCGATATTTATGCGGAACTCTGACAGCGCAATCCACAGCAGCAACAGAGCCAAGACAAGCAGAGTGCCGATAACAGCTATTATACGGTCTTTATCGCTTTGCTGCATGGCTGTGTCATAGCTTTGTAGATGATTCCGGGCCGGTATATGCAGCCTTACGTGAATTGGTCGGACGGGTAGCAAGCACCATTTTCAGATTGTTGCGTGCGCCGAGGTCAAGCACCTCGACGATTTTACCGTAGGGCACTTCTTCATCGGCATATATCGCTATGAAAGCCTCGTCGGCAGAGGCGTTCTGTGCGGCAAGCTGAAGAAACGGAAGAAGCGCACTCTCCTCGACCGGCTGAGGCTCCTCGTCGCCGAAAGAGGCATAGAGTTTCTCGTCCTTGTCGATATACACACGTGTGCCGGGCTTAAGGGCCGTCTGTACGGTGCTCTGCGGGAGGTTAACCTCCAGAGCCGTAGGGAATACGAACGTTGAAGTTATCATGAAGAAGATGAGCAACAGGAAGATGACATCGGTCATCGATGCCATCGAGAACATTGCCATCATATCGTGCTGACGTTTCAGTGCCATAGGTATACGGGGTGTGGAGAGAGCGTGGATTACACAAAGAAAAACCGGATGAATGCCTTATTCGGCGGGCTCGTTGAGGAGGTCCATAAACTCCATGGTCTTGCCTTCGAGGAGCTTCATCACTCCGTTTATGCGCGCTACCAGAGCATTGTAGGCAAAGAGTGCCACAATGCCTACAGCCAGACCGGCAACAGTAGTCACAAGGGCCTCGTAGATGCCTCCTGCAAGCACACTGATGTTGGCCGACGAACCGGCATTGGCAAGAGCGAAGAACGCCTCGACCATACCGATAACCGTGCCGAGGAATCCGAGCATAGGTGCTCCCGCGGCGGTGGTTGCAAGCCATGTGAGTCCCTTGCCGAGGTTGGCGATTTCGAGATTTCCGGTATTCTCTATCGCCACGAGCACATCGTTCATCGGGCGTCCGATACGGCTTATGCCTTTGAGGATAAGGCGTGCGTAGGGGGTGCCGTTTTTCTTGCACAGCAGTTTGGCGCTGTCTATCTCTCCGTCGTGGATGTAATCCTTGATACGCTTCATGAATGTAGCGTCCTCACGGTCGGCACGACGTATCACGATATATCGCTCGATGAATATATATATACTGATTACAAGCAGTATGGCAAGCGGAATCATGATGAAGCCTCCCTTGAGGCAGAGATCCCACACCGACATGCTGGCGGTTGTGGCGGCCGCCTCAGCCGGAGCAGTGGCGGCGGTTTCACTTATTATATTGACAGTGTCGGTGACAGTTTCCGGCACCTGGGCAAATATCATATTCAGTATTGACATTGCTGATGATAGGTTAGAAAGTATTGAATCGCTTATCATTGTAATTGTATCGGCCAGAATGCCGGCCACCTGAATCAATGCCGAAAGTATGCTTGTCATTATAATCGGAGAATATGATAATGTATATTAATTAATGTGTGATGATGTCAGGCGGATACAGCAGCCGGAGCCATGACTTATTGCAGGCAGGCTTTGTACTGGCGTATGGCGGCTTCCAGTCCGAGATATAGAGCGTCGGAGATTATGGCATGGCCTATCGACACCTCGTTGAGGTAAGGTAGACGCTCGTGGAAAAACTTGAGGTTCTCAAGATTCAGGTCGTGGCCGGCGTTGACACCCAGCCCGGCCTTGTGGGCAGCCATGCTCGCTTCGACATATGGAGCTACAGCGGCCTCGGGGTCGGAAGGATACATGTCGGCATACGGCTTTGTGTACAGCTCCACACGGTCGGCACCGGTGGCGGCTGCCGCCTTGATGTTGGCCGGATCGGTACCCACAAAAATCGAGGCTCTTACCCCGACCTCGTGCAGACGGTCGACTATAGATGTAAGCATCTCCATATGTGCGGCCACATCCCATCCGGCGCTTGAGGTGATGGCATCGGGAGCATCGGGCACAAGAGTCACCTGCTCGGGGCGCACCATAAGCACCAGACGCATGAAATCGTCGGAGGGATAGCCTTCGATGTTGAACTCGGTCTTTACAAGCGGGCGCAGAGCTATCACGTCGTCGTGGCGTATATGGCGTTCATCGGGACGCGGATGCACGGTTATGCCGTCGGCACCGAAACGCTCGCAGTCTACGGCCACACGCTCCACATCGGGAGTATTCTCCCCGCGCGCATTGCGCAGAGTGGCTACCTTGTTGATATTTACGCTTAGATTAGTCATCCTTATTATCGGTTGATGCGTTGTTAAAAGTAAAACGGCCTATTGGCTCCGGGCAGGAAAAGTCAGAAAAATTTCTTAAATTTGTAGCCTTTTCGTGATGCATATATAGCATTGCCCATTTTAGCAACTGCAAAATTAATGAGAAATAAGTAAACCGCGAAACGTTTTGACAGCAAAAGATGCCATATCATCCCAAATCGAGGCCCTGAACGGGGAAATGACCATTGGTGAATCCATCGACCGACTCTGTATCGCCATCGAACGCCGCGGTCCGCTTCCGGTAGTCGATGATTCCGGGCGGTATCTCGGCATGGCCGACGCTTCGGCACTTGGAGCCCCGCGCGGCTCACAGCTCGGCAATCTGGCCAATGGCACACGCCCGATGTCGGCTTCATCGCCCGTGTCGCTGCTTCTTGAGCGCATGGCAGCCGGCGAGACGGTAATCCCCATTGTCGACGATGTATCGTCTGAAATGTATATAGGAGCTGCCGACCGCGAGTCGGCCATGCGCATGGCCGCATCCCTGTTTCCTCAGCTCGATGACTACACCGAGCTTACCGTAGTATGTCCGTCGGGAGAATACAGCGCCTCGGCCATAGCCCATGCCGTGGAGGATGCCGACGCCCATCTGCTCAACCTCAATGTTGTGGCAGGCACACAGCCCAATTCACCTACCACGGTAATCCTCCGTGTAAACCATTCGCGCGGGGATTCGGTGGCGCGCTCGCTTGCCCGCTACGGATACGATACGGTGGAAATGGCCGGGACGCCGGGGCTACTCAACGCCGATATGATTGAGCGCGTCAACTCTCTGCTACACTATCTTGAAGTGTAGGCATTCATAAGTAACCAAATTACCGACATATGCGCATCGCTATCTACGGCAACACCTATCAGGAACGACATATCGGAGAGCTTGTCCACTTCTTCGACGCCCTATGCCGCCAGAATGTGTGGGTCGAGGTCGAAGAATCGTTCTACAGATACCTGTGCGGGGTACTCCCCTCGCCCCCCGTGGTCAACGATATAATCCGCGGCTCCGACTTCAATGCGGCCATAGCCATCAGTATCGGCGGCGACGGCACATTTCTGCACACGGCACAGTGGGTAGGCGACAAGCAGATACCCATACTCGGCATCAACACGGGCCATCTGGGATATCTTGCGGCAACACACATGAAAGACGCCGACGAATGGATAGGGCGCCTTCTAAAGGGAGATTACGACATAGAGACGCGCACCCTCATCGAGGTGGAGGCCGACTGTCACCTTGCCGAGGAGATATGGCCGTATGCGCTCAACGAAGTGGCGGTGCTAAAACAGGACACCTCGTCGATGATAGAAATGAAGGCGCGCATCAACGGTACGTCGCTGGCTGTATATCTGGCCGACGGACTGATTGTGTCGACCCCGACCGGCTCAACAGGCTACAATCTGTCGGTCAGCGGCCCTATTCTGGAGCCTTCTGCACCGGTATGGGCCGTATCTCCCATCGCGGCACACTCGCTCACGATGCGTCCGCTGGTGGTACGCGACGACAGTGTGATAGCGATTACCACATGTTCGCGCTCCGGTGCCTACCGCCTCAGCCTCGACGGACGGTTTCTGTCGCTCCCGGCCAAGAGTACGGTGACTCTGCGCAAGGCATCGTTTGCCACACGCGTGATAAAGCGTCCGGGCCATCACTTTACCGACACCCTGCGCGACAAACTCATGTGGGGTCTCGACACAAGATAACGTGCAAACTGATAATATATCATGAAATCAACAGCAATGGCTGTCGCCATGGCCATGACGGTCTGCGCCGTAGCCACAGGCTCGGAGCCTATAAAAATGGTCGATATTCCGGCAGGATATTTTTACATGGGGAGCCGCGCTCTCGGCGAGAATTTCGACGAAGGGCCGGTGCATAAGGTGACTCTGACCCGCCCGATGCGCATGAGCGCCACAGAAATCACCAATGCCCAGTATGAGGAATTCTTTCCGGAACACCGTGCCCTACGCGGCAAAAACGGAGTGTCGGCTGATGATAATGATGCCGTGGTCAACGTAAGTTATCACGATGCTCTGGAATTCTGTAAGAAACTGGGCCAACGAGAAGGCCGCATCTACCGGCTCCCCACCGAAGCCGAGTGGGAGTACGCATGCCGCGGAGGTACATATACATTATATAATACCGGCGACTGGTTTCCCGACTCTTGCCACAAGTCGCAGCGTGTGGCGCGCGATTTCGACCCCGTGTCGCTGCGTGTCGGACAATTCGCTCCCAATGCGTTCGGGCTGTATGACATGCATGGCAATGTCGAGGAGTGGTGTATGGACTACTACGGGCCATATACCGCAGACGAAGCGACCGACCCATGCGGACCGGCGCAGGGAGAATACCGGGTAACGCGCGGTGGGAGCCACCACACGCCTGTGAAGTATCTGCGCAGTGCCAACCGAAGCGCCATGCTCCCCGACGACCGTCATTCCCAGACCGGATTCCGCATAGTGGAGTCGGACGCCGAGCTTCAGCACTCAGGCGAAGAATGGAGTGTGCCGGCAGTACGCCGCGACATATCGGCCGGAGAATTCATGTGGGACACTCCGTCAGACACCCCCTTTTACCTGCCGCCGATACCGTTTGTCGTCGCTCCGCAATGTGGCAACGGCGTACCATTTTACCGCCACAACCACCAGCCGGCGGTGACATGGTGTGACAACGGCGACCTGCTTGCCATATGGTTTTCGGCCAACGAAGAGAACGGACGCGAGGTGACGGTGCTGTCGTCGCGTCTTAAAGCCGGGTGCGGAGAATGGGAGGAGGCGCGCGAATTCTTCCGTGTGTCCGACCGCAACCTTACCGGCAGTTCGCTGCTCAACGACGGCAACGGCACACTGCTCCACATCAATGGCATGGAAGCGTCGGGTGACTGGCAGAACCTCGCCATGATCGCACGCCGCAGCCATGACAACGGAGCCACATGGTCGGCGCCGGAAATCATCGCTCCCGAACATACACGCCGCCACCAGGTAATAGCCGGCCCGTCGATAACCGCCGAGGGGTGGATAATCCAGGCGTGCGACGCCGGCCCGGGAGGCAACGACGGTACAGCACTACACATAAGCCGCGACGGCGGCCACACATGGGAAGACCCTTGGGACGGCGCTCCACTTCCCGACTTCAGCGACGGTGGCGTCGGAAGCACCATCGCCGGTATTCATGCCGGAGTGGTACAACTCGCCGACGGGTCGCTCATGGCTCTCGGCCGGGGCAACAGTATCGCCGGAAGTGACGGGAAGCTGCATATGCCGATGAGTATCTCCCGCGACATGGGACGCACATGGACCTACAGCGCCTCCCCTCTCCCGCCAATCGACGGCGGCCAACGTCTTGTACTGCGCAGGCTCAACGAGGGACCGCTGCTGCTCGTATCATTCACCGGCCATCCGCAGCGCACCCCCGAGACCGACCGAGGGATGGAATTCACAGCTCCCGACGGAACCAAGGCTAAAGGTTACGGAATGTATGCCGCAGTATCGTTCGACGACGGACGCACATGGCCCGTACGCAGGCTTGTCACCGACTCCGTGCCGCGATTTCTCGACGGTGGAGCCTGGACAGGATTTTTCGAGTCAGACTCCACCCATGCCGAACCGCGCGGATACCTGTGCGCCACACAGACGCCCGACGGCATAATCCATCTGCTCAGCTCAAGGCTCCACTACCGGTTCAATCTGGCATGGCTCCTCGAGGCAATGCAATGACAGAGCATACATCAGCTCTCTTCAACACTGCGCATCCAGTCATTGTCGCTAATGGCATCTTCTACCAGACCTGTACCTCCTTCCGCTCCGTATTCCTCACCATGCTGCGATATGTCGAGACCGACCTCCTCGCTATGGCGTGACACTCGCAACGGAACCACCTTGTTGGTAATCCAATAAAGAAGGTAACTGGCGGCAAACGTGTAGACAAACACCATAATCAGCACTATGATATGATTCCAGAAAAATTCCATACGCGATATCATGTCAGGTTCCTGGGAAGCAAAGAAATCATAGGCGAAATAACCGGTAAGCACTGTGCCGAGTATTCCACCCAGACCATGTGTAGGGAATACGTCAAGAGCATCGTCGAGCATATGGCTGTACCCCTTCCACGACACCGCAAGATTGCAGCATATGGTAATCAGGAGAGATATGAATACACTCTGTCCGACGGTAACCCATCCGGCACAAGGTGTAATGGCCACCAGCCCCACGACAGCGCCTATTGCAGCACCCATGGCAGAAGGTTTGCGTCCGCGTAGAGCGTCAAATGCCACCCATGTGACCATAGCCGTCGCAGCGGCGGTGTTTGTATTCAGGAACGCCGAGATGGCTACCCCGTCGGCGGCAAGCGAACTGCCGCCGTTGAATCCGAACCACCCGAGCCACAGTAAAGCCGCGCCGAGAAGCACAAACGGCACATTGGCCGGCTTGGCCGCATCCTGTGATGGTGTGCGGCGACCCAGGAATATAGCTCCGGCAAGAGCGGCGATGCCCGAGGCGGCATGCACCACTATGCCTCCGGCAAAATCGTGGACATGCATCATGGCAAACAATCCGTCGGGATGCCATGTACAATGAGCAAGCGGACAATATACAACGACTATCCACAATACCATGAAGAGCAGATAGCCGGAAAAGTGCACACGCTCAGCAAACGATCCCGTGATAAGAGACGGTGTGATAATGGCGAACTTCATCTGAAACAGAGCGAAAAGGGCCAAAGGTATGGTGGTCGTGGCCATGCCAATCTGCGACAATAGCGGGGAGTCAGGCTCCGTCACGTTGCTGACACCAACATTATTAAACATAAAGAAGTCGCAAGGATTGCCGATAACATGGTCTATATCGTTGCCGAATGCGAGACCAAAGCCAAACACAACCCATATCACACTCACAAATCCCATCACGATGAAACTCTGAAGCATCGTGGAGATTACATTCTTCACCCGTACCATGCCTCCATAGAAAAACGATAGCCCGGGAGTCATCATAAGTACAAAGATAGTAGCCGTTATCATCCATGCCACATTCGCAAAAAGATGATTGTTGGGCATGTTGAACGAACCGGCACCCGAAGTATCAACCACCCCTACTATACCGATTACAAGCAACAAAACGAACACTGACAGCCATCCATAGCTGATTTTACGTCCTTTAACAGTCATAATGCAACAAATTTATTTTAGAGAATCATAGCACAATACCACCGCTCATAAGAATGCGGTAGCATTATTCCATAAACAACGCCGCAAAATAAGCAAATAGAGACCAATTCGCCAAATATTTTAGCAAAAATATATCCACCAAATATTGCTTAGATTTTTTTAAAATCATATAAACGGGCAAGTGCAGGATTTTCGTAACTTTGTAGGACTATGCATGATGCCAAAGAGAAAAGCGATGCCACCGTACGCCCTTACGCCGGCGCAGGCTTAATGTATGCGGAAGTGATATTGCCTCTGCCGCTTGGGGCCACGTTTACCTACCGCATACCGCAGGAGCTTGACGGAAAGGTAAGCATCGGCAGCCGGATTATCGTGCCGTTCGGACGCAAAAAGCTGTATACAGCCATCGTATGCGGTCTTTCGCCCATCGCGCCGGAAGATATGCAGATAAAGGACGTAATGACTGTACTCGACCCCTGGCCGATAGTGCGGCATCCGCAACTGCGTCTGTGGGAATGGATTGGCGAATACTATCTGTGCAGCATAGGCGATGTAATGAAAGCGGCCCTCCCGGCGGGACTGAAAGTTGAGAGCGAGACCTTTGTAGAAGTCAATCCCGACTACGAGGAGGACACCTCGGCGCGGCTTACCGAGACCGAGGCTGTGCTGCTCCAGACTGTCGACCACCACGGGCGTATATCCGTGGCCGACCTCGAACACCGCACAGGCATCACGCGAACCACACAGACGGTGGCACGCCTTGTAGAGCGCTGCGCACTGATGATATCGGAGAAACTTGTGGAACGGTACCGGGCCAAACGCGAGACAATCGTAAGTCTTGCATTCCCTCATGACGACACCGACTCCATGCACCGCGCATTCGACTCGGTACGTGGCGCGCCCAAGCAGGAACAGCTGCTCATCGCCCTCATCGACATGCTCAACAAGAAGCGCCACGAGGGACGCGACCCCGAGGTACTGAGGTCCGATCTGCTGACCTCCACCGGACTGAGCACCGCAATCGTATCGGCACTGTCGGCCAAAGGTATAATCCGCATCACGACACGCGAAGTCAACCGGTTCGGGTTTACCGGAGTGGCTACCGGCACATTGCCCTCACTCACCGACCACCAGGCCGAGGCTCTTGACCGCATACACCTCGGATTTCTGAAACGTGACGTAGTGCTGCTCCACGGAGTCACATCGAGCGGGAAGACCGAACTCTATATCCACCTCATCGATTTCGTGCTCCGCAAGGGGGAACAGGCATTGTATCTTGTGCCGGAAATAGCGCTCACCACCCAGCTTACCCGCAGACTTCAGAAAGTGTTCGGCGACAAAGTGGTGATATACCACTCGAAATTTTCCGACAACGAGCGCGTCGACATATGGAAGAAACTGCTCCACGACAATTCGCCATGTGTGGTAATCGGCGCACGCTCGTCGCTCTTCCTCCCCTACTCACGCCTCGGCATAGTAATCGTAGACGAAGAGCATGAGTCGAGCTACAAGCAATACGACCCGGCACCCCGCTACAATGCCCGCGACACCGCCATCGTGCTCGCGTCGATGCATGGCGCCAAGACACTGCTCGGGAGCGCTACCCCTGCAGTCGAGACCTACTACAAGGCCCTGTCGGGACGCTACGGACTTGTCGAGCTTACCGAGCGCTACGAAGGCGCCCGTCTGCCCGATATCGAGATTATCGACATGCTCGACGAGAAAAAGCGCGGACGTTCCTCCGGCTCACCGCTCTCGATGCGTCTGCTCGGGCTTACACGCGAGACGGTAGACCACGGACGCCAGGCGATACTATTCCACAACCGACGCGGATTTGCTCCGGTAGTGATGTGCAAGCAGTGTGCCTACGTGCCCAAATGCCAGTACTGCGATGTATCGCTCACCTACCACAGGCGTCAGGACGAGATGGTGTGCCACTACTGCGGGGCCACATACAAGCTGCCTACCATATGTCCGTCGTGCAAAGAACCCGCCATAGATGTGTTCGGCTACGGAACCGAACGCCTTGAGGATATCGCCGACGGAGCATTCGGCGACGCCAAGGTGCTGCGCATGGACCTCGACACCACGCGCAACAAAGACGGATACGACAAAATAATAACCGACTTTTCGGCCGGAAAGGCACAGATACTTGTCGGGACACAGATGGTGACAAAGGGGCTCGACTTTGCCGGAGTGAGCCTCGTAGGCGTGCTCAACGCCGACACTCTCATCAACTTCCCCGACTTCCGCTCGGCCGAACGGGCGTTCAACATGCTTGAGCAGGTAGCCGGACGTGCCGGACGTCGCGACGACATCCCGGGACGTGTTGTCGTGCAGACCACACGCCCCGACCATCCCGTAATCAACTTCCTGCGCGAGCACGACTACAAGGGCTTCTATGCCCATGAGATTGAAGAGCGTCGACTCTACAGTTACCCTCCGTTCACGCGTGTAATCAACATCTACCTCAAGCACCGCGACCTCAGCGTGGTGGCCGACGCGTCGGTGCGCTATACCAGGCGCCTGCAGGAATTGTTTGGCAACAGGGTGTTCGGGCCCGAAGAGCCGCATGTGAGCCGCATACAGTCGCTCTACATACGCAAGATAATGCTCAAGATAGAGACCGAGGCATCCATGCGTAAGGTGAAGGCCATACTCCGCAACGTCTACGAGGAGTTCATGGTCGAGAAGTCCCTGCGTTCGATGATAGTATACTACGACGTCGATCCCAACTGACAAAAACAATCGCCTCTGTCACGGATTTGCGATAAACCGTGGCAGAGGCGATAATATATAATAATGTATGTTTCCGGCTATCGGGCCGATTCCTTTATTTTGTCGCTGACAAGGCGGTTGAAGTCGCCGGCCTCAATCAGGGCTTCCGCAGTGAGGTGCATACGATAACGCCAATAGTGGCGCGGATTGGCCGGAATATTTATCAGTTCCTCGCGCGGGTCCTGACGGCGAAGCTCGCCCGACATCGACAGCCAGTCCTGAAGGGGGAATATGGCAAGCATCGACGGCGACTTGAGATTGAGCGCCAGTATCTTCTCGCATATCCACGGCTCGGCGTACATCGGAGCCGCCCCCTGCTCTCCGAGCACATCGTTGAAATAGCACTGTGTCACTTCCCGGTCTTCTTCCCACCACTGTCGTATGCCGCCCATATCGTGGGTAGATGTAGTGCATACCGACAGATACGGATATCCCCATGTGTTGCCGAATCTGGCTTGCGGATCCTTAGGCATACGCTGTATCTCAAGCGACAGCATCTGCAGTCGGTCCATAACGGCGGGCACACAGTCGGGAATCATGCCGAGATCCTCGGCGCAGGTAAGCATCGATGTGGCGTCGAGCAGCGGAGGGAGCTTCCACATGGCCTTGCCGTACCAGAAATCGTTGTGGCGCCTGTAGTAGAAATCATTGTACAGACGGTTGAAGCACCACTTCTCATAGTCGGTAAGCGAGCGGTAGGCATATGTGTTCTGCGCGGCAATACGCGGGTGGTACTTGCCCTTCTCATACGGGTCTTCGATAAACAATACCTCGTCAATCAGGCCAAGCAGAGCATTGCACAGACGGTTGTTCTTGTCATTCTTCTCCTCTGCGGCAAAGTAGTCGGCCACCTTGCGCTGGGTGTCAAACTCCGGACGCAGACTGTAGCGTTCATAGCCGGAGTCGAGCAGGAATCGCTTGCGGGCTTCGTCAGTGTATTCTCCGAAGAAATCGTAGAGGAAGTAGTCGCAGATAAACGGTCTGGTCTGCATATCCACATTAATCCAGAAGTCGTAGTTGTGGCGCAGCTCGTCGGGCGTGAAAGGCATCGCCGGATTAAATATGCCGAGCAGCCCGTGGACGGCATCCATCGGTATCTGCCATATACGGAAGAATCCAAGCACATGGTCGATGCGGTAAGCGTCGAAATAATCGGCCATCTTGCGGAAACGCGCCTTCCACCATGCAAATCCGTCGCGGGCCATCTCCTCCCAGTTGTAGGTAGGGAATCCCCAGTTTTGGCCAAGCACCGAGAAATCATCCGGCGGCGCGCCGGCCTGGCAGTCCATATTATAGAGACGCGGATTTATCCATGCATCGGCGCTGTCGCGCGATATGCCGATAGGTATGTCGCCCTTGAAGGCCACACCCTTCGAACGGGCATAATCGTGGACGGCACGCATCTGCCGGTCAAGATGATACTGCACGTAGCACACAAAGTCGACATCCTCCTTATGCGCGGCCATAAACTCCTCGACCATAGCGGCATCGTATACGGCATAGTTGCCCCACTTGCTGAAATCGGGAGTGCCGTTGATGTCGCGCAGCACACAGAACGCGGCATACGGACGCAGCCAGTCGCCGTTGATACGGCAGAATTCCCGGAACGATTCGCTGTCGAGTGTGTCACGGCCCTGTTCGGCAAAAATTTCGCGCATGTATTCGTTTTTGGCGTTGTTGACACGCTCGTACTCCACCGTGGGACTTGCGTTGAGCTCGCGGCGAAGGTCTTCGTAGTATTGCATACGTCCTTTGTCGCTAAGACGTCCGAGCTGCTCCAGACGCATATACATGGGATGAAGCGCAAAAGTAGAGCAGGCGTTGTAGGGATAAGAGTCGGTCCACGTATGGGTCATTGTGGTATCGTTGATAGGGAGTATCTGAAGGAACTTCTGCCCTGTAGCCACTGCCCAGTCGACCATCTTCATAAGGTCGAAGAAATCGCCCACACCGAAATCCTCCTCTGTGCGCACGGAGAATGTAGGTATGGCCACACCGGCGCAACGCCATGCCGGACGGGGGTTGACCATACGCTGTCCGAGCACCATCAGGGCATCATGCTTGTGGGCGGGCACAATGTTCATCACTCTGTTGTCGCCACCCTCCCAGGCCTTCAGTTCATGAGTGGCGCGGTCGAGAATCACAAACTTGTATCTGAAGGGCAACGACACCTCACGCAGGTCGATGCTTGCCGTCCAGCGGGGGAAATCATGGTCATTCATTACAAGGGCACCGTCCGGATTCCAGGCGCCAAGCGTCTCGTCATCGCCGCATATGGCCACTACTTCATCGGAAGCCACCATAGGGGCCTCGACATCGATAGTGACAGTCCCGCCGGTGACGGGCAACAGCAGGTCGCGGTTGTCGCGGCGGTTCATGCACTCGGTAAATACCGAGGAATAATATGATTTTTCGACTGGCTGATCGCTCCAGTGGTCGTAAATCTCATATCCCGGTATATCAATCCCGGGCACAAAGCGGTGAGGTGCGCCCCATTCGCGGCGCACGTAGCCGTTGTCGTGGCGCACGATGTAGCGGTATTCAAACTCCCCGGTATCATCAGGAAGGTCTATTTCAAATGTCCAGCGCCCTACGCCGTCCATTTCAAGTTTTCGGGCAGCCTCTTCATTTCCGCCTCCGAGAGCCGGGCATGTCCCTACTATGTAGAGCCACTCGCCCCAGCTGGTGCGGTAGTCGATGTTGAAGTTTAATTTCATGCTATCTTGGTTATTCGGTTTCGTTCTATCTTCAGAATCAGGTATGATGCGGAGGAATACCGACGTATCCTCCCCTACTTAATAAGTAAGAAATCTCGGGTAAAGTTAATGAAAAATCGGGAATTAACGTGTTTTAAGGAAAAAATATTACCAACCGATTTCCAGTGATTAACCGTCAAATATTCGTATCTTTGCCCCTGAATCAATTTCTGACCCGATGAAACACATTATCACACTAATTCTGGCTGTCATGGCCATGTCCGTAAGAATCGCCGCTTCAGTCGAGCAGAGTCTTTCTCTGATTCCACAGCCACGGGAGATAAAGTGGATTGGCCAAACAGCCACACTCCCGGAAGATACCGTGCCTGAAATCAGAATCGCAGCCGGAACAATCGCGGGATACGATTCGCCGGAAGCATATAGAATCACAATAACTCCGGACAACATATCAATAGATGCCAACAGCGGACAAGGCGCTGTCTGGGCCCGACAGACATTGAGACAGCTCAGATATCCGGACGGCACATATCCCCGGGTACAGATAGTCGATGCTCCCGAATTTCCGATACGTGGATTTATGTATGACGACGGACGCAACTTTGCCGGTATCGGACGTATCAAAATTTATATTGACCTTATGTCGGCCTATAAGCTCAACGTATTCCAGTGGCACCTGACCGACAAACCTGCCTGGCGTATAGAATGCAGAGCATACCCACGGCTCAACGATGGCAGATTCCAGCGGCCGGGCCGGGACCAGGGCAAGTTCTACACATACGATGAAATACGCGATGTGATTGAATATGCACGCCAGCGAGGCATAACGGTCATACCCGAAATCGACATGCCCGGCCACAGCGACTACTTCCAGACAACATTCGGAATACCGATGGACAGCGGGGAAGGCATGAATATACTTGAGGACTGTATTGACGAATTCTGTCGTGAGATTCCGGCTGAATCATGCCCGTATATACATATCGGGTCAGATGAAGTACATATCAATGATGCCGGGGGGTTCATGAGATGGGCGCAGGATGTCATCGGCCGGCATGGACGCCGTGCGCTTGTTTGGGATCCGGGACTACCAGCCGACAGCCTGACCATACGCCAGTTCTGGAGAGAAGGGCGGCCGAACGATCTGGAATACCCAAAAGGTGTGCCGTTTGTCGATTCCGGGATGGGATACCTTAACAACTATGACCCGCTGCTCTCACCGTTCAAGATATATTTCCACCCATTGTGTGGAACCGGAAGCTCCGACCGGCACAGACTTGGAGGTATCATATGCCTCTGGAATGATGTGCGTGTGGCCGACAAAAACCTTACCGCAATACACAACGGTATGCCCGGAGGCATTATGGCATTCAGCGAAAGAGCATGGCGTGGCGGCGACATCGCCACATGCGACCACGGCCCTTACGGCACAGTCATACCCCGGCATGACGAGGCCGGCATGAAAGGGTTCGAAGAGTTCCAGAAGCGGATGGCCAACCACAAAGAACGCTTTCTGAAAAAAGAAATGTCATACTGGACACCTTTACATGCGTCGGAATGGCATGTGGAGATAACCGGTGATTCAATCAGCCGGAAATTCACGGCATACGGCGATGTGCTCGATCTCGATGCGCTGTGTGCGTCTCATGGCATATCAGCAGCGGCGCCTGTCACATGCCGCATAAGCCGAGACATCGTAAGCGACACTGATACGGTACGTTATTTCAAGATAGGATTCGAGGCCCCGGCCCGATCCAACCGCAACTCCGATGGTGTTGCAGCCATTGGAAAATGGCCGAACTTCGGCGAGGTGACTGTAAACGGAGTTCCCGTCGCTCCTCCTCACTGGAAAGAGCCCGGTGCATACCGTTACCATTATAATACCTGGGCGAGACTCGAAGAGGAACTCCCATATACAGATGAACAATTATACTGGATGCGCGACCCTGTTCCCGTCACCCTTAACAAAGGTAAAAATACAGTAACGCTTACTCTGCGCCGACATTTCAAAGGACAACATTTTCAGGCCGCTTTTATCGAAGCGCCGATGTAACGTCAATGACAATCGAAAAGAAACCAGCGTGCCGTCTATGATACAGATTTCAAACAAGACAAAAGGATACATTTGCGCCGCAGTCGCGGCCTGCACCTATGGCATCAACCCGTTGCTGACCCTGCCGCTCTATGCGCGCGGCATGAATGCCGACAGTGTGCTATTCTTCCGCTACGGATTTGCAGGCCTGATGCTCTTGGGCCTGATGCTGGTGATGCACAAGCCTCTACGATTGCCCCGCCGGCAGATTCCGATGATGATAGTGGCGGCAATACTGATGGCGTTGTCATCACTGCTGCTATTCGAGGCCTACAATTATATGGATGTGGGGATAGCCTCCACACTGCTGTTTGTATATCCTGTGATGGTGGCCATAATCAATACGATATTCTACCGCGAGCGACTATCGGCTGTCACCATATCGGCTATAGCGATGGCTACCGCCGGCATCATGCTGCTGTACGAGGGCGACGGCACTGCCACGCTTAATATCACCGGTACCGCTCTTGTGTTGCTTGCCGCCCTGTCGTATTCCATATATATGGTGGCCGTCAACCGCACAAGCCTATGCAAAGTAGAGTCGATGGCGCTTACGTTCTATTCCGTAGGGATAGGCATAGTGGTATTCATTGCCGGCATGGCATGGAACGGATTCACTCCAGTGACCGGTGCGCTGGGTTGGACATGTGTGCTGTCGCTGGCACTGTTCCCCACCATAATATCGCTTGTTACAATGGTAATCGCCATCCACAATATAGGCTCGACTCCGACAGCTATACTTGGCGCACTCGAGCCAGTGACGGCCCTCGTAATAGGAGTATGCGTGTTCGGCGAACGCCTGAGCTTCGGAGCCTGTGTCGGAATAGTGCTTGTGGTAGGGTCTGTCACCATGCTTATAGCAGCCCGCCCCGCCGCACGCCTGGTAAAACAGTTTATCCACTCCCACCATTTCCATCTTCTCCACCACAACCATACCGCCGGATAATAGCGCTGACCGCAAATATGTCTGCGGAAAACCTACCCGATTGTAGTAAAATTTGGAGGGAATTCGCTAAATTTGCAAAGTAACACACTCCAAACTCCACCCTACAGAAACGATGGAAGCAACCAATCGCCGCCTCCTGCTCATAATCAACCCGATATCCGGACTCGGAAGCAAAGAGACTTTCGAGCCTCTCGTGCGTAAGACTCTCGAGCCAATCGGCTATGAAGTAAAGACAGTATACACATGTGCGCGGGGCGACGCCACACGGCTCGCCCGTCAGGCTGTAAAAGAAGGATATTATGGAGTACTGGCCGCCGGCGGCGACGGTACGGTAAACGAAACCGCACGCGCCCTCTGCCATACCGACACGATACTCGGCATAATACCCTGCGGCTCGGGCAACGGTCTGGCTCGCCATCTTGGCATACCTATCGACCCGGCCTCTGCCGTGCGCATAATCGCCGAGGGCCATGTGACGGAGAGCGACTTCGGCGCTGTCAACGGGCGCCCGTTCTTCTGCACCTTCGGTGTAGGCTTCGATGCCGCAGTAAGCTCCAACTTCGCACGCCAGCACCGCCGCGGCCCCTTGACATATATAAGGAGCACGATAGCGGAATACATAAAGTTTCATCCACAGGTGTATACCGTAAGCGCCAACGGACATGTACTCACCGAGAAGGCATTCCTGATAGCCGTGTGCAACGCCTCCCAGTATGGCAACAACGCCTATATAGCCCCGCGCGCGTCGATTACCGACGGCGAACTCGACATAACCATCATACACGCCGGCAATCCGCTCGATACGGCGATGGTGGGCATGGATTTGTTTACCGGCTACATCAACCAGAACACCCTGATACATTCGTTCCGCGCACCGGCAGCCGTAATCTACCGTCAGCAGACGGGTCCGGCTCATCTCGACGGCGAACCGCTGACAATCGACGACACGATGGAAATAAAATGTCATCCCGCCGGATTGCGGATTTTCACACCCGAACAGGAGGTAGTGTTCCGTCCGCTGATTACACCGATAGAAAATGCCGCAAGAGACATTGCATGTTCTGTAACACGGCTTTTTAACAGAAAATAAGCATCTGAAAAGCGCAAATTCCTCCGGAAAATGCGCTTTTTAATTTTTTTTGCCGGATTTTTTGCATATGCGGCGAAAAAATTGTAACATTGTGAAATCAAAATATAGTATACACCGCAACAGGGTATAATCTCTCGTCCCCTCGAAGCTCTCCATCAAAACAGAGTACGCTGAAAATCTATAACCATACCAATACCGATTGTATTTATTCTCTGTACTCCCTGACTTTAGAAATCTAAAACTAAAATTCTAACCATATCACCAAATGAGTTATCTTAAATTTGATAAAAACCTCATGATTAACTTGGAGCAGTCGCTCAATAAAGAGATGCTCCGTACGAATCAGGCCGGCGCTTATCACTGCTCATCGATTGTAGGGTGCAACACCCGCAAGCAGCATGGACTTCTGGTGATTCCGATTCCCGAGCTCGGCAACAAAAACTTTGTGATGCTGTCGTCGCTCGATGAAACGGTAATCCAGCACGGCGCACCATTCAATCTCGGACTCCACCGCTATCAGGGAGGTGTATACAGTCCAAACGGACACAAGTATATCCGCGAATACGACTGTGAGACAGTGCCCCGCACCACATACCGCGTAGGTGGTGTGATTCTTACCAAAGAAGCCGTATTTATCTCGCAGGAAAACCGTATACTCATCCGATACACTCTTGTCGACGCCCACTCCGACACCACGCTCCAGTTCCGCCCGTTCCTTGCATTCCGCGAAGCCAACGACCTGGTGGTACAGAACAACCGCCTCAACCAGGACTTCACCGAAGTGGACAACGGCGTAGGCTTCTGTCTGTATCCCGGATTTCCGACGCTGTACATGCAGTTCAGCCAGAAAGCCAAATGGGTCAGCAACCCCAACTGGTACAACGGCATCGAATACATCAAGGACCTTGAAAGAGGTATCCCCTACACCGAAGATCTCTGGGTGCCCGGATACTTCGAGATACCCATAAAGAAGGGCGAGTCGATTATCTTCTCGGCCGGAACAAGCGAGGTAAAACACCGTTCGCTCAGCAAACTGTACGAAACAGAAATAGCAGGCCGCACACGCCGCACATCGTTCTATAACTGCCTGAAGAACGCGGCCAAGCAGTTCTATATAAAGGAAGGCAAAGAGATGTACCTCACCTCGGGATATCCGTGGGGCTCAATACGCGCACGCGACACATTCATGGCGCTACCGGGCTGCACGCTTGCCATTGACCATCTCGACGATTACCATGCTATCATGGGCACTATCCTCAAGGCGCTCAACAACTATATCGACAACGAGATGCTCGACGAGCGTATCCATGGCATCGACCTTCCCGACATACCCCTGTGGTGCATATGGGCCATACAGCAGTATGCCCGCTACCAGGGTATCGAGGCCGCCAGAAAAGAGTATCTGCCCGAAGTGGCGCGCATACTCGACTGGATTATAGCCGGCGGACATCCCAACCTCGCCGTGGAGACCAACGGACTGGTTGGCACTACCGGCACCAACACTCCGGTATCGTGGATGAACGCCACCTCAAATGGCTGGCCGCTGATACCGCGCACCGGACTGCTTGTCGAGTTCAACGCATTATGGTACAACGCTCTGATGTTTGCCTCGGCGCTTGCCGCCGATGTGCCCGGCTACGAAAAACGCCGCGACGAATGGACTACCCTCGCCGACGAGGCAAAGCCCGCATTCATCGACACATTCCTCAACGAGCACGGCTACCTCTATGATTATGTCAACGGCACATACGCCGACCCGTCGGTACGCCCGAATATGGCTGTGGCCATCGGACTCGACTACTCCCCGCTCGACCGTCGCCAGCGCAAGGGTGTGCTCGACGTCGTGACCCGCGAGCTGCTGACGCCAAAGGGTCTGCGCACACTGTCGCCCAAGAGCTACGGTTACCGTCCGTTCTATGTAGGCTCGCCTCAGGAGCGCGAACAGGCCTACCACAACGGCCCAGCCCGCCCATGGCTCATAGGAGCCTATGCCGACGCCTATCTGAAGGTCTACGGCCACTCGGGTGTAGGATATATCGACCGCATGCTCATTGGCTTCGAGGACGAGATGAGCCAGAACTGCATCGGCTCCGTATCGCAGATGTACGACGGCAACCCGCCATACAGCGGCCACGGAGCGATATCACAGGTATCCAACGTAGCCGAAGTGCTCCGCACTCTCCGCACTCTCAAAAAGTTAAACATGTAATCCCCTCTGCCAATGAAAGCATTAATGTTCGGGTGGGAATTCCCACCTCATATCCTCGGCGGTCTGGGCACTGCCAGCTATGGTCTCACCAAAGGCATGTGGGAGTGCGGTGACATGGATATCACCTTCGTCATCCCCAAACCCTGGGGCGACGAAGACCGCTCATTCGCCAAGATAATCGGAGCGTCGCAGGTGCCTGTAGGATGGCGCGACGTAAGCCGCGAATATGTAGAAAGCCGCATCGGCAATGTAATGGACCCCGACGAATACTTCCGTCTGCGCGACCATATCTATGCCGACTTCAACTATATGCGCCTCAACGACCTGGGCTGTATAGAATTTTCCGGACGCTATCCCGATAACCTTCTGGAGGAAATCAACAACTACTCGATATGCGCCGGTGTCATCGCCCGTACCGAGGAGTTTGACGTAATCCACTCCCACGACTGGCTCACATATCCCGCAGGCATACATGCCAAGCAGGTGACCGGCAAGCCGATGGTAATCCACGTACACGCCACCGACTTCGACCGCTCGCGCGGCAATGTGAACCCGACCGTGTTCAACATCGAGCGTGATGGTATGCTCCACGCCGACCACATAATCACGGTAAGTAATCTCACCCGCGCCACGGTAATCGACAAATACGGCATCGACCCGGCCAAGGTGACTACCGTACACAATGCCGTGACTCCACTGAGCGAGGAGCTGCTCAATGTGAATCCGCCGCGCTGCAAGGAGAAGGTAGTGACATTCCTGGGACGTATCACCATGCAGAAAGGTCCGGAATATTTCGTAGAGGCCGCCGCAAAAGTGCTGCGCAACAATCCGCAGGTGCGCTTTGTGATGGCCGGCAGCGGCGACATGATGGACAAGATGATTGACCTCGCCGCCGCACGAGGTATCGCCGACCGGTTCCACTTCCCCGGATTTCAGAAAGGAAAGCAGGTATACGAGATGCTGAAAGCCAGCGATGTCTACATTATGCCTTCGGTGTCCGAGCCGTTTGGAATATCGCCTCTCGAGGCCATGCAGATGGGCGTGCCGTCGATTATATCGAAACAGAGCGGATGCGCCGAAATCCTGACCAATGTGATAAAGACCGACTACTGGGACATCGATGCCATGGCCGACGCGATTAACGCTATCGTAAGCTATCCGGCCATGCACGACCAGCTCAAAGAGGACGGCCTCGCCGAGGTAAACCAGATTACATGGGACAAGGCAGGACAGAAAGTCATCAATATCTACAATCAGGTGCTCCACCGCTAAACAGAGAATCAATAACAACAAATACCGAATAAATTAAAATACCATATAGGCTTATGAAAGCTATCTGCTTCTATTTCCAGATCCATCAGCCCTTCCGTCTAAAACGCTACCGCTTCTTCGATATCGGCAACGACCACTACTACGACGACGAGTTTACCAACGAGGATATCCTCTCGCGTATAGCCCACCGCAGCTACATCCCCGCCGCCGAATCGTTGCTGCGCATGATTGAGGAGAGCAAGGGCAAATTCCGCTGCGCCATATCACTCACAGGCGTGGTAATCGAGCAACTCGAAATCTACGTGCCCGAGTTCCTCGACCTGCTTAAGAAACTGGCCGACACCGGATGTGTCGAATTCCTTGCCGAAACATATTCCCACTCTCTGGCTTCGCTCATCGACCCTGAAGAGTTTGAGGCACAGGTAAAAGCCCATGACCAGCTCATATACGAGAAATTTGGACAGCACCCAAAGGTCCTGCGCAATACCGAGCTTATCTACTGCGACGAGATGGCCCCGATGATTCACTCGATGGGATACAAAGGCGTAATCACCGAAGGCGCAAAGCATATCCTCGGATGGAAATCGCCCAACTACGTATATCAGGCCGCATCATGCCCGAAGCTCAAGCTGCTGCTTAAGAACGACAAACTGTCGGATGACATCGCCCGCAACTTCTCCAACACATCATGGGAGGCATACCCGCTTACAGCCGACAAATATATCGACTGGATTGCATCGACCCCCGCCGACGAGCAGGTAGTAAACCTCTTCATGAATCTGGAGACATTCGGCGACTTCCAACCGCGCGAAACCGGCATATTCCAGTTCCTTGAAGCTCTGCCCCGATTTGCTGCCGAACGCGGCGTGGAATTCATCACTCCATCAGACGCTATCAGCAAGCTCAAACCGGTAGCCGAACTGAGCGTACTCCACCCCATCTCATGGGCCGACGAAGCACACGACACCTCGGCATGGCTCGGCAACAAGCTCCAGAATGAGGCATTCAACAAGCTCTACTCAGTGGCCGAACGCGTACGCCTCTGTACCGACCGCCGACTCAAGCAGGACTGGAACCATCTGCAGTCGTCCGACCACTTCTTCTACATGTCGACCAAGCACTTCAACGACGGAGCCGCCCATGCGATGTTCTCGCCCTACGAGACACCCTATCAGGCATTCACCAATTATATGAATGTACTGGCCGACTTCCTCGTGCGCGTCGACGAGCAATATCCCAAGTCGATCGACAATGAAGAGCTCAACGCCCTGCTCTCAACCATCAACAACCAGAACTCGGAAATCGAGATGCTCAACAAAGAGCTCCAGTCGATGCGCAACAACCTCGAGCACCTCAACGAGGAGCACGCCACACGTGCTGCTGTAGCCCAGGGTAAGAAACTTGACGAAAATCTCCAGGTAGAGGAAGCTCCCGCCAAGAAAGCAACCGTCAAGAAAGGATGCAAAAAAAACGTCGAAAAAGCACCGAAAGCCGAAAAGAAACCCCGCGCTTCCAAAAAGGCTAAAAACGACGCAGCCGACGAGCCCAAAGCCTAAACCGGAATATTACTGATATTCATAATCACATACAGGTGTGTCGCTACGATTGGCGACACACCTGTTTTTTGCTTAAAAGCGAATGGTTTTAGTGGAATAAATTCAATAATTTGGCAAAAATTTGTTAAATACACTATTTGGAGCACGATTTTTTTTGGTATTAACAAAACTATCCTTAACTTTGTCTCAGTTTTTCATGGTATTAGATTTAAGGTAAAAAGATTATTCGTCGTGATGACGAGTAATTTTTTTATTTTATACAGATACCTCCAGTAAAGTCAAGACTTTTAAATCCTGACACTCAATATTTTGCATTCTAAGCCTATGACACCCCGCCATATCGAACTGCTCGCTCCGGCACGTACAGCCGACATTGCCCGCGCCGCCATTGACTGCGGAGCCGACGCTGTATATATCGGAGCCGACCGCTTCGGCGCACGCGCGGCAGCCGCCAATACAGTCGACGAAATCGCCAGTCTGTGCGACTATGCCCACCGGTTTCGCGTACGCATCTACGCCACCCTCAACACAATAATATATGAAGACGAGCTGCGTCAGGCCGAACTGCTTGCCAAGAGATTGTGGAAAGCGGGAGTCGATGCGCTTATCGTACAGGACATGGCCATGCTCCGGCTCGACCTGCCACCGATAGCCCTACATGCATCTACACAATGCGACATACGCACTGCGGAGAAGGCACGTTTTCTGGCCGCACTCGGATTCAGCCAGCTGGTACTCCCGCGCGAGTTGACCCTCGACGAGATAAAAGAGATACACGATGCGGCGCCGGACACTCCGCTTGAGGCGTTTGTACACGGTGCGCTATGCGTAAGCTACAGCGGCGACTGCCAGGCAAGCTATGTCGCGGGCGGACGAAGCGCCAACCGCGGAGAGTGCGCACAGATATGCCGTCTGCCGTTCACCCTTACCGATGGCAACGGAAAGGCTTTTGGCGATATGCCTCGCCACTACCTGTCGCTGCGCGACCTGCGACGGGCCGAGGCTCTGCTACCGATGATTGAGGCTGGCGTGTCATCGTTTAAAATCGAGGGGCGACTGAAGGACGAGTCGTATGTGAAAAATGTCACTGCCTACTACCGCCAGGCAATTGACAAAATCATTGACAAGAATCCCGATATATACCTACGCAGTTCGGCAGGGGAAAGCGCCATACCGTTTACTCCGTCGCTCGAAAAGAGCTTTAACCGCGGATTTACGCCCTATTTTCTCACCAATGGTCGTCCGGATATGAAAATGGCTTCCATGCTCACCCCGAAATCCCAAGGTGAAAAGGTGGGCAAGGTAAAAAGCGTTAAACCCGACGGCTCGATAATCGCGGCACTCGACACACCGCTCGCCAATGGCGACGGACTCGGATATTTCGACCCTACAGGCCGGTTTACCGGCTTCAGAGTAAACCGCGTGGAGGGTTCACGCATATTTCCGGCAACGAGAGTATCACCGCGCTCCGGCACAGTGCTTTACCGCAACAGCGACATGGAGTTTGAGCGCGAGAGTTCACGCGCGGCCACAAGGACACTACTGGTCGACATGGCTCTGCGAGCAGTCGGTAGCGATGGAATAGCGCTCAATCTGACCGACGCACGCGGTATCAACATATCAACAGCCATTTACGGTGTAGGCCACGACATGGCCCGCACACCGCAGACCGACTCCCAGCAACGCGTTCTGGCAAAGCTCGGCGGCACCATATACCAAACCGGGGAAATCGACAATTCCTCTACCGCAGATATATTCATACCGGCATCGGCACTGACCTCACTTAGGAGAAACGCTTTCGCCCTGCTCGACCGCACGGCGGCAATCACATACCGCCGCGACATGCGCCGCAAAGAGAATCCTGACACAATGTGGCCCGCAGGCACATCTCTGTCGCGCCACGACAACGTGGCAAACACCCTTGCCTGCCAGGTATACCGCGACCATGGTGTAAGCGGAAAAATCTCTCCGGCCACAGAGACAGCGCCCCGGATAGAAGAGAATCCGACTGTAATGACCACACGCTACTGTGTAAGGCGCGAGCTCGGAGCATGTCTGCGCACACCGTCGGGCACATCATTGAAAGGACCGCTCACACTCACGGCTGATATCGCCGGCGGACGCAGGCTTACTCTACGGCTCGACTTCGATTGTACGGCATGTCGCATGAAGGTTGTCAAACTCTGAGAAGAAAAACAAAGGGCGCCGGAGAGTTTTTCCGACGGCCTTCATTCAGCGCCCTTGGAGAGCAAAGCGGCGTGTAACCGACTCAGGCACTTCAGGCAGATAGTGGGTGACGTAGACCAAAGTCGGAGAGTCGCGTCGCGCTATCTCGTTGACCACGGCACGCACAGCACGCTTGCGCGCGGCGTCAAGGCCATGAAGCGGCTCGTCGAAGATAAGCAGGTCGGGATGCTTGATGAATGTCCTTGCTATCAGAACAAGACGCTGCATGCCGGCCGAAAGATTGCGGTAAGGCATATCGGCCACTCCCTCGAGATGAAACAGTCGCAACCAGCGCATGGCCTCCTCGCGGGCCTCGGCTGAGACTGAGCCGAAATTGCCTATTGTGTCGCGCAGACCCTGTGCCACAACTTCAGCCACAGTGCCTCCCGAGCGGAAATACAGATGCATCTCGGGCGACACATATCCTATACGCCTCTTAATGTCCCAGATGCTTTCACCCGAACCTCTACGCTTGTCGAATATTGTGATATCATTGGAATAGGCCTGTGGATTGTCGGCAAATATCAGGCTAAGCAACAATGACTTGCCCGAGCCGTTTGGCCCGGACAATGACCAGCACTCACCCTTCCTTACAGTCCAGTCGACATGGTCGAGCACAACCGTAGAGCCATATGCCACCCTACAGTCGCGCAAAGCGAATGTAATGTCATGGGGAGTCACCTCCATGCGGCGCAAAGGTATTGCCGACAAATCCACCGCATAGTCCATCATCGACCATGCCGTCTCTCTCATGGCCGTTACATCATCACAGCCATTCTGAGCATATATTGGATTGCCGAGCTCCATACCGTCAATCGGAAGAAACATGTCCGTGAAGTCGGGTATCTCGGCCGGATTACACAAAAGCAGCATCACGGATGTACCCTCACGGGCTACCTCGCGGAGGGTGTCATTAAACACATCGCGCGACACTGCGTCGAGCCCTATATACGGATTGTCGAGTACAAGCAATTCGGGAGCATCGAGCAAGGCATTGACGAGCAACAGCTTGCGCAGCTCTCCGCTCGACAGGTAGTTGACTTTCTTTTCTACCGTATGCTCAAGTGAGAAACGCGATGCAAGCTCACCCCATCGTGGCATTGCCATGCGCGTTCCCAGCAAGTCGCCGACAGAAGGGACATCATCGTTCATCGTCGCCTCCAGACGCTGCTGGTAATATTCTGTATGGAATCCGGCAAGCGAATGTATGTCGCCGAATTCAATCATCTTTACCGACGGCTTCTGCTCACGCGAGGTGGTGATGCGGTTGGTGGTGATGTTCCATCCCTTTGCGATAATATTTCCGAGGGTAGACTTGCCTGCGCCGTTAGGACCGAACACAACGGTCACACCCTCGGGGATTACTACTCCGGCGGGTACCGCTATCTTCTGCATCCGCCATGTAAGCATGGGGCTGCACAGAGTGAAAAGTTCTTTCATAATCAGGCTGGATATCACCCGGCAGCGACCGACTTGATATACTCGTGCATCTCACGGGTATGGGAGTCGACACTGTGAAGCAGCTTGAGCTGGGCGCGGGTGCGCACAAGATTATGCTCGGGATACTGTATTTTGTAATATGTATCGCCGTTGATATAGTCGGCCAGGAATCTTACGGCCTGCATGTAGGGGAACATGGCCGCCGCATAGGGCAGATTCTCTATTTCAACCGGAGTGAGAAACGCGCCGGCTCCGGCAAGATAACCCTTGGTAAACGCCCGGAATATATCCATATCGAACTCTACATGGTCGAGGTCGCGGTCATCCTCATCGCCCTTGTTGGCTCCCGTACGCAGGAAGTCGCCATAGTCGCTGAACACGTAGCTGGGCATCACGGTGTCGAGATCAATCACACACAGCATACGCCCCTGCTCGTCAAACATCATGTTATTGACCTTTGTGTCGCAGTGGCATATACGTTTTGGCAGACGCCCCTCGCGATGAAGCCGTTCGGCAAGGCACATCTCGTCGGCACGGCTCTCGATTTCGTCAATAAGGTCGCGCACACCTGCAACACGCCCCTTGGGGTCGCTCGCCACAGCCTCGCGCAACTGGCGCAGACGCAACTCCATGTTATGGAAATCAGGGATACTTTCCTTCAGGTCGGCATTGATATCGACAAGCATCGACTGGAATTCGCCGAACGCTTTTCCGGCACAACGCGACGATTCGGGAGTGACAGCCTCAAGAGTATGTGCGCCGGGAATGAATACCATCATGCGCCAATAGTTTTCACCGTCATGATAATAAGTCTTTCCACCCTCTTTTACAGGAATAAAGCGGAGCACCTTGCGGTCGATATCGTCGGTACCGGCCTCCTGGAGTTTACGACGTATATGTGCGGTAACAGCCTCGATGTTTCCCTGCAATACATCGACATCCGTGAATATATGATGATTGATACGCTGCAGCACATAATCGGGCGCATCGGTCTCCGAGGTACGCACCACATAAGTATCGTTGATCAGACCGTTACCGAGCGCCTTCACACTCTCAACGGTACCAAGGGTGGCAAATTGAGCCACTATTTTATGGAAGTCAGTCATAGTTGAAAAGTTATATCCACAAATTTAATCATTTTTACATATAAATTCCACCACACTTTTCTTTTATTGGCATTATATTTGCAACAACCCCACTGCACAACCTTGCCAAATTGTTAACACTTGATGTAAACTCCTATACATAATAGTCGTAACAGCATATTATGCACACTACCGCACGCCCAACAACAATGGTTATACGGTGGAAAATGGTTGCGGGGTTGGAGGGAATTGAAAAAATGAGTAATTTTACGGGCAAATTGGGGCAATAGGTCATTGAAGAATGCCGGAGCCGGAGTATCGCCATTCGCATACTCCGTACACAGGCATCTCAGATGGCCGCCAAGACACCAAATAATCCGAATCGGGAGTATTGAATTACGTGTCTCATGCATCACCCAATTTTATATCATATATTTGTGCCGGACAATGCTCCGTCATCTCATTTTCACAACGACACCCTACAATGAGCAAAAAAATAAAAGTAGGTATCACCCACGGCGACCCCAACGGCATCGGCTATGAGGTGATATTAAAGACATTAAGCGACACTCGGATTCCCGAGCTGTGTACTCCGATAGTATACGGATCGGCCAAAATAGCCGCCTACTACAGAAAAGGGATGGAACTTCCCCAGGTGGCCATGAACACAATCACTGCCGCAGGGCAGGCCAAGGATGATGCTGTAAACATAATAAATGTAATAGGCGAGGATTTCAAAATCGAGCCGGGTGTAGCCTCAAAGAGCGCCGGCGAAGCTGCATTCATAGCCCTTGAGCGCGCTGTAGCCGATTTGCGTGCCGGCGAGATTGATGTAATCGTCACAGCTCCCATAAGCAAGGATACAATCCAGAGCGAGACATTCCACTTCCCGGGACATACCGAATATCTCGAATCGTCGCTTGGCGACGGCGACAAGGCCCTGATGATACTGGCCAACGACCGTCTGCGCATAGCGCTCGTGACCACTCATCTGCCCATTGCAAAAATAGCCGACGCGATTACACGCGATGCCGTACTCGACAAACTGCGCATATTCAATCGCTCGCTACGCCGCGACTTCAACATCGACACTCCGCGTATAGCTGTACTGTCGCTCAACCCCCATGCTGGTGAGGGCGGCCTGCTCGGCAACGAGGAGAACGAAATAATCGCTCCGGCCCTTGAAGAAGCCCGCAATGAAAAGATACTCGCATTCGGTCCGTATGCCGCCGACGGATTCTTCGGCACCGAGGCCTACCGCAAGTTTGACGGAGTGCTTGCAATGTACCACGACCAGGGACTCGCCCCATTCAAGACTATCGCAATGGACTCCGGCGTCAACTTTACTGCCGGACTTCCCTACGTGCGCACATCGCCCGACCACGGCACGGGATTCGACATCGCCGGACAAGGCAAAGCCTCCGACGAATCTTTCCGACAGGCAATCTATATGGCCATCGATACATTCCGCTCACGCCGGCATTTCGATGAGGCATACGCCAATCCCCTGCGACGCCAGTACTTCGACAAAGGAAAAGACAACGTAGTGCTCGATCTGAGCAAGGATGACAGCAATCCCCAGGAGTAATAGAGCATACACGAGCATATTAGAATCCATCATATCACCACAACTACAGTGCATTACGCCATAATAGCCGCCGGAGAAGGTTCGCGGCTTGTACAAGAGGGCATACAACTGCCCAAACCGCTCGTCGACCTCGACGGGCGTCCTATGATAAAGCGTCTCATCGACATCATGCTCGACTGCGACGCCGAGTCGCTGTCGGTAATCGTCAACGAGCAGATGACCGACGTACGCGATTATCTCGAGAGCCTGACACTCCCCGTGCCATTCAATCTGGTCGTGAAGACTACTCCCAGCTCTATGCATTCGTTTTATGAGGTAAGCCGGACATTCCCTTCAAGCGGAAAGTTTGTGCTCACCACTGTCGACACGATATTCCACGAGACCGACTTCCGCCGCTACGTAAAGGCATTTGCCGATAGCGACGATGCCGACGGCTACATGGGGGTAACCACTTTCATCGACGACGAAAAACCATTGTATATAGATGTCGACGAGCCATCTATGACAATCACAGCCTTCCGCGACAAGCCCTGGGTGGGCGTACGCTACATCTCAGGAGGCATATACGGGCTTACCCCACCCGCCCTCGGCATACTCGACCGCTGTCTGGCACAGGGCACAAGCCGCATGCGCAACTACCAGCGAGCTCTCGTCGACGGAGGCCTCACCCTTAAGGCCTTCCCTTTCAGCAAGATTGTCGACGTTGACCATGCCGGCGATATAGAGACAGCCCGACGGTTCATATCGCAGGGTGAATAAACGGCTCATCACAATCACACCAATTGTCAACACCTCTTTCTAACAACAATAAAAGCAATGGCTGAAATCAATATTGCCGGCATAATGCGTGCCGGAGCATATTCGCCAAACCATATCGGCAACGACGCCGCGATATTCAACGCTGTGGCTGACCAACTGCGCAAACGCGGATGCATAGTCAATATCTACAGCGAGGAACAGTTCAACAACGGCCAGGTAAACGAACCGGTAATCATCAACATGTGCCGTGAAATGAAATCGATACAGCGCCTGCAGCAACTCGAGGATGAAGGTGTGCTTGTAATCAATTCAGGCTACGGCATCGAGAACTGCACACGCGAACGCATGACCCGCATACTCGTAGGGAGCAATATCCCATACCCCGAGAGTCTTATCGTAAACACCGACGAGAGTGTGAAGGGTGCACTGAAGGATGCCGCGTTCAGCCAGTGCTGGATAAAACGCGGCGACTTCCATGCCATGCACAAAGAGGATGTAAGCTATGTGCGCCATCCCGAGGAAGCACAGGAAGTACTTCAGGAGTACTTTCTCCGCGGTATAAAGCGTGCCGTCATCAACCGACATCTCGTAGGCGACCTGATTAAATTCTATGGCGTGCAGGGCACACCGTTCTTCTTCTGGTTCTATCCGTTCGACGAAGGCCACTCCAAATATGGCCACGAAGCCATCAACGGAAAGAGCAAAGGGATAGAATTTGACCGGCAGCATATGCGCGACATATGCCAGCGCGCATCAGAAGTACTTGATGTAAAGATATATGGTGGTGACTGCATAGTAAGTCCCGACGGAGACATACGCATAATCGACTTCAACGACTGGCCCAGTTTCGCTCCATGCCGTCAGGAGGCAGCCCCATATATCGCCAAGTGCATACTCACCACCATCAAAGACCATACAAGCAAATGAACGCCATGGCCAACAACAACACCGCCGCCCGGCCGACCGCGAAGGTAAGCTACCGAGATACCCTCAAGTCGATGGACACCGAAGAGCATATCGACCTCGCATTTTACCGCCCGATAGGCTACATGTGGGCTTGTCTGGCAAAACGTCTCGGCGTTACTCCCAACGCCATCACCATAGCATCCATATTCCTCGGAATAGGCGCGGGAATAATGTTTTATTTCCCCGACATGTGGCTCAACGTCATAGGCATGCTTCTGCTTATATGGGCCAATTCGTTTGATTCAGCCGACGGACAGCTCGCCCGCATGACAAAGCAATACTCGCGCCTTGGCCGAATACTCGACGGCCTGTCGGGCGACCTTTGGTTTGCATCGATATATATCGCCATATGCCTGCGCGAGAATATCACATCCGAATTCTTCAGCGCCCACCCATGGGTGATATGGGTAGTAGCCGTAGTGACCGGTCTGTGCCATGCTAAGCAGGCCGCCGCCGCCGACTATTACCGTCAGTTCCACCTCTACTTCCTTAAGGGAGAAGAAGGAAGTGAGCTGGAGTCATGCGACGAGCTGCGCAGCCGTCTGGCCACCCTTTCCTGGAGCAAAAACTTCTGGAAAAAACTGACTTTGACATTCTATACCCAATATACAGCCAATCAGGAAGCCCTTACCCCGTCCATGCAGACACTGCGCCGCGAGCTACGCAAGCGATTTGCATCAGGAGTCATACCTATGGATTTCCGGGAGGCTTTCCGTGCGAAGAGCCTCCCGCTGATGAAGTATACCAACATCCTCTCCTTCAACTGGCGTGTGATAGCTTTGTTCACCGCACTTTTCCTTCAGATGCCATGGCTATATTTCGCATTCGAGCTTATCGTGCTCAACGCATTGCTCGTATATATGATTGTACGACATGAACACATATGCCGCGACTTCACCAAAGAACTTAAAGATGGGAAATATTAAAGGTATAATATTTGACTACGGCGGCACTATCGACAGCCGCGGCGTACACTGGAGCGAGATAATCTGGGACGGCTACCGCGCAAGCGGCACTACGGTCGATAAAGAAACATTCCGCGAAGCATACGTATATGCCGAACGCGAACTCGCAAAGGTACGCCACATCATGCCCGACGACAACTTCCACACCCTGCTGCTTAAGAAAATGCAGATAGAGCTGGGATGGCTTGCCGACCACGGCTACATAAGTGCCGATGACGCTCGCCGCATGGCACCTGAAATCGCACGCTATTGTTATGAACGCGCGCGCGAGTGCGTAGAGGAAGCCCGTCCGGTGCTTGAGGCTATTCGCGAGCGCCACATCCCTATGGTGCTCGTAAGCAACTTCTATGGCAATGTACAGGCCGTGCTTGCCGATTTCAACCTGCTGCAGTACTTCGAAAGCATAATCGAAAGCGCAGTTGTAGGCGTGCGCAAACCCGACCCGCAGATATTCCGCCTCGGAGTAGATGCGCTCGGAATGAAACCCGAAGAAGTGCTTGTCGTAGGCGACTCCTATAAAAAAGACATCGTGCCTGCCGAAACAATAGGCTGCCGTGTGGCCTGGATAAAGGGCAAAGGGTGGACCGCCGAAGAAGACGTCGTGACCCACCCCTCTATTATCAAAAACATCGGCGAAGTACTCCAAGCAGCATTTTGATTTATTAACATAACAATGGCTAAAAAGCCAACAATTAGGCCATTTTAACCAATACGGCTTATATTTAGTGTTTTTTCACAAAAATTCAATAAAGTTAGCCGAAAAATCTTTTTGCAACTCAAAAATACTGACTACTTTTACGGGCTAATTTAAGCGTGGCGCAGTGTTATGCTCTGCCCACACCGCTTCAACAACGAAAACAACAATAACAAATAGACAAATTAACCATCATCATGAACCAGACTGACGTTAAGAAAGCCGAGGGCAAACTCGGTATTCTCGTAGTAGGACTCGGAGCAGTAAGCTCAACATTCATCACCGGCGTACTCATGGCCCGCAAAGGCCTTGCCAAGCCTGTAGGATCAATGACTCAATACGACATCATGCGCGTAGGCGAAGGTGCCGACAAGAAATATCTCCATTACAACCAGATTGTGCCCATCGCCGATCTCAACGACATCGAATTCGGTTCTTGGGACGTATATCCCGCCAACGCTTTCGAATCGGCCATGAACGCCGAGGTTCTCAAGGAAAAAGATATCCTTCCCGTAAAGGACGAGCTTGAAAAGATTGTCCCCATGAAGGCAGCTTTCGACCACAACTACGCAAAGCGTCTTGACGGTGATAACATTATGCAGGGCAAGACCCGCTGGGAAATGGTAGAAGTTCTCCGCGAAGATATCCGCAACTTCAAGAAAGAGCATGGCTGCAACCGTGTTGTAGTGCTCTGGGCTGCTTCTACTGAAGTATATGTAGCTCCCGATAAAAACGTACACTACACTCTCGCCGACCTCGAAAAGGCCATGAAGGCTGACGACAAGGAGCATGTAGCACCCTCTATGTGCTATGCCTACGCAGCCCTCACCGAAGGCGCTCCCTTCGTAATGGGTGCCCCCAACACTACCGTCGATATCCCTGCAATGTGGGAACTCGCCGAAAAGACCAAAATGCCTATCGCCGGCAAGGACTTCAAGACAGGCCAGACCCTTGTAAAGTCGGGATTCGCACCTATTATCGGTGTACGCTGCCTCGGCCTCGCAGGCTGGTTCTCAACCAACATCCTCGGAAACCGCGACGGTCTCGTGCTTGACGAACCCGCCAACTTCCGCACAAAAGAGGTCAGCAAGCTCTCTACCCTCGAGTCGATTCTCGTGCCGGAAAACCAGCCCGACCTCTACACCGACTACTACCACAAGGTACGTATCAACTACTATCCCCCGCGCAACGACAACAAGGAAGGCTGGGACAACATCGATATCTTCGGCTGGATGGGCTATCCTATGCAGATTAAGATTAACTTCCTCTGCCGCGACTCTATCCTCGCAGCACCCCTCTGCCTCGACCTCTGCCTCCTTATCGACCTCGCAGCACGCAACGGTCGCTACGGCACACAGCGCTTCCTGAGTTTCTTCCTCAAGAGCCCGATGCACGACTACACTGTAGACGAAGTGCCCGTAAACAACCTCTTCCAGCAGTACACAATGCTCAAGAACGCCATCCGTGAAATGGGCGGCTACAAGGCCGACGAACTCATAGACTAAACAAGAGCACGTCATACACACAAACCTTATGATTACGGCAAGCATGCCCCACGGCATGCTTGCCGTAACTATTTATACACATATTTACATTATAGCATATCATAGCCAAAAATTTGCGTATACCCGATATTCTTATTAACTTTGCAGCCGAATTGGAAAACATTGTTTCTCAACCAGTTTATGCAATTCTACAATGGGGGAGGCTTTACAGTTACGATAATTACTTATCTAACTTTTACAGATCTCTTTTCTCTTTAAGCGTGTGAAACTCATATAAATTACATTAATCAGATGAAAATAAGGCGTGTTATTCTATCGCTCTTTATGGCATGCACACTGATGGCTGCCGCAATGACCGACCAACAGGTGATAGACTACATCAAGCAGCAGACTGCTGCCGGAAAAAGCAACCAACAGATCGGAAAAGAACTGATGGCTAAAGGTGTGACTCGCGAACAGGCTCAAAGAATCAAAGAAAAATTTGAGTCGCAGCAGAACAGCGAGACCTCACCTACCACACAGAGCATCTCTCAAGCAAAAGCCGAACGTCGCCACAATGTCAACAATGACATTGCTTCGGAGTCAATGATTGACATAGGCCGTGAAGTAGACGAAGGCCAGGACGGACAGGTATCGGCACGCCAGATTTACGGACATAAGGTATTTAACTCGCGCGCGCTCACATTCGAGCCCAGCGAGAATATCGCCACACCCCAGAATTACCGTCTCGGCCCGGGCGATGAAGTGATTATCGACATATGGGGCACCTCGGAGGACCACCTGCGCCAGACAATCTCGCCGGAAGGCAGCATCATGATTTCCCAGATTGGCCCGGTCTACCTCAACGGAATGACTATCAACGATGCGAACAAACACATCAAGAACGCATTCTCAAAAAAATATGCCGGAATGGAAGATGCCGAGACCGACATTCAGGTAACACTCGGTCAGGTACGCACCATACAGGTCGACATTCTTGGCGAAGTAGCCACCCCCGGTACATTCCGCATGTCGCCGTTCGCATCGGTGTTCCATGCGCTCTACCGTGCAGGAGGCATCAACGACATCGGCTCACTGCGTAACATCCAGGTACTCCGCAACGGCAAGAAAGTAGCCGGAGTCGACATCTACGAATATCTCTTCGACGGCAAGACCAACGGCAATATACGTCTTCAGGAAGGCGACGTAATCATCGTACCTCCCTACGACCAGCTTGTAAGCATCGACGGCAATGTAAAGCGCCCGATGTATTACGAAATCAAGCCTGACGAAACCATAAAATCTCTGCTTGAATATTCCGGCGGATTCACAGGCGACGCATATGAAGGCATGGTAAGACTGGCACGTCAGTCAGGCACTGAAAACGAACTATACAACATCGAACGCGGTGAATTCGCATCATACCGTCTTCAGGACGGCGACATCATCACCGTAGGCACGATTCTTGACCGCTACGCCAACCGTGTGGAACTGAAAGGTGCAGTATACCGCCCCGGCATGTTTGCCATCGGCAAGGATATCAACACAGTAAGCGACCTCGTAAAAAAAGCCGACGGTGTGACCGACGACGCATACACCGACCGTGTGCTCCTCTATCGCGAAGGTCCGGATCTGGAACTACAGATAATGGCCCTCGACCTCAAGGACATACTTGAAGGCAGAGCCAAGGATGTAACCCTAAAGCGCAACGACGTGCTTGTAATCTCAAGCATTCACGAACTTGAAGAGCGTGGCGCACTCTCAATAGGCGGCCAGGTGGCACGTCCAGGCTCATATCCTTTTGCAGCCAACACTACCCTCGAAGACCTCATTTTTCAGGCCGGCGGCCTTCTCGAAGGCGCGTCCACAGCCCGCGTAGATATCTCACGAAGAATCGTCGACCCCACTTCGACACAGCAGACCCAGCAGATTTCGGAAATCTATACCGTATCAATCGAAAACGGTCTGGCTCTGAACAGCGGCAAAGGATTCAAACTTATGCCTTATGACCATGTCGAGGTAAGAAAGAGCCCCGGATACAACGCTCAGGAATCAGTCTCAGTAAGAGGCGAGGTGCTTTTCGACGGCAGCTATGTGCTCCAGAAGCGCAACGAGCGTCTGACCGACATAATCAAGCGCGCCGGAGGTATACTTGACGAGGCATACATCAAGGGTGCATACCTCACACGACGTCTATCCGAGGACGAACTTGCATCACGTAGAGAAGTACTCCGCCTTGCCATGGCAAACAGCGGTCCCGGCATGGGCGACTCTATCGCACTAAGCAAAATCAACGTATCTCCCACCTACAATGTAGGGATCAACCTTGAGAAGGCTATCCAGAATCCAGGCTCGCACTACGACGTCGTGCTTCAGCCCGGCGACGCGCTATTCATCCCCGAACAGCAGAGTACAGTCAAGATAGCCGGCGACGTGATGTTCCCCAACACCGTAGTATACGAGCCTGGTAAAAAACTCAGCTACTACATCGACCAGGCCGGCGGCTACGGACAGCGCGCCCGCAAAAACAAAGCGTTTATCGTATATCTCAACGGTACTGTGGCTAAAGCAAAACGCGGCACCCCTATCGAACCCGGATGTCAGATTATCGTGCCCTCGAAGCCCGACACCTCAAATACCGACTGGACAAAGATTCTCACACTCGCTACCTCATTCTCTTCTGTAGCCGCATTGGGAGCGACCATCACCAACATCTTCAAATAAACCGACATGACAGAGGATAAGATAAACAACGATAATGAGGTGGAAGAGAAGGAAATAGACCTTCTTGATCTTGCCTCCAGACTGTGGGATCAGCGCAGAAAGCTCATAAAGTGGAGCATCTGCGGGGCCGTGATTGGACTTGTAGTCGCATTCAGCATCCCTCGCGAATATGTTACATCAGTAACACTTGCCCCCGAAAGCAACGGTGCGAAATTGCCCGGCGGAGGCCTGGGCGCTCTCGCATCGATGGCCGGAATCAATACCGGAGCAGAAGCCGGCATGGACGCAGTATACCCTATGCTGTATCCCGACGTGGTAAGCTCGGTTCCGTTCATAACAAGCCTCTTCGACGTCGAGATAACGACTAAGGAAGATGGCAAGAAAATGACCGTCCAGCAGTTTATGGAAGACGAAACAAGCGCACCCTGGTGGAGCGTGATTCTCGGACTCCCCGGAAAACTTATCGGTCTTCTCAAATCGGTTGATGAAGCTGACGAAAACCATAAGCTCGACAGTTTCCAGCTCACACAGGACGAAAGTCTCCTTGTCGATGCTCTCAACCAAAGAATATCCGCGGCTGTAGATGCCAAGACATCTGTTGTGTCGATTGACGTCAAAATGCAGGACCCGCTCGTATCGGCAGTCCTCGCCGACACAGTAGTATCACGACTCAAGGAGTACATCACAGCCTACCGTACCAATAAAGCCCGCGAGGACCTCGAATACGCCGAAAAGCTTAACAAAGAGGCCAAGGACAACTACTACAAAATGCAGCAGAAGTATGCCGACTATCTCGACCGCAACCAGGGCATAGCCTTCCACTCGGCCCAGACAGTCAAGGAACGCCTTGCAAACGAAGCGACTCTGGCATTCAACCTGTATAACCAGACAGCCCAGCACGTACAGAGCGCTCAGGCAAAGGTGCAGGAAACAACACCGGTATACGCCATAATCACTCCGCCCACAGTGCCCATAAAACCCGCAAGTCCCAAGAAACTGTTGATTCTCATCGGATTTACATTCCTTGGATTCGCAGCCTGCGCCGCATGGATTCTGTCGGTATCTCCTTTCCTGACACAGTACAAGGAGAAACAGCTTGCCAAAACTGCCGAAATCCGTCAGGATGGCAATTCCACAGCAAGAGACTGATTTTGCTCTGCAACCGCACTCCTCCCTACTCCACTCTCTCCCCAACCATGTGTGTATAGACGTATATGTTACGAAAAATACATTTCGCATCTCTTATAGTGATGTCTGTATTGTCTGCCCTGTCACAGGGCAGACATACAGACATCCTTTCTGTATTGATAGGAGCCTCATCGGAAAATATCGATTCCGCGTCATTTGCCGACAACACACCGGTGTCGCAGTCTCCTCTTGAAATTCTGGCGGGCTATATCGGCAACGACTCCATACCGACATCGACGCCTGCAGCCCTGTCCGATACAATCGTTTACTTTCCGGAACACGACGATTTATATGCAGCCCTCTCCGACCTGTCATCGGCATGCGCAGAATCAGACAATTCAAGACAGGGCACCGGAGGCTATGGAAGTCTCGACTTCATATCCGGAGCATATTCCTCATATGGATTCTATCAGTCGGGAAGCTGCGTAAAGACAAAGCCATATACCGACACATACTCCCTGGTGCCGCCTATAAGCGGAGTGTCATATTACAGTCCTGAATGGGGCCGCATAACCTCGGGCTTCGGCTACAGAGAGAAATTCAACCGAGTGCACAAAGGTATCGACATAGCGATGGAGATAGGCGATACAGTGAGAGTGGCACTCCCCGGAATCGTCGACAAAGTAAGTTACGAGGCACATGGCTACGGCCACTATGTTGAGGTCGTCCATGACAATGGTATTGTCACATGCTACGCCCATCTAAGCTCTTCGCTTGTAAAAGCAGGCGACAAGGTAGATGCCAGCCAGCCCATTGCGCTGAGCGGCAACACAGGCAATTCGACCGGACCACATCTCCACTTTGAGACTCGCTACAACGGCACTGCCATAAATCCCATTACGGTATTCAATTTCTACGACCCGGCATTGACAAGAAAACGTCGGCGCCTGTAGCACGAGCAATAATCCTACCCCCACACAATCAATCCCCGGCAGACCATCGTGTCACAATGGCACTGCCGGGGATTGATATTCTTTAGCCGACTGTCACCGGCTCAAAGCCTCATGCATATGTAGAGCAGCACGGCGTCCGTCGCCCATGGCGAGAATCACAGTCGCCCCTCCTCGCACAATATCGCCGCCGGCATAAATGTCGGAAATCGACGACTGCATAGTGCCCTCGTTTACTACAATTGTGCCGCGGCGCGACACCTCAAGTTCGCTTATCGCATTCGGTATAAGCGGATTAGGAGACACACCTACGCTTACCACCACCATATCTACAGGAATATCCTCCACAGCGCCCTCTACAGGCACAGGCAAACGGCGTCCCGAAGCATCCGGCTCGCCAAGCTCCATACGCTGCACACGCATCATATTGACACGACCTTTCTCGTCGGCAAGATATTCCACAGGATTGTGCAATGTCAGAAACTCCACGCCTTCTTCCTTTGCATGCTTCACCTCTTCCACACGAGCAGGCATCTCCTCCTCGCTACGGCGATACACAATCATGGCAGTCTCAGCGCCCATACGGCGGGCTGTGCGCACTGCATCCATCGCCGTATTACCGCCACCAATAACAGCCACGCGCGTTCCGCGCATTACAGGAGTGTCGTATCCGGCGTGTCCGGCTCCCATCAGATTGATACGGGTCAGATACTCATTGCACGACATCACGCCGATATAGTTCTCACCCGGAATGCCCATAAATCGAGGCAGACCTGCTCCGGAAGCCACAAATATCCCTCGGAATCCCATTTCATGAAGGTCGTCATAGCTTAAAGTCTTGCCTACGACAGTATCCTTAACAAAACGCACACCAAGCTCCTCAAGGCCGCGTATCTCGACATCGACCACAGAATTAGGAAGACGGAATTCAGGAATACCATACTTCAGCACACCGCCGATTTCATGCAGAGCCTCAAACACGGTAACGTCATAGCCACGCTTGGCCATGTCGCCGGCAAACGAAAGTCCGGCCGGCCCCGAGCCTACAACAGCTATCATGATGCCGTTGCTCTCCGGACGTATAACTGCTGCTTCTCCTCCCGACGCACGGTCGAAGTCGGCGGCAAAACGCTCCAGATATCCTATCGCAACAGGCTCCTTCTTCATCTTATGATATATACATCGGCTCTCACACTGTTTTTCCTGCGGACACACACGGCCGCATACCGACGGGAGCGCCGATGTCTCTTTAAGCACCCTGGCCGCCTGACCGAATTCGCCACGCTCTATATTCTTTATGAATCCGGGGATGTTGATTCCCACAGGGCAACCGGTGACACACTGCGGGTCGGGACAGTCCATGCATCTGGTAGCCTCGATTACGGCGGCTTCCGAGGAAAGTCCACAGTTGACTTCCTCATTGCATGTAACACGGTAAGCCGGATCAAGTTCCGGCATCTTCACACGCGCAATCGACGTGCGCTCCTTGGCAGAGCGGGCCTTGCGCAAATCCTCGCGCCACAGGGCGTCACGAGGCGATATGGTTGTCGACATATTATTTTTCTGTTAGTTATATGAGCGCAAGCGCATCATCATTTCATCAAAATCAACCTTATGTGCGTCAAATTCAGGCCCATCGATGCATACAAAGCGGGTCTTTCCATCGACTGTCACACGGCATGCGCCGCACATGCCCGTTCCATCGACCATAATGGTATTCAGCGAGCACATCGTCGGCACGTCATACTTCTTGGTAAGCAGAGCCACAAACTTCATCATCACCGCAGGGCCGATAGTGACTACCATATCAACCTTCTCACGATTGATTACCTCCTCGACACCATCGGTCACAAGCCCCTGCTTTCCATAACTGCCGTCGTCGGTCATTATGATGATTTCGTCGGAATATTCAGCTACCTGCTCCTCAAGAATGACAAGTTCACGCGTGCGGGCGGCAAGCACCGTTACCACACGATTGCCGGCGGCTTTCATTGCCTTTATGATAGGGAGCAATGGAGCCACGCCGACTCCACCTCCACAACATACCACAGTTCCTACCTTACTGATATGGGTAGCCTGACCAAGGGGCCCCACAACATCGGTCAGATATTCACCGGGCTCCAGGGCACATATTTTGGAAGTCGACTCACCGATTGCCTGCACCACCAGAGTTATTGTGCCTCTGTCAGTATCAGCATCGGCAATCGTAAGCGGGATGCGTTCGCCATGGTCTCCGCTACGCACTATCACAAAGTGACCCGCACGCCGCGACCGAGCTATTGATGGAGCCTCGACCACAAGTCTGACCACTTTCTCGGAGAAGTGCTCCTTCTCAAGAATTTTATTCATAGGGTTATTATGTTGGAATTTAGAATGGCATTCTGAAATCAACAGATTGCGTAGAGATTGTTTAATAATGCAAAATTAAAATAAATATTACGTAATCCAAACTGTTTTCCAGGCCAAATTAACTCACAGCCCGCTTCCTAATAAAACAAAGCAGCTAAACATGCATATAAATTAACAAAAACACACTTTTATCAATATATTTTTGAATATATGAATCAATATGTTTAAATTTGCCGCATAACTGCCGCCACAATTCAACCACTTTAAGTCAATTGCCAATCACATAAATACGCCCAACCTATATGAAAGATTTCTACCCTGCACTTGCATCTGTCGCAATACTCCTGTCATCGTCCTATGCAACGGCACAGAACCAGCCGCTGACCACGCTCCCGGAAGGTGGCACTACCACCATGTACCACCGAAGCGGAGGTGCCTATTATGCTATTCTCGGCAATAAATATGCCACTATTGAATACAACTATCTCCCTTCCGAAATCGTAGAGTACGACAATGGCGACGTGTACATAAAGGACTTCTTTTCGCAATACGATTATACCTACTACGGCGGACATCCTTATATAAAAGGACATAGAGATGGTCAAAACATCACATTTGAATTCCCACAGCTAATGGCTGTGCGCAACTACGGTAAGGATACAAGCTACTTCTATGTATCAATGGTCGAATACTCCAGTAGCGCTAAAACCTTCATCCCCGTCTCGGCCGACAAAAACAGATACACCATCAGTATAAACGATGACGGCACTATCACAGCGGATATTCAGGAAAACGGGATGATATTCCCCGGTAAAATCGACCATGACAACGAATGGGTCTACGAAGGTGAGGTGTTCTCCACATGGACGCCCATGACTCATACCATAGCCGATATCCCTCAGGATATGGATATCACCCGCATGTCGATGCTCGACCCCTACGGCATGGGCAGGTTCATAGAAATGGGCGCCGACCACGACAACATATATCTGCGAGGTATATTCGACATGGCTCCGGAGGCATGGATAAAAGGTAAGCGCGACGGAAAACATGTCACATTTGATTCCGGACAGTATCTCGGTTTTTCACCCTCGGGCACATTCTTCGCATTTTTCACAGCCGCCCAATACGAAACAGTATATGACGACGAGGAAAAAGAGGATGTCAGAATTCTGAAATTCAAAGACAGCATAACATTCGATTATGATGAATCGACACAAAAACTGACCGCCCCCGAAGGGTGGCTGCTTGTATACAACAAGAACCCCGACCATATCAACTATATGGAATATGTCGAGTCGCCCGTAATCGAAGCCACGCCCGACAACATATCCAAAACACCTACCGCTCCCTGGGACTTAGGCCATCATACACCCTCGGGCCCCGACGACCTGGAGTACATCTACTTCTGTATATCCGCACTGAATCACGACGGCCAGCTCCTCGACGCCGACAACCTATATTACAGAGTATTCATCAACGGCAATCCATATACATTCACCCCGGGCGCATATACCTATCCCGGAATCGAACGCCCCACAGAATTCATTCCATTCAACTTTGATAATGGCGGCTCATTCACATCCTACGATGCCCTGCGCATCATCTACATGTATGACACCGACATCGAGACCATGGAGATACAGCTATACTATATCGAGGGCGAACCGTCAGAGAGCAACATCATCGCCAGCTCATCGCTTGCGACGTATCCAGCCTCCGCCCGTAATGTCACACCCATGAATCCATGGAATATATCGCATTATGTACCATCGAAACCATGGGACCCGTCAGAAAGTGTGTCATTCAACCTCTCTGCCTCAAATACCGACGGAGAAAACATCGACCCGACAAAACTCTACTACCGCATATTCTTCGACGGAGAGCCATACACATTTGCCGCACAACCCGGCATCAACCCCGAAATGTCCTTTGTGCCTGTCGATTACTCCGACCAGTATGGTATCGCCTTTATCGTCGACGGGACAAAACGCACAGCCAACATATATGCCGACGGTATGACATCCGCCACCACCGGAGTACAGTTATATTATATCGAAGGAGACCCGACGGAAGGCAACATACTCGCCCAATCGGATATCATCACCGATGCCACGTCATCGTCCGAGATGATAACATTGCTCAAAAATATAGCGAATACGATATACCACAATCTCTCAGGATACCGGATTGACAATCCACAGTCAGGGATATTCATAAAAACCGTAATCTACACCGACGGCTCTACCGAAACTACAAAAGTCAGAAAATGACAGCACATATATGAAAAAGTCCTCCGGCTATCGGTCCGGAGGACTTTTTCATATATGTGTACTCGCGTTTTTGGGAAATTGACCGATAGTTTGTAAATTTGCAGACATACAGCGCGGAATACCCCCAACCGCACAAATCCAACCAAGTCGACATAACCGGTGATTCTCTCATTTGATGCCAGTCAAGAGCTTTCTGTAGCGTTTGCGGCCATAGCGTGCATTGCGGCTGTGGCACTCATTGTCATATACATACCGATGCTGAGGCGTCTGTATCATGCCTTATCCGACAGTCCCGCACCCGAAAGCGGTACTCTTCCGGTATCGGTCATCGTCTACACATATGCCAACTCAAAGGGGCTGGAGGAAGTGATAAAAGCACTCCACGAGCAGCATTACGACGGCTCGACGGAAATAATCGTGGTAAACGACGGCAAAGACAACGGCGTAGAGGATTTCCTCACCACAGTAGAAAACACCTACCCGGGGCTGCGACGCACATTCACCCCCTACGACACACGCAATATCTCGCGAAAGAAACTCGCCCTCACCCTCGGCATAAAAGCGGCACACAATCCCATAGTGCTCTTCCTGACCTCCGAGAGCCGTCTACCCGGCCCATGCTGGCTGTCGTCCATGACTGCCCCCTTCCACAACAGGGAGATAGACCTGGTGCTGGGATATGCAGGCCCAGGCGCATCTGACACAGAGAGCCACAGGCTCAGCCGCGGAATGCGCCACGACATACTCGTCGGCGACATGGAATGGCTCTCCGATGCCATCGACGGCAAACCATGGCGCGGCGACGGCGACAACATAGGGATACGTCGCAGCATGTTTTTCAACAACATGGGATTCGGCAACTCGCTGAATCTCCAATACGGCGATGACGACGTATTCGTGTCGGAAGTAGCCACCGGAAGCAATACGGCAGTTGTACTTTCCCCCGACAGTCGCGTCTCGACCGAAGCCCCCGACGATACTCCCGGATATTACCGGATAAAGCGCGAACGCCATCGCCTCATGGAAGGCTTCTGCTCCAAAAGGCCGAATACACGCATCGCCGCCACATACGTGCTCCCCTGGATATGGTTTCTGTCCACTATCGCAGCATCGGTGTGCATTCTTGGCATGAGCGGAGGAGCTTTCTCCGGAACAAACACCGCATTTTCATGCGCTGTACTCGGCGGCATAGCGATTGCAGGCATAGCATTGTGGTCAATACTGGGCATCGCATTCAACCGAGTGGAGATGGCTCTTGAGCAACGCCATCTCCGATGGAGTCTGCCATACGCATTGCTATCGCGCCCAATCAGACGCTGGAGCTGGCACAAGCGCAAAGCGCCACGCTCATGGCAGCAACCATGCTGACACCATCCCATGGTGACTGCCGGCATCAAGCCGCATCCCCGTACACCAATCTTAACATTTCTTATCGGTCATCGGCCCAAACAGCTACAAATTTATTATCTTTGCAAAATAATGTATTTTAATGATATGACTACCGGAATACATCGGCTTATGATTTTGGCAGTGATTGTGGCTACAGCCGCCATTGCATCGGCACAAACAGCGTATGAAACATCGGATGAAAATCCGAATACCGGCAGATATCCCGACAGAAAATTACTCGAACTTCTTGAAGACGAGGAATCGACATTCACCGAAGAGGATCTTGACGAGAACGGCACACTCATCTCCGCATTCGATGACATGTGGGCCGATACGCTGTCGACCGAATCAGAACCCGAACCACTCAGATTTCTTCCGGTAGCACCACTGCCGTCGATATTGTTCATGCCCATGGTATACGACGAGTTCATGCATCTGGACTCGATTGCTCCGTTTGATCCAGAGCCATTCGTCGAAGCCCAGTATGCCGATCTCGACTGGATTAAAATCGAAGCCAACAGAGCGAGAGCCTACCGCGAGTTAAAGCAACGATACATGCTTGACAACATTGAGGATGTAAGGTATAACATCTATACCATGCCGAAACCGCCAAAGAAATACACGGCCACTGTAGATCCCTCAACCGAATCAATTACTGTAAAGGAAATTATAACCGACAAGAAACAAATCGTGGCAGATGCCGGATTTACAGATGTCACCCGAAAGAACTGGCTTCACAATATCGACGGACGACTCCAGTTCTCTCAGGCATATATAAGCCCCAACTGGTATCAGGGCGGCAACAACAACGTCAACGGCATAGGCTCATTCAAATGGAATGTAAAACTCAACCAGAAATTCCATCCTGAATTCATCGTGGAGGCAACCACCGAATACAAGGTAGGCATAGCGAGTGCGCCACAGGACACGATACATGCCTACAATATAACCCAGGACCAATTCCAGTTCAACGGCACACTCGGCCTCAAGGCCTTCGACAAATGGTACTACTCGGTCAATGCCCAGTTCAAGACCCAGCTACTCAACAACTACAAGCCAAACACCCGCGAGCTGAAAGCGGCATTCATGACCCCCGGAGAGCTCAACATTGGTGTCGGTATGACCTACAACTACAAAAATCCTCAGAAGAGACTTACTCTCGACGCCTCCATATCGCCCTTCTCCTACAATCTGAAGATTGCCACAAATCCGGGAATCCCGAAATCCAATTTCGGCATTGACCCCGGCCACCATACTGTAAGCGAATTCGGTAGCAACGCCGAGGTAAAACTAACATGGACTCTCGCCTGGAATGTCACATACAGTTCGCGTCTGTTCCTCTTTACCGACTACGACTATACACAAGGTGACTGGGAGAATACCTTCAACTTCTCCATCAACCGGTATTTCTCCACACAGCTTTTCATCCATGTGCGCTACGACTCCCATCAACTGCCTCTTGAGGACACCAACTGGCACCACTGGCAGCTGAAAGAGATTCTCAGCTTCGGATTCCAGTATCAGTTCAAAACCATCTGACACATAACCCCACAGCATGTCACCTCTCCTCCGCTCTATAATAATATTAGCAGCGTCACTGCTGCCTTCATATTCCTATGCGCGCGAACCGGTGAGCAAACTCCCGGTACATTCACACGTGATTTCCGGATATGACAATCCCGACAGCGTGCGTAAGGCCATGCAGATGCGTCCTCTCCACAAGATAGAGGGCATATGGACATTCCCGTCCGACGGAGGCAGCATAGCAATCGAGCGTCATACCGACAATACCCTACGCGGAGAGGACGATGCAATACGATACCGCATGGTGGTAATGCGTTCGCCATGCCGGTCGCTGCGCCCGGGCACCCTCATGGGATATATCTCGGCTACCGCACGCCCGGGAATATATGCCGCCGAAATATATACCTCGGGCAATGGCGGTGCGACACTGAGAAACCCAAAACGGTTTACACTGACCCTCATCGACGACGCCCACCTGACCTTCCGCCAGCACAGCCGCCGCATTAAAGTCAACCTCTGGAGGCTCATCCCATACATGTCGCGAATAAGCGTGCGCCTGACCGACTCCGATGCGCCCAAAGATATCGACGGATGTATCCGCATGTTTCCCCGGCCGCTCTCCGGACCCGTGGAGCCGCGCTATCTGTAATCCACAATCCCGTCAGAGCCATGAAAAAGACCGTCATCCTCACATGCATGCTCACGCTGCTCTTCCTCAATGGACACAGCGACGACACAACACGCAAAGGACCACTGCAACCACGTATCGCGGCACATCAGACGGCATCGACCGACACCATCATAATCGAAGGCAACCGCATATCGCCCGACAGCCTCACGATAACATCATACGACAAGCCGCTACGCTCCATGCGCGAGACATTTTTCGTGACCAACAACCATCGCAGCATGACAATGCTGTCGATAACATTGCAGTTCACATACCGACGCCACGACAACGGAGCCATGCTGCATTCGCGCACGGCCACCATAGCCGCAAATATACCTCCGGGCGAGACACGCCAGCTATATGTCACATCCTGGGACCGTCAATACAGCTATTATCATCACGCCACACGCATCCGGCCACGCTCACCCAAGGCTGTGGCATACGATACCGACATTTCAGCCATCTCTGCGGCGTTCGGCCTCCGATAATTACAGTTATCAACACAAATACCCACTTATCAACATTTAACGCATTTTATACCATAGCATTTCCTAAGTAATCGATAGAAAAATAGTACCTTTGCAGTAACCGGGAACGCTTCCGGCACTTCAATGCTATACTATGGGTAAAATCATTGCTATTGCTAACCAGAAGGGGGGCGTGGGAAAGACCACGACTACCATCAATCTTGCCGCATCGCTTGCCAACCAAGGCAAAAAGGTGCTCATTATCGACGCCGACCCCCAGGCCAACGCAACTTCAGGCTACGGCATAGATCCGAAGTCAATGTCATCCTCAATCTATGAATGCCTGGTCGACGATTATCCTCTCGACGGCTCACAGACACCCACATGTGTCGAAGGGCTCGATTTGGTCGGATCTCGCATAGACCTTGCAGGAGCCGAGCTCGAACTGGTAGGTAAACCCCACCGCGAAAAAATACTCCTCAACGTGCTGCGCCCTGTGACCGAACGCTACGATTATATTCTCATCGACTGCTCGCCGTCTCTCGGCCTCATCACTGTCAACGCCCTTACGGCAGCCGACTCGGTAATCATACCCGTACAGGCCGAATACTTCGCCCTCGAGGGTATCAGCAAACTGCTCAACACAATACGCATAATAAAGTCGAAGCTCAACCCGCAGCTGGAAATCGAAGGCTTCCTGCTTACCATGTACGACGCCCGCCTGCGCCTTGCCAACCAGATTTATGAGGAACTCAAGGGACATTTCGGCGACATGGTATTTTCTACAGTAATCCCGCGCAACATACGCCTGAGCGAAGCGCCATCCCATGGCCTGCCGGCTCTGCTCTACGACCCTGAAAGCCGCGGAGCCACAAGCCACACAATGCTTGCAAAAGAGCTCATCGCCAAACACCGCAAGACACCGCAACGCAACACCGCCGAAGCTCTCGCCCAATAACGGGCAAATCCGCCTCATCTCTGTACTCTCCCGCATTGACACTCTCCTGCAACATAGAATAATCCTTACTGCCTACCAAGCGTAGATAAAACCCAAACGGATGCCACCGATACGCCGCAATGCCCTCGGCCGAGGGCTCGACTCACTGATTTCGATGGACGATGTGCCCGCACGCGGCTCATCGGCCATCAACGATATAGACGTAACCCTCATCTCCCCTAATCCCGACCAGCCGCGTACAACATTCGACGAAGCAGCCCTTGACGAACTTGCTGTATCCATACGCGAACTGGGCATTATACAGCCGCTTTCACTACGAAAGACCGGCCCCGACGCATATCAGATTATTGCCGGAGAGCGCCGCTACCGAGCTGCAATCAAGGCAGGGCTGACATCAGTGCCCGCATATATACGCACGGCCAACGACAGCGAGCTCACCGAGATGGCGCTCATTGAGAATATCCAGCGCGAAGACCTCAACGCCATTGAAATCGCACTCACATTCAAGAAGCTCATCGACCAGTACCGACTGACCCAGGAACGACTCAGCGAACGCATCGGGAAAAAACGTGCCACGATAGCCAACTTCCTGCGACTGCTGAAACTTCCGGCTGAGGTGCAGCTCGGCCTGCGCGACAAGCGTGTCGACATGGGACACGCGCGCGCGTTGCTTTCGATAGAGAAACCGGCGCTGCAGCTGAAACTATACAACGAAATCCTGCGCCAAGGCCTGTCGGTACGCAAAGTGGAAGAACTCGCCAAGGCCTATCGCGAAGCCGACGAGGCCGGAGAAGAAGCCCCGGCAGCCAAAAAGGCCGACAACCGGACAAACGACTACGACATACTCAAGAAGCACCTCAGTGCCTCGTTCCGACGTCCCGTGCAGTTCACCTGCAACGCCAAAGGAAAGGGAAAAATCACATTCCCGTTTAAAAATGAGGATGAACTTGAGCAATTAATTGCTATCTTTGACACTATAAAGCATTCCGAAGGCTGACAGACGGTTGCGCTTCTTGCCGGAAATTAGCGCCTAACTACCTGTGTATGCTATAATTATGTGATGAAAAGAAAGAAGACAGCACAGCATGGCATTTTCAAGGAAACGACAACGCCATTCACGATTTTTATCGTGATTCTGGCGCTGTTGACTCCCTTTAACATTTTTTCAGCTTCTTTATTTCATCCCGGTATGGCAGATGACAGCACTTCAGTTATCTCAAGTCCGATTCTGCCGATATCCGACGTTGCCGAACACGAAATTCCCCTACCGGCCGACTCTGTCGCGGTCGACTACAAGGCATTTCCCGACAGCATACACCTCGAGCTTGACCGCAACATGCGCACCCTTGTAGAAGGCGACTCAATCGTGGAAGAAGGCGATTCGACAGCAATCATTCCGGAAGGTATGATTCCGGTAGACAACTGCACAAACTGTGCCACCGACAGCATATCCCCCGGATTCGACCCCGATTATATCGTGCGCGAGTTCAATCCCGACCCAAAACGCGCGGTATGGCTGTCGGCACTGTTTCCCGGCCTTGGGCAGCTCTACAACCGCAGATACTGGAAACTGCCGCTCGTAGTCGGCGGCTTCATGGGCCTTACCTACGGTCTGACATGGAACAACCGCATGCTTACCGACTACACCCAGGCATACCGCGATCTCATGGACAGCGACCCCAATACTCGGTCGTACATGGATTTCTATCCACCCAACACCGACGAGTCGCAACTAAACAAAAGCTGGCTTGAAAAGACATTCAAGGCGCGAAAGGATTACTTCCGGCGCAACCGCGACCTCTGCATCATATCAATGATCGGACTCTATCTCGTGGCTATGGTCGACGCATATGTAGATGCGTCGCTCACCCACTTCGATATATCGCCCGACCTCTCGGTCGACTTCTCTCCCGCCGTAATTCCCGACGCACGAGGCTCACGCCCCGGCATCGGACTTCTCTGGGCCGTGAATTTCTAAACATATATCCACCCACGAATATGTATTACGATTTTCCCGGACAATATCCACCCCATCCTCTCTCCCCCTCTCAACAACCACCTCAATCACTACCACGGACAATGAAAAAAGTCATTTCATCCCTAATCATCGCTTGCGCAGCCATCACCGCATCGGCCGCGCCGTCGATATTGTCGCTGAAGCACTCCATTTCCGACAACTCAATCACATATCCCGAGAGCTTCGAGACCGACACTCACAAGATGCTACAGAACTGGTATCTTCAGAACTATACCGTACTTAACACTAACTTCGACAAATCGCAGCCTCTCAACGCCACCGACGAGGTGTACATAAAGCGTCTGTCGGCACTCCCGACCACAATCGAAATGCCCTACAACCAGATTGTGCGCTCATATATAAATATGTATACACAGCGCAAACGCGAGTTGGTCGAGGCCATGCTCGGCATGAGCCTGTACTATATGCCCATATTCGAGCAGGCACTGGAGCGCCACGGTGTTCCTCTGGAGCTACGCTATCTGCCTGTTATCGAGTCGGCCCTCAACCCCGACGCCGTATCCAAGGCAGGAGCCACGGGCCTGTGGCAATTCATGCTTCCGACAGCACGCGGACTCGGCATGGAAATCTCAACACTCGTCGACGAGCGCCGCGACCCACACGTGTCGTCGGAGGCTGCCGCCGTATATCTAAAGCAGCTATACAATATGTACGGCGACTGGTCGCTCGCCATAGCGGCCTACAACTGCGGACCCGGCAATGTCAACAAAGCCCTGCGCCGTGCCGGAATAGAAGATAAAAAGGATAAGGATTTCTGGAGCATATATTACTTTCTGCCACAGGAAACACGCGGATATGTGCCGGCATTCATTGCGGCCAACTACGTGATGACATACTACAACCTCCACGGAATATCTCCGGCCCTGGCAAAACGGCCTATAATAACCGATTCGGTTCATGTAAGCAAGCGCGTGAACTTCAACCAGATATCACAGGTGCTTAATATCCCGGTGGAGGAGATACGAGTGCTCAACCCCCAATACCGCCACGACATAATACCCGGCGACATCAGGCCATACTCGCTGGTGCTCCCCTCAATGCAGGTATACAGCTACATAATGAGCGAGGACAGCATAGCCGGACGCGACGCCACCCTCTACGCCCGGCGCTCGGTAGTAGAGCCGACTTCACTGGAAGAACTCGAGAACAACGGCGAGTTTACCACCAAACTCGTAGTAAAGACCCACAAGGTAAAACGCGGCGAAACCCTCTCCGGTATTGCAAAGAAGTATGGTGTGTCGGTATCCGACATAAAGAAGTGGAACGGTATGCGCAAAAACAGCGTGCCACGCGGACGCAATCTGAAGATAAACACATATGAGCGGGTACGCATAGAGAAGCCGGCCTCTGACACCACATCCGAGGCAAACACCTCCGAAAGCCTCGCAGAAGCATCGTCCGACGCTGAAAAGGCTGTAACTGAGACTGTAGCCGCAGTGGCTTCCGACACGGCAAAAAAAGCCAAGAAGACTGCCGCTCCAGCCACTCAGACCAAACAGAAAAAGTCGACCTCAACGTCATCGACAAAAAGCAAAGGAGGGTTTACCAACCACAAGGTGAAAAAGGGCGAAAGCCTTTACCGCATAGCCAAGGCGAAGGGCACCACTGTCGAGGCAATCCAGAAAGCCAACGGCATGTCGGGCTCGGCCATCCGCGAGGGACAGACCCTGAAGATTCCGCGCTGATTGCCGTCAGGCCATACCTGCTGCTGCATATCTCATGGCGCCTGTTCCCCCTTATCCGGGAATATGGCGCCATGTGCGTATCACCCGCCAACATAGAAATACGAATAATCAATATATAAACAATAGACCAATGTCACGATTTCTGTTAACACTGTCACTGTCGGCTGTGGCACTTACCGCATCGGCCGTGACTCCGTTGTGGCTTCGCGATGCCGCGATATCTCCCGACGGCTCCCGTATCGCCTTTACATACAAAGGCGATATATTTACAGTACCGACCGGAGGCGGCAATGCCACACGACTCACAACTCTCGACTCACATGAGGCATCACCTATATGGTCGCCCGACGGAAGCAAGATAGCCTTTGCCAGCGACCGCGAGGGTAGCTTCGATATATTTGTAATGGACAGTACCGGGGGCACTCCATTGCGCCTCACACGCAATTCGGCCAAGGAAGTGCCAGTAGCCTTCACCCCCGACGGGAAATATGTGATTTTCTCGGCCGCTATCCAGGATCCCGCCGAAAGCGCGCTATTTCCGACAGCCCGTCTTGGCGAGGTATACAAAGTGGCGGTAGACGGCGGCCGCACCACACGCATGCTCGCCACCCCCGCCGAGACAATGAGCTGGTCGCCCGACGGAAAGTGGTTGCTGTATCAGGACCGCAAAGGGATGGAGGACATCTGGCGCAAGCATCATACGTCATCGGTGACACGCGACGTATGGCGCTACGATGTGGCTACAGGAAAGCATACCAACCTTACATCACGCGGAGGAGAGGACTTGAATCCTGTAGTATCGCCCGACGGCACAACCGCATACTTCATAAGCGAACGCAATGGCGACAAGTCGCTCAACGTATGGTCATTTCCCGTAGGCAATCCGTCGAAAGTAAGCAGAATCACAGACTTTACCACCCATCCGGTAAGATTTCTTTCCATCGCCGGCAACGGCACGCTTGCCTTTACATACGACGGTGAGCTCTATACGATGCGTCCCGGCGCATCTGCGACAAAGGTGGCCGTCGATGTGGTGATTGACGAAGAGATACCCGACTACAAGACCTCGGTACGCTCGTCGGCAGGAGCAAAGGTGTCGCCCGACGGCAAGCAGGTGGCATTCGTCGACCGCGGAGAAGTATTTGTGACATCTGTCGAATATCCCACTACCCGACAGATTACACACACACCACAGGGAGAGGGGCTGATAACATGGAACACCGACAACCGCTCGATGGTCTATGTAAGCGAGCGCGACGGACACTATGCTCTCTACGAAGCCTCCGTAGGTCGTAAGGATGATCTCAACTTTCCCAACGCGACTACCATCGACGAACGTCCGCTATTCAGCGACAACATCGAGCGCACATATCCGCAGTATTCGCCCGACGGCAAGAGCCTTGCATTTATTGAGGACCGTAACAAGCTGATGGTAATGGATGTGGCCACCGGAAAGGTGCGCCGGCTTACCGACGGTTCGGCAAATCCGGAACGCGACGGAGGATTCTACTATGTATGGTCGCCCGACAGCCGATGGATTGCGTTCGAGCTCACCGGCAACGGCCATGAGCCATATGCCGATGTAGCCATCGTAAATACCGAGGGCACCCCAAAAGTAACCAACATCACCCGCTCATCGTACTTCGACACACATCCCCGATGGGCTCTCGACGGTAATGCCATCGCATTCGGCTCCGACCGCTACGGAATGCGCAGCCACGCAAGCTGGGGCTCGCAGGAAGATGTGATGCTCGTGTTCCTCAACCAGGACGCCTACGACAAATACCGTCTGTCGAAGGAGGACTACGAACTGCGCAAGGAACTCGAAAAGCAGCAGAAAGAAGACAAGGACAAGGCAGAAAAAGCAGCCGCCGGAAAGAAAAAAGGGAAGGATAAGAAGAAAAAGGACGATAAGAACGATGACGATGACGCCAAGGCCGACAAGAAGACAATCAATGTCGAGTTCGACGGTCTGCGCGACCGAATGGTACGCGTCACCCCCATGTCATCGTCGCTGGGCGACTTCATCGTCACCGACGATGGCGAGACTCTATACTTCTTCGCCGAATTCGACGACGGGTACGACCTCTGGAAAACCGACCTGCGAAAACACGAAACATCAATGGTCAAGAAACTCGGCTACCGTCACCGCTCAATACAGACCGACAAGGATGGCAACACCTTGTACCTGCTCGGCTCCGACGGCCTCGGCAAAATGAGCGTGTCCTCGGAGACAATAAAGCCCATCAAATATTCGGCCACAATGAAAATCGACCCCAAGGCCGAACGCGAATACATGTTCAACTATGTAAAGCAGGAGGAAGCAGCTCGCTTCTACGAGAAAAACATGCACGGTGTCGACTGGGAAGCCATGACCGAAGCCTACCGTAAGTTCCTGCCCCATATCAACAACAACTACGACTTCGCCGATCTCCTGTCGGAACTGCTCGGCGAGCTTAACGTGTCGCATACCGGCGGCCGCTACTATCCCTCGGCATCCGGCGAGCGTACGGCCTCTCTCGGACTGTTCTTTGACTGGGACTACTATGGCGACGGTCTGCGAGTGGCCGAAGTCATCGAGGGAGGTCCGTTTGACCATGCCAACACCGTAATAAAAAAAGGCACCATTATTGAAAAAATCAACGGTGTGGCTCTCAACGATTCTACCGACTACACATCGTTGCTTGCCGACATCGCCGGCAAGAAGACACTTGTCACACTGTACAACGGAAATGGCAACAGTGTGGACGAAGTAGTGCTCCCCATCACACAGGGGCGTCTCAACGACCTACTCTACCGCCGCTGGGTAAAGCAGCGCGAGGCTGACACCGAGCGTATGTCGGGCGGACGTCTGGGATACGTGCACCTACGCTCGATGGACGACGCCAGCTTCCGTCGTATCTACACCGACCTGCTCGGAAAATATGTGGACAAGGAGGGGATTGTAATCGATACCCGATGGAACGGCGGAGGCCGTCTCCACGAGGATATAGAAATGCTCTTCAGCGGCGATAAATACCTGACACAGGTAATTCGAGGCACTGATGTGTGCGACATGCCCTCGCGCCGATGGAACAAACCCAGCATCATGGTCCAATGTGAGGCCAACTACAGCAACGCCCACGGCACACCGTGGGTATACAAGCACAAAGGCATGGGCAAACTCGTAGGCATGCCGGTGCCCGGCACCATGACTTCCGTAAACTGGGAGACACTTCAGGACCCGTCGCTCATATTCGGCATTCCGGTAATAGGATATCGTACTGCCGAAGGCAACTATCTGGAAAACTCTCAGCTCGAACCGGACATAAAGGTTGCCAACGACCCCGCTACTGTAGTGAAAGGCGTAGACACCCAGCTTCAGACTGCCGTCGAAGAACTTTTGCGCCAGATTGACTCCACCCGTCAATAGCATATAATCCATCTAACAAATATTACCATGCGCCCGGCTTTACTTTCATCAGAAGCCGGGCGCATGGTATATCTGTCAGGACACGGGATACATGACAATCCCCACACTGGTAAAACACCATCCATACTCCGGAAAATTCCATATCGGAAGTGCGACAAAGCATCCGCACATATTACAATACCGTAACACATCAATCACAATACTACACCATTCCCACAACAGTTATATTACACAAAAGAACGACAATTGTTGTCACACAAAATCAAGCCACAGGTACAATTAACTAAATTTTAAGTTAACAAATAGTATATTTAACTGATTTGTACAACAATTGTAATTCAATTGACACCTACGCGCAAATCCACAAAATACTCAATACCTTAATTTTAAGCATTATATCAATCTGCAAATGTTAAAAATCAAATTAAGCAAATTTTTCTTTCAAAACATATTGTCAGTTCAGAAATTATATCTACATTTGCATCGTAATCATTCTGTAACACATCTGTGAAGCGAATGACACCATCCAAACAAACAAAAAAAGTCACACACAAAAAATACTTAGTTATGGGTTCGTCTAATTTCCAAACCAAACTCTTAGGTCTCCAGAAAAATCTTCTGAACTTTGCCTATATCCTAACGGCAAACCGCGATGACGCTTATGATCTCCTTCAGGACACCACCCTCAAGGCTCTCGACAATCAGGACAAATATGTCGACAATGTCAACTTCAAGGGCTGGGTGTTCACAATCATGCGCAACATCTTTATCAACAATTACCGAAAGGTAGTACGCTCGGCCACAATAATCGACCAGACCGAGGATCTCTATCACCTGAACCTCCCGCAGGATTCCGGATTTGAGACTCCCGAAGGATCGGTTGCAGCCAAAGAAATAACAGAAGCCATCAATGCGTTTTCCGACGATTACCGCATCCCCTTCTCTATGCATGTAGCAGGCTACAAATACAACGAGATTGCCGAGAAGATGAATCTTCCGCTCGGCACCGTAAAGAGCCGCATATTCTTCGCCCGCCAGCGCCTACAGCAGACACTGAAGGACTATCGTTAAGATTGTGCCATAGGCCAATCACCCACGCTGAAAGGCGATCTCGACACCTATGACTTTTTTTACAGTTCCTCGCTCCTCTAATCGGAAGTTAAGCCAAAACCGACTCAAATCTTGCTCTAAAGTAGAATACTACAACTGAAACATATGATTGACACACACAAGACGCCCTTATGGGGCGTCTTTCTTTTGAACAATGACCAACTCCGCCTTCATTGTCAATAATAGTCCGGCCGTAACCCGACATCCAGCAACGCGGGATTACAACATACTGCACGGCACTGACGATTCCCTGCCCTTCTTATACATACGAAAGGCTCCGACACACATTAATGCCGGAGCCTTCTCGTATTGAGAATGATTCACTTAGAACACATAAGTAACACCAAGACTCATATTGCCCGTATTGAAACTCATACCGGCAAACTCATAATCATGGCAACGCTTATAGCCGAGGAAGCCGAGAGCCGCCGAGAAAACGACATGGTCATTGATAGCATACTTCACACCTGGCTTCAGACCGATACCCCAGAGAGTGCCGTTGATAATCTCTTCGCCCGATACGTCCTCGTCAAAAAACTTACCGGTCTGGAACTGTCCTGCAAGATCTACATAGAATCCAATCTTGCCAATATTGACAAATGTATAACGTACAAACGGGTTAAACTTTAATGATGCGCCATGGATTGATGCACCGTCGCCATCTTTCTGATGAGCGTAAGCCAAACCGAACTGGGCTGCGATATCCCACCGGCCAACATTGTAACCAACTTCAGGAAGAACCGATACGCTGATATTCTTAAAATCGCCATGCTTGTTCTGGTTGGCACTTAACTGACCGTCAACCCACCATGACTGAGCGCTTGCTGAAAGCGACATAACCACTGCTGCGAGTGCAATAAGTAGCTTCTTCATAATAGATACATTTAGAATTTTGGAGTAAAAGAGTTGTTATTACAGGATAAACATTCGGTTAATCATGCAGCATACATGATTTATTGTTATTACACTCTACGTCGTTATTTGTTCATCTATTAACATTTAGCCTCTACAAATCATAAATTCCATCAATAAATTTACAAAAAAATCGGCCTGTCTATTGCAGAATTAAAAAAAAACATCTACCTTTGCACCATCATTCGGAAAAGCAATAAAAAGCAACACCGGATATACACAAATCATCTTTGGAGAGATGGCAGAGTGGTCGATTGCGGCGGTCTTGAAAACCGTTGAGGGTCACACCTCCGGGGGTTCGAATCCCTCTCTCTCCGCAATAAACGCTGAAAATCAGCAAATTGCAAAGCAAACACCCAGTTTTACACCCAAGAATGTAAAGTTGGGTGTTTTTGTATTATTTAAGATTTTATTCTGCTGTTTGTACAGTTACGCATTATAAATCCGGCTAATGGACACATTGTTCCACTTATAAGGATATGTCTCCATTTTGATTAGCCTGAAAGCAATAATTAGGGGTCAAGCCGAAATTCCGGTGCATGTAATTTTCAGAAAATTGTTAAATTTGCGGTATGAAAACATCGGAAGCATTCTGGATGTTCTTGCCCCAGGGGCTGGACGAACTGTTTGAGATGGTGCGCTTCGAACGTACAGAACAGGCATATGACATATGGCTTGATGAGAAAAAGAAACTCTCTGACGAGGACTACCGTAATCCGAACATAGTCGCGCGAGGTTATACGGAATACGTTACAATACAGGACTATCCGCTTCGAGGTCGCCCCGTATATCTTCACATGCGCAAGAATAAGTGGTGGGACAAGCGGACCAATGAGATATCCTCATACAACCTCGAACTCCCCAACGAGGAAGGCACACGACTCAGCGCAGAGTTCGTGTCTTTTTTAAAAGATGAAGGTGGAGACGACGGCACTGTCGATTAAGCACATAGCGCAGATGTACTGCGTCAACGGCAAGTATTTCGCGGATTTATACCGCAACAGGATAAGCGGTTATGCCGACTGGTGTGACCGGGAACTTTGCTGTGGCTTCTATTTCAATGCCGCCAATATTGGTCCGTACATGAGCCTTGACGAGACATGCCTGAGCAACGGCGAGGTATGGACCGTCCTGACCAACAAGGACGGCCACGGCGGCAAGGGCACGCTGGCTGCGGCCATCCCCGGCACGAAGAGCGACGAGATTATATCCATACTCATAGCAGCCATGAGTAAGTCAGTCAGGCGCAAAGTAAAAGAGGTTACCTGCAATCTGTCGCCGTCAATGATGCTGATAGCAGGTGAAGTATTCTATAACGCCCATGTGGTCAATGACCGTTTTCATGTACAACAGGTCTATAATGAGGCCGTTGACGAAATCCGTATCGACATACGCCGTCAGCTCATTGCCGAGGAAAATATTCGCGACAAGTCCACTACGCCGGTAACATACTCCAACGGTGAGACCATGCGGCAGATACTCGCCCGCAGTAAGCACACCCTGATGATGTCGCAGAACAAATGGACAGACATTCAGCGTCATCGCGTCAATATCCTGTTCAAGTACCATCCGATTCTAAAAAGTGCCTATACTCTTGCGATGGAGCTGCGCAGGATTTTCAATGCTAAAATCTCACCAACAAAAGCCATGGGGCGGATGAACAAGTGGTATGAAAAGGTAATGGCATTGGGCAACAATAACTTCCGCTCTGTCATCAAGACATTCAAGAACCACGCACCGACCATCCTGAACTACTTCCGGCGACGTGCGACCAATGCCTCCGCCGAGGCTTTCAACTCTAAAGTCAAGATCTTCCGCTCGCAAATGCGCGGTGTCCGAGACCGCGATTTCTTCATCTTCCGCCTGGTCAAACTGTACGCTTGAATATTTAACACTTCGGTCTACTCAATTTAACATATGCACTGGAATTTCGTAACTATTCAGCGGACACGCTAAGGCGATAATGTGGAATAGACATCACCATTATAAGTAAATTCAACCTGCTGATTTTATAGTAATTAGCTGCAATTTTATTTGGTAAAGTCAAATAAGTTTTGTATCTTTGTATCTGTGAAACAGCCGGTTAATGACATAACAGAAGTGCTGCGCGGATTATCCGCCCAGATTGAGTCGATGCAGAAAACCATCGACTCTCAGCATGCGACAATATGTCAGATTAACCGGAACGGACAGGCTCAACTCAGGAAAATTCAATCTCTTGAGCGGATGCTCAAAAAGAAGGATAAAGAACTTGAGGAACTTCGCAAACGCCTTTCAAAATATGAGGAGCCCCCGAAGAACTCCGGCAACAGCAGCACACCTCCGTCAAAAGAGCAGATGAGAGACGAGATTGTCCGTCGTACAAAGTCCCTGCGTAAACCGTCAGGCAGGAAACCCGGAGGTCAGCCAGGCCATGAAGGAAACACCCTCGAATTGAACGACTCTGTCGACAATATCGTGGATGAGAAACCCGGCATGTGTGATGAATGCGGAGATTCACTGGATGGATGTGATACCGAACTGGATTACATCACACAGATAATCTCGTTGCCTGAACTAAAGCCATTGATAACGGAGGTCAGACATTACGTCACGATATGCCGTACTTGTGGCAAGCGTGTAAAAGCCCACTCCCGACGTCGCCGTTCCAACGCCGTTGTGTATGACGCTTCTGTAAAAGGTTTTGTCGTATACCTGTCAACGGTTCAGTTCCTCCCATATAATCGTATAGCAGCTTTTTTCAAAGAAGTGTTCGGTCTTGAAATCAGCCAGGGGTCAATGGTCAACTGGATCAACGAGGCCAGACGGTCGGCCGAACCTGCCATTGAGAAAATCAAGGAGTATATAATGCAGTCACCTGTAGTTGGTTTTGATGAATCGGGTTGCTACTGCAACAAACGTCTTGACTGGGCGTGGATAGCGCAGACAGTGTATTTTACACTTGTGTTCCATGGCAAAAGCCGCAAAGGGCGGGAACTTGAAGACCGTTTTGGCGATTCACTCGAACGCATGACAGCAGTGACCGACCGTCACAGCGCATACTTCGCACTTCATTTTCTAAATCATCAGGTGTGCCTGGCGCATCTGCTTCGCGAATGCCAGTATCTCAACGAACTTGACAAGGAGCAGCAGTGGTCCGGATCGGTGGAAAGCCTCTTTCAGGAAGCGATACATGAACGGAATCAGAAGCCGACGGAGTCGATTGACCCTCAGTCATGGCTTGACCGCCTTGACAATCTCATTGATGAAAATTTATCAAGGCTCAACGAAAAGTTTACCACTTTCAAGAACGGCTTGCTGAAATGCCGTGACTACATCTTCAACTTTCTACGAGACCCGGCAATACCGCCGGACAACAACTCCTCAGAACGTGGAATAAGAAAGTTGAAAATCAAACTCAAAAACTCCGGTTGCTTCCGTTCAGACCTCGGTGCCGATGCCTTTATGGATCTGCATTCAATCGTCGAGACAACCAAGAAGCACGGCAACTCGCCCTACAACGCAATCCTCGCCCTTTTCTAAACGGCGACTACATCGGCGCGTCCGCTGAATAGTTACGGAATTTCGGCTTGGGCCACATTTACAAATATTTTACCGCTATGATTACCGAGAACAAAATTACTGAAATTTTCTGTCTTGCCGATGACTTCTGCAAGTATTTTTCTCCCGAGCTCAAAAAACATCAGATCAGCGATGGCAAAGTACATCGCAATAAGCCTGGAAGGCTTTCAGATGCAGAGGTCATAACGATACTGATTCTATTCCACTGCAAGGGCTTCAGATGTCTCAAGCATTTCTACACTCAATATGTCTGCAGACATCTTACTCATCTGTTTCCCAAAACTGTATCATACAATAGATTTGTTGAGTTGCAGAAATCCATACTATTGCCTCTGACCGTATTCATCAAAGAGGTGTTGCTGGGGACTTGTACCGGCATTGCGTATGTTGACTCAACACCATTGAGAGTCTGCAAGCATCAGCGTATACTTATACACAAGACATTCAAAAGTATAGCTGAAAGGGGCAAGTGTTCGATGGGATGGTTCTTCGGGTTCAAGCTGCATCTGATCATAAATGATAAGGGGGAAATCCTGAACTTTATGTTCACTCCAGGCAATGTGGATGACCGTGAGCCTCTTTACTCGGAATCGTTCATTGAGAATGTCAAAGGCAAACTCTGTGGTGATAAAGGATATATCGGCAAGCGACTGTTTGATTTCCTGTTCATGAACGGGATCCAGCTCGTTACCAAGGTTAAAAACAACATGAAGAACTCGCTGATGTCAGTAGCAGACAAAATTATGCTTCGCAAAAGAGCTCTTGTTGAATCTGTTAACGATGAACTTAAAAATATCGCTCAGATAGAACACTCAAGGCATCGGTCTTTCGCTAATTTTATCACCAATGCCTTGAGTGCTATCGCTGCTTACTGCTTTTTCCCAAAGAAACCGTCTATCTCTTTGGAGTTTGTGACAGATAACCAGCTAACTTTGTTCTGATTGCTTATATCGAACTCACGTTATTTATATTCATCAGGAAGATAGACCGCGAGTGCCATCTGCTTGTTTAGGTAGGTACTGTCGTATGAAATATGTCGAATTTCACTCATTTTTCCAACGCTTAACCATTAGATAATCATCTTCTCTTTCTTCCAATATCTCAAAACCGGCTTTAAGATACATGCCTACGGCATAATTGGATTTATCGACCGACAATGAGACTTTTCCATATCCTATTTTATGAATAGCATCCAATAAGGAAGAAAGAAGCCTTGTGCCGATGCCTTTGCCTCGGTATTCGGGATAAACGGAGATTGCCAATTCAGGCGTTGAGTCATCAACCTTGCCGTATGAACAGCCGAGCCTCGACCATGTCGCCCCGACAATCAGACCGTCAACAACAGCCACCAGACATATATCATCCGGCAATTTGCCGAAATCTTTTACATACGCCCATATCATGGGTTGTTGCAATACAGTGCGAGGCACTTTCTGAGTTCCTTCCGGCTGATATATGGCTTCATAAAGGAATTCGGTCAAGAGCATTGCTTCGTCGGATTTAATTATGCGTATTGTAATATTATTCTGGTATTCCATTTCAATACAATTCCATGTTTCACCAAGACATCTGTAACTCTCAGTTTCTTGCCTGCCAACACGATGGAATCCAACCGATTTATAACAACGTATTGCAGCCGGATTGTTTTCAAACACGCCCAATGACACTTTTGTGGCTTCGAGTTTGCAGAATGCATAATCAACCGCCATGCTGACAAGAGTTTTTCCCAATCCTTTGCCACGCTTTGAGTCATCAACAATAACAAAACCAAGACGTTGTTCGGATAAATCATCTGCCGGAGTGCGTAGAGTAATATACCCGACAATCTCTTCACCGTCAACCATAGTCAGAGCAATAGAGTTATGTCCGTCAATGTATTGCTGATGATATGAGTTCATATTTTCCGGCGTGACAGGAAACCTCTCATATCGGTCAGCGCACCATTGGCGCATAAGATATTCGCTTTTAAGCCAAGTGGCGATTACGTTGGCATCCGTGGGCTGATATGGTCTGAGGATAAGGCTCATGGCTTGTGGTTGCGTTTGATTTCATCTATTGACTTGCCGCCTATACCAAAGTTCTCATCCGGCAATTCCTTGATTGTGACCGTGAAGAACTGTGCCGGAATATTGGTTATCTTGGAGGCAGTCGCTGTCAATCGCTCGATAAGTTCTTTCTTTTGTTCGGAGGTTAATGCTCCGCTTTCAACTGATATGTAGGGCATAATTCCAATTTATAAAGTACATGAGGCTTCAATTTATGACCTTCAGGCAATGAGGGATGAGTGAAAAAGCACACTCGACTCATTCCGATTTTCTGCATCACTCGTTCCGAGCGATGGTTGCCTACCGTCGTGAATGAATAAATTTCATTGAACAAATGATTTATCCGCGCATAATCAAGACAGGCTTTTGCGGCTTCGGTAGCGTAACCTTGATTCCAATATTCTTTAGCAAGTCTCCAACCAATCTCAACCCCGGGAGAAAACCCCGCATCAAAATCAAAATGATGGAATCCGACATAACCGATAAAGAGGCCATCGCTTTTTGTTTCCACCGCATAAAGTCCGTAGCCAAACCTATCATGCTCGGCAACTATACGATTATAAAACTGCACCGTTTCTTCCAAAGAAAGACATTTGGGCAGATATTCCATAACCTCCTCGTCACTGTTGATTGCAGAAAATGGAAGTATATCATCCTTCAGCCAAGGGCGCAGAATAAGTCGCTCAGTTTCAATCATAGTAACATCGACTTTAACTCCTCCGTTATAAACATCGTCGGAGTAAACTCCACAATCTGATAATCGGCAATGCCGTTTATGTGAAACGGATCTTCGGCGATGATAGCATCGACCGCTTCACGGCTTTCTGCTTTCATCATTATCACGCCACCGACACGCGGATTCTGCGGGCCTGATGCGATGAAATCTCCGTCGGCATAGTGGTTGGCGAGATATTCACGGTGCGCCTGAAGAAATTGGTCAACTTCGTCCAGCGGCTTTTTGTATGTGAGAATTGCAATAAACATAACGAGTCTATTTTTTCCAGCGTTTAAGGTGAGGGAAGAATTGACGCATCATGTCTTTAGCCTGTTCCTGTGTCAAGTTCTGTCCTGACTGCTTGTTTATCTCATCAGTGAATTGGGCGCAGTGGTCAATCATCTGCTCCATAGTCATATCCTGCGCAAACTTGCCATCTTTGTAGCAGTAGATGTAATAATCTTCATTGAGTGTGCCATCGGTATTCGTACCGAGGATTTCGTTTGTTAGCGGCATACCACAGCTTTGACAGAATTTTTGTTCCATATCGTTTTTCTTTTTGCCCATCAGTCCAACAGGGCAGGTTATTAAAATACAAAAGCGCGGACTGCAATGCCACTTCTTTATTCGGAGGTCGTAGGAAACCTTGCATACAGATGTAGTAATAGCAGCCCACGCTATATGCGTGAGAACCACTATGCCATCTGAGTATGCAATTTGAAAATTTCCTACGTTTCCAAATACTTGATGAGCATAACGCTTCTTTTTCTTATGTCTTGGAAAAAGTTGCCCCTATCCGAATGCAAAATTAGTTATTTTATTGATATTTTGCATTATATAGAGCGGAATTATAACTTGAATCCTCTACTTTTTCTTGGCTCTTCCGCTGATTGTCGTAAACCTTGCCGAAGTTTCTCCCATTGCTCTTTGAACCATTCGCCTATTGGTTGCCTGTTTATTGTAAGCACCAATTTATTATTATCAACCGAACTTTTCTCAATCTTGAAAATATCGTTCTTTATGTCAAACTTTCGTCTATGCTCTTCGGAATAGATTTTCCCATTGCATCTGATTGCTTCCTTTTTTGTCAAAAGACTGTTTATCATATCTTTGGTAAATCCGATGGCATAGCAGAGTTTTTCCATTCTCAACATCTCTTTGAGTAAAGGGAACCAGTTGAACGCTTTTTCAAGAATGGTGTTCAATCGGGATATTTCCTTGTCTTTGGTTTCAAGCTCTTGATTATGTATTCCTTGTAGGTTCCGAATCTGCTTGCCGTGCTGTTCCTGCATTTGTTGCATCTTGGCTTTTAATTCATCAATACCCTTGTCACGCTTGGCAATTTCATGACGTAAATTCTCATTGGTTTGTTCCAAATCTTTCAATTTTCCGCTTCCGAAAAGAGAACCGACACCGCTTGCTATGGCTGTGGCTGCATCGGTAGCTACACTTTTGAGTTTGTCGGTGCGTATTTCCGATTTTACTTGTTTGAGTTCCTGCTCGGCAAGGCTTACTTGTTGTTCCTTGTGTCGCTTGGTTTCCTCTATACGTTGTAGTTCGGCTTTCTGCTTCTCAATGATGAAGTCATTTCGTTCCAAATGCTCCTTACCAGTAACATTTTTTGATTGCCCACGTTCCATCATTAGAATGTCTGATGCCAAAGTCTGCATTTTTGCCATATCCTCGTCATTGAGTTTACGGCTCTTTCCTGTATCGTGGTTCATCCAGTCAAAAACAATATGGGCATGATAATTCGGCTTAAACCATTTTTCACCCACTTGAAAACTCTCTTTGTCTTCTGCGTCAGGTTTTTCACCCAGCCAATGTCCTTCGTCCTTATGCAGGAATATTTGGAGTGGCGTGATGCCCCAGCGTCTTTGGCACTCTTCGCCAAATTCACGCACATCAGCCAGTGTGGTTTCCGGTCTGATGAGCAGTACACCCTCACGAATGGGGGAACATCCTGCCACCTTGATTATTTTACCATTTTTTCCTTTGCGTTCCCGCTCTTTTTCCTGCATGGCACGTCCGGTCTTTTCCTTGACCATCCGTTTGATATTGTCGTAGTGCGTTTGCAGTTCGGGAGTGCCGAAGTTCGGGTTTATCCATTGTTCGTTGTCGGCAGAAAGTTCGGACACAACATAGATTTTGGACATCCCGATGTTTCGTATATACTCGGCAGTCCTTCGGTTGTGTGCCTCGCTCGATGCGATGTTGCAAGGCTTGATATGTATGCTTGATTTTGTTGCCATAGTTTTTTTGTTTACATTAGATTGCTTTGTTCGCTTCCGCAGTGGGGTTCTTAGGGGTGCAACCCATAAGCGGTGATTGCAAAGAGAGGGTCACTCTTTGCTCGGGGTTCTCAGGGGTGAACGCCCTGAGTGGGTTATTAGGGCAAAGCCCTAATCCCCTCGGGAGAGCCCACAACTACGAAAGTGGAGCGTGTAGTTATAGTGGGCTATAACCGAAAGCCGTTCTTCTTTTTCGGTGGCTGGGTGTGCGTCTCTCTTACGGACTGGATTTGCCTGTTTCTTTCAGCCTGTTTTTGTAGGTATTCGTTCAAGTCCTTGCATCCGCTGTAGGTCTGCGAAGCGTCACGGATGTATAAATCCCTGCCGTATTCCATACGAATTTGCCGGAGTGCTTCCATCCCTGCACGGTCATTGTCAAAGAAACAATGTATGCGCTCGTAGCTACCCAACGGATAGAGAGCCTTGCTCACATTCGATACGGAGTTCAATACAATGTAGTCCTGTCCCTCCAACTCCGGATAATTCGGGCAGCTCTCCTGTCTCAATGTCAGAAAGGAGAGGTAGTCCATAAATCCCTCGAACACATAACACGTTTCCCTCGCTTTTCCCGCCTGTCTGATGTGGGAGATTTCCTTAGGGGCAATACAGCCCTTGAAATAGCGGTTGCGCAATTTATCCAAACGTTTGGATAAAGTGCGTTATCCAAACAAGAATAAAATCCAAACCTCTTCCGTAAAACCTATATTGTGTAGTCAGTTCTATATATAGGTTTGGATTTTATTTTCTCATTTTATGACACGGAGACCGCAGAGTTCAGCAAAAGATTGAGGAGCCTTCTTCCATTTTTTAGGTATTTCTCTGTCTTTTTCGTTCTCAATTGTGGCAAGAGCCTTTTCTTCCTGCTCGGTTGTAATATCAAGATAAACCATAGTAGTTTTGACATCAGCATGTCCAAGGAGAAAAGATATCTGTACGATATTCATGCCATCTTCAAGCCAATGAGAGGCTTTCGCATGTCTTATTTGATGGGCGTGCAGGTTCAATGGGACTTCCGGGCATTCTCCATTAGCTACTGCCGCATATTTATGAAGTCGTTTTGCAATAGCAGGTTGAGTCATCTTGGTGCTAGTCCCTTTTATCCGTGAATAAAATACATAGGAATCCGGATCTAGTTGCGTTGGATGGAACTCCACTATATATTTTTCAAGATGCGCCACAACTTTTGGAAGCAGATAGAGGGTTCTGACCTTATTCCCCTTTCCTATTATCGTAGCGTATGGCTTGGAGGCATGAAGATGAAGATGTTGTATCTTCATAGACAGCACCTCGTCTATTCGTGCGGCAGTGCCATACATCAATATGAGAAACACGAGATCACGGCGTCCAGTTGAAGTATTCGTATCAGGTGCATTCAACAATGCTTTCACCGCATTCTTACTCAATCCCTCGACTTTCTTACGGACTGACCTCTGTCTTGGTATTTGAGCAGACTCGCAGGCCAGATATGTCAGGCTGACATCTTTCTCGGATAGGTATTTGATAAATGCCCTGATGGATGCAAGGCGGTTGTTGCACGTTTCGGAAGAGTTTTTTCTGTCATTCTTCAGCCAAAGTATCCATTCTTCTATGACCTGACGTTCAAGAAGCTTGAAAGAGAAAGTCCTGGCATCAAGACCTTTTACCTGAGTTATAAAATGTAGGAACAGAGACAGTGCGTCATGATGGTTCTTCACTGTATGGGCGCTGCTTGATTGGACGGTTGGCACATAGACAGTCAACCAGTCATTGATATGGCGCGAGAATGCAACGGCCTCTTTATTCGGTTTCTTCATGGTTGACATCGGTTAAATCAGGGACAATGTTATCGAAGGATTCTTGTGTCCTCTCTTCTATAATATCGGAGAGTCCGGGCACGAGGGAGTAGTAATAGGCAGTGCTCTCTATCACACTGTGCCCCATGCTCTTGGACAGATATAACAACTTTGAGTTAAAATCCATGCCGCGGTTAATCCAGTTGTTTATATTGGTTGTGGCATAATGATGTCTCAGCGCGTAGGGAACAGCATGACATGGACTTACATTTTTCCAGATTTTCCGAAAATTGTCAGATACCCATGAATTATCATGAAAAGAGTTATTTCTTGCGGGAAAGAAATAAGTCCGTTCAGGGAATATGTCAGCTATCGCCTTGTCGTATTCCCGCATAAGCTGAAGCATACTATCGTGTAGGACGACAAAGTGCTGGTCATATCCCTTAGATAGCCTGATATTGAGTACTCCAGTTTCAAGGTCGACATCCTCACATCTGAGCAGACGAGCCTCCGTAGTTCGCACTCCAGAACTGTATAGTAGTCTGAAGAATACCGGTATAGATATATTGCGGATTCTGTTTTGTTTGGTCAAAGGGCCGGACAGAGTGTCGCATCCATTGAAAAATCTTCGTAGTTCATCTTCTGAAAAAGCATGAGGGACGTATGTCGAACGCATCTTTTTGGGAAGCTTCGGTGGATTTACGTTGGTCAACCCTCTTGATTTGAGATATTTTACGAAAGCTATTATCGGATAGGCCCTTGTCTGGCACGATTTTCCACTTTCAGTATCCCGTTTGGCGCACCATCCATCAACCATTTGTTGAGTCAGAATGCTTTCGCCCGGATATCGGTGGTGGCAATATCGATCGAACAGACGCATGCAGACTTCATAAGAGGTGACATTCCAGTGTTCAGAAGCGACTCTGAAAGCGATAAACCGCTTTATCAACGGAGCTATCCCCGAAACAAATTCAGTCATGGAATACCTCCTTTCTTACTGGGAACTGCTCTATGCTGAGAGCGCATTCTTTCAGATGGAGAAAATCCGCGCTCAGATATGGGTTCAACGAGGAAGGTGATGAATGGCCCAATACGGACGATTGCATCTAACATTTGAAAAGGGACCCAGGTAGAGCAATTGAAAAGGGACCCACCCCATGGGTAAGTTCAACCGGATATCGTTGATTAGAAAGAACGACATCAACGATTCCACAAAATGCTACACATGGAGGAAAAAACATCCATTATTCTGTCTCATCGCCGCGAGGGGATGAGCATCCGCGAGATAGCGCGCCGCAACGGCATGAGCCGCAAGACCGTGCGCAAGTATCTGCGCGAGTTCGAGAGAGAGGCCGGCCCGTCACCGACAGAGCGGGAGGTTGACGATTATCTGCTGACCAGGCCGAAGTATGACAGCAGCGGACGCGTCAGGCGTGTTGTGACCGATGATGTCCGCCGTCGCATCGATGGTTTTATCGCCCGCAACCGGGAGAACGTCGCTGCCGGATTGCACAAGCAGCAGATGCGCAAGCTCGATATGTGGCGACGTCTTCAGGACGATGGCGTGCGTATCGCCTATTCCACAGTATGTCAGTATGTCCGTGCGCTGGAGGCAGCGCCGAAGTCGCAAGAAAAGCCTGCAAAGGCATATATCCGTCAGGACTATGAGCCTGGATTCCGTTGCGAGTTCGACTGGGGCGTGCTTACCCTGTGGATCGGTGGAGTCAGGACTCGCCTTCACATGGCGGTATTCACCCTCGACCACAGCAATATGCGCAAGGCATATCTGTTTTCGCGCGAAGATACCCTGGCTCTTATGGAAGCCCACCGCAACTGCTTCCGGGAGTTGGGGGGCACCCCGCGCGTGATGGCCTATGACAACATGCGTACCGCCGTAAAGAAGTTCCTCGGGCGCGACCGCGAGCACACGGATGCGCTGCTGCGCATGGAGGTACACTACTGTTTCACACCCCATTTCTGCAACCCTCGCTCGGGATGGGAAAAAGGCAAGGTGGAACGTTCGGTGGAATATATCCGGCGTCGTGCATTCTCGTTCGAGGTCCGGTTTGACTCCCTGGATGCCGCGCAGACGCATCTGGCGGCAGTCTGCGACAGGCTCAACACAGAGGCGTCCAACATGTCGGCGGAAGAAAAACGCCTGCGCATACAGGCCGATCTGGCGGCGCTACGTCCGTTGGACCACGGTGACATCGGCTGCTTCGAGCAGCGGCTGTACCGCGTCGGAAAGTATTCAACGATAACCGTTGACGGAGTGCACTACTCTGTGCCCGACCGTCTGGTGGGCTCGCAGGTGGCGGTAAAGCTGTATTCCGAGCGCATCGTGGTGCTTTACGGACGCGACAAGGTGGCCAATCATGCCCGAAGCCGACGCTCCGGCGACTGGGTCATCGACCTGATGCATTATCTGGGTACATTCCTGCGCAAACCGGCCGCTCTGGGGCGGTCTGTGGCTCTGCAACAGGTACATCCGTCGGTGGCGGCGCTTTACCGCGAACACTTCCGCGAGTCTCCGCGAAGCTTCATAGAACTGCTTGTGTTCACCCGCGACAACAATCTGGCATACACTGACATCGTCCGTGCCGCCACAAGTCTTTCGTCCCGCGGGCTCCAGCGCCTCTCATCTGAACAGATACAGGCTCAGATGATCTCGGCGGAAGGACATATGCAGTCAACCGCCGATATCGCGGCAACGAACGTTCCCGACCCGCAACAGGCTGAAATAGAAAGTTCGGCAAGCCATACCCTTGACATGCTTTCATCATTTATGGAATATACCCGCGCATCGCAGGCAGACTGAATACCCCCCCAAAAAACAACCAATACACTGAATGACAATGACAGACATACATGAAACAGACCGTGACGGACTTCGGGAGCTCATTCGCTCATGCGCTTTCGACCTTAAACTCCCGCTTGTGCGGCGCGACATCGACCTGCTTATACAGCAGAGCGCCGACGAACAATGGAACCTATGGCGGTTTACAGCCGAACTGCTCCGGCGCGAAAAAGAGAACCGCTCTGAAAACCAGCGCCGTCACCGCATCAAAAACGCAGGGTTCCCGCAACTTCGCTATCTTAACGAAATCGACACCGACGCTCTGCCCGCCGATGCCCGGAAAGCGCTCCCGACACTCGAGACACTCGACTTCATCAAAAACGGACGCAACCTCATTCTATACGGCAATCCCGGAACAGGCAAGACTCATCTGGCGACAGCTCTCGGTATCGCCGCATGTAATGCCGGACACTCGGTGCTGTTCACATCCGTGCCAAGACTGCTCACGCAGATACGCGAGTGCCGCAACGCTTTGACACTCCGGTCGCTGGAAAACAAGTTCGAGAGATACGACATGGTCATCTGTGATGAGTTCGGATACGTCTCCTGCGACAAGGCCGGCGCAGAGATGCTCTTTAACCATCTCTCCCTCCGCACCGACAAGAAGACGACCGTCGTCACAACCAATCTCGCCTTCAACCGCTGGAACGAGATTATTGACGACAAAGTACTGGTCACCGCAATGGTAGACCGCCTGACCCACAAGGCTATACTGCTTAACATGACAGGCAAATCATACCGCATGAAAGAAACTCAGGAAATGATGACTCAACAAATATAATTATCTTTGCATCCCCATCCCGGGTGGTCCCCTTTTCAAATGCTATCCGGGTCCCTTTTCAAATGTTAGATACACTTCTGGGACAGATCAACCTGTGTAAGCCCGAATTGCTTACGCATCTCCTTCACATATTTTGCCAACTGAGTCATAAATATACCCTTTTGGGTGCAAAGATAGTAAATATATTTCAAACTACACCATAAAGGGTATAAAATATATTACGCAACGTCCAATTATACCCTTTAGGTTATATTTAGATAACGAGCCTACATGGGGTATTAATTGCCCCTTTCAACGTTCCAGTGGTTATAACCCCGCCCATTTAAATAATGGCGCTATTCACAGTGATTTACATATATATCACTGTAAAAATTGTAAAGGCACCGATTATTTTCGTCGAGCGAGTAGCAGCCAATGACTTATCAATTAGTGTCGTTGTACTAAAGATTTGCAATTCGCGAATTGCAAATCTAAATCTCAGAGGGTTATAACAGCATTCTTTCGGAAATAAAGATGCTCTAATGCCCGGACATATCCGAACTGATTGCATACGCACATCGTATTTCCAATCTTCTTTAAAATATTGCGATGAGAATGACCGTAGATCCAGTAATCAATACGACTGTCTGCTATCATATTGCCTAACTCAGAGGTAAAGGCACCATTTATGGGGCTACCCTTAAACTCTTCTGCCATAAGGGCGAATGAAGGCACATGATGTGTCACGACCATAATTTTGTCGGCATTACTTTCGCGAACCTTTCGTTCAATAAAGTTTCGGCATTTTTCATGTTCTTCATTGAAACGCTCCCAGCCAAGAGGATTTACGCCATCAGGGATACAATGAAAATCACTTACATTTCGCTGGGTTAGCAATCCATTTTCCGGCGGGATTTTTGCCCATAGAGTAGAGGCAATCAAGTCTGTTGTTTCGTCAAGGTGAATTAACTTATTATAGACATATCGGACATTGGTTCTTATACGGTGTTCCCAGTCCTCAGTCAGTTCATTTATATCAAATCCTCGGTACAGTTCATGATTTCCTGGAATTGCAATCACCTCTTTGAAATTTTCGGAAGCCCAATCCCAGAAAGGGTGTTTCATCAATCCGTCATCTCCGAGATAACCAATATCTCCTGCTAGTATAAGTATGTCGCCGACAGGTTCCATTGGATGTTTTCTTAGTATTGATGTGTTGGCTCCAAATTCCAGATGTAAATCGGACGCGTACTGTATCTTCATCTTGAGAAGTGGTTTAGAATTTCTATTATGTAGTCCACGCGGTCGTAATCTCCATACGGCAGCATACACTCAATTTCCTCTCTACAGTTCTGACGTGAAAGCATCTCTTTCGTCCATGACGAAAGGTAGTCGGTTAGGTCACTGTTATTCTCATTGTCGAACAGTTCGGCAATATCCTGTCTGTTATTCAGCACATATACCAGATCTTCAAAATCATGAGAAAATCTTAGATCTTCCCCTCCGCGACCTCTGACGGCTTCAATTTTAGTCGCGACATAATAGAGTGGCGGAAGAATATAGATGGTCAGATTATCGACTATTACTTCTTCACGATGCTTAAATCCGGGATGATACCATCTGTTTGTAAAGCCGAGTATGCTGTCTCTGTCCGGCATAATATCCACAATCTCGCCATTGTATTTCCAACGGCATATTACGCCTGATTCTATATCATTTACAAACTTGCGGTCTCTAAGCATCTGCTCAAAATCCTGAAGACTGCCGTAGGTGGCAAGCTCTATAACACAATCGACATCCATAGTTGGACGGATGTCGGTAGCAGCCGGATCATCGGCATACAGTTCTGCAACCGAGCCACCGACAAACACAACATCTTTGCACAGTTCACCGAGTCCTTCTGCGATTACTTTTAGCCTTCTGATATTACCTGACATCATAAGTCGCGAGTATTGAATTGAGTTCATCTTTGGCTATCTCTACTTCTCTCGTCCTGCCGATTCTGAAAACATCGGCAATGGCAAGCAGACTATGAAGCATGGAATCATTTTGAACAGCCATCGGAACAGTACGGTATAAAGGTACAATCGACTCTCCGCGCAGATTGCCTTTTGCGTCCGGCCATACGTATGCTTCTTTTTCGGATACTATCTTATCACTCATCGGTAAGGCGGAAATGGCAGTGGCAACACCCCTTACTTTGGACTGAGGCTGAACCGGAAAGACATATTTCAGCCCATGTATAAGAAACTCTTTGAGTGCAAGGATATTAACCCTTTGTTTGGCATTATCCATAAGTCTGGCAATCCTACAGCGTTCCAATGCTTCAGATACTTCCGAAGCACTAATGCCAAGATCCTTTGCGACCTGCGCATTGGTCATATCCCGACCTATAAGGGTTACTTTTTTAAGTAGGATCACTATATCCTGCGGACGCATACCATTATGAGATTTAGTCATTTGTATAAGATATTTGCAATTCGCGAATTGCAAATTTAGTAATATATTTTGACTTGGCCAAATTATTTAGAACAACCTTATTGATTAATTCCCATATCGAAAGCGATGAGAGAGGGAGCGGTCTTCAGGGTTGGCGGCGGGATGCCGTCAAAAGGTGACGGTGCGCGGGCACTGACACCCATTGACCGCCTCCAGCCTATTGGCACCGGCGGAACACCGATAACCTGCAACGCCTCCGAGGTAAGCATCGGGGACGCTGCTTTTACCTCTAAGACTATATGCCGTTCATCCGTGTTCTTTTTCGCCGTTGCTAATAAAGACTTTTACGACCGCTCCCTCACTTACCGCTTAGATAGCAGTCCACGAGCTGAGACAGTGATGTGCCGACTTCCTGCGTTGTCGGCATATCACAGACTCGCCTTTCCGGGACTGGGCGGTGCCGATTTCAGGAACGTCTTCCAGCGTAGGTTATCAAGTAGAGTGCAATACACATACTTGACAGCATGGCAATGAGATTGGTGTCATCATAAAACAATGCTCTGACCAGCCAATATATTCCTGCGACCAATGAGAGAATACCTGCAACAAAACAGATATTCTTTCCAGTGATGATTACTTTATTGCCTTTTTTGATTTCCATGATACAAAATTAACGATTAGATACGGGATTTCATTGCGATTATGTGACCGTGTGTTTTCACCGTGCCGGAGTCGTGGCTCCTGTTATTGTCTAATCAACAACGATTTTCAACTTGCTTGCCAGTGGGGAACGTGTGGTGCCGGGGATATTCTAATGCCTTTTGACTGAAAAATCTCCAGACCTGTGGCTTGTATTTTTCCGCCAAAGGCGAACATCCCCTCTGTTCACCACACGCCTTGTAGGTGTCAAGCAAGCGAAAACCGATGGTGATATACAAATAAAAAAAGTCGCAACGATGAAAACAAACAGCCACATAAAAGGTCAAGGCGAAGCTCAAAGCCTCAGGTTCAACCAAATAAAAAGGGTTGCTAAGGTGGTGGCAATCATCATCGGAGCAATAATCGGAACTCTGGTGTGGGCGATAGTCAGACCTGTAATCCGAGGTGCGGGCTGGGTTATATCCTTCATAACCGCAATACTGATAATCTATTGGCTATTCACACTTTAATACAACACTGATATGGCAAATTCAATGAAATCCAACAACGCTGCAATCGCAGTTATGCAGCAGATGCTCCAAGAGCGTTGCATCGCAGAACCCACATTCGCTATCAAGATGGCGAACCCATCCAAGAGTATGGAAGGTGCAGTAAATCACCTTTGCAGGACTATCCAAAAGAGCGGTCTGTGCGTGGTAGATGACAAAACTGTAGAAAATATCCTCATGGACTACTTTGATGAGGCGAATATCGAGGATGGCGGAACTCCCATCAACTGCAACATCGTGGTATCCAAGCCGGAACTTACCGAGGAAGATAAAGCCGAACTCAAAGAGCAGGCTATGGAGCAGTTCAAGCAGGAACAACTCCGAGAACTCCGCAGACAATCTCAGCCGAAGGCACAACCCAAGCCGACCGCCACCGCTCCCAAAGCCGGAGCAGAGATTGACTCAATCCCCAACCTATTTGATGAACTCTAAAACTGAAAGGCGATGAAACCGAAGAACAAAATACAATCAAGGTTAGTGGAACTGAGTGGGCAACTACGCCCGCTCACCACTCCCCAGATGGAATGGGCGTTCAGAAATACCCACGAACATTTCGCTTACAGGCTCAAAGGCGGTAAATGCACTTGTATGGACTGCGGAGCCGAGTTTATCGAGACCCGTGACGGAAGATGTTTCTGCCCCGAGTGTGGTGCACAACTTGAAATTAAGGACACAAAGGAGCGTGTAATCAAGCAGAAATCCTACTTTGTGGTAATCACAACGAAGGAAGAGTATCAGGTGGTCAGGATGTGGATGTTGCTATCCGAAATGCGCAAGGGAGCGAAAGCCAAGCCCGCCTATCTTGAAATCGGTCAATACTGGATAGACCCGCAGGGCAGGAAAATTGTCATTGGACTGCAACGTACATTGGGCGGTTATTACTTTGACACCTTCGCCTTTTGCTCTCCATTCGAGATAAGGCGAGACAACGAAGCATTCTGGCGTATAGCAGATGAATGGGTATATCCCCGCATCAAAGTCACTGACACCATCAAGCGCAACGGGTTCAAGAACTCAACGTATCATATCCACCCCGTGACACTCTTTCAGCAGTTGCTATCCAATCCGAAAGCCGAGACACTGATGAAATCCAACGAGATAGAGTTGCTTCGCCACCTTTGCCACCACCTCGCAGATGTTGACAGGTATTGGAACACAATCAAGATAGCCAAGCGCAACGGATACAAGTTCAAGGATGTTGGAATGTGGTTCGACTACATCAAGATGCTGGAACGTATGGGGAGAGACATCAATTCACCCTCGCTGATAGCACCCCAAGACCTCAAAAACGCCCACGACATATATGTGGCAAAGGTTAACCGCCAGCGCATCAAGGAGCAGAGAGAGAAAGAGCGTCAGCAAGCCATTGAGGACAAAGCCAAGTTTGAGGAACTCAAATCCCGCTATTTCGGAATGGCGATGACTGACGGAGAGATTGAAATTCACTCAATCGACACCATCGACGATTACTATAAAATCGGAGAAAGTCAATCTATTTGTTGCGGTACAGCCAAATATTTTCTCAAAGAGAATACGCTGACCCTCACCGCCTACATCGGCAACAAGCAGATAGCCACCATCGAAATCTCGCTTGACGACTACCACATAATCCAATGCCGGGCATTTGCCAACGGAATATGCGAGTACACCGAGCAGATAGCCGGTATCATCAACGCCAACAAGAAGATGATAGCAGAGCGCAAAAGAGCATAGCCAGTGCCATATCAGCGATGAAGGTGGCGGAGCATAAGACCTCCGTCACCTTCATTTTGCCAAAAATTTCGGCCGCCCAAAGGCGGCGTTTGGGCTGTATTTATGCTTAAAAACTTCTCTACTATATGCTCGCATTCCTTTTCAGAACCTTATTGATTGTTGCTATCATTGTGTCGTGAAGAAAGACTTTCAGGTTGTTGTCATCCTTCAGGGCTATCTCTCCCTGTTCAGCGAATATCTCCAGAAGTTCCCTTTTGATTTTTGAGTATGGCTCACCGAATGGGATAAGTCGTTCATCCTCCCAATAGCGGATTACTATGTCAGCCCATAGTTCTTTCAGTGCAGCCTTCTCCTCCTTGTTGAGTTTATCGTATTTCTTATGTTCCGGCTCTACCGAAGGCATAATGTCAATGTCGGGATTGAACATATCATACTCCATGTCTCCGAACAGTTCATCATCAAAATCTTCGTCAGCAACCGGAATTTCAGTATCGATTTCGCCCCCTTTATTTTTCTTTGACATACACGCCTTGCAGATATGCTGTGCGTGTCCCTTGCCACTGAATTTCTCATTGGCTTTATACTCACCGCATATCCGGCAGTAATGTCCTTGTCGTTTCTTCTTTGCCATACACAAAATTAACGATTTATCCTCGGTTTTGTATGTCCTGCAACTGAAATATTCTCATGCAGATTTGTTCATGTCAGGAATAATAGCTATCTTTGTAATTGATAATATTTAATCAGTATTTGCGCAGATGTGAATTATTCAGATAATATGTTGTCAGTATTAGACGGTTTTGCACTGCCTGATGCGGAAGATGTGGCCCGCAAGATGGCAGATGACTTCCGCAAGAGGCGTGTGGAGCGTGGTCTGACACGGGAAACCGTGGCCGGTAAGTCAGGCGTGGCTCTCGCCAATATAACACGCTTCGAGCAGAAAGGCCTCATATCCCTGAAGAATCTGATACTCCTTGCTATCTCGATGGATTATCTGCAAGACGTGCGCGACATATTCGCCGCCCCAAAGTATTCCACAATGGAGGAACTCACGCAGATACGTAAGAATACCGGCAAGAAGAAAGCATACAACCGCAAAACCCGCACCGATGAAGAAGATTGACCGTCTTTCCGTGAAATACCACGACCGCAATGTCGGCACGATGTCACTTACACCTGACAACCGTCTTTGTGTCTTTGAATATGACAGGGAATGGCTTGCTGACGGTTTCAGCATCTCCCCGTTAGAGTTGCCGCTGAAACCGGGTATGTTCATAGCCAAGCCGACACCATTCAACGGTGATTTCGGCATTTTCGAGGACAGCCTCCCGGATGGTTACGGGCGCTATCTGCTCCATAAGGCTCTGCTACGCGAAGGTATAAATGATTCCGACCTGTCGGCACTCGATCGACTTAGCATTGTCGGCAGTGGTGGCATGGGCGCGTTGACGTATGCACCTGTTTCTAATATTGTTACAGGTGAAGAGACCGACGATTTTGATATGCTCCAGCAAAAGGCTCTTGAGGTGCTTCGGGAACGACAGGACGATGATGCCGAACTTCTGCTTTTCAACAGCGGCAACAGTGGCGGGGCAAGACCGAAAGCGGTGTTTTCCGACAGTGACGGCCACTGGCTTGTGAAGTTCCGGCACACGTATGACCCCAAGTGTATCTAACATTTGAAAAGGGACCCGGATAGCATTTGAAAAGGGGACCACCCGGGATGGGGATGCAAAGATAATTATATTTGTTGAGTCATCATTTCCTGAGTTTCTTTCATGCGGTATGATTTGCCTGTCATGTTAAGCAGTATAGCCTTGTGGGTCAGGCGGTCTACCATTGCGGTGACCAGTACTTTGTCGTCAATAATCTCGTTCCAGCGGTTGAAGGCGAGATTGGTTGTGACGACGGTCGTCTTCTTGTCGGTGCGGAGGGAGAGATGGTTAAAGAGCATCTCTGCGCCGGCCTTGTCGCAGGAGACGTATCCGAACTCATCACAGATGACCATGTCGTATCTCTCGAACTTGTTTTCCAGCGACCGGAGTGTCAAAGCGTTGCGGCACTCGCGTATCTGCGTGAGCAGTCTTGGCACGGATGTGAACAGCACCGAGTGTCCGGCATTACATGCGGCGATACCGAGAGCTGTCGCCAGATGAGTCTTGCCTGTTCCGGGATTGCCGTATAGAATGAGGTTGCGTCCGTTTTTGATGAAGTCGAGTGTCTCGAGTGTCGGGAGCGCTTTCCGGGCATCGGCGGGCAGAGCGTCGGTGTCGATTTCGTTAAGATAGCGAAGTTGCGGGAACCCTGCGTTTTTGATGCGGTGACGGCGCTGGTTTTCAGAGCGGTTCTCTTTTTCGCGCCGGAGCAGTTCGGCTGTAAACCGCCATAGGTTCCATTGTTCGTCGGCGCTCTGCTGTATAAGCAGGTCGATGTCGCGCCGCACAAGCGGGAGTTTAAGGTCGAAAGCGCATGAGCGAATGAGCTCCCGAAGTCCGTCACGGTCTGTTTCATGTATGTCTGTCATTGTCATTCAGTGTATTGGTTGTTTTTTGGGGGGGTATTCAGTCTGCCTGCGATGCGCGGGTATATTCCATAAATGATGAAAGCATGTCAAGGGTATGGCTTGCCGAACTTTCTATTTCAGCCTGTTGCGGGTCGGGAACGTTCGTTGCCGCGATATCGGCGGTTGACTGCATATGTCCTTCCGCCGAGATCATCTGAGCCTGTATCTGTTCAGATGAGAGGCGCTGGAGCCCGCGGGACGAAAGACTTGTGGCGGCACGGACGATGTCAGTGTATGCCAGATTGTTGTCGCGGGTGAACACAAGCAGTTCTATGAAGCTTCGCGGAGACTCGCGGAAGTGTTCGCGGTAAAGCGCCGCCACCGACGGATGTACCTGTTGCAGAGCCACAGACCGCCCCAGAGCGGCCGGTTTGCGCAGGAATGTACCCAGATAATGCATCAGGTCGATGACCCAGTCGCCGGAGCGTCGGCTTCGGGCATGATTGGCCACCTTGTCGCGTCCGTAAAGCACCACGATGCGCTCGGAATACAGCTTTACCGCCACCTGCGAGCCCACCAGACGGTCGGGCACAGAGTAGTGCACTCCGTCAACGGTTATCGTTGAATACTTTCCGACGCGGTACAGCCGCTGCTCGAAGCAGCCGATGTCACCGTGGTCCAACGGACGTAGCGCCGCCAGATCGGCCTGTATGCGCAGGCGTTTTTCTTCCGCCGACATGTTGGACGCCTCTGTGTTGAGCCTGTCGCAGACTGCCGCCAGATGCGTCTGCGCGGCATCCAGGGAGTCAAACCGGACCTCGAACGAGAATGCACGACGCCGGATATATTCCACCGAACGTTCCACCTTGCCTTTTTCCCATCCCGAGCGAGGGTTGCAGAAATGGGGTGTGAAACAGTAGTGTACCTCCATGCGCAGCAGCGCATCCGTGTGCTCGCGGTCGCGCCCGAGGAACTTCTTTACGGCGGTACGCATGTTGTCATAGGCCATCACGCGCGGGGTGCCCCCCAACTCCCGGAAGCAGTTGCGGTGGGCTTCCATAAGAGCCAGGGTATCTTCGCGCGAAAACAGATATGCCTTGCGCATATTGCTGTGGTCGAGGGTGAATACCGCCATGTGAAGGCGAGTCCTGACTCCACCGATCCACAGGGTAAGCACGCCCCAGTCGAACTCGCAACGGAATCCAGGCTCATAGTCCTGACGGATATATGCCTTTGCAGGCTTTTCTTGCGACTTCGGCGCTGCCTCCAGCGCACGGACATACTGACATACTGTGGAATAGGCGATACGCACGCCATCGTCCTGAAGACGTCGCCACATATCGAGCTTGCGCATCTGCTGCTTGTGCAATCCGGCAGCGACGTTCTCCCGGTTGCGGGCGATAAAACCATCGATGCGACGGCGGACATCATCGGTCACAACACGCCTGACGCGTCCGCTGCTGTCATACTTCGGCCTGGTCAGCAGATAATCGTCAACCTCCCGCTCTGTCGGTGACGGGCCGGCCTCTCTCTCGAACTCGCGCAGATACTTGCGCACGGTCTTGCGGCTCATGCCGTTGCGGCGCGCTATCTCGCGGATGCTCATCCCCTCGCGGCGATGAGACAGAATAATGGATGTTTTTTCCTCCATGTGTAGCATTTTGTGGAATCGTTGATGTCGTTCTTTCTAATCAACGATATCCGGTTGAACTTACCCATGGGGTGGGTCCCTTTTCAATTGCTCTACCTGGGTCCCTTTTCAAATGTTAGATGCAGCTCTTGCCTTGGCGAAAGCCTTCCTCTAATTGCAGACGTTGTTGGTCTGTCAGTTGTATAACTTTGATTTTTGCGATAGCGATGTGTCTTTATGTGTTTACACAAAGATACGCAAAAAAATTGATATAAACTAATTTTCAACATCTACTTACCTTTGCAAATAGATATCATACAGACTATTATATGGATAAATTCAATCTCTATATAGATAAAATTGATTTGAACTTTTGGCGCGAACTATGCACCAAAGAGGGTAAGTTACGCTCATACAAAAAAGGTGAATATTTTCTTCATCGTGGAGAAACCACAAAATGTGTATGGGGATTCATTAAACACGGATATTTCAAGTATTCTGTGATAGACTCAGAGGGTAATATTCATATTACCGGATTTTCATTTTGTGATACTCCGATAGGTGATTATTCAAGTCTGGTGATGAATACTCCTGTTGCAGCAGATATTATAGCGGCAAAGGATTCTGAAGTTTATGTATGTAACCGAAACATTGTGGATGAACTATTCGAGAAAGAACCTAAGCTGCATAGTGCTATATCGGACGGATTTTTCATTCAGGCATACGATAGTTTTCTGAATATGTATCGTCTGTCTGCAAAGGAACATTATATCCATTTATTAAGGTGTTGCCCTGATATACTGCAAAACATCACACTTAAAGAATTGGCATCTTATCTGCAAATAACGCCAACATATCTTAGCCGTATTCGCAAGGAGATTACTTTTGGAGAGAAATAGCATCTCCGAAAAAATACCCTTCTGTGCAACTCTCAACTTAGTTTGAGAGTTGTTTCGTTTAATGCCCGTAACTTTGCACTGATTATAACAACCAAAAAAAGTAATATGAACCAACTTAAATTCTGGCATATAGCATTGCTGCTAAGCATATGGTCACTGACAAGTTGCAGTGATGATAATAACGAAAATGAAGCGATTACTCCGTTCTGTCTTGGAGATACTTACTATGAGGTAAGATTAGGACAAGAAACTAACAGCATCTACATAACAAATGGTAGTGGGGATATTAGTTTGGCGATAGAAGATGAAAATATTTTGCAAGCCACTTATAATGGCAAGTTATATGCAGACAAGCCGGGAGGTGTTGTCTCTTTGTTCGGAAAACAGAAAGGAAGTACCATGCTGTCCATTATAGACAATATGACAGGAGATAAAGAAACTATTGAAGTGAAAGTAACAGATTGCTACCTTGCATACGTTATCAATGACAGCAACTACCCGATATTGCCGGCAGGCACCACACTCTTTTTAGTGAACAATCAAGCTCAGGACTACTATCTGTTCGACCAAGATAACATATATAACAAGCCTATACTAAAAGACAGCGGTTACGAGTTCTTCATCACGCAGAATGCCGACACAGGTGCGGCACCCACTAAATACGCTATTCCCAACTTACGCTTAAACAAACACAATCCCGCTGATGCTGGAACTACTGCGTCGAAGTTCTATGATTTCCAAATAGAACTGTATGGCGAAGAAGCCAGTTCTTCGTACGTGCTACAAGTCATTCAAGCCTACTTAGGCGTCGATTGGGAAAGGCTTATAAACAATGCTTTGACCAAATCACCTGCTCCCATAGATATGACTATGATATTGACCGTTCCTGATACAGACTATCGAATAAGAGGAATAATAAGCTTTGTATCCATTCCGAAATACATATTGGATTGATAGATTTCTTGTAATCAACTGAATTCGTATGATGCAGTTACGCAAAATTAAAGTACTTACATTTTTCTTCCTATCGTTCGTTTGCTCCCAAACGACTGTTTATGGGCAAATGATTAGCGGTAAAATAATAGATGCCGAACAACTACCGATAGACGGAGCGACTATTATTCTGCAAGCGATGGATTCGACCTATATAGCCGCATCCATCTCTAATACTGACGGTATATTCGTTTTTAATAGCCAACAGGAAGAATACCGTTTGATAATACAACACATTTTATATGAAACCAAACAAATGGCAGGTAAGGGAAATGATGTCGGAACTATTCAACTTCAACCTAAAGACTATGCTTTGGATGAAATTATTATAAAGGCAGAACGTCCTTTTGTTAAAGTGAAGAATGGACTTTTAGGGTATAATCTTGCTGTCCTTACCCAAAATCAACTTGTAAACAATGCTTATGAAGCATTGACAAAGATACCGGGAGTACAAGAAGAGAGAGGAATACTGACTTTGGCAGGAGCCGGGAAACTGACGATTATTCTAAATGGCAAACCAACAACAATGGATGCCGGACAACTTGAAACGATTTTGCGCAATACTCCGGTTAATCGTGTGGAAAAAGTGGAAGTGATGTACAGTGCGCCTCCTGAATATCATGTACGGGGCGCGGCTATTAATGTTGTTTTAAAGCGTTCAAACGACTACTCTTTTCAGGGTGAGATAAGTGCTGACTATAAAAACCAATACTTCAATGACGGGGGAATGAACGGGAACTTTCGGTTGTCAACTCCTAAAATGGCTTTTGATGTAATGTATGGAGTAAATAACGTAAAAAAAATGGAGTACATAGACCTTGATTCCAAGCATACGCTAAAAGAAGAACTCCATTCTATCACACAAAATGAACAGTTGCGCAGCAAGTATTGGAAGCATGACCTTAGAGCCGCTTTTGAATATAATTTCAACGATAAAAACAATATCAATATTGCCTACACAGGTAGTTATACCCCTGACCAATATAATAACAGCCGGACATCAGGCAATTACCAAACCGGTAATGTTGATAAATATATTGACAATCAAATGCACAATGTCACATTGCAATATCATTCAGGATTCGGTCTTGAAATAGGAGGTGACTATACCTATTATACTTCCAATAATAATCAATGTTTACATACTGATTATCAAAATGGAAATCAGAGTAGTTTCTCTATGGTTGGCGGACAAAAGATAGACCGCTATTCTATTTATGTAGACGGGAAACACTCTTTATCCAAAGGATGGAATTTGGGTTATGGAGTTTCCTATCGATTTGCCAAAGATCTTGATTTCCAAACTTACGATAAAGTGACAGGTGACATTCAAACACAAAATACATATTCCAATCTGAGAGAACAAACTGCCAGTTTTTATGTGTCGTTGAGCAAAAACTATGCAACAGGTACATCTTTATCCGTTTCTGCTACAGGAGAGTATTATACGATTGGCAATTATCATAAATGGGCAGTCTTTCCACAAGCATCATTGACCTATTTTAAAACACCGGAACATCTGTTTCAATTGTCATTATCTACGGATAAAACCTATCCAAGTTATTGGGATATGCAGTCTTCCGTCAGTTATCTTAATGGATATACAGAATTGTGGGGTACACCGAATTTGAAGCCGATGACGAATTATAATCTGAATGGAAGTTATATCTTCATGAAGAAGTATATTTTCAGTCTGTTTTTCACGCATACATCGGATTATTTCACACAAGCCGCCTATCAATCTACCGACAGGCTGGCACTGATCTATAAAAATACAAACTGGAACTATATGCAGCTATGGGGAGCAAATATCATAGTACCCTTTAAAGCAGGAAACTGGCTGGATTCCCGATTCTCCTTAGTCGGAATGCAAATGCACCAACGCTGTGATGATTTTTTCGACATTCCTTTCAATCGGAGGAAATGGGTATTTAGCGGCACATTGGATAACACGTTTAAAGTAAACAAGAATTTATCTTTCGAGTTGATAGGGAATGTACAGACTCCTGTCATACAAGGGACATTTGATATAGAATCTATTTTTAATCTCACTGCCGGATTAAAATGGAATTTTGCAAATGACAAATTGAGTTTATCAGCCCGTTGCAATGACATATTTGATACAGGAATGCCTGCAACAAAAGTCCGCTTTAAGGGGCAACACTTGGATATGAACAGCGGATTTTATTCACGTTCATTTACTTTGCATTTCAGTTATTGTTTTGGCGGATATAAGAAAAAGGAGATAAAAGGAATAGATACATCAAGATTCAGATACTAATTCAAAAATGATATGAGGACATTGTTGCTAACTCTGAGTGTTTTATGCTTATACTCATGCTCATATAAAACTTCTCTGATTACCTATCGAAATGGATATGTATTTAACACCCAGGGTAAAATGATTGGAAACTATTCCAATGGCTATATTTTCACCGAAAATAAAATACTCATAGGATATTACTTCAATGGATATATTTGTGATGATAATCACAATATTATAGGAAACTATGCAAATGGATTTGCAAAAATTGGAAAAACAAAATAATTAATTTTTTTCTGTCAATATCATAGATGTAAACATACAGTGAAACATCTTCAGAAAGCGGTCGCTTTCGGCTATACACTTATTGCATTGTTAATCGGATGTATTGCCTACACTTGGCATCATGAATGGCAGGAAGTGGAAGCATTGGAGGTTGGCAATCGACGTATAAATGAATTCAGGAAGGATGTAAACCGTATTCATATCCGACTGATAGAGTTCTCTTTGTTGGGAGAAACTATATTGGATTGGGACGAAACAGATTTGGAGAATTACCATGCCCAACGTATTGCATTGGACAGTATATTATGCAGTTTCAATGTAACTCACAAAATTGAGCGTGTTGACAGCGTGCGCAGTCTTTTGGAGTATAAGGAACGGCAGATATTCCAGATTGTCCGGTTAATGGATGAGCAACAATCCATCAACAGGAAGATAGCCAGCCAAGAACCGGTGATTGTGCAGAAGATTGTGCAGGAACAGCCCAAGAAACCGAAGCGCAAAGGATTCTTGGGCATATTCGGTAAAAAAGAGAAAACGAAGCCATTGACAACAACGACTACGCTTCGTTCTCCCGATAGAAACATGGTCAGCGAACAGAAAGCACAAAGCCGTCGGTTGTCGGAACAAGCCGACAGTCTTGCGGCTCGTAATGCCGAACTTAACAGACAACTGCGAGGATTGATTTGCCAAATCGAAAAGAAGGTACAATCTGATTTACAAAGCAGGGAAGCCGAGATAACCGCCATGCGTGAAAAATCATTTATGCAGATAGGCGGCTTGATGGGATTTGTCCTTTTGCTGTTGGTCATTTCTTATATCATCATACACCATGATGCAAAGAGCATCAAACGATACAAACGCCAGACAACGGATTTGATAGGGCAATTGGAACAGTCCGTGCAACAAAATGAGGTACTCATAACCTCCCGAAAGAAAGCGGTATATACTATTACCCACGAGTTGCGTACACCGCTGACGGCAATAACAGGCTATGCCGAACTGTTGCAAAAAGAGTGCAGCAATGGGAACAATGTGCATTTCCTTCAAAGCATACAACAATCCTCCGACCGTATGCGGGCTATGCTCAACACTCTGCTGGACTTCTTCCGCTTGGATAACGGCAAGGAACAGCCCAAAATGCAACCTTGCAGAATTTCAGCAATCACGCACATCCTTGAAACGGAGTTCATGTCCGTTGCCATGAACAAGGGACTGTCCTTGACCATGAAGAACGGGAATGATGCTGTTGTATTGACCGACAAAGAGCGAATAGTTCAAATCGGTAACAACCTGCTGTCAAACGCCATCAAGTTCACAGAGAAAGGTGGTGTGTCACTGACTTCCGACTATACCAACGGAGTGTTGACACTGACCGTCGAGGACACCGGTACGGGCATGACCGAAGAGGAACAGCACCATGTGTTCGACGCATTTGAACGCCTCTCAAATGCCGCCGCAAAGGACGGTTTCGGACTTGGACTTGCCATCGTTCATAATATCGTGACGATGCTTCATGGAAAAATCAGACTGAACAGTGAAAAAGGGAAAGGAAGCCGTTTCATGGTGGAAATACCGATGCAAAAAGCTGATGATGTGCCGGAGCAAGTAATACAGACGTATATTCACAGAAAAGACAGAAACCTCAATGTCATCGCCATCGACAATGACGAGGTGTTGCTCCTGATGCAGAAAGAGATGTACGCCCAAGAGGGAATACACTGCGATACTTGCACCGATGCGGCGGAACTGATGGAGATGCTACGCCGGAAAGAATATAATCTGCTGCTGACAGATTTGAATATGCCCGGTATAAACGGTTTCGAGTTGCTGGAACTTCTGCGTTCGTCCAACGTGGGCAATTCACAGATAATCCCCGTGGTCGTGGCAACCGCTTCGGGCAGTTGCGATGCGGAGGAACTTTTGGCAAAAGGCTTTGCCGGATGCCTGTTCAAGCCGTTCTCCATATCGGAGCTGATGGAGGTCTCGGACAAGTGCGGCATAAAAGAAACTCTGGACGGAAAGCCGGACTTATCCACCTTGCTGTCATACGGCAATGAGGCCGTCATGCTGGAGAAACTGATAACGGAAACTGAAAAGGAAATGCGCTTGATGCAGGATGCGGCAACGCGAAACGACCTGCAAGAACTTGATGCCTTGACACACCACTTGCGTAGCTCGTGGGAGGTACTCCGTGCCGACCAACCGCTGAGGGAACTTTACGGATTGCTTCATGGAAAGGCTATACCGGAAGAAAGTGAGTTAAGCCATGCTGTTACCGCAGTATTGAATAAGGGCGCGGAAATAATCCGGCTGGCAAAAGAGGAAAGGAGAAAATACGAAAATGGATAAGACCAGAATAATCGTGGTGGAGGACAACATCGTGTATTGCGAATATGTCTGCAACCTGCTGGCACGGGAGGGCTACCATACCGTGAAAGCTTACCACCTATCGACAGCGAAGAAACATCTGCAACAGGCAACGGATAATGACATAGTAGTTGCCGACCTGCGCCTGCCTGACGGCAACGGTATAGACATGCTGCGTTGGATGCGCAAGGAAGGAAAGATGCAGCCGTTCATCATCATGACCGACTATGCCGAAGTACATACTGCCGTGGAGAGCATGAAACTCGGTTCGATAGACTATATACCTAAAAAACTGATAGAGGACAAACTCATTCCACTTCTCCGTTCCATACAGAAGGAGCGTCAGATGGGACACCGCCGTATGCCCGTGTTCGTCCGTGAAGGTTCCGCCTTTCAGAAAATCATGCATCGCATAAGGTTGGTAGCCGCTACCGATATGAGTGTGATGATATTCGGAGAGAACGGCACGGGCAAGGAGCATATCGCCCATTACCTACACGACAAGAGCAAACGTGCGGGCAAACCCTTCGTGGCGGTTGACTGCGGTTCACTCTCAAAAGAACTTGCGCCGTCGGCATTCTTCGGACACGTCAAGGGAGCGTTTACAGGTGCAGACAGCACCAAGAAAGGGTATTTCCATGAAGCGGAAGGTGGCACGTTGTTTCTGGACGAGGTGGGCAACCTCGCGTTGGAAACCCAACAGATGTTGCTCCGTGCCATACAAGAGAGACGTTATCGCCCGGTCGGTGACAATTCGGACAGAAGTTTCAATGTCCGCATCATCGCCGCCACCAACGAGGATCTGGAGGCGGCAGTGAGTGAAAAGCGTTTCCGGCAGGATTTACTCTACCGTCTGCACGACTTCGTGATAAGCGTGCCGTCGTTGCGTGACTGTCAGGAAGACATTATGCCGTTGGCAGAGTTCTTCCGTGAGATTGCCAACAAGGAACTGGAGTGTAATGTGGGCGGATTCAGTCCCGAAGCCCGTAAAGCATTGCTGATCCACACATGGCCGGGCAACGTGCGGGAACTTCGGCAGAAAATCATGGGTGCGGTATTGCAGGCGCAAGAAGGTGTTGTAACGAAAGAGCATCTGGAACTTGCCGTGACGAAACCGACCTCACCCGTCAGTTTCGCCCTGCGCAATGATGCAGAGGATAAGGAACGGATAATGCGTGCGTTGAAACAAGCGAACGGCAATCGGAGCCTTGCCGCCGAACTGTTGGGAATAAGCAGGTCGGCACTATACAGTAAACTTGAAGAGTATGGACTTAAATATAAATTCAAGCAACCATAGCCGATTTTATTGAATTTGACTATCTGCAAAGGTTTATTATTCAAAAAATAATATTACCTTTGCATTTAGGAAAAGCGTTCTTTTGAATTACTGCAAAACGAAGTGAAACACAGAATTTCGCTGTTTTCTAAATCGTTACCTGTCAAGCTGCAAAAATTTGCAAGTGCTTGAATTTTAGCAAGAAAGAAAATTTGATATGTCTTGCAAGGTGAAACGTAATGTTCTTGTCGATGCCGCACACGGTGGCGAGTTCTTTCAGATAACTGTTGGTGCGCTGATTCGATATGACAGGAAGGACATGCCCGTCTGTGCATTGGCCCTTGTACTTCTCGATTATCGCGAGGGGATAATCAAGAAGTGGCACGTTGACGGCAACGCCGGTTTTCTGGCGATGGGTCATAATCCATTTTGACCCGTCAAAAGCCTCCTTGATGTCGCTCTCCATGAGATTGGCCACATCAATGTATGCCAGCCCGGTGAAGCAAGCGAACAGAAACATGTCTCTCACATGGTCGAGACGAGGAATGGGAATCACCTTTGAGGCGATACGGTCAAGCTCGTCAGTGGTCAGGTAGCCACGGTCCACTTCCTCCTTCTTGACCTTGTAGTTGAGAAACGGATCCTTGAATATCATGCCGTTGTTCTTGGCGTAAAGAACAATCATGCGGAGAGTCTGAATGAACTTGGCGGTAGTGTTCACACCGCACTTTGACACCCGGCGGAGATAACTCTCGTAGTCCACGATAAATTCGTAGGAGAGTTCACGCAGGGCAATGTCGGTGATGTTGTAGGTCTCCTTCATGAATTCCTGAAGGCGACGGTAGCCGCGCTCGTATTTGCGGTAGGTCTCTCGGCTCTTACTTACATCTACGAGTTTTTCAGCGTTGTCCAGCCATTTCTTGAAAATCTCCATCAGAGTCTCGGCGCGGGCCGAGATACCGAGATAGGCGTTCTTGACCTTTTCGAGGGTCACTATCTCGTCACGTCGCTCCATTTCCTGAATATGGAAAAGGATGGCGGCTCTTATCTCTGCGAGGAAATCGTTGAGCTGATTCGCCTTCTTTGTCTTTCCTCTCATCTTGCCGGCCTCAGTGTCCCAGTCGCCGACTGCACAGGTCGCCTTGGTAGAAATCTGTGCTGCTTCCTTGTTGACGGTGAGACGGAGGAAAATTCCCGACTCTCCGTTCTTGTTGACCACGTTCTTCCTGAGGAAAAAGGAGGTCTTGTAATTGGTTCTTACCATACCTTTTGGATTTGAGAATTGTGCAACTTGCTGGGTACAGTTCAAAGTGCAACGGAAGAGGGTTCATTGTCTCTGCTCTTTGATAATGTCCCCGGGTTCCGGGTACATAGTACCATGTGCAAAATTACGGGTTAAAAATCAGGTTGGCGAAGACTTGTGTCCGACTAAATTGCGACTTTTCAGATACTTATGAGGGGCACTGTTGCAATTGGCAGTTTTACTGTTGCATTTTCGGTTTCTGCAACGATTTTTGCAACGGATATGCAACGTCATAGGGTCTGAAAGGGTCGTTTTCGAGTCGTTTTACTGTCGCAATTAACAATTCTTAACAATGGGGTTGGTAAGATAAAAGCCTGTAACTTTGATAGTTACAGGCTTTTTCTGGTGATGTACGTGGGTACATTCGCGGAAAGACAGGGATTCGAACCCTGGGTACCCGTAAGGGTACAACGGTTTTCGAGACCGTCCCGATCGACCACTCCGGCATCTTTCCTTAGTCGATAATTGTAGATGCTTCTGATGGATATCTCTGCGAGCACCGGATTGGGTAACAATGCAGACTATCCTTATGTCGCTCCCGACAAGATGTATTCCTCAAAAGCGCCACAAAATTACTGTTTTTTTTTTTGCCAACCAAATGTTACGAACGAATTATTTGCTGAAACCATAAAATTTTACGGTCGTTCATAGCACATCTATAACGTACCGCACTTTAAACCAAGGCATTACCTTGCCGCCCGGTTATGCTCTATATATTCATCTATCGTATAGTTGATGAAATCGTTGAAGCGTCGGGCCTGACGGATGGCAGGACGCAGGGCCTCGGGCAAATCGGGACGGAGCATAAACTCCTCAGAAAGCTGCTTGGAAGAGCAACAGAAATCCTTAGGACGCACATAATTGATGTACTCCCAATCCTTCGGAAAGCCTTTTGGAGCTGTCTTTAGCATATTTTCACCAATGGTATGATACTGAGCACGGAATTCATCCGACTCGACAATCGAGCGGTATTCATCGATTTCGTCATATATGCTGCGGCGTATCTCCCTCACAAGTGGCGATGGTAGGCATACTGTGCCAGCTGCCACAAAACAGTTGTCGGGTTCGATATGGAGGTAATAGCCGCAGCGCATCGACTTCTTTCCGGCAGGCGGATTGATGAATATCCCGATATGAGTCTTATATGGCGTCTTGTCGGATGAAAAACGCGTGTCGCGGTATATGCGGTAGGTGCAGTCGGCGGCTGTGAGACCCGAGGCCGACGGGTCGCCCTCGGCCACAACGGCAATCAAATCATAAGCGAGAGACTCAACATGCTTCTTGACCCGCTGATACCAATCCTTGTTGGCGTTGAACCAGTCTCTGTCGTTATGCGCCCTCAATGAGCGCAAGAAGTTTAGTATATCTTCCATGCCATTTCCTTTATATTATCATGCGAGATTGCGGCGCACGCGGGCAAGATACTCGGCCATTGCAGTTGAATCGCGACGTTCGACAATCGACTGTAGTTCAGACAGCTGCTCGCGTATCTTCTCAAGCTGGCGCGGGGTGTTGGGATTGAAAAGGATCTCACTCAGCAGGTAATCATCCTCGCTCATGAGTCCGTCGGCAATCGATTTGTGGCGCTTGAAAGTAGTGCCGGGAGCCGACTGATGCTTCATGCATCCGGCAAACACCAGTGTAGAGGCAAAGGGGATTGACAGTGAATAGGCAATCGTCTCGTCATGTTCGCTGAATGTGTACTCCTCGATGTGGAGATGCAGCTCGTTGTACAAATCTTTGAAAAACACTTTTCCGAGGTGGTCGCTCTCGCTTATGATAATTGCGTTCTCATTGCCGAGATTGCTTAGCGAGGCAAATGTTGGTCCAAACATCGGATGAGTCGACACGAACGGATGGCCACATGCGGCGTAGAACTCAGGCAGGCCGGTCTTTACCGAGGCTATATCGCTGAGAATACATCCTTTGGGCACGTGAGGGAGCACGGCCTTGAAGGCATCTATAGTATATTTCACCGTAGCGGCATTAATCACCATGTCGGGAGCGAACTCGTCGACCTCGTCAAAACTGCTGAAACGCCGGCAGTTGAATGTAAATAACAGCCGTCGTGGGTCGGTGTCGATAATTGCCACCTCATGTTTGCCGGAAAGGATGTCGCAAAAGAACGACCCCATCTTTCCAGCACCTATTATCAGTATCTTCATTTCATTAAATTTATGCGGCCGATATACACTGTCAACGTGTACGGTCGTTGAATATTTCAATCTGCTGGCGCACGGATTCCTCGTGAATAGCAGACAGGACGTTGCGCATGAATTCGCCCGACATGCCCATCTCCTCGGCCAGACGTGCGCGGCTCTGCATGATTTCGTCGTGGCGGCCAATCTGAAGCACAGGCATGCGGTGTTCCTTCTTATACTGACCAATTTCGCGCGACACGCGCATGCGCTTGTTGAGCACTTCAAGGAGCTCGTTGTCAAGCTCGTCAATCTGCTGTCGGAGCAGGGTCAGGCTTTCGGTAGTCACGGTAGCGTCGCGTAGCACGAGTGTGTTAAGTATGAAATTGAGTACTTCGGGAGTGACCTGCTGGGCCTTGTCGCTCCAGGCGCAGTCGGGGTCGCAGTGGCTCTCGATTATGAGTCCGTCGAATCCCATGTCGAGGGCCTGTTGCGAGAGAGGTGCCACCAGTTCGCGTTTTCCGCCTATATGGCTCGGGTCGCACACGAGGGTAAGATTTGGGAATCGGCGGCGCAACTCGATGGGGATGTGCCATTGCGGCATGTTGCGGTAGAGATGTTTGCCATATGCGCTGAATCCGCGGTGGATGGCGCCCAGACGGTGTATACCGGCATTGTACAGGCGCTGGAGCGCGCCTATCCATAGCTCAAGGTCGGGATTTACAGGATTCTTCACCAGTACGGGAACATCCTTGCCGGCCTCCTGCAGAGCATCGGCAATCTCCTGCATGGCAAAAGGATTTGCCGAGGTGCGGGCGCCTATCCACAATATGTCGACTCCGGCGGCGAGCGCGTCCTCTACATGCTGACGTGTGGCCACCTCGGTAGCCGTCAGCATTCCGGTCTCCTCCTTCACTTTGGCGAGCCACGGGAGGCCTTCACGGCCCACTCCCTCGAAACCACCGGGCTTGGTGCGCGGTTTCCATATGCCGGCGCGGAATATCTTCACCCCGTTGCGGGCAAGTTCGCGTGCTGTCGAAAGCACCTGTTCTTCAGTCTCGGCGCTGCATGGGCCGGCGATAATAATGGGGTGCATGCCCCCTTTTTCTTCAGGCAGAATAGATTGTAAGTCAGTCATTTTATGCTGTTTTATATGTTTCTTCGATACGTTTCAGGGCCTCGGCGAGCTTCTCCTCGGTAGCGCATAGGGAAATGCGCACATAGCGGTCGCCGTTTGAGCCGAATATGAATCCCGGAGTGATGAATACCCTTGAGCCGTAGAGCACACGGTCGGCAAGCGTTTCCGACGACGCCTCACCTTGAGGGATACGCCCCCAGAGGAATAGTCCGCGCTGATGCGGGTCAAACTCGCAACCGAGCGCCTTCATAATCCGTTCGGCAATGAGCCGCCGGCGAGCGTAGGTCTCGTTGAGTCCGGCATACCACTCATCAGGGGCATCAAGTCCCTTGACCGCGGCAAGCATAAGCGGGCGGAACTGTCCGGAGTCGATATTGCTCTTGACCTTGAGCACCCACTGGATAAACTGTGGATTGGAAGCGAGCATGCCTACGCGCCATCCGGCCATGTTGTGGCTCTTGCTCATCGAGTTCATCTCGATGGCCACATCCCTGGCTCCATCCACCTGCAACAGGCTCAGTGGATTGTCGTTGAGGATAAAGCTGTAGGGGTTGTCGTGGGCAATCACTATGCCATGGCGGCGGCCGAAGTCGACAATCTTCTCAAAGAGGCCAACTGACGCGGGAGTGCCGGTAGGCATATGTGGGTAATTGATCCACATGAGTTTAATGCGGTCGAGCGGCAAGCGCTCCAGAGCCTCGAAGTCGGGCATCCAGCCACCATCTTCCGTGAGGTCGTAGTTGAAAATCTCGGCGCCGACAAGGCGGCTCACCGAGGTATAGGTAGGATAGCCGGGGTTGGGCACAAGCACTCCGTCGCCTGGATTGAGAAAAGCGAGCGACACATGCAGTATGCCCTCTTTCGAGCCAATAAGCGGCTGAATCTCAGTGTCTGGATTCAGCTCCACACCATAATGACGCGAGTAGAAACGGCTCATCGCACGCCGCAGCTCGGGAATGCCGACATAAGGCTGGTAGCTGTGTGCGCCAGGCTTGCGGGCCTCTTCGCAAAGGGTGTCGATTACCTCGGCCGACGGCATACGGTCGGGGCCCCCTATGCCAAGCGATATTATGTCGCGTCCCTCGGCATTGAGGCGAGCCACTTCGCGCAGCTTGCGCGAGAAGTAGTATTCCTGTATTTCCGACACACGGCCGGCGGGTTGTATATCTTTCATTGTTTCGGTTTTATGCAGTATTTGTTGGATTCACACCTCGTTTTTGCAAGCGTTGTATTCGCCGAGGATACGCAGGTCGTTGGTAAGCGGACGCACGGCGTCGACGGCCTGGCGATAGCGCGAATAACTGTCAAACTCAAGGTCGATATAGAAACGGTATTCCCACTCGCGTCCGAGTATGGGCATCGACTGGATTTTGGTGAGATTGATATCGTAGAACGACAGGATGGTCAGCACCTTGGACAGAGCGCCCTTGTCGTGGGGAAGGGTGAACACAACCGACGATTTGTCGATAAACCTCTCGGACGGGCGCTCCTCTCCGGCAATCAGCGGATCGGCCAGTATGAGAAAGCGGGTGAAATTGCGCTTGTTTGTCTCAATGCTCCGCTCAAGTATGTTAAGTCCATAAAGATTGGCGGCATACTCGCCACACACGGCTGCATGTCCGGTAAGGCCTTTTTCGGCAATCTCCTTGGCGCTGCCGGCAGTGTCGAATGTCTCGATCATCTTCATGTTGGGATGACGCAACAGAAACTGCTCGCACTGCAGCAATGCCATCGGATGGGAGTTGACCTCGGTGAGCTCGTCGATGGTCTGTCCGGGGAGAGCGGCAAGAGTGTGGGATATGCGCATCTTGTATTCACCGACAATCTGCATGTTGGACGCCCTGAGCAACTCGTGGTTCTGGAGTAGAGAGCCTGCTATGGTGTTCTCGATAGCCATTATGCCAAGCAGCGAAGCATCGGCGGCGAGAGTGTCGAACATCTCCTGAAAACTGTCGCACTGGATGGTGTCGATCTCCTCGCCGGCGAAATAGCCGCGGGCGGCAGCGTCGTGGTAACACCCCGCCACCCCCTGTATTGTGATACGCTTGGGGCGGCGGCCCGCAATATGTAGTCTGTCGGAGGTAATCATATGTCGGTTATATAACAAAATTCCCGCTCGCCTCGTCGTTGAGGAGCGGGAATTTCTATGGTGATGTTTTATTATTTGCTTATCATTAAGATTTTGCGCATGCCACTACCCGCTTCAATTTCCGTTGAAATAGAAGTAAGAAAAATAGTATGCGTAAAATCGAGTCATCATAATTAGTTTGCTTTGACTCGACAAATTTATAGCAAACTTTTCAATCACGCAATATTTTTGCGATAAAACTTTCATTTCTCCAAACAAAATGCTCAAAAATCCTCAAATATTACTAAAATATCCCAATTCCCCACTCACAGCGCCCTTGCGCACGACAGACGTATATCTCTACGATTGGAGACTGCTCACTGCGTATCTCCCCGTGACATCGCCATACGCTCAGCCCAAGGACACAACTTCATTGCATATATACCTGTGTGCAACTCATTGGGCACACTTACTTGCATCAGCATATCACATTGCATGCATATGAACATATCTTTGCGCAACCTTTTTGTGCGTTACAAAAAAGTTAACCTCGGAGTTGCAATACTCTAAAAGATTTTACGTACCTTTGCACACACAAAATAGACAACCTACATTGCCACAATAGCTCAGTCGGTAGAGCATTTCATTCGTAACGAAAAGGTCCGGGGTTCGAACCCCCGTTGTGGCTCAAACGTAAGAAACTAAAAAAACAACCGGTTAATTTGGCTTTTTTATTATATAACATAGCCAAATTTTTCAAAAATAAAACTATCTCAACACAAAAAGCCATTAATTTTAATACGTACTCAATGTTGTTGAGATTTGCCATATCCTAAACTGCTACGCATACCGAGGTAATTGCGGTGGCGATAATAGCAGCCGTTAAAACAATTTTGAACATACATGATTAAACTTTTACCCCGATGTAAGACCGTGACGGTTAAAGAGTCGGGGCTTTTCGTTTACCTTTTACAAGTTTGCAAAATTTGTGCTATCTTTTGCGGGTGTTAAGCCGATTCGGGGACACGGTTGTTAAACCGCATTAATGCTTTTGTACCCTAGGCATTAGCGACGGAGTAAATTTAACCGCCCATTTGCCCACCTTTAAACTATTTCAATTCTCATAGTTGAACGGCTCGCCGCAACTGGTTAAATAAGCTGGAAAGCAGCTGCATTACTTCACAACCTTAACCGTTGCCCGCTACTACGGTTCGGGGGTCTTTTTAAGAAATAAAAATCTGCAACCACACGTCTGTCATATTATATGATGTTGCTTCACATAGATTCATAGATTCATAGATTCACAACTTCAAACATATTCGGATGTTCAATATATGTTAGATATTTGCAGGCAATGCTCGGGTTCAACTGACTCCGGCTCTTAGTTCTTTCTGCTACCGGATATTCTGCTAATAAAATATTTAACAGCTATTTTCTGCATTGGTGTTTGCGTCTCCATTTGCGTTCCCATTCGTCAATTGCGTTCTCTCGTTCTTGTTTCGCAATAGCATCAATATAAGTTTTTTCGTCGTTTCTTCGGCTTTTGCTTGGTAGTTTACAACCACCTATTATCCAACACATCAGACAATATCCACATAGAACTATCGCAGAGCATACTATAAAAGCGGTTATGAAACCCGGGCATACGCAAATAACTATGAAAATAATGAGTATCGCCCAAATAATTATTCCAAGCATGATTGTAATTTTTAAGTATTCGCTAAGTTATTGAAATATTTTGAAATTCAGTTATTGCGACCAATAAACCTATCACGATGAAGCAGCAACTTCATTTTTTCGTAAAATAACTACATTACTGATTGATAAAACACAAAGTCTATCGGCTAAAAAAGAGCTTATTTCAGACCAAGGTCTGAGGTAAGCTCTTTTTAATGTTCAAGAATTTGAGGTTAACACATCAACTGTCAATAGCAGATGTACGAAAGCCATTAAGCAGACAAGTGGTTGCAAACACCCGACAGAAGACAGCGTAGGCTCTACATCATCGGCCACTGACAGTAGGGTCAGCGGGCGGAGGAGGCACGGCAGATAGGGGTGAGCGCGCCGGTGTCGGTATTGATGATGTAGCCGCCTACGGTCACGTCCGCAGCCATCAGGGGATGATTGCGGATAAGATCGACGGTCTCGCGCACGGCGAGCTCGGTATCGTCAAAGCCGTGTAGCCATGCCTCCAGGTCAATACCGCAATGTTTCATCAGCGAGATATGTTCGTCATCGACCCCGCGTGAGCGCATAGCATCGAGCATATGATGGGGATTCATACCCTGCACACCGCAGTCGGTATGGGCTATGACCATTATCTCTGTAACACCAAGCTCATATACGGCCACCAGCAGCGAGCGCATGGTCGAGTCAAACGGGTTGGTGATTGTGCCGCCTGCATTCTTTATCATCTTGACATCGCCGCCACGGATGCCGAGAGCCGCCGGGAGCAGTTCGACCAGGCGAGTATCCATACATGTGACAATGGCAATTCCCTTGTCAGGATATTTGGATGTGGCAAATCGGCGCGCGCCATCCTCCTGTATAAACTGCGCATTATGGCGCAGCATTTCTTCTATTATCATGGATAAATGAGTTTTGTGTAATTCAGTGCCCCAAAATTACTATATTTTTTGTTTCCGGCCTACCCTCCCGCACCCCAATTTGTATAACATTTTTTCATATTCCTTTTGTTAATTTTCGCTAAAATACGGCGAATGATTAGTGGCCCGGCATACCTTTGGTTGTAAAACCTGACAGCAACGCGAAACACAGCCGCGGTTTGCAACCAACCAATCAATTTGTTTTACAAACCTTATTCCTTTCTTTTCTACATCCCCTGATACCAGCCATGGGACACCGTAATAAAGATAAAAGCAACAGACATGCCCGATTCGAGCGCATGCACACCATGTACTGCGGACGTATTTACAACTTTGTGTTGAAAATAACCCACGGTAACGCATACATGGCTGAAGAGATTACTCAGATTGTATTCATGAAACTCTGGGAAAAATTCGATACCGTCTCCGACAGCGAAAGTCTGAAAAGCTACATGTTTTCGATTGCGCGCAACACTTTGCTTAACTATCTGAAACACGAGACCATCGAATACATCTACTACAACTATCTCAGAGATGTATCTCACGAAGACCACACGACACAAGATGCAATCGATTCAGCTTTTCTCAACCAATATGTGTCAACACTTATTGACGAGCTGCCGCCGGTAAGGCAGAAAGTATTCAAGATGAGCCGAATACAATATCTTACCAACCGACAGATTTCCCAAGCCCTCGGCATCTCGGTAAGCACAGTCGAGACACACCTCACACTTGCACTGAAATTCATGCGCCAGGAGCTCAAACGACGTTACGGCATAATATGTGATTTCATAATAATCGCGACAATGCTATCATGCCATATCTAAATATCACCGTCCAACACAATACCGACAATGGAAGATAAAGATGACATACAGACGCTTGTAGAGAAGTATCTCGACAACAGAGCCACTCTGTCAGAGCGGGCAAGAATCGACTCGTGGATTGAGGAAAACGAAGAGCTTAACCACTGGCTGGCAGCACGCATTGAAAACAGCGATTCCACAATCGAGCCACAGCTTAGAGAACGCCTTAATGCAGGCATATACAGTCTATATGATGCTGACCACACCAATGATATCGAGTCAAATAGCCTAATGGAAGACTCTCATTCCGACAAGAGACATAATATCTGGCCTCTTGCCGTAGCCGCATCAATAATCATAATTGCTGCCATTACCGGAATACTTCTGCTACGGAACGATGCTCCAAGATATTCCATACCACTTACCGTAAGCACCAATGCCGGCGAACGCTCCCATATAATCCTGCCTGACGGCTCGTCGCTCACTCTTAACAACAAAACCGAAGTAAAGTACCACTACGACGACACACTGAAGGAACGCTCTCTCACCCTATCAGGAGAAGCCGCCTTTGACATTGCTACCGACCCTGAGCATCCATTCGTAGTGACATGCGACGGTTTGCGAATAGAGTGCCGCGGCACGTCGTTCAATGTCAAAGGCTATCCAGATGAAGACAATATAACTGTGGTATTAAGCGACGGAGTAATTACCGCAAGCACACCCAACCAGTCGATAAAAATGAAACCCGGGAACAAGGTAAGCTACGACAAACATACCCGTAATCTGCAATCGACCATGGTCTACGCTGACGACTATACCGAATGGATTTCCGGATGCAGCCGATTCAACGACGACCGCCTTGATGACATACTGCGCTCAGTGTCGCGCTACTACGGCGTGACCATCAACATCATAACACCATCGTTGCGCGACGTGCGTCTGTCAGGCAGCCTCGGTCGAAAATCTCTTGAAGAAACCCTTGGAATAATCGCCACTGCGGCAGATGCCAAATACATACTGGAGTCAGATTCGACAATATGCTTCTACAGACAGCCTTGATAAAGAGAATACCAACATAATCTTACTAACCTCATAAACCAATCCCCATGTCAAAAAACAAGTATCTCAACTTGCTGGTCATCATGCTTATGACCGTATGCCTGACAGCATGCAGCGACGATGACGACAAGATATCCGAACCAACATTCAGTCATATCACAATCACTCCGGAAAAGGAAATATACCATGTTGGCGACATTGTCACATGCTCAATCAACCGTACATCACCCGGCATCGGCGACCTGCGCGACACATCCTATTGGTGGTACACATCATGGTGGTTTACCGACTCTGAGATGAAAGCCGACTTCCAGGAGTTCTCCGACGACAACGTCAACACCTCCTCCCCTATTACCCTAACAACTCCCGGACGGGTGACACTGTATTTCTTCGGACGTCTCGAATACCCACATTGGGACTGGCGCAAAATAGAAATAGGCCGCACAATCACCGTAGTGGAATAATTTTCTCACTAATCATCAACAAAATCCACACCAGCCATGCACTTACACAACAATCATAACTTAAGGCGTGCGGCTATTGCCGTTACTGCCATGATGTCATGCGCGTCGCTTTGGGCAGATATTACAGTATCCATTTCGGCCATACCGCTGAAGAGAGCCATGAAAGAAATCGAGAAGGTGTCTGACCTTCACTTCCTATACAAATCAGATCTTCCCGGACTCAACAGACACGTAACCCTCTCGGTAAAAGACGCAAGCAACAAAGCTACTCTCGACAAGCTGTTTGAGGGGAGCAACCTGCGATATAAAATCGAACATAACAATGCCGTGGTTGTATACCATGAGTCACAGCCGGTCAGTCTCGAGGAGCTGATGACCGACTCGTCCGCACAGACCATTGAGATAACCGGCGTGGTCAGCGACGCATCCGACGAACCCCTAATCGGGGCTACCGTCAAGGTCAAAGGCTCCTCCATAGCAGTGGCAACCGACATCAACGGTCGATTCTCTATCAAAGGAGTAAGAAAAGACGCGGACATTGAGGTGTCGTATATCGGCTACGAGCCTAAAGAACTTACCGTATCCCATGCCGGACAATATGACATTATACTGCACGAGGGTGCCACAGCACTCGACGAGGTAGTAGTGGTAGGCTACGGACAGCAGAAAAAAGTCAATCTGACAGGAGCTGTCACTGTAGTGAAGGCCAAGGATATCAATGGACGACCCACTGGCAATGCCGCCACAGCGCTGCAAGGTGCTGATCCCTCGCTCAACCTCAAGATGGGATCGGGAGGTCCCGATGCAAGCGCATCAATCAACATTCGTGGTGTAACATCAATCAACGGAGGCTCGCCCCTCATACTTGTCGACGGAGTAGAGATGAATCTCGCCCGTATCAATGCAAATGATATCGAAAGCGTATCTATTCTCAAAGATGCATCGGCAGCGGCGGTATACGGAGCCAAAGCATCGGCCGGAGTGATACTCGTAACAACCAAGAGCGGACAAGAGGACGCAGCTCCCAAAATATCGTTCGACCTGAAAGCGGGATGGATGCAGTCGACTGTATCTACCGATTTCATATCATCGGGATATTGGTCAACATATATCAACGACCTTTTCATGAATCAACAGAAGGGTGTCGACTACACCACATACGATGAGTATGACTATGCCGAACTATGGATGAGACTTGACCAAAAGACAGAGTCGGCCGAGCGTCCATGGGCAATACCTACAGCCGACAACCACTACCGTTATTACGCCAACAACGACTGGTATGACCACTATTACCGCAAAAGCCGTCCGATGCAGGACTACAACATATCGATTACCGGCGGCAGCAAACGCATAAACTACTACATAAGTGGACGCGCCTATATACATGACGGCAATCTCAAGGTACAGAACGACGAGTTTAAATCATACTCCATGCGTGCCAAACTCGACATCAAGATTACCGACTGGCTAAAATACAGTTTCAATACTTCTTTTTTCGAATCCACCTACGAACGTTCAGGGTCGAGCGACCTTAACGATTTCTTCTACCGCTCGGGCAACCATGCTCTTTCTTCATTCCCCTCAACAAATCCCGACGGCACATCGCTGTGGGATATATCCGGAATCATCACCAGAGGTACAGCCAAGGTAGGCGACGGATACAACGCTCTGATGAATTACGGCAAACACAAAAACAAAGACCAGAACCGGGAATATCTTGTAAAGAACCAGCTCACAGTCACTCCAATAAAGGATTTGTCAATCGTAGCCGATTACTCCTACCTTTTCAGGTCGCTCAACCGTGAGATGCGCCGCGTAAATGTACCCTACAGCAATACAATCGGAACCATAAACTGGATTACAGGCTCCGACGACTCAATGTGCTGGGACATGTTTACACGAGGCATGACCCAAAATATAACCCAGACAATCAACGCCTATGCCACCTATAATCCCACCTTTGGCGAAAACCACATAACCGTTACCGGAGGGTTCAATGGCGAAATATACCGACATCTCTATTTCAAGGGCGAGCGCCAGGATCTCATGAGCCCTGACCTGAACACCCTGAATATCGCCACAGGTGAGGTAAAGGACTTCAAGGACGAAATCCAGAACTCTGTCACCTACGGATATTTCGCCCGCATAAACTACGACTATGCCGGACGCTATCTTCTCGAACTTTCCGGCCGTTACGACGGGTCATCGCGATTCTCAAGCAATCACCGCTGGGGTTTCTTCCCATCCGCATCGCTCGGATGGCGCTTCACCGAAGAGAAGTTCATGAAAGACATGTCTAACTGGTGGAACAGCGGTAAAATACGACTGTCAGTAGGCACACTCGGCAACCAGCAGGTAGGATACTATGATTATATCCAGAAACTGACCACAAATCAACTGATGGACGACATCACATTCGACGGCACGACATACGTAAACTATGCCTCGGTATCAGCTCCGCCGGCATCCGATCTCACCTGGGAGAAAGTCACCACATACAACGCCGGCATTGACCTCAGCTTCCTTAACTCACGACTCAACCTTACAGGCGATATATTTATCCGCGACACAAAGGACATGCTTACCTCTGGCTCCCAGCTACCCGCCGTGTACGGAGCCTCAGTGCCTAAGGCCAATTGCGCCGACCTGCGCACACGAGGATTTGAAATCGGGCTTGCATGGAATGATGATTTCCATCTGCTCGGCTCCAACTTCCACTACAGCATCGGTGCCGGAATTGGCGACGCCCGCTCCAAGATAACAAAATTCGACAATCCCGGACGCCTTTTGTCAAAACATTACGCCGGAGAAGAGATAGGAGAAATCTGGGGATATGAAATAGACGGCCTGTTCCAGACAAACGAAGAGGCTTTGGAATATATGTCGAAAGTCGACGGCTCTACATATGTATATTCCGACTACTACAGCTTCGGCCCCGACTCATGGCGAGGTGTACGTGCCGGCGACCCGCGTGTCGTAGACCGCAACGGCGACGGCCAGATTACCCCGGGCGACAACACTGTCGACAATCCCGGCGACCGAAAGATTATAGGCAACACCACCCCTCGCTACAACTACAACATCCGCGGGTCAGTGGAATGGAAAGGTATCGACATCTCTGTATTCTTCCAAGGTGTAGGCAAGTGTGACTGGTATCCGGGCAACGAGGCCCGTAGCTTTTGGGGACCATACTGCCGTCCATACAACGCATACATACCAGAGGGATTTCTTGAAAACGTATGGAGCGAGGACAACCGTGATGCCTACTTCCCCCGTCCATGCGCTTACGCAGCCTATGGCTAAAAAAATCCGATGGGCAATGCAAACACCCGCTACCTACAGGATGTGAGCTATCTGCGTCTGAAAAATCTCACCATAGGGTATACTCTTCCGGTACTCAGGCATACATTCCGCGAACTACGTGTATACTTCTCCGGCGAAAATCTCTTTTACTGGTCGCCTTTCAAGAAGTATTGCAAGACCATTGATCCGGAGACGGCCACCAACTCCGGTAAAAAGAGCAACGACGCCCTTACCTACGGATTTTCCAAGTCACTTACATTAGGTGTAAACATAGTATTTTAAACATGCAATTATGAAATCTATATATAAGTATCTATGCATTATCCCGGCGATTGCTATCGCCTTATCCTCATGTACGGATATGAATCAGATTCCGGAGGACCGAATGTCACCGGAGACATACTTCCGATCAGAGGCCGAACTTGCCCAATATACCAATTCATTCTACACTCTTGAACCAAACGTAGGTGACTTCAGATGGTTTATGGAATCCGGCGAACTCATACAGCATGAGACCCTGCCACGCGAAATAGCAGGTACACGACCGCTCCCATCTGCCGCCGGTGATGTAGGTTGGAACTGGGGCACACTCCGTAATATAAACTACTACCTGCAGAACTCTTCAAAATGTACCGACACATATGTACGCAACCGTTACGACGGTGTAGCCTACTTCTTCCGTGCGTTTTTCTACTACAATATGCTCACCAAATTCGGCGAAGTACCATGGTATGATCAACCTATCGGCAGCGCGGATACCGAGTTGCTATGTAAGCCGCGCGACAGCCGCGATGTAATCATTGGCCATATCATAGATGACTGCGACCGGGCTTTCGACCTTCTCCTCCCATATGGCAAAAAGACTACTGAAATATGCGCATGGACAGCTCTTGCACTGAAGTCCCGAGCCACACTATTTGAAGGTACTTTCCGCAAATACCATGCAGGCACAACCTTCAATGCCACATCCCTGTCAGGCGACCGCCTGCTTGAAATCTGTGCAGACGCATCAAGGAAACTGATAGACGAAGGTGGCTACAGACTCTATACAGACACCGGTGAGCCTTACCGCAATCTCTTCGCCACTATCGAACCCCGTGCCGAAGAGGTAATATGGGCAAGAATATATGGTGATCAGGTAGGCGGACGCCACAATGCCAACGACGAGTCAAAGACTCGGTTCGCATCAATGACAAAGCGATTTGCCAATCTGTTCCTCATGACCGACGGAAGCCGTTTCACTGACAAGAACGGATGGCAGACTATGGGGTATATCGACGAATGCAAGAACCGCGATCCACGCATGGCCCAGTCAATTCTATGTCCCGGCTACAAGCAGATGGGACAGGACAAAGTACAGGCCATCGCACTTAACTATACCGAAGGCTGCTATCAGTTTATCAAATATGTCATGAGCGATGATTATGACGCATTCCGCCAAAGCCGTGCTTCAATGCCGATATTCCGCCTCGCAGAAGTCTATCTTAACTATGCCGAAGCTCTTGCCGAACTCGGCACAATTACACAGGATGACATTGACATATCTGTCAACCGACTGCGCGATCGCGTGGGTATGCCACATCTGAGCGTTGCCGACGCCAACTCCACACCCGACCCTTACATGATGAGCGAAGAATGGGGCTACCCCAACGTTACTCGTTCGGCCAATACCGGAGTCATACTTGAGATACGACGTGAACGTCTTATCGAACTTTCACTCGAACTTGTACACTACAATGATATTCTGCGCTGGCGTGAAGGCAAAGTATACGAAAAGCCATTCTATGGCATGTACTTCCCTGGCCCCGGAAAATATGACATGACAGGCGACGGAAAGGCCAATGTATGTATATACACCGGGAAAAAGCCATCAGGCATAGGACTTAAATTCCTGGAAATTGACAAAGACATCTTTCTGTCAGAAGGCGACAAGGGATATGCCGTGAGGTTTGGCAGCGATGCATTCAAACGCACATGGAATGAGAATCGCGACTATCTCTACGGCATCCCAACCAATGAGCGCTCACTATCCAACGGTGCCCTCTCGCAGAATCCAGGATGGAACGACGGACTCTCATTCTAAGAGCTTGTTTAATAATAAATGTTACCGTCAGGGCGGTCAGTCGGCGAGCAGATTTCCGCTTGTGATGAGGGAGTTATGGGGCTCCATAACGACCGAAGAACGGGCGGAAATATGCCGGCGAATGACCGAAGTGATGTAATTTGTTCCATATTGTTGATATATTTTTACATTTGCTTTAAAGCAGGCAAGAGATTGAATGGTTATAAAGCTACCTTTTGTCTCGTATATCTTGGCCGCTTTTCGCCTTGTTCCTCAGTCATGTACATAAAGTACACTCCTTCGTCACATGTCGAAAATCGACTCAAGCTATACGACCCTGGCGGCAACATTTATTATTAAACAAGCTCTAACTGTCACGACTATCAGAAAGGGTCGCCGACATCTTTTGCCAAAATGGAATTGGCGACCCGCATTCATCAATCATACACCAAACCAATCATCATTATTTTTTACCGACATCATGAAAAAATTTACTTTATTCGCATCAGCATGCCTCATGGCAACACTGAATGCCAATGCTACCGAATGGTTCTGCTCACCCGCCGGCGCCGGTGATGAGAGCGGCGACTCCTGGACCAACGCCTTCCCGGCCGAAAGTATTGCCGACGTAATCGAGAATGTCGAGCCCGGAGATATTGTGTATCTTCTTGAAGGCACATATACCGGCACTCAGATTCGCCCTGTAGTTGGCATATCAGTAATCGGCGGCTTTCCTGCCACAGCCACAGATACCGATACTTCCGGATACAATCCATGGGTCAACAAAACAATATTCAATGCTCAAGGGAAAAACGGGACCGGGCCCTTTATAAAAGTATCGGGAGGCGACAATCCCTCATATGAGCCTACAACATTCAAAGGTATCACTATCACAGGTGCCGTCGGACAGCAGACCACTACATATAGCGGCACCGCCTTCAATTGCACACGTGCAAAAGTACTTATGGAAGATGTCGTATTCGACAGCAACACCTCGTGGTGTGGCGGCGTTGTAGTGCCGGCATCAGGCTCAAAGTTCCATGCAAAACACTGTGTATGGACTAATAATAAGAATATCAATACCGATGTTTCAAAGAACAATTGGTTTCAGTGTATACTCAATGGCCGCGGATCAGAGACCGAAGTCACAGACATAGTGCTTGAGGGATGTGTAATGGTCAACAACACAATCGAGAGTCCCGAAGCCAAAGCAGCGGCATGCTATGGAGGTGGAATGTCAATGCAGGACAAAGGCGCGACACTTGCAATGGTTAACTGCTTTGTCGATGGCGGAGGCCTGACAATCAAGCAGAACGGTGGTTTCCTGAGATGCGCCAACGCAACCGCTTCAAACAATTATATCACTAATTTCTTCGCATTCAATACACTATGTAATTTCAAGACCACAGCATCTGAATGCAAAGGCAATCTTATATCATTCAACGGTTATGCTCCTTTCTATATTCAGGGAAATCTGATGATTACCGACACAAAGGCAACATCCAACGATGACAAAGCCAACAATGCGATTTTCGTTCAAGGATGGAACTCCAAGGACATGTCCGACATACTCTCGGGAGGCGACAACTCAATTACAGGAAGTATATTCAGCACCTATGCCGCCAATAATTGTACAGTGCGCACACAGCAGTCTACCGACAACTGGCTGGCACCGGCAATGTCGGAAGTATTCGGTTCGAATAAAATCACAGAAAAAGACGGACGCTATTTCCTCGAACCGGTAGCCGCCTATGGTGACGTGAATCTTGCTGACGCCCTCGAAAACTATCAGAGCTATGAAATGCCTGAAAACTTCAGATGGGCCAATGTAGACCTGTCGGTCGATCTCTTCGGCAACAAGCGCGCCACTACCACCTATCGCGGAGCCTATGATCCAAATGCCAATCCCGCATCATCCGGCATTACATCGGTCTACACAACCGGAGGCTCGCAAATTATCATTACGTCAAAAGGCAACGGGAACTTCACCGTCAAAGGTGCTGAAGGTATGGCTACAGTGTACGACATGTCAGGACGTATCGTCAAAACACAACGTATCGACGACAGTATCCTGTCAATTACAGACGTTGCTTCCGGAATATATATAGTACGCCTTGGCGATGCTTCCGTCAAGATTGCCAGATAAGCATTTATCGTAACAATTATCCCATATTTTCACAATCGCAGGAGAGTAATATACGATTCATACCGGCTCTCCTGCGATTTATGACACAAAATCTCACACCCATGAAGCGATTCATCCCAATCCTACTTGCCTCTTTTGCAATTACATCAACTGGGGCTACCCATCGGCTCGCAACATACAATATACGATTCAACTCCGATTCCGATACAGAAGGTAAAGACTGGGGCCTGCGTGGACCGATATGCCGCGACATTATACTCAACTACGATTTCGATGTCGTAGGATTCCAGGAAGTGACAGGGAGCGGACGCTCCTATCGCAATCCTCTTACCGGACGAACTCAACTTGACGACCTTAGGGCATGGCTTACTGATTATGAACTCGTTGCCTGGGATCGCGACGGCACTGCACGTCGTGAATATGTGGCAACCGCATATAAAAAATCAAAATACGAGGCTATCGCACAAGGCTCTTTTTTCATTAGCCCCACACCCGACAAATTCTCATATGGATGGGATACCGCTATCGAGAGTCATCCTCGTGTCATCGGCTGGATACGTCTGAAGGTCAAGTCTACCGGAGAGGAATTCATCTATGCCACAACCCACACAAATAATGGCTGGAGTCTCGACGGTCCATACGGTTCCCAGCTAATCTCGTCAAGAATCAAGGAACTGGCCGGAGATTTGCCCGTAATGGTTGTTGCCGACTATAACTCCGCACGCAATGCTGCCCATGCACAGAAAGGTCTGAAAGCCTACAACGCCACATTCCATGACGCTGCAGTCGACGTTCCTGCCGACAAAAACTACTCCCTGCCGGTGACCAACCGCCAATGCACCTGGACATATAATGCCTATCATCCGGTATCCGACGTGACATATTCCGGGAGCGAGATTGACTTCCAATTCTACCGCGGCATGAACATTCTCGAGCGCCACATCGTGACCGAGGAATTCTCACACAACGGCATAAATTATCCCTCAAGCGACCATTTCCCAATCTATGTCGATGCTGAGCTATCGCCTACTCATGCAAAATCGATATTTGTCGACTGCAATGCCGGCGCTGGAGGCGACGGCTCTATAACCGCTCCATTCTGTACCATTTCGGAAGCGACTGCAATAGCTGATCTTGACGATACAATATATGTTGCCGAGGGCACATACCGTGAATCAGTACAGCCCAATCACACAGTAACAATAATCGGAGGATACACAAACGGATTCTCAAATACCGACGGCATGTCGATAATCGATGGAAACGGACTTGAACACCCGCCGGTATATGTGCCCGGACAGATATCGCTGACCATTAGAAATTTCAATATCATTGGCTACAAATCATCCAGCACATCGCTTGACGGCGCCGTACATTTCAGAGGCGCTGACCTGAAAATGGAGAACGTTGTGCTTGAGGACAACAGCGCACAGGAATACGGTGGTGCTCTTACAATATACGACACATCCAATCCAAAATACTGCGCATCCAATAATATCACCCTTTCCAACTGTATCTTTCGTGGCAACAGCGCAATATACGGTGGCGCGGCTGCCGTAGGAGTATACAGCCTGCTGCATATTGACGGATGCACATTCGACGGCAATACCGCAACAAAATCAGGAGGTGCCATGTACGTGACATTCGGTAGCCCCGAGGCATCACGCATATGGTTTACCGAGGCCGAGGCTCTTATTGTCAATTCATCATTTACCAATAACAATTCGGCATGCTCTGGAGCCTTATACATTAACGACGAAATGCCCAATGTGACCATAACCACGGTCAACACAACCTTTGCCGGCAATACCATCAATGCCAAGGGTGGTCTTCCAAACGTGCTCAAGACATATGGAGGCACAGGACTGCACGCAAAACTCGCCAACCGTCCATCCGACTCAAAACTCACAAAAGTCAGTGACTCCAAAATCAATCTCGGTCATGTGACAATCACTGGCAATCACGCCACATGTACCTCTCCGGCCAACTTTCTGGCCTCAGCTTTGACTGTCGACGGAGGTATGACGAAGATTGTCAATAGTATTGTAGCAGCCAATACCACCAACGGCACCAATGCGAAGGCCGACGTGACAGTCGATGCCGAACGTCTTACAAAGGAAACACTCAATATATTTACAGCCCCGTCAACAATAAGTTTTGCTGCGGACACAAAGTCTCACACGGCACCAAACGCCTATGAAGGCATCAAAGCAATCGAGGCAATGATGGCAGGAAAAATTGATGACAACAAATTCATACCCGATATACTTTGCGACGACTCATACCCCACCCCGTTTGTTCCACTAATCTCAACAAAATTCGGAGGCGAAGACATGGCTACATTATCGATACTGATGCGAAATCTTGAAAAAGAATTCTCAGTAGATATCGATTTTGACGGCAGCATCGGCTCACAGCTGAAAACCGACCAGCTCAGACTCGACCGTAACAGCAAGTCCATGCCCGGAGCAGTGGAATTCAGAGAAAAATATTCCGCAATTGATGATATCGAAGCCGGGCATACCGTCAACAAGCCCGAGATGCTGGTGATGCGCGACGGGATAGTGCGGATAAGCGCAGACCGCCCGCTCGGACAGGTAAAGACTGTCGACCTATCGGGACGACTCGTTACGTCAACCGATACTGAAAATACTGACTTAACTCTCGATTTATCGTCAGTAAACGATGGGCTGTATATAATAATGTGTCTTGGCCACTCGTTTAAAATAATGAAATAGGTCAACTTTCATAACGAAACCAACAAGACGAAACCAACAAGTCTAACCATAGAATTTATGCTTAATCCTAAATCATTCATTATCTCTGCGGCAATCGCGCTTTCGCCGGTATATACGCAGACTGCGTCGGCCACCGACGTCAGCACTGAAGTCGCCAATCCTGTGGCTAACGAAAAGGCGACAGTCACATGCGGCAATGCCCGCTTTACGGTGCTCACCCCTCAGATGATACGCATGGAATGGTGTGCTGACGGAAAGTGGGAGGACAACAAAAGCCTGACATTCGTCAACCGTCGGCTTGACGTGCCTCGATTCAAAAGTAGCACATCAAAGAAAGGTGCTACCATTACCACTGACGCACTCTCGCTTACATATAAAAACGACGGGCGTCCGTTTGATGCCTCCAACCTTAAAATCACATTCAAACCCGGACTGAAAAAGATGACATGGACTCCGGGAACCACCGACTCGCTCAATCTGATGGGCACAACGCGCACGCTCGACGGATGCGACGGCAAGAAACTTGGCCGAGAGCCCATGGAGACCGGTCTGCTGTCAAGAAGCGGATGGGCCCTGATTGACGACAGCGGCAAGCCATTGATTGTGCCTACCGACAGCCACTGGAATGAATGGGTGGCCGAACGTAGCGAAGGCGAGCGGCAGGACTGGTATTTCCTCGCTTACGGACATGACTACAAGAAGGCTCTTGCCGACTACCAGAAAGTGGCCGGGCGCGCCATGCTGCCTCCGAAATCGACACTCGGCTACTGGTGGAGCCGCTACTGGCAATACTCCGACGACGAGATGGTCGACATCGTAGACAAGCTACGCTCATACGACATTCCCATCGATGTGCTGATTGTCGACATGGACTGGCATGATACCTTCGGACTCACAAAAAAGAATCCACGCAAAGACGAGTACGGACAGCGTGTAGGTTGGACCGGATACACCTGGCAGAAAGAACTGTTCCCCAATCCGAAAAACTTCCTCGAATGGAGCAATCGCGCGAATCTCCTCACCGCCCTCAACCTCCATCCCGCATCAGGCATACAGCCTTACGAAGAGTGCTACGATGCGTTTACAAAGGCATACGGCTGGACTGAGAAAGGGAAAAGCGTGCCTTTCAGAATCGACGAGCAGAAATGGGCCGACACATATTTCAATACCGTTCTCGCTCCGATGGAGGATATGGGCGTCGACTTCTGGTGGCTCGACTGGCAGCAGTGGCTCGACTCTAAGTACACCAAAGGACTCAGCAATACATTCTGGCTCAACCACACATTCTTCAGCCATGCCCGCGAACGCGCCTCTGAGGGTACCGACGGATTAAACAAACGCCCGTTTATCTACCACCGCTGGGGAGGCCTCGGCTCACACCGCTATCCTCTCGGATTTTCAGGAGACACATATGCCACATGGGAGACTCTGGCATTTCTGCCTTGGTTCACCTCGACGGCATCAAATGTCAACTATGGATACTGGGGCCACGACATCGGCGGACATATGTTTCATAAAGACATCAAGGAGACCGACCCCGAACTATATCTGCGCTGGCTTCAATATGGAGTGTTCACCCCGATTTTCAAGACCCACTCCACCAAGGACCGCCGCATCGTGCGCTATCCATGGGCATTCCCCGACCATCAGTTCATGATGCGCGACGCCATACAGTTGCGCTATGCGCTCGTGCCATACATTTACAATGCGGCACGCGCCAACTACGACACCGGCGTGGCGATGTGCCGACCGATGTACTACGAATATCCCGAGACCGACAAAGCATATAATGTGCCCGAGCAATATTTCTTCGGCGACGACATAATCGCCACAGCTGTCGCCCACCCTGTAGACACGGTGACAGGCCTCGCCGACCGTTCGGTATGGCTCCCCGAAGGAAAATGGTACGACTACTCCACCGGCCATCTCTACGACGGCAATACCGAACTCAATCTCTCCTACACGCTCGCTGAAAACCCATTTTACGTGCGTGCCGGAGCTATACTGCCCATGAATCCCTCATCGGTAAAATCGCTCCAGGTGCCCTGCGACACACTCGTACTTACGTTCATACCCGGCGCCGACGGCTCGCTTTCCCACTACGAGGATGACGGTGAGACCGACGCATATATCAACACTTACGCCACTACCGAAATCAGCAAAAACACTTCCGACAAAACTGTCAACGTAAAAATCGGAGCAAGAAAGGGCACATTCCACAACGCACCCTCCCGACGCGCCTACGAACTTCGCTTCCCGGCCACGATGCCACCGACATCAGTCGAGGTCGACGGAAAGGAATACCCATATTCCCGTTTCCCGCAGCCCGGCACATGGAGCTACGACGGCATGTCGCTTCAGCCGACCGTATACACCGAGATGCTCCCCGTCGATACCGATGCCGAAGTCGTGCTCCATTATGCCGACGGCATGGGCGATTCCGCGCGTCTATACGGCAAGCAGCAGATATTCCGTCGCTGCCGCACACTAACACCCGAATTCAAGGAAGAACAGAGCCTCAACGGCGAAAGCTATATTATGCTCCCTGAAGGATATCTCAAAGTATCACAGTGTCCCAACTTCATACTTGAGAATCCGCAGGCCATCGCCACCTATCTCGACGATTTCGACAAGGCATACAGCCAACTCCCTTCGATTATCAGGAATCATGAATACTCGGGCGACAGATTCAAGACACGAGTATCCGCACAACTCGGGCTGTAACGCTCTTTAACCCACAAAATAATTGCCGGATAGAACAACCGTGGTCATCTCTGACCCGACGGTTGTTTTATCCGGCAATTCTATAGGAGCTTCAACAAAAGTCTACTGCTTGGCTTGCTCCTCTTTTACGTCGACAGATGTCGCGTTGTCACTCCAGCCGCCGCCCAGAGCGAGATACAGATCAGCAAGCGCCGTCTGCTTGTCGCGCATGGCATTGCTCAGGCCGACACGCGCGTCAAAGTAGCTACGCTGAGCGTCAAGCACATTAAGATATCCGACAGCGCCGTTTATATATTGTACCTGGGCAAGCTCCATAGTAGCCTTGGCGTCACGCTCAAGTGCGGCCCACGAATCGTAGCTTTCCTGCACCTTGGTATAATTGCTTATCGCCGTACGCACCTCGGAGAACGCATTAATGACCACACCCTCATATCGGCTCACGGCCCCTTCGTAAGCAGCCTGAGCGGCTCTGTAGGCACCCTGACGCTTACCCCAGTCAAATATCGGGCCGAGCAGTCCGGCACTGAGAAACGACATCGGCGATTTCAGGAAATGGCCAAGTTCCTCATTCTCCAATCCGCCGGTAGCCGTAAGCGTAAGGCGCGGGAATCGGTCGGTATAGGCCACACCTACCTGGGCATATGCTGATTTCAGCCTCTCCTCCTCGGCCCTTATGTCGGGACGTTGCCGCAACAGAGTCGAAGGCATACCCACCGGAAGGCGCTCGGGCAGACTGAAATCAGCCGTACGGTCGGCATGCACTATGCCCGACGGATATTCGCCCATGATAGTCGATATGTTATTCTCCATAGCCGCGATACGCTGTTCGAGGCGCGGCAGATATGTAGCGGTGCGTGCGGTTTCGGTCTTTGCCTGAAGATACGAGGTCTCGGCAGTAAGTCCACCCTCGTAGCGGAGTTTTGCAATGCGCTCGCTTTCACGTCGGGCGGCAAGAGTGCTCTTTACAATCGCGAGTTCGGTATGCAACGCCACGAGTTCAAAGTAGGATTTTGCAGCCTCTGCCACAAGACTCATCTGCAATGCTCTCTCCGACCATATGGCCGCGCGAAGCTCCGATGCTGATTTATCGGATGCATAGCGGAGATTTCCCCAGAGGTCAGCCTCCCAGCTTACTGTAGCCTTAAGTCCAAACTCCGGGTCACCCTTATGGCTGTCACCACCATAATTGAGGGTCTCACGCTGTCCGTAGGCCTGTCCCGACACACTTGGCAGAAGCGCGGCCGAGGCCACCCGCTTCATCGCAGCGAGTTCCTTTATCCTCGCACGCGCCACAGCCAGGTCGCGGTTATTGCGCAGTGTCGCGTCGATTACAGCCTGCAAGGCAGTGTCGCCGTATATCTCCCACCAACTGTAATCGGCCATGGTCAGTGTATCGGCCGAGCCGTTCCATGATTCAACATACCGGTCGGGCATCACTGTGTCGGCATGTGGCAGATTTACGCCTACACGACACCCCGACAAGAGGAGCACAAGCCCCCCGCATATAGCCAATATATATTCAGTCAGTCTTGATTGCTTTACCATTATTTTTCCTGTTTTTATGCCGGGCCATAGCCGATTGGATTACAACAAAGAAGAATGCCACAAGCATGACTCCCGCCACTACGGCAAGAATCATTCCGAAAAACACACCGGTGCCTATCGAGCGGCGGGCAGCAGACCCGGGGCCTGATGCGATGACCATCGGGAGCATGCCGAGAATAAATGCCGTAGAGGTCATCACAATCGGACGGAAACGTAGTCGGATGGCATGTTTTGCGGCCTCAAGAGCCGACATACCACTGTCGGTACGCTCTTTGGCGAACTCTACGACCAGAATTCCGTTTTTAGCGGCCATACCCATGAGCATCACAAGTCCGATCTGGAAATAGATGTCATTTTCAAGTCCGAGAGCCCACGTGCCAAGATATGCGCCCAATACTGCCACCGGAAGCGACAGCAACACTGCGAGCGGCACTGTCCAGCTTTCATACAGAGCGGCAAGGAAGAGAAATACAAACAGAAACACCAGAGCGAGTATCATACCAGTCTGTGACCCGGCACGCTTCTGCTGATAGCTGAGTCCGCTCCACTCCACGCCGATATTCGACGGAAGATGCGTGCGGGCAAGCTCCTCCATACGCGCCATCGCATCGCCCGAACTGTAGCCCTTGGCCGCATCACCCATTATCAGCGCCGTATTAAACATGTTGAAACGGCGTATGGTGCCCGGGCCGGTAGTATAGCTTGTAGAGCCAAGAGCGGTAAGCGGGAGCATAGCTCCACCCGAACTGCGTACGAAGAAGAGTCCGATATTGTCGCGGTGCTCTCGATACGGGGCCTCCGCCTGTATATACACACGGTATATGCGGTTGAACATATTGAAATCATTCACATAAACCGCGCCGGTGAAAGCTTTCATAGTAGAGAACACATCGGCAAGAGGAACTCCGGCCAACATAGCCTTGTCACGGTCGACATCGAAATATAGCTGCGGAATATCGCTTTGCAGCGACGATGACAGCCCGCTTATCTCCTTGCAGCGCGCGGCATAGTACATAAGCGTGTCAGTGGCCTGGCGCAGATCGTCGAGAGTGGCGTCGCCGCGAGCCTCCAGCTGCATCTCGAATCCACCGGAATTACCGAGTCCGGGTATCACCGGCGGACGGCTCAGATATACCTTGCACTCCGGATATTCCTGCAATCCGGCACGCACCTCAGCCATCACATCGTCGATAGTCTCTCCGTCGCGCTCGCCCCAAGGCTTCATTATCACTGTGAGCTCGCTGCGCGCCTGGCTGCTGCCGACACGCGAACTGGAGCCGGCCACACTCTGCACGTAAGCTATAGCAGGATTATCCATCAGATATTCGACGGCACGCTCCGACACGGCGCGCGTACGCTCGAGAGTAGCTCCCTCCGGAAGCTCTATCTCTACCTTGAAATATCCCTGGTCCTCGACAGGAAGAAACGACGAGGGCATAAACTTGTTGATGAAGAAAATCGCCACAAGCATGACCGCAAATCCCGAAAGCATACGCTTGCGCTTGTTCACAGCCCGCGCGGTAACTGCCACAAAATGGCTGCTTCCCGATGAAAGCCAGCGATTTATAGCACTGAACAGACGGTTCTTAGGCCCCTCTCCGGCCGGACGCAGGATAATGGCACACATGGCCGGACTCAACGTCAGAGCCACCACCGTAGAAAGCAGCACCGACACCACGATTGTGACTGTAAACTGACGATACATCTGGCCAATAATGCCTCCAAGGAAACTCACCGGAACAAACACAGCAGCCAGCACAAGCGACGTAGCGATAATCGGACTTGTAAGGTCGGCCATGGCGCGCTTGGTAGCCTCGCGCGGAGGCAGATTCTCATCATGCATCACACGCTCCACATTCTCGACCACCACAATGGCGTCATCGACGACAATACCTATGGCGAGAACCAGTCCGAGCAATGTGAGCATATTGAGCGAGAAGCCAAACATGAGCATGAAGCCAAACGTACCTATAAGCGAAATAGGCACGGCAATAAGTGGAATAAGCGTCGCACGCCAGCTCTGAAGCGACAGGAATACCACGAATATAACCAGCACGAGCGCCTCAAAAAGCGTCTTGTAGACTTCATGCACCGACTCGTTGATATAGGTGGTCATATCGAAGGGGAAGGCATAATCGAGGCCTTCCGGAAAACTCTTGCTTATCTCTTTCATAGCCTCGCGCACCTCGCGGGCCACATCGATGGCATTGGCTCCGGGGAGCATATATATGGCGAGCACTGCCGCGTTCTCTCCGTTGATACCGCTCTCGGTATTGTAGCTTTGCGCTTCAAGCGATATACGCGCCACATCGCGCAGACGTATTATCGAGCCTTCGGAATCGGCACGTATGACAATCTCCTCAAACTCCGATACCGACGACAGACGCCCCTGTGTGGTAATAGGCACAGTGACATCGAGTCCCTTTACAGGCTGCTGTCCGAGCACTCCTGCCGCCGACTCTCGGTTCTGGTCCTTGAGAGCTTTCTGAAGGTCGGCGACAGTGATGCCAAGGTCGGCCATCTTGTCGGGCTCGACCCATATCTGCATCGCATAATATCGTCCTCCGATATTGCTTACGCGTCCAACGCCCGGGAGACGGCGTATAAGGTCTATCACATTCAATGTGACGAAATTACTGAGATATATCTCATCAAACTTAGGGTCGGAGCTGGTGACCGTCATGGTCATCAGCTGGCTTGGAGACTGGCGCTCGACACTGATACCGTTCTGTACCACTTCCGCGGGCAGACGCGACTCTGCGAGTTTTACGCGATTCTGTATCTCTACAGCCGACAACTCGGGATTTGCCGATATGTCAAACGTAATCGTGGCATTGAAACTGCCCGAATTGTTGCTGGTCGACTCCATATAAAGCATACCGGGCGTACCGTTAAGTTCCTGCTCGATAGGAGTGGCCACCGCCTGCGATACAGTGAGCGCGTTGGCTCCGGGATATGAGGCGCTTACCTTCACCACCGGAGGCGTTATCTGCGGATACTGGTCGACAGGAAGAGCAATAAGCCCGATAATGCCGACAATCACAATCAGCAGCGATATCACTGCTGAAAATACCGGTCGGTCAATAAAAAATCCAGGTTTCATCACTCGCCCTCCTCAGTCTTATATGTGACTTCCATTCCTGGCGACAGTTTATGCTGCCCTTCGACAACCACCATCTCCCCTGCGACAAGACCGCGCTCGATTACAACACGGTTGTCGACCTCGGGGCCGATTTCCACAAATCGCTTCTCGACTTTTCCCGAAGGGAGCATCACATATACGTAGCTTGCGCCACGCTCTACGATAAGCGACTTTACAGGAACCACTACGGCGTCCTCCCGAACGTCGAGCAATATCTTTACCTTTGTAAACTGGCCGGGGAGCACCGCACGCTCGGGATTGGGCATTGTGGCGCGTACGGAGAATGTGCCTGTCTTCGGGTCGACCTGCGGCTCGGCGAAGTCGACCAGACCACGGCGCAGATATACGGTATTGTCGGCGAGGGTAATCGTGACATATGGCTGCCATGAACGCGACGAATCGCGCTCGCCGAGCTCCACATTACGCTCGCGGCTTTTCAGATAGTCAAGCGATGTCATACTGAAATCGATGAGCACCGTGTCGCTCTTGACGATTGTGGCAAGCAACGATTTTCCGCCCGGGCCTACCAAAGTGCCCAGGTCGACATTGCGCTCGGATATGCGTCCGCTTATGGGTGAGCGCACTGTAGTATAGCTGAGTTCCAGACGAGCCTGAGCAAGGTCGGCGCGGCTCATAGCCACTTCCGCCTGGGCTGTCTCGTATGCAGCCACGGCGTTGTCGAGGTCAAGACGCGACGCGGCATTCTGAGCATAGAGCGGACGCACACGCTCAAGATCGCGAGCAGCCTTCTGGGCCTGTGCCTCATTCTTCTTAAGCTGGGCCTGCGCCTTATCGACATTGGCCTGATAGGTGTCCGGATTAATCACAAACAGCACCTGCCCTTTCTCTACATGGGAGCCTTCGTCAAAGAGCATCTTCTCCAGATATCCCTCGACGCGCGCGCGTACCTCTACAAACTGGGAGGCTCTTACACGACCCACATATTCACCATATATCTCTACATCGTCGATACGTGCCGGCGCCACAGTGACCACAGGAGATAACACAGTAGCAGATGGTTTACGCAAAAGAATCACTGCCGCTACAGCAATGGCGACAATTACACACAGCAATACAGCCAAAGCTACAATACGCTTATTGCGCGGCAATTTGGAAAATGATTGTTTCAGCATAATAATGTGTGAGGTAGTTATTACCTTGAATTTAATGTGATGACAATATAGCAAAATGCTCTATTATCATTAAACAACAACAAATGGATATAGTTCTCTCAGACGATAAAATTACAAACTTTTTCCATATAATAAAACGGTATGTCAATAAACTGTAGAAGTATGTCAATAAACCGCCCGTAGCAGACGCAAAAAAGGCCGTCCCTATGCATATGGACGACCTGTAATATGGCGCTTTACATCAAAGCTACTGATATAGCCTTACATAATCAATCTCATATCTCATCGGCAATGCACCGTTGTCGATATCTCCTCCATGGTCGCCACCCAAAGCAAGATCAAGGAGGAAATAGTGAGGCTGCCTCATCGGATTCGTGCCATTGCCGACCGTACCGTTTACGGTATCATCAAGTGATACTTCATTAATCAGCTCTCCGTCAATATATATCTTCAATGCCGATTCATCCCAATCCATACGCCAGATATGGAATTTTGAAGCCCAGTCGGCATCCTTGGCAAGAAAATGCTCATAATTTACAGTCTTACTGTTCCATACGGCATCATATTGTCGGTCATTGCCCCAGGCTGCATTGGCAAGAATATGAGGTACCCCGTCTATTCTGTAATACTCCATTATATCGATTTCGCCACATGAAGGCCATGGCATGTCATTACCGAGAGTCCATATCGCAGGCCATGCACCCGGACCGACCGGGATGCGTGCGCGGACTTCAAGAGTACCATAGCGGAATTCTTTTTTACCCCTGGTATTTACCGAGGCTGATGTATATTCTATCGTAGGACGCGAGCGGCGCCAATCGGACGAGCCATCCTCAAACATAGGATTGGGGCTACGTGTCTTGCGCGCCTCAAGTATGAGCAGGCCGTCCTTACAATATGCGTTATCCCGATGATACCACTGTGCCTCATGATTACGGGCAAAGCCTTCCTCATAGTTCCATACGCTGTCGTTAAGAGGACCGTCTACGTCAAACTCATCATACCACACAAGTCTGCGCCCGTCAGCGGTGCGGTTGAGCACAGGAGCTATATCTACATACTTAACGACAGGAACAGAATCAACGTCGAAGTCTATAGGCAGACAAAGATATCGGGAGTCGGCAAGACAGCCGGGACGCCATTTGTCAGCAAAGAAATATACACTGTCGCCTACTACCAGAGGGAAAGCCCCCTGCCCACCGAATGTCGTGTCACTGCCCTCGCCTACAAATGGTGAAGGATGTTCGGTCCACTCTCCCATTATCCTGTCGGCCGAGAACATGCGTGCCTTATTTGGCGCCCATCCTGTACATCCCGAACATATCATCCAATATCGGCCATTTTTCTTAAACAAGACAGGAGCCTCGTTGTGTCCGGCAGGAAAAATACGTATATATTTGCTTGTATGGGCGTTGTAACTGCTGTTGAGTTCGGCGATGTTAAGCGTAAGATTCTCTTCTGAAGAATAAATATGATATGCCTTTCCGTCATCATCGACAAAAACAGTCATGTCGCGCGACATCTGGCCGCCCGATAAATCACGGATAAGAAACATACCCTTCTTCACAGCATCAAGCCACTCGGGACTCCATCCGGTGTATTCATCAGTGTTCCATTTGGCGCCACGCAATGATTTATCGAAATTCAAAGGATATTTACCGGGGTTGACTCTTCGGGAATATTTAAACTCGAATGGCCCATCCGGCCTGTCGCTCTCGGCCACAGCCACATGGGCGGCATCGTAGCCCCTACCCTTCAGTTCGTGGTGAAACCACATGACATATTTCTTTGTCTTAGGACAATACACTACCTTAGGGCGCTCTATAGTACAACCTTTCTGCACTGTGCTGGCGGTATCGTCGACCACCTTGAATGCAATGCCCTCGTTCTTCCAGTCAACAAGATCGGCGGACGAATAACACGCGACTCCCTTCTGATAATCCGCATCAAATCCGGGCCGGTGCTCCCCATACCAGTAATAGAGTGAGTCGGTCCTGATTATGTTTCCGCCATGGCAGTTTATGCGGTTGCTTTCAGTGTCGTACCACTCTGCACCGTTCACCAACGGACCTGACGCCATACCGGCTCCAAAAGCCGGGAAACACGACACACAGAGAATCACTAAAGACACGAAATGTGATAAACTAAACTTTTTCATTAATACAGAGTTGAAATATACATAAGGCCTCAATGATTACATGAAGCATCAGGCTCATAAGACATCCGATTTCATATTCATACCGATTTTTCCACTCATTGCCTGCTTTCATCGCCTAAAGTTACAAAAATTCTGCAAAACAGGCATCATCAGCATCGAATAACAAATAAATCATACAATCTATCATGTAAACAACGGCAACAGAAGCATATGTTGAAATAAATGCTTAACTTTGCAAATATATACAACCTAATATATTTTACTACTCATCAGCCAATGAAAGTAATGAAATTTGGCGGCACGTCGGTAGGCACGATAGAAAGCCTGCGCAACGTGAAAGCCATTGTCGAAAGTTGCGACGAACCGGTGGTGGTAGTGGTGTCGGCGCTTGGCGGCATCACCGACCAGCTGATTGCCACCGCACGGCTGGCTGCGGCAGGTGACATAGCACATCTTGAAAGCTACGCGCGCATCGTAGAACGTCACCGCCAGGTGATTGACGGTATAGTGCCCGAAGCGTTCAAGCTGGAAGTGCTCTCGATTGTCAACCCGCTGCTTGAGGAACTTGGCAATATCTATCGCGGTGTAAGCCTTATCCGCGACCTGAGCCAGCGTACCCTCGACATTATCGTCAGCTACGGCGAGCGCATATCATCGGTAATCGTATCGCGCGTAATTGAAGGTGCGGTACATATCGACAGCCGCACTTTTATCAAGACGGTAAAGCAATGGGACAAGCATGTACTCGACAATGACGCCACACAACCTCTGATTCACGAACGATTCGACAATCTTAATGCAAAAGTGGTAGTCGTCCCCGGCTTTATAGCCAGCGACGCAGAAGGCAATGTCACCAATCTCGGCCGAGGCGGCTCAGACTACACCGCGGCAATCATCGCGGCAGCTCTCGATGCCCGAGTGCTTGAGATTTGGACCGATGTCGACGGATTCATGACCGCCGACCCGCGCGTAATCTCCGGCGCACTGGTAATCGACCGACTGTCGTTTACCGAAGCGATGGAGCTATGCAACTTCGGAGCCAAGGTCATCTATCCTCCCACTATCTATCCTGTATTCCACAAGAACATACCTATAGTAATCAAGAATACCTTCAACCCGTCAGCCGCAGGCACATGGATCAGCGAGCAGGAGCCGTCGCCGGAGGGCAAAGCTATCAAGGGTATCAGCTCAATCAACGATACATGTCTTGTCACCATCAAGGGCCTCGGCATGGTAGGCGTGATAGGTATCAACTCACGGATATTCAATGCTCTGGCGCAAAACGGCATATCCGTGTTCCTCGTAAGCCAGGCCGCTTCAGAGAACAATATCTCGTTTGCCGTGCGCAACGCCGACGCCGACCACGCCATACAGGTGCTCAATCAAGAGTTTGCCGCCGAACTTAAGAGCGGCACACTGAGCGAGATTGTAGCCGAACCCAATCTGGCCACCGTAGCCATCGTAGGTGAGAACATGAAGCACACCGGCGGTATCGCGGGAAAGCTATTCAATGTTCTCGGACGCAACGGTATTAGCGTCATAGCCTGCGCTCAAGGAGCATCCGAAACAAACATATCCTTTGTAATCGAGCATGACGACCTGCGCAAAGCGCTCAATGTAATCCACGACAGTTTTTTCTTATCTGACACTCAGGTCTTAAACCTGTTTGTTGTCGGTACAGGCAATGTGGGGCGACATCTGCTGTCGCAAATCCACGCCCAACAGGAAAACCTGCTGGAAAACAAGGCTTTGCGGCTACGCATAGTTGGCATTGCAAACTCACGTAAATGTATCTTCGACCGCGAAGGCATCGACATAGACCGGACTGATTATCTGCTTGAGAACTCGACAATCGACGCGACTCCGGAGAATCTCAAAAAGGAGATAATCGGTATGAATATCTTCAACTCTGTGTTTGTCGACTGCACGGCAAGCCCAAAGATTGCGGAACTATATTACGACCTCCTCAGCCACAACATCAACGTTGTGGCTGCCAACAAAATCGCGGCATCGGGCGATTACGAGGGCTACCGGCGCATGAAGCGCGTGGCCCGAAAAAAAGATGTAAAGTTCCTGTTTGAGACCAATGTAGGGGCCGGACTTCCGATTATCAACACCATCAACAATCTCATCAACTCGGGCGACAGGATACTGCGCATAGAGGCGGTGCTCAGCGGCACTCTGAACTATATATTCAATGTGCTCAGTCCGGAAATACCCATGAGCCGTGCGATAGAAATGGCATGTGAGGCAGGCTATGCAGAGCCTGACCCACGCATCGACCTGAGCGGACGCGATGTAATGAGAAAACTCGTGATACTTGCGCGTGAGGCCGGTTATCCGACTTCGCAAGATGATGTCGAGTGTCGTCTGTTTCTGCCGGAATCGTGTTTCGAAGGCTCAATTGATGACTTCTTCACCAAAGTAAAGGAGCTCGACGGCATGTTTGAGAAAATGCGTGCCCAGGCCGAAAAAGACGGAGAGCATTTCCGATTTGCAGCCGTGCTCGACCATGGCAAAGTAAGCGTAGGTCTGCGTACTGTCGACTCGGCCCACCCCTTCTACCATCTAGAAGGGAGCAACAATGTTATTCTGCTCACTACTGAACGGTACAACGAATATCCTATGGTGATAAAGGGATATGGAGCCGGAGCCGAAGTGACCGCCGCAGGAGTTTTCTCCGACATCATCGGCATCGCCAACATACGCTGATCTACTGTTTTTTACCGACAATATCTATTCTGAAAGTTAAATGAAGCATATAATAATACTTGGCGACGGAATGGCCGACGAGCCTGTAGAAAGCCTCGGAGGGCTGACTCCCCTTGAGGTTGCCGACACTCCGTCGATGGACAGGCTTGCCGGGATGGGGCGTTCGGGCTTGCTCGCCACCGTACCGCCGGGCTTTCATCCCGGAAGCGAAATCGCCAATATGGGTGTCCTTGGCTATGACGTGCGCACCTCGTTTGAAGGACGCGGAGTGCTTGAGGCCGCGAGCATGGGCATAAATGTGCCCGAGGGCTGGATGGCCATGCGCTGCAATCTGATATGCATAGCCGACGGAAATATCAAAAACCACTCGGCCGGGCATATATCGACCCAAGAGGCGACAGAACTTATTGACACCCTCAACCGTGAGCTCGGGAGCGAGAGTGTGAAATTTTATCCCGGCGTTTCATACCGTCATCTGCTACTTATACGTGATGCCGACAAACGGATAGAATGCACACCTCCGCATGATGTACCCGGCACTCCGTGGCAAACAGTAATGATAAAAGCCACTCACCACGACGCCACGGATACAGCCGCGCTTATCAACGACCTCATCATAAAATCGCAAAAGATATTGGCGGAACATCCCGTCAACCTCGTCCGCGCCCGCGACGGGAAAGATTGCGCCAACAGCATATGGCCATGGTCGCCCGGATACCGACCGTCCATGGAACCGATGAGCACCAGATTCGGTATAAAGAACGGTGCAGTCATTTCAGCCGTCGACCTTATTTTCGGAATAGGAGTCTATGCCGGTCTGCGTCCGATACATGTCGAGGGGGCCACGGGACTCGCCGACACCAACTACGAAGGGAAAGCCCGGGCAGCCATAGACGCTCTGCGCTCGGGAGCCGACTTCGTGTTTCTCCACATCGAGGCAAGCGACGAGGCCGGCCACGAAGGCGACATTGAGTTGAAAAAGCGTACCATCGAGTATCTTGACCGACGCATAGTAGCCCCGATAATGGAAGCCGCCGACACTCTTGACGAGCCGCTCTCAATAGCAGTGCTCCCCGACCATCCTACCCCATGCCGTCTGCGCACGCATACATCTGATGCGGTACCGTTCATAATATACCATCCCGGCGAAACTCCCGACAGCGTAACTTCCTACTCCGAAAGAGCCGCAGCCGACGGATTGTACGGACTGATGAAGAGCACCGATTTTATAGAAGAATTCTTAAAAGTATAATTATTTGTCAATATAATGCGCTATGATGTACTATAGCACCAACCATTCCTCTCCAGATGTGACACTGCGCGATGCCATCGTACACGGTCTTGCCCCTGACCGCGGCCTGTACATGCCCGAACGCATTCCATCGATACCCAAAGCCTTTTTCCGCCATATCGGCGAGATGTCACTACATGAGATTGCCTATGTAGTGGCCAATACACTCTTCGGCGATGATGTCGACTCTGAGGAGTTGCGCAATATCGTGGCCGACACCCTCGGCTTCGACATACCACTGCGCAAGGTCGACGACAACCGCTACGTGCTCGAACTGTTTCATGGCCCGACACTTGCATTCAAGGATGTAGGCGCCCGATTCATGGCCCATATGCTCTCGCACTTCCACAGCAAGGAGAAGAGCACAGGAGATGTCAATGTGCTTGTGGCCACATCGGGCGACACGGGAAGCGCCGTAGCCAACGGATTCCTCAATGTGCCGGGCGTAAGAGTCTTTGTGCTCTATCCTTATGGAAAGGTAAGTCCAATCCAGGAGGCACAGTTCACCACTCTGGGCGGCAACATCACCGCTATTGAGATCGACGGCACATTCGATGACTGCCAGTCGCTCGTAAAATCGGCATTCATCGACGATGAGCTTAACAAAGCCATGCACCTTACGTCGGCCAACTCTATAAATGTGGCGCGCTTCCTGCCTCAGATGTTCTACTACTATCATGCATACGCACGCATGGTGCAAGAGGGTGTCGACCCCGAACAGATAGTAGTGGCAGTGCCGAGCGGCAATTTCGGAAACATATGCAGCGCCCTTATAGCCAAACGCATGGGTCTCCCTATCAAGCGCTTCATTGCCGCAAACAACCGCAACGACGTGTTCCTGCGCTATCTTAACACCGGAGAATACAATCCAGGCGCCTCAATCCCGACCATAGCCAATGCAATGGATGTAGGCGAACCGTCAAACTTCGCACGTATACTCGACCTCTACGGTAACGACCATGCAGCGATAAAGGCTGATATATCGGGATGCTCCTACACCGATGACCAGATTCGCTCGACCATGCGCGAGGTGTATGACTCGACCGGATATATCCTCGACCCTCACGGAGCCACCGCGTGCCGCGCTCTCGGCGAGCAACTGCTCCCCGGCGAGAAAGGCATATTCCTGGAGACAGCCCATCCGGCTAAGTTCAAGGATACGGTAGAGGATGCTATCGGTGCGCGCGTACAGATACCATCACGTCTGGCGGCATTCATGCGTGGCGAAAAATCCACAGTGCGCCTGTCACGCCAGTTCCCGGCGTTCAAGAAATTCCTGCTCTCACAGATACAGTAATCGCCCATATATACAAAACAATCACTGCCGCATTGCATACATGCCGTCCTTGTCAGACAGCTGTAGCAACGCGGCAGTAGTATATCTATACCCGTGCCCGTTCAGGATATGTAGCTGCGGAGGCGCATTGCGGCATACTGCATAAGCCGTGAGTCGGACACAAGGCACTCATCTGCAATCTGTGCGGCAAACGGCATACGTCCGAGCAACCGGAGGCAAAGCACATCGACAGCCTCGACCGATGGCGCTGAGGCTACCCAGCGCCTCGCTTCATCAATGGTGAACTCCTCGGCGGGCATAATCATCGGAGCGAGGAGCACACTCTCGCGCGTAGACACATTGGCCCATAATTCACGCGCCAGCACGGCATCATATCCGATGTCGGACGCAATCTCCTTAAGCTGTGGAAGATTCACTCCGAAAATCACTCGATACTCTGCACCGGCACGACGCAGGGTGTCGGCCACTATACCGTTGCGCATCGCATAGAAGCGATGCTTTATCGCCTGCAGTGGGGATTTATCGCCGTCCATCAGTCAAATACTTTGTCCCAGTCTTTCCATACCACTTCATATCCGAGCGAGCGTATGTCGGCGGCCACATCGGCCGGAGTGCGCTCATCGCTCACGGAGAATTGTTCCAGACTCTGTGGATTGACGGCATAGCCTCCCGGATCAGTCTTGCTGCCGGCGCTCATCGATGTGACCCCAAGCTGCATCATATTATTGCGGAAATCAGTGTTCTCGCGCGTGGAATAACTTATGTCGACATCATTGTCGAATATGCGGAAGGCAAATGTAAGCTGAGCGAGCTCGCGGTCGCTCATAACCACATTGGGCTGGAAACCGCCCTTGGAGGGACGCATGCGCGGAAAGTTCACGGAATATTTAGTCTGCCAGTAATTTTTACGCAGATACTGAAGATGACGCGCCATCATGGTGACATCGGTGCGCCAGTCTTCGAGACCGATAAGCACGCCCATGCCTATTTTGTGGACTCCGGCCTGTCCCATCCTGTCGTATCCGTTAAGGCGCCAGTGGTAGATTGACTTCATGCCTACAGGATGGTACTTCTTATAGTTCTCCTCATGGTATGTCTCCTGGAAACATACCACTCCGTTCAGCCCCGAATGGGTAAGGCGCTCGTAATCCTCGGCTTTGAGTGGCATCACCTCGATGGTGAGATTGTTGAAATACGGACGGCACGTACGCAATGCCTCCTCAAGATAGTCTACTCCGGCACGGGCGGGATTCTCGCCTGTGACAATCAGCAGATTCTCAAACGGACCGAGACGTCGTATGGCCTCGCACTCACGGCGTATCTCATCCATGGTGAGAATCGTGCGTTCGAAAGGATTGTTATGATTAAATCCGCAGTACACACATCCGTTGGCACATGAGTTGGTGATGTACAGCGGTATATACATACTGATAGTCTTGCCGAATCTCTCCTGTGTTATCCGTCGGCTTATCTGAGCCATGTCTTCAAGATAAGGAGCGGCTGCCGGAGAAATCAGCGCCATAAAATCGTCGACATCGGGATGCGTTTTCCCAAGCGCAGTCTCCACATCGGCCGCGCGCTTTGACGCGATACAACGAGTGGTTTCATCCCAGTCGTATTTTTTTATTTCATCGTAAAACATATTATTACACTGCCGCATAGCGGGAATCCCATAGTCAAAAAGGGCGCCTATGCTCAATGCAAAGGTAGTACTTATTACTCATATTTCATAATATAGCAACTACACACGTGTGCTCAACGCCTGGAAATCACGGTCAAACGTGCTGCTGTCAATCGCCTTGGCACGTATCTTCGCCCGATATGCATATATGGTGTTGGGAGAATACCCCAAGAACTCGGCCATTCTGGCTGTGTCGGTAAGGCCTATGCGAGTAAGAGCGGCTATGCGGAGTTCCGGCATCAGGCGTCCGTCGGCAGGAATCACATACTGCTCGTCGGGACGCAATATGGTGTTGAGATCATCGACAAATGTAGGATAAATCTTCAGGAAAGTACTGTCGAAAATTCCAAACATATCGCGGCGCTGCTCGTCGATATAATTTCCTGATTTAATGATATTGAATAGTTCCTCAAACTGTCGTGCGGCAAGTTTGCGCTTCACCGTACGTGACAGTTCGGATATACGGCGCATTGATATCGAGCATACTCTGAGGAAATTGGCCAAATACAAGCGTCTGTCGTCCTGAAGCCGCAATACAATATCATGCTCTTTCCTCATATTCTTAATATATCGCCTGTAGCGCAGCAACATCACCGTCATGACCAGAAGAAGAAGCACCATCATGCCGGTAATGACCCACAGCAGCATATAATTGCGGCTCCACTGGCTGCGATAGGCCTTATCAATAATCATCAGCGACTCGCCCACGAGATCGGAATGATACCCCATACCATAGGAAGCATTGGTAAGTGCAACCGAAAGATAAGAGTGGGCGCGGTCGATATCTCCCCTGTTGTACAAGAGATGTCCCAGACGCTGGAGAGACATGCCTTCCCTGTCGCCACGAAGGGTCTCGCTCAATGCTCCATGCAGCGTATAATAAAATTCATCCTCGTCATTACCCAGAGAGGCACTTATGCGCGCCATCAATTCGGCGCCTCGCCCATACAAAGCATCAGTAATATCAGTACGTTCAAGAAGTTCATTTCCAGAAATCATCGCCGCCGAGCAATTTCCGTCGAAGTAAAAACGACACGCTTCATGAAAAAGCCATTCGGGTGATTCCGGCGGATAATACCGCATGGCATGCTGTCGATAGGAATCAGCTTTGGCTCCATATTTCTCACTAAGCACAGGCAATGCCATTGCCCGATCTGAAATAATGGTATACATATCGGCGGCACCATCGTAATATTCACGCTTCCATTCGCTTGGCAACTCCTCGGCATCAACTGACTCAAATATCAGTATCGCCTCGCGCTCAAGATCGACAAGAGGAAGAATGGCGGCCAGCGCCATACGGCTCCGGAATATCAGCACACTGTCACTGAGCGAGTAGGCATCCGCAGAGGCCCGTCGCAGATAGATTATAGCCGAGTCGGCACACAGTGATTTATATTTTTTTGCAATATCTATATAGCCGGCCGTACGCTCGAACGGAGATGACGAAAGATTCATCACCATAGAGTCTATCTCCGATGTACGTCGCATTATGTAAGTATCCCTCTCGTCAATAGCGCTGTCAAGCCTTTCAAGAAGTTCTTCTGCCGTATGCGGCATATCACGATAAGACGCCCCCAGAATTGTTCCAGGAGCAATACACCATATGAACGAGATGGCAAGAAAGATTAATGTACGTAATGTTACAGCGTGCAAATTACAATAAGGTTAAGACGAACGAATAAAGTATCTATCAATAAACGCATCCTACATCAGAATACAAGCGATAGAACCGCATTTGAATACACAATCACGAATTCATTAACAATTGCAAAGATATTGAACTTTAATATATGCCACAATTTATTTAATAAACTTTTGCGCAACTATTCATTTATTAGCATGTCATCAAAAACTGTGGCACAGCATTAATCGTCACACATGTATTTTTTAACAAATTTTCAGACTGCGTACCGTTGATATCTCTATTCAATATGTCGATGGTCATCGTCCTCCTTGACGCCATCATCCCCGTCGGGCGACGACATGTCATTATGATGTCTCGAACGCATATGTCGCAATTGAAGCGTATTAAGGTATTCATCGTAATATGCAAGCAACAGCGTAGTCAGCGGCAACGCTATGATGAGGCCGAGGAAACCGAGCAAAGTGCCCCATATCGACAATGACAGAAGGATAATGGCCGGATTAAGCCCCATAGCCTTACCCATGATTTTAGGAGTCAGAAACAGGTCTTGTATCGCCTGCACGACACAGTATACAGCCATACACTCCCAAAATATCGTCCAGAAATCCACACCCTGGTCGACCGAACATACCAGACAAAGAAATATAGTCGGCACCAACGATATCAGTTGGAGATACGGCACCATGTTGAGCAACCCGATAAACATACCGAGCACGACAGCCAGAGGCATACCGATAATCAGAAAACCGATGGTAAAGAGCACGCCTACACAGAATGCCACAAGAGCCTGCCCGCGAAAATAATGATTCATCGAGCGCTGTATGTCATTGCCGATACGGAACACTGTCTTGCGCCATGCCGGAGGCACCATATGATGGAGACTCTTACTTAGACGCTCGTAATCAAGCATGATAAATATCACATATAGAAACACTATAAACCAGCTGAGCAATCCGACAATCATGCTTATCCCGCTCGTGAGCACCGACCAGGTATGGAATGCGGCACTCTCCAGCAATTTAATCTGGTCTTCACGTGTAAGCAGACTTGACAAGTACTCGAAATCCACATAATTGCGGATGAATTCATGAAGCCAGTCGGGCAGAAACGGTATGCTTACCTGCGACTGCGAGTATACCTTAAGCAGATGAGCCATATGGGCCATCTCTGAAGTTATCATAGGGATAAGCATGTAACAGAGCAGACCAAAAGCCAGTGTAGCCTCGAAAAGAGTGATAAAGATAGCCGCCACACGCCCCTTGAGCCTGAGAAGCTCGCGGTTGAACTGAACAAACGGCTCAAATATGTAAGCGATAAGGGCTGCCACACAAAATGGCAGAAGCACACCGCGCAGACGGTATATCAGCCATACCGCGGCACATACCACTATAGTAGTGATTACCAGCCGCACTACGCGGTCGAATGTATATGGTCGGCTCGTACTCATGTCTATATATTTTCGGTTATTACACCTGCTGTATTTTGTAAAATAATGTTACGAAATTAGCTAATTTTTCCGTATTCCGCTCATTTTTGTGTAAATTTGTTCCCCGAAAATCAAAACCAAATCATTACAACATATCAAATGGCTATTTTAACTAATGTGGCGGAAGCATCCGCCAGAGCGCTAAACGACAAGACATGGGCAAGATGGACAGCGCTCATACTCATCGCCTCGATGATGCTGTTTGCCTACATGTTTGTCGACGTGATGTCGCCACTGCAGTCTCTGATAGAGACACAGCGCGGCTGGTCGCCCGACGCATTCGGCTACTATGCCGGCGCGGAGTATATACTCAACGTGTTCGGATTCCTGATTCTCGCCGGTATCATTCTCGACAAAATGGGAGTGCGCTTTACCGGTACTCTCTCGGCATCGCTTATGGTGGCCGGAGCGTGCATAAAGCTGTATGCAATCAGCAATCTATTCCAAGGCACAGCTCTTGAACTGTGGCTGAGCTCGTGGTGGACATCAATGCCAGGAAGCGCCAAACTCGCGGCCTTCGGATTCATGATATTCGGATGCGGATGTGAAATGGCCGGCATTACCGTTAGCAAGGCTATTGCAAAATGGTTTGAAGGAAAAGAGATGGCTCTGGCCATGGGCCTGGAGATGGCAATCGCCCGTATCGGCGTATTCGCAATTTTCTCGATTTCTCCCCGTCTGGCCGAATGGATTAGCCCCCAAGACCCCTCGGTAGTTCCTCCTGTGGCTTTCTGTACCGCCCTTCTCTTTATCGGCCTCATATCGTTTATGGTATTTACCGTGATGGACAAAAAACTTGACGCACAGCTCGGAGCAAAGGCTCTGGCCAACGATGAGACCGCTGAAGAGGAATTCAAGCTCTCCGATGTGGCAAATATCTTCGGCTCGCGCCTGTTCTGGATTATCGCAATGCTGTGTGTGCTCTACTACTCTGCGATTTTCCCCTTCCAGCGTTATGCCGCCAATATGCTCCAGTGCAATCTCGGTATCGACGCCACTACAGCTTCCGATATATTCCGCTGGTTCCCCATCGGAGCGGCTGTCCTCACTCCGGCCCTCGGCTATTTTCTCGATCGTAAGGGTAAAGGCGCAACAATGCTGATACTCGGCGCTCTGCTTATGATTGTGTGTCATCTCACCTTTGCACTCGTGCTACCCAAGTATCCCACAGAGTGGCTTGCATTCAGCGCTATCGTGCTCCTCGGCATCTCATTCTCGCTCGTGCCGGCTGCCCTATGGCCTTCTGTCCCCAAGATTATGGACAAGCGATTCCTCGGCTCGGCCTACTCTCTTATCTTCTGGGTACAGAATATCGGTCTATCGCTCTTCCCCATCCTTATCGGCGTAGTGCTTACAGCCTCCAATCCCGGAGTTACCGACCCGATGAAGTATGACTACACCAACCCGATGCTGCTCTTCGCGTCGCTTGGAGTGCTTGCCCTTATATTCGGTCTCTGGCTCAAAACTCTTGACGCCAAGAAGCACTACGGACTCGAATTGCCCAATATATCTGACGACAAGGAAGAGAAAATATTCGAAGAAGAGGGACGCACCCAGGAATAATACTCCGCATCCGGGAATGCAACCGTCAACCGGCTGATGTTCCCGTCCCATCCGACAAGCTGATTCAGCCATAATACAACTCCCGCCGCCCGGGCTAATATCGGACGGCGGGAGTTTTGTTATATAATCCTATGATTTAATGATATCCCAGGCCAAGAAGCAGTCTCACCGGATAACAAGCCTTGTCTGCGCACGGGATAATACGATAAGGAGCCGCATCACGACAATGCGATGCGGCTCCTTGGATATTGTACCCGAACGGTAATTAATCTTTATTGGCGCGCTTGCGCTCAAGTTCGTCAAGGATAATCTTACGCAGACGAAGATGATGGGGGGTCACCTCCACATATTCGTCCTCCTTGATGTATTCAAGCGCCTCTTCAAGACTGAACACCACTGGGGGCACAATCTTGGCTTTGTCATCGGCACCGGAAGCGCGCATGTTTGTGAGCTTTTTAGATTTGGTGACGTTGATTACAATGTCGCGGTCCTTGGCGCTTTCACCCACTACCTGACCGGCATATACCTCTTCCTGAGGGAAGATGAAGAAGCGTCCGCGATCCTGAAGTTTATCGATTGCATAAGCATATGCGGTACCGGCCTCCATGGCAATCAGAGAGCCATTGGTGCGACGCTCTATGTCGCCCTTCCAGGGCTGATATTCAAGGAAGCGGTGGGCCATGATAGCCTCGCCGGCCGATGCGGTGAGCACATTGTTGCGCAGACCGATTATACCTCGCGAGGGTATATGGAATTCGATATGCAGACGATCGTTCTGTGTAGTCATGCTTACCATTTCGCCCTTGCGGCGTGTAACCATGTCGATAATCTTGCTTGAGTACTCTTCAGGCACATTGATTGTGAGCAATTCGACAGGCTCGCATTTGCGACCGTCAATCTCTTTGATGATAACCTGAGGCTGACCTACCTGCAGCTCATATCCCTCGCGGCGCATTGTCTCTATAAGTACCGAAAGATGAAGCACACCACGTCCGAATACGGTCCACACATCCTCGTGGTCGGCTTTTTTCACACGCAGAGCGAGGTTTTTGTCAAGTTCGCGAGTAAGGCGCTCAGCGATATGACGCGAAGTGACATACTTGCCGTCGCGGCCGAAGAAAGGCGAGTCGTTGATTGTAAACGACATCGACATTGTAGGCTCGTCAATGGCTATACGTGGCAGAGGCTCGGGATTGTCGGGAGTAGTAACGGTATCGCCGATTTCAAATCCCTCAAGACCTACGAGCGCGCATATGTCGCCGGAACTTACTTCGCTTACACGCTTGCGGCCCATTCCTTCGAAAGTATGTAGCTCTTTGATACGCTGCTTTACAACAGTGCCGTCGCTTTTACACAGGCCGATATCCATACCTTCACGCAGTGTGCCGCGATGTACACGACCCACAGCGATACGGCCTACATAGTTGGAGTAGTCGAGCGATGTAATAAGCATCTGAGCGTCGCCCTCAAGAGTCTTGGGCGCGGGTATATATTCGATTATCGCGTCGAGCACCGCGGTAATGTCGTCGGCAGGCTTGCGCCAGTCGGTCGACATCCAGCCCTGCTTTGCCGATCCGTATATTGTGGGGAAGTCAAGCTGGTCCTCAGTGGCGTCGAGATTGAACATCAGGTCGAACACCATTTCCTGCACCTCGTCGGGACGACAGTTGGGTTTGTCGACTTTGTTGACCACAACTACCGGTTTCAGGCCCATCTGTATGGCTTTCTGTAGCACAAAACGGGTCTGTGGCATCGGGCCTTCAAAGGCATCTACCAGCAGCAGACAGCCGTCGGCCATGTTGAGCACACGCTCTACCTCACCACCGAAGTCGGCGTGTCCCGGAGTGTCTATAATGTTGATTTTTGTGCCTTTATAGTCTATCGAAACATTCTTTGATAGAATCGTTATGCCTCGTTCTCGCTCCAGGTCGTTATTGTCAAGTATAAGCTCTCCCGCATTCTGGTTTTCGCGGAAAAGGTGGCCGGCAAGTAGCATCTTGTCGACAAGAGTAGTCTTGCCGTGGTCAACATGGGCAATGATAGCAATGTTTCTGATGTTCTGCATGTGTCGTTGTAAATGTTTCTCTTCAATTCGGGCGCAAAGTTACAAATTTTCGGCCAATGCTCGCTCCATTCCGGATAAAATGATTCAAAAAGAGGGACGGTCACATCATAATCAGCGTCCGAGAGAGGCAAGCAGCCTCTCCACGGCGGCACGAGGCGACGACTCCGAAGCAAGATATTTAATGAAGAGGGAACCAACGATTGCGCCCGAGGCGTAGTCACAGGCCATACGGAAAGTCGACTGATTGCTTATTCCGAACCCTATCATGCGCGGATGGGAAAGATTCATTTCCGATATCTCGCGGAAATACCGCTCCTGTGTGCTGTCGAAACCATCGCGGACACCGGTAGTCGACGCACTCGACACCATGTATATGAATCCGTCGCACTCGCGGTCGATAAGCCGTATGCGCTCAGGCTCGGTCTCGGGCGTTATGAGCATTATCATAGGTAAATCATACTGACGGCAAAGTGTCTGGAAAACATCAATATACTCATCAAAAGGAAGGTCCGGTACTATTATGGCATCAATACCGGCATCCTTGCAGTCGCTGAAAAGACGTTCTATGCCATAGCATATCATAGGGTTGAGATATCCCATAAGCACCAGAGGCATATCATCGCGCAAACGAGGGCGCACCTCTTTTACCTGGCGCAGTAGCGTGGGGAGAGTCATACCTTCCCGCAATGCCACGGCGGAACTTTCCTGAATCACAGGTCCGTCGGCCATAGGGTCGGAGAATGGCACACCGACCTCGACCATGTCGATACCGGCATCGCTTAGCGCCGCAAGTGTCTCGCCGGTCGACTCAAGCCGTGGATATCCGGCGGTTGTGAATACCGAGAGTATGTCTCTCTTATTTTTCCCAAAAAGGCGTGTTATCCGATTCATATTCGTTGAATGAGCGTAGTGAAAGAATGAATTGTATGAGCGCACGGAGATTCTTTACTCCGGGAGCGACTTCAAAACGTGAATTAATGTCTATGCCGGCCATGCCCGGACGCATTGCCGCCACTACAGTGTCGATATCGCCCGGGCCTATACCACCACTGAGAAGGTATGGCACATCGAGCGAATATTTCTCAAGCAAGGAGTGGTCAAACTGACATCCTGTGCCTCCATGCTGCGGGCTCTTGGTGTCGAACAGAAACATATCGACACATCCTTCATACTCAGAAAGCATGGAGAAGTCGGCTGCAGTCGCAATGCCTACAGCCTTGAATACCGTGAACCCCTGCCGGCGCAGAGAGCCACACATTGCGGGCGACTCTTCGCCATGCAACTGCACTATTTTTATACCATAACTGCGACATATCTCTATGACTTCGTGCTCCTCCGAGTTGACAAATACCCCTACGGGACGCACATGGCCCGGGAGAGAGCGCACGACATCGGCATCGAGGTCACCGGCATAGCGCGGCGACCCGGGATAGAATATGAATCCCATCATCATCGGAGTAAGCGCCGCTACATTCCTTATATTATCCGCATCTTTCATTCCACATACCTTTATCATCATTTCGGCGTGGAGCGGTTGTCTGTTGCGTGTCATATATTTAAGAGATTGTCTAAAATTCATATTACTTTGCTTTTGAGAGTCTTGTCGGTGTCTTTTTGTTTATTCTTCGGTCATGTAGCTACGGCTACACTCCCTCATCACAAGCAAAAATCCATCAGACAATCCTTCTCAAAATCGGTATCATATAAATTTAGACAATCTCTAAGAGCATGTTAAAAAAACATGGAAGGCATGTACCGGATCGGACTCGCGCATAAATCTTTCACCTATGAGAAATCCCGAGTATCCGTACTGCCGCAGATTATTGATATCCTCGATACTGCCGATACCGCTCTCAGCTACAATCACAGCTCCGCCACATCGAGCCGCCACCTCATCGCCCATGCGCATGGCATGAGAGATATCAGTCGACATATCGGCGAGATTCCTTGAGTTGACTCCAATCATATCGGCGCCGATTCCTGTCACTCGGTCAAGTTCGTCAGAGGCATGTATCTCGACGAGCGTCTCAAGCCCTATCGAGCGAGCATATTCCGCAAAGTCGGCAAGCTCGCATGGAGTCAGCACAGATGCGATAAGTAACACCGACGATGCTCCGAGCATGCGTGCCTCCAATATCTGCTCGCGGCTTACTATGAAATCTTTGCGCAGAAGCGGCAACCGACAACGCCCTGCCACACGGCTTGCTCTTGCCAAATCGGAGGGTGCTCCTCCGAAAAAAGGAGTGTCGGTAAGCACACTGCATGCGGCAGCCCCTTCGGAGGCATACCCCTCGACAGTACGCTCGACATCGGCAGTACCGTTGATAAGTCCGCGCGACGGGCTGCGTCGCTTAAACTCCGCGATTATTCCTGTGGGGCTCAGTCTTATCGACTCGGCCATCGATGCCACTGATTCCACCGGAGAGACAGTTGCAATGGCCTGATAATATCCGGCAGCCCGCAACGCATCCACCTCGCGGCGCTTGGATTGAACTATTCTGTCGAGTATATTCATGCTTTATTGATATCTAAAAATTTGCGAAAACATTCAACGGCACGCCCCGATACTATCGACTCACGAGCCTGCTCTACAGCATCGAGGAGCGACACATGCGGTTCAAGGGTATGGATAGCGAAAGCTGCGTTGGCAAGCACACATTCGGTCTGAGCTCGCGACCCCTCGCCGGTCAAAACTTTATCAAAAACAGCCGACGCCTCCGCTACGGTGTCGCCGCCATACAACTCACCGGGCTCGACAACGGCAAATCCCAAATCGGCGGGACGATACACACGCTCTCCACCGACAGCTGCTACCTTGAAGGGTGATGTAAGCGAAATCTCATCATACCCGTCGAGCGAGTGTACCACAGTACACTCAATCCCCTCATATTGCGAAATATAATGATACATGCGCATCATACCGAGCGAATACACACCCATAAGCTGATGACGAGGCTGCATAGGATTGACCAACGGACCGAGCATATTGAAGAATGTGCGTATGCCGAGTTGACGACGTGCCGACGCCACACTCTTCAAAGCCGGGCTGAACAACGGAGCATGCAGATAGCATACACCAGACTCGTCAAGCGACCTGCGCAGGATTGATTCGTCGGTTGTAAACCGCACACCATGATACTCAAGCACACTGGATGCGCCGCTGACAGAGCTTGCGCCATAGTTGCCATGCTTGATTACACGGCGTCCGGTACCAGCCACGACAAAGCATGTGGCAGTAGATATGTTGAATGTATTTTTTCCGTCGCCGCCGGTACCGACTATGTCAATGGCATCCGTCCTGTCGAACTCAACGGGCAGCCGCCGCTCAAGGATAGCATCGCGAAAGCCAATGAGCTCGTCGAGTGTAATGCCGCGCATCAGATACACTGTCATGAAGGCCGCGAGCTGGCAGTCGTTGCATTTACCGTCGGCGATATCCAGAAGCACTTTGCGCGCCTCGTCGCGACTCAGCGACGCATGCTCAATAAGTTTGCCTAATATATTTTTCATTGCTGTATAATTCGATTTTATATCCAATCCGGTAAGTCAGGTATGATACGGATGTACTTCAGAAACCTATTTCATCACGGTGCATAGAAAGTTTTCAATAATCCCTATGCCCTCGGGAGTCATTATCGACTCGGGATGAAACTGTACGCCATGCACATCCAGAGTGCGATGCCGCAATCCCATAACCGTACCATCCAGGCTATATGCCGTCACTTCAAGATGCTCAGGAATGGATTCGCCGTCGACAGCCCACGAATGGTAGCGCGCCGCATGAAACTCAATGGGGAGGCCATCGAATATATAATCGGGAGCCACAACACGCATCATGGAACTGACACCATGACATACTTCAGGCATATTATATAATCGAGCACCGAAATGTTCGGCAATGGCCTGATGTCCGAGGCACACGCCAAATATCGACTTTTTGTCGGCATAACATTCAAGCAACCGCGGGAGTATTCCTGCTTCCGACGGTATGCCGGGACCGGGCGATATTATTATCTTGTCGAATGCATCAATTTCAGCTATGGAAATCTCGTCGTTGCGTCTTACCTCGGCTTCATATCCGAGCGAGCGCACACAGTGTACTATATTGTATGTGAATGAATCGTAATTATCGAGTATCAGAAGTCTCATAGTCAATGAAATTATCAATTATTGAACGATTCGGCGTATTTCACGGCAGCAGCAAGCGCTCCAAGTTTGTTTTCTGTCTCCTGAAGCTCATTGCGGGGCATTGAACGCGCCACAATCCCCGCTCCTGCCTGAGAGTATAGAGTGCTTTCCATACTTAGAAAACTGCGTATTACAATGGCCTGGTTGAGTGAACCGTCAAAGCCAATCTGCCCGATACATCCTCCATACACCACCCTGGAGTGCGGCTCCAGAGTATCGATAATCTCCATCGCCCGCACCTTTGGCGCTCCGCTCAGTGTGCCGGCAGGAAAGGTGCCGGCAAACAGCGAAAACACATCAGCCAGGTCGGGAAGTGTGGCTTTGACCCGCGAAACCATATGTATCACATGGGAGTAGTAGCGAATCTGACGCAGAAAGTCGATTTCGACATGTCCCCCACCCCGGCTCAGGTCATTTCGGGCAAGGTCGACAAGCATTATATGTTCGGCATTCTCCTTTTCATCCTCAAGCAGAGCATCGGCCAGTTCCCGGTCGCGGACATCATCACCTGTGCGGCGGAATGTGCCGGCAATAGGATCGATATATGCAGTACCATCCTGTACACGGAGATGAGTCTCCGGTGACGAGCCGAATATACGGAAGTCGCCGAAGTCGAAGTAAAACAGATAAGGCGATGGATTGACACAGCGGAGTGCGCGGTACACATTGAAGTCGTCACCGATGTAATGCTGCTCAAACCTTCGCGACAATACCACCTGAAACACATCGCCGCGCCGTGCATGAGCTATACCCTGCTCCACCATCCGGCAATAATCGTCGTCGGATACTGAAGCACGCGGCTCATCCACAGCATGGAACGGAAACTGCGGCAAGTTATTGTCATGCAGCATCGCCACAATATCGTCAATAGCCGATGGAGTATCCTCAGAGTCGAGGTGCTCTACAATTGTGATATGGTTTTTATAGTGGTCGAAACATATTATGTAGCGGAAAAGTATGTAGTACATGTCGGGTACAGACGCAAAGCGCTCCTCTCTGGGAGATATCGCCACTTTCTCGAAATACTTAACCGCATCGTAGGCAGTAAAGCCGAGCAGACCGGGGGATGTGCCCCCTGCTATATTTATACGACCCACAAATGAGCGTAACGCATCGACTACCATGCTCCCCGGGGCATCATCGACAGACTCGACCGTACCGTCGGGAAACTTCATGGAGACAACGCCTCCGGCATCGACACGAAAAGAGGCCATAGGCTCAATGCCGACATAGCTCTTTGCATTCTGAGTGGTGTGATAGTCGGAACTTTCAAGGAGTGCCGATTCCGGGTAGAGGTCGCGCAGCCTGAGATATACAGCCACAGGTGTCTGCAAATCGGCCGGGATGGTACGGGAGTTGATATATAGATTCATAAGTAAATGTTCTGAACTGTTTAATATATACCGGTCATTACTTTTTGACCGGATTTATTTGATTGAGATATTGGCGCGTGTCATCTGCCGAAATCCGACGGCAGATTGGAAAGATATGTATGCATATCCTTGTCACCGCGACCGGAAAGATTTACCACTATCGTCTGCCCTGACTCGAAACGAATCCGCTCAAGCGCAGCAAGCGCATGCGCCGACTCCAAGGCGGGAATTATGCCTTCGGTACGGGTAAGAAGCATGGCGGCATCAAGGGCCTCACGGTCGGTTATGGCCACCACCTCCTCGCGGCCGCAGTCGGCAAGATGTGCGTGAAGCGGCCCGATACCGGGATAGTCAAGTCCGGCCGATATTGAATATGGCTCTACAATCTGTCCGTCGGGAGTCTGCATCACCATAGTGCGGGCTCCATGTATTATACCTTCTGTACCGACACTTATAGTAGCGGCAGTCATATCGGTATCAACTCCCATTCCGGCAGCCTCGGCCGCTATGAGACGCACATCCTGATTATCTATAAAATGATAGAAAGCGCCGGCGGCATTGCTTCCGCCTCCCACACATGCAACCACGGCATCGGGAAATTCGCGTCCCGTATGCTCCAGCAACTGGGCCTTCATCTCCCGACTGATTACCGACTGGAAGTGGGCGACCATACGTGGATATGGGTCGGGGCCAACGGTAGAGCCTATCACATAGAAGCTATCAGGATGGCAACACCAGTAGCGGATAGCCTCGTTGGTAGCATCCTTAAGGGTCTTGTTGCCAGACTCTACGGCTACGACACGCGCTCCGAGCATCTGCATGCGCTGTACATTGGGCTGCTGACGCATGACATCGGTGGCTCCCATGAAGACTGTACAGTCCATCCCCATAAGCGCACACACTGTAGCGGTCGCGACGCCATGCTGTCCGGCTCCCGTCTCGGCGATAATATGTTTTTTGTCCATGCGCCGCGCAAGGAGTACCGAACCTATGGCATTGTTGATTTTATGTGCTCCGGTGTGGTTTAAATCCTCGCGCTTGAGGTATATTTCAGCTCCATAGCGCTCACTGAGACGTGCGGCACGATAAAGCGGCGACGGACGCCCAACATAATCGGAAAGTAGTATGTCCAGTTCATGATTAAAATCACGGTCATCTACATAGTGGGCAAAAGCATCTGAAAGTTGCTTCACATTACGATGCAGAATCTCAGGAATATAAGCGCCACCGAAACGTCCGTAGTAGCCTTTCTCATCCACCATAAATGCAGGCCCATGTGCGATAGTTTTCATACTATATGATATGTATTGTCGTTGGTTTGTTAATGTAATTTACCAGGCTTCATAATTAAAAACCGTCGACCGAGTATAAACTCAATCGACGGCTACCTGTGAATCTATTATTACCTAAATTGTATTTACGGAAAACCCTTGTCATTATAATATATGAGCCGGGAGCCATCGATATATGTCATCGAGGCACCACCAATAATTCTGTATAAACGAATTGCTCATATACATTAAATATGCATTTTGAATATTACTTCCGATGCAAATATATGCATAAATTTTCAATCTTCCAAATTTTAATTCGAAAAAAGATGCTCCACGCCGAAAATATTCAAAATTTATGCACACCTTGTGTATATCGCAAAAAACGGAACCAATTCTATATCCCAGGTGTTGATATTTAGAGATTGTTTAATAATAAATGTTAATCCATATAAGTCAAACCAAACATATACGCAAGATGACCAATTCACCCATACCTGTAAATCCCGAAGGTGGCAGACTGACGGGATTACGCGGCCAGATTCTGACATTCAAGGCCGATCCGTTCCTTAATAACGAAGAGAAATGCTACGACTATTTCAATGATGGCCTCGTAATAATACAGGACGGACATATAGTCGATGTAGGCAATTATCCTGAAATAGCACCCAAATATCCACAATTAGGACAAGGCGATATAGACACATATGAAGACTCGCTTATAATGCCGGGATTCATCGACTGCCACGTACATTATGTGCAGAGTCCTATGATAGGATCATTCGGCGACACACTTCTCAACTGGCTTAATCAGTACACATTTCCTACCGAGAGTAAATTCAAAGACAAGAAATTTGCCGACGAGGTAGCCCGCGAATTCTTCAAACAGCTGCTTGAGCAGGGAACAACTACTGCCAATGTATTTGCCACTACATTCGAGACAAGCGTCGACGCCTTCTTCGAGGAGAGCGAACGCTATGATACCAGAATGATCAGTGGCAAAGTGCTGCAGGACCGCAATCTGCCCGATTCGTTAAAGGACCCGGACACCGACCAGTCGATAGTAATCGCGGAGAAACTGCTCAAGAAGTGGCATCACCGCGGCCGACAGCTGTATGCCATCATACCGAGGTTTGCTCCTACCTCCACACCGCGACAGCTACAACTCGCCGGCGAGCTATACCAACGCTACATCGACCAGGGTGTGTATATGCATACCCATCTCGATGAAGTTCAGAGTGAGATTGACTGGGTAACACAGCTGTTCCCTGACCAGCCCAACTACACTGAGGTCTACCGACATTTCGGCCTCGTCGACAAAAGGTCGATAATGGCCCACTGCTGTATTGTGCGTGAGGAGGAATGGCAGACACTGCATAAATGCGACTGCGGAGTAGCCCATTGCCCAAGCAGCAATCTCTTCCTTGGCGACGGAGAATTCAAATACTGGGAGGCCAAAGAGCCGAGCCGTCCCGTGCGCACAGGCATGGGCACCGATGTTGGTGGTGGCACCAACTTCTCCATACCACGTCAGCTCAACGAGGCATATAAGGTGGCTATGTTACAGATGAAGAATCTTGATGCTGTAAAAAGTTTCTACCTCGCCACTCGCGGCGGCGCCGAAGCCCTTCATCTTGAGAATACAATCGGCAGTATCGCTCCGGGCTATGAGGCGGATATCGCAGTGCTCGACCTGAAGCCGTCGGAGTTCGCGACATGGCGTCTGAAATTCTCCAACACTATTTTTGAGAAACTGTTTGTGCTCATGACCCTCGGACTCAACAACTTCAACAAGGCCACTTATGTCGCAGGGCGTAAGGTATACGACCGCAACCGCGACAAAAAATGGATGTATGCATCAGAACTTGACAAATAATATTCCCATATTATGACAGCTAACAATACCAATATAGCCCCGGCCAAATATCGCCTTGGCGGACCGATGGCCTGGTGGGTATGGATTCTCGTGACCGTCTTCACCATCTATCTGTTCAATGTCCAGACAATGTTCAGTGTAGTGCAGGGAGATATAAAATCGGCCCTCAGTCTTGATGAATCACATCTGACCCTTATCGCCGGCACATACACATGGGCATTCGCCATATTCCAGTTTTTCGGAGGAGCCTTCCTCGACTGCTTTGGTTCGCGCAAGGTGCTTATCCCTGCATTTATTTTCGTCACTGCCGGGGTGTTTCTGTATGGTCTGGCAACAAGCTATACCGTAATACTGCTAGCCCAGGTACTTATGGCTCTCGGAGCCTGCTGCGGATTTGTAGGAGCGGGATATATCGGAGGTGTATGGTTCGGCATGGCGGCATATGGCACTATGTTCGGATACGTCCAGGTGCTCTCGTCACTGTCGAGCGCCATACAGCAGCCGATTACCGAAGGTCTACTTGCTCATCTCACTTATGAGAAACTGTTTATCTACCTCGGATTCTTCGGGGTGCTGCTCGTCGTACTCGCTATATTGTATATGAGAAACCCGACTCCGGTAGTCACGAAGAAAGACCCGTTCAAGGTAGTAGCCGACAATCTCAAGCAGATTGTAAAGATGCCTCAGATGTGGATTGCAGCCATGTGGGGAGGCATTGTATTCGGACTTAACCTTGCGTTGGGTGTAGTGTGGACACCAAAACTGTTTACTGAAGCAGGCTATACTCTTGACAACGGCAATCTTGGCTCTGCTATGCTATGGCTCGGCCTGGCAGTAGGCTCATGTTTCTGGCCTCAGTGGAGCAACAGGATACACAGCCGCCGCATACCAAGCATAATCGGAGTCCTGCTCATGATAATCGGCCTTGTGGGTGTAATCTATATAAAGATGCCGGTATGGCTTATGGTGACAATGATGTTTGTAATCGGTATGGGAGCCACGGCCCATATGCTGGCATTCAGTGTCGGCGGAGACGTTGCCGGCGGTCCGCTGGTGGGTACTTCAAGTGCGTTTCTCAACGGCATAATGTTTATATTCGGTGGCATACTCCAGAACATACCATCTACGCTCCACAGCCACGGTAGCGGCTTTCACGGGATGTTTGCCCCCTACCTCATCGCCGCTGTAATAGCTCTTGTATTCGTGTTTATCCAGAAGGAAACCGCTCCGGCAAATCAACCTAAATAGTATTCCCGTCATGCCGCATCCTATGTAAACTGACATAAAATGCCCGGTATCAGCCATCAACGCTCCGGCAAGAGGTATCTCTATGCCGGAGCGTATTGTATCGGGTGGGAATGACCCTATCACGGTATCACCAATACCATTTATGTGGTATTGTACAGAATATAATTCATTACTACTTTTGCATGAACGGTATTAAGAAATTATTGTCCTGACAACCCTACAGCGAGGTACTGCAATTTCATACCGTCAGCTTGAAACAAACTAATTCTACGCTTATGGCAAAGATATATCAAAATCTCACTGAACTTATTGGAAATACCCCACTCCTTGAAATAAAAAACATCGAACAGGCAGAAAATCTAAAAGCACGGCTGTTTGTTAAAATAGAATATTTCAATCCCGGTGGAAGTGTCAAAGACCGTGTGGCACTGTCAATGATTAATGAGGCAGAAAAAAATGGGACTCTCACGCCCGGTACTACTATAATAGAGCCGACAAGCGGCAATACCGGAATCGGACTTGCATGGGTGGCTTCAGTAAAAGGATACAAGCTGATTCTTACCATGCCGGAAACCATGAGCCTCGAACGCCAGAACCTGCTTAAGGCTCTTGGCGCGACACTCGTGCTCACTCCCGGAGCGGAAGGTATGAAAGGCGCTATACGAAAAGCCAACGAACTGAAAGAAGAAAATGCAGGCGCCGTGATACTGCAACAGTTTGACAACCCAGCCAATCCGGCAATACATGAGCAGACTACAGCCCGGGAAATATGGGAGGATACTGATGGTGAAATCGATATCTTCGTGGCAGGTGTAGGCACCGGAGGCACAATCAGCGGTACTGCCTCCGGATTGAAAAGACACAATCCGGCAATAGTTGCTGTAGCTGTCGAGCCAGCTTCCTCTGCGGTATTGTCAGGAGGAAATCCCGGCCCACACAAGATACAGGGGATAGGTGCAGGATTCGTGCCCAATAACTTCAACCCGGAAGTAGTGGACCTCATAATGCCTGTAGAGGATAACGACGCGATAAAAGCATCGCGTATGCTTGCTGAAAAAGAGGGTCTACTCGTAGGAATATCGTCGGGCGCAGCGCTCTATGCCGCTCTGCAACTTGCAAAGAAGGCTGAAAACGAGGGCAAAACCATCGTAGCCCTGCTTCCTGATACCGGAGAGCGTTACCTTTCGACTGTTCTTTACGCTTTTGACGAATATCCTATTGGATAAAATCATGTAGTAAGACTATCTAAACCAATTTCTAAGGAAAAAATGGTGGATAGTGCAACTTTTATATTAGCTGACAACCAGGATATAACCCGCGCAGGGATGCACGGGTATATATCCTTTATATTCAGCAACGCAAGCATTACTGATATCTGTGACAAGCAACATCTTGTGTCCAGACTGTCAGAAGATTCCCACAGCGTTGTGGTGCTTGACTATACTCTGTTTGACATCAACGGCATAGAGGAATTATTGATAATTGTGAGACGCTTTCCATCCGCTCACTGGATATTGTTTTCCAACGAACTTAGCGACAACTTTATGAGGCGTATAAGCGCAGAGTGCAACATAAGCATGATTCTGAAAGAGACATCGGCCGACGAGATACACTGTGCTCTGCTTTTGCGCATGTCATGGTGAGCGTTTTATATGCCATCAGATTGCCAATATGCTCATACAGACACCCGAACGCCGCGAGTTATCCAACAATCTTACCCCAACCGAGACTGATATACTCAGACTCATAGCAAAGGGGATGACAGTAAAGGAGATTGCTTCGGAAAGAATATCAAGCATACATACAATCGTGACACACAAAAAAAACATATTCCGGAAACTTGGAATCAACAATGTGTATGAAGCTACCAAATATGCCTTGAGAGCCGGGCTGGTAGAAATCGTCGAGTATTATATATGACAGAGATACGGGTATGATAAAACAATACCATCATACATTCCATCTCAAATTCTAACACTGACACTTGCTTACATTCTATTAACGCATGTGTGATTTCAGATTTTGACAGTAAGTTAATTTTAGTTAACACATATGATTATGTGTGTGCGTTTTAAATAAACATGCTACCTTTTACACAAAATTATATTAAAAATTTATGCCATACTTTTCTTTTTAGTAAATTTGCACACAAATTCCACATAATAAAGGTGTGGACAATCCATTTGTGAAATCAAATTTGTGCTATTAGTAGTTTTAGGCTTATAACTTATGGAAAACTTTGCAAAGAAAAGAGGCGGCCGTCGTCCCGGAGCAGGCCGCAAGAAATCAACAGTGAAGCGCTATGGTTTTAATGCCCCCGCCACAGTGCACGCTGTGCTTCAGCAAGTCGACAGCATCACAGACTTTATTTGCGAGGCTGTTCTCAAACATGGTCAGGACAAGGGCCTTTGCTGAACACTCCCCATCTACAAAAGCCATACCGGCTTCTCCCCTCCTTCGGTTAATATTCTATTATCCAAAAGCATTCGGCAATTACTGCTGGATGCTTTTTTATGCGAAAAGAATTCTCGGCTCCATCATAAGAAAGATTCATGTCATGGATTCAAAATATCAGTATTACGGAATGCTATCACATTCTGTAGAGCATCGATACGCTGACGGATTGCCTCGCTGGGTTCAATAGACATTGCCATGTGTAAATCGCCAAGCGCACGTCCGAGATGTCCGGTTGCCAAAAATGCCTCACTGCGGAGCATATACGGCCATGCTATAGAGCCGTCATTGTCAATTATCTCGCTTGCAGCAACAATTACAGCGTCAGGTGCGTTCTTTTTAAGAAGGGCGACAAGTTCGTCACGAGTCATCATAACAGATCTGAAATTTATTATTATAATTGGCAAATTTACAAAGAAATGTATCGTCAGGCAATTATCATCATCAACATTCTCCTCATCGCGGCAAGTGCTTTTGCCGGCAACAATAACGGGCCTACCGATTACACATTCGACGAATGTCGCGGTTCAGCCAACCCGTATCCGGCTCCCGAAAGCCGCATGGCCCTCCCCGACACGCTATCAGTTATTATGATAAATCACCTCGGACGCCACGGTGCACGCTACGAGACATCGCCAAAACGTGCGAATAAAATTCGCGATACACTAATGAAAGCAAAAAAACAAAATACATTATCCGCCAAAGGCGATTCGATGCTCGATATAGTAAATCGGACTCTCGAGCTGTCTAAAGACAAATGGGGAGCACTCGACTCTCTTGGAATGAAGGAACAGCAGGGAATCGCAGCCCGCATCTATAGAACGTGGCCTGCTTTGGTGAAAAACAGCCATATCGAGGCTATATCATCGTACATCCCTCGCTGTATAATGAGCATGTATGAGTTCACACATAAGCTATCAAGCATTGACGACAATGTAGAGATACTTACCTCATCCGGCAAAGTAAACTCACCTCTCATGCGTCCGTTTGCAATCGATTCTGCATATCTTGATATCAGGAAGGATGCTCCATGGGCAGAGGCTCTTGACTCATTTTATAAAAAGAATATTCCCCTCGAACCGGTGTGGCGACTTGTCGGACATGATACAATGAACCGGGATGATGCCAGGCAATTCGCAATCTCTCTTTTCGGATTCCTATGCGGGCTCAACGCCTCAGGAATTGACGGAGACTTCCTCGCAGAATTCTATACTATAGAGGAAGCCAACAAAATGTGGGAATGCCGCAATATCACGCAATATCTCGAACGAACCACATCGGTATACTCGTCGATACCGTCGGACATAACGCGTGCGTTGCTTGCCGATTTCATAAACACGACCGACTACTTTTTGTCAGGACGTTCCAAAGCATCATTAAATCTGAGGTTCGGACACGCCGAAACCGTAATGCCTTTTTTATCATTAATCCGGCTTCCGGGATGTTATTATGTAAGCAAAGACCTTGACAGCGTCAGCCGATATTGGAAAAACTTCTATGTCACCCCGATGGCCACCAACCTACAGATGATAATCTGCGTGGCTCCCTCGGGGACACCATATATCAGACTCGACCTAAACGAACATCCCGTATGCTTTCCCGGGACCGACAAATATTATGTCAGCTGGAAGCAGGCACGAAAATATTTCAACGACATACTTGATTCCGCCACATCCGTGCCTGCCGGCCAATAATCCGGCATTACACAACACACTAATATTCAATGAAGTATTCAATGATATAAAAAATATTTTCAAAATATTTTCAAAAATATTTGGACAATACAAAAAAGCTCCTTAACTTTGCATCGCAATTGAGGGAAACACCTCACCAACCAATGAGGCAGACCTCGCAAGAATAAAGATTCAAGCGCCTCCCAAATTGCACAAATCATCACAACATTTAATGTGCATGATTCACAAAATGACTCCGTAGCTCAGTTGGTAGAGCAAATGACTCTTAATCATTGGGTCGAGAGTTCGAGCCTCTCCGGGGTCACTATTAAAGACCACAGAAAGTGGAAAACCGTTGAAAATCAGACATTTTCAACGGTTTTTATTTTTGCACAAACCGCAAAAATCGGCATATCTGAGCACTCTGCGGTGTAAGAATCGGGAATAGATTTTGAAAATTCAAAATTTACACCCGAAGACTTGCCAATCTTCTGACTGACGCATAGTTACAGACACACGACTACCCCGAATACACCCCAATTTTCGCCGATTTTCCATAAATGGGTTCGGGCACCACTCCATTTATAGGTAAATCATTGAAAACTACGGGTAAAGAATTTCAGACCCCACTAAAACGAGTCAGTATCTGCGCTCAAATGCAGGTGTAAATTCTGAGGAAATCTTTTTGCTGGTCTCGATTCTTACACCCGAAAAGATCATATTTCGCTGATATTCAAATTTCTGCACCATAAGAGCACGACATGAGATTATTAACTTTATGTCAAAAAAGACTCTTATGTATCAAGCGAATTATTACACGCTGACCTTTATGATACGAAAGGCTCAGCAGAAAAAATCCGGGGAAACTCCGATTTTTGCTCGCATAACCGTTTCCGGCCAGCGAGCCGAGTTCAACATCAACCGTAGTGTCGACCCTGACAACTGGAACGCCGCCAAAGGACTTTCCTTTGGAAAGTCCAAGAGAGATATTGAGCTCAACAAGTATTTGGACTCAATCCGTGTCCGCATAAGCGAGATTCATGCCTCGCTTGTGAAAGATGAAGAGGCAATCAATCCTCTCATCATCAAGCAGCACTTTCTCGGTAATGCCGAGGGGCCGAAGATGCTGTGTGCAGTGTTCAACTATGTCAACGAACAACACAAGGAGAGATTCGACCGTGGCGACTGCATCTAACATTTGAAAAGGGACCCAGGTAGAGCAATTGAAAAGGGACCCACCCCATGGGTAAGTTCAACCGGATATCGTTGATTAGAAAGAACGACATCAACGATTCCACAAAATGCTACACATGGAGGAAAAAACATCCATTATTCTGTCTCATCGCCGCGAGGGGATGAGCATCCGCGAGATAGCGCGCCGCAACGGCATGAGCCGCAAGACCGTGCGCAAGTATCTGCGCGAGTTCGAGAGAGAGGCCGGCCCGTCACCGACAGAGCGGGAGGTTGACGATTATCTGCTGACCAGGCCGAAGTATGACAGCAGCGGACGCGTCAGGCGTGTTGTGACCGATGATGTCCGCCGTCGCATCGATGGTTTTATCGCCCGCAACCGGGAGAACGTCGCTGCCGGATTGCACAAGCAGCAGATGCGCAAGCTCGATATGTGGCGACGTCTTCAGGACGATGGCGTGCGTATCGCCTATTCCACAGTATGTCAGTATGTCCGTGCGCTGGAGGCAGCGCCGAAGTCGCAAGAAAAGCCTGCAAAGGCATATATCCGTCAGGACTATGAGCCTGGATTCCGTTGCGAGTTCGACTGGGGCGTGCTTACCCTGTGGATCGGTGGAGTCAGGACTCGCCTTCACATGGCGGTATTCACCCTCGACCACAGCAATATGCGCAAGGCATATCTGTTTTCGCGCGAAGATACCCTGGCTCTTATGGAAGCCCACCGCAACTGCTTCCGGGAGTTGGGGGGCACCCCGCGCGTGATGGCCTATGACAACATGCGTACCGCCGTAAAGAAGTTCCTCGGGCGCGACCGCGAGCACACGGATGCGCTGCTGCGCATGGAGGTACACTACTGTTTCACACCCCATTTCTGCAACCCTCGCTCGGGATGGGAAAAAGGCAAGGTGGAACGTTCGGTGGAATATATCCGGCGTCGTGCATTCTCGTTCGAGGTCCGGTTTGACTCCCTGGATGCCGCGCAGACGCATCTGGCGGCAGTCTGCGACAGGCTCAACACAGAGGCGTCCAACATGTCGGCGGAAGAAAAACGCCTGCGCATACAGGCCGATCTGGCGGCGCTACGTCCGTTGGACCACGGTGACATCGGCTGCTTCGAGCAGCGGCTGTACCGCGTCGGAAAGTATTCAACGATAACCGTTGACGGAGTGCACTACTCTGTGCCCGACCGTCTGGTGGGCTCGCAGGTGGCGGTAAAGCTGTATTCCGAGCGCATCGTGGTGCTTTACGGACGCGACAAGGTGGCCAATCATGCCCGAAGCCGACGCTCCGGCGACTGGGTCATCGACCTGATGCATTATCTGGGTACATTCCTGCGCAAACCGGCCGCTCTGGGGCGGTCTGTGGCTCTGCAACAGGTACATCCGTCGGTGGCGGCGCTTTACCGCGAACACTTCCGCGAGTCTCCGCGAAGCTTCATAGAACTGCTTGTGTTCACCCGCGACAACAATCTGGCATACACTGACATCGTCCGTGCCGCCACAAGTCTTTCGTCCCGCGGGCTCCAGCGCCTCTCATCTGAACAGATACAGGCTCAGATGATCTCGGCGGAAGGACATATGCAGTCAACCGCCGATATCGCGGCAACGAACGTTCCCGACCCGCAACAGGCTGAAATAGAAAGTTCGGCAAGCCATACCCTTGACATGCTTTCATCATTTATGGAATATACCCGCGCATCGCAGGCAGACTGAATACCCCCCCAAAAAACAACCAATACACTGAATGACAATGACAGACATACATGAAACAGACCGTGACGGACTTCGGGAGCTCATTCGCTCATGCGCTTTCGACCTTAAACTCCCGCTTGTGCGGCGCGACATCGACCTGCTTATACAGCAGAGCGCCGACGAACAATGGAACCTATGGCGGTTTACAGCCGAACTGCTCCGGCGCGAAAAAGAGAACCGCTCTGAAAACCAGCGCCGTCACCGCATCAAAAACGCAGGGTTCCCGCAACTTCGCTATCTTAACGAAATCGACACCGACGCTCTGCCCGCCGATGCCCGGAAAGCGCTCCCGACACTCGAGACACTCGACTTCATCAAAAACGGACGCAACCTCATTCTATACGGCAATCCCGGAACAGGCAAGACTCATCTGGCGACAGCTCTCGGTATCGCCGCATGTAATGCCGGACACTCGGTGCTGTTCACATCCGTGCCAAGACTGCTCACGCAGATACGCGAGTGCCGCAACGCTTTGACACTCCGGTCGCTGGAAAACAAGTTCGAGAGATACGACATGGTCATCTGTGATGAGTTCGGATACGTCTCCTGCGACAAGGCCGGCGCAGAGATGCTCTTTAACCATCTCTCCCTCCGCACCGACAAGAAGACGACCGTCGTCACAACCAATCTCGCCTTCAACCGCTGGAACGAGATTATTGACGACAAAGTACTGGTCACCGCAATGGTAGACCGCCTGACCCACAAGGCTATACTGCTTAACATGACAGGCAAATCATACCGCATGAAAGAAACTCAGGAAATGATGACTCAACAAATATAATTATCTTTGCATCCCCATCCCGGGTGGTCCCCTTTTCAAATGCTATCCGGGTCCCTTTTCAAATGTTAGATACAGCTTGCTGGGGCGGTAATGTTGAATGAGGTAACAGACAAATTGGTCTTGGATTTTTTCATGACCGGAAAGCGAAAAGGTTCAAAACACACCCAGTCCCACCTCAGATTGGCATTGGACAAGATCCGAGACCTGTCACCTGACATTCCACGAATCATCTCGTTGTTGCCGAAGATGAAACCCAAGAAAAGGAACTATAACAATCTACGGGACTTTGAAGTGGAAGCAATCAAGGACTGTCTGTCCAATCCGTTGGACAATCGAATGACCCTGAGAGAGAAAGCCATAGTGGCTTTGGCTTTGTATACCGGTATGCGTGGCTGTGATATTGCAAACCTCAAATCCGGAGACATTGACTGGGAGAACGAAGAAATCAGGTTGATACAGGTAAAGACCGGGTACCCCCTTGTGCTGCCGTTGTCAGCCAATGTCGGCAATGCGCTGTTGATATATATCCTGAACGAAAGAAATGCGGAAGACCGTTCTGAATACGTCTTCCCAAGTAAAGTACAACCCGGAAAACGACTTTCATACAAAAGCATCGGGACTATAATATCCGGAGTCTTTGACAAACTTGGGCTGCGTCCCGGCGAAAGCCATCGCGGAATCGGTGTGTTCCGGCATAATCTTGCCACACGGCTTCTCGGAGCAGGCACAGAATCAGTCATAATAAGTGGCATTTTGGGGCATACCTGCCCTCAGGCAGTCGAAGCGTACGTTGACTCAGACATCACGCATCTTCGGGAACTGGGACTCAGCATAGAGAAGTATCCATTGCCTAAAACCTATACGGATGAATGAAATGAAGAATATCGGATGTATTGTTGAAGAATATACAAATCTTCTGACAAAGGAAGGGAGACTGGATTATGCAACCGGAATATATCTAAAGTCCTTTCTACGCTATTGTGAATCACACGGTGGTGTAATGAACGACATGTTGATAGCCGAATGGAGTCACAGACGCGATAGTGAAAAATACTATACCCACAGAGCCAGATGCATAATCATCAGAAGACTGGTCCGACATATCGCCACGGAAACAGGGGTGCGGTTTTCGTTGCCGTCATACCCTCCGGATCCCGGCTATATACATAAGCCTATACGCCCCAAAGTCTGTGGGCTTCCGTTCCGTCCGAGTATCATATCCAAGATGCTTGAGACCTACCAATCCCATATAGAGGCATCGGGCAGGCTCAATAGCCGTACAATGGAGAGGCTCCGAAGGTTCAATGAGTTCTGCGCATCAAAATATCCGAATGCTAAAAAGCTGACAGCCTGCATTATTGATGATTTCTGCAAGCGCGGAGAAAAAGAGTCCGCAAAAAGCCGCAACAACAGGATCGGAGCCGTCCGTGAGTTTGTCAGGTTTGCCAATGGCAGAGGGTTCACGGCACTGCGACTGCCTCTGACCACCCCTAGAGCCAACCGTTGTACGTATACGCCACATCCGTTCACTCAGGAAGAATTGGCCGCGTTCTTTGCGGAGGCAGACTCGTTCACCCCATCAGCCACATGTAATGACATCCGAGCGTCGCTGGTCCGGCTTGAACTTCCGGTATTCTTCCGGCTTCTATACAGTTCCGGCATGCGAACCACCGAGGCCCGCCTTCTTGAACGTTGCAATGTTGATCTGATAGCGGGTGTTATCAATATCTGCCAAACGAAAGGCTATAATGAGCATCGTGTGGCATTACATGAATCCATGAGACAGGCCCTGGAAATATACGACAAGAAAATGGACGCCATCATGCCCGGAAGAAAGACGTTCTTTCCAAATGAATACGACAGACCGTATTCCGACGCATGGGTAAGCTCCAACTTCAAAAAGCTGTGGAAGCGGGTCAGTAATGATTATGCCCGTGCTTATGACCTGAGGAGCAACTATGCGGTGACAAACATCAACAAATGGTGCGGGGACGGTTCAAATTCTGATTGGGACAGGAAGCTGGTGTGCCTCAGCAGATCTATGGGACACAGATATTTACAGAATACAATATACTATTACAAACTCGTGCCGCTGCTCTCGGAAGAACTGGAGTCTGTTACCGGATCCGCTTACGATGAACTGCTGCCGGGGTTAAACAAATACTTCGAAAATGACTAAGGAACTTAAAGAACACATAATGGTGGGGGAAGCCATCAATGAATGGCAAGGGTACTATCTGACAGAAGTGAGAAACCTAAGCGGGAATGCAATCAGATCATACAGGAACGGACTTGGACTCTTCCTTGATTATCTGGAGTCAGTGAAGGGGATAAGGCGGGAGACTCTTGTCGGGGATTGTTTCCGAGTGGACACGATTGAAAATTGGCTTGCATGGATGAAAGAGGCAAAAGGCTGTTCACCGTCAACCTGCAACCTGCGTTTGGCGGCTTTGCGAAGCTTTATAGCTTTTTTATCTAGGAAAAATGTCGCGTTCATAAAGTATGGATGTAGTATCACATCGGTAAAAAGGATACGTCCGGTAAAAAAGCTGCCGGAGGTCATATCAAGGGAAACAATAAAAGCCTTGTTTGCATCAATAGACACAGGCTCCATAACAGGCAAGAGAGATTTTGCCCTGTTCAATGTCATGTACAGCACTGCAACACGTGTAGATGAAGTACTTTCACTAAAAATAGCCGATATCGCTCTTGGCAGTAAGAGTCCGTGCATAAGGGTGACAGGAAAGGGAAGCAAACGCCGTTGCATCTATCTTCTAAAAAGCGTGGCAAAAATCATCGGTCATTATATATCCGTGTTCCATGGGAAAGCCCCTGTTCCATCGGACTTTCTGTTCTTTCCAATCAACGGCAGGAGAAATACGAAGCTATGTCAGGAGGCAGTCTCAAAACGTCTTAAACTATATGCATCCAAATCACCAATGGTATCGGACAAATTCCATTGTCATAGCTTGCGGCATGCAAGGGCGACACACTGGCTGGAAGATGGTGTGAACATCGTACAAATCCAACGGTTGCTCGGACATGAAAGTATCGAAACGACCATGAAGTATGTCGGCATATCCAAAGAACAAATGATCAAGGCTCTTGCCATAATGGATGATGCCACTACAAAAAACATTGAAAAGCATTACAAAACATCCAAAGTCAAAAAATCTCTTGCAGCTGCCTTTGGTCTGAAGTAGCAAAAACTCAACAAAGTTTGATTGGACAATCAAATTATTATCCCAACCATAATCGTATATAATAATCTGTTTTACAGGATATATACCTCTTTGGTTGGGATAATAATGAAGTTGGGATAACTGTTGTTAGGCGTATTAGCCTACAACTGCGGCCCCGGTGTGGTGAACAAAAGTAGCATCCTGAAAAAACTGAAATCAGGCAACCGCGACATTTTCAAAACCTATACCGCTCACTGCCGCTACAAAGGCAAATTCCATGCCCAACTCCATCGACGTAGGCTGACAGAATACTTATGCCTGTTCAATCATAAGTGATAGACGCTGTGCCTAACACAACAAAATAAGTTTTTTTACGTTATATATTATATAATGCTTGGGTATATAAATTTTTATTTGTACCTTTGCATCGCTCATCTGTAAACAGAAGGAGTTTCGAGGCTCGGTTTATCAAGGCATAAATCTGAGCCTTGTGTTTTATAGTGGGGTAAAGATTGTATTTTAATTATAATATTTGAGGCAATCTCTTACGATATTTCTTTAATATCGCCTTCTCCCCATATCCTCGATTAAGATAATACGCTGTAAGCAAGAAATAGCCTTTTGAATTACCATGTTGAGATTCAAGGACTATAACATATTTATGGGTCTTGTTATAAATATATGTTTTGATTACATCTTTACGAGCTTTCTTGTCGCGTTCTGTTGCACTAAAAATAATGACACTATCGTCAATTTTTTCTTCTATGTGAGGTCTTATCCAATGTAAGCGTTGCGAACGATGAATGTCAAATACTCGATGTTTAACTTTCTTTCCGTCCTCCTCAATTTCAATTTCTTCCGTGGTAAGATGAGTGAATTCTCTGTCCATATCCAGTACCCCATCACTTTTTAATGGATAAATCCGTTTGCCTCTGAAGATAAAATCTGGATTATCCGTTATATCCCTGTCAAAAATCCCTCTCAAGGAATTGTTCCGATCTCTGTCAGACATAAACGCAATGTCTAACAAATCGGGATATTTTTTCAATTTATTAAAAGGCATCGCTTAATGTTTAAGAGAAATATAAAATAAATTCATCTTTTGTGCAGAAAGCGGAGAGGTGCAAGTTAATGATACGTATGAATGGCTTTCAATGTATTCAATAATTCTACGCTTTGCGACAACTTTCCCCTCAATGTTTCCGGTTTTAATCCGCAACTTGTAATTTATTGCCCCCATTAAGACATCTGCAAGTTGAAGGAAAACGCTCTCATGAGAACGGATAAATTGAAAATTGCCAATCGAAGCATTATATTTAAGTATATCCTTTAACTTGTGCAGTTTCATTTGGCTACAAGTATCCTTAATATCAAAATAGATATTATGTAGCGCAGTCATATCTGTTTTATGATGCAATAATTGGAAATACATTCTGAAATAAAAATCATTGTATGTATATTCCGCCCGACTTTCGTCTATATGTGATTTGTCAACGACTACAGCCCTAAAATTCAGGCCGGATACCGAGAAAAAATATTCTACCAATTCTCGATACATCTGATATGTCTTGTCGTGTATCCCAGTCCACTTCCATTCGCTATTAAAGTTATATTTTGTTTTGATAGCCTTTAATTGCTCTCGTATCATTTTTATTTGATTAGAGGCTACACTTACATACCCGTATATCATATAAGGACACCCATCATTTGGTAAATGGGTGCTTTCATCACAATATATATTGAATGTCTTGTTTTTTTGTTCCATAATAGTTTGCAAAGATACTACAAAAACAAATATGAATCAACTTTCTACTGAGATAGTGATTGATAAATAATTGGTTATACGGTTCAAAATTCCTATCTGCGAATTTCATATCTAGTGATTTCTTTCCCTGATTCAAGTATATGTTGAAAATCTTGAGATATTAAAAGAAGATCCCCAAACGCCGCCTTTTGGCGGCCGAAATTTTTGGAAAAATCAAGGTGAGCAACTTCATCACGAGGTCGCCCACCTTCTCTATATTACGACTTGGCAAATGTTCGGTTAAAATCGGGTGTATAACCCCGTCACATCAGTGAAGATGTCCTCCAACATATCGCAATAGACACCTTCGTATGTCTTGATATCCTTTGTCTTGACCTCAAAGGTCTTGTGGTTCATACTCTGACGGTAGAAACGCAGGTCGTAGAGGTCTGCGCCCTCGTCATAGATGATTTCCAACCTATTAGCCGATGTCTTGTTACGGCTGAGGCTCATTCTCAGTCCGTTGCCGAGATTTATGAAGTCGTGACTTCCTGTCATTGCCACAAACCTGCGTCCTCCGATTTGTTGGAGTATGATTTTTGCTACTTGGTTATCCATAACGCTATTATTTTGAGTTGTTGATTTTCTTGTTAAGCCACTTGTCACAGCGGTGTCTGCACTCTTTGAGAGTGTCTGCCACGCAGGAATATAACTCTCCGTCAGTGTGGCGGTAATCATATTGATAGTGTTTCTTGCGAAGTGAGCGGTAGCCGGTGTAAAACACCTCGAATTGTTCAGTGCCGGGAGTGGTGGTAGTGCTGACTCCGTTGGCGGTTAGCTTGGTTGCCATAGTTTTGCGGTTTAGTATTCTACAATAAGTATCCGGTATTCAAATGTTATATCGGGGGTGGTTATCTTCCTTTGTGTAAGCCATAGGTGGTGACTGCCGTACCCATATACGAAGTATCGGTCAAGGTCGTACTTGTCGGCAAAATCAGCTACTATCTGCCGTAGCGTTTTCTCGCTGTCGGCATAGAGAATGTGGTTCACAAATTCTATGATAATTTCGGCTATCCTATCATCAAAAATGATGGTCGGATGTTCAAATGTTACTTTCATAATCGGTGGGTATTGTGACCTGCGCCAGTAATGGCGCAGGTCGTGTTAAACATCAGGCGGTCATTCTCGCCTTGATTAGCTGGGCGTTGGAGTTTACCAATTCCACAATGCGGTCGTGGTATGGGGTGTTGAGATTTCCCTTGCCGTGGCATTGCACCACTCTGAGGGTCTGCAAATCAACCTCCACGGTTTCTATTATTCTGTCACCAATCCTTGCGGACAATACAAGGCTATCGGCTTTTGTGTAGTAACCAGCTCCGAAAACGCATATATTCTGCGCTTTGCCTTCCTCATAGTATTCCTCGATGCTTTCAAGAACCTTTACCGTTATCTCGTTGTCGGAGATTATCAGCCCGAAGAATTTGGACTTCATAGCCTTGAAATCGTCCTCCCGCTGTTTCTCCTCCAGCAGTTTACGCTGTTCACGGTCACGCCTTTCGGCTTCCCATCGGCGTTCATTCTCAGTGCGCTCCTTCATTCGCTTGGCTTCTATTCTGCGCATTGCCCTGTCGTGTGCGTCAATGAAATCTGCGGGGCAGATGTTCTTCGGGTTGTGTATGTCCTGCCCAAGATTGTTCAGCATTTGCAGATAGTCACACCACAGTTCAAGGCTGTTTATTTTGTAGTGGTGGCGTCTGGCGATGAGATATGATGCCCAGAGCATCTCGGCGTTGTGTGGGTTGAGGATAAAGTATTTCATGTCCTCAATCTCTCCGGACTTCATCAGCGTTTCAATCCGTGTGTCGGAAAGCAGCCTCTTGAAAAGCAGCACGGGTGAGATGCCGTAGAAATCGCCCTTGAACCCGTTGCGTCTAAGCTGTGGGATTGTGCGTATCAGCGGATAGACTTCGCTCCACTTGCAGACATCATCGTAAAGGCTGTTGTATGGTCGCACCTCCATGTCGCTGTATAACGACCACTGGTCGCAGTAGTAGGAGGGAAATGTGCGGAGCAAAGCCATGTCGGTCACTTTGCCGTCAGGTGAAATCCAACGCTGTACCACCTCGGTGCAGTAAAATTTCATCGGCTCTCCCTTTTTGCTTGAATAGTGAGCCTGCGCCACTCTGATTAGCTGATAACCCCGGCAGGTGGTGAGTATGCAGAAATACCGTACACCCTTCTGAGTGCGTCTGCGTGTGTCCTGCACTTTCAGTTCCGCTCCGCAGTGAGGGCAGATGCAACCTTCAAGAGTGTCACACAAAGTGCCGTCACCGCTTTTCCATGTGTGTCCGCAGTCGGGGCAGGTAAGCACACCGCTTTTGGCACGGTATGCGATATGTTCAACGCAGTTGGTGTATGCCCACTCGGTCTGCTTGGGGGATATTGGTCGCAGGCTTGCTGAAAGTCGTGCAACCTCTTTCTGTATCATTGTCTTGGGTTTCATAGCTTTAATGTATTAGAAGTCAAAAAGACTGCGTTGTTCAACTTGGGGTCTGTTCTCTGTCGCTTTCTTGGATTGAGAGGGTCTGCGCATTTTGGACGCTTCCTCGTCACGGAGTTTTGCGATGGCGTCCTGCCGTGCCTGCTCCTTTTCCTCCTCGGTGAGTTCTACCGTATGGTTGACCACCACTTGACAGTTGACAGGCTTTCCGACCTCTATCTCGCTTTCTTCCCAGTAGTGGACTGCCATTCCGAATATTTCATCGTCCTCGAACCCGTTGCAACCGCTTTTCTGCACGGAGTTTAGTATGTAGGTATTATGAGAAGCTTCTCATAAAAACTATTATGAGTAGAGGCATATTATGAGAAGTACTATCTCCAGTTCATTCTGTATTCATTTTATTTTAAGTCAACTCCCATCATTACTTGACATAACAACTTCTCATAACTATATTTACCATGGGTAATATTGCCCTACAACACAACGGTAAATTTATGAAAGAAGAGAATCTACAGCATCTCATTTCGAGATGTGAGGCTTTTCTCCGAGACACTCGCTATGCCGCCATATCCATACGGAATCATATCAGACGATGGAACAGTGGCATAGCGCAGTATCTGAGGAGCAAGGGCCTTGACGATTATTCACCTCCGTTGGGGGATGAATATCTATGTTCCATACAGGCTCTTGGTATATATACTGAGGGAACTGTAAACGAATATCGCAGATCTGTCCGGATGCTTAATGATATGCTTTTGCTCGGGCATATCAGAAGGTCAAGTAAAGTTCCTGTGAAATATGACTTTAGTGGAGAGATTGGCATGGAAATGCTGAAGTTTATAGATTCACAGAGACGTTTGCGCAGAGCAGAAAAAACGATTGTCCACCATCAGCGTAATTTAAGCTATTTCCTCGAATATCTGGTTCAAGGCAAGGCACTCGTACATCCAATGGAGATAACAGAAGGGGATATTGTGTCTTATATAGGAGTTTGCTCTAATAAAGTAAGCGCAAGATATTCAATCAGAATGCTTATGTCTTTTTGGCATGAGCATGGAGTAGTCTTAAATGACTTCGATGAGTTTTTTCGCGCTTTCAAAGTCAGGCGTAAAGAGAGAATCCCTTCGTTCTATCCATCTGAAGATGTCGAAAAAATCGAGGAATCCGTCAATCGCAACTGTGCTCTTGGGAAAAGAGATTATGCAATCATCCTATTGGCTTCAAGGCTCGGACTCCGCGCGTCAGATATAGCCACGTTGACTTTTGATGAGATTGACTGGGAGAACAATCTTATCAGGAAAAAGATGGTAAAGACCGGCAATTCCATAGAGTTGCCACTTCTGTCGGAAGTCGGGAATGCCATAATCGATTATCTTAAGAATGGTCGTCCGAAGTCGTCGGCTGTGAATTTATTCATACTACACAGGCCCCCATATACATCCCTAAGTGCCTATGCAGTTTGCAGTCAGATAAACAGGCTGATCGCACTCAGTGGTGTGAATGTCATAGGGAAGCATCATGGCCTACATTCACTCAGACACTCTCTTGCCTCTGCACTCCTAAAACAATCAACACCGATAGAAACAATATCCGAGGTTCTGGGCCATCAGAGCTGTCAGTCGACTATGAGCTATCTGTCCATAGACATGGAATCGCTCCGGCAATGTGCACTTGAAGTACCGCTTGTCCCGGATACATTCTATAATCAGAAAGGAGGGACATTTTATGAGCGACACTGATTATAAAAGCGTTCTGGCTCCATATATGGCTCAACTTATGGAAATGGAGCGGGCTGCCGGCGCAGTCAACACGCATCTTCACGGTATCTTGAAAGACTTTGATGATTTTGCATGCGCTTATGGTCTGAAAGACACATCTGTGAGTGAGAGTTTTATCATCGGCTGGCTCAAAACAAGGATTAACGAGAGTGAAAGGACTGTCTATAACAAAGTCTCGGTCTGGAGAAAACTTCTTACTCTGATGAATCGCAGAGGTTGTAAATGCTATGTCCCCAGAGCTATGAGAAGACCTCATAGCACATTTACACCATACGTGTTCACAGAATCAGAACTTTCATCCATATGGACGGAAATAGACCGCCAAAGGGCACACAAAAACAACGCAGACTCCCCACTCATGACGCTCCCAGCCATTTACCGGCTTTTATACAGTGCCGGTTTAAGAATGGGCGAAGCTCTTTCAATCAGGAACAAGGACATCAACCTGCAGGACGGCACCATACTCATACACGCCACAAAAAGAGAGGCGGAGAGAATAATAGTTCTTCATGACACCATGAAGAATGTACTCCGAGACTATATTGAATGCAGGAACCGGATGCCGCTGTCCGGCCTCACAAATCCGGAGCATCACCTGTTTGTAAAGTTGGACGGTACCCCCGTCTCGGATAAGGCTGTATACGCCAACTTCAGAAAGCTGTTGAAAAAATGCGGGATACAATATGGTGGCCGTTCCAGAGGCCCATGTGTTCACTCTCTTCGCCATACCTATGCGGTACATGCTCTGGCCAACATGACCAGAAAAGGTATGAATATCTATGCTGCACTTCCTATTTTGTCTGCAAGCATGGGGCATCATTCTCTGGAAGCCACTGAATATTATGTGCGTCTTACTCGAAACACATATGCCGACATCGAAAGGAACAGTTCTGCGATTAACGCGTTTGTCTATCCATCTAAATCAAAGAGCTATGATGACTGAGACAGACTTCGCAAACCGGTTAAGCTCATTTATGAGTGTATATCTCCCTCATGACCGTAATGTGAGCAAGCACACGCTGGCATCGTATAAAGTGGCATTTATTGACTTCATAATCTTTATGGAAAAGCAAAAGTCTGTAAGTGTTAACCGTATTATGCTCAAGCATGTAAATAGAGAAAACATACTTGATTATCTTCGCTGGATAGAGGTCGAAAAAAGTATCAGTCTTGCTACACGCAATTATCGGCTGGCAGCGGTGAAGTCTTTCTGTCGGTTTTTAATGTATAAAGACATCGATCGAATGGCTCAATGGCAGAATATAATGTCCATACCTAAGGCCAAGACAGAAAAAAAAGCGTTGGAATATCTTACTCCTGAGGGTATAAAGCTCCTTCTCGAACAGCCGGATCAATTGACCTCTATGGGGCGCAGACATCTTGCGCTTTTGGCTCTGATGTACGATACCGCTGCAAGAGTGCAGGAAATGGCAGACTTAATCGTCGGCAGTCTTCGTATTCAGTCAGAGCCATATACGATTAAAATAGTAGGCAAAGGGAACAAAGCCCGAATAGTACCACTTTCAAAGGAACAGGTATCTCTGATTAAACAGTATATGTCTGAAAATCAGAAATCGCTCGTTTCTCACACATCGCCTTTGTTCCAAAACTCCAGAGGCGAGAAACTTACAAGAGAAGGAATCGCCTACATACTAAAAAGATATGCAGATATGGCAAGACATTTGAATCCGGAGCTCATTCCGCAAAGAATAAGTCCCCACTGCATAAGACACAGCAGAGCCATGCACCTTCTTCATAAAGGGGCCATGCATATCGTAGACCTGAGGGACTTCCTCGGCCATGCTTCGATAGTTACTACAGGAGTTTATGCAAGAGCAGACTCCAAGGCCAAACGGGAAGCCTTGGAAAAAGCTTATAAAGGCGTAACATCTAAAATGTCAGAAAGAGAATGGGAAAATGACAAAAACCTGTTGACCTGGCTTAAACAACTGGGCCATTAAATCTTTATGAGAAGTCCATCTGATAAGTAGCAATGATAGACGCCTGAATATCTGGCGGCTTTGAAATGGACTTCTCATAATATGCCTCTACTCATAATAGGTCACGCAGTCCTCAACTGATTTCGAGGGATTTGCAAACTTGACTGCGAACAGTGCGTCATTCTCGGCTCGTTCTTCAAGATACGCCTTGATAGTTTTGTTAAAGGCTCGTGTGCCTTTGTTTTCTCTTGTGGTTGCCATAGTCGTATGTGTTTAGAGTGTTGCGAGTATCATTTTTTCAATCTCCTTGCGGTTCAGTTCCGTATGGAAAAGCCAGCTTATGAACAGCTTGCGACCCGCAGGTTTGAGTTCATAGTACAGCTTGCGGAATGTTGATATGTTGCCGTTGATATAGGTTTCCACCATATACTCGGCGATGTTGTCAACTTCGTAATATTTGGCTTGCTGTTCCCAAGTCTTTGAATTTCTTTTCGTTGCCATAGTCGTAAATATTTAGAGTGTCATTACCAAGTAGATAATCCCTATTGCGGTGAGGATTGAGATTATCCACCCCACACCTCGGAATATCGGTCTGAGTATCGCCCAAAGAATAATCCCGACAACCGCCCCGACTGCTATCCCCACCACCTTAGCCGCCTTTTTTAATGCGGTATGAGCTGGAGAAGGTGTGAAGCTCGTATTTTTAATATGTCTGTCGTTCAGTGTCATAAGGCGATATTTTTTTTAATGCGTATAATCGCTGTTTGAAGTTTGTTCGCTCGTTGACCCTGTGGCACGACGGGAGAAAAGGGGTGTTCGGCACTCGCTCAAAAAAATACGAGGTGAGCGACCGCAGGGGATCGAGGTCTGGAGATTTTTTTGCGCGAATGTCAGAGAATACCCCGTCCCAGCGTGTTAATCAACTACGAGCGAATAAACTTTGAATGGAGATTATACTCTGCATGAAAAATAGAGGCGGCAAAGCCCCGCAGGGTGACACTGGACGACAGACATAAGAAAAATGGAAACCGTTGAGATAAAAGCAATGGCCCCGGAAAGAGCAAGTATGCGTATGCCGCCGTACATGGAGCATGGCGTAATTATCGGCGGCATACGCTTTCTTGCTCCCGTGGGTCTGACAAACGGATTGTGGCGTGACGGCTCATATTCATTATAAGGAGAAGGCGTATGGCACACTGATTTGCCGATTGGAGTCTTGTGAGGGAAGCGACGTCACCGGCGCATCCTCACAAGGCGTTGAGGCAAATCGGTGTGTAGCCTTCTCCCATAGTCGCGGTGCGGTCGGATGGTGTCAGTGACCTACCGGATCACCGTCACCATCTGACGGCACGACCGACGCAGACACCGTGAGCCGTCACGCCTCTATCCGTTTCCGCAGTGCAATCCTAAAAATCTCGTGCCAAACAACCTAAAATCCAAATTAAAGTGTTATATTTGCAAAATAATTCCAAATACGACACTTGAAATGATATTGGAAATAACTCTCACCAACTTTTTCTCGATAAACGAGAAGATAACTCTGGATTTACAGGCTGCCAACCTCCAGACAAAGGAGGCGCGTGCCCTTGCCGATAATACATTTGCGGTCGGTAATGAAAGACTGCTGAAAACGGTTGCCATCTATGGAGCAAACGCTTCCGGCAAGAGTAACATAATAAAGGCTGTAAAAGCGGCGGTCGATATGATACTTGACTCCCACAACTACAATGAGGGAGATAGTTTCGGCTTCAAGCCGTTCAAGTTCGGAGAAAAAAACGCTCCCAGTGAGTTCTATATACGTTTCATTATTGACGGGGTTGAACATGAGTATTCATTCAGTTGCACCCGTGATGAAATAATAACCGAAAGCCTGTATTATTACCCGAAGGGCAGACGTGCGCTGATTTTTTCGCGTGACGAGCGTATATCTGGCGGCAAGAAAGAAAAATATGAGTTTACCAATGTTATCCGTCGCCCGATGGATGTAGCGTCCAACACCTCGCGCAAGACTCTGTTTATATCACGCGCAAGCCAGATGGACAGGGAAAAGGCGAAGGAGATATATAGGTGGTTCAATGAACAACTGGTGTTCAGTTATCGCGGCAAGACTTCGGTTGCCATCGACCGTTTTCTTGGTGACAACAAAGACGCAGTTCTCCGGGTGCTTAAAGCCGCCGACAGTGATATCGTTGAGTTTACCTATAAAGACGGTGAACTGACTACATTCCACCGCCGTAATCCGGCGTTGCCCTTTGACTTCAACACCGAAGAATCGGAGGGTACGAAAATCCTGTTCAAAATCATGCTGACGGTCATGGATGTGGTACGCAACAACAAGGTGATGTTCCTTGACGAAGTTGAAACAAGTCTGCACACCCGCTTGGTGGAGTATCTTATCAGCCTGTTCCATTCAAGCAAATCCGCACAGCTGGTATTCACAACCCACAATACACACCTGCTTGACATGACGCGCTTCCGCAAGGATCAGATTTTCTTTGTCAACAAGCGCGACGACGGTTCATCTGATTTGTATTCATTGTTTGACTACAAGGATTTCCGGGAGAAAATGGATTTGGAGAAAGCATACCTTCAGGGGCGTTTCGATGCCGTGCCGTATATCAACGAATTTGAGAACATCTGACTATGGCACGAAAAGCAAAGCAACCGAGGGGCAAGAAGATGAACCCGACATTCTTCGTGTTTTGCGAGGGTAAGACGGAGGCGGCATACATTGACCTGCTGCGTCGCAGTTTCCGTGTGCCGGTGGAAATTATAGCGAGGGTCAGCGACTCCAATATTTCACAGCCTTATATTGACAGATGTAAGCGTGACAGGTTTACAACATCGGATGATAAGACATTTTTGATGTTTGACCTTGATGTGCCGGGTATGCTGGAGCGTTTGCGAAAGATAAAAGATGCCGTGTTACTGCTCTCCAATCCCAGTATCGAGTATTGGTTTCTGTTACATTATAAGGACACCAACAAGGAGCTGTCATCTGCTGAATGTCTTGCAATGCTGAAAGGAATAGACGCGGATTACCAGAAAGGCGTATTCTCCACGGCAATGAAAAAGGTCTTGATAGACGCGATTGAAGAAGCCGCCAAACGAGCAAAAACCAAAGAGACATACACTAATCCGTCATCAACAATTCACCTGCTGACCGATGAGATAACCGCAGTCAAAAGATAGTTGCAAGAAGCTTTTTCGGCTGAAAACAGCACGGCAAATCAACCGTGAGTCGGCAAAAGCCATACTCTTATGGAATACTTGGATTTGGCATTTTGAACCGTGAGCCGGGAAATTCCTGTATTCGTGAGTCCGAAGGATTTTTAACGCTTTGGCTCTTTGATGATTGGGAATAAAGTATTAACTTTGCATTACCGTATCATCATAACGGTGAAGAACATTGAAGTAGCGGAGTGAGCCAATAGTGAGTCGGCTCTTACTCTTGCTCGCAACTCTTTGATAGCCAGTGCTAATAAATGAAATATCCCCGAAATCTCCGGGGTCACAAGACAAAGCATCAAAATGCAGAAAACCTCTGAAATCCAGACGATTTCGGAGGTTTTTCGTTATCCCCAATCGGCGTTTCTACACAGAACATTGGGGGTCAGTAGCAAAACCCGGTTGAATTGTAAAAAAATTACCCGAGAGTAAAAATATTTTTAGGCGCTTAGATTGGAGTTTAGCGCTGTTGTCATTAGGGAATCTACTATATAAATAACAAGTGCTTATGATGATTAGACTTCCCTAATTCAGTTAGCGATACGCCCATCTATCCCTAAATCTCAGAAATTAACAACCGCTTTTTTACATTGACCCGATTGTACCCTCGCGAGGGTTCTGATTTTGGTCGGCTGTGAGTGATGTGTGAGTGGGCACAATTGTGATCGATTTCACTCACAGTTGATAATTCTCGACTGTGAGCTGACTGGAACACACGATATTACCATCATATACACATTCACAAAGTGGGGTTTTCAGAGTGGGAATGAACCTCTGACCCGGTTAGGGTGGCAATTTCGGAGTTTTCTAAACATACTTTAACTCTTGAAAACTCGTTGGTTGAATTAAAACTCAAAAGTTGCACAATCCACAGATTGCTAGTGAATTAGTGGTAGCTAAGCCATTAACTACCATTTGTCTGCTTATGAGCAACATCATAGTAAATTTCGTATGAATGTAAAAAAACGAATTGCTTCATAATGAACTTGGAAACGTTACCACATGCGGTATCGTTCCCAAGTTTTCTGACCTCGAAGTCATAGTTCATGGACCTATTAAGCCAGGCCTTGCGGTATATCAGTCGAAGCGCTTGCGGTTGAATACGAAATTGCGCCCGAGATACTTCTCACGTACCACAGGATTGCCGGCAAGCTCTTCGGAGGTACCTTGAAACAGGATTTTTCCCTCAAACAGCAAATATGCACGGTCGGTGATACGCAAAGTCTCCTGGGCATTATGGTCAGTAATAAGGATTCCGATATTCTTCTCCTTGAGCTTGTATACTACCTCCTGGATATCCTCTACCGCGATAGGGTCGACTCCGGCAAACGGCTCGTCAAGCATTATAAACTTTGGATTGATGGCCAGACAGCGCGCTATCTCCGTGCGTCGACGCTCGCCACCCGACAATTGGTCGCCGAGATTCTTGCGCACCTTCTGCAACCGGAACTCCGAAATAAGGCTCTCCAGCTTATCGCGCTGATATTCACGCGAGGTATTGGTCATCTCAAGCACCGAGCGTATATTGTTCTCTACAGAGAGTTTACGAAACACCGACGGCTCCTGGGCAAGATAGCCGATACCGTTCTGCGCACGCTTGTATACCGGATATTTAGTGATATTCAAATCATTGAGAAATATCTGTCCCTCATTGGGAGTGATAAGTCCTACAGTCATGTAGAACGTGGTCGTCTTCCCGGCACCATTCGGGCCGAGCAGACCGACAATCTCACCCTGCGTGACGTTAATCGACACATGGTTGACCACCGTACGCTGACGGTATTTCTTCACAAGATTCTCCGTGCGGAGCACCATCTTCCCCTCGTAAAGAGGTCCCTGGTCCGGGTCGGATACTTCCACTGAATCGGGCAACGCACCGGCAGCCACATCAATACCGGTATTTTCAGCCGTCTCTGTATCTATAATCACCGAGTCAGCCCCGGTAGCGGAATTTTCATTGTATTTCGCTGTCATACCTTATATATACTCTACGGCGATTATCTGTTAAGATGAAGTCGGCTCTCTATATAGTCGGTGAGCAATTGCACGGCCACACGATTGTCGGCACCCTGTGGCACAAGCAGGTCGGCATTACGCTTCGACGGCTCGATATACATCTGGTGCATAGGCTTCAGTATCGCCTCGTATCTGTCGATTACCATCTGAGGGGTTCGACCGCGCTCAATGCAGTCGCGTGAAATCACACGTATCAGGCGGTCGTCAGCATCGGCATCAACAAACACCTTGACATCCATCAGCTTGCACAGTTCGGGCTGTGTAAGTATGAGAATTCCCTCGATTATCACTACATCGCGTGGCTCTACAGTGATTGTCTCAGGCTGCCGTGTGCATGTCAGATAGCTGTATGTAGGCATATCTATTGACTTCCCCGCCTTCAGCTCACGCAGATGATGCTCAAGCAGTTCCCACTCTATCGCTGCCGGCTCGTCGAAGTTGATATTGCAGCGCAACTCAGGCGCGATATGGCTTGAATCGCGATAATATGAATCCTGCGGCAACACCGCTACCTCACCCGCGGGCAGAGAGTTGATTATCTTATTGACCACGGTGGTTTTTCCCGATCCGGTACCACCGGCTATGCCTATTACCAACATTATCTGTTATATTTAGAGCCGACTGATACTACGGTCAAATACACCGCGCAGTACAATCGGCCAGTTTATACGACACAAAGTAAACAAAAAAAATGCTACGAGCCAAAGAAATTGCTTAACTTTGACCCACATATTGACATACCTTATGATAATAGAATCGTCACTGACCCGTTTCGGGCAATACTGCATATTCATGAGCCGTGTGTTCGGCGTGCCCCAGAAGTGGCGCGTTTTCGGCCGAAAGTTCCTACAGGAGATTGGCAAGCTGGGGCTTGACTCAATCCCCCTGACCATAATAATAAGTATATTTATCGGTGCGGTAATCTGCATACAGATGCAGCTCAACATGACCAGCCCCATAATGCCGGCATACTCTACCGGACTGGCTACCCGCGACATTCTGCTCCTTGAGTTCAGCTCGGCGGTGCTCTGTCTTATCCTGTCGGGAAAAGTCGGCTCCAACATAGCCTCTGAGATAGGAACCATGCGTGTCACCGAGCAGATCGACGCCCTGGAAATAATGGGCATCAACTCGGCCAACTTCCTTGTTCTGCCAAAGATTCTGGCTTTCATGGTGTTCATACCCGTGCTGGTCATATTCTCTATCGCCACCGGACTATTCGGCGGATGGATTATAGCGGCCTTCACCGACCTCATCCCAGTATCAAGATATATCTACGGCATCCAGACGATGTTTATCGAATGGTACGTATGGTACACCATCATCAAGGCCATCGTATTCTCGATAATAATTACATCGGTAGCCTCATTCTGCGGATACTATGTGAAAGGCGGAGCCCTCGAGGTGGGCAAAGCATCGACCAATGCGGTCGTATCAAGCTCCATACTCATACTCCTGTTTGACGTCATACTTACAAAACTCCTGATGCAATGATAGAGGTAAAGGACATCGAAAAATCTTTCGACGGAGTAAAAGTGCTCAAAGGCGTAAGCGCGACCTTCGAGACAGGCAAGGTCAACCTTATCATCGGCCAGAGCGGCTCGGGCAAAACCGTGCTCATGAAGTCACTCGTAGGCCTCGTGCGCCCCGAGCATGGCGAGATACTTTACGACAGACGCGACCTTATGACCATGGGACGCGAACAGTTGCGCCACCTGCGCACCGAGATAGGCATGCTGTTTCAGGGCTCGGCGCTGTTCGACTCGGAAACGGTGCTCGGCAATGTCGAGTTCCCGATTATGATGTATACCGGAATGAGCCTGGCCGAGCGACGCGAGCGCGCACGCTTCTGCCTTGAGCGTGTAGGGCTGAAAGGAGCCGACGACAAATATCCGAGCGAAATTTCCGGAGGCATGCAGAAGCGTGTGGCCATAGCACGCGCCATCGCACTCAATCCGAAATATCTGTTCTGCGACGAACCAAACTCCGGGCTCGACCCAAAGACCTCGATACTTATCGACGAGTTGCTCTATGACATCACCCACGAGTACGGCATAACCACTGTCATCAACACCCACGACATGAACTCCGTGCTTGGCATCGGTGAGAATATCGTGTTTATCAACAAAGGACACCGCGAGTGGGTAGGCAACAAAGAACTCATATACACCACCACCAACGAAGCCCTCACCGACTTCGTATTCGCCAACGACCTGTTTCAGAAAGTTCGTTCCTACGTGCTCGAGCACGCTCACAAATAGAATATGGCCAACAGATAGCCTCGCTCTATCTGCTCACGAGAGCGTCACATGTATTCCCGCGGTATCATCAGCCGAAGGCCTCCGCAGCCCCGATTTGTCATCCATATCCTTGACTGATGTCTGCGAAGAGGCGGCCAGAGTGTCGGCATCCGACATTTCTGCGCCGAATATGCGCGGTATGATACGGTTGACGGCGAGCAGCACCGCAAGATAACATGCCAGCAGCACGACAAGATCAAAACGGAGCGGAAACACACCATGAAAATGTCCCCCGGCAAGATATACCAAAAACTCAAGCCAGAAGATAGTCTGCACACACAGGCAAAGCGTACACCAGGCGTGAATCCTGAATTTCTGGTAACACACACTCCACACCGTATAAGGCAGACAGCATGCGCTCGCCACAGCAAGATAGGGCAGACAAGGCGGATAAACAAGCATGGCCACAAAACTAACCGAAAAGTACGTAATCCCTATCTGGCACCAAGGAAAAAGCCCGAGAAACACCGAGGCATCGTGGCTCAACACTGTCGAGCAGCCATGACTCTGGATTACACCGCACACACTGTCGGCGGCACGGCTGTCGACATGCGCATCCTTCAGTATGAGCAGATAGCACACATATATCCCGACAGCGTTCAACACAAATACTGCACAGGTCGACCAATCGCCGAACGTATGGCCTGACACTGCAAACACCGCCACAAGAAATACAACACACACTACAAGCAGCCACTTCTCTATACCCCTTGACAATTCCTTGAACCGGTGAGACTTGAAATTCGTCTCCCCGCTGTCTGACGTCGGAGAGGCCGAAATGGCCTTGCCGCTCCATTCATCCACAAACTTTCCGACAGGCATGATGACAGCTTTGGCATCATGCGGTCCGATAACCGATACAAACTTAGGAGACACCTCGGTCACAATACGGCATCCATCGGCAGTCTGAGCCACAAACGGCACTTTCACCCCCGCCAGAGCCTCAGCCGACGGCTTCACATCGGCAATCTCCGGAGCCGCCTTGTACTCGCGCAGAAGATCGTACATTGCTGTCAGAGCCATATGTCGCGGATATGCGCGATAACGTCTCGTACTGTATGCGTTGGTGTGCGGTACGCCGAGTACCCTCAGATATTCAGTAAAAACAGAGCCGGATGATGCCATATGATTATTTTTGTTTCTGATTCAGAATAATAACAAATACATGCAATCTTGGTTTGTAGCACCCATTTTTGGCGATGCCATTTTGCCATACACAAGAATTGAAGTAACTTTGCGGAAGATAATAACCCTGTTAGCATTATAATGGATAAAGTAGTTGCACGAGTGCTGTTGTTGTTGTCGACAATATCCGTTACGACAATACACACGCAAGCCGCCGACCAGGCTGATACTCAAGAAAAATCATTTGACTATATACCTAAAGTACACGGCACTGTACGCACACGCTACGAAATGGCTACCGAAGATGTCATGTCGCGGTTTCAGGTACGCACGGCCCGCATCGCCGTAAGCGGCAATGTAGCCCCGTTTATCGATTACTTCATGCAGACCGACTTCAACGACCGCGGTTCATACACATTCCTTGACGCATGGGGACGAGTGGCCATTACCAATGACATCAGGATATCAATGGGACAAATGCGTATACCATTCAGTGTCGACGCAAGCCGTTCCCCTCATCAGTATTATTTCGCCAACCACTCGACAGTGGGCAAACTAGTAGGCCAGCAGCGCGGCGTAGGCGGAAAAATAGCCGTAGTCCTACCCGGCACCGGTCTGACAGCTGAGGCCGGCGTATTCAATACCCACTCCATCACCCGCCACAAAGTATGGGAGCGCACAATGGATGCCTCATGCAAGGCCCGCTATACATTCGGCAACATGTTTGTCGAAGGTGGTTTTGAATCCGTGATGCCCGACTCCATCCGCATCAACCAGATTGACGGAGCAGTACACTGGGGAGCCGGGCACTGGATGATAGAGGGTGAATACCTCTACAAGCATTATACCAACAACAGTTTCAAACCCACCCACGCCTGGAACGTAATGGCCGACTACAGTATGCCCATACGCACCAACACATTCAACCGCATGTCGTTCCAGGCCCGCTACGACGGAGTGACCGACAACAGCCAGGGAACACGCGACAGCGCCGGCGAGCTGTATATCACCCAGCCGCGCCACCAGCGTGCCACAGTCGGTGCGACTCTTAGCTACATACACCCGAAAGTCAGAGCCGATGTGCGCATCAACTACGAAAACTATTTCTACCCCTCAGATACAGAAGTGGATATAGAGGACAAAAACAAGCTGGTGCTTGAACTCGTAGTACGCTTCTAAACAGCAACAACCAAGTATCAACACTATACCATATAGACATGTCGAAAATAGGATCAGTAATGACCCCGGTAGGGCGCAAGGCGCTACTGCTGGGCAGTGGAGAGTTAGGCAAGGAAGTCGCTATCGAACTCATGCGTTATGGCGTCGAGGTAGTCGCCTGCGACCGCTACGCCAACGCTCCGGCCATGCAGGTGGCCCACCGCAGCCATGTGTTCAATATGCTTGACGGTGCCGAGCTGCGCCGAATCATCGAACTCGAACGCCCCGACCATATCATACCGGAAGTCGAGGCCATCGCCACCCCTACCCTGCTTGAACTTGAGAAAGAAGGATACAACGTGACCCCTACCGCCCGCGCCGCATGGCTTACCATGAACCGTGAAGGCATACGTCGGCTCGCTGCCGAAGAACTCGGCATCACCACCTCACCCTATCGCTTCGCCTCAACCCGCGAGGAATTTGAAAAAGCAATTGAGGAAATCGGCATACCATGTGTGGTAAAACCCATCATGAGCTCGTCGGGCCACGGGCAGAGCACCGTAAAGAGCGCAGCCGACATCGACCGCGCATGGCACACAAGTCAGGAAGGCGGACGCGCAGGAGCCGGACGTGTTATTGTAGAAGGCTTCGTAGACTTCGATTATGAAATAACCCTGCTAACCGTGCGCAGCTGTTCAGGCACTGTATATTGTGAGCCGGTAGGCCATATCCAGATTGACGGCGACTACCGCTACTCATGGCAGCCGCAGCCTATGAGCACAGCAGCGCTCGAGTCTGCCCAGGAAATTGCCAAAAAAGTAACCGATGCTCTTGGCGGATACGGAATATTCGGCGTAGAGCTATTCATAAAGGGCGATCAAGTAATATTTTCCGAGGTTTCGCCCCGTCCCCACGACACGGGAATGGTGACTATGATTTCACAGGACCTCAGTGAATTCGGTCTCCACGCACGCGCGCTGCTCGGACTTCCCGTGCCTTCAATCCGATTCTACGGCCCGTCGGCATCACGTGCTGTGGTTGTCGAGGGTGATACCGACAAAGTAGAATTTGACAACCTCGAGCAGGTACTCGCCGAACCCGGAGTACAGATACGCATATTCGGCAAGCCCGAAGTAAAAGGCCACCGCCGTATGGGCGTGATTCTCGCCACTGACGAAAGTGTCGACGCCGCACGTGCCAAGGCCGAGCGTGCCTATGAGGCTCTACGTGTCAACGTACTGCCCCGATAACCACCGGTCCGGACGCAAGATGACAAGAAAATACGCCGTGCCACTCAACTCATGGCACGGCGCATCTATTATATCATGTAACGGCGGCTATGGCTTCAAAGCAGCCATCACAGCATCGACATACTGCCGCCCGACAGGGAGAACCTTGCCGCCGGAGAGCCTGACCTCCTGACGGTTGAAACTTTCGACCTTGCCGACAGGGATGATAAAGGAACGGTGTATACGCAAAAAATCCTTCTGAGGCAGCATCCCATATATATTCTTCAAAATACCCCGAGAAACCACACACGTGCCCTTTGCCCTGAAGATTTTCGAATACCCCTCCATCGCCTCGATATACAGAATATCGTCGAGAGCGATACTTACATTATTATACTCCTGCTTTACGACAAGGCTTTGTCCCTTTCTGGCTGTGTCGGCATACTCTATGCGTCTGAATGCCTTTTCCATCGCAGCCTTAAAACGCGAATAGGCAAACGGTTTGTGCAGATAGTCGACAGCATCGAGATTGAAACCATCGAGCGCATACTGCAGATAGGCTGTGGTAAATATGAAACATGTACCCTTCGGAAGGCTGGAGGCAATCGACAGGCCGTTGATATTTTCCATCTCTATGTCAAGGAATACTATGTCGGGGCGCTCGGCGTTTATGACACGCATCCCCTCGGCAGGATTGGTGAAGGTAAGCAACGACACCCCTCCGAGCCGTTCGCAGAATTTCTCGATGACATCAAGGGCAAGAACCTCATCATCGATTGCCACACATTTTACAGTACGTTCCATATCATCATCCGAGTTTTATGTTAAGATTTACCATGAAATTACCATCGCGTTCTTCCGTTACAAGCGAATGACTCCCGGGATAAAGAGCGGCCAGACGCGCTCTACAGTTCTGCATGCCGGCCGGCATCTCCTTGCGAAACATATCGGCATGCCGCATCACACAATTGCGTGTCACCAGCTCAAGTTCTCCATTGCGCACGACAAGGGATATGTATATATTACAGTCCGCACTTGTCGACGAGCCATACTTAAAAGCATTCTCGACAAACGTAAGGAGTATCATCGGTGGAATCTCAATGCCATCGTCATCGATACGATAATCGCAACGCACCTTGGTATGCTCGTTGAGTCTGAGCATCTGCAGGTCTATATAGTTCTGGATATAAGTAAGTTCGTCGCGCAGGGCCACATACTCATTGTCAATAGTAACGTATGTGTATTTCAGAATCTCTGTAAACTTTATAAATGCATCCTCGGCCTTCTCCGAAGTGCCGATTACCAGACTGTACAGCGAGTTGAGAGTATTAAACAGAAAATGCGGGCTTATCTGAGCCTTGAACATTGCAAGCTGTGCCTTGTCGCGCTGATTCTCTATCTTCTCCTTAAGCAGTATATGCTCATACAGTTCGAGCACAAACGATACGGTAAGCGAATATGCCACCACAAGCGACAGCATCAGCCACATGCCTATAGTGATACTGTAATTGCGCATATTGGTCTGATACTCGCTCATAGCCGGAGTAATAAAGTCTACATCAGGGAGGGGATAATAGGTAAGAGCCAGATTCACACCGATTATGACCATCGACACAACCGCAATGCGCTTGTAGCGCCGCCCTATAAGCAGAGCGGGCACATCCATGCGCTTTATAACAAAATAGCATGCATACAGAAACACACATGCCAGACAAAAGAACACCGGACTGTCTTTTACCCAATAATGCACAGGGCCGAGAAATATCAGCAGAGGCATGAATATCAGACAGAAAAACAGGTCGAATATCAGAGCGGTCTTATTTTCCGGTATTTTCATTCCGCAAAATTAGCGGATATTGTCTACCGCACCAAAAATGGCAGGAAATGTTTAAGAACTTGTTTTAATAATAAATTTAAATGAAAGTTAAACTTTTATCCTTGAAGTATGTTTTAATTTAAATTATGCTAAGAGATTGTCTAAATTTATATGATACAGATTTTGAGAAGGATTGTCTGATGGATTTTTGCTTGTGATGAGGGAGTGTAGCCGTAGCTACATGACCGAAGAATAAACAAAAAGACGCGGACAAGACTTTCAAAAGCAAAGTAATATAAATTTTAGACAATCTCTAAGAGATTGTCTAAATTTTATTGATTAAAAATTTTATGGCAGCGAAATCAATCATTTCTTCCGCTGATTCATTCAGTATCTCATAGTTCCGGGCGAGTCTGCGGCAAGAGTCAAGCCATGCGAAAGTCCTCTCAACCACCCATCTGAGCGGCTTTGGCAGGAATCCCTTAACTCCATTGGGGGTATTGGATACCTCAAGCTCGATGCCGAAGTCTTTTTCAATGTCTTTGTCCACGTCTCCCCGATACCCTCGGTCGGACAATACCTTGCGCAGGTCTTCCCATACATCATCCGCCAGTCCGCATAGATCATGAGCCATTTTTGAATCGTGAATACCAGCGTTACAGACTTTCCTCGCAAGGATGAAGCCATTGCGGTCGGTGATGATATTCCTTTTGACACCCTTGACTTTTTTGTTGCCGTCATATCCGTTATCTCCCTGTCTGCTACCCCATCTGACACTTTGGGCATCCATCGCGCCAACACTCGGACTTGATGCCTGGCCGCGTTTGCGACGTATCTTTCTGACGAGTTTCTCAAGGAAATGCTCGACACGACCCTCTTGTCTCCATTTATGGTAGTAATAATAGACACTTTTCCACGCGGGATAGTCGTGAGGCAACCTTCGCCATTGACAACCGCTGGCCAATAGGTAGAGGATAGCTTCAAAAACTGATTGTAGTGAATATTTTCTCTTGCGTCTATCATTTTCAAGGAATTCTTTGTTTATATAAGACCACTGACCCTCGGTCAGATGTGTCTGATAGAGATTGATTTCGTGCATAATATTAGCCTTTTCTCTTTCAACACTCTGATTGAGGGTTTGTTATGCCTAATAACATTATTTCGCACTAATTTTTAGACAATCTCTAAGATTTACATTCTTCAAATGTGCAACAAATTGAGAAAAGAAATAACAGTTTTTCGTATCTTTGTAGACAAGTTGTTACGTAAGCAGTATATTTTCATTAATGAAACACATAACCGCCATACTCATATTATCGGCTGCAATTGCCGCCTGCGCTCCCAAAGAACCGACTGAAAGCCGACAGGATCTTATGGAAGCATCCCGACAGGAACTTGCCACGGCAGTTTCGGAGCGCGACATGCTGTTCGCCCTTGTAAAAGAGATTGCCGTCGATATGGAAGAGATGAAACGACTGGAAAATATAATATCGGTAACACCCGTATCTGCCGAATCAGATGTCAGAGAGTATTCTCAGCTTCGCAACGATATGTCTGCCCTGAAGCGCTCGCTCAACCAGCGCCGACAGCGACTCGCCGAAGTTGAGGAGCAACTGCAGCAGTCCGGGCTTTTTACCGACGACCTGCAGGATGTAATCGACATCATGCGCAAACAGCTCGACATCCAGGCATCAGAAATCAAAACCCTGAATACAAGGTTATTGAAGGCCAATTCATCCATAGCAGAACTTAATACTACTATTGACTCGCTGAATCACAGCATCGACAAGGCAAACAATCAGCGCGATTCAATAGGCCGGAACGCCGCCCGGTTTGAGGAAGAACTCTACACCTGCTACTACATCGTCGAAAGCAAATCCGCATTGAAAGATATGCACATAATCGAAAGCGGATTCCTTAGGCCTACCCGACTTACCCGCGACTTCGACAACAGCGCATTCATTGCCGGAGACAAACGCTCGCTCGGCGCTCTGAAGATGACGTCAGACAAAGCCCGTCTGCTAAGCAACCATCCCGATTACTCATATGAGATAATCGACAATGATAATACAAAAATGCTTATTATCAAGGACCCTGAAAATTTTTGGTCACACACCAATTACCTCGTGATTCAGACTGACTGATAGTCGCTGTCACAGTAATTGATATACTGAATTTTTCGCACTCTCTCACTTTTATTATCACTTTTAAGCCTTCCATTAACACATTTTTTGAACGGATTGGTATGCTTGCTATATTTGCTGAGTCTCACACACTAATCTGTTTATATGAAAGGAATAACATTTGTCTGTCTTTCATTTGTATTCTGCCTCCTCACAGGAACAACACACATTTACGCCTCTGAAAACCTTGCCGACAGCATCAATGCATCGGCGGCACAAACGGTGTCGACAACCGTACGAGGCACTGTAACCGACGCTACCGGCGAGCCTATAATCGGCGCGATTGTAAAGCTAAGCGGTGCTTCTACAGGAGCCACCGATACCGATGTGTCTGGACAGTTCACACTCTCTGATGTGAAATATCCATCGGAGATTGAAGTGTCATACATAGGATTCAATCCGGTCGAGATGCGCCTGAAAGAGGGCACATCGCGCTACACTGTGGTAATGCACGAGATAAAGTCGACACTCGACGAAGTCGTAGTCGTCGGCTACGCGACACAGCGAAAAGTCAACCTTACCGGCTCTGTGTCATCGATAAGCGCGTCTACACTCGCCGACCGGCCGCTCACTAACGCCACCAACGCACTTGCCGGACTGGCTTCAGGCCTTACTGTCACAAATGCCGGAGGAAATACTCCCGGCTACGAGGCGCAGACAATACGCGTGCGCGGACAAGGCACTCTTAACGACGCCGCACCGCTCGTGGTGGTCGACGGAATGACCGGCATAGCCATCAGCGATGTAAATCCACAGGATATCGAGAATATATCCATCCTCAAGGATGCCGCATCATCGGCTATCTACGGCTCAAGAGCAGCCAACGGCGTAATACTCATAACCACACGACAAGGCATGGAGTCACGTCCAAGTGTGACATACAGCGGCAACATTTCATTTGAGACAGTAGCCAAACGCCTCAACCTCGTGACCGACTATGCCGATTTCATGGAGATTCAGAATGCCGGTCTGATAGCCAACGGACAGGCACCGCGTTTCTCACAAGGCAAAATCGACGAATGGCGCAACGACGCCGGCCGCAATCCCACCATATATCCCAACACCGACTGGCACGACCACATATACCGCAACCCCTCGGTGGTGCAGAACCATAATGTATCCCTCACCGGAGGGAGCAAGCGCGTACGCTACAACATGTCGTTCGGATATGTCGACAATCCGGGCATGATATACCACACCGACTACTCCCGCTACCAGCTGCGCACCAATCTGGAAGTCAACGTAAAGCCGTGGCTCACAATAGGCACCAACCTCTTCGGATATATCGACTCCAACAATCCGTCGGCCGACAACGCCACCAAAGGAGGCGATGTGATATTCGGCTCGGGAGCGTTCAACACTGTACCCGGCATGACTCTCTACGACCCGGCGACCGGGCTCTACGGAGGCATACAGAATCCGGAAGAGGAGAATGTGAGCAACTTCAATCCCTACAGGCGCCAGTGGTTCTATAAAGATGAATTCCCCACAAAGACACGCCGCACCGTGGCAAAACTTTTTGCCCGCATCCAGCCATTGAAAGGACTTGTGATACAAGGCTCTTACTCATATAATTACTGGACACGCCGCGAGGAGCACCATCTTACCGACCGCAATCTATATCGCTTTACAGCCGACGGGCCTGTGCTGATACGCGAAGGCGTAGTGCGCACATACATCCGCCGCCGCAACTACGCCAATACATTCCGTTCATCCGAGATTACAGCCCACTATACACTGACAAAAGGTAAGTTCGAAGGAACCATACTTCTTGGAGCGAGTCAGGAATACAATAAATACGAGAATGAGTCATTCCTCAAATATGACCTAATCGACGACTCAATGACCGCAATAGACGGCGGCACAACCAACGGCAATATCTCCGGAAATTATACCGAATGGGCCATGCGCTCATACTTCGGCCGCATCAACCTGTCGTGGGACGACAAATACATGCTTGAAGCGAATCTGCGCGCCGACGGTTCATCAAAGTTTGCACCGGGACACCGCTGGGGATATTTCCCCTCGGTATCGGCAGGATGGCGCATCTCTGAAGAATCATTCATGAAGGCGACACGCTCATGGCTCGACAATCTGAAGCTGAGAGCTTCCTACGGCTCGCTCGGCAACAACGCCACCACAAGCTACTACATGTATCAGTCGCTGTTTGCCTCGGCCAACTACATCCTCAACGGCAGTATCACAGGTGGCTTCGCCCAGTCTATCCTGTCAAATCAGAATCTTTCATGGGAAAAAACCTACATGACCAACTTCGGTATCGACTTCGGATTGTTCAACAACCGTCTGAACGGCTCATTCGACATATACGACAAGAATACCAAAGGGATACTTATCTCACTCCCGGCTCCCCTGGAGCATGGCACAAGCACCGTACCCAACCAGAATGCCGGCGAAGTAAACAACCGCGGACTTGAGTTTGACATAAACTGGAGCGACCGAATAGGCAACGTAGGCTACTCCGTTGGATTCAACATGGCATACGTAAGAAATAAGGTCACTAAATTCCAGGGCGACGTGCCCTCAATCAGCGGTGTATACAAGACCCAGGAGGGACGCCCTATCAACCAGCTCTACGTCATAAAAGTCGACCGCATCGTGCGCGACCAGGCCGATCTCGACTATGTGCAGTCGCTTGTCGACCGCAATCCCGACTATTTCGCCACATTCCAGCGTCCTGAACTCGGCGACTTCCTCTATGCCGACACCAACGGCGACGGCTCCCTCGACAACAACGACAGAGTGGAGATAGGCAAAGGAACCCTCCCGACATTCACCTACGGCGCAAGCCTCGGTCTCACATGGAAAGACTTTGATTTCAGCCTCCTGCTCCAGGGCGTAGGCAACCATCAGGTATATTACAACAACCAGGCATTCCGCTTCGTGACAGTTATGGGACAGTCGCTTATAAAGGACATAACCGACAACGCATGGACTCTGGAGAATCCCTACAATTCAAAATATCCTATACTACGCAACAACTCCAACGCCAAGAATAATATCGCCAGCGACGCCTTTGTACACAACGCTGCATACCTGCGCTGCAAGAATATCCAGCTCGGCTACACCGTGCCACGCAATATTACAAAGAAAGTATACATCTCCAATCTGAAAATCTACGCAAGCATCGACAATCTGTTTACAATCACAAAATTCCCGGGTCTTGACCCGGAAGTAGGAGCCGACGTAGGCTACCCCGCCGTACGCCAGTATTCTCTCGGCATCAATCTGACATTCTAAGATTCACAACATACAATGACACTACGACACATATCATACACCGTGGCAATAGCCACAGCCTCACTCCTCGCCTCATGCGAGAGCCTCGACTATAATCCGGCCGACCAGATGTCGGGCAACACATTCTGGAAAACAGAGACCCACGCACGCCAGGCCGCTGTCGGCATGTATTCAGCTATGAAAGAGCCTTGGTGCTTCGGCATGGAGTTTACCTTCGACATGTGCAGCGACATAGCCGACGGCACATCGCCATGGGCCGATGTGGCGCGCGGCAACTCGTTCGCATCCAACAGCAGCGGCGTACAGAACCACTGGCAGTACCTCTACGAACTTGTCCACCGTGCCAACACTGTAATACGCAACGTATCCGCCATGCAGATCAGTCAGGAGACAATCGAGCGCGTCACCGGCGAAGCCCGATTCCTGCGCGCAATGGCCTATTTCCGCATGCTGCAATGCTGGGGAGGAGTGCCTTATTACGACGAGACATGCGACATCAACGAGCAGTTTGACAAGCTCGACAATCCACGCATATCGGCCGACGAGCTGCGCACACACATACTCGACGACCTCACCTACGCCATCGACCGACTCCCCGTGGCATGGGGTGCCGAGGATCTCGGACGAGCCACCAAAGGAGCCGCATACGCTCTTCGAGGGAAGGTATACCTATTCAACAGCCAGTGGGACCTCGCGGCAGCTGACTTCGAAGAGATTGTCTACAACCGCACCAACAACTACGGCTACTCCCTACACCCCGACTACGAAAGCCTGTTCCGACTGTACAACGGCCTTCACAGTCCGGAAATGATATTCTCCATTCAGTCAATCGACGGCAACGTCGCGGGCTACGCGCTCGATATCGTTTCGTACTTCGGCAACAAGTCCACAATGCGCCTTATCGCATCCAACCGCATCGTACCCTCGGTCACTCTCGTCGACATGTATGAAAACCCCGACGGAACCGACTTTGACTGGGACAACGTATTCCCCGGATTCAACAATGCCGACCCTCAGACACGCCGACGCTACATGTGCGTGGCCATCAACGACGCAAGCACCGAAATCACAAGCACACTCGAATGCGACACCGTAAAAGTGCTCGACGCCTATCGCAAACGCGACCCGCGCCTGTGCTGGAACGTAATAACACCCTATTCCCACTATCTCGGCACCGACGCCGGCTCCAACCCGATGGACAAGCAGTTTGTGCTCGCCGACCCTACCAAAGGGGGCTCGCCCATGGAGGCACAGGCATTTATCCGCAATTCCGAAGGGTGGAATTCCTACTTCTGGCGCAAATGGATTCCCACAGGCAATCTCGACGGATACTGGGGAGAATACACCCGCACTCCATATGAATTTCCGCTCATACGACTTGGCGATGTGCTTCTCATGCTTGCCGAGGCCTACAACGAGCAGGGATTCCCCGAAAAGGCCGTGGCTGAAGTCAACAAGGTGCGTGCACGCGTGTCAATGCCCGACATACCGACAGGCTCACACGACGAGATTGCAGCACGCATACGCAAAGAGCGCGCATGCGAACTCGCCGGTGAAGGACAGCGCTACTGGGACCTCCGCCGCTGGGGCATGCTGGAGGCATCGGTAAAGGATGCCACCGACATATTCGGCGACCTGATGTATACACGCACCTACCAGCCACGCCACGAACTGTGGCCAATACCGCTCGTCGAACTCGACCGCAACCGCAACCTCACCCAGAACCCGGGCTGGTAACACAGTCTGCCCTTATGGCAGAGCTACGGTAACACGCACAGGAAAATGATCGGAGGGTATCCGCGCCGTATACGAATATATGTCGACTTCGGTAGGAGCGGTGCCCTCCGTATCTATAAGGCCGTTTTCACGGCTTCCGGTACGATAGGTGTCGGTGAGCACTCCGTATTTGAGCACCCTTACCGACGGCGACGCAAACACATGGTCGATGCGCTGGTCGGTAAATCCGCTCACATTGTAATGGTTGATGGTGCCGTTGGGCGCAAATACTGACTCGGCGCTCAGAAACGCATCGGCAAACACTCCGTCGCTCACCAGCACCGCGTATGAGTCGCTCCTTTGGTCGACATTGAAATCGCCCGTTAGAAACACCGGCAGTTCCGGACCGAATTCGTCAATTTTCTGCTTTACGAGCTTTGCGCTCTCTATACGCGCCTTTACCCCGACATGGTCCATGTGCAGGTTGAAAAACAGAAATTCCTTGCCCGAAGGCTTATGGCGGAAACGCCCCCACGAGCATATGCGGAAGCATGCCGCATCCCATCCGAGACCGGGAGTATCGGGAGTCTCCGAAAGCCAGAAATCACCCTTGTCGACCACCTCAAACATATCCTTGCGGTAAAAGATGGCCGAATGCTCTCCGCTATCCTTGCCGTCATCGCGGCCTACTCCTGTATACTCATACTCAGGCAACAGTCCCTTAAGGTCGTCGAGCTGTGTCTTAAAGCCCTCCTGGGTGCCGAATATGTCAAAGTCATGAAATCGTATCAGCCCAGCCACATACGGGCAACGCTGTTCCCAGCCGTTTCCGGCTATGCTGTCTTCTTCGTTTTTCTGGCGTAGATTATAAGTAGCGACATTGAATGTGGCACTCTGTGCCACACACAATGTCGCGATACCTATAGCAAGAATCAGAAGATACATTCTACGGTACATCGTATTCTTACTATTATTTTATTTATATGTAAGTATGTGTTTATCGCATGCCTCCGCGCATATTCTTCATGGCGCGCATGGCATTCATCATCTTCATCGGGTTCGACTTTATAGCATTGGCCTGACGCATGAGCTTGCGTGTCTCCTCAAACTGCTTGAGCAGACGGTTGACATCCTGTAGCGAGTTGCCCGACCCCTTGGCGATACGCTGGCGGCGGCTCGCATTGATAATATCGGGATTGGCACGCTCGGCGGCGGTCATCGACTTGATTATCGACTCTATGCCCTTGAAAGCGTTGTCATCGATATCGACATCCTTGATAGCCTTGCCCACACCGGGAATCATCGAGGCAAGGTCCTTGAGGTTGCCCATCTTCTTTATCTGCTCTATCTGGGCGAGGAAGTCGTTGAAGTTAAACTGGTTCTTGGCAATCTTGCGCTGTAGTTCGCGTGCCTGCTTCTCGTCAAACTGCTGCTGGGCCTTCTCCACGAGCGACACGATATCGCCCATGCCGAGGATACGGTCGGCCATACGTGCCGGGTGGAAGTAGTCGAGCGCGTCGAGCTTCTCACCGGTGCCGACAAACTTGATAGGCTTGTCAACAACAGTGCGTATCGACAGAGCGGCACCACCGCGGGTATCGCCGTCGAGCTTCGTGAGCACTACGCCGTCGAAGTCGAGACGCTCGTTGAACTCACGTGCTGTATTCACAGCATCCTGACCGGTCATCGAGTCGACCACGAAAAGAGTCTCGTTGGGCTTCACTGCCTTCTTGATGGCAGCGATTTCCTGCATCATCTGCTCGTCAACAGCCAGACGTCCGGCGGTATCGACAATCACAAGGTCGTAATGGTTGGTCTTGGCATAGCGGATAGCATTCTCGGCAATCTCCACCGGATTCTTATTCCCTTCTTCGGTATATACAGGCACATCTATCTGCTGGCCAAGCACCTTAAGCTGCTCGATAGCCGCAGGACGGTATACGTCGCCGGCCACAAGAAGCGGGCGGCGCGACTTCTCGCTTTTGAGCTTTTTGGCAAGTTTGCCGCTCATGGTGGTCTTTCCGGAGCCCTGCAGACCCGACATGAGTATCACGGTAGGATTTCCCGAAAGATTGACCTGGGCAGTGTCGCCGCCCATCAGGGTGGCAAGCTCGTCATGTACAATCTTTACCATCAGCTGGCCCGGCTGAATGGCGTTGAGCACATTCTGGCCAAGAGCCTTTGCCTTGACAGTATCGGTAAACTGCTTGGCGACTTTATAGTTGACGTCGGCGTCAAGAAGCGCGCGGCGCACATCCTTGAGCGTTTCGGCTACGTTGATTTCGGTAATCTTACCTTGGCCTTTGAGTAGCTTGAAACTGCGTTCAAGCCGTTCGCTTAGATTTTCAAACATATGGTCGTGTAAGTGTTATCAGTTAATTATCGAGGAGCGGAGGAGTGTACGATACCGGAGCCTACACCAGACGGTTGGTGGCCGTATCGGGGAATATCACGGCCGGCTTGAATGTGCGCGCCTCGTCGTAGGGCATAGTGGCGTAACTCATTATTATCACCACATCGCCCGGCAACACCTTGCGCGCAGCAGCGCCGTTGAGGCATATCATGCCCGAACCGCGCTTGCCGGCAATGGTATATGTATCAAAACGCTCGCCATTATTGTTGTCGACGATATACACACGCTCGCCGGGAAGGATATTGGCGGCGTCCATCAGATCCTGATCGATAGTGATGCTACCGATATAGTCAAGGTTGCTTTCTGTGACAGTCACACGGTGAATCTTCGATTTCACCATTTCTACCTGCATCATGATTATGCCGGATATTTGATGTTATCAATAAGGCGCACATCGCCCATATATACAGTAACACAGCCTACGGCGCCACCCTCGGCCTCACTCCATTCGGCTATGGGCTGCATGTCGGCGGGGTTGACAATCTCGTAGTACTCTACCTCCATCCCGTCCACAGCGTTTATGGCGTCGGTGACAGCGCGCTTCACTTCGTCCACACTGCGGCCGGAGGCTCCATCAACGCTCTCGGCGAGAATACGGTGGATAGCCGGAGCTACGGCACGTTGCCCGGGGGTAAGGCGCACATTGCGCGAACTGAGAGCCAGTCCGTCGGCTTCGCGCTTTATCGGACAGGCCACAATCTCAATATCAAAGCCCTCGATTTCTACCATGCGGCGTATCACCGATATCTGCTGGAAATCCTTCTCTCCGAAATAGGCGCGGTCGGGCTGCACCATACGGAAAAGACGACTCACCACCTGGGCCACACCGTTGAAATGACCGGGACGCATGGCGCCCTCCATCACTTCAGCCACCGGACCAAGCTCAAACACCCTGGTGTCGGGCTCGGGATAAATCTCCTCGACCGACGGGAAAAACGCTATATCGACCCCGGCAGCCTGGAGTTTCTCGCTGTCGGCCTCCTCGGTACGCGGATATGTGCGCAGGTCGTCAGGATTGTTAAACTGGGTAGGGTTGACAAACACGCTCACCACCACTACATCATTGTCGGCACGGGCCCTCTCTATCAATGACACATGGCCGGCGTGGAGCGCACCCATTGTAGGCACAAAGCCCACACTACGTCCGTCGGCCTTTACAGCCCCGACAGCTTCGCGCAGCTCTTTGGCTGTACGTACAGTTTTCATTTCTTTGTCGTTATCTTTATCGTTGTTGTCCGCCGGAATACGATTTACTACACATATTATATATAATGTATGGCCGACGGCCTGCAAAATTACTCAATCCCCCGCTATCACGCAAACATTAGAAGACTAAATGTCTGATGACACACGGCATACTATGAATTTTACACCACGCATCGCGTCCATATCCGCAAAGGCCCGGCAATGTCATATGTTAACAGAAATACACAGATTATGCTTACAATATGAAGGTTAAAATTTAACATTTGTTTTCATACTAACTACCAACCGTCAGTATTGATTACATTTATGGGCATATCAGCGTTTTCAATAGCTTATTTGAAAATAATCAGAAAGATACGCCTTGTCACGTACATTTCATATGTTTTTTCAAAAAATTACAAAACGACATTTAATAACTACAAACAAGCGCTTTGTATTAACAAGTTTTAATTAATCATGCTTAGCATTTTCTCCCTTTTTGACTACATTTGCACAAATATTTAATATTCTCCTCTAATACCTGACTTAACCGAAATAAAATTGAGCTATAAATCTGTAACTAAAACATGCCCATACTTAACCAAGCGGCACGCTTTTCTTACAAATAATTATCCACATTAACCCCAAAACAAAAAAACTACTACTGACAATCAGACATCCGATATAAACACCGACACCATCTCCTTAATATATTAAGGAATCAAAATCTCTATGGTCTGACGTTGCCTGGAATCCCCCGGCATACACCGGACAGCACTCTTCCCATCCCCTCCTTCCTCTCCTATCCATAAAAACTAACAGACAAATATATCCTTCTATTAACCAAACCAACCAATCAATCATTATGAAGTCAAAAATAACAAGCTTGTTATTGATGCTTTTACTCTTCCCTGTGATGAGCGTGATGGCACAGACATCCCAAGTCGAGGGTATTGTAACAGACACGAGTGGCGAACCCCTGATTGGTGTTACGGTCCTTGTCAAAGGCACATCCTTAGGCACACAGACCAACATCGACGGTGAATTCAGTGTCAATGCCAAGCAAGGCGATGTACTGAAGTTCTCTTACATCGGCTATCGCCCGGTAGAACTCACAGTTCCCGCCAACGGCAAGGTAAACCTCGTCATGGAGACCGAAGCTACAGCTCTCGACGAAGTGGTAGTGACCGCACTCGGTATCAAACGCGCTCAGAAGGCGCTCAGCTACAATGTGCAGACTGTCAACGGCGACGCTCTCACCTCCAACAAGGACGCCAACTTCATCAACTCGCTTGCCGGCAAGGTGGCAGGTGTCAACATCAGCTCCGGTTCAGCCGGTGCAGGTGCCGCCGCACGTGTCGTTATGCGTGGTACAAAGTCGCTCACAGGCAACGACAACGCCCTGTATGTAATCGACGGTATACCTATGTTTGATGTAAACACAGGCGACGAAAAAGGCGGTACTATGGCCAAGCAGCCCGGTTCAAGCTCGGTTGCCGACATCAACCCCGACGACATCGAGTCTATGTCGGTACTCTCAGGCCCCTCGGCTGCCGCTCTCTACGGTTCGGCTGCCGCAAGCGGTGTGATTCTTATAACTACCAAGAAAGGTTCTGAAGGCCGCGCCAAACTTACCTACAGCAACACCACACAGTTCCACACTGCATGGATGACTCCCAAGTTCCAGAACATCTACGGAAACAACGAAGGTGAGTTCACATCATGGGGCAAGCGTCTCGAAACGCCTACTTCCTACGATCCCATGGACTTCTTCCAGACAGGAGCTACCGAAATCAACGCACTTACCCTCACACTGGGTACCGACAAGAATCAGACCTACGCATCTGCCGCCGTGACCAACGCTCCCGGTATCATGCCCGAGTCCGACTACAACCGCTACAACTTCTCTATCCGCAACACCTCCAAGTTCTACAACGATAAGCTGACTCTCGACCTCGGTGCCAGCTACATCATCCAGAACAACAAGAACTTCGTAGGTTCAGGCGAATACTTCAACCCCCTGGCTTCCCTCTACCTCTTCCCACGCGGCGAGAACTTCGACGACGTGCGCATGTTCGAGCGCTTCGACCCCTCGCGCAACATCATGACACAGTACTGGGAACAGAAGTACAGCACCGCATTCACCATGCAGAACCCCTACTGGACCCAGAAGCGTATGCTCCGCGAAGCCCGCAAGCAGCGCTACATGTTCAACGCATCGCTCAAGTACGACATCCTCCCCTGGCTCTACATCATGGGTCGTGTACGTACCGACAACGCCAACACTGTATATGAAGAAAAATACAACGCATCGACAATCATGGTGCTCGCCGGCTCCGACAAGGGTATGTACGGCAAGACTCGCACTATGAACCGCTCGACCTACGCCGACGTGATGGCGTCGATGAACAAGAACTTCTTCGACAACCGACTCAACGTCAACATTCAGGTAGGTGCTTCGCTCAACGACATGCTCGAAGAGTCGGAACACTACGAAGGCGGCCTCGCCACCATCCCCAACTTCTTCGCCTACGGCAACATCTCCACCACACAGATGAAGCGCGGCGAAAGCGAATGGCACGACCAGGTACAGTCAGTATTCGGATCAGCCGAAATCGGATGGGACAGCCAGTACTACCTCACCGTTACCGGCCGTAACGACTGGGCCTCGATGCTCGCATTCACCGACAAGATGAGCTACTTCTACCCCTCGGTAGGCGGTTCATGGCTTATCAGCGAGACTCTCCGCGACATCCTTCCACAGGCTATATCATTCCTTAAGGTTCGCGGCTCTTGGGCCGAAGTGGCTTCTTCACCCTCGCGCTACCTCACTCGCATGCAGTATGAATACAACGACCAGACCAACCAGTACGAATGGCCCTCGAAGCACTACAACCCCAACCTCAAGCCCGAGAACACCAAGTCGTATGAAATCGGTCTGAGCGCCAAGTTCCTCAACAACACTATCGGCCTCGAGTTCACATACTACAACGCCAACACTTTCAACCAGACATTCGAAATCCCCGCTTCCGGTTCATCCGGCTACAAGACCAACCTTATCCAGACAGGTAACATCCGCAACCGCGGTATCGAGGCCGCCCTCAACTACAACAACCAGTGGGGCGACTGGAGATTCACCACAGGTGTCACCTACTCACTCAACCGCAACAAGGTTATCTCACTCGCCAACGGAGCTATCGACCCCGAAACCGGACGCCCCATCGAGATGCAGTACTTCACCGCATCAGGATGTCTCGGTATGGGTGGCGGCCCTGCCGTACGTCTCTACGAAGGCGGTACTATGGGCGACCTCTACAGCAACCTCCGTCTGCGCCAGTCGCCCAACGGATACGTATGGACCGATCCTCAGACAGGCAAGGTACAGCTTGAGACTGTCGACTACTTCAAGGTAGGCTCGCTCCTGCCCAAGTTCAACATGGGTTGGACCGGTACACTCGGCTACAAGGACCTCGTGCTCAGCTGGGCTGTGACCGGCCGCTTCGGTGGTAATGTCGTGTCCGACACCCAGGCCGTTATCGACCGCTACGGTGTATCGCAGGTTTCTGCCGACGCTCGTCTCGCAGGTGGTGTGCCTGTTCCCGGCAACGGTATAGTAGATGCTCAGAACTACTACGAGACAATCTCGCAGGCTCCCGGCACATACTACATCTACGACGCTACCAACGTACGTCTCGCCGACCTCACACTCTCTTACACCTTCCCCCGCGCTATGCTCAAGAACATCGCCGACCTCACACTCTCGCTCACCGGCAAGAACCTCTGGATGATCTACTGCAAGGCTCCTTTCGACCCCGAAAGCACCTCGTCGACCACCAACAATTTCTATCAGGGTGTAGACTACTTCCAGCAGCCCAGCATGCGCACTTATGGCTTCAATGTTAAACTTACATTCTGATCCACTTCACAACTATTATGAATACCAATATGTATAAAAATATAGCAAGCCTGATGGTGGGCGGCTCAATCCTTCTGGGCGCAGTGGGTTGTACCGACAAGTTCGAGGACTTCAACACCGACCCGAAGGCTCCGACCCCCGAAGAGATGGAAGGTGACTTCGCATCGACAGCAACCCTCATCTCATCAATTATCCCGGTTGTGGCATTAGGCCAGGAGAACGACTACCAGATGATCGACCAGATGATCGGTTGCGAATATGGTCGCATGACTTCAGCAGCCAACATGTGGGGTTCCGACATGTACTACGCCACCTACAACCCCTCTGTAGTATGGTCGGGCAACACCTTCGACACCAACATGCCGAAGATCTACACACCCTTCTTCATGATCCGAAACATCTCCGGCACCGAAGGTCTCGCCTACCACTGGGCCAACCTTATCCGTGTGTTCGGCTCGCTCCGCGTAAGCGACTGCTACGGTCCCATTCCGTTCTCAAAGATTGGCACAGGCTCTGACTTCGCCGTAGCCTACGACGACATGCCTACTCTCTACAACGCCATGTTCGAGCAGCTCGACCTCGCTATCGCAGGCCTCAAGGAGGCTGCCGGAGGCGGTGCCGTATCATCGCTCCTGCAAGAAGTCGACTACATCTACCAGGGCGACATGAACAAGTGGGTGAAATTCGCCAACACACTCAAGCTCCGCATGGCCATGCGTCTTGTCAACGTTGAGCCGCAGCTCGCCCAGCGCAAGGCCGAAGAGGCTGTCAACGACCCTGCAGGCGTAATCTCCGATCCCTCTGAGGCCGCATGGTCTACATTCATCCCCGGTGGAAACTCCTTCCACAAAGTCAACGTTCTCTGGAACGAAGGCCGTGTAAGCGCCGACCTCACCTCCTACATGAACGGCTACAGCGACCCCCGTCTCCCCCTCTACGCCGACCCCGCTCCGGGCTCATCATCAGGCGAGATTGTGGGCGCACGCAGCGGTGTATTCCACTACAACATCCTGAAATCAGAGACTACCAACTACTCCTATCCCAAAGTTACAGCACAGAGCAAGCTCCTCTCAATCTCAGCAAGCGAATCATGGTTCTCTCGCGCCGAGGGTGCTCTCCGCGGCTGGAACATGGGCGGCACTGCCAAGGAACTCTATGAAGAAGGCGTAAGAGTGTCAATGAAAGAGCGTGGCGCCGAAATCGGCAACTACCTCGAAAGCACAGCCGTACCCGCCGCATACGTGGCTCTCGACAACAGCTCGTACAGTGCAGCCGCTGTCAGCACCATCTGCCCCAAGTACGACGAATCTGCCTCATTCGATACCAACCTCGAGCGTATCATCGTGCAGAAGTGGCTCGGCAACTTCCCCAACGGATGGGAATCCTGGGCCGACTTCCGCCGCACTGGCTTCCCGAAGTGGTTCCCGGTTGTCAACAACCTCTCATCCGTCGGTGTGACATCCGCTCGCGGTATGCGCCGACTCCCCTTCCCGCAGTCAGAATTCAACACCAACGAGGCCAATGTAAAAGCCGCTCAGCTGATGCTCGATGGCCCCGACAACAGCGCTACCGATCTCTGGTGGGCTAAGAAAAACTGATTTAAATCACCGGTAGAGAGGTGACTATATAATGACTATATAAATATGTATGTGGGCCGCCGGCCCACATACATAGACACCACCCCTCTTGTGTCGTGCGACACAAGCCCCGCCGGAGGCCCGCCCCTGACTTGACTCTCCTCTAATAATTTATCTCAAATTATCATCTACAACAATGAAAGGACTTAAATCAATATTATTTGCCGCAGCAGCTCTGATTGCCGGACCCGCCGTAATCACCTCCTGCGACGACTGGACCGAGCCTGAGGCCGAGGACTTCTACACCCCGCCTACAGAAAGCTACTACACCAATCTCAAGGATTACTTCGAATCACCCCACAAGGTGATGTTCGGATGGTTCGGTTCATGGACCGCTGCTGCCAAATCCAACTCCCTCATCGGTCTTCCCGACTCAACCGACTTCGTAAGCCTCTGGCTCTGCTGGGGCAACCTCAACGAGGCTCAGCAGGCCGACCTCAAGGCTTTCCAGGCCCGCGGTTCAAAGGCTGTGCTCTGCTGGCTCGCCACAAACATCGGCGAGAACATCACCCCCGGCTACAGCGGTGTGCCTCCTATTGAAGCTGCCGAGGAATTCTGGGGATTCACCAATGGCGACGTTCCCTCTATGATTGAGGCTGCACGCAAGTATGCCGACGCTATCGCCGACACCTGCGACAAGTACAACATCGACGGTTTCGATATGGACATCGAGTCTACAGGTACTCTCATTATGGGCGGTACAGAGACACGCAAGGTACAGAACGAGTTCCTCCGCCAGCTCCGCAAGCGCTTCGACGAGTCGGGACGCATGCTCGTTATCGACATTCCCGGAGGTGTGGGATGGCTCCACTACTACGACTATCTTGACGATGACGTAGTGGAAAGTGTCGACTACATCTGCTGGCAGACATACGAACTCGGCCACGCCGGACTCGACCAGTTCTTCAACTCAGTCAAATCCTACAAGCCCGACCTCTTTGAGAAAGTGCTGAAGAAGTCGATTGTAACAGCCACATTCGAACGCGCCGCCGACAAAAACCTCTTCCCCGTACAGTCTACATGGAACTACAGCGGAGGCCTCGAACACGCCGGACAGGGCGCATACCACATCGAGTATGACTATCCCGGCACACCCGACTACCCCTACGTACGCAAGGGTATCGCTACTCAGAATCCTCCCATCAATAACTAACAAATCAACCCAAAGGAATACATAGATGAAAAATATAGCATCAAAAGTTCTCGCGCTCGGAATCGCAGCTGTAGCTTTCACTGCTTGCGACGACGCCAAGAACGATGTAATCGACAACATGGTCTACATTTCCGAGGCTGCCACCTCACCTGCTTCGGAAGTAGTAGTAGGCAAAGTCGGTGAAAAATCGAAAGCCAACATCAATGTGCGCATGGCACAGAAAGCCACCACCGACACAAAGGTACAGCTCGCCCTCGATCCCGCCGTGCTCGAAGCCTTCAACAAGCGCAACGACACTGAGTATGCCGTTATCCCCACCGAGCATGTCTCCTTCCCCGCCGAAGTTATCATACCCGCCGGCTCGTCAATGGCTGAGGTTGAGGTAGAGATTACTTCATTTGCCGGAGAAGCCGGTGTAGACTACGCTGCTCCCCTCCGCCTTACCGGCGCAGAAGGCCTGCAGGTGTCGCAGGGTTCAGGTACATTTGTAATCACCCTCGGCAAGACCCTTACTCAGAAAGCTCCAAAATTCTTCTACGACAACGCCATGACAATGGACTGGGACGGCACTGAAACACTCTCCAACCTCACCCTCGAGTGGTGGGCACGAGTTGAAAACCGATATGGCAACGGTGGTTTCTCTGTCAATAACCAGGCTCTCTTCGCATTCCAGGCCAACCACGAACTCTACGTTCGTTTCGGGGATATCGTATATGCCGACGCCAATGGTCGCAATCTCTACAACTTCCTCCAGATTAAGACTATGGGTATCGATGCCAACTACGACTCAGGCAACCCCAACGAGAAGCCGCTCAAATGGGGCGAATGGATTCACTTCGCCCATACATTCGACGGCGCTACAGGTGAGGTTATCCTCTACGTCAACGGCGTCGAGGTTAACCGCAATAACGGAGGTGCCGATAAGAAGTTTGAAATCACCGGCCTGACAATGTGCGGTTCCGGCTCTCAGTACTTCCGCGACTACATCGAGATTGCACAGGTACGTCTGTGGCGCACCACACGCTCTGCCGCCCAGATTGCCAAGTTCATGAAGAAAGAGGTTAAGTATACCGACCCCAACCTCGTATTCTACCTCCCCATGAACGAAGGTGAAGGCTCTGTGCTCAACGACGTCACCGGCAACGGTCACAACGTGACCATCGGCTCGGCCGACAACGGAGGCAACAACCAGGCCTACGGCTGGACCGAATATACATTCGAATAATCCCCTGACACCAATCAGATATCGGCTTATCGCAGATTTCACCATCTGCGATAAGTCGGTTAACCTCAAAAATTCACACATAACGCAATGAAAAAATTCTGGCATTATATCGCCGTATGTGCGGTGGTGGCTACAATAGCTCCCCTTACATCTTGCGACGACGACGATACAGTAGACCCCTACGACATCAACTACTGCTATCTATATCAGCCCAATTCCACATTCGCCCGACTGGAATACAAGGCCAACGGTGAATTCCTTATCGACATCAACGATCCTCTGGCACTTAAGCCCGTGCGCCTTACAAAGCCCGCGCCACGCGACCTCTCTGTTAAAGTAGGCATTGATCCTTCTCTTGTCGACGAATACAACCAGGCCAACAACACCGAATACACATTCCTCGAAGGTGCCTCGATTGTCAACCCCGTGCTCACAATTCCCGCAGGACAGTACGTATCGCCCGAGGTAATCACCGTCACTTTCGGCGATAAAAAGGGATTCCAGACCGAGGCCTCCGACCTCATGCTCCCGATTGTCATAAGCGACGCCGACGGCCAGACCATCTCGAAGAGCAGCCGTATATTCCTTACCTTCTCTTCGACATACAAGGCCAATAAGGTAACTGCTAAACATGAAACTGCCATGACAGTAGATCCCGAAGAAGATGGATGGCAGAACGAATACTCTACCATCACTATTTCCGACATACTCAACGCTGACTGGAATGCTGATGATCCCATCACTGTAAAGGCAGTAATCGACAACAGCCTTATCGATGCTTATAATCAGGCGAATGCCTCTTCCTACAAGCCTATTCAGGCATCGTTGGCAAATAGCGACATCGTAATCCCCGCAGGCTCGTCAAAGGGTGCCATCACCATCAATGTTGGTGACTACACCGATATTGCCAACGGCTCCGAATATATAATTCCCGTTAAGTTCTCCTTAACTTCTGGCTTAGGCGCAGAACTGACCTCCGATGTATCATATATCACTATCAGCAACCTTCCCCTGTCGCTCTCAAAAACAGCAATGCTGCCTTCGGGCTACACACAGATAGCATATGAGAGTTCTTGGACTGGAACATTGGACGGTGACAATACAGACTTCGCTGCAAACCTCCTTGCTGACCCTGACAACAACGACACCTATCTCTTTGCTGAACCAGGAAGCAAAGTTGTGGTAGACCTCGGCTCGGTCAAGAATGTACATATCATTGCTGTATCCTTCTATGCATGGTATTACGGCCTGTCCGACCTGCTGAATGTAGAGACCAGTATCGATGGCAATGCTTGGACCAAATGGGGAGATGTACGTATTTATGGCAATCCGACTTACTATATCAGCTTCTCAAAGCCTGCCAACTTCCGCTACATACGCTGGACCGGTGGCACATATTCATACTACGACCAGGCCTACTATTCAGGCATCAAATTCTACAACAAGTAATTCCCGCATAGAATACCAAATTCTATGACCACTCCGGACACAACGTCCGTATACAATAAAAAACTCACGCAGGCTGATTCCTGCGTGAGTTTTTTTATTTCTGTTGAGGCTTATTCATCAGTCGCCGTAAGCTCCGTAGCCTCGCGCATCTCGCGGTACTCGGCCCAGTCCGGATCATTCTCAGTATAGATGGTGATTGGAAGCAGGTCAAACGGAGCCAGAGCCTCATTGATTTTCCGCTCGAAAATATGGGTCGACGTAACATAGAACACCCAGTCGCGGCGGTCGTCGCCCGTATACACTCCCGTAAGTATTGCAACCGGGTCGCGGTCAAACACCTTCGTCAGAGCCTCCTGCACAGCCTCCATAAGCATCGAGGTCGGCTTGTCGGGCATGCCGGTCGAATCGCCCTGATAGCGCCACGTAATCTCCACTCGTATGCGGTACTTGCCGCTCTCCATCGCGGCCTCTACGCCACGGCGCCCGGTCACTATCACTGTACGTCCGTTCTCATCGCTCTCTGTAGGTGCTGTCCACCATTCATTGCCTATTTTCCGAATCATAATAATTGATTTTAATTGCAAATTTAAGTAAATTGTTGCTCAGCCTTATTGAATATCCCGCCAAAATTTGCGAAATTTGCCGAAACTTTCATTTACCCCTCACAGGGATAGTATAAGAATATATATTTCAAACATTAATAGATATACCGATGAAGAAGAGTGCACTTCAGAAGGCCCGTGCGGCCTACCAGCCCAAACTTCCCGTGGTGCTCACCGGCGCCGTAAAGGCTGTAGAGGGCAAGCCTACCCACTCAGTAGCCGATCAGGACGACATCAAGGCTCTGTTCCCAAACACCTACGGTCTCCCCGAAATCCAGTTTGAGAAAGACCCCAACCCCGCTAAAGGCTCGACACCAATCAACGTAGGTGTAATCCTCTCGGGCGGACAGGCTCCCGGCGGACACAACGTAATCTCCGGACTCTTCGACGGAATCAAGAAAATCAACCGCGACAGCCGCCTCTATGGCTTCCTCATGGGACCCGGCGGATTTGTTGACCACAAATATGTAGAGCTCACATCCGAAATCATCGACCAGTTCCGCAACACCGGCGGTTTCGACATCATCGGTTCAGGCCGTACTAAGCTCGAGACAAAGGCTCAGTTCGACAAAGGTCTTGAAATCCTCAAGCAGCTCGACATCAAGGCCCTCGTCATCATCGGCGGCGACGACTCCAACACCAACGCATGTGTGCTCGCCGAGTACTACAAGCAGATCAACGCCGGCGTGCAGGTAATCGGCTGTCCCAAGACCATCGACGGCGACCTCAAGAACGAAGTCATCGAGACTTCTTTCGGTTTCGACACCGCTACCAAGGTCTACAGCGAGGTTATCGGCAACATCCAGCGCGACTGCAACTCCGCCAAGAAATACTGGCACTTCATCAAGCTCATGGGCCGCAGCGCAAGCCACATCGCCCTCGAATGCGCCCTCCAGTGCCAGCCCAACGTATGTATCATCTCCGAAGAGGTTGAAGCCAAGAAGCAGACCCTCAACGATATTGTCAACTCTATAGCCGACATCGTGGCCGCCCGCGCCGCCAACGGAAACAACTACGGTACTGTCCTCATCCCCGAAGGCCTTATCGAGTTTATCCCCGCAATGAAGGTGCTCATCGCCGAGCTCAACGACCTTCTCGCAGCCAACGCAGCCGAGTTTGCCACAATCGAGCCCAACAACCGTCTCAGCTGGGTTGCCGACCGTCTCTCTGCCGAGAACGCCGGCATCTTCACATCACTCCCCGACGGCGTGGCCAACCAGCTCTGCCTCGACCGCGACCCCCACGGCAACGTACAGGTATCGCTCATCGAGACCGAAAAGCTCCTCGGACACATGGTGGCTCGCCGCCTCGACCAGATGAAGAGCGAAGGACGCTACGTAGGCAAGTTTGCCGCACAGTTCCACTTCTTCGGATACGAAGGCCGCTGCGCCGACCCCTCCAACTTCGACGCCGACTACTGCTACGCTCTCGGATTCAACGCTTCATGCCTCATCCGTGCCGGTGTCACCGGATATATGTCGAGCGTGCGCAACCTCACCAAGCCTTCCGTACAGTGGATTGCAGGTGGTATACCTATCACCATGATGATGAACATGGAGCGCCGCCACGGTGCAATGAAGCCCGTTATCCAGAAGGCTCTCGTAACTCTCGACGGAGCTGCATTCACCAAGTTTGCAGAGCAGCGCGACAGCTGGGCCATCAACACCGAATTCGTATACCCCGGCCCCATCCAGTACTTCGGCCCCGCTGAAGTATGCGACCAGTGCTCTATGACTCTAAAGTACGAGCACGCCGCAAAATAACTTATGCGATAAAAGGTATGGCTCCGCGGAGCACACACACCTTTTACGTAAGTAAAAACAGTTACTTATAATCCCGAATCACAGCTTGCAGGACCGCCTCGGGGAGCAATTCAGCTCATGGCGGTCCTCTTTTTTGTAACTCCCCCTGCCGTCACCACGACTGCAGGGGGAGCATACAATTGCTTGCTTAAATTTTCCCGCTAATGAAACGACTGATAACATCAATTGCAATCTCGCTCACTGCCCTGGCATCAGTCGCCGGCAACCTGGTCATACTGCATACCAACGACACCCACAGCGCCATCGACCCCGACGACAAAGGGCTAGGAGGCATAGTGCGCCGCAAAGTACTGATCGACAGCGTAAGAGCCTCACAGCCCAACGTACTCCTGGTCGACGCCGGCGATGCCGTACAGGGAACCCTATATTTTACACTCTACGACGGAGAGGTGGAGCGCCGTCTGATGAACGAGCTCGGCTACGACATACAGATACTCGGCAACCACGAGTTTGACAACGGCATGGAACGCCTCGCCGCACAATGGCGACAGCTCAACGCACAGCGCCTCTCATCCAACTACGACTTTCGCGGCACCCCGCTCGACTCTGTCTTCAAACCATATGCCATAAAGGAATACGATGGCAAAAAAATCGGAATAATAGCCCTCAACCTCAATCCCGAGGGTATGATTGCCGCACACAACACCGTCGGACTCCGTTATCTCGACGCCATAAAAGCAGCAAACGCCCTGGCATGGTATCTGAGCAATGTAGAGCATGTCGATGCCGTGGTGGCGGTGAGCCATATCGGCTACGACAAGAGCACCGACAACACACCCTCCGACCTCGAGGTGGCCGCAGCTACCGAAGGCATCGACATCATAATCGGCGGCCACAGCCACACGCTCATCGATCCCGATGCACCCGACGCCCCTGCATTCCGTGTGCCAAATGCAGTAGGAGACACCGTCCTGATTGCCCAGACCGGTAGCCGGGGACGCGAACTTGGCGAAATCACCCTCGACCTATCGACTATGCAGGCCCGTTCGCGCCTCATTCCGGTCGACAGTCGGCTCGACGCGCGCGCCGACTCCTCGCTCGAAGCCATCATAGCCCCATACCGCAACGGCATCGACACTCTGAAGAAAACCCGCATCGGCAACCTCTCGCAGGATATGCCCGCCGGAAGCGACATCCTGCTCAACTGGGTGGCCGACGAAATGCTCGCCGCAGCCCGCGGTATGGTACACTTCGACGTCGACCTCTCGATTGTAAACAAGGGTGGCATACGCCGAGGCCTCCCGAAAGGCCCCGTCACAAAAGAGGAGATAATGACAATGCTCCCGTTCGACAACCATCTCGTATTGCTCGAAATCAAAGGTAGCGACCTCATCAATGCATTCAAGGTAATGAAAGGACGCGGAGGCGACGGAGTGAGCGACGGATTCGACTGGCGCAACATCGACCCCGGGCGCACCTACATGCTCGCCACCATCGACTATCTCGCAAATGGCGGCGACTATATGGAACCGCTTACCCACGCAACGCAACTCTACCGCTCTGAAGGAAAACTCGACGAAATCCTGATGGAACGCATTGAGTCGCGCCATGGCAAATCGATAAAGTATAAAAGCGCCGCCCCGCGAATGTAAAAAACTGTTTGATATGACATTCAGAAATCTTGCCGGATGGCTCCTCGCCGTTCTGCTTTTACTCCCTGCGGCAGCCGGTGCCGTGCGTCCGGCCATGCTTGCCCCGTCGCAGGAGAAGGCCCGCGAGGCATGGGTCGACAGCGTGATGCTTATTCTCGACCTGCGACACCGCATAGGTCAGCTGTTCATCCCCATGCTCGACCCGCGCTCGCTGCCCGCGGCAAAAAATGTCGTAAAGACCGACATTGACCGCTATGGCATCGGTGGAATACTGATAAGCGGCGGCACCACCGCGCAACACGCCGCACTGATCGACTACGCTCAGTCGGTATCGCCCGTGCCGCTTCTCGTCACGCTCGACGGCGAGTGGGGCCCGGCAATGCGCCTGAAGGATGCCGAGCGCTTCCCCTACAACATGACACTCGGCGGCATCGACAACGACACCCTCCTCTACGACTATGGCCGCGAGGTAGCGCGCCAATGCCGGCTGCTTGGCGTGCAGGCCGTGTTTGCTCCGGTGCTCGACGTAAACTCGCGGCCCGACAATCCGGTAATCGGACGCCGCTCGTTCGGCGAGAATCCCGAACGTGTAAGCCGCCTCGGCTCGGCCTACTCGCGCGGGCTCGAAGCGGGAGGAGTGCTCTCCGTAGCCAAGCATTTCCCGGGCCACGGCGACACCGGCACCGACAGCCACAAGGCGCTCCCTGTCGTCGACCACTCTGCCGAAACTCTGCGCGATGTCGACCTGCGCCCGTTTGCCGACTACGTAGCCAACGGATTCGGCGGAGTGATGGTAGGCCATCTGAATGTCCCCGCGCTCGACAACAGCGGTACGGCCTCGTCTATGTCGCAGCCCATTACGGAGGGACTGCTCCGCAATCGCCTCGGCTTTGAGGGACTGGTGTTCACCGACGGACTCGCCATGAAGGGTGCGATACCCCCGGGTGGCGGCGACAACTGCGTGGGAGCGCTGCTCGCCGGTGCCGACATGCTTGTCGAGCCGGCATCGATACGCACTGCGATGGCGGCTATACTCGAGGCCGTAAAAACCGGACGCCTGTCGGAATCGCTTATCGACAATCGGTGCCGCACCGTACTGCGCTGGAAATACGCCCTCGGACTTTCGAAAAGACCATCCCCCTCTCCCGCCGGACTGAAGGAAAAGATGAACGGCCCGGAGTCGGAGAATATGCGCCGCCGCCTCACCGCCGCGTCTATAATATGCCTTGACAATGCCGACGGACTCCTCCCGCTCCACCGTCTCGACACCACAAGCATCGCGGTGGTCAACATCGGTGCCCCCGCCCACAATACCTTCTCGCAGTTCTGCGCACGCTATGCCAAGGTCGATGTCTACTCTTCGGCCGGTGAAAGTGGCATCACCGCCGCCACACTCGGCAAGATACTTTCTCACGACGTGGTTATAGCCGCCGTATACGACGACAATGCCGCATGCCGCGCCGCACTGTCAAAACTCAAGGGAGCCACCAATCTGATTGAGGTGTTCCTTACCGGCCACTACAAGGTAGCGCGCTTCGCGCCGCTCGACAGCCGCTCGGTAATCCTGTGCGGCGAAAACACCCGCCTCTCGCAGGAATATGCCGCACAGGCTCTGTTCGGAGGCATACGTGTCAACGCCACCCTCCCCGTCACCATAAAGGGAGTGGCACCTGTCGGCACGGGCATCGGTCTCGTCAAGACCCGACTGGGCTACACCACCCCCGAAGACCGCGGATTCACCCCGGCTCTCGCCAAGGCCACCGACTCGCTCATGCGCCTCGGAGTGCGCACAGGTGCATTCCCCGGTGGAGTGCTTCTCGTTGCCAAAGATGGCGACATTGTGCTTGAAAAAGCATACGGATACACCGACTCGGGCCATACCCGACGCGTAAGCGCCGACTCTACACTCTACGACCTCGCATCCGTAAGCAAGATTGCCGGCACACTCCCGGGTGTCATGAAAGCCGCCGACGAAAAACTGCTCGACATCTCGGCTCCCGCCTCGCGCTACATACCCGGCCTGCGGCAACCCGACAAAAAGGATATCACTCTACGCCGGATGCTATTCCACGAAAGCGGATTCCCGGCCGGCATAGTCAGTGCCGCAGTAGTCACCGACACTGCCTCATACACCGGACGCCTCGTGAGCGCACGCCCCACTCGCGACAACACCATAAAAATCGCACGACGAGCCTACGCCAACCGCACAGCCCGCCTCCGCTCCGACATAACGTCACATGCCGCATCACCCTCGACCCCATGGCAGATAGCACCATCGCTGTGGGTAGGCCCCGCCACTCGCGACACCCTGATGAACCGCATCTACAATGTAAAGCTACGCGACAACTCTTACCGCTATTCCGACCTCAACTTCGCTCTGCTTATGGATGCCGAACAGAGAGCCACAGGCGTGCCCCACGAGCAATGGGTCGACAGGGAGATATTCGCCCCGCTCGGTGCATGGCGCACCACATACCGACCGCTTCAACGGTTCAAGCCATCGGAAATCGCCGCCACCGAACACGACCGCTGGCTCAGAAAAGCCACTCTGCGAGGTTACGTCCACGATGAGCTCGCCTCCTACAGCGGAGGCGTACAGGGCAATGCCGGCCTGTTCTCAACCGCCGGCGACCTTGCCAAACTCGCTCAGATGTGGCTCAACGGAGGCACATACGGCGGCGAACGGCTGATATCCGCCCCCACCGTCAGCGAATTCATCACCGCACGCAGCGACATATCGCGCCGCGGTCTCGGATTCGACGCGCCCGACACAAAAAATCCCGACTCCTCACCCACCGCGCCCGAGGCACATCCCTCCACCATAGGACACCTCGGTTTCACAGGCACATGCATGTGGATCGACCCCTCCCGCAACCTTATTTTCATCTTCCTCGCCAACCGCATCAACCCCTCCCGCGACAACTCCGCCTGGACCGACCTCGACATCCGCCCCGCCCTCTTCTCCGCAATCCTCTCCTCCCTCCGCCACTGAACCTGTAATTACAATTCAGTAATTACTGAATACCAAAGATATACCAAAAACAGATTATACCAAGCCCTCTTTTTTCTCGACAATCACTATAATAAGGTATTGCGCATAGATTGGCTTATTTGTAATTTTGCGGCGTTTTTCAACAGTAGTCTTCCTGACTTCAATTAACAAATAGCCAATATGATTCACAGGACACTTACTCTGATTGCCGCCGTTATATTGGCGGCAATCTCTGCAAGCGTAAATGCAGCCAACACTCCTACCGACGCCAACATTGGCGGACATGTTATCGACAAAGAAAATGGAGAACACATCACGGGATGTATCGTAAAGATTCTCGGGTCTAACCTGGCCACCATGACCGATGCTTCGGGCCACTATGTATTCCGCGACCTGCGTCCCGGCGACTACACCCTCGAAGTATCCTACATGGGATATAGCAACCTGAAAAAGAGCACAAGCGTAAAATCTCACCAGACAGTAGAACTGAACTTCGAAATCGAGCCTGACGCATTCATGCTCGACCAGGTGGTGGTGACATCCTCAAAAACCGAAACACGCCGTCGCGAAAGCGCATCGCTCGTCAACGTGCTCTCGGGCAACACATTCCTCAATGTAGGAGCATGCTCTCTTGCCGACGGACTCGACTTCCAGCCCGGAGTCAGAGTGGAAAACGACTGCCAGAACTGCGGATTCACCCAAGTAAGAATCAACGGCCTCGACGGACATTATTCACAGATACTGATGAACTCTCGTCCGGTATTCTCAGCCCTCACCGGAGTATACGGCCTGGAGCAGATACCGGCCAACATGATTGAGCGGGTCGAGGTGATGCGCGGCGGAGGCTCGGCCCTCTTCGGCTCGTCGGCCGTAGGTGGCACAATAAATATCATTACCAAGGACCCCCTGTCCAACTCGGCCAGAGTAGCTCATACTCTCACTTCGATTGGCCCCTCGGGCGCTATGGACAACAACACTACCGTCAACGCCTCTGTAGTGACCGACAACAACAAGGCCGGAATATTCATTTATGGCCAGAGCCGCTATCGCGACGGATACGACCACGACGACGACGGATTCACCGAAGTGGCACAGCTGAAGACACAGACACTCGGAGCCCGCACATTCCTGCGCACTACCGACGACTCGAAGCTCACTCTCGAATACCACAACACACATGAATACCGACGCGGAGGCGACCAACTCGACCAGCCGGCCCATATGGCGATGATAGCCGAGCAGGTCGACCATAATATCCATGCCGGCGAAGCCAATTTCGACCTCTGGCTGCGCGACCGCCGCGACCATCTGTCGGTATTCGCCGCCACTCAGAACACTCGCCGCCAGAGCTACTACGGCTCCGAGATGGACCCCAACGCCTACGGACGCACATCCGACATTGTCGTCACCGCCGGCACACAATGGACCCACCCCATCGACCGGTTCCTGTTCATGCCCTCCGAGCTGGTAGCCGGCCTCGAATACTCCTACAATCGCCTGCACGACGTAACCGTAGGCTACAACCACGACATCGTGCAGAACGTGAACATCTACAGCGGATATCTCCAGAACGAATGGAAAAACGAAAAATGGGGATTCCTCGTGGGAGCACGCGTCGACAAACACTCGATGATTGACAACCCCGTGATTTCTCCACGAGCCAACGTCCGCTTCAACCCGTCGGACAATCTCAATTTCCGAGCCTCATATTCAACCGGATTCCGCTCCCCCCAGGCCTACGACGAGGATTTCCATGTAGCCATCGTAGGCGGCGAGCGTGTGGTCACAGTGCTTGCTCCCGGACTCAAGCAGGAGAGCTCGCAGAGCGTAAGCCTATCGGCCGACCTCTACCACCGGTTCGGCAACGTGCAGACCAATCTTCTTGTCGAAGGATTCTTCACCGACCTGCGCGACGTGTTTGCCCTGCGCCAGCTCGACGAAGCCGACGAGGCCGGCAACGCCGTGCTTGAACGATACAACGGCTCCGGTGCAAGAGTGATGGGTCTCAACATCGAGGCTAAAGCATTCTTCTCAAGCCACTTCGACATGCAGGGAGGCATCACACTGCAACGCAGCCGCTACAAGCAGCCCGAGCAATGGAGCGACAATCCCGAAGTGGCCGCCGAAAAGAAAATGTTCCGCACCCCCGACATCTACGGCTACTTCACCGCCAACTGGGAGATAACCCATTCGCTAAAGGCAAGTCTTACCGGCACAGGCACCGGACCGATGCTCGTGCAGCACCTCGCAGGCTCAGGCACCGACGTGGATCTCGCCGTACGCACCGAGTCATTTTTCGACGCATCGCTCAAATTCACCTACACCTTCCGTCTTTACAACCGTGTCAACCTCGACGTGTCGGCAGGTGTCAGCAACATATTCAACTCCTATCAGAACGACTTTGACCGCGGTCCACTCCGCGACTCCGGCTACATGTACGGCCCGATGCTTCCCCGCTGCATCAACTTTGGCGTGTCTTTAGGCATCTAAGAGAGGACCCCCGACAATACATTTTGCGGCAAAAAATCATAATTTTCGATATTTTTGCTTTAAACATTTGTAGGATGTCGGCATTTTGTTGTAAATTTGCCGAAAAGAAAACTAAAAGATTCACCGAATTTACTTCAAAGAAAGTTTAAGTATGAAAGCAACCGAAGTGTTAGCGGATCTCCAGCGCAGATTCCCCAACGAGCCGGAATACCTGCAGGCCGTGGAAGAAGTGATAACCACTATCGAGGATGAGTACAACAAACATCCCGAATTTGAGCGCTACAACCTTATCGAGCGCCTCTGCATTCCCGACCGCATATTCTCGTTCCGCGTATCCTGGGTCGACGACAAGGGCAAGGTACAGAACAACATGGGCTATCGTATCCAGCACAACAACGCCATTGGCCCGTACAAGGGAGGTATCCGTTTCCACTCCTCTGTCAACCAGTCGATTCTGAAGTTCCTCGCTTTCGAACAGACTTTTAAGAACTCACTCACCACCCTCGCTATGGGCGGCGGCAAAGGCGGCTCCGACTTCTCTCCCCGCGGCAAGAGCGACATGGAAGTGATGCGCTTCTGCCAGGCATTCATCGCCGAGCTCTGGCGCCACATCGGTCCCGACACCGACGTCCCCGCCGGCGACATAGGCGTAGGCGGCCGCGAGGTAGGCTACATGTACGGCATGTACAAGAAGATGGCCCGCGAATTCACCGGCACATTCACCGGCAAAGGTCTCGAATTCGGCGGCTCACTCATCCGTCCCGAGGCTACCGGCTACGGCAACGTATACTTCCTGCTCAACATGCTCGCCACACGCGGCATCGACATCAAGGACAAGGTTGTAGCCATCTCAGGCTCAGGCAATGTCGCCACATACACAGCCAAGAAGCTCCTCGAGCTCGGCGCCAAGGTAATCACCATGAGCGACTCCGACGGATGCATCTACGTGCCCGAAGGCATCACCAAAGAACAGCTCGATTACATCTTCAAGCTCAAAAACGAATACCGTGGCCGCATACGCGAGTTCGCCGAAGAGTTCGGCTGCGAATACGTAGAGGGCGGACGTCCCTGGGGCTACAAGTGCGATATCGCCATGCCTTCAGCCACACAGAACGAGCTTGACGGCGACGACGCACGCACCCTCCTCGCCAACGGAGTGATTGCCGTAAGCGAAGGCGCCAACATGCCCTCGACTCCCGATGCAATCAAGGAATTCCTCAACGCAAAGATACTCTACGCTCCCGGCAAGGCTGCCAACGCCGGCGGCGTGTCGGTAAGCGGTCTGGAAATGGCACAGAACTCCCAGAAACTGTCATGGAGCTCCGAAGAGGTCGACGAGAAGCTCAAAGGCATCATGAAGAATATCCACGAGCAGTGTCAGAAGTACGGCAAGGAAGAGGACGGATTCACCAACTATGTGAAGGGTGCCAATGTTGCCGGATTCATGAAGGTAGCTCGCGCCATGATGGCCCAGGGCATCATCTGATACCCGTCACCACATACTTACAGGAAAATATACCCAACCTGCATAAACAAAGCGCAGCATCGGAAATTTCCGATGCTGCGCCCGTTTTATTTAAGCACTTGAGTCACTTCACATACGGCAGATAGTCGCCATAGCCGAGCGCATCCATATCCTCGACAGGTATAAAACGTAGGGCCGCACTGTTTATGCAATAGCGCAGACCTCCAGATGCGCGCGGACCGTCGTTGAACACATGGCCCAGATGCGCGTTGCCGGCATAGCTGCGCACCTCGGTGCGCACCATACCATGAGTGTGGTCGCTCCTCTCCACTATCGACGCCCCAGGAATCGGACGCGAGAAACTCGGCCACCCGCATCCCGCGCTGAACTTGTCGCTCGACGCAAACAGAGGCTCCCCTGTCGTCACGTCGACATATATCCCCTCGCGACGCTCATTCCAGTAATCGTTGGTAAACGGCGGCTCGGTACCGTTGTTCTGCGTCACATCATACTGGATATCCGTAAGCCGGCGTCTCAGTTCATCGTCCGACGGTCTCTTCCAGCGGCTACTCTCGGCCCCGTGCGCCGCATTCCGGCTGCTGTCGCGTGCCACCTCAAACAGACGCGGGTCGATATGACAGTACCCACCCGGATTCTTGTCGAGATAATCCTGATGATAATCCTCCGCAGGATAGAAATTACGCAGCGGCATCACCTCCACGGCAATCGGCCGGTCGTACTCCTCAGCCAACCGCCCTACAGCCGAGTCGATAACCTCGACCTGCCCGGGCGAGGTATAGTAAATCCCCGTGCGGTACTGAGTGCCGTGGTCATTACCCTGCCGGTTGACCGATGTCGGGTCAATAGTCATGAAAAACAGCCGCAATATAAAGTCAAGTCCCACCCTCGACGTGTCATATGTCACCATCACCGCTTCCGCAGCATTGGTGCGCCCGCTGCACACCTCCCGGTAGGTCGGGTCAGGCTCGTCGCTGTTGGCATATCCGGCCTCGGTCGCAACCACTCCGTCAATCTGTTTCAGAAAATGCTGGGTTCCCCAGAAACATCCTCCTGCCAGACAGATACTCTCGCGGTTCGCTCCTGCTGTGCCACTGAGTTCTGATGTATTTTTACTCCTTGTATCCATATCGTTGTTCATTATTCCCGGTTTTCAGTTACAACATCAAAAAGCAGACTTGTGTTGTATCTGTTCTAAAACAGATTAAACAATCTATTAAATTTTATGTAATATTTATGACATCTTTTTTCTTGACATTTGCATCATCAATTTAAGAGCTTGTTTAATAATAAATGTTGCCGCCAGGGTCGTATAGCTTGAGTCGATTTTCGACATGTGACGAAGGAGTGTACTTTATGTACATGACTGAGGGTCATGGCGAAAAGCGGCCAAGATATACGAGACAAAAGGTAGCTTTATAACCATTCAATCTCTTGCCTGCTTTAAAGCAAATGTAAAAATATATTAACAATATGGAACAAATTACCTCCAGTCGGTCATTCGCCGGCATATTTCCGCCTGTTCTTCGGTCGTTATGGAACCCCATAACTCCCTCATCACAAGCGAAAATCTGCTCGCCGACTGACCGCCCTGACGGTAACATTTATTATTAAACAAGCTCTTAGATATCATGGATATTCTGTTTTTAGGTATTATCATTTTCCTGTTTGTCCTTGCCGTATTCGACCTTTCGGTGGGAGTGAGCAACGACGCTGTAAATTTTCTCAACTCAGCTATAGGCGCCAAAGCCGCCAAATTCAAGACAATCATTATAATAGCCTCAGTCGGAGTGTTTGCAGGAGCCGCCATGAGCAACGGCATGATGGACATAGCACGCCACGGCATATTCAGGCCCGAACACTTCTCCTTCTACGACCTCATATGCATATTCATGGCAGTGATTGTGACCGACATCATACTCCTAGACATATTCAACTCTCTGGGCATGCCCACATCCACCACCGTGTCGATGGTGTTCGAGCTACTCGGCGCAGCATTCGTGATAGCCCTGATAAAGATGTGGGGCGATGACTCGGCATTGTCGCTGATGGATCTCCTCAACACCGAGAAAGCCCTGTCGGTAATACTCGGAATATTCTTGTCGGTAGCCATCGCGTTCGTATTCGGCACCATTGTGCAGTTTATCACCCGCGCCATATTCTCCTTTGAATACAAAAGCCGCCTGAAATGGAAAATAGGCATATACGGAGGCTTGGCCACCACAGCAATCATATATTTCATGCTCCTCAAAGGGGTAAAGGACATGTCGTGGATGACTCCCGAAGCCCGGCAGTATATCAACGACCACACCGCGGCCATACTCGGATGCTCCTTTGTGGCCTGCACCCTCATTATGCAGCTGCTCCACGCGCTTAAAGTCAACGTGCTGAAAGTAGTCGTGCTCATCGGCACATTCTCCCTCGCCATGGCATTTGCCGGCAACGACCTCGTCAACTTCATCGGCGTGCCTCTCAGCGGATTCGCGTCCTATCAGGACTATATGGCCAACGGCAGCGGCAACCCCTACGACTATACGATGGGAGCGCTCAACGGTCCCGCCGACACTCCGCTATACTTCCTGATAGGCGCCGGAGTAATAATGGTAGTCTCCCTCGCCACATCTAAAAAAGCGCAGAACGTATCGAAAACCGAAATCGGACTCGGCAGTCAGAACGGAGGCGACGAAATGTTTGGCTCATCAAGAATCGCCCGACGCATTGTGCGCACATCCATATCGATACACTCATGGGCACAGCGCCACATACCGCGCAAGGTAAGAATGTGGATCGACCGGCGTTTTGACACCACCAGGACTCAGGCCGAACAGGGTGCCTCGTTCGACCTCATACGCGGCTCTGTCAATCTCATGCTCGCCGGAATGCTTATCGCCGCCGGCACCTCCATGAAGCTCCCCCTCTCCACCACCTTCGTCACATTCATGGTAGCCATGGGTACATCGCTATCCGACCGCGCATGGAGCCGCGAAAGCGCCGTGTTCCGCATCACCGGAGTGATATCCGTAATCGGTGGATGGTTTATCACAGCCGCCGTTGCATTCATCGGCGCAGCCATCATCGCAGCCCTCATGCACTGGGGAGGCGCTCCCGTCATGATACTCGTAGCCATCGTAGCCATCGCCCTGATTATCAGAAGCAACCTCCGCTTTAAAGCTAAGAAGCAGGAAGACCGCGGCGACGCCATGTTCCAGGCAATACTCAGCTCCGACGACAAGGAGCAGACCTGGGACCTCCTCAAGATATACATCGCCACACAGCAGAAACACTTCCTGCAGTTTGCCTCCACGACCTACACCGACATCACCGACGCCTTCATACGCGACGACGTAAAACACCTCGGACGCGCCGACCGAGCGCTCTACAAGGAGAAAGAACTGCTCAAAAACGAGCGACGCAAAGAGACCCTCTGCTTACGCCGCGTAGATGCCGACACCGCAATTGAGAAAAGCGCATGGTTCCACCTCGCCAACAACTCATGCATGTCGATGAACTACAACCTGCGACGCATCACCGAAGTATGCAAAGAGCATGTCGAAAACAATTTCCGACCCCTGCCCGAAAGCTACCGCGAGACATTCCTCCCCATACGCGACAGCATCATCAATGCCCTCGCCCAAGCTCAGATCCTCGTCGAAAACGGCGACGTAAAAGCCATAATCTCACTCCGAAAAGAGTGCGACCTCATCAAGGACACCATCTCAAGAGAGTGCCACGGCATATACGACCATCTGCGCAACGGAGCCACCGGCAACCTCACCGTAGCCTACGTATACCTCAACACCCTCCAGGAGTCGCAGGAAATGATGTCGGGCCTCCGCAAACTACTCCGCGCCACCTCCAAGCTCCGCAGCAACGACCCCGTGGCCCGCGTCGGCGCCGCCTGACCTTGCACGCATCCCCCACCCTTGCCATACTCCGGCCTCCCATAGCAGAATGCCACGCCATGGGAGGCCCTGATATTTCAACACCCACTTATTTTTATCCGTATCCAATTCATTTGCAGCGAATTTAACATTTTGAATGACCGCTCATCAAATGAGATTTTATAATTCTGTAGTCGTATGTCTCTCGCAGAGGCCCGATATGGGCTGAGAGTGGATGCAAGACGTAATGAACAATGGACAACAAAACTCTTGAATTTGTAACATATTGCATCAGCAAACTCGCGCAGGTGCTTAAGATGAGTCAGCGAGAGGTTTACAGACGGCTTAAACAGTCAGGTATTTTGTACGACTATATTGTGCCGTCGTATGACGTACTGCACACTTTTAGAGCTTGTTTAATAATAAATGTTTCCGCCAGGGTCGTATAGCTTGAGTCGATTTTCGACATGTGTCGAAGGATTGTACTTTATGTACATGACTGAGATACAGGGCGAAAAGCGGCCAAGATATACGAGACATAAGGTAACTTTATAACCGATACAATCTCTTGTCTGCTTGTAAGGTAAATGCAAAAATATATCAACGATATGAAACAAATTACCTTCCTTCGGTCATTCGCCGACATCTTTCCGCCCGTTCTTCGGTCGTTATGGAACCCCATAATTCCCTCATCACAAGCGAAAATCTGCTCGCCGACTGACCGCCCTGACGGTAACATTTATTATTAAACAACGTGAGTTCGACGAAAATTAATTAGATGAGAAATTGGTGATTAGCGATAAAAGTATTAAATTTAAAGGACTCAATTTCAAACAAATACTCTTATCGCTATGCTCACCGAAGACAAAATTACTGAAATATTCGTGATTGCAGATGAATTCTGCAAAGTTTTTAATGCGATGCTCCGTCGCAGAGGTCTTTCGAAGATTCGTACGGACAGGAAGCGGGAATATCATCGAGATTGCCGTCTGTCGCAGGCGGAGGTCATTGTTATCATGATCATGTTCCACAGTTCCAACCATAAATGTCTCAAACACTTTTATCTGAACGAGATATGTCAGCGATACAGGCATCTGTTCCCCGAAACAGTCTCATACAACAGATTCACGGAGCTGGAGAAATCAGTGGTCGTTCAGTTCGTGATATTCGTAAAGAAATGTCTGCTGGGAAAATGTACCGGTATTAGTTTTGTCGACAGCACACTGCTACGTGTGTGCCGCAACCAACGGATACACATGCACAAGGTGTTCAAAGGAATAGCGCAACGTGGGAAGTGTTCGTTAGGTTGGTTCTACGGATTCAAGCTACATCTGATATGCAACGACAAGGGCGAGATTCTCAACTTCATGATCACTCCGGGAGATGTTGATGACCGGGAACCTCTGAAAGTGAAGTCGTTTGTCGAGTTCATATACGGCAAGATGGTCGGTGACAAAGGTTATATCGGCAAAGACCTGTTCTGCAAGCTGTTCATTGACGGAATCCAATTGATCACAAAACTGAAAAACAACATGAAAGGCGGTCTGAGATCAATGTATGACAGAATACTTCTGAGAAAACGGGCTATTATCGAAACTGTAAACGACCAACTCAAAAACATCGCTCAGATAGAACACTCGCGACACCGTTCATTTCCGAATTTCATCGTTAATCTCATTGGTGGGATAGCGGCTTATTGCCTGTTTCCAAAGAAACCGAGGATAAACTTAGAACGCGTGTATGATAATCAGATGACTCTCTTTTGATTATTTTCATCGAACTCACGTTAAACAAACTCTTAGTTCGCGCTATCTCATCGAAGATATTACCGACTATATGAAGGAGAAAGGAGTGCTGCCAAAATGAAACTTTATCATTCATCATATGTATCTGTTACTAAGCCGGACATTATCCATTCTCGTGACTATCTAATTTTGAGGTAAGTCATAAAAAGGGGTACGGCTTACCGGGCAGATTTGCGGCGGCGATAGGCCGGTGCGGGGACCGGGACCTATCGGGAGAGGGTGAAGATGAAGGCGACACCCGAAGGGTAGCGGTTGGCGGCATAGATGGTACCGCCATGGAGCTGCACGGCGTTGCGCACGATGGCAAGACCAAGGCCGGTGCCACCCATCAGGCGCGAGCGCCCCTTGTCGATACGGTAGAACCTCTCGAATATGCGCTCAAGATGCTCATCAGGTATCCCCGCGCCATTGTCCGACACACTGAATGTATACGCCTCGGCCGACGCCTCGTCGCGACGCACCCTTATCTCGCTCCCTCCGCTGTAGGCTATCGCATTGTCTATCAGATTGCGGAATATCGAGCAAAGAAACGCACGGTTCCCCTCGACCACACTACCCGCCGGAATATCCACCGACAGTGACATCCCGCTCTTCTGCAACTGTCCCGACAGCGAGTGCGCTATCTCCTCCACCAGTTCGCCGATGTCGACAGGCTCCTTGGCGATATTCGCCGCCCCGTCATCCATGCGCGTTATGGCCGCCACGTCGTTGAGCAGCCCGGTGAGGCGTTGGGTGTGGGAGTAGCACAGCTCGACAAACTCCCAGTGCTTCCGCGCCGGCAGGTCGCGATGGTCGAGGATGGTCTCCAGACACACCTTTATCGACGCCACAGGGGTTTTCAGCTCATGGTTGATATTGTTGGTAAGCTGCTTCTTGATACGGTTCTTCTCCTCCTGCTCGTACATGGCCCGGCGATGCTCGCTGTCACGCTCCTCCATAGTGCGCTGCAATCGTGCGTAAAGCCTTATTATGTGGGTCGAGATACTCCCCAGCTCATCGTGGGGGAATGCCTCGGTATCATACACACTCTCCCCCCTCTCGGCCTTCTCGGCAAAACGGTTCAGGCGCGTCACGGTGCGCCCGATGCGGCGCGTGGCAAAGTATGCGAGCACACTCATGGCAAGGGTCACCGCACCCATAAACCACAGAAACGTGCGGTCCGCCTCAAGCACCTCATGCAGGGGCAGGGAATACGGCACAGCCGACCTCACGATAAGGTCATCGCCACGTGTCGCCGAATAGAAATAGACATTGTCGGTACTGCGCGAGTGGCGCCGTATGGTAAAACCGTGGCCAATGCGCATCGCCTCGCTGATTTCGTGGCGGTCGAGATGATTCTCGCCGGGGAGCGAGTCAAGCGTATTGTCAAACACAAGCGACCCGTCGACACCAACCACCGACACTCTCAGCCCATCAATCGGAAGACGCTGGCGCGCTATCGTCGCCAGAAAGTCGATTGAGTCGGTCTGCAGCGCATCAATCATATGGGCGTTGAAGAGCTGAAGCTGCCCCTCGAGCTTCTCCACCTTGTAGATTTTCTCGCGATGGTACTGAAACGCCACAAAACACGCCACAAGCATCCACGAGAAGCCAAGCAGCATGAAAAACAGCCTGGTATGATATGAAAGCCTAATCCTGCCAGCCATATCCGTAGCCCGAACGGGTCACTATCATGCGGCCATACTGGCCGAGTTTTGAGCGCAGACGGGTGATATTGACATCGACCACCCGCTCGACCACGACAATCTCCTCGGGCCATATCTTTTTCAGAAACTCTTCGCGCGAAAAAATCTTGCCCCGGTGGGAAAGCATCAGCCAAAGCATCTCAAACTCCTTGCGGGGGAGCCTCACCTCGGTGCCGTCGACCGTACAGCGCTTAAGGGCGCTGTTCAGCGTCAGCCCCTCGTAGGTAATCAAGCAGTTGTCATCACCCGGGCCGGCCTGCTGTACGGAGGCACCCGACGACGCACGCCTCAGCACACTCCTGACGCGCGCCACCACATTGCGTATGGAATATGGCTTGGATATATAGTCATCGGCCCCGAGGTCAAGACCCGCCACCATATCGTCCTCGCTGTCTTTGGCCGTACAGAATATTATCGGTATTCCGGCAAGACGAGGATTGCCCTTCATGATGCGCGCCATCTGCCAGCCGCTTATCTCCCCCATCATCACATCAAGGAGTACAAGCGCATACACCGAAAGGTCCATCGCGAGAGCCTCCTCGGCACTGTAGGCCGTATCCACCTCGTAGCCCTCAAGCTCAAGGTTAAACCGCAGCGTGTCGCACAACGTGGTCTCATCGTCGACAACAAGTATCTTTTTATTAATCATATCGTATCCGGTAAAAACATGTTAAAAAATGCTCCAAGTCGTACAAAGATAACCAATTTCCGCATCGGTATGTTTTTAACACGAAAGTTTAATAAAATTTTAATCAGTATATTTGCACCAACAAATAAAAGAACTCGGACGCAGGAAATCCGACGGATTCGGCACATTCACATTCGACAATGTAAGCCTGCGCGAGGGCGAAAACACCATTACCGCCAACTCATCCGGCAAAGGGCCGAAGGCCGCCGACACGGTAGTGTGGACACTCATAAAATAACAGGCCTGCTCTACTCACTGTCGGGACAGACGGCAATCTTGATTACCCCCTCGCCCAGCGACTCAAACAGGCTATAGGCCTCCTCGATACGGCTTAGCGGGAATGTGTGAGTGACAAGCGGAGTAGTGTCAATCCTCCCCTCCGATATCAGACGAAGTATCTCCTCGCAGTCGCATCCGTCGACACCTCCCGTCTTGAATGTGAGGTTCTTGCCGTACATCTGCGGAAGAGGCAACGTCTGGTTGCCGTCGTAAAGGGCCACGACGGTCACTATGGCGTTGGGGCGGGCAAGCTCCCAGGACATGCGGAACGAGCTGTCGCTTCCGGCCACCTCAATCACCCTGTCGGCGCCGCCATGCTCGCTGATGCGCATCACCGTGTCGCGACATTCCTCGGGTCCGGTGACATACACGCCGGGATATCTTGAGCCGACAAACGCACGCCTACGGGCATCCGTCTCACACACAATGATATGGCGGGGATTGTGCAGCATGACACACTGGAGGGTGCACAGTCCGGTAGGTCCGGCTCCAATGATAAGCACCGTATCTCCCGATGAAATCTCCGAGATACGCGCGGCCCAGAACCCCGTGGCAAGAATGTCGCCGGTGAAAAGCGCCTGCATGTCCGTCACGTTGTCGGGTATGAGGGTCAGCCCGTTGTCGGCCATAGGCACACGCACATACTCAGCCTGGCCGCCGTCGATACGGCATCCGAGAGCCCAGCCGCCGTCGGGGTCGGTACAATTGTTGACCCATCCGTGCCTGCAATAGAAGCATTCGCCACAGAATGTCTCTACATTTACCGCCACGCGGTCGCCCGGACGGAAGCCTCTGACGCCGCTCCCCGTTTCTTCCACCACTCCCACCATCTCGTGGCCGACGGTCACACCCGGTACGGCACGAGGCACACTCCCGTGCTTTATATGAAGGTCGGAACTGCAGATGCTCGACAAAGTGACACGCACTATGGCGTCGCCCGGAGAGAGCACCACCGGGCGCGGCTTGTCAACAAATCCGAAGCGCCCGCGGTCGATATAAGTATACGCTTTCATAAAATAAGAGCTTGTTTCTTAGGGTATTTAAGAGCTTGTTTAATAATAAATGTTACCGTCAGGGCGGTCAGTCGGCGAGCAGATTTTCGCTTGTGATGAGGGAGTTATGGGGCTCCATAACGACCGAAGAACGGGCGGAAAGATGCCGGCGAATGACCGAAGGGATGTAATTTGTTCCATATTGTTAATATATTTTTACATTTGCTTTAAAGCAGGCAAGAGATTGAATGGTTATAAAGCTACCTTTTGTCTCGTATATCTTGGTCGCTTTTCTCCCTGTTCCTCAGTCATGTACATAAAGTACACTCCTTCGGCACATGTCGAAAATCGAATCAAGCTATACGACCCTGCCGGCAACATTTATTATTAAACAAGCTCTAAGTGTGCTTCGACAGATAAATCATATCACGAAGCACCACTCCATTCTCAATTATCGGATACGGATAATTATCTACAAAGAAATCAGCGACAGTATGAGAATACTCATATCCCGACTTCATGTAAAATCCGAGCGTAGCAGGATTTTCCCCTGTGCCGAGTAATATAACCGAGCCGGGATGAAGGGTTTCAACATATTCAAGCATCGCCCTGCCTATGCCCTTACGACGGAAGACGGCCTCTACTGCCAGATTTTTCACTTCATACCGGCCGTCTCCTTCACATGTGACAGCACATACGGCGACTACACGATTGTCAATAAATCCGGCATAAAGCTCCGACCGGTCAATATAACGGCGTATCATCGGCTCCGACTCGTCGCCTACAAGGAGCAACGGCATGTACCCCTCCTTATCGCACTCATTGACTATGCTGATAATCATGTCACTACTACATGTCAGTGTCAATATAAAAAAGCTCTCTGTCAGGGCCCGACTGCTCGGCATGGTGATAAGCGAAGCCACACTTCTCGGCGACACGACGCGACTTGCGGTTGGCTTCATAAAAGGCAATCCACATGTTTTTCTTGCCAAGCACTCGGCGGGCATATGACATAATGGCCTTCACAGCCTCGGGTATCAGTCCCTGGCCCCAGTATGGCTTACCTATCCAGTAGCCTATTTCCGCATCAGGATGTTTTATGTATTCGCTATGCAATGCCTCGTCAGGCACAAGACCACAGCAGCCCACAGGCTCTCCCGTATCTTTCAGTACTACGGCAAAAGTGGCGGGAGCGGAAAACACGGTCTTTATCACTTCACGACTGAACTCGACCGATGTATGCGGCGGCCATCCGGCAGAGGTTCCGACATCCGGGTCTGAAGCATATTTATAAAGAGCCAGGGCATCGTCTTCATACCATGGCCGCAATATAAGGCGTTCAGTCTCAATATGTTTTTCTGAAATCATCATGTCTTTCTCTTTAAAGAGTATATCCAAGTCCCACAATAAGTGTCATTGGGCTATATCGTGGGGATTTTATTCGCGAAGATACGATTTTTTATGTACTTTTACCGAAAACTACCGTTATGCTGATCTTAATCGCAGAATCAAAGAAGATGGCGGCGTGCGACTCATCAGTCTCCGGCGCCGAATACAACAGCCACCGCCCTGTATTTGAAAAAGAGGCGTCCATGATAATGGACTCGTTGCGCGACATGAATGCCGACACTCTGCTCGGAAAGGTAAAAATCAGTTTGCCAATGGTGAGACGCCTGCAACAGATGATTTATGAATACCCCGACAAATCGCACGGCGACATGGCCATAAATGCATTTACCGGAGTGGTGTTCAATGCATTCCGGTATACAACACTCAGCGAAGAGGCGCGCATGGCCGCTTGCCGGCGGGTAAGAATCATATCATCGCTCTACGGATGGCTGCAGCCCGACGATATAATCCGACAGTACCGTTTTGACTTCACCAATCCGCTGGCTCCCGAGGGCGCAACGCTGGCCTCATACTGGAAAGAGGCCGTGACCTCACGTCTGCTACAGGAACTGGCCGACGCCAACCACACCGACATGCTCAATCTCCTGCCGGCCGACGCAGCGCGCTGTATCGACTGGAAGCAGATAGCGCAGAAAGCCCGGGTATGGAGGGCCGACTTCCGCGAGATGCTGCCTGCCGGAGCCACACGAACACCCAACTCCAACCGACTCAAGACCCTGCGCGGCCAGCTCCTGCGACAGATAATCACCGAAAACATCAGCAGTCCCGAGCAACTTACATCGCTTGCCGGCGATGACTATATCGCAGTGGGAGGCGACACCTCCACAGGCGACATCATATTCCACACCGCTCCATAAACAATCAAAAAAATCTTGCACACAATTTGCAAATTACAATACAATATTGTAATTTTGCGGTGTAATAACAACCTATTTTTATCTTCTTCTAAATATGAAAACAACATCTGTGCGCACTAAGTGCAAGAGTGCGAAAGCGAAAACTCCGCGCTACAAATTTGACCCGCTATGGCGTAGAGCCATGAGTGCATCGGGTTGTGATGACAGCTACACCGAGCAAATGGTGCGCGACTACATCGAGCATGGCAAGCAGCCCAACTTCCACTATCTTGACCAGCAGGGATTTGCCTGCGCCTGGATTATAATCCGCGCCGATATCGACCGTAGACGCCGACGCAACGAGCGTGCCCGCGAGCGTCGCCGTCAGCTCCGCGCCCGTCTTCAGGCCGAGCGTGAGGCCGCAGAGAAGGATGCCCGCAAGGCTGCCAGGCTTGAGCGCAAAGCCGCCTCGACCCGCTCTTCGCGCGAAAAATCCAAGGCCATGCGTGCCGCCAAAGCAGCACGCGACAGAATTGCCGGAAGAAACCAGGCGCCGAGGACATCATCCGCCCCGTCGTGCCTAAGCCATGCTACATACACCAAGGAAAACCGACAGCCGTCCAGACAGCGTTTTGCCGACCGATTTCGCGGCCCCGGATATAAAAAGGCGGCTACCGCAGGTGGAGGGCTTCCATGAAACGACGCACAGTGGCCGGATTGCCTGAATACTTGCCCTGGTCCTCGCTAAGTTTGCATGTCTCGAAATAAAACGGCCACGACTCGGTAATCTTGACGGCAAGCAGCTTGATGACAATGTTCATCGGCTTCACTCCGGGGAAGTCGTTGGTAAAATGTGTGCCTATGCCATACGACGGCTGGCACTTTCCCGCGGCATAGCGCTGCAATTCTATCGCGGCATCCACATCGAGCGCATTGCTGAACACAATCTGCTTGGTAAGCGGGTCGATGTTGAGCGAGCGGTATTTCTCAATTATCATGTCGAGCTGACGGCGGTTATCGCCACTGTCGACACGCAGCCCCTTGAACATATTGGCATAATCTTCCGAAAAGTTGAGGCTGAATATGCGCCATCCGTAGGTATCGTAAAGAAATGTCCCCAAGGCCCCGCGATAGGTATTCGCCCATGTCTTCATCGCCAGGAAGTTGGCCATCTGCGGCCCATACATGCCAGCTATGGCGCATATGAATTCGTGGGCCATGGTGCCTACCGGCGTAAGATTGTATTTCATGGCAAGATACACGTTGCTTGTGCCGATAAAATGGCCGGGGCCGCCACTCCCCGAGTCGCAATCCTTCATGGCGCGCACGGCGGTATCCTGCGATCTGAACGAAGCGCGTCGGCGTGTGCCGAAATCGCTGAACATGCATCCCTCCGAGATGAGCCGCGCAGCTTTATTCCACGAGCGGCGGTAATACCCTTCATAGTCAAGCGTCTCCGACACACAGGTCATCATGTAGTACAGCTCAGAGATGATGGCAAGCACCTTTACCTCAAGCAGTATGGTGTTGCTCCAGCTCCCCTCGAACTCCACCGAAAGGTGTCCATCCCGGTCCTGCGCCACAGTGACCCATCTCGAATCGTAGCGGAACCCTTTCAGAAAACTGTAGAACCACGAAGGTATGTAGCGGCACCGGCGGCGCATGAAGTCAATCTCGCGGTCGGTTATCACGACATCTTCGAGCATCTTAATCTGACGCGTAAGCTCCGCGGCAAATCCGGGCGGATATATCGTATTGTCGCGGTCATTAAACCGGTATTTCACCTGTGTGCGGGGATAATTCTCGATAACGGCGCAGCACATGGTGAACTTATACAGGTCGTCGTCGGTAAAATGTCGTATTATCTGATGCATAGTCGGAGATTTCTTATCATTAATATAACACTACAGCACAGCCTCAGGTTGATTCACGAATCATGCCGATATAATTTTTCGACCGGTTAATCCGTTAGATAATCAATACATATCATATACACTCATATACCCGATTTATGAAACTGCCAATCGCCATATTTCTGTCACTGACAACCGCGACTGCCGTCGCCTCACAAGAGCCGGAACGCAACATAATCCGCATCTCCACCGACAATACCGATCTGATATTTGAGACCGGGCCTAACAATCGGCTCTATCAGACTTATCTCGGCCCAAGGCTTCTTAATGAGGAAGATCATAAAAATCTGTCATGGCACCACTACGCAGGTACCGACGGTGCTGTGTCGACCCGCGGCTGGGAGGCATATTCCACATCGGGCAACGAGGATTTCTTCGAGCCGGCTCTCGGCATTACGCATGCCGACGGCAATATGACCACATATCTCTACTATGTAAGTTCGTCGCAGGAGCCGGTAGAGGGCGGCACCCACACACGCATCAATCTCAAGGATGACAAATATCCGGTAGAGGTGACGCTAAACTATGTGGCATATCCCAAAGAAAATGTAATAAAGACATGGACCGACATATCGCACCACGAGAAAAAGCCGATTGCCATGTGGCAATATGCGTCGGCCATGCTGTATTTCAACGAGCCCGAGTACTGGCTCACTGGATTCAGCAGCGACTGGGCCCGTGAGGGACAGCTGAGCAGCCAGCAGCTGCAGCCAGGCAAAAAGGTAATCGACACCAAACTGGGGAGCCGCGCAGCCATGCATGCCGAGCCATTCTTCGAGATTGGCCTCGACGGTCCTGTCAGGGAGCACAGCGGAGAGGTGCTGATGGGCACTCTCGGATGGACCGGCAACTTCCGCTTCACATTTGAAGTGGACAATGTGGGATATCTGCGCGTGATACCCGGCATAAACCCCTATGCATCTACCTACGAGCTTAAGGCCGGCGAGACATTCACCACACCTGAATTCATATTCACACTCAGCTGTGACGGCACCGGCCAGGGTAGCCGCAATCTCCACGACTGGGCGCGCAGGTATAGTCTGAAAGATGGCAAAGGCCAGAGGATGACCCTCCTCAACAACTGGGAGAACACCTCATTCAACTTTGACCAGGAGCGCCTGGCCTCGCTCATGAAGGAAGCCAAGGACCTTGGGGTTGACATGTTTCTGCTCGACGACGGATGGTTTGGCAACAAGTATCCCCGCTCCAACGACCGCGCCGGCCTCGGCGACTGGGAGCCGACCAAGGAAAAGCTGCCCGGAGGGATAGCGGCGCTCGTAAAATCGGCGGATGACGCCGGGGTGAAATTCGGCATATGGATAGAGCCTGAAATGGTGAATCCGAAAAGCGAGCTCTATGAAAAGCATCCCGACTGGGCTATCGAACTGCCCAACCGCGACACCTACTACTACCGTCATCAGCTCGTGCTCGACCTCAGCAATCCCAAAGTGCAGGACTATGTGTTCGGTGTGGTAGACAGAATCATGACCGAGAACCCTGAGGTGGCCTACTTCAAATGGGACTGCAACAGCCCTATTACGAATATATTCTCACCATATTCCAAAGATCGTCAGGGCCAGCTCTACATCGACCATGTGAGGGGTCTGTACAACATACTCCGCCGTGTGAAAGAAAAATACCCCGACCTGCCGATGATGCTATGCGCCGGAGGTGGCGGACGCTGTGACTACGAGGCATTGAAATACTTTACGGAATTCTGGTGCTCGGACAATACCGACCCTATCGAACGCATCTATATACAGTGGGGATTCTCACAGTTTTTCCCGGCAAAGGCCATGGCGGCCCACGTCACAAGCTGGAACCGGAATACCTCAGTGAAATTCCGCACGGATGTCGCAGCCATGTGCCGCCTTGGATTCGACATCGGCCTTCACGAACTCAGCGCCGACGAGCTGGACTACTGCCGCCAGGCTGTAGCCAACTGGAATAGGCTACAGCCGGCTGTGATGGATGGCGACCAGTACAGGCTCGTATCGCCGTATGCAACGAATCATGCAGCCATAGAGTATGTCGACAAGTCAAAAGAGAAAGCTGTGCTGTTTGCCTACAATCTGTCGCCGCGATTCCAGGAAAAACTCACAGCGGTAAAGCTGCAGGGGCTTGACCCGCAGAGGAAATATCTGGTGAAAGAAATCAATCTGATGCCCGGCACAAAATCGGGATTCGCATTCGACGGCAAGACATTCAGCGGCGACTATCTGATGAAGGTCGGCCTTGAGGTGCTGACACGCCGCCACAACTCTTCGTCGGTAATAGAGCTGACCGCAATGTGACAGAAAAATGTGCGACAGATAGTCTGCACGCCACACAGTACTTTCTCCCTGAAAAGTACCTATTACCAATATCCGTAACTAACCTCCCTGACGGTAACATTTATTATTAAACAAGCTCTTAGTGATACTATACGGAGGTCGAATCTTTTAGGATTTGACTTCCCAATGACCGTTTTTGTCGCTGCCAATCCTGATTACTAAATCCATTTCACGAAGAGCCTTTGTTGTCCTCCTTGCTGTTTTTTCAGTGACAGTCATAAGGGAGGCAAGCTCTCTATGAGTTACATTTGGATTGGATTTTATTATTTCTAAGGCTCTTTTTTGTGTCTCTGAAAGATTTACAGGGACATTTACAGGGACATTTACAGGGACATTTACAGGGACATCATTCTCCTTAGATGTCTTATTTACCGGCGGACAAGCTCGGGCAGTAACCTTTAATATAAAGGCATCGAGATGGTAAGTAGGCGGCAGCATATCCACTGCTTCCATTTCTCTGCTCATGCGGTCAACACCTTCGCCAAATTCCTTTACAAACTTGTATGCTTTCAGAAACTGTGCGATGTGAGGATTACGTGAGAAATGTGTGTGACGGATGTTGTCAGGCTTTACATTGCCGGGCAATGTGCCGGGACTCTCAAATACAAGACGGTCGTCAAACATCTTTACTTGTATTTCAGTGCCGCGAATCGCATAATCACGGTGGCATTCGGAGTTGACCGTAAGCTCTTGTAGTACAAAATGAGGATATTCCCGTTTGGTTACAAACCGTCCGTCCTGACCGAGATAGGTTGGCTCATCAATCTGCAATTCAAGCAGTTCAACCATCTTGTTTATCTGATTAAGAATGGTGCCTTCAAAAATAATGTCTTTTACAACATTCATCTCAGCTCCGACTTTCTCCTCTGTACCTCGATATTTTATGAAGCGGATTCTTGCACGCGGAAAGAATCGTTGAGGGTTCTTTCCGAACAAAAGAATAGCAGCCGCACTTATCCGTTGGCCTGAATCGGAATCCTTTACATAATCGTAGTTCTCGGTCAAGAACTCCATGGCAGACTTACCATAACCGAGGACATTCATGTAATCCTTTACAGCAGTCAGATCCAAATCATCAATGGTGGCATCTGATACCGGAGTATCCTCGAAAGACTGCACCCCTTTGTCGTACATCAATTGCATACGCTCCAAAAAAGTCAGTTTTCGCGACTTATCACCTATTCTCAGATAACACTCATCATTCTGGGTGGCGTGGAGATCAACGCTCGGCTGAATATGAAATAGCAATACCTTGTCAGACTCACCATTTCTGTTAGTACAGTCGATTAAGTCAAACGTGGCCTTGACCGTAGGATTGCAGTAATCGTATGGCACACGGAGTAGCTCATTCAAATGCTTCTCGCTTGAACATACTCCCTCAATCTCCCGTTTACGGTCAGAGATACCTACTGCGAGTTCGCCACCGTCAGCATTAGCCATAGCCACAAAAGTGACGGCCAGACCTTTCGGATCGATTGCAAAGCTCTTGCAATCAAAAGTCTGACCTTCCTCACGGGTCAATATGTCTTCAATAGTCATGTTCATATATCAGCCATGGCTCAAATGCCAATAATGTAAAGTTACGAAAATATCCTGACATATTGACGTTTACAACGAAATTATATCATCATAAGTTTTTTAATGTTACAGAGAAAGCGGCAAGATATACGACCCTGTCGGCAACATTTATTATTAAACAAGCTCTAATATTTATTCCGGTGACAAGATAGATTACGACCATTATTCCATACAAGCAATATGGCAACTGATGAATTGGCGTAAAATGTGTCTGAGGAATTGGCGGTTTGTCAGGGCTGGCGCATGAGATTTAACTCAAATTCAGTCAAAAATTCACCTGATTATGTGAAATAAACTTTCAGATATTGCATATATTGCTGAAAATGGATATATTAGAGGTATGCAAATAGAAATTTTCAGCAAAGTAAAAGACCCGCGTGACTTGGGCAAGGTTAAACATGAGCTCGAGGATGTGCTCCGAATGGCACTCATCGGCGTGTTGTGTGATTGTGAGGACTGTGACGACATATCGGATATGGTTACAGACCGAGAGGAAGAATTCAAGGCCGCCGGATTGCTGAAGCTTAGCAACGGCGTCCCGTGTGGTGACACGATACTTCGTGTTGTAGAGTCTGTCAATCCCGCTCAGCTCCGGGCAAGTCTTGATTGCTGCCGAGGCCACATAATCGAATCCCTGTGCGGCAATCAGGTCATCATTGACGGTAAGAAACTGCGGGGTGAAAATCCCAGGAGTCCCGGATGCCACGGACTGTATATCCTCAATGCGTGGGTATCTGAAACAGAAATCTGCGTTGCCGAAAAGCCGGTGGATGGCAAGACCAACGAACTTACGGTTCTGCCGTCCGTATTGTCCTCTTTATGGCTTACAGGGGCATTGGTTTCAGTCGACGCAATGGGGACCCACCGTAATATCGCAGAACAGATCATACTCCAGGGCGGCGACTATCTGATGGCGCTTAAAGACAATCAGCCGATACTCAAGGGCTTGACGGAAAGTATCTTTAGTCGCACTACTCCAATATCGGTATACACAACCGAGGAAAAGGGGCACGGAAGAGTTGAGAAGAGAACCTGTTCAATTATGGATACGACACTTTTGGAACAGGAGGGAATGTACGAGAAGTGGCCCGGTCTTAAACGTATCATAAAGATGGAGCGTGAGCGTACTGAGAACGGTGCCCGCTCGCGTGAAACAATCTACTATCTCAGCAGCGTGGAGAAAGATGAGGCTTCTTACTATGCGATGCGTATTCGTGCGCACTGGGGTATCGAGAACAAACTGCACTGGCATCTCGACGTGACGTTTCGGGAAGATATGTGCCGCGTACGCGCCAAGAATGGCGCTGTCAATTTTTCAGCGATGCGCAAGTATGCATTGGAAATGCTTAAAAAGCAGAACGATAAACTCAGCCTTAAACGAAGACGCAAAAAATGTATGTGGAGCACTGAATATCTGTACAAAGTCTTTAAGGATAGTTAAATCTCATGCGCCAGCCCTGGCGGTTTGTGGAATGGTTTTGCCGGAATGCCGAAAAATCACTAAATTTGCAGGCTCAAAGGAAAGAGTGGCGTTTGTGGTATGTCCGCTATTACGTAACGCCCGTAGTGTAAATATAATATATCATATAGTATGAAGAAAGCACTCATTACAGGGGTTACGGGTCAGGACGGCTCGTTCCTGGCAGAGCTTCTGCTCGAAAAAGGTTACGACGTGCATGGCACTATCCGCCGCTCGTCGGTTGACTTCCGTGAACGTATCGCCCATCTTGAGGGTCATCCCAATTTCCATCTCCACTATGCCGACCTCGGCGACTCGATGTCGATACTTCAGGTGGTAGGCAAGGTGCGCCCCGATGAAATCTACAATCTCGCAGCACAGAGCCACGTGCAGGTGTCGTTTGACTCGCCTGAGTTTACAGCCGACATCGATGCCACCGGAGTGCTTCGTGTGCTTGAGGCAGTGCGTCTGACCGGCCTTAAGGACACTTGCCGCATCTATCAGGCATCCACATCAGAGCTTTATGGAAAGGTAGAGGAAGTGCCTCAGAACGAGAACACCCCCTTCCATCCCTACAGCCCTTATGCAGTGGCCAAGCAGTATGGATTCTGGATTGTCAAGGAGTATCGCGAAGCCTACGGCATGTATTGCTGCTCGGGTATTCTCTTCAACCATGAGAGCGAGCGTCGCGGCGAGACTTTCGTCACCCGCAAGATAACCCTTGCCGCCGCCCGTATAGCCCAGGGGAAGCAGGACAAGCTCTATCTCGGCAACCTCTCTTCGCTGCGCGACTGGGGCTATGCCAAGGACTATGTGGAGTGTATGTGGCTCATTCTCCAGCATCCGACTCCCGAGGACTTCGTTATCGCCACCGGCGAGCAGCACTCCGTGCGCGAATTCTGCGAGCTTGCTTTCCGCAACGTCGGCATCGAACTGCGCTGGGAAGGTGAGGAAGAGAACGAAAAGGGTATCGACGCGGCTACCGGCAAGGTGCTTATCGAGGTATCGCCCGACTTCTACCGTCCGACCGACGTGGTAAATCTCTGGGGCGACCCCACAAAGGCCCGCGCAAAACTCGGCTGGAACCCGCAGAAGACATCGTTCGCCGAACTGGTGAAGATAATGACCGACGCCGACATGGCCAAGGTGGCTGTAGAGCGTGCCGGCGAAAGCGTGCGCACCAACCTCGCCGAATATCTTGAAAAGGGTATCGTTAAGTAAAATAATTACGATAATAGTTAGGAAATGTCCGCAGATTTGACCTAAATTTGCGGACATTCCCATTTTTAGAAATATATGAACAGCTTCAAGCGTAACATAATCGTCACCGGTGGCGCCGGATTCATAGGGAGCCATGTGGTGCGCCTTTTTGTGAACAAGTATCCCGACTATCGCATAATCAATGTCGATGCACTTACATATGCCGGCAATCTGGCCAATCTGAAAGATATCGAGGATGCTCCGAACTATCTTTTTGTAAAGGCCGACATATGCGACTTCGACAAGATGCTCTCGCTTGTGCGCGATTATGGGGTGGACGGCATAATCCATCTTGCCGCCGAGAGCCATGTCGACCGGTCGATAAAAGACCCGTTTACATTCGCCCGTACCAATGTGATGGGCACTCTGTCGCTTCTGCAGGCTGCCAAAATAGCCTGGGAGGAACGTCCCGAGGGATATGAAGGCAAGCTGTTCTACCATATCTCGACCGATGAAGTATACGGAGCGCTTGAACTGACGCATCCCGACGGACTTCCGTCGCCGTTTACCACCGCGGCATCGTCGTCGACCAACCACCATGCCTACGGCGAGGAGTTTTTCCTTGAGACCACCAAGTATAATCCCCACTCTCCATATTCAGCCTCGAAGGCTTCGAGCGACCATTTCGTGCGCTCGTACCACGACACATACGGCATGCCTGTCGTTATTACCAATTGCTCAAACAACTACGGTCCGTATCAGTTCCCGGAAAAGCTGATACCACTGTTTATCAACAATATCCGTCACCGCAAGCCCCTGCCGGTGTATGGCGAGGGCCTCAACGTGCGCGACTGGCTCTTCGTGGAGGACCATGCCCGAGCCATTGACCTGATATTCCACAAGGGGCGTATTGCCGACACCTACAATATCGGCGGATTCAACGAGTGGCGCAACATTGATATCGTAAAGGTGCTGATACGCACAGTCGACCGTATGCTCGGCAATCCCGAAGGATACTCCGACAGCCTCATCACCTATGTCACCGACCGTGCGGGCCACGATCTGCGCTATGCCATCGACTCGCGCAAGCTACAGCGTGAACTCGGCTGGGAGCCGACACTACAGTTTGAGGAGGGGATAGAGCGCACGGTGCGCTGGTATCTTGACAACCAGGAGTGGCTCGACTCAGTTACCTCAGGCGACTATCAGAGCTACTACGAGCAGATGTACGCCAACCGCTAAAAAGACAATATACGGACAGACATGGGCAATATATCGAGCGACGTCGCTCGATATATTGCCCATGTTTCCCTAAAAATCACTTGTTTTAGGTATTTCGGAGATAATGGAAAAGTGGTAAATTTGCGGCATGATACAACAGATAGAGTTTACACTGCGTGCTTATCCGCGCGGAATACATCTGATTACAGGAGAAATACTCAATAAATTGCCTCAACTCCCCGAGGCGGGAATAATCAATCTGCTGATAAAGCACACATCGGCGGCGCTGGCGCTCAACGAGAACGCCGACCCGGATGTGCGCAGCGACCTGCGCTCGATTTTCGACCGTATGGTGCCGGAGAACGCGCCCTATTACCTGCATACTGACGAAGGGCCCGACGATATGCCCTCTCATGCCAAATCGGTAATTGTGGGCTCGACGCTGACGCTCCCGGTCACAAGAGGGCGTCTCAATCTCGGCACATGGCAGGGAATCTATCTGTGTGAATTTCGCGACTACGGCGGTGCGCGCTCAATCGTGGCAACCGTTATGTCGTGACCAACGCATTGTTTCTGACACAGGTCATATAATCCATCATGAGACATTTAGTTACTGTTGCCGCCGTTTGCTCGGCTTTGTACGCGTATGCTCTGGAGGAACAACCCGATTCGCTCTTTGGCGAACTCGACGAGGTGGTAGTGACTACTCCGAAAGGGCCACGGAAACTTATGGGAGTCACTAACTCAGAACTTATCACCGCTTCGGAGCTTAAGCGTGCGGCATGCTGCAATCTCGGCGAGAGCTTCACCACCAATCCGTCGGTCGACGTCAACTATACGGACGCCGCCACAGGCGCCAGGCAGATACGTCTGTTGGGGCTATCGGGCTCTTATGTGCAGATGCTTACCGAGAATATACCAAACTTCCGCGGAGCGGCGTCGCCCTACGGTCTCGGCTATATCCCGGGGCCGTGGATGCAGTCGATACAGGTGTCGAAAGGTGCATCTTCGGTAAAGAACGGCTATGAGTCGATAACCGGACAAATCAACGTGGAGATGAAAAAGCCCCAACTCGACCCGTCGCTGTCGGTAAATGGCTACTACGACATGATGAACAAACTTGAACTGAACGCCGACGGAAATCTCCATCTCGGACGCAACTGGAGTGGCGGGCTCCTCACACATTTCGAAAACGGATTTTCGGGACATGACAGCAACGACGACGGCTTTATCGACATGCCGCGTGTGCGTCAGTTGTCGGCGATGCCGCGTGTGGCTTATCTCGGCCGTAACTATGTGTTTCAGGCGGCGGCAAAAATACTCGACGAGCGCCGCATAAGCGGACAGGACACGCATCATGCCCATCCGAGCATGATGGATATGCCACTGTATGAAATCCGTATCGATACACGCCGTTGGGAGGCATTCGCGAAAAACGCCTATATGTTTGACCGCGACAACGACGGCAATGTGGCGCTTATACTTTCGGGCTCGAGGCACGACCAGGACGCAGCCTATGGCCTCCGCATATGCAATGTGGATCAGCGCGAGGCTTATGCATCGCTGATGTTCGAGCGCAAATGGCGCGGAGTCCATGCCCTAAGTGCCGGACTGTCGTTCAACTACGACTACTACCGATTTCACTACCGTATGCAGGCCGATGGCGGGCTGCCACTTTCGAGGAGTGTGAGCCGGGAGGCCGTAGGGGGCGCATACGCGCAGTATACTCTTAATCTTGACGACAAGGTTGTGGTGATGGGCGGAGTGCGCTATGATTATAGCGATGTATACGGGGCGATGGTGACACCGCGCATGCATGTGCGCTACAATCCGTCGGAAGCCGTCACTATCCATGCCTCTGCGGGCAAGGGATACCGCTCGCCTCATCCGCTTGCCGAATATTCCTATCTTCTCGCCTCGTCGCGCAAAATTGATATTGCGCCCGGGCTCAGGCGCGAAGCAGCCCGGAACTTCGGTGCCGGCGCCGGCTGGACACTGTATCCCGCAGGGAAGAGGCTCCAGTTTTCAGGCGAGTACTATTACACTGATTTTTCCGACCAGCTGATGCTCAATCTTGACCGTGACCCCCATGCGGCATATATCTACTCAGACAACGGGCGTTCGTATTCCCACTCTCTGCAGATTGAGGCTACCTTTGAGCCACTGAGCGAACTGAGCGTAACGGCAGCATGGCGATTTACCGATGTCAAAGCTGATTATACCGGACACGGACTCTCGCAAAAGCCTCTGACATCGCGCCACAAGGGTCTGCTGACTGTAGGATGGTCGCCCGACATGGGGCTATGGCAGGTGGATGCCACATTTGTGCTCAACGGCCCGGGCCGCATGCCGACGCCATATGAAAAAGCTGACGGTACCCTTTCGTGGCCCGAACGTTACAAGGCATTCCCACAGCTTAACGCTCAGGTGACACGCAACTTCCGACATTGGGCCATATATGTCGGAGGCGAAAATCTCACCGGATTCCGTCAGAACAATCCTATAATCGGAGCGTCAGACCCATGGGGTCCCGATTTTGATGCGACAATGATTTATGGTCCACTGCATGGAGCCATGGTATATGTGGGATTTCGCTACAATATCACCAAATATCTATGATAACCAATCACACCCAACAATATTCCACACTATTATGAAGAATTATATTTTTGCGTTTCTGATGATGCTTGTGGCGGTCCCCGCGTTTATGTCGGCCAAGGACAACAATAAAGCCACGGTAGTGTTCACCGTAAGTCCGAAGATGACATGTCAGAACTGCGAGAACAAAATCAAGAGCAACCTGCGGTTTGAGAAAGGTGTAAGCTCGATTGTGACCAATCTGAAAGAGCAGACAGTAACCATAACCTACAATCCCGCAAAAGTCTCACCCGAGAGACTGACCGAGGCATTCAAAAAAATCGGTTATGCCGCCACACAATGCTCCGAGCAATGCAAGGATGGCGATAGTCTCATACCCTCTGCCGCTACGGGACATTGCGCGACATCATCCTCCGGCTCATGCTGCGGCGCGGCAAAGTCCAAGCCCGCATGTCCTGCCGCTTCACCGTCGAAGTAGGTCATCGCCATCAACCAACCCTTCGTATAATTCTATCTGATATTGTCAGCATTTTCTCCACAAGGCATAGTGGAGAAAATGCTGACAATATTATATCAGTTGCTGGCACTCACGGAATCGGAGATGAGCGATACGGCAACTTTGTCGATGCGCACATGGTCCATGTCGGCTACTTCGATGCGGAAGGAATGCCATATTATCGTATCGCCTTCGGAAGGTACCCTGCGCAGATGCTCCAGGATAAGTCCGGCGATAGTGGAATATGTGGCCGGTCTGTATAAATCCTCGCAATCGAAATATGCGAGGAAATCGTATATGGGGCATTGTCCGTCGATGAGCCACTCTTCAGTATCGGGACGTTTTACTATCATGGGGCCGTCTCCATCGTGGGTGATGTTGCCAATAAGTCCGTCGAGAATATCCCGCAATGTTATTATGCCCTGGAAAGTGCCATATTCGTCATATACGAGAGCCGAATGGGCGTTAGAGGTTTTGAATGTCTCAAGTGCGTCATACACTGTCATGGTTTCGGGAAGGCACATGGCGGGAGTCAGTGCTTTTCTTATGTCGAAGTCGGGTTTGCCGAGCGACAGTACAAGCTGCTTCAGGGAAATCACCCCACAGATATCTTCTTTCTCTTTGTCAAAGACAGGATACGCCGAGTGGAGATCATCAGAAAGAACGTTGCGGATGCTTTCCTGATCCATATCTACAGTAAGCGCCGCCACATCCTTGCGGCTGGTCATAATGGATTCGATACGGCAGTCGCCCATCATCAGGGCCCTCTCCATGATATCCTGTTCGACTTCCCTGACTTCGCCTGAAGATGCGCCTTCGTGAATCAATGATTTAATCTCTTCCTCTGTGACTTTTGTGGAGCCGGTTCCGATTCTGAAAATCTTTACGATGGCAGAAGTAGATATGGACAGGAGCCATACGACAGGATAGGTGATGAGGGAGAGCATCTTCATCGGGCCGGCAACAATCTTGGCAATTGTGTCGGCATGGCCCATTCCTATACGCTTTGGCACCAGTTCGCCTACAACAATCGAGAGATATGTGACTATTGACACTATGAATATGCGTGATATATTCATTGCCATTTTGGGAGCAAGGCCGAGGCGGACAAGGTAATCTCCGACCTCGGTAGCGATGGTGGCCCCGGAAAACAAGCCGGTGAGAATGCCGATAAGTGTAATGCCTATCTGTACGGTAGACAAAAAACGGTCGGGCTCGCTCTGGAGTTTCAACGCATTGGCTGCGTTTCTGTTGCCATCTTTGGCATCAGCGGTGAGTTTTGATTTTCGAGCGGAGATAAGTGCGACTTCTGACATGGAGAATATTCCATTGAGCAGAATCAATGCAATGATTATAATCAAGTCGTCCATAAAATAAACGGCAATACTGTTTTTAACGTGAGTTCGACGAAAATTAATTAGATGAGAAATTGGTGATTAGCGATAAAAGTATTAAATTTAAAGGACTCAATTTCAAACAAATACTCTTATCGCTATGCTCACCGAAGACAAAATTACTGAAATATTCGTGATTGCAGATGAATTCTGCAAAGTTTTTAATGCGATGCTCCGTCGCAGAGGTCTTTCGAAGATTCGTACGGACAGGAAGCGGGAATATCATCGAGATTGCCGTCTGTCGCAGGCGGAGGTCATTGTTATCATGATCATGTTCCACAGTTCCAACCATAAATGTCTCAAACACTTTTATCTGAACGAGATATGTCAGCGATACAGGCATCTGTTCCCCGAAACAGTCTCATACAACAGATTCACGGAGCTGGAGAAATCAGTGGTCGTTCAGTTCGTGATATTCGTAAAGAAATGTCTGCTGGGAAAATGTACCGGTATTAGTTTTGTCGACAGCACACTGCTACGTGTGTGCCGCAACCAACGGATACACATGCACAAGGTGTTCAAAGGAATAGCGCAACGTGGGAAGTGTTCGTTAGGTTGGTTCTACGGATTCAAGCTACATCTGATATGCAACGACAAGGGCGAGATTCTCAACTTCATGATCACTCCGGGAGATGTTGATGACCGGGAACCTCTGAAAGTGAAGTCGTTTGTCGAGTTCATATACGGCAAGATGGTCGGTGACAAAGGTTATATCGGCAAAGACCTGTTCTGCAAGCTGTTCATTGACGGAATCCAATTGATCACAAAACTGAAAAACAACATGAAAGGCGGTCTGAGATCAATGTATGACAGAATACTTCTGAGAAAACGGGCTATTATCGAAACTGTAAACGACCAACTCAAAAACATCGCTCAGATAGAACACTCGCGACACCGTTCATTTCCGAATTTCATCGTTAATCTCATTGGTGGGATAGCGGCTTATTGCCTGTTTCCAAAGAAACCGAGGATAAACTTAGAACGCGTGTATGATAATCAGCTGACTCTCTTTTGATTATTTTCATCGAACTCACGTGTTTTTAGAATCTAAAACAATATTCACCTTTTTTTAGTTGAACTCTCCGATGTATAATCGGCAGTGTTGCAGACTCCGATACTATCAATCTCCGTTATGATAAGACTATAGTAAGCGAGAATAAGAGTTTTTTTATAAATATTGTCGGACAGGGTAGTATAGGTTAAGGCGATATCTTCGTAATCTAATAAACAACAAGGGAGTACAGACATAGCACGACCTATCAAACAATGTATTGAAAATTTGGCATTCCGAGGCAGGGCTATAATTTAATTGCGCAGATAATAAAGGAATACCTGCCCTGGCCCATCCACACCCCAACGCGTTAGCGCACAGCGGACCTGGCGGCGTATACAACGTTAGCCTATGGCAAAAGCCGCGTCAGCGGTTTGCAGCCATAGGTCAAGAGGACAAAACCCCGCGAGGCCCGGCGTAGCCCGGCGACTAACTAAAACCCTAATAAAATCCCCCAAAAACAAACAACTCCCTGTCGCCGGGCCACGCCGGGCACAACGTGAATATTATACCATCATACCCCACCCTGCGAACCGCTAACGCGGCTCTTGGATGGGGCTAACGTTGTTGACACCGCTAAAGCGGCTGTGCGCTAACGCGTGGAGCCGCAAACGCATTTTTTAACAATTCAACCGGGTTTTGCTACTGACACCTAATACCTGCCCTTGCCCCATCCACAACCCAACGCGTTAGCGTATAGCCGCCCTGGCGGCGTATACAACGTTAGCCTATGGTAAGAGCCGCGTTAGCGGTTCGCAGCCATAGGTCAAGAGGACAAAACCCCGCGAGGCCCGGCGGCTTACTAAAACCCTAATAAAATCCCCCAAAAACAAACAACTCCCTGTCGCCGGGCCACGCCGGGCACAACGTGAATATTATACCATCATACCCCACCCTGCGAACCGCTAACGCGGCTCTTGGATGGGGCTAACGTTGTTGACACCGCTAAAGCGGCTGTGCGCTAACGCGTGGAGCCGCAAACGCAACACCCAATGAAGCGCCATATCATCAACACTCTGGAATTGCCGACATACCCCTCCGACCAATCCCTTGTCAAACACTCTCACTACAACGATACCAATACACTGACCCGACTACACTCTCTACTCCGCCACCACACACCCCAAAAACAACCCTAACCCGGTGGCTACAACTGCAACCCAACACAAAATTTTTAACAATTCAACCGGGTTTTGCTACTGACCCCTTATTGACCCGGAATAAATAGTACACTTCCGAAAAGAAATGACGGCTGATAATCGCTTGATTATCAGCCGTCATTCAGTACCCGGACCCGGGATCGAACCGGGATGGATTGCTCCAACGGTGTTTGAGACCGTCGCGTCTACCGATTCCGCCATCCGGGCATGGTCAGGTAGATGTATGTGCTTTTGTGGCGGCAAAGGTAATAATTATTTTTGAGAAGTATGAATAATTGGTCCATTAATTGCATCGCCAAGCAAAAAATAAGAGAATTTTGGATTTTTTTGGGATTGAATGCAACGTTTTGGCATAAAGCTACGTCATTATAATAAACAATCATGCCGACGCCAGTCGCATAAAATCATCATAGGATATGAAGAAAGTTATTTTTACCGTAATTACAGGAGTTTGTATTATGGCAGGGGCCAGCTCATGCACAAGGGTCGTAGCCGCAAGTCGCAATTATGTAACGCGCCAGGTGGAGACAGGCAGTTTCAACGGCATCTCCACAAGCAATTCGGTCGATGTGGTATACACACAGTCGACAGGTAGCCCGCGCGTCGAAATATATGCTCCGGATAATGAGATTGACAGGATTACCGTAGAGACTCGCGACGGCATACTCCGCGTAGGCATAAAGGGCGATAATAACCATAAGGTATGGGGATCGGCAAAGAGAGAGGTGCGTGTGTCGGCTCCGGCGGTAAACAGCCTGGAGGCGTCGAGCAGCGGCGATATCATACTCAAGAACGGCATGACATCAAATGGCAATATCACAATAAGCGTAAGCAGTAGCAGCGATGTAATCGGCGACAATATATCCTGCACCGGGAATATTGATTTGTCGGCGTCGAGCAGCGGCGACATCAAGGCGGGAAATATGAAGTGCCGTAATCTTACGGCAGCGGCCTCGAGCAGCGGTGATGTGAAAATCGGCACTCTATCGTGTGACAACTTTACAGCACATGCAGGCAGCAGCGGCGATGTAGTGGTACGGATGCTTACCGCACAGAATGTGAAAGCCCATGCCAACAGCAGTGGTGACGTGAAACTTTCTGGAACGTGTGTCAATGCCGAGCTGAATGCCAGCAGCAGCGGTGACATCAATGCCTCGGGCCTGAAGGCAAAAAACATCAGCAAGAGCGAGAGCAGCTCGGGCTCTGTAGTCTACGGCAACTAACTGTATACTTATACTGACAATAGACAAGACGAACCACGGTGTGTTCCCTTTCTTGGACACAGCACCGTGGTTCGTCTTGTATATGTCAGATGCTGTTACACAGATGTTCAGGCATTGACTATAAGTACTATAGTGTAGGCTATATACAGCAACACGAGTATGATGCCTTCGATGCGGGTGATGGTGCGATGGCGGATAATCCATCCGAAGAGCCAGAAGAGGAGGGCGGCTCCGGTCATCACGAGCAGGTCGAGATTGCCTATCGAGCCGAGTGGCAGAGGGCGTATCACCGCCGACAGGCCAAGCACGAAGAATATGTTGAACAGACAGCTGCCTATTACATTGCCTACAGCCAGGCCGGGGCGCCCTTTTGTGGCCGCCACTACTGAAGTGGCAAGTTCAGGCAGAGATGTGCCGGCAGCAACAATGGTAAGGCCGATTACAGCATCGCTTACACCCATGGCCCGGGCAAGCGACGATGCGCTGTCAACAAAGATATCACCTCCCCATACGAGGGCTGCCAGGCCGAGCACAATCATGCCGCAGGCCTTCCACATCGGCACCGGCACTTCCAACTGTGAGGTTTCTTGCCGCGGCTCGGGCTCGGAATGAGATGGCGCGGCTTTTGCGATGGAGAAAGTATAGCGCATGAATATGGCGAAGAAGAGCAGCAGCAGGATACCGTCGACGCGTGTCACCATATCGGTCATATCTCCATCGAGGAGATGTCCGTTGCCACATGCAAGCAATGCCACGGAGGCGAGCACGACAAGCGGTATCTCGTTGGTCATTATACTATGTTCGACCTTGATGGGCCTCACCATGGCCACGATGCCGATAATCATCAGCACATTGAAGATATTGCTGCCGACCACATTGCCTATGGCCAATCCGGCACTCCCCTTTATCGCCGACATCACGCTAATTACCAGCTCGGGCGCCGATGTGCCGAACGCCACGATGGTAAGGCCTATTACAAGCTCGCTTATACCGAAGCGTTTGGCCACTCCGGACCCTCCGTCGGTAAGCCAATTGGCCCCAAGGAGTATCATCGCCAGTCCGGCGACAAGCAGAAAGATATCGAGTAACATAAGATTTTATTTTCGTGGATAGAGAGTCAAACAGATTTCATCTTCCTTATGGATGTATAACTCCGCAGAGGGCGCCGGCGTTCACTCCTTGTCGATTTTCTTCAGGTCGGGGAGAAAGGCGGCCACGATGCCAAGCAAAGGGAGCAGAGTGCTTATCTCGAACACGAAGTATATGCCCCGTATGTCGGCAAGCCAACCGAAGAATGCGGCCCCGACGCCTCCGAGACCGAACGAAAGGCCGAAGAACAGACCGGCAATCATACCGACTTTCCCGGGTTTCAACTCGGTGGCATACACAAGTATGGCAGAGAATGCCGAGGATATTACCAGCCCTACGATGATGGCGAGTATTATGGTGAGAGTGAGTCCGGCGTAAGGCATTGCTATTGCAAACGGCGCCGCACCAAGTATGGAGCCCCATATCACGTATTTGCGTCCGATTTTGTCGCCAATATATCCTCCGGCGATTATGCCAACCGCCGATGCGGCAAGAAACGCGAAAAGGGCTATCTGAGAGTATTGTATCGACACCCCGAACTTGTCGATAAGAAAGAATGTGAAGTAGCTCGTCATGCTTGCGAGATAGAACTGCTTGGAGAAGGTGAGCACTACCAGCACTGCAAGAGCCATGTTTATGCGCCGCTTGCTCAGATGGTCTACCACAGAGCGGACTTTGCGTCGCTGCCCGGATATGTTGCTTACAACGCGTTTATACCAGCGCCCTACCCGCGTAAGGATTAGAGCGCCCATTATAGCCGCCAAGGCAAACCATAGCACCGCAAGACGACCGTGGGGAAGCACAATCAGCGCTGCGAGCAATGGGCCTATGGCCGTGCCGCCGTTGCCGCCAACCTGGAATATCGACTGAGCGAGGCCTTTCTTGCCGCCGGCGGCAAGCTGTGCCACACGCGACGCCTCGGGATGGAAGATGGACGACCCTATGCCTATCACCGAGACGGCTCCGAGCATGGCGGCGTAGCTGCCGGTAAATGCGAGCCATATGAGACCGGTAAGGGTGAAGCACATGCCGGCAGCGAGTGCGTAAGGGCTGGGGCGCCGGTCGGCGTACATACCCACAAAGGGCTGCAACAATGACGATGTGAGCTGAAACACCAGAGTGATGACTCCAATCTGTATGAATGACAGCCCCATCTCTTCTTTTATTATCGGATAGATTGACGGTACGATGCTCTGTACCATGTCGTTGAGCAGGTGGGCTATACTTATGGCAAACAGTATTCTGAATGCCGTGCGGGATTCCTCCTGTAGTGATGTCGGATTCATATAAATTTAGACAATCTCTTATTTTGCCGGCAAAATTAGTTAATTTTGCGGAAATTAAAGACAATACGGAGAATGACATATCAATATAGCACACAAGGCACATGTTCGCGCCTTATAGAAATCGAACTCGACAACGGAGTAATAAAGTCGGTGTCATTTACAGGAGGATGCCATGGCAATCTTCAGGGTATCTCATCACTTGTATGCGGCATGACTCCCGACGAGGTAATCGCGCGTCTGGGGGGCATACGCTGCGGCGGCAAGGACACCTCGTGTCCCGACCAGCTCGCCAGAGCTCTGAAGGCCAACCTTGCCAATCCTGCTTAACGGGAGCACGAAAAGCAATTTTTACTACGCGACGTAAGATATTAATCTACTGCATATTGTGGGGGGGGGGGTAATTTCTTTCCCATAAGGGGGTGTTATTTTGTCAATTATTATTAACTTCGTGCCACACATCAACAGATTTTCCACATGAACCAACATCTTAGAATACTCGTCGCTATGATATTTGCACTTGTTGCCACGAGTAAAGTTTCGGCCAGAACCATATGTGGCACGGTGCTTTCGGAATGTGATTCCACTGCTGTAGTAGGAGCCACATGCCGCCTGCTTGCCGACAATAAGTTTATATCGGGCACAGTATCCGACATATCGGGTGCATTCACATTTGATACGGATGTATCCTCTAACATAACGCTTGAGATAGGCATGACGGGGTATACCGGGGCCACTGTCATCATTGACCGCGGCCAGGGAAATATAAATCTCGGTAATTTATATCTGTCGGAAGGAGTGTCGCTTGACGAAGTCACTGTCACCGGTAAGGCAATGATAGATGCCCGCGGGCGTACCGTAGTATTTCCATCCAAGTCGGATATAAAAGCCTCGTCGACGGCGGTAGGTCTGTTTCAGAAACTCCCTCTTGCCGGGCTTGAAGCCGACCCTATAAACCGCAGCTTAAAGGTAGACGGCGCCGCTCCGATGATTCTAATCAATGGAGTGCCGTCAACGATGGCCGATGTAAACACTTTGCAGCCAAAGGATATCGAGAAGATCGAGTACTCGCGCATCACCCCCGGCCGATATGCCGACCGGGGCATGAACGGGCTTATAAATATCACCCTTCGTAAACGCAACGACGGCGGACAGATATATGTCTGGGGGCGCAGTGCGGTGGCTACCGCATTTGTCGACGGGTCGGTAGAAGCGTCGTACCATCAGGGGGCGTCGCAGTTTTCTCTGTCGTGGACTCCGTCGTGGCGCAACTATCAGCAGGTATACGACAATAGCGATGAGGCCTACATCGGAGATGATTTCCGCGTCGACATCAAGTCGCACGACCGTAATCCGTTCAACTATTTCTACAATCAGTTGCAGACAAAGTATACCTACAGCCCCACCGAAAGTACTACACTGTCGGTCACGTTCTCGGCTACGCCCATGACTTCGAAAAACCGTCTGGTCGGATATGATGAGGACTCGCAACTTGGCGCATGCGACAAATTCAGCCGGTCGACAAGCCGGGATTTCGCACCGTCGCTCGATCTGTTCTTGCGCCGCGACTTCAATGAGAGCAATTCTCTGGAGGCGCAGGTGGTAGGCACTATAAGTTCAAGCGACTATAGGCGCGAGAATCGTTTCATATATGACGGGGACGATGAGCGGGAATATGTGATGGATGCCGACAACCGGCGCCGCTCTCTCATAACCGAAGTAAGCTATACCCATACATTTGGCGCCAACACCTCACTGTCGGGAGGTGTGCAGAACACCATGTCGCATTCGACCAACCGATATCTGCACACCGAGTACAAGCCATTGCTTACCGAAAACAACAATTATGTGTATGCCGACCTCGGCCAACGCTTAGGCAATGTGTATCTTATGGCATCGACCGGCGTCAAAATGTTTTGGGTTAAAAACGACATGAACCGGCGCCACTTCATCAGGAATATCACCACCGCACGCGCTTCGTGGAATATCTCGCAGAAGTGGAGTATGGCCGCATCGTTTATATTTACTCCGGATATACCGTCGCTTGCCGATCTTACCGACTATCCGCAGCAGACATCGCCCTATCTCGTCTCCAACGGAAATCCCTCACTGAAAGTGTCGGAGACGCTCGGCTACCGTATCCAGGCCACTTATCAGCATGACAAGTTGGCGATGTCGCTCAACCTGTTGATGGCCGACATCAACAATTGTGCGATATCCGATGTGGAATATCTCGGCGATATGCTTTTCCTGTCGCATCCTGTAAATGTGCCTTCCCGCCACATGTACAAAGGCTCAGTGAACATAAAAATCAGTGACATACAGGGATTTGGAGCACGGGCATATGCCGGAATCACCCACTACGAGAATCGCATGGACGGATGCCGACGCCGACTTACAAGCATCGACGGAAGTGTGAGCCTGTGGTGGAACAAAGGCCCGTTTACGGTATCGTTCTGGCAGAAATTTCCGGGGAAATTCCTGACCGGATACCGCGTGAGCAAGGATGAAAACAACAATTCGCTGAGTTTCAGCTACAAGCCCGACAAGCATTGGAATTTCGACATATCCTGGATGTATATATTCAGTAAAAAAGGGTCGCAGTATCCATCGTGGAACTATTCGCCGGCGAACCCCTATACTACTGACCGTTACATCCGTAACAACGCCAATATGGTGACTCTGTCGGTAAGCTATTCGGCCGACTTCGGCTCGATATTCCGCAGCGGCAGCCGCTCGCTCAACAACTCCGACTCCGGGTCATCGCTCCTCAAAATGTAGCCATAACCGACGGAACTATATACAACGGACTGAGTGGTTTCGACCGGAAATGATATGCCGCTTACACTATATCTGCAAGCCCGATGAAATTGTCGGCAAGCATCATTGGATATGGTATGACTTTAAGACTGGTCAACCTCGATGTGAATTAACACCGCCCCCCGATGACCGTTATATCCCCGAGGCTTTTAAACAGCATTCAAACTCAACTACAGCCATTCCCAGCACATGGGAATATACCATGGACTCTAATCCCAACGCCATCAAAAGGTCTGAGACTCTTACCAAACTTTTGATTGTAGTGTTTCCGACATTAGTGTCCACAAAAAAACATGAGAGTTCTTTGAAATTATTGATATTCTGATTGTTATCCAAGATTTGCAAGCACATCGATTTGAATTTATTTTTGCAGTCTGAATCAGACTGTTATGAACAAAGACCCATATGTTTTTGCCCCAATTAGTCGAATTTATGGACGAATTCAAATTCCGTAGAATCGTATGGTTTACACAGGATAGTTTTTAGTGTTTAAAATTGGCATTAAAAATATAGGCCTGCTATCACTGCAAGCCTATATCATACATATTCAAATCTTCTTTACCTTAGGAAATATTTTACTTGTTGGGGGTTGTCCATTTATATGTGTCGTTGCAGGCAATGTCCATTACGCTGGTGCCGGCTTGCATACGGAATTTACCTTTTTCAAGAACCCACTTGCCATCGTAGTCCACGAATGCGAGGTCACTGGCTTTGATGGGCAGGGTTACTGTTTTGGTCTCACCGGGTTTGAGTTCTACTTTTTCAAACGCGCGCAGTCGGCGATTGTCAGGAGTCAGAGATGCTACCATATCTCGGCTGAAAAGCATAACGACTTCCTTACCGGTGCAATTACCTGTGTTGGTGACGTCGATTGTGAAAATGAGATTATCGTTGACACCGAATTCAGAATGTGAGCAGCGGAGATTGTCATATTTGAAAGTCGTGTAACTGAGACCATAGCCAAAGGGCCACTGCACCGATACAACGGCATCGTAGTCATAGGCACCTTCCATTTTATCCATTTCTTCGCTCACACGATAATCGTAGGTGGTGAGCTCAGCCTGATGGCGTGGATAAGTGTAGGGCATTTTGCCACTTGGATTGGTGTCACCTGCAAGAATGTTGGCTAGTGCTTCACCACCGAAATTACCGGGAAGCAATATGTTGACTATGCCATCCGCCAGTGGCTCTATGTCACTAATGATACGCGGACGACCGCCGTTGAGAATCAGGATAATTGGCTTGCCTGTCGCTGCAAGAGCCTTCACAAGGTTGCGCTGGTTTTCAGAAACAGCTAGATCCGAAAGGTTTCCCGGTGTCTCGCAATAGGAATTCTCACCTATGCAAGCTACAATAACGTCAACATCTGACGCCGCTGCCACAGCCTTTTCAATCTCCGGTTCGTTTTCCTCGTGATAGGCTCCTTCGGCAGGATAAGTGACACCCTGTTCAAGAACTATATTCTTCTTGCCAAACTTATTGACCAATGCCTTGTAGATGGTGTTGTATTTCGATGCGAAACGGTCAGTCAGATGACCTTGCCATGAATAGCTCCAGCCGCCATTGAGACAGCGCATCGAGTTGGCATTAGGACCTGTCAGCAGAATCTTTGTACCTTTCTTCAACGGAAGAATGCCGCCGTTGTTTTTGAGCAGTATCTCCGATTCTTCCGCGGCCTGAAGAGCGACTTGCTCGTGACGGTCGCAGGCGAAGTCGGCATAGTCTTTGGGATATGTATTGGGAGTGTCAAACAGCCCGAGACGATATTTCAAGCGCAGGACACGACGTGCTGCGTCGTCAATACGCTCCTGAGATACGCGACCCTCATTTACGAGTTCTTTAAGCAGAGTGCAGAAATTGAGGTCGTATGGCTCCATTGACATGTCGATTCCGGCATTGATAGCCATTTCGATAGCCTCTTTTTTGTCGTGAGCCACATATTCGCGGGTATAGAGATTGTTGATGTCGGCCCAGTCAGTCACAATCATTCCGTCCCAGTTAAGGTCTTCTTTAAGCCACTTGGTGAGCAACTCGTTATTGGCGTGAACAGGGCGACCGTTGATTGAACCGCTGTTGACCATTACGGTCAACGCTCCCGCCTCGATACAGGCGCGGTAAGGCTCAAAAAACTTCTCACGGAGATCAGACGGAGAAATATATGCCGGGGTGCGGTCTTTGCCTGTTCGCGGAGCGCCGTAGCCGAGATAATGCTTTACCGAGGTGGCTATATTATGTCGGCCTATCTTATTCGGGTTGTCGCCCTGAAAGCCCTTGACCTGCTGTACGCCCATGATGGCGTTGACTAATGGATCCTCTCCGTAGTTTTCCCATACACGGCTCCAACGCGGGTCGCGGGTGAGGTCAACGGTAGGAGAATATGTCCACGGACAGTTGGCGGCGCGAGTCTCGTATGCCGTAATTTCAGCAGCTCTGCGAGCCAACGTCGGGTTAAACGACGCACCTACGTTTATGTTCTGCGGAAACAGCACACCGCCAAGAGTGTAGGTTGTGCCGTGATTTTGGTCGAGTCCATAGATACAAGGGATGCCGATTTCTTTCATTGACACCTCCTGAATCTGACCGATCAGTTTCTCCCATTTCGCAGGAGTCTGTGCTGTCGGTCCGCCGGGAGCATTCAACACAGAGCCGACCTTATAGACAGCGATAGCCTCATGAAGTTTCTGAGGATCGAGAAAGAACTCACCGTCCTTCCAGTCGCCAAGCACATCAATGGAAAGCTCGGTCATCTGGCCGATTTTCTCGTCAAGGCTCATTTTAGACAATATACTTTCTACAGCTGCCTCAATATCAGGGTCGGAGGGGATTGCCGCTACAGCAGCCTGTATTGAACAGGCTGCTGTAGTGACTGTCAAAAATGTCATTACTTGTTTCAACATATTAGCGAAGAGTTACGAGATCTACATAGTAACCATGACCGACGCAGATGAATCCGGCCTGCTCCTGAATCATATCAAGAGCTTCTTTTGTCAGCGTGATTTCTGCGATACCATCGGTTGAGAATTCAATCGTTCCTGTGCCGGGAAGGTCGTTCCACCATACGGTAGTGGTGCGAAGCTGATGATATTCGTCGGTAGGTTCTACCGAATAGTGAATTGACATTACAGCGCCCGGTTTAATACCTGCAAAAACATCCATGCCGATTAGGTTGAATGTTTTGTTGGGACTTTCATCGGGAAGATCCCACGAAACATAGTGGTGTCCTGACCACAGGGTCTGCTGAGATGACATAACCACTGTTGTGGTGGTCTCAACCTGACCGTTCTTGTAGAACTGTACTTCAGCACCATCATTCATAACACCCGACATGGGATACTCTCCATCTTCAAGGGTCGGGGTGGAGAAGCTGATTGCAGTCGAGGTCTTTTCAGTGAATTCAGAAATCCTGGTTCCTCCGATTTCAATAGAAGCCACTCTGTCGAGATTGATACCAGTAAGCGTGGTCACAGCGCCCGAGGTAATACGGTCCGCTCCTGAAGTGATGAGAGCGGATGAGCTTACAGTCACTTTATTTGCACCGTAGTTCATACCCTCGGCATCAATGAGTTCCAGTCTGAAAGTACCATTGACGGCATTTGCTGGAACAGTATAGGTGAGAATATCATTGCCGTTTTCGGTAGAATAGACAACAGGAATCGGTTCAGAAGCACCGATTGTGATTGATTTCACCGAGCTGAGATTGCGACCATAAAGAACTGCGCTATGTCCGGGAGCGACAATGCGCTCGAATGAAACTTCCGACGCCCATGGATCACCATCCAGCGGGTTGACATTGATGATGCCTTCGCGTGAAGTTGATTTACCCTGAGTGGTTGTGACAACAACCTTCATCTCGTATGTACCCGCGGGCAGAGGCATATCAATAGCCTTACCTGTTTGTATCTAACATTTGAAAAGGGACCCGGATAGCATTTGAAAAGGGGACCACCCGGGATGGGGATGCAAAGATAATTATAATTGTTGAGTCATCATTTCCTGAGTTTCTTTCATGCGGTATGATTTGCCTGTCATGTTAAGCAGTATAGCCTTGTGGGTCAGGCGGTCTACCATTGCGGCGACCAGTACTTTGTCGTCAATAATCTCGTTCCAGCGGTTGAATGCGAGATTGGTGGTGACGACTGTCGTCTTCTTGTCGGTGCGGAGGGAGAGATGGTTGAAGAGCATCTCTGCGCCGGCCTTGTCGCAGGAGACGTAACCGAACTCATCACAGATGACCATGTCGTATCTCTCGAACTTGTTTTCCAGCGACCGGAGTGTCAAAGCGTTGCGGCATTCGCGTATCTGCGTGAGCAGTCTTGGCACGGATGTGAACAGCACCGAGTGTCCGGCATTACATGCGGCGATACCGAGAGCTGTCGCCAGATGAGTCTTGCCTGTTCCGGGATTGCCGTATAGAATGAGGTTGCGTCCGTTTTTGATGAAGTCGAGTGTCTCGAGTGTCGGGAGCGCTTTCCGGGCATCGGCGGGCAGAGCGTCGGTGTCGATTTCGTTAAGATAGCGAAGTTGCGGGAACCCTGCGTTTTTGATGCGGTGACGGCGCTGGTTTTCAGAGCGGTTCTCTTTTTCGCGCCGGAGCAGTTCGGCTGTAAACCGCCATAGGTTCCATTGTTCGTCGGCGCTCTGCTGTATAAGCAGGTCGATGTCGCGCCGCACAAGCGGGAGTTTAAGGTCGAAAGCGCATGAGCGAATGAGCTCCCGAAGTCCGTCACGGTCTGTTTCATGTATGTCTGTCATTGTCATTCAGTGTATTGGTTGTTTTTTGGGGGGGTATTCAGTCTGCCTGCGATGCGCGGGTATATTCCATAAATGATGAAAGCATGTCAAGGGTATGGCTTGCCGAACTTTCTATTTCAGCCTGTTGCGGGTCGGGAACGTTCGTTGCCGCGATATCGGCGGTTGACTGCATATGTCCTTCCGCCGAGATCATCTGAGCCTGTATCTGTTCAGATGAGAGGCGCTGGAGCCCGCGGGACGAAAGACTTGTGGCGGCACGGACGATGTCAGTGTATGCCAGATTGTTGTCGCGGGTGAACACAAGCAGTTCTATGAAGCTTCGCGGAGACTCGCGGAAGTGTTCGCGGTAAAGCGCCGCCACCGACGGATGTACCTGTTGCAGAGCCACAGACCGCCCCAGAGCGGCCGGTTTGCGCAGGAATGTACCCAGATAATGCATCAGGTCGATGACCCAGTCGCCGGAGCGTCGGCTTCGGGCATGATTGGCCACCTTGTCGCGTCCGTAAAGCACCACGATGCGCTCGGAATACAGCTTTACCGCCACCTGCGAGCCCACCAGACGGTCGGGCACAGAGTAGTGCACTCCGTCAACGGTTATCGTTGAATACTTTCCGACGCGGTACAGCCGCTGCTCGAAGCAGCCGATGTCACCGTGGTCCAACGGACGTAGCGCCGCCAGATCGGCCTGTATGCGCAGGCGTTTTTCTTCCGCCGACATGTTGGACGCCTCTGTGTTGAGCCTGTCGCAGACTGCCGCCAGATGCGTCTGCGCGGCATCCAGGGAGTCAAACCGGACCTCGAACGAGAATGCACGACGCCGGATATATTCCACCGAACGTTCCACCTTGCCTTTTTCCCATCCCGAGCGAGGGTTGCAGAAATGGGGTGTGAAACAGTAGTGTACCTCCATGCGCAGCAGCGCATCCGTGTGCTCGCGGTCGCGCCCGAGGAACTTCTTTACGGCGGTACGCATGTTGTCATAGGCCATCACGCGCGGGGTGCCCCCCAACTCCCGGAAGCAGTTGCGGTGGGCTTCCATAAGAGCCAGGGTATCTTCGCGCGAAAACAGATATGCCTTGCGCATATTGCTGTGGTCGAGGGTGAATACCGCCATGTGAAGGCGAGTCCTGACTCCACCGATCCACAGGGTAAGCACGCCCCAGTCGAACTCGCAACGGAATCCAGGCTCATAGTCCTGACGGATATATGCCTTTGCAGGCTTTTCTTGCGACTTCGGCGCTGCCTCCAGCGCACGGACATACTGACATACTGTGGAATAGGCGATACGCACGCCATCGTCCTGAAGACGTCGCCACATATCGAGCTTGCGCATCTGCTGCTTGTGCAATCCGGCAGCGACGTTCTCACGGTTGCGGGCGATAAAACCATCGATGCGACGGCGGACATCATCGGTCACGACACGCCTGACGCGTCCGCTGCTGTCATACTTCGGCCTGGTCAGCAGATAATCGTCAACCTCCCGCTCTGTCGGTGACGGGCCTGTCTCTCTATCGAACTCGCGCAGATACTTGCGCACGGTCTTGCGGCTCATGCCGTTGCGGCGCGCTATCTCGCGGATGCTCATCCCCTCGCGGCGATGAGACAGAATAATGGATGTTTTTTCCTCCATGTGTAGCATTTTGTGGAATCGTTGATGTCGTTCTTTCTAATCAACGATATCCGGTTGAACTTACCCATGGGGTGGGTCCCTTTTCAATTGCTCTACCTGGGTCCCTTTTCAAATGTTAGATGCAACCTGTCGGAGCAGTTGCCGTCACTGAAAGAGAAAGTGCCGACCAAGCTCACCATGAAGCAGAAGGAGGCGTTGAGAAAAGAGAAGAAGGAACCGGAGACCGACCTCAACGGCAACGTGATTGTGCCGCGCTATGAGTGTGTGACAAGCCACACCGCCCGACGCACCGGCATCACCAACATGTACCTCAGCCACAAGTACACCATCCTCCAGATGATGCACGTCAGCGGCCACAAGACGCAAAAGACCTTCATGGATTACATTAAGCTATCCTCCGAGGAGATAGCCGACGAAATTGCCGCCATGTCGAAGAAAGAGAGCGATATGTGGTAAAGGTAGATATGAGATTGTGCTCCAAAAAAATGGGCAAATGGCCGATTTTTTGGAGCAGATATTTGGAGGGGCAAAATATAATAATTACTTTTGCATTCCAGAAATCCGGTCAAATGACCAGTTTTTTGGAATAGATTATGATTATTAAACGCGACTATTATCTAAATCAGCTCATTGCCAGTAGGCACAACGGGCTTATAAAGATTGTTACTGGGTTAAGGCGATCCGGTAAGTCATATCTATTGTTTCATTTATTCGGTGACTATCTTAAAGAGCAGGGTATACCTGAAGATCATATCATTAAAGTGGATTTAGAGGACAGACGAAATGCACCCCTTCGATATCCGGATGCTTTGCTTACACATATCGACTCTAAGATGGCTGATGATAATATGTATTACATACTTCTTGACGAGGTTCAGCATGTGCCGGAGTTTGAGGATGTGCTTAATAGCTACCTTAAGATAGAGAATGCCGATGTGTATGTTACTGGAAGCAACTCCAAATTCTTATCTACCGACATAATCACAGAGTTCAGAGGCCGAGGTGACCAGATTCATGTGTACCCACTCTCTTTTGCTGAATTTATGTCTGTTGACAATAGGCACCCTATCGAAGCATGGAGTGACTATTATACATATGGAGGTCTTCCTCATGTATTGACTTTAGAAACGCCAAAAAAGAAAATTGACTATATCAAAAGGCTATACTCAACAGTCTATATCAATGATATAGTCGAAAGGTATAAGATTAAAGGCGAATCTGAATTGAAAGAGTTGATTCAGATAATTGCTTCTGCGATTGGGTCCCCAACCAATCCAAATAAGTTGGCAAACACTTTCAAGAGCCTTAAAAACGTATCTCTATCTAATAAAACTATTGATAATTATCTGACATATCTTTGTGAGTCGTTTTTAGCCGAGAGGGCGATACGTTATGACATCAAGGGCAAGAAATACATAAACACTCTGTCAAAGTATTATTTCACGGATGTGGGTGTGCGTAATGCCATACTTGATTTTAGGCAGCAGGAGGAAAACCACATTATGGAGAATGTTATTTATAATGAACTAAAAATTCGTGGTTTCCAAGTCGATGTGGGTGTAGTGGAGCATCGGACAACGGATAAAAACGGCAAGAGGGTTCGCAAACAATATGAAGTGGATTTCGTTGCTAATCAGGGAAGTCAACGCTACTATATCCAATCCGCGTTCATAATGCCTACTGATGCCAAAGAACGTCAGGAATCCGCCTCCCTTCTTAACATTGATGATTCTTTCAAAAAAATCATCATCGTTAAAGACTACATTAAACCCAAAAGGAACGAGGAAGGAATCGTTACAATTGGTTTAATAGATTTCTTGTTGAATGTTGATAGTCTAACTTGGTAAAATTTTTTGTGAAGATGAAACAAGAATTAAAGAAAATATTAGAGTTAAATCATACTGCTAAGATCAAAGATTTTGTCCAAGTTAAGACATATGCAAGTTATATTAAACAAAATGATGATAGAGGTGAGGATATTCTTTTAATTAAAAAGAATATTTCAGCAGATAATAATATTATTGCATTAGTCGGTAAATCCGGAAAATCTGATTATATAATTACTGGTGATTTTAATACACTCTGCTATTTGTCATTTTTCTTAAATTCTATCTGGGGAAAAGTCTCAATCCTACCTAAACATAAATTTGAAGACGGACAAGGACAAACAAACGTATTATTAATAAAAAACACTGATATAATACGTAATACGGAAATTGAGCCATACTGTATCTTAGTAGAAAGGATTATATCATTTCTTGCTATATACTTAGAAAAGTATGGAATAAATGTGGATAATCATTCTGATACAATAAAAAGGTTCTTTGAGAATCTTAGAAATTTTATTGTTATGGAATTAATGATGCCACAATTATTTGAGAAGAACGATGTCTCAATTATATATCCGTGGATTAAAGAAGTTAATTTGATAACTAATCCAGATGATATTAGTGATAGTATTACTCAGATTTTCACATCGTTGTTTAAATCGGGCAATCCTTTAATGGAGAATATGAATAAGATGCGACTTTTTATTACGCAATTTACACAATACATGAGTGAACGCAATGGCTAATTGGAAGATAAAATCTATTGATGTCGAGAATTTTAAGTTTTTCAGAACCCATTTTTCGTTGAATATAGATTGTAAAAACCTATTATTATACGGAGAAAATGGGGCTGGTAAAAGTTCGTTGTATTGGAGTTTTTACACGCATTTCCAAGCGTATACGAAAACTCAAGATCAAGCTAAAAAATACTTTCTTCATGGGCACAATGAGAATCTAAGAAATCGTTATGCCTCAGCTGAGGATAATTCAGGAATATCAATTACGTTTGAAAACGAAAGTGGTAGTGCTTTAGTTATAAATGATTCTCTGTATAACTATTATTGTAATGATCCTTTGATGAGAGATTTCATGAGATTAACTATGATGTCTAGTGATTTTATGAACTATAAGTTTCTCTCATCTCTTTTTGATTTTTGTAATAGCGAGGATAATGAAGTATTTAATTTATTTGAAAAAGAGGTACTTCCTTTTATTGATTTAGATGCTGAATTCATCCCTATATTTGATGAGGGAATTGCCCCGTCATTAAACTCTGGAGCTTGGTGGGCTTATTTAAAGACAACATATTTAAAATTACCGCGGAATAAAAAGAATCATAATTTCAATCAACAAACGGTTGAGTATAAGCAGTTCATTAAATTAGTAAAGCAATTTAATGAATTAATGAAAGATGCATTGGTAATTATTGAAGGAGTAGCGAACTCTATGCTTGAAAATGCATTTAATGTGGATGCTCGTATCAAATTAGATTATAGAGATGCCACATTCAATTGTCCAAAAAGCAAAAGGTCAAGAGATGGACAATTACATGCTCCTAGTATTTTGATACATGCAAAAATGGACGACCAAAATATTCAAGACAAAAGTATCATAACTCATCCTAAATCATTTTTTAATGAAGCAAAAATTACATGCATGGCTCTAGCTTTGAGATTGTCTATTTTGGAGCGTAGGCCAGGCTCTTCTCAATCAGCCTCCGTATTATTTATTGATGACTTGCTTATAAGTCTGGATATGTCTTTCCGAAAGCATGTAATTCGTATATTGTTTGACAATTATGTGGGTCGGTATCAAATAATACTTTTCACACATGATCGTGCTTTTTTTCATCTTGTATGGTCTGAAATAGAACAACGTAAGGCAACAAAAGAATGGAGAAAATGTGAATTATATGCTACATATGCAAATGATTACCCAGAATCACATCTTATAATAAGCCCAACATACATAGAGCAAGCTAAGATTTACTTAAAAACATTCCATTTAGCGGCATGTGCAAATACATTAAGAAGATTGTGTGAGCAGCAGATGAAACGCATTCTCCCAATGAATCTTCAATTACAAATAAATGAACGAGAGCCTGAGAAGGTTGCGGTAGATTTGAATGGACTTATTACAAACTATAAAAGATTTATTGAGCAATGCCAAATGATTGATGTTGCGCCGTCATTACAAAATGATCGTCGACTAATTTTGAATCCATTTTCACATGATGATATTGAAACTCCATTTTATCGTCAAGAATTAGAGAATTTAATAATGGAGCTGGAGCGACTTTCTAGTATTGAAAAGATTACAATTATTGGGAATCAACAAATCAGGCAGCCTGATTACCAGATAAAGGTAAGTAATGGAGACTACGTTCATTATACGACGATCGGCTTTGTTGAAAGCTTCATTAAACTTGTATACGAGGGTAAGACGTACTTCTCAAATCCAAAAGTTAAAGTGTATTCTTCTTCTGACAATAAAAGAATCCCCAATAAAGAATGTAGCCTAAAAACTCTTTTTGGCTGGGTATATAATGCTGTATCCCTTAAAAAAGAAACCGCGCCACCTATGGAAAATTGTATATACCATAATGCCACTGGGGATATTTTAATAAATTAGTTTACAATCCTCCAAAAGCGGGTCAAAAACCATAGATTTGGGGGATTATAAGCATATTTTTAGAGGGCGAGGGGTACTAAGAAGGGAAAAGTAGGAACCCCAAATGGAAGAATGGGAACCATACCCGGAATAATTTGGAAAGACCGATAAGGTGGTATTATCTTTGTAACTGAAAAGAAGATTCTGCGTGGGTTGCCATGACCGCTCATGCACTACTTTTGGCTATGGATGACTTTTTTCATCGAATTGTGAACTTTTTTGAACAAAGCTTTGTTAGGAAAGTTGCGGTGGCAAATTTTGCGACCATAGCGGAGCGTTACATCATCTCTGCCGTGACGGTTGCGCCATTATCCGCCGCAGACATAACCCACAGCCCAAGAGTGGGCTGACTCTCTATGAGCCGACCCCGATGGGTCGGACAAACCGACGCACAACACCCGAAGGTGTGCCTGAGTTTCGTTGCCGAATGCGCAATACCTTGCGAACAAATCGGTGTGCGAGTACTTGCCCGAGCCTTACACCGACACCGGTGCCTATGTTCAGGCGTGACACTTGTGGACGCTATCGGCACACACATACACCATACACACACGATAGCCGACAATGTCAGCCGCCCACGGGAGATTGTGCCAATTTGGTAATCTCGAAAATTTTTGTTATCTTTATGTAACGATTGAAGGCAGCGCACGCCCGAAGCGACACGTTCAGCTTTATAGACCGGAACAGGAACGATGCTCCTCGACGGATGCCATGCCCGATACCGACGCGATAACAATTATAAAGAGGTACCCTTATCAGAAGACCGGACTCAGGATCCGGAATCACTATGAAGAGCCTGCTGTTGAATGCGGAACGCTCCGCAACGGCTTAATCCGGCAACAACTCGCCCTAAGGAAGCGATGCTCAACGGATTGAATTCGTGGTACAACGGCAGAAAGGAAAGAGAGGCACTCCGAAAGTGCTGTCATCAGGCCATTGCAGGCTGAATTTTGCGACACCCGTAACTCACCGAAAAACATAGACTTTGAAGCGGAGCAGCATGACGTGTGTCCGATTGAAACCCTGTCAATGCCACAAGAATTTATGATACCGAGAAGATGACGGCCACAACTGTGCCCAGACGTCAACAAAAATCAAATGTAAAAGAAGAAAGATGGCGCGTGTCCTGACTCCACCGAGCAGGATCCCGTCCCCCGTGTCTGTCCCGTAACCGGGACAGATGCCCTCATGTCGTTGCCTTTCGGCTCGATGTGGGAAAGGATGAACTACGCCCTTTGCCGACCCTGACAGGCCGGCAGCAACAACCGTCGGCTTTAGCGAAACATAGCCGACAGCCCTTCCTATGTCCTTTCGGGGACACGTCACCGCAGCCTCTTTCGTCGCCGGGGCTGTGTGTGATGCAAGTTACTCGGCGATATAACTCTTCAAATTCATTTCCCTCAGATGAAATTGAATCTTTTCGACCTCCTTCAGGCGTCGGCACTCGACCCTGACTCTCCAAATATCCTCCTCAACGTCCACCTCTCTGACCTTCATCAGCTTGTGGTGGACACAATCGAAGCCACCCGCGAGCGTCTGCTCCCCCTCTACATGGAAGCGGAGCAGGACAGGTCAATCACCAAGAAAGAGGTTGCCGAGCGGCTCGGTGTCTGCGAGACCACGGTCTATAACATGACCAAAGACGGTAGACTACACCCATTCAAGGTGAACGGAAGCACCCGCTACAGCTTGCGGGAAGTTAACTCTATTATCAACCCCTCTAACGATGACTGAGCCTATGGAAGACGTAACAGTTATACCTCCCGCCGATGACCGCTTTGAGCGCATCGGCACCACCTACTACAAGATTGTCCGACAGCCAAACGCCGCCGGACAACTCATCGAGCGCAGCATACCGTGGACCATCGAGGCTATCCGTCAGGACTACGGCAAGGACTTTCTCGCCAACGTGCCAAAATACGACGGTTTCTGCTGTGTTCCCTCTCATCTGGACTACCAGCCGGTAGTCGGCAGTTTCAAGAACAAGTATTCGCCACTCAGCCATATCCCCGCCGAGGGAGAATGGCCGTGCATCGAATCGCTCGTGCGCCACATCTTCGGCGAACAGTACGACCTCGGTCTTGACTACCTGCAAATCCTCTACACCATGCCGTTGCAGAAGCTCCCGATTCTGCTCTTGGTGTCGGAGGAACGCAACACAGGAAAATCCACCTTCCTCAATTTCCTAAAACTACTCTTTGAGGCTAATGTCACGTTCAACACCAACGAGAACTTCCGTAGCCAGTTCAACGATGATTGGAACGGCAAGCTGGTAATCGTAGTGGACGAGGTGCTTCTCAACAAGCGCGAGGACTCCGAGCGTCTGAAAAACCTCAGCACCACCTATAACTACAAGATGGAGGCCAAAGGGCGCGACCGCGAGGAGGTGAGTTTCTTCGCCAAGTTCGTGCTGTGCTCCAACAACGAGTATCTTCCCGTGGTCATTGACCCCGGCGAGACACGCTACTGGGTGCGGAAGGTTCCGAGGCTCACCACCGACGACACCACGTTTCTGGAGAAAATCCGCTACGAGATACCAGCATTTCTCCATGCCCTGACCTATCGGCGGCTGATAACCGCCGAGGAAAGCCGCATGTGGTTCAATCCCGCACTGCTCGACACCGAGGCATTGCAGAGAATCATCCGCGCCAACCGCAACCGTGTGGAGCTGGAGCTTGCCGAGCTGCTAACCGAGATAATGGACTCGCGCAAAATCGACGAGGTAGACTTCTGCTTCAACGACATCCTGAGCCTATTCGGCTACCGTCAGGTCAAGGCTGACCGTAGCCAGCTCCGAAAGGTGGTGCAGGACTGCTGGAAGCTCAGACCAGCCTCCAACTCGTTCTGCTATACGACCTACACCGTCGGTATGTTCCTCAACGAAGAAACATACGTCGAGACACGCCGATGCGGACGGTACTACACCGTCACCCGGCAGATGTTAGAGAATTTATAATTTTTTCTCGTTGAAATTTGATGAACTGATGAAAATGGAGACAGACTGCTGTTTTTCAGTGCATTTTCTTCTCATCGGTTATTCATCAACACTTCATCAAAGGATGAAAGGCAATGAGAAAAGAAAATGTGTGGCACCGAGAGAAAACGCAATTTCTCTTTTCCATCGCCAAAACATTCTTCTCACCGCCCGAAAAATAGTGATGAAACAATGATGAATATATAATATGCTGATATAGTCATAGATAACACTCTGATTCATCAGTTTATCAAATTTCAACACCTCACCCGGTCGCCGGGACTTTCTCTCGGCGACCACAATTCCAGAATGATATGGCTAAATCAAATCCAGATAGGTTTGCCGAGCCTACGATTATCGGCACAGAGTCCGAGGCGCGTCAATACGTCAATCGGGCGGGTGCGACTCAGACTGCGCCCAAGAGTGAGTCAAGAACAACTAAGAAGTTCGATGCCGAGGAATTTCTCCGACAAGAAGAGGAAAATTCCAAAGCAGAGGCAGAACAACTCAGAAGAACTGAGATTCTCATGAACGAATACTCATTACCGTGGAACGTCGATGATGGCAAGCCTCCGTTTCCCGGTATGGAATTAAATCCTTGTGCGGTCAGATGGGAACCAGTAAATCTCGAAGAGTTCATCCGCGAGCATGGCGAGGAATTCAAGAAATTCAAAATTGCCATGCAGACTAATCAGTCAGGCAATCGCGACTCTGACCAATCAGAGCCTCAGCGAGGCAAGGCATCAGGGACTCGAAAGCCGAAAGATATGGTTGAACAGGAACACCAGTGTACCGGTACAACGGTTATACCGCCGAAAAAAGCAAAGTCATCTTCAAAAAACGAAGCGGAGGAGAGACCGGAGGCTATGCCGAAAGATATACCTCCAAGCGACTCTGAGAGCGAACACAAGACCGTATCCGAGGATTTGACAACCGGAAAACAGTCTGACATCCCGGTAGAGGCTGAGCAAGCTGAACCCGTGGAACAGTCAAAGGAATCGCGCGTCAGTGCCAAAATGGTGGATGCCGATTTCGATGCGTTAAGACACGCCTATCTCCGCATAGTCAGCCTCGGCGAGAAGAAACCGGTGTTTCTTCCTCTCGAACTTCGCGACTCTCTGGAGAAACTCGCACGGGTGAGTGGTGTACCGAATCTCGCACCGTCACATATCGTCATCAACATTCTCAAAGCGTTCTTTGACGATAACCGCGAACTTATCAACCGCAAACTCTCAGGTGAGAAATTAAGAATCTGAAATCTATGTGATTCAGGGTGCGGTGGTATCCATCCACAGGGGTAATGGAGGGGCTAAGCGAGGTTAGATTTTTGTGATACAAAAATCGTCGCAACCATGTTGCTCCCCTCGCCACCCTCCATTACACCGGGTGGAGCGGTACACCGGTGTACCGAATCCGCTTTGCCCCTCCATTTTCAAACCCTCAATCCCCCCACGCCAATGAAACCGAAATCCCCGACCCGCAAATCGAATCTCAAGGCAGGACACCGCAACGGCCGTCCCGCCTTGCCGGAAGAAGAACGTCAGTCCTACGTCCGGCACACGCGATACAACGAGGCTGAAAACACCCTCCTGCTTGCCAATGTCAAGCGTACAGGAATGAAAAATGTCAGCGAATATATCCGCTCGGTGACGCTCAATCCTCACATTGTTCCACGACTCGATGAGTCAGAAATGAGAATCGCCCGCAATCTCTCCGGCATGAGCAACAATTTCAATCAGCTTCTGCGTCTCTGCCATCAGCGCGGACTCGACGCCATGGCCCGCGATGTGCAATACTACCTCAATCGTTTCCGCGAACTTTTCGCAAAATTAAGTTCTTAATTTCCTATGATAGCATATATAATAAGCGGCTCAGGCTTTGGCGGATGTGTCGATTATGTCACCCGCAGCAAGCTCGAAGAGAAGCTCCATAAGGAGCAGTCGAAAGGGCTGAAAGCCGATGAAAGAAAATATGAGAGCAACAAAGGTGAGGATATAATCGACCATCTTTCCAAAGACTGGAAACTCCTGTCTTCCTCCGGCGAAATAAGGATATATGAAGGCCGCAAGGCTATGGCTGACGACATCGCCCGACCGTCACGACAACGTAAGCCTATAAAAGACCCGGTCGGTCATATATCCCTCGACTTTCACCCAGACGATGCTTCTAAGATGACGGACGAACTTATGACCGAGGTGGCGCAGGAATATATGAGGCAGATGGGGCTGACCAATACCCCGTACATAGTGGTACGACATTTTGACAAGGCGCATCCGCACTGTCATATCGTTTTCAGCAGAGTTGACTATGACGGAAAGATTCTGACGCAGACCACCAACTTCAAAAAGAATGAGCGCGTCTGCAAGGCTCTCAATCTGAAACACCGTCTCACGCAGGGCAAGAGCAAACTTAATACAGATGTTTCAAAACTGCGGGGAAAAGATAAAATCCGTTACCCGCTTGTTCACAATATAGCCGGAGTGTACATCCGTCCGGAGATTCAGGACTGGAACTCGTTTCTCATTGCTCTTAAGCGGCAGGGTATAACAGTCAAGGAAAAGACCGGCCAATCAGGGAAAACGAACCTGTATTACTGCACTGGCAGACATGAATTCTGGTACAAGAAACTCGATCCCTTTTTCAGCCGTGAGAATCTTGAATTGAAATTCAAGGCTCGTCGAGAGAAACAGCAAGCGGTAACGCCCGACCCCAAAAGCATTCAGCAACCTGTCCGGGAACCGGCACCAAAGCGTGCGCCTCAAACTTCCGAGATCACACGTCCATCTGTTGCACCAAAGCCACAAGAGCAACTGAAACCGATTGTCATACCGCCATTGCCTGATGGGTATATGGGAGCGCGGATTGCTCCTCACGAACTTGCCCGTTACCAAAAAGGCGATGCCGTCTGCGCCTACATCTGCAAGCCAGATGAGATTGTCGGCAAACATTACTGGATATGGTATGATTTCAAGACCGCCCAGCCACGATGTGAGCCTACGCCGCCACCCGCAGACCGTTATATCCCCGAGGCTTTCAAGCGGCAGATGACAGCCTCTCAGTCTGCCTTCGTCAACAACTCACAAAGAGCCGGAATTACATTGTCATCTCCGTCTTTCGTAGGGGCTCCGATTCAGGACGAAGGCTTTGCACATGGTTCGGCACTTACCGATGATTTCAAATTGTGGTTAAGCCGCCATCCCGGCCTGACTATTGAAGAGGCTCTTCACCGCTACCGCGAAGAACAGAAGACAAAGCAACGCAGAAACAGACCCAAATTTTAGATCCCATTAGTGGTATTGAGTAAATCTTTTGGTTTCATTTTTTTTGAAATCAAAAGATTTATCAGTATCTTAGCATTGAAATAACTTTTTTCGATGTAATAATATTCAGTCATATGGATAATAGTGGTTTTAAAATGTGTGCCGATTGTGTCAATAAACAATTTGTTGATTTCGATGCTGATGGAAGGGCTATGTATTACTGCGCATTAGTAGATGGAATTGTTCGCAAAGGGATTGTTTATGATTCTACTGATGCATCTGCCTGTATAAAATGGAATTTGTTTAAGCCATTAGACTTTGCTACGAATCAAAAGTAATATTTACTCAAAATTGTCATAAGTGCAATTATTAGTATACCTAAACACAACCTGTGCGCCATTATAAAACATGGGCTCACTATTTCTTAAATTTTCTTTTTCTTTAAAAATTTGAAAATCAATAAATCTCTTTTTTTTAGTTGCGATATCAGAAGGCAAAGTCATATCCTCTGTTACCTCATATTCTGTAACCTTACCTTTTAAGAGCTCACAAATTTTTTCAAGAGTTCCTTTCTTTCCTTTAGGCACTTCAATGTGTAGATTCTCATAACAATAATCATTACATTGAGTAAATGCATCAGGAGCTATATATGTAACACTGGGAGGAATTCGTACGTGTAAATGCTCACATTCATAAAAGGCATGTGACATTATGCATGTAATAGTATTAGGTAAAATTACTTCTTTCAAATTAAGGTTTTCAGCAAAAGCATACTCTGGTATTCCATATACAGAATCTGGAACAACAATGCTTGAAATACCACAGTCTCTGAATGCCCAACTCCCGATATCATTTATAGCAGAAGGAATAATAATTTCTCTCAATTCTCTGCATGAACAAAATGCAGAATCACCTATACGTCTAAGATTTGGAGGTAAATTAATGGTTTCTATAGACAGACAACTATCAAATGCAGAATTTGGAATTGATAAAAGTGATTTTGGTAAAATTATTGTCTTTAACCACATGCAACGCTCGAACATGCTTTCTCCAAATGTTTTAATACCTTCTTCAAAAACTACCTCAACAAGGCTTTCACATCCACTAAATATACATGCGCCAAATTTTTCCACCGAATTTGGAATAACAATTTTATTCACAGAGCAACCCGAAAAAGCAAAGTCTTCAATAACTTTTACACTATGTGGTATGGTAATATTTTTGATATTACCGCAGCAAGCAAATGCCTTAATGACCTCTACACCATCAGGAATTATAAGCGATTCACAGTTTTTGGCTTTAATAAATTCTTTGCCATTTGGAGAAAGAATATAATTGTTGGTTTCGATATTTGACGATTGTTTTTCACTTTTAGTAGATAAAGATTCAACGGAAGCGTGGTGGTCAACGTGACTAGGACACGATGGAACAATTATATCATCATCAAATTGTGATATATCAATATCGTCTTCATGCTGATCTCTATATTCATGGAGTTCTTCTTCTAAACGTTGTGCTTCTTCCATACGCCGCTCTTTAGCATGTTGCTCAGCTGCTTCATCATCTTTCTTTTGGATATGTTTATACACAAAATACCCTATGATTAATAATAATAAGTAAGTCGTAAAAATTAATTTATACTAAGCCGCATGGGCAAAATTGATATTGAGTTCAGATCCAAGCGCAGCCAACGCACGGTTAGTTGCATAGAGCAGGGAGTCTGTGGAGCAATAATCCGCAGGTCTGAGCCATTTGCCCTTGAGGATTCTCCAGAGCGTCTCGGCGATATTCAAATGTGGACTATACGGTGGGAGGAAAAAGAGATACAACCCACGTTTCTCCCATATTGGACGGAGTTCCCGCATGAGTTTGCATCTGTGGACGCTTGCATTGTCAAGGACAACAAAAGTGTTTTTACGGATACGGAGAGAAAGTCGGTCAAGAAAGTCGGCAATCTTGTCAGCGGTCATATTCTCAGTTGTGGAGAATCCTTCATATCGATTGTTGCGGTCTATCATGCCGAAAATATTGAGTCTCAGACCTCTTTCAGATGGGATATAGACATCTTCACCTCGGAACTGCCATCCGTATGGCACATATCCCTCGGTGCAGATGTGGCTTTCATCTCCATAATAAATGTCGATGAGACAATCTTTTTCCTGTTGTACGAGTTCTTGCAGCTTCTCGGTCTTATACGCATAGAGCTGCGGCGAGGGTTTCCCCTTTGGACGTTTTCTTATACGTCTATATCCCGCGCCAAGGCGGATAAAAAAGCCCTGAAGGTACTCTCGGAGGCTTCTTTCCCTGAAGCCTGCTGCCATGCCTCTTTCGCTTTCTTCACGCTCTGCCTGTCGTTCTCTATGGCTTTGCGTACCGACTCTTCGTCCGAGCAGTCCATTATTGGCTTCCGACCCCGTCCGGGACGTGTTTCCAGCCCTTTGATTCCTTCGGTCTCGAAGCGTTTCACCCAGGAATTGACTGATATATGGGTCATGTCGGTCTGTTCTCCAACCTGTTCCGAAGTCAGGCCGGTGGATTTCAGAAGCACTGCGCGACAGCGCATGCGGTATGCGTGGCTCTTGCCTTGGCGAAAGCCTTCCTCTAATTGCAGACGTTGTTGGTCTGTCAGTTGTATAACTTTGATTTTTGCGATAGCGATGTGTCTTTATGTGTTTACACAAAGATACGCAAAAAAATTGATATAAACTAATTTTCAACATCTACTTACAATAAGCCAACCCGGGATTGAATCAGATGTCTTTTGTTCATCTGCAATCTCATCAATGACCCATTGTTGAGCCATAATTGAAAAGGAAGTAAAGGACAAAATCAAGGAGTATAAAAATCTCATGATGTCAGGGTATTTAATTTTAATGATAAAACTGGTTGCCATAGTACTATTTCGGCTTGATTCACTATTTCCTGATAATTTAGCAGATTCAAAATTTCAGGAGACATATTATTACATACCTTTCAACAGTCTATTTGAATGAATATAAGTACATCAAGGCATCATATCAAGTTCTTGTTGGGCATTGCGCATACTACTCTCGTATAAGAACTCATTTCCATTTTGTCTCCAAAATTCAGCAGTTTGGAGGTGTTGCTGTGCATTTTGTTGATGCCACTCTCTTTGTTGTTGCTGATGTCGTTGCTGATTTGAGTATTGCACACGATAACTCTCGTAACTTGAAATTATATTCTCAAGTTCCTCTACATGTGATCTTAGAGCTGCATTCTCAGTCTCTAATTTTGAAACCTCGTATTCGAGGTCATCAATTTTGCTTTGATTACAGGATGCCAATCCAGGGAATGATGAAACTAATAGTAAATATTGGATAAACTTCATTGTTCATTATGGGGCAGTACCCTTTAAAAATAGTTTGCCCGTTGGCTCTAAAGGCATTAATACAAAGAAAACGTGAGCCAACTATGCCACGTCGTGATTTGTAGGTCGTAGGAAACCATTAGTGCAGATGTAACAATAGTAGCCCACGCTATGCGCGTGAGAACCACTATGCTATCTCTTGCACTGATCTTTGAATTTCCTACGTTCACAAATCACAAGATGAGCATAACGCTTCTTATTTTTCAGTATGTCTTGGAGAGGCTATGCCAATCCGAATGCAAATTTAATAATAATATTCCGTAATCCGATGATATAAGCCCAACAAAATCATCACACTGCGTTCAATTCATAATATCTTCGCTTTTCGGCGGCACTGACAGTTCTGGTTCATGCCATAAAACCGTGCCACCCGAACCGAGGATTTAACAGATTTTTAGATTTAGGTGTGGTGACCCGGCGAAAATTTGGCTGAGGTCACCACATTTTTATCGCAGGAATATAGTTAACGTCTGTTAAAGTTTGGGGTTGCAAGACGGTGATGTGGGGTTGAATGACGCTGAAGGAATTTGGATGAATTTGAAATATACACTGATTATCAGCGTATTAAACCACCGTAATAAAAGATATGCGCTTGCTCTGACACGCATAACAGGCAATATTTCAGTGCGTTAACGTGGGCGTGGTGACTTTTGTGGTGACTCGGAGAGGTATGATTGAATAAAAGACCGCCAACTCATTGAGAATTAGCGGTCTTTTGTGGTGCCACCAGCAATATAAATGTTAAATTATTATCAATCGGATTAAATTTAATTATATACTAATATACTGATATTAAGCCAAATTAAACAATTTTCAATTTAGGCAGATAGCGGCTGTTTTAGAAATTATAGTGACTATCGTAGTGACTATTCAGGAAAAGTCACTAACTTTGCAGTGTCCGATTCACAAGAGAATCGAACCTAGGATTCTATGGCAAAATCTCTTTCCCGGTTCTTCATCCGCAAGCAGGACGAGAAGAACGAAATCGCAACTCTTTTCTTTAGGGTGCAGAACAAGAAACACAAAGTCGATACGCTCTTTTCCTCTCAGATACGTGTGAATGTTGCGGAGTGGAAAGAGGCTTTGTCGTGTCCTGAAAAATGGATGCGACATCAAAGGGCGAACTTCAATCTACACGACTCACTCAATAGGATTGAACTGGTAGTGAAGTCGGAAGTAGAGGGCATGTCTTTCGATAAGTCACGTGTTGAGGCCGAGATCCTCTCTATCGCCAATCCGAAGAAAGCAGAAGCCCTAATGAAAGCTAAGCGTGAAGAGGAGGAACGGCAACGCGAGGAAGAACGCATAAAGGAAGAGCAGGAACGTCTGATAAAGGAAGGCATCGATGCTGAACGCGCCAAAATATGGAACTTCATAGACCGATTTTGCAATGAAATCAAGAGCGGTGCCAGGCTTAATGGTCATGATAGATATGCGCCCGGCACTGTGAAGGCATGGAATAGCTTTCGGAAGCTGTATGACTTGTTTGACAGAAAGCATCGCTACACGTGGTATGATGTAGACCGTGCGTTCGTCACCAAATTCCTGAATTTTATGGAGAAGAAAGATTATATGGTGACTGCGCAGAATAAATACCTGGTCGATCTACGAGCAATCATCAGCTATGCCTATGCCGACGGAATACACAACAATGACCGCGCCCTGCAATATTTCGCAAAAAAGAAAATTGAAGAGAAAGACAAGGCTATTGAAATATACCTTACCGAAGCAGAGCTTCAGGCATTGTATGAAATGCCACTGTCAGGCAAGCAGGAAGAGGTGCGCGATATATTTCTTGTCGGGTGCTACACCTGTCAGCGCGTGAGCGATTACAACGACATTGACAAGGATTGTTTCACCACTACTGCCAAAGGAACACCGGTAATACGCCTCATTCAGAAGAAAACCCGCAACGAGGTAAAGATTCCTATAATGAATCCCAACCTAAAGGCTATATGCGAAAAATACAACTACAATCTCCCTTATGTTGTTGACGTGATACTCAACCGCTACATAAAGGAGATTCTGAAGGAGTTGTCCGATAAAGTGCCCGACTTAGCCAAGATGGTAGTAACCAAACTTACTCAAAAGCAGAAGAAACTGGTGGAGGACGGCAAGCTCGTTGTCGAGCACAACGAAAAGGGAGAGGTGATAATGCCTCGCTACAAGTGCGTGACAACCCACACAGCCCGCCGTAGCGGAATCACCAACATGTACCTAACCCACAAATACTCCATCGTACAGATGATGCACGTCAGCGGCCACAAGACACAAAAGACCTTTATGGACTATATCAAACTCTCCTCGGACGAAATCGCCGACGAGATAGACGCAATCGCTAATGGCGCGAAATCCGAAGTATTTTGACTATTATTACTCGGAAACAGCTACAAATCAAAATATAAATTGTAATTTTGAATATGGAAACAAATAATTCACAGCTCGTAATCTATCAGGCGCCGGACGGAAATATGTCGATTGATGTGACAGTTCAGAATGATACCGTATGGCTGAGCCAAGGGCAGATGGCCGAACTCTTTGACAAAGATCAGTCAGTTATTGCCCGCCACATCTCTAATGTTTTCAAGGAAGGCGAGCTGGAGAAAGAGAGTAATATGCAAATTTTGCATAATACTCTGTCGAAGTACAAACCGACTCAGGTTTACAGCCTTGATGTTATTATCTCTGTTGGCTATCGCGTTAAATCCAAACGTGGTACTCAATTCCGCATCTGGGCAAATAAGATATTGAAGCAGTATCTTCTTCAAGGCTATGCCATAAACGAGCGGATAGCTGCACAGAAATATGACGAGCTTAGTCAGTTGATAAAAGTGCTCGGCCGCACAATCCAAAATCAGGAAAGGCTTACGGAGGACAGCCGTTCATTGCTCGATGTTGTTGTCGATTACACATACGCCCTCGACACTCTTGACCGCTACGACTATCAGGAACTGAAGATCGAGGACACCACCGGTAAAGAGTCGTTTCATGCCACTTACGAAAACGCCATGGAAGTCATCCGCGAGTTACATGAGAAATTCGGTGGCAGCACATTGTTCGGCAACGAAAAGGACGATTCCTTCAAAAGCTCCATCGGTCAGATTTACCAGACCTTCGGTGGCGTTGACCTATATCCCTCAGTGGAGGAAAAAGCTGCCATGCTCCTGTACCTTGTTACCAAAAACCACTCATTCAGCGACGGCAACAAACGCATTGCTGTATCTAACATTTGAAAAGGGACCCGGATAGCATTTGAAAAGGGGACCACCCGGGATGGGGATGCAAAGATAATTATATTTGTTGAGTCATCATTTCCTGAGTTTCTTTCATGCGGTATGATTTGCCTGTCATGTTAAGCAGTATAGCCTTGTGGGTCAGGCGGTCTACCATTGCGGTGACCAGTACTTTGTCGTCAATAATCTCGTTCCAGCGGTTGAAGGCGAGATTGGTTGTGACGACGGTCGTCTTCTTGTCGGTGCGGAGGGAGAGATGGTTAAAGAGCATCTCTGCGCCGGCCTTGTCGCAGGAGACGTATCCGAACTCATCACAGATGACCATGTCGTATCTCTCGAACTTGTTTTCCAGCGACCGGAGTGTCAAAGCGTTGCGGCACTCGCGTATCTGCGTGAGCAGTCTTGGCACGGATGTGAACAGCACCGAGTGTCCGGCATTACATGCGGCGATACCGAGAGCTGTCGCCAGATGAGTCTTGCCTGTTCCGGGATTGCCGTATAGAATGAGGTTGCGTCCGTTTTTGATGAAGTCGAGTGTCTCGAGTGTCGGGAGCGCTTTCCGGGCATCGGCGGGCAGAGCGTCGGTGTCGATTTCGTTAAGATAGCGAAGTTGCGGGAACCCTGCGTTTTTGATGCGGTGACGGCGCTGGTTTTCAGAGCGGTTCTCTTTTTCGCGCCGGAGCAGTTCGGCTGTAAACCGCCATAGGTTCCATTGTTCGTCGGCGCTCTGCTGTATAAGCAGGTCGATGTCGCGCCGCACAAGCGGGAGTTTAAGGTCGAAAGCGCATGAGCGAATGAGCTCCCGAAGTCCGTCACGGTCTGTTTCATGTATGTCTGTCATTGTCATTCAGTGTATTGGTTGTTTTTTGGGGGGGTATTCAGTCTGCCTGCGATGCGCGGGTATATTCCATAAATGATGAAAGCATGTCAAGGGTATGGCTTGCCGAACTTTCTATTTCAGCCTGTTGCGGGTCGGGAACGTTCGTTGCCGCGATATCGGCGGTTGACTGCATATGTCCTTCCGCCGAGATCATCTGAGCCTGTATCTGTTCAGATGAGAGGCGCTGGAGCCCGCGGGACGAAAGACTTGTGGCGGCACGGACGATGTCAGTGTATGCCAGATTGTTGTCGCGGGTGAACACAAGCAGTTCTATGAAGCTTCGCGGAGACTCGCGGAAGTGTTCGCGGTAAAGCGCCGCCACCGACGGATGTACCTGTTGCAGAGCCACAGACCGCCCCAGAGCGGCCGGTTTGCGCAGGAATGTACCCAGATAATGCATCAGGTCGATGACCCAGTCGCCGGAGCGTCGGCTTCGGGCATGATTGGCCACCTTGTCGCGTCCGTAAAGCACCACGATGCGCTCGGAATACAGCTTTACCGCCACCTGCGAGCCCACCAGACGGTCGGGCACAGAGTAGTGCACTCCGTCAACGGTTATCGTTGAATACTTTCCGACGCGGTACAGCCGCTGCTCGAAGCAGCCGATGTCACCGTGGTCCAACGGACGTAGCGCCGCCAGATCGGCCTGTATGCGCAGGCGTTTTTCTTCCGCCGACATGTTGGACGCCTCTGTGTTGAGCCTGTCGCAGACTGCCGCCAGATGCGTCTGCGCGGCATCCAGGGAGTCAAACCGGACCTCGAACGAGAATGCACGACGCCGGATATATTCCACCGAACGTTCCACCTTGCCTTTTTCCCATCCCGAGCGAGGGTTGCAGAAATGGGGTGTGAAACAGTAGTGTACCTCCATGCGCAGCAGCGCATCCGTGTGCTCGCGGTCGCGCCCGAGGAACTTCTTTACGGCGGTACGCATGTTGTCATAGGCCATCACGCGCGGGGTGCCCCCCAACTCCCGGAAGCAGTTGCGGTGGGCTTCCATAAGAGCCAGGGTATCTTCGCGCGAAAACAGATATGCCTTGCGCATATTGCTGTGGTCGAGGGTGAATACCGCCATGTGAAGGCGAGTCCTGACTCCACCGATCCACAGGGTAAGCACGCCCCAGTCGAACTCGCAACGGAATCCAGGCTCATAGTCCTGACGGATATATGCCTTTGCAGGCTTTTCTTGCGACTTCGGCGCTGCCTCCAGCGCACGGACATACTGACATACTGTGGAATAGGCGATACGCACGCCATCGTCCTGAAGACGTCGCCACATATCGAGCTTGCGCATCTGCTGCTTGTGCAATCCGGCAGCGACGTTCTCCCGGTTGCGGGCGATAAAACCATCGATGCGACGGCGGACATCATCGGTCACAACACGCCTGACGCGTCCGCTGCTGTCATACTTCGGCCTGGTCAGCAGATAATCGTCAACCTCCCGCTCTGTCGGTGACGGGCCGGCCTCTCTCTCGAACTCGCGCAGATACTTGCGCACGGTCTTGCGGCTCATGCCGTTGCGGCGCGCTATCTCGCGGATGCTCATCCCCTCGCGGCGATGAGACAGAATAATGGATGTTTTTTCCTCCATGTGTAGCATTTTGTGGAATCGTTGATGTCGTTCTTTCTAATCAACGATATCCGGTTGAACTTACCCATGGGGTGGGTCCCTTTTCAATTGCTCTACCTGGGTCCCTTTTCAAATGTTAGATGCAGCGTTTAGAATATGGAATATCGGGAATTATCAAAACAACTATGTGCAGTGTTCAACTTAAAGGGCATTACATCTAAATGTTTTGTCCATAGGGTTGAGTGTCTCTTGGTAGGGTTGACATTTGTCAAAGTTCCGAATCGGGATTACAAGCTATTCTTTTCGATATATCCTCTTTGGCGTTCTACCCTGAAAAGTTGCATAGATGTTCCTTTATTGCTTCAACCGTTAGTAGATGACAACGGTCTTGACATATATTTGTCTGACAGTACAAATATCATTGACAGATGCAGCACGAAATTTCCATTGTTAAGCGGAAGCAACACAGCCGCGGATTTTGTCCGGGTTTTATATGAAATTATTGCAACCGACAAGTCCATACAAACCAACTTTGTACTCCAAATGAAGATATACGAGTTGATATATGGTGTCGCTCTTTATCTCAACAACATAGATATAGCCCAAGATGTATACATACATATTTCAAATCAAATATCCGGCTGGGACACAAAGATATTCAACTATTGGTACGGCGATAAAGATACAACACTGTCGAAACTTCTTGAATTTGAATCAAACAAGCGCAGAATAGTCAAGAATGTTGACCTGAACGCCTTTGACTCCAGAGTAATAAAGCTCCCTACTTATAAATTCCTTGAACACCATGAAACTAACCGATAAAGAAATAAGCAGTATGTTTGCTCAATCACCGGAAGTCAGATACAGTTACTCGCTGAAAAGGATTGCGGACAGCGGTTGTCTATGGTATCTGTCATCTGATGATAGCTATATGTGCATTCAGGATGGAGACATAAGACTGTTTCCTGTGTGGCCATTTAAGGAGTATGCGGAGAAGTTTGTGTCAAGCATGAGCAACGGACATAAATGTAATTGCTCAAAATTGAATCTCGAAGAGTTTTCCGACAAACTTGTTGATTATCTTTGTGAAACGGGAATATCAATAGGAGTTTTTCCGATCACTGAAAATGACTATGGCAAAATAATTAGCGTAAATACCTTTGCTGAAGACTTATCCGTTGAACTTGAAAATTACCAATGACATATGACAAACAAAGAATTATTTTTAACCATAGTTGAGCGGCTAAAGACAGAGCCTTTTCTCAAAGGCTTTAAGTTCCGTAAACGTGATTCTTCTTTTATTAAACAAGAAGGTGGTTTGCGACGGCATATCGAATTAGACCATTGGAGTAAGGAGGGAGTGCTTATCATCTATCCTATCTATATGGTTCGTTTTGATGTTCTATTGAAATGGTTTGAGCCGTATAATGTAAAATCACCGCAAGCCCAACAGGATAATCCTTCTGTCGGATTTACCGGAAATATGCTTGGCAGACAGGATAAGTTTACGATTTCAGAAGCCTATCTGGAGTGCGAATACTCAAAGCTCTGTGGCACACTTACCGACTGTTCCGGCATAGTATTTCAATCATACACGTCATTGCATGATATGTTTGAACACGAGATTATACCCATATTGGATGGTAAGCGAGCATTACCCGATGTCGGTGCAGACTGGGCGTTTGAGTATCTTACACTAACACGTATTGAATCGCCTGAAGATTATCCGGCAGTCAAAGCATTGATCTTGGCGCAAGTCCTGAAAATGGCTGAAAGGCACGAACCAAATATAATGGACTATTTCCCTCGACTGGATGAGATAATCAGCGTTATGGAGCAGACTTTTCCAACAAAATAATTGCAGACGTCATGGAAATAGATGTGCCGAAATATGATAGGAATATTGGATTGCAAAATTATAGAGAAGGTATGAATCAACGAAAGAAGATAGGCGACTTTTTTGTTGGAGTGATTGTTACATTATTCCTTGCAGTATTGGCTATCCCAATGAAAGCCAATGATAATTGCCGTCAGGATACGCTGAAATATGATTATGAAAGTCTGTATGCAGTTCACTGGGATATGACTGCCTGCCCGGTGGCAAATGTCTTTACATTCCCTCAAAATGACGTTGACAGGATTGTAGAAGCACTATTAGACACTCCAAAAGAAGCTTTATTTCAAGGGAATTGGATTTTATGTTACTATTTGGATACTTCGTTTGAGGAAATCTCGCAAATCAAAAGCAATCTATCATCTATTGATTTACCACACGGATATGAGTGGAAGTTTGGATTATTTGAAAATGACAAACAGGGGCTGGCTCTTTTAGCAGCAATTGTCGAATCGGACTATAAATTTGTCGCTCATATCGGACATGCCTGTATAGATAAAGATCCATCAGGTAGACCGGTAATCAGCTTTTCGCTGTATCAAGGAGAATCCGATGACCTTTCAATGGAATTTAGAAAATTTCGCGTAAAACATAATTGCATTTTATTGACAATTAATGATTGGGCTTTCGCTCCAACCCAGATGAAACAACTTGACGCACCCTCGAATGACTATATCACTATTTCTTATGTGCCTGATGTCGTTATACAAGACTTGTATTCTACTTCCGTCAGATATATGCTTGAAAACGTTATACCAAACGAAGCTGTTAGACCGGCTCCAATAAAACAACAGCCATGAAGCGTTGGCAAAAGATATTGTTGGTGGCTTTTCATGCCGTGATGCTGGTACTGTTCCTCTTTGTGGTGTTGAACAGTTTGCAGTTACGTTGGCGGTTAGGCTATGTACTATTTTGGATTACCGCCCTTTCGGGTTGTGCGGTATATTTCATTCGCGGTAAAAAAGCGGTGTATAATACTATCTCACGGATATATGCCATTGGTTGGATGCTTCTCTCAGTTGTAGGCTTAATATTTACATTCCTGACGTTTGATGCCGTGTATTGCGAAACGGACAAATATATCATGAAGGAACCGTCAGAGATAATAGGCTTCGACAGTGCCATTCTTTATGAAAAGAAGGGTCTGCTTGAAGTAGAGAAACAGCGATATAAGTTTATTCATCCAAAATCCTTTACCCCGTTGGACACCATCGGAGCTATTGTGATTTACGGAGATTTCGATAATGGCGAAACAACAGAGGATGGCGTGGCAATACTCCCCCTTGACGATTCGTTTGATAAAGAAAAAGCCAAAGAATACGCACTAAACCACAACATTGAGTATGGAGAATAACGGGATAAGCAAGCCTATAAATAAACGACAACGATTCAGCCGATTCATGCGGTATCTTTCTGTGGCAGTTGTCACGGTTTGGTTGCTTGTATTTTTGATTGCATCTGCCGATAAAGATGAATTTCGGGCGGTCGGCGTCATTGTGTTATTGTTTTTCGTATTCCTCTTTATAATTCCGCTTATCGGATTTTGGATTTATTCTTTTGTAAAGGCCGTAAGGCGACACTCAAAAGCCGACAGGATTCTTTTATGGTTCCATATCGCCGATCTGTTAATCCTTGGGGGTATAGTTTTTCTACTTAATAGACCACCTATGAGATGCGATGCGTTCATTATGGCTGAATGTTACAACGGAGAGCCTGTTTTCTGGATGTGGAATACAGTAGGTCGTTATCGCGATATGCTGCCTGACAGCACACGACTGGTTGTTGAATTTGATAACGGAGATATGCCACAATCTATGCCCCAATCCGATATACTGGACGAATTTGAAAAAAAGCAACTAAAAGAACGTTTGGACTACTTAGGTTGTATAGGGATAGATGTCAACAATTATCCCGATTCGGAATATTCAACTATCCGATTCCGACGTATGAATATGGGAATGTACTCATATCGCCTTTATAATCATCCTCTCTCGCATGACCAGCAGGACAGCATAAACGCTGATCCGTGCCTGATAGTATATAATGACTCTACTGTTTTCGAGTTTAGTGCCGGTGTCTTAGGAGCACAGACTTTTCCTGGCAAACAGGAATTTCTTGAAGCGCAAAAAAGGAATGAAACTAAATGAAACTGACCGATAAACAATATAGCAATCAGGTTTTTAAGCGCACCTCGTTTTGTAACGAAGGCATTGCCGTGTGGTGGACTAAAAAGAAATTTGAGCGATGCCAATTTCTTGGATGTGATTTTTCAGATGTCCTTGCAAGAGGGTGTCGATTTATAGAATGTGTTTTCAAAGGAGGTAAGTTACAACATTTCTCTATGGGTGGACGGACTTCTGTCTTGTTGCGGAAAACTGTCTATATGGGTTGCACTTTTGAAAATGTCAAATTAAGAAGTCTCGGAATTGCAGATTTCATTGGTTGTACGTTCATTAACTGCGACTTCAATACCGCATTCATTGCCGCGTCATTTTCAAAGTGCAAATTTGTCGGAAAGATTTATGGATGCGTGTTTTGCGGGCCGAAGTTCGACAGCTATTATTATGGGAATAAATTATCATTTTTAGTGTCTAATAAAGGACGATTGGAGGATGTTGACTTTTCCGAAGCCAGTCTTACTGACGTAGATTTCCGCGGAGGTATTGATTTATCAAAGGTTCTGATGCCTCACACTACCATAAACAGGATGTGATTATGAAGATACAGGACGTTAAAAAACATATTTTCTCCACCTTGGAGCCATTCGCTGCAGCTAAAGGTTTCAAGATCCTCAGGGGTCGATTTGCATTGAGTCGAAAAGCCGGCAGTCGTACTGATGAAATATTTTTCACTTATCATTCATGGGGTTTTGAGGTAAACATATTTCCGTATGTCAGTGTGGACTATGGAGAGATAACTACAATCTGCAATGACTGTGGCTTCATTCTGAACCATTCTGCATTTATCAATCTTTTATTGCTTCAAAGAATAAAACTGCAAGGATTTAATCCGGATTTAAGATGGAAAACGCAGATTGTCAAAACAGACCGCTTTATTCTTTCAGACGATGAGCCGGACGACTATAACCGGCTTGATATGGGGCTGTCGCCATTACTTCCTATTGCGTTGGATTTTATCTCTCAATATGACAGTATCAATTCAATACTATGCCAATAGAACAATATAGCCCATATTGTTCAGGGCTTGATACTCATTGTATGGTTGGACTAATTTCTGCCAAACTCTCCAAAAATGCTGATTACGAAAATATTAAACGAATGTATCAACGAATAGTGAAAAAAGAGGATTTCACAATCGAGATGAAATCTTCTTTTTCACGAATTGTTGCTTATCTTGAACAAATATGATACTGACCGATAAACGATTTTGGATATTTGTGGCTTTTGAAGCTTTTGTTTCAGTAGGAACAGGTTATAGTATGTTGTATATGGAATGGGACATATACTATACGTTTATATTCCTATTATGTAGTTTGTTGAGTGGATTCATTGCATTTAAGTGGTTTAGGAAAAGTATTATCAGACTTTCTTTGTCGGTCTGGATAGCTAACAGCCTATCTGTTGCAATCTGTTTTCTTTTACCCAATCTAAATAAATCCACAACACATTCAGATTACCTGATATTATTTTTGATAATGTATTCGTTAATCTCAATTATCCCATATATTGTTGTGACGAAAATTTATTCGCTTATTTCAAAACGACTATGACACATAAATTGGATGTATTTTGGATTGCGCGGGGAGCGTTGCTCGTTCTCATGGTCGGGTGTTGCTTGTCCGAGGGTTGGATTGAAGATACTGCACTGCTTGGCGGAACTTATGTGTTGTCGCTGTTATCGTTCAAAGTACTATTATCTTTTTTTGACCTTTGCGCGTTATTAGTTTATGAATTAGAAATTTCACTATGAAAAATCAGCAAGATAACTTAGGCAGTCAGGATGGAAAGATTGATTTGAAGATGTGGATGGAGGAGCATCCGCAGGAATATGGCGAGTTTGCTGCGGCGATGGGCGAAGCGGACTCGCTGGAGGTGTTTTTGTTGGGTGCAGCAGCATTTCTTTCGTCGCCGGAGTTTCAGAAGCGATTGGAGAATATGATTGACCTTGACAATCTGGACTTGGATGAGCTTTTGAAGATTCTTCAAGAGTCGGATTTTGCTGAGAAGATATTTGGCGAACAGGCAGAAGGGAGCGAATGGGCTAAATACCGGTTGCCCTTTGCCGCATGGCTCAAATATGGACGCTCTTCTGAAATGATGATAGATAATATTGAGGAAGCGGCAGAGTCGATTGACAACAAACAGTACCAGTGGCAGCTTGCAAAGTTCATGAAGACATTTCTTGCGAGGGAGGTAGAGGATAAACGACGCTCGCGCAAGGATTTGAAGGAGTATCTTGATTATCGCATGAGTGTAGATAACGGCAATTTGGCTGATTGGGCGTTGGAGGGTATTGATGAGTCTAAACCGACTGCTAAAATTACAGAAAACGCAGAATTATCTCATGACCTTCTTTCCCTTTTGGCATCTCACGGCAGTGAGATTGTTAAGCGCATTGGCAAATGGATAGAAACACATATCCGTGGCGTTGACATAGCGCACTTATATGTCGCACTTGTCGAGTCTGGCGAGCTGGATCCGTCAACACCTGTCAAACGATTTGTCGAGATATTATCCGCCACATTCCCTGAATGCAAAATCGTCGGCGAGCGTCAGGTGCAGAAGAGCGTAAACACGCTACAAGATTTATCTCCCAATCGTAAGCGATTTATCAAAGACGAGCCAGAACATCGCTTCGCTATTGACTCTATAAAGACCGATGTTTTACGAATTGACCCAGATGGAGTAGACTGAAATAGCCTCTTTTCAATTCGTTTGATTCGTTCTGTAGTTCGCGAACTGAACGAACAGATAATTATTCTTATTTCAGTAAATTCGGCTATAATTTTGCGCCATCGTTCCATTTCGGAGCGGTGGCGTTTCTGTCTTATGCCGCCAGTAGAAGCGTCGAACAATGTCGGCAATCGAAACAAAAATGCAGGATTTATTAGATATGCTCAATGAGGGTCGGGCCCATGTCAAGGTGGAGATGAACGCCGAAGACCTCAAGGCATTTTCGGAGGACTTGATCCGCCGCGCAAAGGATGAACTCGGCTCGATGGTCGAGGCAGCCAAAAAAGAACGTATGCTCACCAAAGCCGAGGTAAAGGAACTCTTTGGCGTATGCGATGCCACACTCTGGCACTGGGCAAATAAAGGTATCCTCAAACCTGTCAAGACCGGCAACAAGATTATGTACCCTGAGGTACGCAAAGCCCTCGGACAACGTAACATCAATATCTGAGCATCATGAAAGCGAATGGCTATTACAACCATCCACGCTTTCCGTTGGAAGCCGGATGTGGATTGATCGAGGAGGATAGCATTGCCTTTACCAGCGATTCCGGTAAAACTACCGAAACTCCTTCTTTCCCTCTGGAGATATTTCCGAAAGCAATCCGCGACATAATAGAGGCTCTTGAGGAGTATGAGAACTATAATGTCGATTTCACTTCGGCTTCATTCCTTACAGTATTCGCGGCTGCTATGGGCAACACTTGGTCAGTCCGCTTCATGACAGGATGGGTAAGCCGACCGATAATCTACATGGTGCTTGTCGGCTCGCCGAGCTGTGGCAAGACACCTCCATTGCAACAGGCGGTCGCACCTCTCCTCAAACTCGACGGAGAGTATGACATGATCTACTGCAAGGAGATGGAAACATACCGCCGATGGGAACGCATGTCGGCAAAGCAGCGTGAGAGACATTCTCTCCCTGAAGAAATGGAGATGCCTCAGCGAAAATGCCATGTAGTGGTTGACTCCACTGTAGAGGCTCTTATCGGAACGTTGCGCGACAATCCGCGCGGAGTGCTGATTTACAAGGATGAGATAGACAGCCTTCTTTCCAATTTCAACCGCTACAACGGTTCGGACGAGGGCTACTTTCTCAGTCTGTTCAGCGGTACGCCTTTCAAGTACAGCCGAAAGTCAAACAACGAGCATATCTTCCTCGCCAATCCCTATTGTTCTATTATTGGCACTACACAGCCTGGTCGTCTGGACGAACAGTTCGGCGGCAAGCGAATGATGAACGGCTTTTCATCTCGATTCCTGAAAGTCTATCCCGAAATTGACAAGATGCCGTCGTGGAACGACACCGCCATGCCTGACAGCGTTCTTGAAGAATGGGAGCGAATTATCCGAAAGGTGGTAGCCGCTACTCCTTCAACAGACCAAGAGGGAAAAGCAACCTCAATAGAGCTACTGTTTTCCCAAGAGTCGAAGCTCCGCATAATTCAGTGGAAAGACGAGGTCAATAACAAGGCTTATGCTGAAACGGATTCGGATGCTGTAAGAGCGTTGTGCGGCAAACTGGAAACTTATCTCGTCCGCTTCTGCCTGGTCATACAGATTATGCACTGTATCTGTGGAGAATCGGGCATGGATAAAATTGAACCGGGAACTGCCGAACTCGCCATCAGGCTCACCGAATATTTCAGAAACATGGAGAGCCGGATTGCACCGGAGATTGAAACCGGTATCCTTGACAACCGGTTCACCGAGTTACTCGGAAACCTCAGGGATTCGTTCACCACAGCCGAGGCAGTCAGGGAAGCCCTGCAACTCGGAATCTCGGAATCCTCGGTCAAAAGATTCCTGAGAGACGGAGGCCGAGGATTCGTGAAGAAAAAGTCACACGGTTGCTATCGCAAAATATGACCCATGCGCTGACACTATGAACTTTTGACATTATGACATTTTCGACCGAGGTCGAACTGACTGAGATACCCCGGTTGCTCACGCCTGATTTGGAGTATAAACCTTGCTTTGCAAGATATGCCGATTGTGTCCACAACGGCTATCCCGCCTCCCCCGAGGTGAGGGTCAATCCCGCTCGAAACTCGCAGTCTTTTATCTAATGATACATTGTCCGTGAACGATGATAGACTGAAAAATGAATGATGAAAAACTGAAAATCTGCGGTTGATATATTATCAAGCAACACATTTATCATGAACCGTGATACTTCGGTTAATCGGTCATCGTCACATTGGATAATCGATACATTGGATAATATGATAATGAGCCATTGGACAATAAGTCATCGGGTAATGGAGCATTGGATAATCAGACAATCGAGACAACCAGATATTATATCATCAAGGTATCAGTTCATCAAATCATCAAGCAATCAGGATTCCAAGTCATATAGTCTTCATTGTATCAGATATTCAATCAACCAATCTATCAAACCATAATATCTTAAAAAGTTAATCTCTATGTCGGATAAAAAATCCATCACTATAAAAATACGTGTCGATTCGCAGACCCACGCAGAAATGCAGTCAAGAGCCGACCGATACACCGACGGTAATCTGAGTGCGTTTGTACGTTGTGCCACACTCAAATATGAAGAGCAGCCGATGGCTGACCGAGACAATCCCCGTATGATTGCTTTGATCAAGTCCGCTATCAAGCTCATCGAAAGAACCGGCACCAACACCAATCAGGTTGCAAAGCACATCAATGAGCAGCAGAAAATGAATCCTTACTCGTTGCGGGCGGCAGATCTTCTTCCCTTCGGTCAGTTTTGCGAGGGTACAGATAAAATCCAACAGATGCTGACATACCTCTATAACATGATAATATCAGGAAAATGATAGTCAAGAAGCTCAACGATGTGTCCGGCGGCGGTTTCCCCGGCGCTCGATATAACGAGAAAAAGATTGCTGATGGCGTGGCAACCCTTATGGCGATGGAGAACGTCAGCGAGGCGTTGCGTCACAATGTCGAGACGCTGCACCGCTTCGGCCTTGATGCCTCGGCTGAAGTCGAAAGGTATATGAAAGAAAACTCTAAGACCTACGGCAATACAAAGACAACACGTTTCCAGTTCCACGTGTCGGCCTCCGTGAAAGGACGCGCCATGTCGCCGGAAGAACTTACCGACTTTGCGCGAGAGCTTATGGTGGGTATGGGATATGCCCGTCAGCCGTATTTTGTTTACGCCCACCATGATACCGGCAACAACCATGTGCATATTCTCTCGACGAGAATAAAGCCAAACGGTTATGCCATATCAGACCATCAGGACAGGCGCAGGCTTAACGAGTGCGCCAACCGCATACTATCTCCTGACATCAAAAAAGATATTGACCGGATTCTCTGTTACGACTATGAAACGGAGGGTCAGTTTGCCAATATCGTCAAGACTCACGGCTACAAGATAGAGAAATCGCTCGACGGCTACCGACTGTTCAAGTGTGGAGGCGACGCCGGGAATATCGCTATCGGTGACATCCTCAATCGAATCACCAGGAACAGCCCCAATCGCAAAGACCGCGCTACACAGCTCCGCTCCATAATCCGGAAATACAAGAGCGAGATAGCCGAGGGAAAATGTCAAAGTGTCGATAATGTCAAAGTGTCAAAAGGTAAGAAGCGAAAGCCGGTAAAGGCAAAGCTGAACACCGACATCCGCAAAATACTTGACAACCACGGCAAACCGTTGAGCGAGGAGAATTGTCAGCGCATACAGACTCTCATTGATGTTCTCAAGACAAAGTTTGGCATAGACATCAGTTTCCAGAAGGACAAGGACGGCAGGGTAAGAGGATACAGTGTAATCGACCATGCTGAAAAGATAGCCTTCGACGGCAGCAAGGTGATGAAACTGTCGGAGCTGATAGACTTCGTCATCAAGCCACAAAGGAAACCATCACCGCTTGACGTGTACCGCGACCTGTTCACTGTCGAGGTGGGCAAAGGCAGCAGAGGGAACTATATGCTCATCAATGTCAAAGACGGTCCGACGTACCGCAAGCCAATCTCACCGAGGCAGTACGCATGGTATAACGGCGTAAAGGATGACGAGCGCGAAGATGTAGGCCTGACAATAGCGGCCACGATGTTCTCCGAGGAGATACTGACCGAATATCTCATGCGCTATCCGATACACAACCATCAAGAGAGAATAAAAGGCATGGCCGTTGTCAAACATAGAAACGGCAACTATTGCCTCCACCTGGCACTGACAGACGTCTATATGCCTTTGATCGAATTAACTCTGGAGGAGGAATCCAAGTTCCGTTCTCTCCATTCCGATGAACAGGCACGACAGGGTTTCCTGATGTCAATAGCCATGCTGCATCTTACTCGAAAGGATGCCGAGGCGGTTAAAGACAGGATAAAACAGAATACCCAATCCAAAGCCGGAGTCCGTATTCTCCCTTCCCGTCCACAGGACTACTCCCAGGAAATATCGGAGATTTTTACAGTCAATCTTGCCAACGCACTCTCTTCCCTCAATGTCAGTTCCGGCTCCTCCGGCTACAAGCGCGAGCACGAAGTCGGCAACAGCTCCCGCTACGACGACATTGATGACCGTCAGTCCGGCACACGACTTACAATGTAAAATAAAATAGTGACTATCTCAGCGCACCACGCCGATAGTCACTATTATTTTGCAGAGAATTTAATGTAGAATTTAATTGGGTTTAGAATTAAACGCTACTTTTTAATACAGTTTAATCAAGCCGATTTATCGTGGTTTATAGCGATTTAGATAGTGACTATTATAGTGACTACGCCCTGTGGTGACTAAAAGAAAAATCGCCAACTCTGTGAGAATTAGCGATTTAATCTTTGCTTGGGTGGTGCCACCAGAATTGTTCTGAATATAGTATCAATTTGATTATCAGATAATTACCGGCTATCTAAAGGAGAAAAACTCCGTTGACTACACTGCTATATTTTAGCGATTTGGGGCGTTTTGCTCCGGCAATCTAACACCTTCGCAACATCTTCCCTTATTCTAAAAGTTCTCTGTGATTGCAAAGTTACGAATTTATTTCCACTCCACCAAATATCAGGCTTGTGTTAATTCAATTTAACAAAGTGATTTATTTCAAAATCACAAAACAAAATAATTCAAAAACACAAAATAATTTGGTGGTGTCAGATTTAATCCCTAATTTTGTAGGTGATTATGAAAGAGATGAAGTATCTGAATAGAATTGCCGACAAGACTCTTGATTTGAGGCTTGAGGCTTTCGGCGCCGTACAGATAGCTGGACCCAAGTGGTGTGGCAAGACAACTACTGCAGAACGTCGGGCGGGAAGTGTTATTAAGATGCAGGATCCTGACCGTCGGGCGGGATATTTGGCTGCCGCTCAAACAAAGCCATCGTTATTACTCAAGGGTGCAACGCCTCGGCTTATTGATGAATGGCAGGTTGCCCCAGTAATATGGGATGCAGTTCGCCATGCGGTTGATGAACGCAGAGAGAAGGGACAGTTTATTCTGACTGGTTCGACAGTAATAGATGATGAGGAAATAATGCACACGGGAACAGGTCGCATTACCAAAATGGCTATGTACCCTATGAGCCTGTTCGAGTCTCTTGAATCCAATGGCTCTATCTCTTTGGGGCGATTATTTAATGAGGCGGACTATGAGATTGATGGTGAAATTTCACAATTATCTATTGAGCAACTGATTTTTGCTGCCTGCCGTGGCGGGTGGCCCGCTTCTCTCGATGAGATGAGCACCAAAGCTAAGTTACTGATTGCTAAAGACTATATTGATGTGATATGTAATGAGGATATTTCAAGAGTTGATAAAACGCGAAGAAATCCTGCATTGGCAAGGCTCATTCTTCGATCCTACGCACGAAATATCTGTACTTTAGCAAAGAAAACCTCCATGCTTGCTGATGTATCTGAAGAAATGGAAGGAATATCCATGCCTACATTTGATGATTATGTATGTGCTTTGGAGAAGCTCTTTGTAATTGATGATATAGAGGCATGGTCCCCTGCTATTCGTTCCAAGACTGTTATCCGAACCGGCAAGAAACGTTGTTTTGTTGACCCCTCTATTGCGGTGGCCGCGTTAGGTGCGTCACCAGAAAGTCTGGAACTTGATTTGAACACCTTCGGATTCATATTCGAGTGTCTGTGTTTTCGTGACCTCCGAGCATATTCGCAGGCACTGGGTGGGCGATTGTCATATTACCATGACCGTCTTGGACTTGAAGCTGATGCCGTATTGCACCTTGATGACGGACGATATGCGTTAATCGAATGCAAACTTGGTAGTCGCGAGATTGAGGACGGGGCAAAGCACCTCATTGAAATCAAACATCTTATAACGGAAAAGAATATGGCGGAGAAGCAAATTAAACTTCGTGAACCGGACTTGCTTATTGTCTTAACGGGCGGAGAAATGGCATATACACGCGAGGACGGTGTGAAAATAATACCAATCGGGTGCCTGAGAGATTAATTATTTAGGATTCAGTCAATATTGACCTATTCTTAATAATGATATAGATAAGTTAGAACGAGCGAAGAATCAAACAAAAAAGCAACTTAAAACTATGAATAATCCTATAGGATCACTATGGAATAAATGGGATCTACATCTTCATACTGATGCTTCTGACGGTAAGGGTTCCTGTCAGGATATATTGGATGAAGCTATAGCAAAAAATATAAAGTGTATCGCTATAACAGATCATCATACAGTTGATAATGTAGATATGATGAAAACGCTGGCGAAAGACGCCGGCGTAACAGTAATTTCCGGGGTTGAATTTAGGACTGAATATGGGAGGGCATCTGTCCATATGATAGGTCTTTTCCCTGATGAGTTCAATGGAATAACTCTTACATCAGAATTTTTAAAGGAAAACGTTCTTAATCAATTGGGTATATCTCGCTCAAGAATAATACAAATTGGTCGAGAATCCCTCAAACAAGATGGATTGCCAGAGGCATCTTACTTTAAGGATGGGATGTTTCGCGTACAGGTGAACTTTAAGGACGCAGCCAATCTAATCCATAAATATGGAGGAATCGTAACAGTTCATGCAGGTTCAAAGTCAAACAGTATTGATGAAGAAATGAAGCATGAAGGTAAATCTAAAAAAAATGTTTCGATTGAAGATTCATTAGGCCCAGTAAAAGAAGAGCTTTTTAGGGATGGTTATATTGATATTTGTGATTTAACGAAACCTAAGGAAGCTGGATTTTATCAAAAAACATTTAGGAAACCATCTATAACAACTTCCGATGCTCATGAAGTAAGCGAGGTCGGAACTAATGCATGCTGGATAAAAGCAGATTTGACATTTGAAGGATTGAGACAAATTCTTGCTGAACCGGAACGAATATCATTTGAAGAACCTGAAATTTTAGCAAGAATAAAAAGAAATCCAGATAAATTTATTCGGTCTTTAGAGATTCGACGTATTTCGGGTGCCACTATGCCTGAAAAGTGGTTCGATAGTATTAGAATTCAATTAAATCCAGGCTTAGTCGCAATTATTGGTAATAAGGGGAGCGGCAAGAGTGCCCTTACTGATATTATTGCGTTATGTGCTGACTCTACAAATCAGAACTGGGCATTTTTGACACCTGCAAAGTTCAGAATGCCAAAACCATACAATGTATCTAACATTTGAAAAGGGACCCGGATAGCATTTGAAAAGGGGACCACCCGGGATGGGGATGCAAAGATAATTATATTTGTTGAGTCATCATTTCCTGAGTTTCTTTCATGCGGTATGATTTGCCTGTCATGTTAAGCAGTATAGCCTTGTGGGTCAGGCGGTCTACCATTGCGGTGACCAGTACTTTGTCGTCAATAATCTCGTTCCAGCGGTTGAAGGCGAGATTGGTTGTGACGACGGTCGTCTTCTTGTCGGTGCGGAGGGAGAGATGGTTAAAGAGCATCTCTGCGCCGGCCTTGTCGCAGGAGACGTATCCGAACTCATCACAGATGACCATGTCGTATCTCTCGAACTTGTTTTCCAGCGACCGGAGTGTCAAAGCGTTGCGGCACTCGCGTATCTGCGTGAGCAGTCTTGGCACGGATGTGAACAGCACCGAGTGTCCGGCATTACATGCGGCGATACCGAGAGCTGTCGCCAGATGAGTCTTGCCTGTTCCGGGATTGCCGTATAGAATGAGGTTGCGTCCGTTTTTGATGAAGTCGAGTGTCTCGAGTGTCGGGAGCGCTTTCCGGGCATCGGCGGGCAGAGCGTCGGTGTCGATTTCGTTAAGATAGCGAAGTTGCGGGAACCCTGCGTTTTTGATGCGGTGACGGCGCTGGTTTTCAGAGCGGTTCTCTTTTTCGCGCCGGAGCAGTTCGGCTGTAAACCGCCATAGGTTCCATTGTTCGTCGGCGCTCTGCTGTATAAGCAGGTCGATGTCGCGCCGCACAAGCGGGAGTTTAAGGTCGAAAGCGCATGAGCGAATGAGCTCCCGAAGTCCGTCACGGTCTGTTTCATGTATGTCTGTCATTGTCATTCAGTGTATTGGTTGTTTTTTGGGGGGGTATTCAGTCTGCCTGCGATGCGCGGGTATATTCCATAAATGATGAAAGCATGTCAAGGGTATGGCTTGCCGAACTTTCTATTTCAGCCTGTTGCGGGTCGGGAACGTTCGTTGCCGCGATATCGGCGGTTGACTGCATATGTCCTTCCGCCGAGATCATCTGAGCCTGTATCTGTTCAGATGAGAGGCGCTGGAGCCCGCGGGACGAAAGACTTGTGGCGGCACGGACGATGTCAGTGTATGCCAGATTGTTGTCGCGGGTGAACACAAGCAGTTCTATGAAGCTTCGCGGAGACTCGCGGAAGTGTTCGCGGTAAAGCGCCGCCACCGACGGATGTACCTGTTGCAGAGCCACAGACCGCCCCAGAGCGGCCGGTTTGCGCAGGAATGTACCCAGATAATGCATCAGGTCGATGACCCAGTCGCCGGAGCGTCGGCTTCGGGCATGATTGGCCACCTTGTCGCGTCCGTAAAGCACCACGATGCGCTCGGAATACAGCTTTACCGCCACCTGCGAGCCCACCAGACGGTCGGGCACAGAGTAGTGCACTCCGTCAACGGTTATCGTTGAATACTTTCCGACGCGGTACAGCCGCTGCTCGAAGCAGCCGATGTCACCGTGGTCCAACGGACGTAGCGCCGCCAGATCGGCCTGTATGCGCAGGCGTTTTTCTTCCGCCGACATGTTGGACGCCTCTGTGTTGAGCCTGTCGCAGACTGCCGCCAGATGCGTCTGCGCGGCATCCAGGGAGTCAAACCGGACCTCGAACGAGAATGCACGACGCCGGATATATTCCACCGAACGTTCCACCTTGCCTTTTTCCCATCCCGAGCGAGGGTTGCAGAAATGGGGTGTGAAACAGTAGTGTACCTCCATGCGCAGCAGCGCATCCGTGTGCTCGCGGTCGCGCCCGAGGAACTTCTTTACGGCGGTACGCATGTTGTCATAGGCCATCACGCGCGGGGTGCCCCCCAACTCCCGGAAGCAGTTGCGGTGGGCTTCCATAAGAGCCAGGGTATCTTCGCGCGAAAACAGATATGCCTTGCGCATATTGCTGTGGTCGAGGGTGAATACCGCCATGTGAAGGCGAGTCCTGACTCCACCGATCCACAGGGTAAGCACGCCCCAGTCGAACTCGCAACGGAATCCAGGCTCATAGTCCTGACGGATATATGCCTTTGCAGGCTTTTCTTGCGACTTCGGCGCTGCCTCCAGCGCACGGACATACTGACATACTGTGGAATAGGCGATACGCACGCCATCGTCCTGAAGACGTCGCCACATATCGAGCTTGCGCATCTGCTGCTTGTGCAATCCGGCAGCGACGTTCTCCCGGTTGCGGGCGATAAAACCATCGATGCGACGGCGGACATCATCGGTCACAACACGCCTGACGCGTCCGCTGCTGTCATACTTCGGCCTGGTCAGCAGATAATCGTCAACCTCCCGCTCTGTCGGTGACGGGCCGGCCTCTCTCTCGAACTCGCGCAGATACTTGCGCACGGTCTTGCGGCTCATGCCGTTGCGGCGCGCTATCTCGCGGATGCTCATCCCCTCGCGGCGATGAGACAGAATAATGGATGTTTTTTCCTCCATGTGTAGCATTTTGTGGAATCGTTGATGTCGTTCTTTCTAATCAACGATATCCGGTTGAACTTACCCATGGGGTGGGTCCCTTTTCAATTGCTCTACCTGGGTCCCTTTTCAAATGTTAGATGCAGCCATATATGGAGCCAGAACGCTTTTATAATCAGTGTCGCTCATAAAATGTCCCTCCTTTCTGATTATAGAATGTATCCGGGACAAGCGGTACTTCAAGTGCACATTGCCGGAGCGATTCCATGTCTATGGACAGATAGCTCATAGTCGACTGACAGCTCTGATGGCCCAGAACCTCGGATATTGTTTCTATCGGTGTTGATTGTTTTAGGAGTGCAGAGGCAAGAGAGTGTCTGAGTGAATGTAGGCCATGATGCTTCCCTATGACATTCACACCACTGAGTGCGATCAGCCTGTTTATCTGACTGCAAACTGCATAGGCACTTAGGGATGTATATGGGGGCCTGTGTAGTATGAATAAATTCACAGCCGACGACTTCGGACGACCATTCTTAAGATAATCGATTATGGCATTCCCGACTTCCGACAGAAGTGGCAACTCTATGGAATTGCCGGTCTTTACCATCTTTTTCCTGATAAGATTGTTCTCCCAGTCAATCTCATCAAAAGTCAACGTGGCTATATCTGACGCGCGGAGTCCGAGCCTTGAAGCCAATAGGATGATTGCATAATCTCTTTTCCCAAGAGCACAGTTGCGATTGACGGATTCCTCGATTTTTTCGACATCTTCAGATGGATAGAACGAAGGGATTCTCTCTTTACGCCTGACTTTGAAAGCGCGAAAAAACTCATCGAAGTCATTTAAGACTACTCCATGCTCATGCCAAAAAGACATAAGCATTCTGATTGAATATCTTGCGCTTACTTTATTAGAGCAAACTCCTATATAAGACACAATATCCCCTTCTGTTATCTCCATTGGATGTACGAGTGCCTTGCCTTGAACCAGATATTCGAGGAAATAGCTTAAATTACGCTGATGGTGGACAATCGTTTTTTCTGCTCTGCGCAAACGTCTCTGTGAATCTATAAACTTCAGCATTTCCATGCCAATCTCTCCACTAAAGTCATATTTCACAGGAACTTTACTTGACCTTCTGATATGCCCGAGCAAAAGCATATCATTAAGCATCCGGACAGATCTGCGATATTCGTTTACAGTTCCCTCAGTATATATACCAAGAGCCTGTATGGAACATAGATATTCATCCCCCAACGGAGGTGAATAATCGTCAAGGCCCTTGCTCCTCAGATACTGCGCTATGCCACTGTTCCATCGTCTGATATGATTCCGTATGGATATGGCGGCATAGCGAGTGTCTCGGAGAAAAGCCTCACATCTCGAAATGAGATGCTGTAGATTCTCTTCTTTCATAAATTTACCGTTGTGTTGTAGGGCAATATTACCCATGGTAAATATAGTTATGAGAAGTTGTTATGTCAAGTAATGATGGGAGTTGACTTAAAATAAAATGAATACAGAATGAACTGGAGATAGTACTTCTCATAATATGCCTCTACTCATAATAGGTCACGCAGTCCTCTACGGACTTTGAGGGGTTTGCGAACTTGACGGCGAAAAGCACGTCATTCTCGGCTCTCTTTTCAAGGTAGTGACGGATAGTGTCCGCAAATGCCATAGTACCTTTGTTTTCATTCTTGTTTGCCATAGTCGTAATATTTTAGAGTGTCATTAACCAATAGATTATCGCTATCATCGTCAGTATGGAGATTAGCCACCCCACACCTCGGAGTATCGGTCGGACTACAACCCACATTATCAGAGCCACTATTAAGCCGATTATGCAACCAACCACTTTCGCCAACCCTTTGATTATGCGGTATTGATGGGAGGTTTGGTGAGCTTCGCTTCGACCTAAATTTCTATGTTGTTTTGTAGCTGTCATATCGGTGGGTACTTTTTTTTAACCATGCGTCCAATGACGGTGTGGCTGTATGAGTTGCTCGACGCCTCAATGACGTATGGCGACAAAAAAGGAATGTTCAGGCAGGCAGGAACAAATACTACCTCCGCAGGAGCGTGGAGATTTTTCCATGACTGAATGAACATTCCTTAGCCATACGTTTAATCAGGCGAGCTACTTATACTTGCCCATCTGTTATTGTGATGCTATGATTGAAAACGGTACCCCCGATATGACAGCCCGAAACAACATATAGACCCGGCAACCGTCAGTGTTGCCGATGGTTCTGAACCCTCTGAAAAAGAATGATTGAAAAACTGATAATGGCACAGTCCAATCCCGATAAGGCATAGTCTATGATTTCACATCATTGTCTATGCCCGTGGATTGCAACAACAAGCGGAGAGTGGCGTGGCGGTCTTGGTCCATTCATGGCTGACTGCCACACCTCTCTCCGCTTTCAAACGGTATGAAACAATTAAAGGAGATGATACCCCGTGTGGGAAATATCATCTCCTTTATCTTTTAATGCAGAACTGCTCAGATTGCTTCCTTGTCTGATTCTTCCTTGACCTTCTGCTTTTTCGGTTTGCCGAGGTTCATGGTGTCCCTGATGCTGTTCATGTCACGCAGGATTGATGAGTCAAGCACTCTGGCGTAACGCTCGGTCATTTTAACGCTGGCGTGTCCGAGCATCTTCGACACGTTTTTCAGACTAACGCCTTGCGAAAGGCAGACGGTGGCGTATGTGTGCCGGGCCACATGGGTGGTGAGATACTTGTCAATCTTGCAGATTGTGGCAATCTCTTTCAGATAGCGGTTCATCACCTGATTGCTCGGAATGGGGAGCAACACACCTTTTTTCGCCGCCTTCTTGTCGCCGCGATATTTCTCTATTATTTCAAGAGGAATATCCAGCAGGGGAATATTGCTCATTTGGCGCGTCTTCTGACGGGGCTTGCGTATCCACTTATTCCCCTCGTTGTCGGTCACGATATGTTCCTCGGTAAGCTGGGAAACATCAGTGAAGGCAAGGCCAGTGAACGCCGACATCAGAAACATATCACGCACCACCTCCAATCGCTTGCTTCCCGGATCACATTCATAGATGCGGTTGACTTCCTCGATAGTGAGAAACTCCGGGTCGGTGGGTTCCTCGCGGAATTTAATTCCGGCAAACGGATCTTTGTGTATCCAGTCGTTGGCGATGCAGCGGTTTGTAATCTTCTTCAACGCCTTCATGTAGCGGATAAGCGTGTTCTGGCAAAGGTCTTTCTCCGTTTTGAGATAGACCTCGTAGGCGCGGATTACCTCGCCGGTAAAATCCGAAAGGGGCAGGTCGGGCACATCGTATTTCTCCTTTATCATTTCGCAGAGGTAACGCTTCATCGACTCGTAGCGTCTGACGGTAATCTTCACAAAGTCCTTGCCGATTAGTTTCTCCGCTTCTTCGTTGTGTTCCTGAATTACTTGAAGGATTGTCCGCTCCTGTTTGCGAACCTGTCCGATGCCGTAGAAACGCTGTTGAACCACAGCGGGAGTGATTTCCTCGCCGTTCTGCTGAAGCTCGGTTATTATCTGGTGGATTTTGATGCGGGCTTCCTCGATAAAACGGTTGAGGTCAACGGCAGTCTTGCTCGTGCCTTTCGCACGTTCCTTTGACTGATCCCACAGATTGGGAAGGATACTTTTGCGGATATTATTTTCTACGCGCTGTCCGTCCACAGTGATACGCATACTCACAGAGGCTTCTCCGCTCTTGAGTAGCTTGGTCTTTTTAAGAAAAAAAGACACACGGAAATTGGTTTTGCTTCTCATTGCCAAATTCTTGTGTTAAAGGTTTGCGACGCGGTGGAGCAAAACTGATATAGATTTTGATAAATAACTCGTTGAAACATAGTATCTAAACGCTGTTTCGGTGGAGATTGTTCAGTGGATATTTCGGCTCCACCGATTTCTACACCACCGCCGGGAGAAATTTTTTCAAAAAAAATTTTCAGAGTGGCTCCGCCTTGTCAAAGTTCTGTTGATTATCTCTTCACAGAGGATCCTTTTAAGAATTTGGGCATAATGTTGTAAAATGCGTGATTGCAGATAGATAGCAAGCCGTGGGGTGGTGTGGATTTCAATCTTGCTCCACCAAATCTCGTTTGCTACCCTGCTGGATTGGTGTGGATTGAGCGTTTTGCCTTACCCCTAAAATGCGAAAAACACCGAATATCGCTGATATTCAGTGTTTTACACCGCCTTTCGGCTTTAGGTTGTGGTGCCACCAGGAATCGAACCGGGGACACAAGGATTTTCAGTCCTTTGCTCTACCAACTGAGCTATGGCACCTTGCATTGGGTCTTTTGCCGTTTTACGTTGCAAAGGTAGGAAGTCTTTTTCAATTGTGCAAGTCTTTGAAGATATTTTTTAAAATAATTTTTATTTAGGTCTGTATCTTTCCACAATTTCGCTATCTTTGCATTACTACAATACGCTCTATATCAGAGATACATACCGGAGTGCATGAATTGTCATAACATTCTACATGTCTGATGATTTCATAACCATAAACTCATCAGACAAATTCATCCGACGAATCCGCAGCACATGTATCCTCATATATATATATGTATATGATATATGGCCGACGTGTAGCCATCTATTCAACTATTCGCGATAATGAAACGAAAACTCACTATAATCTCGCTCGCCGCCGCACTGACTCTCTCCGCCGAAATCAACTCGCCATTTGCCGACGGATGTCTGCAACGCGGCATAGTTCTCCTCCGCAACGACTTCACCCAGGGTGCAATCGACCAGTTCGACATTGCCCGGCACTCCTCCCCTACCCCAACACAGGACGCCGACATCGCCTGGGGTAAAGCGATTGCCACCCTTCGCGAAGGAAACATCGACAGCGCACGCGGCCTTCTCCAGAAATATATCGAAGCCTACCCGGCCACGTCCCAGACCCTAAAAGCCCGCATAGCGCTGGCCGACTGCGATTTCTATCAAGGGCGCTACCGCGAGGCCCTATCGGCCTACAATGCTATATCTCCATCAGCGCCCGACCTCGCTCTCGCCGACGACCTTATATACCGCACAGCCTATTGCGACATGATGCTCGGCAACACCTCCAAGGCTCTTGCCGGATTTGCCGCGCTGACCTCTTCGCCCGTCTATGCCAACGCCTCAAGGTTCTATCAGGGCTACATATATTACACCCAGGGAGAATACGCCGAAGCCCGGCACCTTTTTGACACTGTCGACAAATACTCCTCACCAGGCGACCAGGCCCCATATTTCCTCACTCAGATAGCATTCCACGAAGCCAACTACGACCAGGCTCTCGCCATGGCCCGACGCGCCATTTCCGAGAGTCCACACTCGCCATACGCCCCCGAAATGCTCCGTATAGCAGGCGAATCGTCATACCAGACCGGTGACACACCGGAAGCCATCAGTTATCTTCAGCGATATCTTGACACGACATCTATTGACAAGGCCGAGCCATCAGCATTATATATATTAGGCATAAACGCCTATCAGCAGGGCGAACTCGACCGTGCCGTAAAGCTACTTACCCCCGTCACCGAGCAGCCCGATGCCATCGGACAGTCGGCCTATCTCTATATCGGACAAGCATTTCTACAACAAGGCAACATGGACGCAGCCATCATGGCTTTGGAAAAAGCCTATCGTCTCGACTACGACCCATCAGTGCGCGAAACAGCATTCTACAACTATGCCGTTACACGCATGGAAGGCGGACGCACACCATTCGGCAGTTCGGTGGCATTGATGGAAGACTTCCTGCGCACGTACCCCAACTCACGCTTCGCCCCACAAGTACAGGAGTATCTCGTCACAGGCTACATTACTGACAGCAACTACGACCAGGCCCTCGCATCAATCAACGCCATAAGCCGCCCGACTCCTGCCATCATCGCCGCAAAACAACGAGTGCTCTACATACTCGGATCCCGCGACCTCGCAAACAACCGCACAACCCAAGCCCTCGAGCGATTCCGCGAATCCAAAGCACTCGCTCCGCAAGCCGACAAAAACATGGGAGCAGAGACCGAGCTATGGATTGGCGACTGCCTCTATCGACTCGGACGCTACCCCGACGCAGCCACTGCATTCTCCTCATATCTGCGCACCGCACCAAAATCCTCGCCCAACCGCACAATCGCCCTCTACGACCTTGCATACACCCGATTTGCCCAACGGCGCTACAACGAAGCACTCGCCGACTTCAAGAAAGTAATCGATGCATCCGGACAATCATCCGCAGAGCCTCGAATAACGGCCGACGCATACTGCCGCATAGCCGACTGCCAATACTACTCGTCAGACTTCAATGCAGCAGCAGCCAACTATGACCGTGCTTTGTCGGCCAATCCGGCCACCGGCGACTACCCGCTATTCCAGAAAGCCGTAATGCGCGGACTATCCGGCGCCCATGACGAGAAAATCGACATGCTCGACCAAATGATGCAGACCTATCCAACATCCGGACTCATGGCATCAGCCCTGCTCGAAAAGGCAGAAAGCCTCCTTGCACTCAACCGCTCCGACGAAGCTCTTGGCGTATATTCCCGTCTCGTGGCCAAATATCCGGCCACATCACAAGGTCGCAACGGATACCTGCAGATGGCTATCACCCAGATGTCGCTCGGACACACATCCGACGCCATAGCCACATATAAAAAGGTAATATCCTCCTATCCAACATCCGACGAAGCTCGCGTAGCATCCGACGACCTCAAGCGCATTCTCGCCGACGAAGGACGCCTCGACCAGTATACCGCCTTCATAGCCAGCGTACCCGACGCCCCGCGCCTCGACACTACCGAAATAGACCAGCTGACATTCCAGTCGGCCGAAAAATCATATCTCGCCTCAGGAGCCACCGACCGATTGAAAGACTATATCGACCGTTTCCCCTCAGGACAACACGCTCCGCAGGCACTCAACTATCTCGCCACAGCCTCGCTGGAAAACGGCAATCACTCAGAGGCCCTCACCTACGCCACAACACTTGTGACACGCTTCCCCCATTCAGAGGCATCAGAAGAGGGTCTTGCCATAAAAGGCGAAATAGAACTCGAATCGGGCAACGCCGAACAAGCTCTGGCAACATTCCGCACGCTCGAATCAAGCGCATCAGGGGCCCGCAACATACAGGCCGCACGTCTGGGCATAATGCGCGTGTCGCGCGACCTCGGCCATCATGCCGATGTCATAGCGGCCGCCGACGCACTGCTGTCATCTTCAGCCCTGTCGACCGACCGGCGCACAGAAGTGCTCTACTCCCGGGCATACGCGCTCGCACAACAGGGCAACACGGCACAGGCTGCCGCCGAATGGGAAAAACTCGCCTCCGATACCGATGACCTCTATGGAGCCATGTCCGCTTTCCATCTTGCCCAGCAGCAATTCGACAAAGGCAACATAAAACAAGCCAGACGTACCGTCAATGCCCTCATCGACTCAAACACACCCCACCAGTACTGGCTCGCCCGAGGCTACATACTCCTGAGCGACATATCACGTAGCCAAGGCAACACATTCGAAGCCGACGAATACCTAAAGAGTCTGCGGGAAAACTATCCGGGCTCCGAAGCCGACATATTCCGGATGATTGAAACTCGTCTGAAAAAATAACCGCCCATAATCATAACAACCACATGATACCCCCCGTATATTCTCCGGCCGACGAGCGCTACTCCGATGGCAACATGAGCTATCGCCGCTGCGGGCGCTCTGGCATACTGTTGCCTGAAATATCGCTCGGACTATGGCACAACTTCGGCGCCGGCGACCCACTGAGTCGTTCACGAGAAATCCTGCGATATGCATTCGACCATGGCATCACCCACTTCGACCTCGCCAACAACTACGGCCCACCATACGGATCAGCCGAACAGACATTCGGCGAAATATTCCGTACCGACTTCCGCCCCTACCGCGACGAGATGTTCATATCAACAAAAGCTGGCTACGATATGTGGCCCGGCCCATACGGAAACTGGGGATCGCGCAAATATCTCATGGCCTCGCTCGACCAAAGCCTGCGTCGCATGAACCTCGACTATGTCGACATATTCTACATCCACCGCTTTGACCCGGAGACTCCGATCGAGGAAACACTTCAGGCACTTGTCGATATCGTGCGCTCAGGCAAAGCCCTCTACGCAGGCATATCCCGTTGGCCTCTCGAAGCAACAAAACTCGCATTCGAATATCTTGACCGCCGCGACACACATTGTCTCCTGTTTCAGGACCGTCTTAATATGCTCGACCGTTCCTCGGTATACTCCGGAATCCTTGAAGAAACTCAGCAGGCTGGCGTAGGATTCATCGCATTTTCGCCACTCGCTCAAGGATTGCTCACAAACCGCTATCTCCACGGGGTGCCATCCGACTCACGTGCCGCACAAGGACGATTTCTGAAGGCCGACACAATCACCCCAGAAATAATACGCCGCACACGCGAACTCAACGACATAGCCGAATCACGCCGACAGTCGCTTGCTCAGATGGCAATATCATGGGTGCTCGCCGACAAACGTGTCACATCCGTAATAGCAGGATGCAGTTCAATCAATCAGCTCGCCGACACAATCTGTGCAATAAAGCATACTGACTTCACACAGGAAGAACTTGCCCTTATCGACAATGCAATAGGCTGATACGACGTGCCCGCACATAAATAGAATGCATATATACAAAAAAAATCGTGAGATTTTCACGATTCTCTATGGAGTTGTGTCCATAATGCATGTCGCATATGTATAATCCACAATAGGATTTCGACAGCAATTATCGACACATCTCCTTGTTTTTTACTGAAATGATTCCGATTAAGCATATCATGTCATAAAAAGACACCAATAATTGCCTGTCAGCGGAAATCACTGTAGATGTGTGAGTAAGAGAGTTTCCGGTATGCACAGATTACTTGTACATCTCGGCAGCGTTCTCAAAATACCAATGGAACACTTTCTTAAAAATATTCAACATAACACTGACTTTTTTCGGAGCCATCGCCGACAGAAACAGAAATCACTGTCAGCGATATCAGTCTGCCCGCTCTGCCTCCGGGATTAATATTTAGTGTTAGACTATTTTGCGTCGGCGGCTCTAATCTTGCCGCCCGTCAATGTCTCCACCGCTGTGGAGAATCAGAGAAATGCCCTTAGTTACGTTCCGAAGTCATCGGGGTGCAATCTCCCGTTACACGGAAGTAGCTGTGGGCACCAAGATGACGAGTATAAGCACTTACCTCTTCTTTGAAAAATTTAATCATCTTGTTCATACCATTAAAATTTTAAATTAATGAAGCAGGTTTTAATCCGCTTCGACCTAAAACAATTTAACTGCCGGCTCTCCGGCTTTTCACTAATATATACGCTTAATTACGATGCAAAGTTAGATGAAATATCCGAAAACCTGCAATAAAACTATGTTTTTTAACATAAAAAATTTCACATCTCCTTGATTCTCTGCCAAATAAATATGAGCGATTTAAATGTTAAAAATCGCTCACATTCACAAGTTTATGTATATTTATTCCGTATAAGCAAGTCATTTCCTGTCAGTCCCAATCATCGGTCCGGAACGGCAAAAGAGGAAGCCCTGCCACATTATATACCGACATCTCGGGCACATTGCGGTAACAATAGCGCACAGCCACCGGCTCCTTCACCATATCCGAGCTTACAGCAAGGCGACAGCTCCGCTCCTCTATTTCGGCAAAAGCCGGGTAAAACCGACGGTCGTCACCGGCGATTTCGAATCCGGAAAGCGAAGTCCACATCGGACACAGACCATTGGGAGCATTCTTTACATTTATATATATCTTTCCATCCTTTATCTCCATTGACTCATACTGTGGAGAGTGAGAACCAAATCCCGTCAGCCCGTATGTGTCAGTAAGCGCCATCCACGCCAGACGTTCTGCCGGAGTAAACTTGTCGACGGGATGGATGAAATTGTAGTTTCCAGCATCGAGTGTCGACGCAATGCCGCTGTTGGGTATCTTCTTCAAAGCATTTGCCTGAGCCTCACGCAGCCGCGCGGCCGAAGTGCCATCGTTACCCTCATATCGGAAAGGAGCTATCTCAACAAAATAAAACGGCATCTCCTCACCACCGCCCCAGCGAGCACGCCAGTCACATACCATACTGGCCATAAGACTATCGTAGTCATCGGCATTGTGTCGGTTGCTCTCACCCTGGTACCAAAGAAATCCCTTCACCGGGAAATCTGTAAACGGCGCTACCTTCGCATTGAAAAGCAGACACGGATCATTCCATGGATTATCTTTGACACCCTCATCAAGATGCTCGTAACCGTATCTGGCAAACTTGTCCATGGCCTCCCTCGACATCCAAGGCTCAATGCGTGAGCCTCCAAGAGTCGACACGATAAGACCTACCGGCACATCAAGCACCTCATTGAGATATTTCCCAAACAGATATGCCACAGCGCTTGTATTGGCAACATTATCCGGAGTATTGCTCCACCACTCTCCGGCCACATCCCGCTGAGGCGTCTTGGCCGAAGAGCGTACCCACTGCCCTTTCTTACTGTCGGGAGTGAAAACACGAATCTTTGTAGACTCCCTGGATCTGGCTATGATATCGTTGGTTCCTCTCAGAGGCTGTCGGTCAAATCCCCTCATCGGCATCTCCATATTGGACTGTCCGGCGCAGAACCACACCTCTCCTATCAGCACATCTCCGATTACTGCCGGCACTCCATCGCCATCCGATATCACGATTTCATACGGACCGCCGGCCTTAGGTGTAGACACTGTCACACACCACAATGAATCGTTCGCGACCTCGGACACTGCTTTGGCACCATCCCACGAACCCGTCACCTCGACTTTACATCCGGGTGTTGCCTTGCCTCGCAGCCTTACATCCGTCTGCTGCTGTAGCACCATACCGTCCGATAACACATGGGGAAGCACTACGCGCGCCTCAACTGTAGATGCCGACAATACTATACCCGCAAATACCATCGGCATCCGGCAGGCCACTGATTTTACATTCTCTTTTCTTACTTTCATTTCTAATAATTGTTTCGATAGTTAACCGGATTACAAATATAGCGACTTTCCAAATAAAACGCCTTGCTATTCCACAAAAAACCAATTGCATACCTGTATTGTTAGAATTATGCATCATAGTATTTGCCACATTTATCGATATGAAAACAACAACTAACCGACATACCTCATCATCAGCCTCCCTGAAAGGACTCTCTGCAATGGGCCTTCTAATTGCCGTAGGCATAGTATTCGGAGACATCGGTACTTCGCCGCTATATGTAATGAAAGCGATTACAGGAGTAAATCCCGGATTCGATGCCGACTATATAATAGGTGCCGTGTCGTGTGTGATATGGGTACTCACCCTCCAGACCACACTAAAATATGTAATCATAGCACTAAGGGCCGACAATAATGGCGAGGGAGGTATACTCGCTCTATTCTCACTCATAAAGAATCTGCCGAAGAAGAGACTCTATCTCGTCGGTGCAATAGGCGCGGCCGCTCTCATTGCCGACGGAGTTATCACCCCGGCGATTACAGTGACATCGGCCATCGAGGGCCTATCCATCATAACTCCCAGAGTACCGGTCACTCCCATTGTCGTGCTCATCATCATCGGTATATTCATATTGCAGCAGAACGGCACAGGAAAAATAGGCCGTATGTTTGGTCCGTTCATGCTCGCATGGTTTCTTATGCTTGGTGTGCTCGGTGCATGCAACATTCATTACGCGCCCCATATTCTGAGCGCATTCAATCCCTGGTATGCCATCAGACTGCTATCGACATATCCCGAATGGTTTCTGATACTTGGAGCGGTATTCCTCTGCACCACAGGAGCCGAGGCACTCTACTCCGACCTCGGCCACTGCGGACGCTGGAATATATCCATAAGCTGGATATTCGTTAAAATATCCCTGATTGTAAACTATCTCGGGCAAGGCGCATGGCTTATCGGCACAGGAGGCATAAAAGGAGTCAACCCGTTCTACAGCATTATGCCCGCATGGTTCATGCCGATAGGTGTAGCCATGTCGGCGGGAGCCGCTATTATAGCAAGCCAGGCACTCCTCAGCGGCTCTTTTACCATATTCTCCGAAGCGATAAACCTCGACTTCTGGCCAAAACTCAGAATAAAGTACCCCTCAAACGAAAAAGGGCAGCTATATATTCCGGCGATAAACTGGACTCTTCTTGCAGGATGTCTGATCACTGTATTTTTGTTCCGCGACTCAAGCCATATGGAAGCGGCCTACGGACTGGCCATCACTATAACGATGCTTATGACTACAGTGCTGCTTGCCATATACCTGCGCCACAAAGGGCAGTCACTGTGGATATGCATATCGTTTCTGGTGTTTTTCGGTGTTCTTGAAGCTATTTTCTTCGCAGCCAATGCCGTCAAATTCACCCATGGAGGATGGTTTACTCTCCTCATTGCCGGCATGGTAGCGATTGTGATGATTATATGGTATAACTCGACACGCATACGCGACTCTCACATCGAATTCAGCAGTGTCGACAGCAAGCTCGCCCTTATCCGCGACCTGAAAAACGACAATGAAGTGCCGCGTTATGCATCCAACATTGTATATTTCAGCCGTTCTGCCAATCCGCGTAAGCTCGAAAACAAACTCCTCTACTCCATAGTAAGCCGTCAGCCAAAACGTGCCGACCACTACTGGATAATACATATCGAGCGCAGTGACGACCCTTGGCGCCTCGACTATAAAGTCGACGAATTGATTGAAGACACCATGTTCTTCGTCACCATAACGATGGGATTCCGCGTAGAGCCGAAAATCAGCCTCTATCTCAGGCAGGTTGTGGAAGACCTCGTAAAGGACGGGAAAGTCGACATTACATCGTCGTACCCGTCATTGCGCCATCATGGCGTGGCCGGCGACTTCCGCTTTGTGGTAATCAACCGACTGTTCTCAGCCGAAAGTTCATGCACGCGTAAAGACACAATGCTTTTGCGCATGCACGACAGACTGCGCCATATAGGCATCAGCGATCTGAAAGCCATGGGGCTTGACACATCCGGAGTGGTCATGGAGTCAGTTCCTCTTATAATCTCCACCTCCCACCGACGCCGCATCAGACGGTCCGGTCAATCTGCCGAAGCATAATCTAAGAGACTATCTAAAGCAGATACCCTTTGTCGCGCAACAGTTCCTTGAAACGTGGCAGATTGCCCAATTCGACAAGCACACGGAATCCCTGCGCACAGATGGCGATTTCGCGCATCTCCGGCGACATCGCCAGATATTGCTGCAGCTCCTTGTCCTCACGGTCGATTACAAACACTTCATAATCCGTATCATCGACTGCAACAGCGCATGCCTGACGCCGTATGCGGCTGAAAAATTCAATCCAGTTGTCGGGAGGCTCAGGACATACGAAATTCCGTATCAGACTTATCGTCCGGTCGATATCTCCACTATCCTTGCAGTTGCGCAGAAATGTCTCGGCAGTCACGGCATACCGGTTTGCAGATACCGGGCGGGCAAACCGGTCAAGTATGCCGCGCATTGATGTATCAGGATTAGCCAGAGTGACAAGAAGATAACGGTCATCAAGAAGAAAATCATTGACCGACCGTATCTCCACCGTATGTTCATATCTGTTGGTGATTCCGAGTATGAAACGTCCAAGCTCAGTGATACGCCAGTACATAAGTCCGCAGAACGGGCTACAGCTTACCGCATCACGTTCGACAAATGCCACTTCAACCGCTCCTACCGCGGCAAGCATAAACACTACGCCCTGTATCATCGGCACTATCAGATATTCAAATTTCTCATCCAATGCGATATAATGCTCCCCACCACTCTTCACACCCGACCTTACGTACATACTGCTACGGTCAAAACTGTAGTTGTCCACAAGCAGATTGTCGCCATAGACACCGTAAAGCATCCTGAAATAATCGATAAATCCCTTGGACTCAATCCATTTCTCCGGTTCGGAATGCCTGGCTATCATACGCATAATACGGTATGCCATCTCACTGGCCATGCTGTCAAACGGAGAGTTGGCAAACTTCCCCTTAAGCTGAGGCATCAGCGCGCGTCTCACAAAATCGGGCACGACACTTCCAATATGCCCCACAACATAGCGGCAACGCTCAGCCGGCGACATTGACACCCCCGATTCAGTCAGGAATAGTTCCATCATCAGGTTGACAACGATGCGCCCCCTCGCATTAGCATAATATTTGCTCTCTTTGTCATTGGCAAAAAACTCCTTCAACCCCACTCCGGCAGAAACACGTCGGATTACCGGCAATGTCACATGCACCGAGCCGGAGTCAAACATTCTTGCGGCAACCAAGGCATCGTAGTCCGACATTGCCTTAAGCGAGCCTCCCACATCTGAAAATACCCTAAGATTATCAGGCAGTGTATCCAACTTGCAGAAATCGGCTGCCTCAGGATATAATACGGCCAAAAGATACGGACGCAACAGTCCGTCAATGACAAATTCCAGCTTTGACTTTGTCTTTCTCCAGCTCCACCTGAACTGCTGTATCGACCGTGGTGTCGGGTATAGCCACGAGAAACGGGTCTTGTCGATAAACACTTCCGACGATCCGGTAATGTCAAGAGCCTTACGTACCTCCATCTCGCTTACAACACCCGAAATCAGACATTTGCGCCATAGCCTCAGTTCTTTTTCTGGAATCTTGTCAACAAGCCATTTCAGATTACGGCAATCCGACAGAAACACCGCAAATATCTCGGTAAGATGGCCTCGCCTCTTGGAGGAGCTATCGAGTATCGCCTGACTCATCTCTCCATTAGTAAAGAGAGGCTTACCATTATACGCACTCCAGTCGACTTCCGGCTCGCTGTAGCCTATATCGACAAATGCGTAATGAAGCATCCGCTGGATATACACCGACCGGTATACGGCAAGTTCCCTTATAATAGCTTCCACATCCGACTCATTGCCGGCATATATAGTGACGAGTTCAATTACCTTGTCCTTCATATAGAGTTTGTACGGATTATGATAGAATAAAATCTACGTCTTCCTGTGATATCTGCTTTGACAGAGTCGAGTCGGAAGAAACGAGACCTTCGAACAGAGCAGCTTTACGCTCCTGCAACTGGCGTATGCGCTCTTCTATAGTGCCGCGTGTTATCATCGAGTATGAAGTGACTTTCATCTTCTGTCCCATGCGGTGCAGACGGTCAATAGCCTGTTTTTCGGCTGCGCGGTTCCACCATGGCTCGTAGATAAACACTGTATCGGCGGCAGTAAGATTAAGCCCGACACCGCCTACCTTAAGGGTCAGCAGCAGCACCTTGCAGTCGGCATCGTTCTGAAAACGCTGCACCACACTGCGCCTGTCGCCTGTCGAGCCTGTCATTGTGGCATAATCTATACCCAGACGTTCAAGACGCTCCCCTACAAGTTCTATTCCGGCAATAAAGTTGAAGAATACAACACATTTATGACCGTTGGCGGCAGCCTCCGATATCGTCTCCACAAGCGGGTCGAGCTTTGGCGAAGTGACAGCGCCGTCGGTAAGGATATTCGGCACCGATGCAATACGCCGCAGTTCGCTAAGTGCCTGGAATATCACAATCTGGCTCTTCTGCATGCCGTCAGACTCTATCGACTTGCTGATAATGTCCTGATAATAGCGGCGGCGTTCCTCATAAAGGCGTGCATGGGCCGGCTCCATCTCGGTATATAGCGTCTGCTCGGTAAGGTCGGGCAGTTCGGTAAGCACGTCGCGTTTAAGTCGGCGTAGCATAAAAGGATACAGTTTGCGCCTCAGACTTGTCATAGCCTCGGTATCGGCCTCGTTCTGAATAGGTATCGCATACTGACGACTGAAGTCGCCCGCATCGCCAAGCATACCGGGATTAAGAAAGCGGAACAGAGAATACAGTTCCATTATATTGTTTTCCATCGGCGTTCCGCTAAGCGCAAGCCTGTTGTTACATTTCAATATAAATGCCGCCTTAGCCGTCTGCGACTCCATATTTTTGATATTCTGCGATTCGTCGAGTATCACATACTCCCATGTCCGGCCTCGGAATGTATCGATATCATTGCGCATCATACCATAGGTAGTAAGCACCACATTGGCTCTGCATGCCTCATCAATATTCCGGTTGACACCATAATAGGTATAGGTACTCAGCCATGGCGCGAATCGGGCTATCTCACTCTCCCAGTTAAATATAAGACTCTTGGGCATAACAAGCAGAGATGGCAGGATACTACCATCGGCAACTATATTCATGGGGTTCTCATTCTTGCGAGGACGTCCGCGCCTACGCGGCCTTTCATCAGCAGATATCTTTCCGCCATATATTATTGTAAGCAACGCTATGGTCTGCACGGTCTTTCCCAGGCCCATGTCATCGGCAAGACATCCGCCCATGCCATGGTCACGCAGATACTTCATCCACTTGACACCCTCAAGCTGATACGGTCTGAGTGTGGCATTAAGTCCAGGCAGAGACAATTCTGACGACGGAAGCATTCTGAATCCCTCCAGAAATGCCCGATATTGTTGTGGAGCCACGCCTTCAAGAGGTGCCTGAAGAAGAGCCTCGATTTCAGGCATATCAAAATACGACACCTTGACCTTTGCTTCCTTACCGGAGCCTTCAACCTTGAATATACGCTGAAGACGGCGCATATAGCGGTCATCGAGTATCGCACGGTTGCCATCGGAAAGCACTACAAAACGCTGGTTGCCATACTGGCTGAGAAGATCGGGAAGGGTTATCTTCTCACCGGCGATATCCACCTCAGCCTGAGTGTCGAGGAAATTGATTCCCGACGACATCATGCGCATGTTGATTTTAGGGAAAGCGGCCTGTATCTTATATTCCCGCAGATGCTCCGAACCTATCAGACGGAACTCTCTTAGCAACGACGGGAGACCATGAAGCAGAAACGGCCCGGCCACCTCCGGCGGAACAATGAAAAAAGAGCCCTCGCGATATACATTTTTATATGCGGCCCGGCTCGGTGTATAATACCGCAGCATACCCGCTATCTTGTCGGCGTCATTATCGGAATCCCGGAGATCAGGCTGCTGTGTACGGCATATGACAGGACGTCCGTCACCACCGTCTACAGCTACCGCAGTAAATTGAAGGCGTCGCTGTAGATTGAAATCTATGCCGGGAAGCAACCTGGCGACCTCCATGTTAAGCGAGCGGTCGGCATCTACTCGTGTAAACACTATCGTAGGCTCATACCCCGCGGCATTGTGGCTCCACTCTACAGGATGTCCGTCGAGCATCACCGTTACATTATCTATATATGTAAAAAACAGGCTGAGCCACTGGTTTAGACCGACAGGAGGCAGGCTGCTGAGAAAAATCGATATGATATTAAAGTTGTCGCCAATGTCGGCAATGCTGCGCAACACATTGCCGTCAAGCGCTATATTCCTTGACAGCAGATTTTCCGGCGCCAATATGCGGTACTGCGATTCGCCATCGGATTCTGTCGACTCGACGGCAATTCCGAGTTCAGGCTCAAAACGCAAGGTATTACCGTCATTGTCAGCTATCCTTCGCAACTCGACAGACACCTTGGCCGGCTCTATGGAAGTGCTCACAGGGCCGACTCCCTCTACATCAACATTATGACAGTCGAGCAGCAAGGTGCCCACCACAGGAAAACGCGACAGACTAACAGCGCTGTCGACACCATCCCACCCGAGCATAAACCCCGACTGAGAGCGAGACTCTCGCATAGCATCAAGCACTCGCCCGGCCGCCACCGTTACTCTCGACCTGTCGGGCGACACCTCTTTGCCTTTTGCATCAACTACCGATACAAAAGCCTCTGAATGTCGGTTACCGCTTGTCGCGCGACTGATCCGAAACCGGAAATCATCGGCAACGACCGTTGAGCGCACTACACGGCTTACCGGACGCAGTCCTGTCAGTCCGGCTGCAAACGACGAGGAAAATACACTATTGTTTTTTTCTAACGAATCCAATGTTTTTTCTTGATAAGCAAACTGCAAATATAACAAATCCCATTAACAATCCATCTGCACATCATTCGAAAAAATCTCAAAAAATTTCACTAACTTTGCACACTATGAAACGAATCAGAAATTTCTGCATAATCGCCCATATCGACCATGGCAAAAGCACCCTGGCCGACCGCTTGCTGGAATATACCCATACCATAGCCGAAAAAGACCTTCAGGCACAGGTGCTCGACGACATGGATCTCGAGCGTGAGCGTGGCATCACTATCAAGAGCCACGCCATACAGATGGACTATCTTCTTGACGGAGAACACTACACGCTCAATCTTATCGACACTCCGGGACACGTCGATTTCTCCTACGAGGTATCGCGCTCGATTGCCGCATGCGAGGGTGCGCTCCTTATAGTCGACGCATCCCAGGGCATCCAGGCCCAGACGATATCAAATCTTTACATGGCCCTTGAAAACAACCTTGAGATTATTCCGGTAATCAACAAGGTAGACCTTGACAGCGCAAAGCCCGACGAGGTCGAGGACCAGATTGTCGATCTGCTCGGATGCGACCCCTCGGATATAATCCGCGCCTCCGGCAAGACCGGTATCGGCGTGCCGGAAATTCTTCAGGCCATAGTGCACCGCATACCTGCACCTCAGGGCGACCCCGATGCGCCATTGCAAGCTCTTATTTTTGACTCTGTATTCAATCCGTTCCGCGGCATTATCGCCTATTACAAGATTGTAAACGGCACTATCCGCAAGGACGATTTTGTAAAATTCGTTTCTACCGGCAAAGAATACCATGCCGACGAAATAGGCGTGCTGAAGATGGACATGTCGCCGCGCAAGGAATTGTCGGCAGGCAATGTCGGATACATCATATCAGGCATCAAGACCTCTAAGGAGGTAAAAGTAGGCGACACAATCACCCACGTAGACCGTCCATGCGAGAAAGCAATAGACGGATTTGAGGAAGTGAAGCCAATGGTATTCGCCGGCGTCTACCCGATTGAAACAGAAGACTTCGAAAATCTGCGTTCTTCGCTTGAAAAGCTACAGCTCAACGATGCATCTCTTACATTCACACCGGAGTCGTCGATGGCTCTCGGATTCGGATTCCGCTGCGGATTCCTCGGACTGCTCCACATGGAAATCGTTCAGGAACGTCTCGGCCGAGAGTTCGACATGGATGTAATCACCACCGTGCCCAACGTAAGCTACCGGGTGTTCGACAAGAAAGGCAACATGACCGAGGTACACAACCCCTCGGGCCTACCCGAACCTACGCTTATCGACCACATCGAAGAGCCCTACATACGTGCGTCGATTATCACCGCCGCCGACTACATCGGCCCGATTATGACCCTATGTCTCGGCAAACGCGGCGAACTGCTCAACCAGCAGTACATATCCGGCAACCGCATCGAGCTGACATTCGACCTCCCGCTCGGCGAAATTGTGATTGACTTCTACGACAAGCTCAAATCCATTTCCAAGGGATATGCATCGTTTGACTACCATCTCCACGACTTCCGCGAGTCTAAACTCATAAAACTCGACATTCTGCTCAATGGCGAGAGCGTCGACGCACTGTCGACACTTACCCATGTGGATAATGCCGTGACATTCGGCCGTCGCATGTGTGAGAAACTTAAGGAACTCATTCCGCGCCAGCAATTTGACATTGCCATTCAGGCTGCAATCGGTGCCAAAATCATCGCCCGCGAGACAATCAAGGCCGTACGCAAGGACGTTACCGCCAAGTGCTACGGCGGCGACATCTCTCGTAAGCGCAAACTGCTCGAGAAGCAGAAGAAAGGCAAGAAGCGCATGAAGCAGATTGGTTCAGTAGAAGTGCCGCAGAAGGCATTCCTCGCCGTGCTCAAGCTCGACTGATTCCATACGCCTGTACAGCAACCTCAGCATGATAATCGCCATAGCTCCCGACAAATACAAGGGCACGCTCTCCTCGCGTCAGGCTGCAGAAGCCATGCGCGAGGGTGTGCTTGCCGTGTGTCCCGATGCTGAGATACATATTGTGCCTATGGCCGACGGCGGAGAAGGCACCGCCGAGATAATAGCCCCGGAGATGGGATATGCCCGATACGAGGCTGTCATACATGCCCCTGTAGAGGGACTCCCCCTCACAACGTCGGTATATTACTATCATCCGGAGAATAAAACCGTACTTTTCGACTCCGCTACCGCTGTAGGATTATCGCTCGTACCTGCCGGAAAACGAGACATAATGCGCACCTCATCGGCTCCCGTCGGCGAACTTCTGTCGATAGTCCAGGAGCGCCATGATGTACGACAGGCGATTATCGGACTCGGAGGAACGGCAAATTGCGACGCAGGGCTCGGCATGGTACTCTACATGGCCCGATTCAAGGTGCATATGCCCCAGATAGTTGGCCTGTATGACGCCGGTGTGCCGCTGCTCGCACACGCAGGCAAGCCGTCGGCCCTGACTTTCGCGCCACAGAAAGGCGCCGATGCCGACGATATGGCCATGCTTGAGATGCGTCTGCGCAAAGCGATAAAAATGATGCCGGAAGGAGACCCCGACACACCGGGAGCCGGCGCCGCCGGAGGCCTCGGATTTGCCATACTCGCAATGGGCGGCAAGCTCATGCGCGGAGTGGATATAGTGGCAGGGGACCGCATCAGCGTGCTTCACCCCGACCTTGTCATCACCGGCGAGGGCCGTATCGACAGGCAGTCGGCCATGGGAAAAGTATTATCCTATTTCATTGAATACCACCGCACCACCTCCACACCGGTAATCGCTATCGGCGGATGTGTGGATGCCGACTGCGCCATCTCGACCGACTCGCCCGCCTCACCGGAAGGTAACGACCTGACTGCCATAATAGCTGCCGACAGCTATGAGCCGCGCGATGTTCACCCCATAACTCCGGAGGTTGCGGCATGGCGTATCCGCGAGGCCATCGTCGACCGTCTCAAAGCATATATCTGAAATAGCCTCTGTATTCCATCTGTTTCTGGTCAGGATTTCACCCGTATATCAGGATTTATCGCAGTCAGCGCCAGGATAAAAGCATCCTTGTCTACAGGCGATATTACCAGTGGCGTACGACTGTTGATGAACGATATTGCAATCCTGTCCAACGAAGCAGCCGGAGATGAAAGAATCGTACGGGTCGGAGTTATCTCAACGATATTGCCGATATCATATGTACCGCTATTGATAACATAAAGAGCCTTAACCATGAGCTTCGAGCCGTCTATGACATATCGGAATCCTATGACTACAGCAATCTCCAATGCAGCAATAAATGCCAATAAGACCACTACCCAGATATCCTCCCCCGAAATTACAAGCGGAAGCGTAGGCAAAATGGTAATGCCCGATATCATCACTGCCAGCCAGCAATCGATTTTTGACCTATAGATTTTCACATTACAATATTTACTCCGGCAAATATATCAATTTCTCCTTAAACATCAAAAAGATAATAACACCTTCCAATTAACAGACAGGAGATTCCTTATTATATCAGAAAAATTCACCACACCACAGACATAAAACTCTTAAGCTGTGACATTGTTATCTATATTGATAGAAAACCCAAACAGCCCCTCGCCTATGTCTTCACAACATATTGATTCAACTCCTAAAGAATTTCCGGCAAAAGTATATTACAGCGCCAAACGCGCGCTCACTTCCCATGCATCAGGCGGAAATGCACTGATAGCCGCTACCGTACTAGCCCTTATCGTAGCCAACATTCCGGGAATCAATACCCTGTATGCCGACTTCTGGGACCAGGAGATACGCCTGCAGGTAGGCACGTTCAACATCTTCAGCCATGGAGGTCACCCGATGTCGATGCTACAGTTTATCAACGACGCGCTGATGGCCATATTTTTCTTTACAATCGGTCTGGAGATAAAGCGCGAGGTACTGGTCGGAGAGTTGAGCTCTTTCAAGCAGGCTCTGCTACCGATTGTGGCGGCAATAGGCGGAATGGTGGTTCCGGTAGGATTATTCTGGCTTATGGCTTCAGGCACTGACTACACAGATGGAGCAGCCATACCGATGGCAACCGACATAGCCTTTTCGCTCGGCATACTTGCCATGCTCGGCTCGCGAGTGCCGATATCTCTGAAGATTTTTCTTACCACCCTTGCGGTAGTCGACGATATCGGCGGCATTATCGTTATCGCAGCGTTCTATTCCACCCACATAGAGCCGTGGTTCATAGTAGGAGGCATATGCATGCTCGGCCTGCTGTTTCTCGGCTCCGTGTTATCGATTCAGAGCAAGATATTCTACATAATCGTAGGCATAATAGTGTGGTATCTGTTCCTCAACTCAGGCATCCACCCCACAATTGCAGGTGTGCTCGTAGCGTTCTGTGTACCTTCGCGGCCGGTATTCGCTCCCGAGAAGTATATAAAACAGATACGCAAGGCCATAGCCCACTTCAATGCCGACGATGATGAGTCGCTGTCGCGTAGATCAATTCTCGACAAAGACCAGATGGACTGGCTCAAAGAGATTGAGTCGGCATCCGACAAAGTGATATCTCCGCTCCAGGACCTTGAGGACTCTCTACACCCTGTAGTAAGCTACCTGATTGTACCGCTGTTTGCATTCGCCAATGCAGGGATATGCTTCTGGGGCATGAGCGCCGGCGCATTCTTCAGCGGTATAAGCCTCGCTATCATAATCGGTCTGGTCGTAGGCAAATTCTTAGGCATCTTCGCGTTCTCATGGGTTACGGTAAAGACCGGGCTCGCCCCGATGCCCGCACGCTCCGACTGGAAGATGATTGCCTCCATAGCGATGCTCGCCGGCATTGGATTCACCGTCTCGCTTTTCATCGCCAACCTCTCGTTTGGAGGAGGCAGCGAGACCGGCAACACACTGCTCAACAACGCCAAACTCGGCATCGTCATTGGCTCTCTTATAGCCGGCGCAGGCGGATTCCTGCTGCTCCACCACTTCCTTCCCACCACAGCACAGGACACCGGTGAATAGACAAAATATCGCCGCCTTATGTATCAGTTCTGTCTCGACTACATAAGGCGGCGATAATATTTTACTACAGAGCCCTTACTTAAAGTTGAGCAACGTAAGATTGTCGAGCACAGTCGACTGTGCTACCTGTTGCAGATACTCGGCCTCCGAACCCGACAGCCCCGCCCGGAATTTACTCTGATATCTCTTGGGGAACATCGTGGTATATATCACATTAGCTGCCAGATAGCTACCGATGCGCGACGGATGGTAGCAATCGTTGTTATACAATATAATATTGGGGCGCTCCTCACGTACACGTTTCCACGCAAGACCGACCGGTGCACAAAGGGCATCATTGTCATAGGCCATCTCAAGATATGATGTAATAAGACGATGCTGCATACCCTCGTAACTGTTCATAGGAGGATATTCGGGCATAGGTACCCGATAGCCGTACTTATGACCCCATGTCATAAAGAAAATCACCTTGGCATTTGGCGACCCGCCCATCACAAGAGAGTCAATCGTATGGGCCGAGGGATATACCTTCTCAACAACCTGAGCAGTAGGAAGTGCCGGATCAGTGCTCTGCTCCTGGACAATCACAAAATCCCAGCCTCCTTTCTTAAGAAGTTCGTGCAACTTCGGATTCTCCAGATGTCCCGACAGACGCTGTCCGCCTTTCACTACCGTAGTAATCGATACAGCCCGCTTCTGTGAGGTTGCAATACTGTCGACCATCTGAGGCATCTTATTGTGATAAGTAAAACTGTTTCCGATAAAAAGGATACGCACCGAATCGACAGGCTCAGCCTGTTTCTTGGCATCGGCAATAGAAGGAAGCAGCGACAGGAGCGCTACAAGCATTAGCCACATGATTTTTTTCATAATCCGTATTTTTCAAAATTTGGTATTTTCAACGACAAATATAATTATTTCCGCCTTACAGCCAACACTCAATTACCGCATTTTTAACAAAATTGTCGCTGATACCCTCCGCAAACGTTCCCGTACATCACGTCTCCATCCGGTTTTACGACGGTAACATTTATTATTATACAAGCTCTTAAGATTATGCAAATTTTGTATATTTGCAGTATCGAACGATATAACTGTATTTTCAACGAAACGATTATGACACCTACGACAATCAGCAGAGCGCTTGCCATAGCGCTGGCGATGGCTGCGACATCACTCTCCGCAACCGCACGCCATGAAGTATCCCCGGTAATGTCGGCTTCAGCCTCAGCCTCCCAGACTGAAGTAGCCAAAGCATTCGACAACGACAACACTACGGCATGGACTGTCGATGCCACCCTATTAAAAAAGCCGCAGTGGATTATGGCCACTGTCGCCAACCCCGGCGACGTTCAGAGCATCACTCTCACTCAAAAAGGCGCTACTGCCGACCAGCTCAGAAAGGCCATTGAAATATATGTCACATACGACCCTATGAACCTCGGCGAACCTGTCGACTTCACTGTCGCCACCGACCGCCCGACAGGCAACACAATACTGAAATTTCCCGCTAAATACGGCGCCCATGTACGCCTGGCCATCAAGCCGGGAGTAATATCCAGGACATGGAATATCTACGAGATGGCAATCGCCATCGAAGCCGGCGACAGTGTTGCCGACGACTCCGGCATCGACCGCTCATATCTCGACACATCTCTCCCTATCGACCGACGCATAGAGATACTGCTCGCACAGATGACTCCCGAGGAAAAAATGGAACTCATACGCGAAGGCTGGGGCATACCGGGAGTAAAACGCCTTGGCATTCCCGATATAAAGAAAGTAGAAGCTATACACGGCTACAGCTATGGCACCGGAGCCACCATTTTTCCACAGGTGCTCGGCATGGCGGCATCATGGAATGCTCCATTATTATATAAGGTGACCGAGGCGATAGGCCGCGAAAGTCTCGACGCCGGCTCTATCGCAGCATGGTCGCCGGTGCTCGATGTCGCCACTGACCCTCGATGGGGACGATGCGAAGAGAGCTTCGGCGAAGACCCGTATCTATGCTCGGAGATGGGCAAGGCGTGGGTCAACGGATACCAGAGCCTTGGGCTCATAACTACGTCCAAGCACTTTGGCGCACATGGAGCGCCTTTGGGCGGACGCGACAGCCACGACGTAGGGTTCAACGAGCGAGAGATGCGCGAAATCCATCTTGTACCTTTCCGCAACGTATTCCGCGAATGCCGACCGCAGTCGGTCATGATGTCATATGGCGACTATATGGGTGTGCCTGTAGGCAAGAGCAAGGAGCTGCTCAAAGGCATACTCCGTGATGAATGGGGATTCGACGGATTCATCGTCAGCGACTGCGGCGCCATAGCCAACATGACATCGCGCAAACACTATACTGCACTCGACAAAATCGAGGCCGCCAACGACGCACTCCGCGCCGGAATAGCCACAAACTGCGGCGACACCTACAACGACAAGGAAGTAATCCGGGCTGCAACAGAGGGGCGCCTCGACATGACCGCCCTTGACGACGTGTGCCGCGACATGCTCCGCGTGATGTTCCGTACAGGCCTCTTCGAGAACAATCCAAGCCGTCCGCTCAACTGGGACAAGCAGTTCCCATCATGGCAGTCGCCCGAACACGTGGCGCTCGCCCGGGAGATGGCTCGCCAGTCGATTGTGCTGCTGAAAAACGAGGATTCGCTCCTCCCGCTGTCCGATGACATCCGTACAATCGCAGTTATAGGCCCGGGAGCCGACAATCTTCAGCTCGGCGACTATTCGGGCAAACAGTTGCCCGGACAGATAAAATCAGTACTCGACGGCATAAAAGCCTCGGCATCGCCATCCACCGGGATTATCTACTCAAAAGGATGTGGATTCACCACCGACGACCCTGCGGGACTCGCCGATGCCGTTGCAACCGCAAGCAAGGCCGATGTAGCCGTAGTAGTGCTCGGCGACTACTCGGGCCATCCATCTATTGATGGAGAAAAACGGCCTACCTCAGGCGAAAACCACGACCTCGCCTCTCTACGCTTCCAGGGCATGCAGCAGGAACTGCTCGATGCCGTATGCGCCACAGGCACTCCCGTAGTGCTGGTAGCACAAATCGGACGACCCTACGACCTGTCGTCGGCATCTCGCCAGACTAAAGCCATCATCGTCAACTGGCTCCCCGGTCAGGAAGGCGGCCTTGCGACTGCCGACGTGCTTTTCGGCAATTACAATCCCGCTGGCCGACTGCCGATGACATTCCCGCAGAGTGCCGCGCAACTCCCTCTCAACTACAACTTCAAGACCTCCGGCCGACGATATGAGTATGTCGACATGGACTTCTACCCGCTCTACCGGTTCGGCTACGGACTAAGCTACACCACGTTCGCCTACTCCAATCTGCGCATATCCACTTTGCCCGACGGCAATGTCGAGGTAAAAGCCGACATCACCAACACCGGCTCGCGCACAGGCGACGAAGTGGCACAGCTCTACATCACCGACATGTATGCCTCGGTAAAGACTCGCGTAATGGAACTCAAAGGTTTCCGGCGCATTACCATTGAGCCGGGACAGACCCATACCGTCACTTTCACCCTCACACCCTACGACCTCTCTTTACTCAATGTCGATATGGACCGAGTGGTCGAACCGGGCGATTTCAAGATTATGGTAGGAGGCATGAGTCCCGACTTCACGGCAAAAGACCGCATAAAGGACTCTCTCGGTTATCCTGAAGGTCGAGGAGTCACCGGAACTCTCCGATATGATATCCCTGCCGCCGCCCGATATGAGTTTACAATCACCGATATTAGCCATAATCTGACCGACGGCTCCGACATCGTCACTGTCAACGTAACCAACTCGGGCAATCTCACCGACACGGGACAGCTCACCATGTATGTCGACGGTACTCGCACCGGCGACACTCGCCACTACGAACTCAATCCGGGCCAGTCAAAAGCGATAACCTTCACAGTCCCCTCGCCGGAGGGCATCGGCAGTCCATGGAAATCGCTCAACTTCATCTCACGCCACTCAAGCATTTTCCACAACCGGTAATCGCATATACCCCGCTAACAATAACAGAAAGCCCGACGCAAGTTCCGCCACAGCGGCACAAGCGCCGGGCTTTCCATATCCCATACCTTTATTATATATATTATATACCCCGGCGACTGCACACACAAGCGACACCGATTATGTCTCCCTATTGAATCAAACCAAATATTATCAGAATTAACAATTGCTAATTCTCATTTTAACATAATGCGATTCCTTAATTTAAGCATCTTTAACTTTTACCCCCCCCGTTTTTATATTTTCTTAATAACTTTGCGTCGCATAACGATGTCTTTATCTCTTCCACATCCGTAAACTGTCTCCAACATTGATTTGGTATTGTGCGTAATACTTCAATGCTGTCTGATTTTGGTTCGCCATACACACTATGGCCAGGCCGTCATGATTTTGCTTTATTTTAAGTTAAACCAATCATATATTAATTTAGCCCAAGTGCCATGAATCCAAAGTTCATCCAAACAAAGTATGCAGTTGTGGCGTGCGCATTATGCTGTGCTCCCATGCTGTCTGCTCAGGGCAATGCCCCTGCAACTTCGGGAGAAGCTACTGCCTCTGCCGGAGCAACTTCCGTGAGCGGAGAGGTTCTCGATGCCAATGGTGATCCTCTGACAGGCGTGTCAGTCGGTATCCAAGGCAAAGGGATTGTCGGCATTACCGACATCGACGGCCGCTTCAACGTAAAAGCCTCTGTAGGCCAGACCCTCGAATTTACTTACATCGGCTTCGCCAAGACTGCCGTGAAAGTAACAGGCCAGCCTCTCACCGTCACTATGAAAGAAGAGACTCAGAATCTTTCTGAAGTAGTAGTCACCGCTCTCGGCATCAAGAAAGAAGCGAAATCTCTTTCCTACAATGTTCAGAAAATCGACAATGACGACATCACCCGCATTGCCGACGCCAACTTCGTCAACAACCTTGCAGGCAAGGTGGCAGGCGTCACCATCAATGCCTCAGCCTCAGGTGTAGGCGGCGGCACACGCGTGGTAATGCGTGGCGCCAAGTCTATCTCCGGCAACAACAACGCCCTCTATGTTGTCGACGGTATCCCCATGCTCGACATGAGCCGCGCTGCCACTCAGCCCGAAGGCGTATACGAAGGTGCAGCCCAGACCGGCGACCCACTGTCGGCCATCAACCCCGACGATATAGAAAATATATCAGTGCTCTCAGGCCCGTCGGCCGCTGCGCTCTACGGTTCTGCCGCAGCCAACGGCGTTGTGATGATTACAACAAAAAAAGGTGAGGAAGGCCAGACACGTGTCACCATCTCCAACAACACCACATTCCAGCGTGTGGCCGTGATGCCCGAATTCCAGACATCATTCGGACCCTCCGAGACCGGAAGCTATCTCAGCTGGGGCCCAAGACTCGCTCAGAACAGCACATTTGACCCCGCCGACTTCTTACAGACCGGTTTCAACGTGACCAACTCGGCAGCCCTCACAACCGGCACCGCCCGCAACCAGACATATCTCTCCATCGGCACCACCAATGCCGAGGGCGTTGTCCACAACAACAACTACTCGCGCTACAACGCCACCGTGCGCAACACCACCAAGATGGCCAACGACAAGCTGACAATGGACCTCAGCTTCAACCTCAGCCAGATCAACGAGAAGAACATGACATCACAGGGCCTGTACTACAACCCACTCGTGTCGCTCTACCTCTTCCCTTCCGGCGAAGACTTCTCCAAGATGCAGGCATACCAGCGCTGGAATCCCGGTCGCGGACTTATGGACGAGTACTTCCCCTACTCTTCGACAATGGCTCTAATGAACCCCTACTGGATTACCGAAAACATCGAGATGCCCAACAAGAAGAACCGTTACACGGCTTCCGCTCAGTTCCGCTACGACTTCACCGACTGGCTCAATGTCACCGCACGCGCCAAAATCGACCGCGCCAACGAGTCGCGCGAACGTAAATTCGACGCCGGTACCAACACCCAGTACGCGTCTAAGTACGGTTTCTACTCCAAGGAGGCTATCACCAACCAGCAGGTATACGGCGAGTTCCTTGCATCTATCAACAAGTACCTCTTCGACCGCAACCTCAACCTTATGGTCAATGCCGGAGCCAACTTCGAGAACACCGACTACCAGAACGACTATTTCGGCGGACAGCTCAAGACCGTTGCCAACCTCTTCACATTCGCCAACGTCGACTTCGCCGGACGCGACCTCGCCCGTCAGGACGGATTCCATCTGAAAAAGCGCGCCGTATTCGGCACAATGCAGCTCGGATACCAGTCGAAAGTTTACCTCGACCTCTCAGCACGCAACGACTGGTCGTCGACATTCAAGGGCACATCGACAAGCTCGTTCTTCTACCCCTCGGTAGGTATCTCAGGTATTGTCACCGACATCCTCGGCATGCAGAGCCGCATACTCAACTTCGCCAAGGTACGTGTATCATACTCCGAAGTAGGTAATGCCCCTGAAGTATTCATCGCTAATCCCACGTATGAAATCAAGGACGGTGCAGTCACCACTGTCACACGCCGTCCCAACAACAACCTGAAGCCCGAACGCACAAAAGCATGGGAAGCAGGTCTTAACCTCGCGATGTTCGACAGCAAGTTCCGTCTCGACGCTACTTTCTACTACTCGCGTACTCTCAACCAGTTCTTCGAGCGTCAGCTCGCTCCCTCTACCGGCTACACATCCGAGATTTTCAACGGAGGCCGCGTCGACAACAAGGGTATCGAGCTTTCGGCACGCTTCTCCAACACATGGGGCGATCTCTCCTGGACCACCTACCTCAACTACTCGATTAACCGCAACACGGTAAAAGACCTCGCATCCGACTACGTTGACCCCATCACCGGCGAACCCGCACCCCTCACCGAGATGATTATGGCATCGACATCCATGTATCAGACTCGTGTTACCAAGGGCGGCTCTATCGGCGACATCTATGTCAACACTCTCAAGACCGACGAGCACGGCTACATCCACGTCCATCCCATTGACCAGACAGTTACAACACAGCCCGACCAGTGGATTAAAGTCGGCAACGCTTCTCCCAAGTACAATCTCGGCTGGGGCAACGACCTCCACTACAAAGGCATCAACCTCGGATTCCTCATCACTGCCCGCGTAGGCGGTATCGGCATCTCCCAGACACAGGCCGTACTCGACTACTACGGTGCTTCCAAGCAGACCGAGGATGCACGTCTCAACGGCGGCGTGATTGTCAACGGACGCCCCATCCCCGCACAGGACTTCTACCAGAAAGTCGGCTCGGCAGGACAGAGCGGCGGTATCGGCGCATGGTATGTATACTCAGCCACCAACGTACGCCTCGGCGAGCTCACCCTCGGCTACGACTTCCCCGTACAGAAGTGGGGCGGATTTGTAAAGGGCCTCAACGTGTCGCTCATCGGCAAGAACCTCTTCTTCTTCTACAGAAAGGCTCCCTACGACCCCGAGCTTACAGCCTCTACCGGCACCTACATGCAGGGTATCGACAACTTTATGAGCCCGAGCCTCCGCACACTCGGATTCTCGGTTAAAGTACAGTTTTAATTAATCCCAACAATCGAAAACTCATGAAATATAATAAAATATTTCCGGTTGCCACTCTCGCCCTGTCGCTGCTCGCTTCATCGTGTATCGATATGGAGGACAACATCAACCCCAACGGCGTGACCGAGGACATGATGAAGGTCGACAACCTGAAGACAGGAGCCTTCATCCAGCAGATGCAGACACGTGTCATCCTCGTGGCGCTCGGCGGCAAACTCAGCTCCGACTATCAGATTAGCCGCAATCTTTCCCACGACCTCTTTGCAGGATATGCCGGCTCGACACTCGGTGCGTTCCAGACCCACCAGCAGTATGTGATGAACGACCAGTGGATCAACTCCACATTCAACGAAGCATACACCGGCATAATGATGCCCTGGCTCGAGGTAAGCAAGCTCGCCAAGGAGCAGAACAACTCGGAGGTGCTCGCCATCGCCAATATCGTAAAGGTAGCCGGCATGTCGCCAATAGCCGACACATTTGGCCCGATTCCTTATGTAAACTACGGCAGCACTACCAACTACGACTCGCAGGAGGCTGTCTACAACCTCTTCTTCACCGAACTCGGCGACGCTATCGACGACCTCACGGCCTACTATGTGGGCGGAGGCACCGAGATACTTCCCGACTACGACCTCGTATACGGCGGCAACACCGAGAGCTGGATACGCTTTGCCAACACTCTGCGCATGCGTCTTGCACTCCGTGTCGTATACGCCAACCCCGATCTCGCCAAAGCCGAGGTTAAGAAATCGATGGAAAACACCATCGGATTCATCGAGACCAAGACACAGCGTGCCGAACTCCGCCAGGAACTTCAGCAGTATGAAAACCCGCTCTATGTAATCGACTACGAATTCAACGAAGGCGATACCCGCGTTGGCGCCTCAATCGTAGAGATTATGAAGCAGCTCGGCGACCCCCGTTGCTCGGCCTACTTCACCGCTGTCGACGGTGACTACTATGGAGTGCCCCTCGGCATCACCGGCAACCTGTCTGACTACCAGACCAAGTGCTCCCACTTCAACATCACCAAGTACAACACCCCCGTCGTATGGATGCCCGCAGCCGAAAGTTTCTTCCTGCGCGCAGAGGCCGCTCTCCGCTGGCCCGAGTTCGGCGACGCACAGTCGTTCTACGAAGCCGGTGTGAAAACAGCGATGGAGGAGACCGGTGTATCAATTGGCGAATACCTGTCGAGCACCAACACAATCACAGGATATTCCGACCCCGTGTCAGGCTACAACTACACCTTCACAACCAACGGACTGACTCCCGCATGGGATGCCTCAGCCAACTTCGAGGGAAAACTTGAGCGTATCGCCACACAGAAGTGGATATCACTCTTCCCCAACGGAGCCGAAGGATGGGCCGAAGTACGCCGCACCGGTTATCCCGACCTCATCGACACCAAGACCAACGGCTCAGGCAATGTTGTCAAGTCGGAACTCGGCCCCCGTCGTCTCCCCTTCTGCCTTCAGGAGCGTCAGAACAATACCGCAGGCGTAGCTCTCGGCGTGCAGGCTCTCGGTGGAGCGGACAATGCCGGCACACGCACATGGTGGGACAAAAACACCCGCTTCTGATTCCCCTTATTCTATAATCCATCAGAAAAAGTAATATCACTATGAATATTAAGATATATGGTCTCGTAGCAATGATGGCCGGCGCAGCAGCCCTCACATCGTGCGACACCGATGTAGAGCACATCGACGTGCAGAAGCCCTACACCTTCGACGAAACCTACTTCAAGAATATCCGCGATTTCAAGAAGACCGACCATGAGGTCAGCTTCGCCTACTATGCGGCATGGGCTCCTGTAGAAGGCGCTGTCGGATTCAAGGACCCGGCATCGCTCGGCGAGCGTCTCATCGGACTCCCCGACTCAATCGATATCGTCAACCTCTGGATGGCCGTGCCGATGCCCGACACCCACCCCGTTGCATACAAGGACATGAAGTACTGCCAGGAGAAACTCGGCACACGCTTCGTGATGCATGCCGACGCGTCGCACTACCGCCACAAATTTGAGGTAGACGGCGTTGAATACGACATGGCAGGTGACTCAAACGTATCCGACGACGTAATGGAAGCATATGCACGCTGGATTATGAAGCAGGTCAACGACGCAGGCCTCAACGGCGTGGATATCGACTACGAGGGTTGGGATGAGACCAACATATTCCGCCTCGTGAAGATTCTCGGCCAGTACTGGGGACCGATGGGAGAGAATCCCGACATGCTCCTCATCGTCGACTACTTCTCGGCCCAGCCCGGATCAGACTGCGAACCCTACTGCGACTATTTCGTGCAGCAGGCCTATTCCGACCAGACAGGCGGACTCCGCCCCTCGTCCAGATACCCGATTGAAAAGCAGATTTTCTGCGAGCAGTTCGGTAAAGGATTCGGCCCCACAGGCCACAACGGCATGCTCCTTGAGTACGCCAAGTGGGAGCCGGGCGACGGTCGTCGCAAAGGCGGATGCGGTGTCTACTATCTCGACGACAATTTCCTCGATGTGTCAGGCATACCCTACAATGCATTCCGCCAGGCCATACAGATTATGAATCCAGCTGTTCCCTACTAATCAATCAGTCAACCGACAAATAAAATGAAAACAACTATATTACATCGCTCGATATTGTTTGCTGCTGCGGCTTTCGCGCTGACTGCATGCAACTCCGAAGGCGACAAATTCGACTACGACAAGAACCTCGCGTTCATGTCGGGCACCGATGTCGATCCCATTCGTAAATTCGTGGTCGAGGATACCCCCACGTCCGAGAATGTTTCAGTCTCGCTCGTCGCTCCGCTCGACCGCGACCTCACGGTAAAGGTGGCCATCGACCCCTCGAAAGTGGATGAATACAACCGCCAACACCAGACATCCTACTTCCCCATCCCCGACGGTGCAGCAGAGCTCGTCAACGACCAGGCCGTGATTCCTGCCGGAAAATCATTCTCCGACGCACTTCAGGTACGTATGGTCAGCACCGAGGATTTTGAGGAAGGCCGCACCTACCTCATCCCCGTCACAATCGTGGATGCCGATGGTGTTGAAATCCTTGCGGCACAGCGCACCGCCTACCTCCAGGTAGCACGCATTCTCCAGTTCACTGCTCTTGATATCGCAAATCCCACCATGTACTCCAACTTCATATTCGACGACAGCAAGATGGTCGACATGAGCGGTGGATTTACATATGAGCTCAAAGTATGGGGTCTCAACTACAACCAGAACGGCAACGGCAACCCGACACGCCTCTGCTCGTTCACCGCAAAGGATGAAAGCAACTCATCGATGCTCCGCTTCTCAGAGAACGGCAAGCCCGCACGCTCTCTCCAGTGGGTATGTCCCGGCGGCAATATCGTCTCCAACACTCTGTTCGACACCAACCGCTGGTATCTTCTGTCATTTACATTCGACGGCTCCAACCTCACGATGTATATCGACGGCAACAAGGACACCGAAGGCTCCTACAGCGGTACCGACCCAATCCACTTCCAGCGTATCGAGCTCGGCATGTCATGGGGTGGCGGATATCCTGCCAGCCAGCGCTTCAACGGCCGTATAGCCGAGATGCGCGTATGGAACCGTGCGCTCTCTCCGGGTGAAATCAAACTCGGTACATGTGGTGTCGACGCAGGCTCTGAAGGTCTCGTGGCCTACTGGAAGTTCAACGAAGGTTCCGGCTCTATTTTCCACGACGCCACAGGCCACGGATACGACATGGACTGGGCCAATACAAGCCGCGACAAGAGTGAGAACGGCGTAATGGTGGCCACTCCCGAAGCAGCAGGAGCTATCAACTGGGTCAACGACGACAATAACAAGTGTGCTGAATAATTAACACAATCATCGCAATCCAACAATGAAAACAAAATATCTTTTAGGCATATGCGCACTGGCCATCGGCTCTGTTGCCATGACCTCATGCGGCGATGACGATACATACGATGTGGTAGGCAACCCCGACACACTCGTTTACGTCAACATCGCAGGCGACTTCCCCGAGGGAATGCCCAAGAACTCATTCACCTATGTATTATATCATACTCCTATAGGACCGGTGGTGATGGAAGAACCGGGCGATATCGAAATCGACGTGATGTGCACCAAAAACGCTCCGTCCGACATGCAGGTCACTCTCGAAGTCGCCCCCGACATGTCGGTGCCCGGCTACGCGACAATTCCCGCCGATGCCGGAATCACAGTCACTCTCACATCCAACACCCTGACTATCCCAGCCGGTAAAAACCGTTCGGACGACAAGATTGCCGTGACTGTAAACACAGCCAACGCCGACTGGTCGAAACTTACCGAAAAGGCCTATCTTCTGCCCATCAGAATCTCGTCGGCCTCGGGTGCAACACCGAGCCAGGCAGTAGGATGCGCATATATCGGCGTACTCACAGATGTGAAAGCAGGTATGGTCAACGAGTCGGCCACACAGGCTACAGGCACACAGATTACCGACAAGACCGGCTGGACCGCCTCATACTTTGTTCCCGCCACCGGAGCAGGCGCCGATTGCACCGAAAAACTCTTCGACGGCAACAACAACAATTATGCCTACTTCGTCCCCAATCATGCCGATGCTACCAACGAGGAAGTAATCACCACCTTCGACCTCGGCAAAGTCTACACACTGAGCAGCGTGCAGATCAACTACTTCGGCAACTATTACGCGATTAAAGACGGCACAATAGAGACAAGTGTCGATGGAGAAGAATGGACCGTACAGGGCACCCGCACCTGGAGCCGACTCAGCCGCAACTGCGCATTCGCGTTCTGGGCACCCTTCCAGATGCGCTACGTACGCCTCACTTCCCACTCTTTCTATGGCGGCACAGGCGAGGGACAGGCTATGGCCGAGTTCTGGGCATATGAATAATCAATGCCGGCGCCAGATTTAGACCCACTGGTTAAACACTCATAATAACTACTCTTTCCGAAAGGGAGCAGCTTCCGGCACAACCCCGGGTCTGCTCCCTTTCTTAATCATCAATGACAATGTCTCTCACCATGCGACTCCTCACCACACTAATAACCCTGCTCATCTCCATATGCCCGACGGCAATTGCCCAGACCCTCAACGAATCGGTGCGTTTCGACGAAAAGATACACGATTTCGGCTCCATAGGCGAGACCGACGGCAAGGTGACTCACCGGTTTGTATTCACCAATACCGGACGCGACACAGTGACACTCACACGCGCACGCTCGGGATGCAGCTGCGTGCATGCCGAAGTATCTCGCCGCCCGGTGCTCCCGGGGCGCACCGGATATGTCGACGTGACATTCGACCCCGACTACCGTCCGGGCCATTTCAGCAAAGAGATTGTCGTATTCTCCACCGACAACAGATACAACCGCATATGGGTAAAAGGCGATGTAACGCCGGGTATCCACCCGCTTACCGAAAAATACCGCTACGACTACGGCCACGGGCTGCTGATGGAATACAAAGTGATGAATTTCGGAACAGTGCCGCAAGGTGCGACACGCACCCGCTCGCTCTCATTCGGCAACAACTCTACCGGAACCCTCAATCTCACATTCCACATCAACTCCGGAGAGACCAAAGGCAATCGCCTCTATGATAGCGCGGCATCCGCAGTAATCCCTGCCGGACTGATAATCGACATTCCCGAGCGCTACCTCCTCAGGCCTGGAGAAGAAGGGAAGATTGACGTAACCGTGAGGATGCTGACGCAGCTTGACAGTATGGCCACAGTCGTTATCACACCCGTAGCCAACGGATTCACTCTCCAGCCGCTTACGCTTACCGTACACCCCGCAAAATAGACAATATCCCGGCAAAAAAACTCCGGCACACGTCCTCACATCGGATACGTACCGGAGAATTACCATATTTCCAGTGGTCCTGTGGCTGAAATTGCAGACCGCGTCGGCAAGGGTTAAAGGCCGCCGCGCTGTAGGCCGCAGGACCTGTTGTACCATGTCCTGCTTTCACAGTATCTAACAACTTCTACCACTACTAAAACACTATGCATCTCACCATGGTTGCAGGGATGCAGTTCAATAAAACTTATATAATGTGAAACAACCTTTTCATCGTCTCGTCTATTTTTCATAAATTTGTGTAGTAACCGTGAATACCCATGCAACAGAAATATATATTTACCCTCCCGATGAAGGTCCGCGACTATGAAGTCGATGCCGAAGGTATAGTGAACAATGCCATATATCTCCACTATTTCGAGCATACCCGCCATGAATTCTGCGAGCATGCCGGGATGTCGTTCGCGCAGATGCACGCACAAGGGATAGACCCTGTGCTCAACCGTGTCGAAATCGACTATCGCACCCCCCTCCACCTCGGCGAGCGCTTTCTCAGCTGCCTCAACCTCACCCGCAAGGGAGCCCGCTTCATATTCATCCAGGACATATACAACGCCGACGGACAACTCGTGGTGTCAGGCAAGGTGAGCTGTGTGTCGACACTCAACGGACGCCTTACACGCGGCGACGAACTGGCAGGATTCTTCAAAGCCTATCTCTGACACCTCCTCCCCTATCAGCCACTCCTCACTACCCCACGCCATTGCCATGACCGACAGAACAACCATATACCGTATCGCATTCAGCCGCATAAAAGGGATAAATCCCTCTGTGGCCGAAAAGATATTGCAGCATGTCGACTCCGAAGAGGCTTTTTTCAGTCTCTCGGCGCAAGAACTATCATCGCGCATGCCCTGTCTGCCTGCCGCCATGATTGCCGCGGGCTATCGCCGCACTCTGGCAGAGGCTGCGGAGGCCGAACTGTCATTCATGCAGAAATCCGGAGTCAAGCCCCTATACTTCACCGACAGCGACTACCCGGCACGGCTGGCCGAATGCGAGGACGCGCCCTTACTCCTCTATACCCTCGGCGAAACGTCGCTTAACGCGCCACACATAATCAGTATTGTAGGCACACGCCGCGCTACACCCTACGGCATCGCGTTCGTCGAAAATCTCGTATCCGACCTCGCCGCAAAGCTCGGCCCCGACACTGTAATCGTCAGCGGACTCGCCTACGGCATAGATATCACAGCTCACCGCGCTGCACTCCACGCCGGGATTCCTACAGTCGCCGTATTGGCCCATGGACTCAACACCCTGTATCCCGCCGCCCATCGCCGTACAGCCGCCGAGATACTTCGCGCCGGGGGCTCCATGCTGACCGAATATGCATCGCAGGACACACTTCATCGCGGCAACTTCATAGCCCGCAACCGCATTGTGGCCGGTATGGCCGACTGTGTGGTCGTAGCCGAATCGGCCGAACGTGGTGGCGCACTCGCCACCGCCTCAATAGCCATGTCGTACTCCCGCGATGTGATGGCGCTCCCCGGACGCATATCCGACACCTACAGCCGTGGATGCAACGCTCTGATTGCTCGCAACCAGGCCGCGCTGATCACATGTGCCGACGACCTCATAGCAGCAATGGGATGGGAAGCCATACCCGACAGGCAGGAAGGCGTACAGCCATCCCTGCCACTCCTCTCTCCCGACGAAGAGCGTATAATCGACTATCTGCATGCGTCGGGCGAAGGGTCGCTCAACCAGATGTGTGTCGACCTGTCGATTCCGGTGTCGCAACTGATGGCCATGCTCATGTCGCTTGAATTTGCCGGACATATACTCACCTATCCTGGAGGCAAATATCGTCCCGCACTCTGACATTCACTCTACTGTAATCTCTTTTGCTTACAAGAGCGTTATATACAATATATTTATTAACCAAAATCCAACTGTTTTCCAATATATGACATCACCACGCCGCATCGGAGCCTCCGAGATGATTATCAATCCCGACGGCTCAATATTCCACCTCCACCTACTGCCCGAACAGCTTACCGACCGCATAATCCTTGTCGGCGACCCCGCACGTGTCGACATGGTGGCATCGTTCTTCGACACAAAGACATTCGAGGTATCATCCCGTGAGTTCCACACCATCGGCGGCACATACAAGGGCAAACCGATTATGTGTATAAGCCACGGCATCGGACCCGACAATATCGACATCGTGCTCAACGAGCTCGATGCTCTCGCCAACATCGACTTCGCCACACGCGAGGTGAAACCGCACCACCGCACACTCACTCTTGTGCGCATCGGCACCTCAGGCGCCCTTCAGCCCGAACTCATCGTGGGCACTCCGGTAATCGCAGCCCACTCCATAGGATTTGACGGAGTGCTCAACTACTACGCCGGACGCAACAGTGTGTCGGACCTCGACTACGAGAAAGCATTCTGTGAATATGTGGGATGGAATCCTCTGTGGGCGGCACCATATGTAGTGCCGGCCGACAAAGAACTCGTAGAGCAAATCGGCCGCGACGACATGGTACGCGGACATACGATATCAGCTGTCGGATTCTACGGACCGCAGGGACGCGAACTGCGACTGCCGCTGGCCAACCCCGACCTCAACAGCCGCATCGAGGCATTCCGCTACAAAGGGGAGCCGGTGACAAACTACGAGATGGAGTCGGCGCCCCTCCAGGGACTCGCTCTGCTCATGGGACATCGCGCCATGACCGTGTGCTCGATAATCGCCAACCGAGTGTCCACTCAGGCGACTCCCAACTACAAGACAGCCGTGCGCGATCTCATCGCCACCGTGCTCGACCGCATCTGACACACTCCATCCAGATACACACATCGAGGCTCGCGACAATGGATGATACGTCGCGGGCCTCGATGTGTGTGTATCTGTTTACGCGCCTTACCCTGCCGATGCACGCCGGTAAAGCACTATCGCAATTACAATATATATCATATTGGGAATCCACATGGCCACTAACGGCGACGTATATCCCGAGATGGCAAATGTCGAAGTGACTGTCATAAACAGAATGTAGCTGAAACTCAACACAAGGCCGATGCCGATATTGATGCCCATGCCGCCCTTTACCTTCTTCGACGACAGAGTCATGCCGATGACAGTAAGGATAAATGCCGCAGCACACATCGCGTAGCGGCGCTCGTTCTCGATTTCAAAAGCCTCGATATTGGCCACACCACGCTCCTTCTGCCGCGCTATGTACTCCTGCAGCTGGGGCGAAGTAAGCGTCTCCTGGTCATTCTTTGATATGAGGAAATCGCGCGGCTCAAACGGAATCATCGTGTCCAGGCGGCTTCCGCGCTTTATATGCTCGCGTATGCCGTCGATATCGCGTATCATATAGTCGCGCACCTGCCAGTGGTAGAGTGAGTCCCAGCGTATGGTATTGGCTGTAAGGCGCGACACAAGGCGCTTTCCGTCAAACTTGTCGAGCGAGAACCGGTAGCCAGTGCGCGTAGTGTTGTCATAGCGGCTCATATAGGCTATCTCGCCCGGCGCCACCATCATCTGGATGTTGCTCCCATAGTCGACACGTTTGTTTTTAACATACGTGTTGGTATACTCTATGCGCTTCACATTGGCCGGAGGTATTATGTACGCGCCAAGCACCCACGTAAGAGCCGCAATCACTGCGGCCGACACGATATAAGGGCGCATAAGCCTGCGGAAACTCACACCCGACGAAAGCATTGCGATAATCTCTGAATTGTCAGCTAACTTCGAGGTAAAGAAGATACACGCAATGAATGTAAACAGCGGGCTGAACTGATTGGCGAAATATGGGAGGAAGTTGAGAAAATAATCGAAGATAGTGGCATGTATCGGCGCCTTCAGAAACGAGTCAAGTTTCTCGTTGATGTCAAACATCACCGTGATGGCCAGAATCAGAAGTATGGCGAAGAAGTATGTGCCAAGAAACTTCTTGATAATGTACAGGTCGAGAATCTTAAACGGTTTCTTCATAAATCCGGCTGTTTTCGGTTACAGTTTACGTGTCACACACTCGAGCATCTCTGCCTTCCACTGCTTGAAGTCGCCGGCAAGGATATGGGCACGGGCCTCACGTGTGAGCCACAGATAGAAAGCAAGATTATGAATCGACGCTATCTGCATGCCGAGTATCTCCTGCGATGCAAACAGATGGCGCACATACGCTTTAGAGTATGCCCGGTCGACATAGCTCGGGCCATCCTCCTGTAGCGGCGAGAAGTCGTCGGCCCACTTCTTGTTGCGCATGTTCATCACGCCGTGGCGGGTAAAGAGCATTCCGTTGCGACCGTTGCGGGTAGGCATCACGCAGTCCATCATATCGACACCTCTCTCAATGGCCTCAAGAATGTTGGCTGGGGTACCCACTCCCATCAGATAGCGCGGACGGTCGGCGGGCAATATCTCATTGACGATATCAATCATATCATACATCACCTCGGCGGGTTCACCCACAGCGAGGCCTCCGATAGCATTGCCGTCGGCGCCAAGCTCGGCTACCTCGCGGGCGGCCTGACGGCGCAGGTCGGGATATGTGCAACCCTGCACGATAGGGAAATATGCCTGACGGTAACCATAAAGTCCCTCGGTCTCCTTATAGCGCTTCCAGCCACGCTGAAGCCAGCGCATTGTAAGGCCGAGCGATTTCTTTGCATAATCGTATTCGGCAGTGCCGGGAGGACACTCGTCAAGAGCCATCATTATGTCTGCGCCGATTATACGCTCTATATCTACTACATTTTCAGGTGTGAACAGATGCTTGGAGCCATCGATATGGCTGCGGAAATATGCACCCTCTTCCTTGAGTTTACGGTTTGAAGATAGCGAGAACACCTGAAAGCCGCCGCTGTCGGTAAGTATCGGGCGCTCCCATCCTATGAATTTGTGCAGACCGCCGGCCTGTCGGAGTATCTCTGTGCCGGGGCGAAGATAGAGGTGATACGTATTGCCGAGTATAATCTGGGCGTTGACATCATCGCGCAGCTCATGCTGGTGCACAGCCTTTACGCTCCCAACTGTGCCAACAGGCATAAACACGGGAGTCTCAATCCGGCCATGGTCGGTAGTTATAAGCCCCGCGCGCGCATTGCTCAGGGCGTCTGTTGCTTGTAGCTGAAATTCCATATCTTCCTGCAAAGATACCGCTTTTCATCGAAACTGTCAAAACACGTCCGCGGAATACATCGGAATCTATGATACAACAAAAGCGCCGGCATAATCAGATGACTATGCCGGCATAATATTGGGAACGGGGGTCTAAATTATCGCTCTACCTCATTACGAGTTTTTTCACGCAGGTATTGCCTGCCGCATCGGCGTAGCACACGATATTGACTCCGCTGACAGTATCAGTAAGCCTTCGCCCATGTATATCGTATATGGCTACTATCTCAAGAGTGCCCGGAGCGTTGATTTCACTGATGCCCGACAGTCCGGGAGATGTCCTGGCTGAAAGGCCTCCGAACTCGTTTACAGCCTGTACGCCATAGCTGTGGGCCTCAGTTCTGTCGGAATCAATTTCAACCGATGTCTCTATTGTAATGTCGACAACGTTGTCTCCGTCGGTTACAAGATAACATATGGCATAGTCTACCGGCTGCCAGGAGAGTGTGTTGCCTTCAATGACTGGTGCAGGAGCCTCACAAGCCTCGGTCTTTACAGCCGGCTGCCATGCGTCGGAACCCGACAGCACATTTGCGAGAGTGTATTCAGCCGCCTCCTCATCTGTAAGATGATTTTTTGCAGTGCCGTACACACGCTCTCCCGATTCGCGATCGGTATAGTAATATGTGTCGCGGCGCTGCGACAGGTCAAGCAGATTGCCTTTGGCGTCGGTTGTGTTCCAGTCGGCCCATATTGCGGGGAGACCGCCCATTGTCTCATACCATCCGGCAGCGGGAATATTCACTTCGGCGCGGGTATTAAGAAATACGGTCTTAGGGAAATTGTGCCATGGACGTCCAAGCCACACGGTAGTCTTGGAAGGATCGCCGGGAGCAGTGATTGTGCAGTCGCGGAACACATATCCCCACTTCACATCCTTGCCGTGGGAAGGAGCGACGATAAATCCGCCCGAATTGCGGGTGATGAGCAGCGTGGTATTCTCCACATAGATGTCGCCGCTATTGTAGATGAAGTCGACAGCACCCTCTATGAGAGAGTTTTTCACATATGCGCGATAGGCCGACTTGCCGGGAGTAATCCATGTGTCCTGGTAGGAGAGCATGGCTACATTGTTGAAGATAGTGCGGTCGCCCGATGTATTGAGCGCAAGTGCCTGCGGACCGTTTTTCTGCTCATGTCCATAGGAATTCTCTATAGTGATATTCTCGAATAAGCAGTCGTTGGAATTGACTACCACAGTTGCCCCTACGCTCACATGCACGGCATTGTCACCACCGCAGAGACGGTCGTCGAGCACTACGGTTTTGTCGCGGTCCTGCCCTATGATATGCATGAACGGCTTGGATGCAGGGATATCGACATGCTCTTTGTAGTTGCCGTTTTTTACGAAAATCAGCCAGGGCTTTACACGTCCGGAGGGGGCACCGTCGATTGCGGCCTGCACGGTGGTATAGTCGCCCGAGCCGTCGGCAGCTACAACAGCATCGTAGAGACGCGCATCAGGACGCACACGCTCCATTGTAGTGAATGTTAGATTCAGTGCAGGAGCAGGATTGCCACTGCGGTCGGCAATAGCGCCGGCAGGCATGGAAAACGTATAAGTAGTGTTGTAGGCCAGACCACTGTAACGGAATACCGCACTCTTCCCCGATATTACGGGAGCCACATCAACGCCGTTGAGTGTCGCCGATGCAGCTCCGGCTACGATTTTCTCGTCGTAAGTAAGCACAATAGAGCCATTGACCGATGCGCCCGTAGCATTATCGGCGGGAATACACGATGTCAGCCTTGGAGCGACATTGTCATCGGCCGAGACCGGAGAGGCGAGCACAAACACATCGGTTATCGCGAGACCGTCGTAGTCAGTTTCGCTGCCAATCAGCTGAGATTCGAAGTCGGGATACCAGCGCACATACACCCGGTCGGCATTGTCAGCGTCGGCAGGGAGGTCAAATTCACAGTCGGTCCATACGCGGTTGCCGGGAGATGTCTCACCGAGGGTGTTGTAATTCTTTCCGTCGGTGGAATACTGTACGAAAAAACGACTGTAGGTATTATAGGAGCAGCTTAAAGCCGATGTCACTTTCAGTCCGGTATATCCTTTGGCCGAAAATGATGCTTCATAGAACAGACGCGAGGTGCGCACCTTCCATATGCGAGCGGCATATCTGCCGTTCTCGTCGCCACGGCTCACACCGCGGGAGAGCCACGACGAGGTCTCGCCATTTTCGTTGTGGAGCGACATCATGCCTGAATTGTCGCTTTCGGCCTTGAAGTCGGCGGCACGCTGCGAAGCGGGCTCGTTGTAGTGAAAGTCCCAGCCCACAATAAAGTCGGCGGCTGAAAAGGTGGCGGTCAGGTTTTTGGCGCCGTCCATCTTAATTTCCCTTTCGGGAGATGTTGTATTGTCTTCCCAGTTGGTAAAGGTGAGTATACGGTTTCCGCCGGCCGACAGCATGACGTCGGTACCGGCTTCATAATATCTCACGCCGTCGATAAGGTGTCCTTCGGGAGAGACAGTGACCATATAGTCATTGGCACCGCCTTCGATTTTAATATCAAGAGGATATACGGTGAGGACATCATATTCAGCGACAAGGTTTATGTCGTTTTTAGCGGGAAATGTGTAAGGATTTTCAGTCGACACAATCTTTCCGCCGGCGCTCCAGCCTGTGAAACGGTAACCGAAGTTCTCGGTAGCTGCGACAGTGACATCGACATCCTCATCAACAGTAGCTGTAGCGGGAGTGACAGTCACCGAACCGGCCTCTACGATTGCGGGAACAGCAGTAATTACATATGCCGGCACCGCGACTTCAGAGCCCGACACCTCACCCTCGACTACCACGTCGTGGAGAGTGACAGTCTTGTTGTTGCCGAGTGAAGCGATACCGATAGAGAGTGTCATTGTGTTTTTATAAACCACCACACCGTCTACGTCAAACTCAAACAGGCGCTGGCGTCCGTTGGCATCGTCGTTGTTGCGCACGGGCTCAAGATTCGTCCCGAGCTCGGTAACAGCACCGTCGACATTAAGAAGGCAGTTTAGTTTACCTCCGTTTGTTCCGTTGCGCGTGCCGTAGAACGACACTTTCTTAGGGCAGAATGTAATACCGTTCTTAGGCCTTACCGTAAAAGTGACGGATGCAGCATCGGTGAATCCGCTCTGGTTGTTTACCACAGGCTGATACATGGTGCCGGTACGGTCTACAGGCTTGCCGGTGCCTGCGACGGTAAGATCGGAGCCTACTGCATAGGTTGTGAATGCAAAAGCGTCGCTCGACGTGTCGGCGGCCGATGGATTGTCCGTTCCTTTGTCGAGCGGCCACGACAGTGTGACATCCGTAACAGAATTCTGCACATAACCTGTAAATGTCACGCCGGAGATACGCAGTATGCCTGTATCAGAAGCATCTTTAGTCCAGGGATATACGCGAAGTAGCATCGTTTCACCCGGGGCGAGGGTGACAAGGTCGTCCGATACCGCGCTGTTCATAACGCCATCGGGCATGTCGGCGGGACTGTAGAATGTGCGCGGATTGCCGAAACCGGGCTGAGTGGAGACACTGGCATGACACTGCATGGCATCGGTGCCAGCACCGGCTGCATCAAGCGACACGCGGTTTATCTGCAATATTTTCCCCTGAGGAGCTGTGATGCCAAACTCGATGTATCGTGTCGGTGACTCATCGATGTCGCCCGCAGGCCATCCACCCGCGGGAGCGAGGTTCAGGGCTCCCCCTTCATAGCCCTTGGCCTCAAGTCCGACAAGACGCATATCCGACACAACGGCATCGCCATCGAGAGCATAAGCATCATCGGAAACAAGCGGCCATGCAAGGCTCACCGAACCACTGCCCGGGATAGGCACTCCGACGGCAGATAGCTGTGAAGTGACCGATGAGTTAGAAGCAGTAGCAGTGAGTGTGCCTTCTATTGCACCGGCCGACTTGAGTGAGGTCTTCACATAGAATGTGCCTATAAGAGTGCCGCCGTCGTAGGATATGTCGACGCTCGATGTCCAACGCGACTTATCGGCAGAGACCTCAAAACCATCGGAAGCCGACACTGTGACAAAACCACTTTCGGGAGTTAGACCGAAGCCGGTGATGGTAAACTCCTTGGTGAGCACATTGCCGACATATGCCTCGCCGAGGTTGCCTGAAACCGGTGAAATGCTCAGTCCGGCATCGCTGATATTGATTTTATCGGCAAGTATGCCGGCGTTGCTCATCATTTCGGCACACTGTCGGGCTATGAGAGCCGCACCTGCCACACTGAGATGAGTGGAGCCCTGGCCGTCGGAAAGGAGTTCGTGGCATTTGGCGTCGCCATATTTCACAAACAACTGACGGCTCGACTCGGTAAGGTCGAAGAACGGTACGTCAAGTTCCTTGGCAAGCTGCTCCATCTGCCAGCGGAAATCCATCGAGTGGTCATCGGCAGGTACTGAATTGCCGGTTGTAGGGCCGTCGGCAGTAAGTATGCTGAAGTTGTCGCCGAGGTCATGGCGCCCGGCACGACGTATATCTCCTCCGGAGAAATTCATACGGCACACCGACGATGCAAAGAGCGGAATAGCCTGTGTGGCCCGTATCTCCTCCACAAGCCGGCGCAGAGTAGCCACATATGTGTCGTGAGGTATCGACCCTCGTTTGTCGACAGCGGCTGCAGCCTGCATATCGCCTTTGGATGCATAATACTCATATAGACGCGGACCGTCCATGCCGCCATTTTTTTCATCGTTGTGTGCGAACTGCAACAGAACATAGTCGCCTGGGGCAAGCTGCTTGCGGATTGCGGGCCAGTAAGCGTCGCTGTTGTAGAATCCCTGCACATCCATTCCACCCTTGCCACGGTTGATTACCGTGACATCAGGGCTGAAGAACGCTCCGAAATACTGCCCCCACCCGCGGGTCGGAGTCGAGCCGTCGGTCGCATAGTCGGCCATAGTGCTGTCGCCGCATGTAAACAGAGTCTGAGCAGACATGAGCATCGGGATAACGGCAGCAGCCGTAGCCATCATAAAATGCCTGAACTTTTTCATGATAATAATAATTGGTTGTACATGCTGCAAAATTATGATGGGGAAGCATCCCTTAAAGCGGCAAAAACTGACGGCTGATGGAGTAGAAATTACCGTGCCTGAATGTAAGTCTTAATTACTTACATTTTTTTTGCATTGGCTGTCAGCATATTTGCTCGGCGACATGCCGGTGTGCTCCTTGAAAAGCATAGCCATATACTGCGGAGAAGAGAAGCCGCACCTGTACGCCACCTCGGCAACATTCAGTTTGCCCTCAGCCAGCAGACGGCCGGCGGCACGCAGGCGCACCAGACGGATAAAGTCCTCAAGCGAAACACTGATGACATCTTTCACATGTCGACGCAGTTCGCTGCGTCCCAATCCGAGTTCCCGGGAGATACTCTCGGCTTTAAGAGTACTGTCGGTGTACATGCGGCCTACCTGCGCGCACACTCCGGTCATTGTACCGGTGTCATCCGACCGGCGAAGTTCAGTATCAGGAAAAAGCGCCAGAGCGATATAGTGTTCAAGAGTAGCCTTGCGGCGTCGACGCGACATCTCACGCCTCAGCATGAAAGCAACCGCAGCAAGCGCTATGGCGGCAAGAAGCGTTATAGCTATGTCGCCGGCAATCTCACGATATGAGCGGGGCACTTCTATGGCAATACGCACCGGATTGTCGGTCAGGCGACCGTAGGGGTCAGTCCAGTATATCTCTATGCGGTTGATTCCCGACGGGAGTCCCGACAGATGAAGCGACCGATTCTTGCCGATAGATATCCATCTGCTGTCGGCACCGTTGATGCGGTAGCCATAAGTGATATTTCCGTTGGCGCCGTAGGCAAGCGCGGCAAAATGCAGCGATACATCTCCATGCCCTCTGGAAAGCACAATGGTGCTGTCGGATGGAAGGGTGTAGATGTGGCCTTCATTTGTATCGACGGCAGTGACCGCCAGACGAGGCATCGGTGTGTCGCTGAAGCGCCGCGGGTCGACAATCAGTACTCCTCCCCTCATGCCGAATGCGATACGGAATCCGTCAAGCAATTGCGGCGCAGCCTCGGTAAGTATGAATTCACGTCCGGCATTTCCCGCATTATATGTGGCCTTATGCTCCCACGAGGATGTATATCTTGATATTGACGCCCTTGAGGCAAGCCAGAAGTCGCCGTCGCAGTCCTGTACCACCGACAGTACCGGGTCGGCATCAAGTCCGGTGCGTACGCTTCGGTTGCCGAAGCATGTATTGGGGCCGATTAAATCGGAGGCCGAAGCCACACTGTCGAGTCCGCCAGAGAATGCGGCGAAATATACCGCACCTGACTGACTGCTCAGTACACCGAGAATATCGTTGTTGCTCAGCGAGCCCTTGCATTCCGGATCGGCGGCATGGTAACTGAACCGTATCCTGTCGGGATCGGATGCATGAGGGTCGAATGCCAGAACCCCCGACGTTGTGGCTCCCACCATTATACCGCTCTCAGTGAGCGTCAGGCAACGCACACGTGGCGCGGCAGAAATATCGTAGCTCCGGGGAAACAGAAATTTCATCCTCCCGGCGGAGTCGGCCACCGCCTTTGCCACTCCCTTGCCGAAAGTCGCCAGCCACATATCCCCACGGGCATCAGGGGCAAATCCATAGATGTCTCCACAATTGAGCGCACCGGGAGTGTCGCTTTCAATGTAACTTTCCACGACATATCGTCCGCTCTTCGCAGGCGTAAGCACAACGAGCTCTTTCTGTTTGGTACCAAGCCATATACGCCCTCGGTCGTCGGCAATAATAGCGTATACCCGGCGCCCGAAAGGCAACGAAGGGTCGGCTACGATACGCCCGTCGGGCGCAAGATTGCCTATAAACATGCCATTACGGTCGTAGAGAGTAACACGTGTGTCGCGCGAGGCTGTCCAGAGTATGCCGTCAGGAGCCGCATAGACAACATGAATATCGCGTCCCTCACTATTGAGGGGATTGCTTTCTATAAACCGGAATGCAGCAGGAGCTTCAGTGATACAATCGATGCCACCGTCAGGCGAGGCTTCCCATATATTGCCATCGGCATCTACAAGACGCAACCTGTTATCGCTCCTGTATTCGCTGAGTGATGCGCTCACCGTTGTGTTATGTAATACTGACATGCTGTCGAATGCGGCACTGTCGGATGGAGATGCAAGGGAGAAAGAACCGTAGGCCGTATCAAGCAAATAAACGCGTCCGGTATATGTCTTAAGCAATATCCCGCCGTCGGGTGCTTCGGCCAGACGCTCTACACGATTATGGTCGAGGCGCACGGAATCGTCGGCGTAGGTGCGAAAATTGATGAAGCTGTATCCGTCGAAACGGTCAACTCCCGACCATGTGGCAATCCATATGTATCCGTTGGAGTCCTGCATAATGTGGCGCACGTGCTCATTCGACAGCCCGTCGGCCACACCAAAATGATGGCGCACAATCTCAGCACAGACGCCAACGACGGAAAATATTATTGCCAGAAAGGATATGACAGCACGCAGTTTCATGACAGCATGTAGCCGCGACGTCAATGGGCCTCAAGCCAGTTGTGGCCAACACCTGAGGAGACTTCAAGAGGCACTTTCCCTTTGTAGGCGCCCATCATGTCGGCAGTGACTATCTCCTGCACTTCAGCCAGCTCTTCAGGCACAATGTTGAATATCAATTCGTCATGTACCTGCATTATCATTCGCGACTTAAGCCCTCGCTCTCTGAAGTGGCGGGCGACACTAATCATGGCCACCTTTATGATGTCGGCTGCAGAGCCCTGAATCGGCGCGTTGACAGCATTGCGTTCGGCATATCCGCGCACAACGGCATTGGCCGAATTGATATCCGGAAGCATGCGCTTGCGCCCCATTATGGTGGTCACGTAGCCCTGACTTTTAGCCTTCTCTATGGACTCTGCGATATACTCCCTGATATGTGGATAGGTGCGGAAATATCCGTCGATAAGCTCTTTGGCCTCGGCCCGCGGAATACGCAGCCTCTGTGCGAGTCCGAATGCCGATATGCCATAAATGATTCCGAAATTGGCGGTCTTAGCCTTGGCTCGCTGCTCGGGAGTGACACTCTCGAGGCTCTCGTGATAAATCTTCGCGGCTGTGGCCTGATGTATGTCGACATCACTCACAAATGCATCAATCATATCCTTGTCGCCCGATATGTCAGCTATTACGCGAAGTTCAATCTGCGAATAGTCGGCACTCATGAACACACAGCCCGGGTCGGCTATAAACGCGCGCCGTATCTCGCGTCCGTTGTCGGTACGGATAGGTATATTCTGTAGATTGGGATTTGCCGATGAGATACGGCCTGTGGCTGTAACAGTCTGGTTATATGTTGTGTGTATCTTGCCTGTAGCCGGGTTTATCATCGCCGGGAGTGCCTCGATGTAGGTGGTGAGCAGCTTGCGGAGTCCGCGTATATCAAGTATCAGTCCTACCAGCGGGTGGGCATCGCGGTATTTGTCGAGGATTTCCTCGGTGGTGGAATATCCGCCTTTTTTAGTGCGTTTGGCCTTAGGGTCGAGCTGCAGACGTCCGAAAAGCACCTCTCCGACCTGCGAAGGCGACGCAATGTTGAATGTAGTTCCGGCAAGCCTGTAGGCATCCTCCTCCATTGCACGCAATTGTGTGGAGAAACGGCGCTGCAATTCGGCCAGAGCGTGCACGTCGATACGCACGCCTGTCCACTCCATGTCGGCAAGCACACCAACCAGCGGCAGCTCAATATCATCCATCAGATGACGCAACCCGTCGCTGTCAATTCTGTCGAGGAGCGGACGATGAAGGCGCAAAGTGACATCGGCCATCTCACACAAGCGTTTTGCCTCCTCGCCTGCGGGAAGCATCTCTCCTTTCTTTGACAGGCGCGACTCATTATCGTAGTCCAAAGTATGACAGGCCAACATTGCTGCGGCAAGGCGCGGCAAGGCATGATTCATCTCCGGCTCAAGAAGATAATGTGCTATGCCGGTATCGAAATATGGAGCCGTGAACATCACCCCCTCGCGGCGCAAAAGTATCATCTCACGCTTCACATCATGGCTGACAACAACGGTAGTGGAGCTCTGAAACAATGGAGCAATAGCCGTCACCATCTGTCGGCGCTGCTCAGCGTCACCCGGCAGCACGATATACACCGCGTTTCCCGGCGAGGTAGCGACAGCTATCCCGTGCCAACGTGAAGTCATATCACACTCTCCCGTGGCATATGACGCCACACCAATCTGCGCCACCCCCTGCAGTGAACCCACAAATCTCTCTACCTCGGACACAGAGTCAAGAGTGCGGTAGCTGGCTGTAGTCTCATCGAAGCGCGCAACATCAATGCCGGTCTGATTTTCGGCAACCTGCGGCATGTCAAAAAGAGAGCCCATCACACCCTCGGCCTCCACTTTGGGAGCGGCCACAGCCGTATCGGCCGCGACATCGCTAAGACGCTTAAGGAAAGTGCGGAACTCAAGCTCACCATATATGCGTGCCAGTTCCGAAGTGTCGGGTATACCCCGCTTTAGGGCATCTATACTAATATCGACGGGAACATCGGTCTTAATCGTGGCCAGAATTTTTGAAAAACGTATCTGCTCGGCATTTTCGATTATACGTTTCTGCATGGCCCCTTTGAGCTGCGAGGTGTTGTCAAGCAGATTCTCGACACTGCCCCATTCTCCGATTAGCTTTGCTGCGGTCTTTTCGCCGACACCCGGACAACCGGGAATATTATCGACGGCATCCCCTTCGAGCGCAAGCAGATCAATCACCTGAGCGGGGGTGTCTATGCCATATTTGGCGCAGACCTCTTTGGGGCCTCTGATTTCGATATCGGCGCCGCGCACTGATGGCCTGTACATAAACACCCGGTCGGTGACGAGCTGTCCGTAATCCTTGTCGGGTGTCATCATATATGTAGTGTACCCATCACGCTCGGCATTGCGCGAGAGAGTGCCTATCACGTCGTCGGCCTCATATCCTGGCACCTCGACCACCGGTATGCCGTATGCGCGGATTATATCTTTTATATATGGCACCGAGCGTGTGATATCCTCCGGCTGCTTCTCGCGCTGCGCCTTGTAGGCCTCATACATCTCATGGCGGAAAGTCGGGCCCGACGGATCAAAACACACCGCAATATGCGATGGATTCTCCTTTTTCAGGACCTCGTCGAGAGTATTGACAAAGCCGAATATAGCAGATGTGTTCATCCCCTGCGATGTAATGCGGGGAGCTCGTATAAGAGCATAGTATGCACGATATATCAGGGCGTAAGCGTCGAGGAGAAACAGTTTTTTGTCGGTCATATCCTGAGGTATTTACGATTGTCCATTCATTATTTGACGATAAAAGTATAAAGAATTTAAGACTTTTACTAATTTTGTACCACAATTTGCCTCAATGACCGCATTTGAAGACATACTCCACTCCATAGCTCCCGAGTTGAAGGAGCTAAACGAGCGCATGCGACATGCGCTTCATACCTCCAACCCGCTCATGAACGAGATTGTCTCCAACTATCTCACCACCAAAGGGAAGCAGATACGACCCGTGATGGTACTCTTGAGCGCCAAGCTGTTCGGAGGCATCAACAGCACAGCGCTTCATGGCGCCGCCGCAATCGAGATGCTACATAATGCCTCGCTCATTCATGACGATGTTGTGGACGAGACCCCACTGCGCCGAGGCCGGCCCACAATCAATACCATCTGGGACAACCATATCGCTGTACTCGTCGGAGATTTCTTTGTCAGCATGGCCCTCCAGGAAGCTCTACTTACCGGAAACCTTGATATCGCATCGACAATCGGCGCGCTCGGCCGACAGTTGTCGCTTGGCGAAATCGACCAGATAAACAAGGCCCGCAACCATCACCTTGAGGAGGAAGCCTATATGGAGGTAATCGACAACAAGACAGCCTCTTTGTTTGTGGCATGCGTGCGTATGGGTGCGATAGCCACCGAAGCGCCACGTGAAGATACCGAAAGGATGGAGCAGTTCGGCCGCCTGATAGGACTGGCATTTCAGATACGCGACGACATATTCGACTATTTCCCTGACAGCCACGACCTCGGCAAACCGACAGGCAACGACCTGCGCGAGGGCAAAGTGACCCTGCCGCTCCTTTATGCGCTCCACCGCACTGACATAGATGATTGCGCGGCAATGAACGAACTCGTGCGCCGCGACGAGCTGAATTCCGAAGAAATTGATACCTTGATAGAATATGCCCGGCGGGCCGGAGGCATCGACTACGCGTATGCCACAATGCAGCGTCTGCGCGACGAGGCTGTCGACATCATATCATATTTCCCCGAGTCGCCTACACGCACGGCTTTCATATCGATATTCGACTACATCATCCACCGCACATATTGATGTCAACAGACAACAATACGTGAAAGCGACAATATATCATTGTATCTCCACGGGTGAGAGATAGCCGTTCATCATCGCATACACACTAAGACCTGACGCCGAGCGTATGCCGAGTTTCGCCGTGATGTTCTTGCGATGCGACAACACTGTGTTTATGCTTATACCGAGAGCGTCGGCAATCTCCTTGTTGAGATGTCCGAGCGCGATGTGACGCAATACCTCGACCTCACGGTGAGACAGGCCGGGCAGCGACTGCTCGACAGCAATCGCACTCATACCGTCAATACGACTGCGCAACTCCTCTACCATATCGCCTTCGCTCTGTACTGTAGAAAACATGCCGGCACGTGTGCCGATGACTATTGTGCGCTGACGCCGGGGTATGAAGAAATCAGCCATGGAACACCACACGTCGGCATCAACCATATATACGGTGGCACCGGTGTCGGAATCGTCAATTTCCGAGGCAACCGACGCTATGGGAGCGACTACATTGGCCTCCAGTTCAAAATAATGGTTGATAACCCAACGCAGTCCTACCGCACGAGCCGTATCGGCTGTAACTATCACTATCCTCATTGTCCTGAATCAGCCGCCCCGCCGCAGGGATTTGTCTCGCTGAGCAGCGGAAGCAGAATGCGGCTGCGCAGACGGTTGTTTTTATGAAGATCGTTTTCAAGGGCTCCAACAGCGACTATGACGGCGTACAGCAGATTGGAATCCATCTCTCCGCTGACAAGATTCACAAGCATGCTACGCAAGTCGGCAATCTCGCTCCAGCAGTCACACATACGCTCGGTATGGCGTGCTACCATACGGTATACATCGGCTTGCCGCGACGCATCGGGCTGCATCACCATCGGGAACACCTCGGTAAGCTCGCACTCTATAGCCTCGTCGAGAGAGGCAAGCGCATGGCGCGCCATTCCGTGAATCATAGGCATGTTGCTCTCGCCCGACACCGTCGACATAAGGCGACCGAAGTGGGCAAGCACATTAGGCACAAGTGTGCGCCGACAGTCATTGTCGGCCTTGGCCAGATAGCCGGCTACCTCATGGCAGCCACACCCGCGGAGCAGATTCTCGGGGAAATACCCTTCGTTGACAAGCGTGTTCAGTATAGCAAGCACGAAATTGCTGTCAAGCGAATGGATTTCGCATATCCGACCGACAGTAGCGTTGCTGACACCGAGCCGTATGCCGAAACGGTTTATAACAGGTATCACCGAGGGCTCCTGCAAAAGCACAGCCGACAGTGAAGTGGTAGTCCGGATAAGAGTCATATATATGATAATGTGATTGGCATAGCTGATACCGGCAGGAAAGACTTATGACAACATACTACCTGCGGCGCACTCTTATTATCTCATGCTCGGTGACGACTAAATCCATCACCACATCGTGCGGTTCGCTGTCAATATCGTCGACAAGCTGAAAATCGTAGCCCACGCCAACCTTGGTGGCATGGGTAGAGGCAAGCAACCTGTCGTAAAACCCCTTTCCGCGGCCTACGCGGTTGCCACAGCGGTCATAAGCCACTCCGGGCACTACGATAAGCTCAATTGATGAGATGTCGCGCACATCGTCGCCCTGGGGTTCCTCAATCTGGAATGCACCGAGCCTGAGTGAACTCCTATTGTAAGGCAATACCTCAAGGTTGACACCGTGCACCCTTGGGAGAAAGAAATTCTTGCGGTCGTGCCATTTCTCTATGAACGCTCTGGTCGAGAGTTCGTCGGGGAGCGAATGATAAAGCAGTATATTGTCGGCAAGCATGAATGCCACCGAATTCTCCAGAACTGCGAACACAGCGTCGGCGGCACTCTGTCGCTCGGCGTCGGTAAGCATGGCCTTGCGGGCCTTTATGCGGCTACGTATTTCTTCCTTTCTCATTGTCGGTAAGATTGTTATTTACCGCCTTGTCTCACGGGATGCACACCGAGGCTGTCGGTCCCTGCCGTAATCGGAGCTGTAGCCCGGCCCTCGGTGAGCTCGCGCAATGCACGCTGCACAGTGGTATCGTCGGTATTGGCTACCTGATAGTAGGTCTCACGGCCAAGAGTGTCGCTTGCAATCAAGGCTTTCAAGTAGTTAACAATCAAACGGTGGGAAATGTTGATATAATACCATCGTGCCGGCACTCCGTTGGACGATGCATAAGAGACAAACTGCTGCAGCAACTCTTCGTCGGAAGGTAGCATACGCAACAGTTCGCTGAGATTAGCGGCCTTGGAGAGAGTCTCACGGCGGCGGTCGGTATACTGGAATGCAAACTTCTGCAGAAGTCCGGCATTAAGCACATTAATATAGTAGCTCGATATGCCTACTGTGTCGTTGGGCACAAATACATCAGGCATGATGCCCCCTCCGCCATATACCTTGCGTCCTCCGATGGTGTGATATTCGACCTCCTTGTTGAGATGAATGCTGTCGGAGGCGAAAAACTCGCCATGTTCGTAGCGCTTGGTAATATCCTGCTCATAGGCTCCGCGCTCACCAAGACGGTAATCCTTCTGTATGCAACGTCCCGACGGAGTATAATAACGCTGTACTGTAAGACGTACGGCACTACTGTCGGGCAGCGTAATCTGACGCTGCACGAGGCCTTTGCCGAAACTTCTGCGTCCGACAATCAAGGCACGGTCATTGTCCTGCATGGCTCCGGCAAAAATCTCGCTCGCCGAAGCCGAATATTCGTCAAGAAGCACTACAAGTCCCGCATTCTGAAACGACCCGTTGCCGTCACTCGCTATAGCGCTGTTCTCGCTCTCATGGCGTCCTCGGGTCTCCACTATCGGCGAGTCTATAGGCAGAAATTCATTGGCCATCATTATGGCCATCTCAAGGAATCCGCCGCCGTTGCCGCGCAAGTCGACGATGAAACTGCCGGCGCCGCTTGCTGTAAGCCGGGCGAGCGCGGTGAGGAACTCATCGTAGGTAGTGCGTCCGAATTTATTTACCTTAATATATCCCGTCTCAGGCGATATCATGTAGGCGGCATCGACCGAATTGAGCGGGATGTCGCCGCGGGTTACTTCAAATGTAAGCGGTTTTTTGCTGGTTGAACGGCGTATGCCAAGTTTGACAACGCTCCCCTTCATACCGCGCAGGCGCTTTACAATATCAGTCTGGGCAATACCCATGCCGGCCACTACTGAATCATTAATGCTGACAATACGGTCGCCCGGGAGTATGCCGGCCTTTTCCGACGGACCACCGGGTATCACCTCATTGACGGTAATCGTGTCGGTAAACATCGTAAACGATATGCCTATGCCGCTGAACGACCCTTCAAGTTCGTCATTGACCGCCTTGAGGTCTTTTGCCGGAATATAGTTGGAGTGAGGGTCAAGATTGGCTATGAGATCGGGAAGACTCTGCTCGATAAGTGAATCGATACTCACTTCGTCGACATAATCGTTGTTGATAAGCGACAATATTTCTCCCAATTTTTCCTGTCCGGGACTAAGATGCATGCGGCTGTTAAGCACGACACCGACAGCAATGCCTATGGCCAGGGCTGAAGCAATAATCAGAGGAAGCCACGCTTCGGGCTTTTTTATGTGTTTCATTTCTATGCGAATCAAAGGGTATAGCAGACCTGCGTCATGCTACAGGATAATACTCCTTTATGTAATATTTAAGCCTAAATTGCTGTATTATATCAATTTACATATGCAAAATCAGTCAAGCTCGGATATATGGATACACTCTACTCCCGCGTTTGCCAAAAGGTCAAGGCCATCCGACAGCCGATAGAGCTCGTTGAACACGACTCTCTTTATTCCGGCCTGTATTATCAGTTTGCTGCACTCCATACAGGGGGAAGCCGTAATATAGAGGGTCGAACCCTCGCTGGAATTACCGCTACGAGCCACTTTTGTTATGGCATTGGCTTCGGCATGAAGCACATAAGGTTTGGTAGAACCGTCCTCATCCTCACACACATTGGTGAATCCGGCCGGAGTACCATTGTATCCGTCGGATATAATCATCTGGTCTTTAACCAGTAATGCTCCTACCTGACGCCTACGGCAATAAGAGTTTTCCGCCCAGATGCGGGCCATGCGCAGATAGCGCTTGTCAAGCACGAGTTGTTTCCCGTTCTGATCAGTCATATGACATCTTCGTGCGGGTCTATATTATTGTCCTTAGTGTAATACCGCACGCGTGCAAAGATACAAATTTTCATTCTATTATATTGTGCAAGCTCTCAAAAATAATCTATGGCATATGAAATCTACCCCTCATGCCTGAAAGCAAGGCGGACCGTTCTCCCGAGCGGTCCGCCTTGTGGTAATTGAATACCCCTAATTTTAAACCTAAAACATCAATCTTTTCCTGTCACACATAAAAGTGTGTAGACAAACTATCCTAATTCATTTCTAAAACTAAAACTCATGTCGCGAGTTTCTCGCTGTCGTGTTCAAACAATCGATTTTTATATCATTTCTGATTTGAACATCGCAAAGATAGTATCTGCCAACACAATCCTATGTAATCGAGATTCAATATAGAATATATTACAGATATATTCTACCTAACAAATTGACTTTCATGGTATATAGATATTCGTATCTTAAATATGAATATAAATATTTTTACGAGACAAATTCTTCACAGACGCCCGATTTCCATCACCATAATCTCGAAATTATCCCGGTCGGAAGCTCGGTTTTTCATCCGGTTGCGATAGGTGTACACTGTATTGACCGAGAGATTGAGAAAACGGGCTATCTTACTGCTGTCGTCCAATCCAAGACGCATGAAGGCAAGTATACGAAGTTCCGGAGTAAGATGACCGGCGTTTTCGTCGCCAAGTTTGAAACCGTCTTTCATCAAGGCATTGACATCACGGATAAATGTCGGATAAATATTGATGAATGCCTCATCAAACTCTCTATAAAACAATTCCTTTTGTTCATCTTCCAGTTTACCGGTACGCATCATATGATAAAGTTCTTCGGTCTGACCGGCTGCCAGTTTTCGCGATACAACCTTACACACATCCTGCATCTTGTCCATATATATATAGCATAACGACAGGAAACGCCCGAGATAGACCTCCTTTGTAGCATTGGCCCTGGCAAGCTCGTCTTTTGCATCGGCCAATTCGGCACGCTCTCGTGCCCTACGGTAGAACAACACCCCCACCAATATCAGTATGACTATCATACACCCGATTATTATACATAAAAGTACTGTCGAGTTACGCTCGCTCTCCCTATAGGCATTGCTTATAAATGGCATCGCATCCGACACATGCACACTCCTTACAACAGCACCGCTACGCACCTCATTCTCCTCTGCTATAACGATATAGGCATACGCCCGCGACGCATCGCCCGACTCATAAACCCATCGGCCCAACTGCTTGAGCGCTTCCCCGTCGATATATCCGCGTTGATTTTCAACCAAGGCCGTCAGGGCGATACAATAAGCCCAGTCGTCGTAGCGCTCCCTTCTGAAATAAGCAAGTGCGAGCATGCCGGTTGCATCGATAAAATTGGGATGCGACGCGTCAATTCCCGACAGATAGTCGCGCAACGTAGCGATACTGAGCGAAAGATTATTGTCAGCAATATCAGCTGTCGCCTTATATAAAAAATAACCGTCATCCTCCTCTGCAAGTTCCGACACTAAAAGCCGTGAAAACTCTCCGACCCGCTCAAGTAACTCCATGTTTACATCCCAATGCGAATAAATCGTTGTAAAATATATATATACCTGTCTCGCCGACTTATAAAAGGCGATTCTATTGCTTTTTGAAAGAGCGGACACATCAGTAGTATCAATGGCCACAATAGCTTCATGCATTCGTATTTTCAGCGGCATAAGTTCCATCGATCCTATTTCATACTTTCTCACATTCTCTATATCACCGTGAGCAAGCGCATCCTCCTTAGCTTCGGAGTAATACATCAGCATTGAATCAATCTGAAAATGACGGCCCTCGTCTATCAGACGCCCATACAGCCTTATACGCTCATCATAATCAGACGACGCCCTTATTGAATCGCGCAATTCGGCGATATTACGCGCCCGTGCATCAATCATATCCTCGCGATACTTAAACGAAGAGTCTATCTCATTGAGCAATCCACGCAATTTATCGCTCATCTCCACATCTCGGGCACACCCAGAACACACTATAGTACAAGCCGTTAATAAACAATAAAGAAACAGGTAAAAGATTGATTGGGACATGTCTGGTAATTTTGAGTGGCGAATATAATCATTATCCACAACCCATACAACAATTAACGGCCGTTTCTCACGAAATGGCCGTTAATTGTTGCCTTATTAAAGGCTTCCAAACCTAACATAAAACACATTTACTTTTATGCACTATTTACATTCGTCGCATTAATTGATTCTAACAATCTATACTAACCCTAAAATAATTATTAATACCAATTTTTCACACGAATCAAAGAGAATTCGCTATTGTATTGCAAAGTAAGCTATCTTTTTCCTGAAATTTCCCGCTATTGTACCCAAACATAAATATATATTGCATATTTTATAAATAATTAATATTGATAATCAATTATTTAATATTTAAAAATATAGATATTAAATCGAGATAAAATTACCGGGAACAAGACGCCACAACACACAATTTCGGATATCCCCGGAGGTATTATGAACTATTTTTACACTTGTGAAGACAAGTAGTCGCACCATATCGGCTGCCATCTTGCGGGAAATTGCCATATTATGAAAAATGACTACCTTTGCCTCAGATTCCGAACAAGCCACGACAGCCGCAATGAATATAACCGAATTCAGGCAAGCGATAAAACCATGGATGCTCCCGATAGCTATGCTTATGGGAATAATATTCCACGACAGCATCCACTATCTGGCATTTCTATCGCCATACCTCATATTTACAATGCTTCTGCTCACATTCTGCAAAATTAATCCTAAGGAATTTCACATAGGCAGATTCATATGGATACTACTTGCAATCCAGATTATTGGAGCAGTGGCCGTATACATTGCCATAGCTCCAGCTAGCACCGATATCGCACAAGGCACATTTATATGCATATTCTGTCCAACAGCCACAGCAGCGCCGGTAATCACAGGAATGCTTGGCGGATCAGTGACTATGTTAGCCACATATTCACTCATCAGCAATATTTCAGTGGCCATGCTGGCACCTGTTCTTTTCTCCTTCATAGGATATAATTCCGATATATCCTTTATGGACTCGACACTTCTCATAAGCCAGCGCGTACTTCCTCTTATCCTCGCTCCTCTGGCTCTTGCGCTGCTATTCAGGGCATATATGCCACGCGTGCATGCTGCGATAGCATCTCGCCAGTCACTGTCATTCTACCTTTGGGCATGCGCCCTTATCATTGTTGTCGGAAATGCCGTCAGCTTCATAATCCACGAGCCCGCATCACGAGTTCCTGAGATGATTATTATCGCAGCGGCCTCGCTTGCGGTATGTGTGTTGCAATTCGCAATCGGCCGTATCGTAGGACGCAGATATGGCGACAGGATTTCCGGAGCGCAAGGACTCGGCCAGAAAAATACGGTATTGGCAATATGGATGTCGCTGACATATCTCGACCCTATATCGTCGGTCGGGCCGGCGGCATACGTGGCCTGGCAAAATATCATAAACTCCCTACAGCTATATCTCCGGAACCGAAATGATAAAATTGGTATCAAAAGAAATGCTTGAACACAGATTCAGGAACTTTTACGGGACACAGACGTTAACCTATATAAATAAGGTGCACTATGGACAGCATGTATGAAATACTCATGGGGCTTCCACTATTCAAAGGTGTAAGCCACGATAAAATATCCGAGATTGTGGAAAAAGCCAAATTCCACTTTCTCAAATATACAGAGGGCAACCCGATTATAAATGCCCACGAACCATGCACACACATCAAGTTTGTGATAAGCGGGAGCGTACGCTCTACTATTTCCAACTCCGACGGACGTTTCAAAGTGTCGCAGACTTTGCATGCGCCATGTGTAATAGCGCCCGAATTCCTCTTCGGCAAAGCCCCGTTCTACCCGAATTCAGTATTTGCCCTTGAACCTACCGGTGTATTGCAGATTTCTAAAAACGACTACATGAAAATTCTTTATACCACTGAGATATTCATGTACAACTTTCTGAACACCCTGTCGATGAGCGCCCAGAAAGTCGTAGAAGGCATCCTGTCGATTACCGCAGGCTCCCTTGAAGAGCGTATCGCATTCTGGATTATATCACTGACTCAGAAAGGCGGACAAGACATTGCTCTCACATGCAAGGCTCGTGACCTGTATGCTCTGTTCGGGGTACAGCGCACTTCGTTCATAGCCACACTCGAAAGCATGAAGCAGCGCGGCATTATTGGCTATGACAATCAGGAGATACGTATCCATTCACGCGAATCGCTTCTCGAGATACTGAATACCTCGGCCGACTGAAATCTACACACTGCAACAATTTCTCGACACTGACATAAAACGCTTCACCCCGATATCGTGCGGATATCAGGGTGAAGCGTTTTATAACTTATTCGTTTTTACTGCTACTCCTCGACAAGCTCGCAAAGCAGAGTGGCCGACGACGATCCGACAACCCTCACTTTGACGAAATCGCCTACCTTAGCATTGCCGCGCGGGAACACACACGCCTTGTTCTGGCTCGAGCGTCCCACCATCTGCTCCTTGGAGCGCTTGGCCACGCCTTCCACAAGCACATCGAGCACACGCCCCTCGTCACGTCGGTTGGACTCGGCCGACAGTCGGTTCTGCAACGCAATCATGCGGTTGAGACGCTCGATTTTCACATCTTCGGCCACATTATCGGGCATAGTCTTCGCAGCAACAGTGCCGGGACGTTCCGAGTACTTAAACATGAACGCAGAGTCAAAGCCCACTTCCTCCATCAGCGACAGCGTCTGGAGGAAATCCTCCTCTGTCTCATCATGAAAACCGGTAAACAGGTCGGTCGATATGCCGCAATCTGGTATCATTCGACGTATCGCGGCTATACGGTCGAGATACCATTCGCGTGTATACTTCCTGTTCATACTCTTCAACACGGCATTCGACCCCGACTGTACCGGCAGATGTATGTGACGGCACACATTAGGATAGCGCGCAATCGTAGCAATGATTTCATCGCTCATATCCTTTGGGTGACTTGTCGTAAAGCGTATACGCATGTCGGGAGCAGCCTGCGCCACTATGGCGAGCAAACCTGCGAAATCCACACGCTTGCCATCCTCTCCGACCCAGTCGTATGAATTTACATTCTGGCCGAGCAGCGTCACCTCCCGGAAACCTCGGCTACGCAAATCGGCAACCTCGGCAAGAATGCTTCGCGGTTCACGGCTGCGTTCGCGTCCGCGGGTATAGGGCACAATGCAATATGTACAGAAATTATTGCACCCGCGCATAATGCTGACAAAGCCGCTCACCCTATTGCCTGTAATCTTCATCGGTATGATATCGCGGTAGGTCTCTGTGGTCGAGAGTTCCACATTGATGGCCGTCTCTCCCGCCTCGACTGCGGCAAACAGTTCGGGCAGCGACAGATAGGAATCGGGGCCAGCCACAAGGTCGACACCATGATTGGCTATAAGGTCGTCTTTCACTCTTTCGGCCATACAGCCTATCACACCTACTATCAGCCTGCCTCCGCGCTTGCGCTTGACTGCGGCAAGAGCCTGCAGGCGGCCTACGATTTTCTGTTCGGCATTATCGCGTATCGAACAGGTATTCAGCAATATGGCATCGGCATCATCCGGATTGTCCGTTACCGAATAGCCTGCCATGCCCATCACTGAGGCCACGACCTCCGAGTCGGCCACATTCATCTGACAACCGTAAGTCTCTATATAAAGATGGCGACTGTCTTCAGCCGACAAGGTCGTAGCAGTTGTATCTGATTGTCTATTGCTCATTTGTATCAACTTTGTGCAACGAAAATTTGCTTTGTGGACGGTTATTTCCTAATTTTGTGCAAAATTACAAAAAGTAGGCCACTTTCTCGAAAAGACCACCTACCAATTTATTGTCATTACAATATCATTATCAAAATATTCAAGATATGGCATTCCCCGTTCTTACTCCGCAGGAAGTTGCCGAACTGATTAAAGATCAAGATACCTTAGGTCTGTCAGGTTTTACGGCATCCGGCACCCCGAAACTTGTCACTGAAGCACTGGCTGCGAAAGCTGAGCGCGAACATGCAGCCGGCCGGCCGTTCAAAGTAAACGTATACACCGGCGCATCCACCCAGGAACATGCCGACGGCGCCCTCGCCCGTGCCAACGCATTAGACCGCCGTTCGCCATACCAGAACACCCCCGATCTCCGCAAGCGCATCAACTCCCACGATGCACACTACTTCGACATGCACATCTCCGAACTCGCCCAGACACTGCGCTACGGTGAGCTCGGCGGCATCGACTTCGCCATCATCGATGCTGCAAGCGTCGACGACAAAGGCAACATCGTGCTCGGCTCAGGCGTAGGCAACATCCCTACTCTGGCCCGCATGGCCAAGAAGATTGTGATTGAGCTCAACAGTTCGATTTCGCCAGAGATTGAAGGATTCCACGATATATATATCCCCCTCGACCCTCCCTACCGCCGCGAGATACCTATATATAAGCCAAGCGACCGCATCGGCGACACCATTCTGCGTGTCGACCCATCCAAGATTATCGGCATCGTGAAGAGCGACGTCACCGACGGTGTGAAGAAGTTTTCCGAACTTGACGACATCAGCAAGCGCATCGGAGCCAACGTTGCCGGATTCCTTATCAGCCAGTATCGCAGCGGTGGCATACCCAAAGAATTCCTCCCTCTCCAGAGCGGTGTGGGTAATGTGGCCAATGCCGTGCTCTTCGGTCTTGCCGACGCTACCGAGATACCACCGTTCGAAATGTACACCGAGGTTATCCAGGATGCCGTAATCCACCTCATGGAACGCGAGCGCTGTAAATTTGCCTCAACATGTGCCATGACCATCACCGACGATGCCATGCGCCACGTGTACGACAACATCGAGTTCTTCCGCAATAAAGTGCTCCTGCGCCCGAGCGAAATCTCCAACAACCCCGAGGTAATACGCCGACTCGGTGTGATTGCCATGAACACCGCTCTCGAAGCCGACATCTTCGGCAATGTCAACTCGACACATGTGCTCGGCACAAAGATGATGAACGGTATCGGCGGTTCCGGCGACTTCGCCCGCAATGCCTACATCTCGATATTCTCATGCCCGTCGGTAGCCAAAGGCGGCCTCATCTCGGCAATCGTGCCAATGGTAGCCCACGTTGACCACAGCGAACACTCCGTAGACGTAATCATTACCGAGCAAGGTGTAGCCGACCTCCGCGGCAAAGATCCCGTACAGCGTGCCGAAGCCATCATTGAAAACTGCGCACATCCCGACTACCGTCCGATGCTCCGCGAATACCTACGCCTCGGTATGGGACAGACTCCCCATACCCTTCGCGCGGCTTTCGCAATGCACGAGACATTCAACGCACAGGGCGACATGCACCTCACCGATTTCGGAAAATACCTCTGATAAGCAAATTTGCGCATAAATTTAATACTCGATTTCTTCCGGATATCTCACGGCATCATTTTATGAAGTGATTGCCCCTCCGGAAATATCCATTATACCAACGGCGATACCTCACGTATCGCCGTTGATGTTTATTCACAGTACATTAATTTAACATAACTTAATTAATTAACACCCGATTTTCGGATTTTTTGCAAAAATAAGATCTCCTTGCAAAAATTTCAGAAAAAAAGTGTTTGCAATTCCAGGAAATGTATTAACTTTGCATCGTTTTTGAAGCTAAAAAATTGTTTTATTATTAATTACAAAACGAAATGAAAAAGTTAGTTTTATTACTTGCTGTTGTATTCAGCGTATCACTTTTCTCTTGCGGTGGCAACTCTAACGCCGAGGCTAACGCTGCTGACTCTGTAGTTGTAGAGGAAGTTGCTGTAGAGGAAGTTGCAGTTGTTGACAGCGTAGCTGCTGACAGCGTAGCTGCTCCCGCTGACTCTGCCGTTGTTGCTGAGTAATTTTTGCTCGCCCCAACACAGCAGTGAATTCCGTGCCATAGTACACTCTGGAATCACAGCATGAAATAAGCTGACCACACAAAGTGATCAGCTTTTTTTATGCCCGTACGTCAGAGATATGCGCTACATCGACATCAGATCACGGAAAATATCAAGAGCCACCTTGATATCCTCCTCGCCGGCAATACTGTCGATTGCCACAACTCCGGGAGCCTCAAGCATGGTGAAGTTTATCCTGTCGTCAAGATTCTTCTTATCGTGATGCATCAACTCAAGCAGACGTGGATAGTCATCACATGTAATCGACGGAACACCGTAATGATCACGCACATAGCCAGCAATCTTGCGCAGCAGAGCTGTAGAAAATCCCTTGTGCATATGGCTTAATACAAGTTCCACCACAATGCCCCACGCCACAGCATAGCCATGGGGCACTGGCGCACCTTTCTCCATAGCCAGGCTCTCAAAGGCATGCCCTGCCGTATGTCCCAAATTGAGAGATTTTCTCAGCCCTTTCTCAGTAGGGTCCTCGGCGACAACACGCCGTTTCACTCCAACCGACGATTCCAACAGCTCAAGCATGCAATTGAAATCATGTACACATGGATTATATGCAAGTAATGCCGTAAGTGCCTCCTCGCCATCAAGCAAACCATGCTTTATCATCTCGGCGTAGCCTGAATACATCTCCGAATCCGGCAGCGATGAAAACATAGCTGTAGATATAACCACAGCCTCAGCCTCACGGAAAGCTCCGATTTCATTTTTAAGTCCTCCGAAATTTATACCCGTCTTTCCTCCGACAGAGGCGTCAACAGCCCCGAGCAGGGTAGTCGGGACATTTATAAACCGCATGCCACGCTTAAATGTCGATGCAGCAAACCCGCCTATATCGGTTATCATACCTCCACCGACATTAATCAACATGGAGTGGCGATTGGCGCCCAGCTTCTGCAATTCACTCCATATATGCGACAACGAGTCAAGATTCTTGTTGATATCTCCCGCCGGAACAGTAATCAGCCGAGCATCCGACAAGGCCGGACAATCGGCGGCTAAATAAGGCCATACAAGCATGACGGTATTGCTGTCGGCGAGCACATAAACACCATGGGGATTGGCCGCAGCAATCAGTCCTGAAAGTTCGCGGGCCACTTCATTTGTAAATATCAGTTTCTGCATACAAGCGTTTCTTAATGTTCTTGATTTATAGTTGTTCGGGAATTACCGACACAGTTATATTGACATGCCGAATACGTCAAGAAGCAAAGGCAACCTCTCGGCAAGCACAAGCATCGACGGATACACGATATCGGCACCGGCATCGACAAGCTCTTTCTCAGGAATCGGCCCTGTTGTGACTCCGATGGTAAATGCACCCGATTCGGCGCCCGAGAGCACCCCCATGGGAGCGTTGTCAACAGCAATACTGCTGTCGGGCGTTGCTGCCGCTCTTTCCATAGCCCTCAGATAAGGCTCCGGATGTGGCTTTCCATGAACTACATCGCGCGAAGTAATCTGCATACCCGCAGGAAAGGCTCCCGGATAATCCCGGTCAAGACGGTCGATAAGCGAGCGCTGGCCTGAGCCGGTGACAAGTACCGTAGTAATGCCGCGTCGCATGAATTCGCCTATCATCCTATCAGCGCCCGGCATCGGTGAGACATCAGGCAGTTCTTTGAAATACTGTGTCTTGCGCAGATACAGAGCCTCACACTCCTCATCAGTGACATCGCGTCCGAACGCACGCTTGAACAACAGTCTTATCGTATCGCGTCCGGTGCGTCCTTCATACATGAAAAACTCGTCATGCTCACAGGGTACACCCTCTTCCGTCATCAGACGGTACCACGCGTCGGCATGCCGTGGCATAGAGTCATACAGCGTGCCGTCCATATCGATAAGCGCCGCTGTCGGAGAGAAGCTAATCAAGTCGTGCCGCTTCAGATAGCGGCTTACAGCCATCTGTTCAGGAGTCATTGCCATTTATTCTTTCTTGTTTTTGTTTCTTTTATTTTTGGATTTCTTGTCGACGGGCGCCACATCGTCATCTCCGTTGGCAGGCAGAGGTGGCGGAGCCGGGAGAAGACCCTCCTTAATGAACACCAGCGAGTCGGCGGCCGATATCGTGTCAGCTACCTCCCGGCCATCGGTAACGGGTGGCACAGCCCCCTCAATCTTCAGCGCACCCAGGCGGGCGGCCCTGGAGCCACGCTTGAACACATTGTCAATTTCCTTAAGCAGATTGACCCTTGTGTCCGCCACAATAGCCATACTTTCGCCCACATCTCCAGGCTTATATTTGGCGCCCCCGAGCCTCACCTTCATGTCATCCGGATTTCCCGACAGATTTATTCCAAACTTAAACGGCAATGGCGACTTCAGCACCGATATATGATACTTGAAATTCAAATCAAGGTCGTTGCTTCCCATCACGGCCAGACGATAACGGTCGAAATCAAATACAAACGGGAACAGCTGTACCATCGAGTTGCGCACAAGCATCTCTGCCTCCATATGCTCGATTACATTCTTCTGTTTATCCTTAAACATCAGCCACTTGGCCAGTGTGCGGAATGTCTCTCCGTCCAGAAGCACCAAGTCGCGTCCGTTGAGTCTTATGGCGGCGTCAAGCGACGGCATAACTATATTCATCGTAGTATCGATATCGGCTGTGGCGGCTATGCTCGCGTCGATAATGCCCTCGAAGCTGTTGAGCAGAGGCATCAGAGAATCTACCGCAGGTACCATGCCTACAAATTTCTTTATATCAATGCCGGTGAGGTCCAGCCCCATGCCAAAGCGCATCTCTTTCCTGTCAGGAGCTGAATACAGTGCGTTGAGACTCACACGACCCATTTCCGACGAGGCATGAAGATTGTGTAGATTAAGAGCACCCTCGCTTACAAGAAGTTCGCCCTTGAAATCGTGCATATCCATGTCGGAATATACTATATTGTCGGCGCTGACATTAAGCCGTGCGTCGAGATTCATCGGTATGAGTACTGCGCTCACACTGTCGGCCGACATAGAGGCGTTGTCGGCCATCCTGTCAAGGTCGGCTTCCGACCGTGCATCGACATTCACAGCGGTGCCGTCGGACTTGGCCGCATAGTCTGCGCCTCTGTAAAGCGCCTGAACCAATTCGTTGACATTGAGCGAATCGCTGTGTAGATTCCAGTCCAGTTCAAGTTTGCCGCCACGCGTCAGAGCTCTGCGTATATTTGACACAGAGCCGTTTATAGTAAAGTCGGACCTGCCGCACTCATATCTCACATTGCGCAATACCACACTGTCGGTCGAAAACTCCATGTCAAATCTGGATATGCGGTTGCGCAGAGGGAAATATGGTGAAAACATCCCGCCACGCTCGGCTGTGAGACGTCCGCTCATCTGAAGGCGGCGCAACAGACGTCCTGTCGACTCATCGACGCTGAGGTCTATACTGTCGGCTCCGGCATGCATCGCCCTCTCGGCCTCCCAACCGGCCCGGCGGGCGGCAAAACGAGCCGAGTCGGCTGCCGTGAACTCCCGGTTGCGGACTCGCCTGGGCTTTATATGTGCGTTTACTTCGAAATGGCTCTTGCGCAGGCCCATGAAGTTTTTCCTGTCGGTAAAGAATATACTGCCCGCATCGGCATTCACATTTACCTGAGGCAGATGGGCATTGTGCTCATAGCGACGCAATGCAAAGCGTGCCGCGATATCTGCCAGACTCATCCTTGACGAATCTGTATCCACATAGCTTACCATATCGGCCTTCAGCATACCACCGAAAGGTATCACTGCCGTACTGTCGGCCGAGGGCGGACGGTTGAGACATCCTGCACCAGCCTTGGCATTCTTCAGACGGATTGTCATCCCGTCGACAATGGCGGATATGGTATCAGTGTTCATCGACAGAGTGAGTAGCGAGTCGACCTTTACATTATTGGCTGTGACAAAACTACCGGATGTGCCGAGTTTTACCTCCGAATGGCGGGTATAGCATGACACTCCATAACCCGGAGAGTCAAAGGTAAAGTCATCAATATATAGAGCGCCGTCAAGTATCAGTCTGTGGAAATTAGCCATCGAAAAATCGCTTGCCCTACACTTCATTCCGGTATCAAGACGCACTATCCCTCCGACCACCGTAGAGTCGGGAAGCATAGCAAGCAATTGCCGCGGCAGTCTGGCAAGACGGCTCTCCAGAGTGACTTTGCCTGTGAAAGCCGGATCGGTAGTCAGACTCCCGACCACTCCATTTACGGTGATGTCGGCGCCCATTCCACCAAGTCTTAAAGCATTGACAGTTACCGTCATTGAGTCGATATTCCCGGGAAGCGCAATATCCATATCGGCTTCAATACGGTCAATCTTTACCGTACTGTCATACACAACGCTGCAGCGCGGTATCTTTATGCTCAGTGCCATTGATGGAATGCTGTCGGTCATCGGTCTGAAAGGCTTTGTAAACTCACCGGTCACGACGATTTCCATACCGCTGTCGATACTGCCTATTTCACTGCGTATATGCTCCGGAAGGAGACCTATAGCCGCAGCGGGTGCAAACGGTCCAACCTCAAATGTCAGTTCGGTGATTGCGAGAGGCTCGGTAAAATCCAGAGTAGTATTCCATACCGACTTGATACTGCCTCCTGACGGAGTACCGACATCCAGTCCGAAATCACTGAGCGACATAAGCATAGGCTTGTCGCTGTTCCATTTGACGGCACCGCCGAGATTAATTGTCACCGGACGCGCCACAAGCGCCTGAGGCATGTCGATGTCCAGCATCGACTCTACCGACAGAGCATAGCCACCTTCGGCATTCTCCACCAACGGCGATTTGGCAAGCACAAGCCTTATATTCACACTATCGGCAATGGAACGATAGCTTACAGACAGCGAATCGACTATATCAAAGCGGTTGAGCGATATATCCGGCACAAACACCGGACCGGTAGAGTCGTCGGCAGGCTCCGTTGCAGGAAAAATATCATAATTCGCATGTAGAGAGTCAAGCGCCACCACGTTGACCGCTGCTCCCTCAAGCTCTATATCATACAGATTGACTTTCGCAGCTAGAAGAGCCGCCACATTGACCGCGCCATGAAAACGCCCAACCCTCAGTAGGGTGTCGCTTTCCGCCGACACAAAGGCTTTTTGCCCTACAGGCAGGCTGTCGAATGCCTCGGAGACTATCGTAAGCGAATCGATGTCGACCGTAAGATGCGGGAACGTGTGCCATAGAGTCAGCTCCACCCGACCGATGCCCACATGCGCCTCCAGCGCGTCATTTGCCACACGAGCCACTATCGGCGTAAGGCGTGCCGGGGTCATTATCCACACAATCAGGGTAAGCGCGACTGCCACAAGGAGTATGAACCCCACCACAGTGCATGCCGCCCACTTAAGTATCTTCTTTACCATAGATGTCAGCTCTCTCCTTCCTTACGTATGTCACGCGCTGTAATATGAAAACAACCCTGTTTCCTCTCATACTTCACGTAGCACTTTCCCTCGTCGCGTATCGCCTTAAGCACCTCGCCGAGAAGATTCTTGAGATCCTCCTGCGTACGGTTTACCGTGACAGAGTCACACAGGAATTTCGCATAACTGATATCAAACGTAGTGCCATACTGATGGGCCGAGGCCTCGACTGCATTGCGGTTGCTGCGACGCAACTTTTTTATGCCATGCTTCGTGCGAAGCACACTCGTCACCTTCAACCGGTAGGAACCACCGCCACGGGCCTGGAGCGAGTCGTTGAATCTCTCCCCTATCTCTCTGAGCAGAGCCGCGGCCTCGGGCACCAGATAAGGAAGTGAATGAGTAAGAGAGTCCACCCCGTACTCACGGCAACTGCGTATATGACACACCGGCCGTTTAAGCCGCCATACATCGGCAATCGATTCTATAGGCTTTATCCCAATACGCTCAGCCTCATCAAGATGGATATAATTGCTGTCATTGAACACTCGTCCAAGTGTACCCCCTACTGGATTGATTTTCATTTTGACACATTCGTCGTCAGGCATCGAATCCAGATGCCTGTCATAAGGATTCCTCCCCACCGGCTTTTCCTTGACCATTACGTAGACCGTGTCATTTACGGCAGCCTCTGCCTCAGAGCTACCCGACGAGCAACCGTACAATACCGGCGTAATTCCGGCGATGACCGCAGCCCACACGGCCACAGCACTGAAAACAAGTGATATGTATCTTGTTATCATCAAATTTCCTTTCTACAATCTTCTGAAAGATTGACTGATTTATATAATATTGATTTTAGAGATTGTCAGGTTTACAACCGTAAAGTTACCAAAATCCCGCCACTCCACCAACCTCAAGCGGGATACCTTACCGTTGTTCAATTAAAATAACAACTTTTCACAGCATAGAGTGCTCGACGTCAGTGCTTTTTCAAAAATTCCTGACTGTACCTGACGGCCTCGTCAAATGCCGCAGTCTGTCCGCCTACTGTAATAAACAAGTGCACCGACCCGGGAAACAGCCTGTAATCTACATCCTCCCCAAGGCGACTTAGCCTGTCGGCAAACTCACGCCCCTGGTCTCTCAATATGTCGCGGTCGGCTCCCACAATCATCATGCGCGGCAACGTCTGCAGCTCTCTGTCGGAGGCATGAGCTGGTGACACCTGCGGATTGTCGCATCCTCCGCCATAAGCCCGGTTGAACGCCTCCATCAACCGACTGTCAAGTCCGTATCCCTTTCCGTACTCTTTCCAACTTTCCGAACCATCGGCATAGGCCTTGGTGACCGGATAAAACACGACAAGCGACTCCAGCTCCCCGGCCGGCATACTCATTGCCGTAACTATGGCGAGATTGCCGCCCGAGCTATCGCCCCCAACCGAAACACTTCGGCATCGCCATGTATCAAGGCTATCGGAAGCCATCTCTACGGCCCTCCGGCAATCGTCAAGGCCATTAGGATAAGGATATTCCGGGGCAAGACGATAATCCACGGCAAGCACGGCCACACCTCCTGCAGCCATCGCACCACAGTAGCGCGAACAACTGTTTATACTGCCTATCGTCCATCCCCCGCCATGAAAATACACCAGCAAAGGCACCGTATCGTTTCTATAAGCCTCGCTCCTGAACAATACCGCATGTTCTCCTATGCTGTCGCAGCGGACATCACCGGGAAGTACGGGCTTTGCATTCCGCGCATTCCTTACAGCCGCCAGGTTGCTGACATCTCCCTCTATGGCATCCTCTATGGCGCGAGTCTGCCGCTCCTGTAGCCCCTTAGGCATGCCCCGCAAAAAGCTATCGGCCTCGCTACAGAAATCCACGGCCTCTGCTACGGACACCATAACCATTAAAAGCAACAACACCGTCGCCGGCCTCAATATCAGGCATAAACGATTGGCTATCTTTTTATACATCACAGGTAATTTATTTACCTGCAAATTTAGATATTCCTGCCGACAATCTATATATGACGCAGAATATAGTTGGCCAACCTCCACCTGCGGCTAACTATAGCAAGGCGCCTCCGTCGTGCGATAGCCTTCACTATCTGTGACGCCACTTTATCGACAGGCATCACCCAGAAGAGTCCGTCGCCCTTGGCCATGCGGGTATCGACAAGTCCGGGACGTATCTCGGTCACGACAACACCGGTGCCATTCGACTTATGCTGCAACGCTTTGGTATAATTTATCTGATAGGCCTTCGAAGCGCTGTAAGCCGGAGCCATTGCCGCAGGCATAAGGCCACCGACAGATGTGACCGTGACAAGCTGTCCCCACCCCTGTCGCTCAAAAAGTCGATATAGCCCAACTGCAGCATTAGTCCATCCGTCTACATTCACCCTTGCAGTCTCGATTTCCGCCGAGGCATCAAGCGCCGGATTAAGTTCGCCTATACCAGCGCAGAGTATCGCTATGTCCAGACTGCCAAGTTCGCCCGTCATAGCCTCCAATGCCCGGTCGAACTCGCCCATGTCGGATATATCACACGCGTAAGTAAGAGTATTTTCCCGACGCGAGGCTGCCATCTCTTCAAGCAGCTCCACGCGCCGGCCCATCACTGCCACCATATTATGCCCTGAGGAATAATGCTCCCACAGCCGCCGGCCGATTCCCGACGTCGCTCCGATAATCGCAACATTCATTACTCAATTAGTATTACATTCTCAATGGATTGTTACAGTTACGTCATCTATTTAATCATCAGCATGACCAAGCATGCAGTAACGATTCATGCGGCAAAGATACATATAGTACACAAAGTATATCTCAACAAATGTTGAGACTCCAGCCTCCGCAATACAATCCTACAAAAAACATCCGCATGCAATCCGTTGACAGATTGCATGCGGATGTTTTTATAGACTAATAAAAGTCTACATATTCTCGTCAAAAGTCATCTCGTCGAATCCTGCGGCATCAAACTCATCATCGTTATACTCGCTCGAGCCATAAAACTCCTCATCGAAATCATCGCCCGACGACACCGACGTATTAACGGCAGCCTTTGTCTCAAACTCATCGAAATCCATAATCTGAGCGGGAGCAGCACCGCGCGAAGCCACACAGATGGGATCCTTCAGATTCTCGCCCGCGATGCTCTTCTTCATCTCGATAAAGAAACAGCGGTCGGTCATATAGTCAAACACAAAAATCAGACGCTGGCCATCGTCAATGTAGTCGCTAAGCACGGTCTCGTCCATCAGATACACCTCCTGGTCGGAATCGGCATCCATATCCTCAAGCGTGATTTCCTTGCCCTTCTCCCAGTTGTCATCACACAGGAAGAAAGAGCACATCTGGTTCTTGTCATATTTCACACTGTCGCAGATTGCATTCTTGAAATCGAGAAACGTAGCATCGGCGTCAATGTTGATTTCGCGTCGGAAGTCATCGACTTCGTCTGACACTATTCTGAAGTTGAATATCATTGGAAGGTAATTTTTGATTCAGTGAGTAATTAACTGGTGGCTTATATAAATATGAGCGGATTTTTAGATATTCTTGAGCGGGATGATTTCTGATTGCATATATTCCGGCCTATGTGTATCAGCGGAAACGCTCGGGGAGCGACTCCTTGATAGCGCGCTCGCTTGCGGCCATTACCTCGCCGAGGTCATGCCGTCCGTCGGCTTTCGGCTCGATAGGCTTATGGATTGTAAGAGTTATCGTGCCCCAGCGCGGTATTTTCCGGAACCGCGGCATGACGTCAAAAGCCCCGTCAATCGAAATCGGCACTACGGGCAGTCCGAACTCCATAGCCAGCATATATGCGCCGCGCTTGAATGGACGCATATGCCCGTCCCATGTTCGGGCCCCCTCTGGAAACACCACCAGCGACATGCCTCCGCGCAACTGCCGTTCGGCAAGCTCCATAGTGCGGCGCGTGGCCGAAGGCGAGGAGTTGTCGACCATGATATGCCCAGTGACCTTACACGAATACCCTACCAGAGGTATCTTCTCAAGCGACTTCTTCATCATCCAACGAAACTGGTAGTTGAGATAGCCGTAGATTGAAAAGATATCGTAGGCACCCTGATGGTTGGCCACAAACACGTATGATGTGCCGGGCTTCACATGCTCGCGCCCCACTACCCGGACCCTCACCAGTGTCATCACACAGAACAGACGGGCCCACCAGTGGGGGAAAAAATATCCGCCCCACCGTCCAAGGCCCACCACTGCGCTGAGTATCGACAGCAATGCGGTAAGGATAGTGGCCACAAGCAGTACCGGGGCCATTATCACAATCTGGTATATGCGGTAAAGTATCATCATCACGGTTGCAAATTTAGTGCGCTATAGCTGAAAATGCAAGTGTCCGCCTATTTTTTTACCACCCCCGCAATTAATCGACATATCTTGTTTAAGTTATGAGCTTTTTAGAGCTTGGCTTAGAGCTTAAACGTGATAGGCAAATTCATTTTGGTTCTTACCGGACGTCCGTTGTATGTGCCGGGCACCCATCCCTTCATTTTCTTTGCGACTCTTACTGCTTCTGCGTTTAAGTCAGGGGCAGCATCACGTATCACATTTACCTTGTCAACCTCCCCGGTAGCAGAGATTTCAATCTGAAGGACTACACGCCCCTGGATTTTATTTTCATATGCAACAGGAGGATAGCGCAGATTTGCAGCAATCCACCGCATCATTGCAACTTCTCCACCGGGATACTGCGCCGGTTTGTCAGGTGCAAGACACACCTCATCCGAGGCATCCGCCTTTACATCCTCTTGCAAAGGGACTAAGACATCCGGAGTCAATTCATCGCAACTCTCTCTTGCCGAATTATAGTCGGCACGCGCTCCAAGTGTAATCACCGCAAGCAGCATTAATGTGACAAATCTTTTCATGGTCATTTTTTAACCGGTAAATATAAGAGCTTGTTTAATAATACATAAAGAACCCTACCGGGAGATTGACGGCGGACAATCAGCCGTGGAAGGCGGCAAGAAAGTCGGCCACCACAAAGGTCGAGCCGCCTACAAACACGGTGTCGTCCTCCTTAGCCTGAGCCATAGCTGCAGCCACTGCATCCTTCACTGTAGGGTAGGAAGTGCCGTCGAGCCCGACGCCGCGGGCGATTTCAAGCAGACGGACGCTATCCATCGCCCTGTCTATTGAGGCTCGGGTAAAATAATACCTTACGTCGCCGCGCGGCATCATCTCAAGTATATGGCTCACATCCTTGTCGCTGACAAAACCCAGCACCATATGCTTCACCCCGGGCAGAGAGGCCAGACGCGGAGCGAGATACTGCCATCCTCCGGCATTGTGCCCCGTGTCGCACACCACAGTCGGACGTCGTCCCACTACCATCCAGCGCCCTGCCAGACCGGTATCGTCGCACACATGGGCCATGCCGCGGGCCACATCCTGCGCCCCGATATGATAGCCCGCCTCAATCAGACGCCCGGTGGCGGCAAGTATGGTGGCGGCATTGCGTGGCTGGCAGTCGCCGGTGAGCTGTCCGCGCAGAGTGCCGTACGGAGTGCCCTCATACACTATGCAGTCCTCTTCCGGCCGAGCCGAGATGTAATCGGGCGACTCGCAGGCAAACGTTATCGGAGCACCCTCGGCCGCGGCCTTGTCGGCAAACACACGCCTGACATCGCCCTCGGCCTCACCCACCACCACGGGCACACCGGGCTTGATGATTCCGGCCTTCTCGCCGGCAATCTCGGGCAGCGTAGAGCCAAGAAACTGTGTATGGTCGAGCGATATGTTGGTGATGACACAGAGGTCGGGACTTATGATGTTGGTGCTGTCGAGCCTGCCGCCCATGCCTACCTCCACAACGGCCACATCCACTCCGCAGCGGGCCATGTAGTCGAACGCCATAACCATCGTAAGTTCGAAGAACGACGGATGCAGCTCCCTCACCTCGGCGGGGAGGGCCTGGTAACGCTCCACAAAGTCGGCCACTCCTTCGCGGCTTATCATCTTACCGTCCACACGTATGCGCTCGCGGAAGTCGACCAGATGGGGCGACGTATAGAGTCCGGTGCGGTAGCCCGCCGCCTGGAGTATGGCGGCAAGCGTATGGGCTGTCGAACCCTTGCCGTTGGTGCCACCAACATGTATCGAGCGGAACTGCCGGTGAGGATTGCCGAATGCACCGGCCAGACGACGCGAAGTGTCAAGCCCCGGCTTATAGGCCGGAGCACCCTGCCGCTGATACATCGGCAACTGTGTGTAGAGGAAGTCGAGCGCCTGCTCGTAGGTCATAGCCATATCGTCAATAGATTTTTATGCAAAGTCAATCAGTAATATATCAGAAATCCGCCCAGGCCGGCCAGACAGATTATCCATATCGGATGCATCTTCGTGAAGTATACCAGCAGGAACGACACCGCACAGATGAGTATGCTGAATGTATTGTCGGGGAAGTTCTGGCGGTTCATCAGCAGGAGGGCCGCCGAGGCGATAAGCCCGATGACTACCGGACGAAGCCCGGCGAAAATACCTTTTATCACCTCGGAATCCTTATGCCGGTGTATGAAATGGCTTGCATAGAGCACCAGCAGAAACGACGGAAGCATCACCGTGAGAGTGGTCACCACCGAACCCCACACACTGCCCGTCACCACATAGCCGATATACGTGGCACTGTTGATGCCTATCGGGCCGGGGGTCATCTGTGATATAGCAACGATGTCGGTAAACATCTGTTCGGTAATCCATCCCGGGTTTACCACCTCTCTCTCGATAAGAGCCAGCATGGCGTATCCGCCACCGAACCCGAACAGGCCTATCTTCAGATAAGCCCATATCAGCTTGAGATACACGCTCATCGCTCACCTCCTTTCTCTTCAGCGCCGTTGTCGTTACGGCCGGAGGCATCGTGAAGCCTGCGGTTGACACGTCGCAGCCACAGCCAGCCGCCCAATCCGCCAAGTATGATAAACCATATCGGGTTGGCTCCGAAATATATCATCAGCGCCACGGCCACAGGTATCCACACCGTGCGCCAGCCTATCTTGGCCGAGCGAGCCGACGTGAGCACCGGAGCAATTATCAGCGCCACCACACACGGACGTATGCCCTTGAATATGGCGCTCACCACCTCATTCTCCTTTATGATGTCGGGAGTAAGGAATATGGCGATAGCCAGAATTATCAGAAACGACGGCAGGATAGTGCCCAGAGCGGCCACCACACTCCCTTTCAGCCCGCGCAGACTGTCGCCGATGCTTACCGAAATGTTTACCGCAAGAATGCCCGGAAGCGACTGCGACACAGCCAGCAGGTCGAGAAACTCCTCGCGGCGTATCCAGTGGTGCTTGTCGACTATCTCACGCTCGATTATGGATATCATGGCCCATCCGCCGCCAAAGGTGAATGCACCGATTTTCAGAAACGTCCAAAAAAGCGGCCCGTATATCCGTCCGCCGGCCGGAGAATTCTCCTCCATCTCCGGTTTATTGTCCTGTATGCTCATAAGCTATATTTACGAGGGTGCAAAATTACTAATTTACATCTCTTTTTCACATCCCTTATTCATGTTTTATTCATAAAAACACGTATTTTTGCATTCAAGTTTCCAATCATTCACCAAACATAATCCTGCATGAAGAAAATCTACCTGCTTTCCCTGGCTGCTGTCGCGGCGCTTCCGTCGACATTGATGGCCGAAATACCCGAGGGCTACTACGACAACCTCAAAGGCCTGAGCGGAGCCGACCTTAAAAACGCGATATACAACACAATCAAGAATCCCAAAGCTCCCGGCTACGGCCCCGGGGCAAACAAGACCTGGTGGGCATTCTACGAGACCGACCAGTTGCCCGACGGCACATATCTCAACCGCTACAGCGACCTTAAATTCGAGGTGGGCGAACGCGGCTCGCGTCCTAAAAAGGACATAAAGGGCACCACCAATTCCAAGGGCAACTATATAGAGATGAACATCGAGCACTCTTTCCCCAAATCGTGGTGGGGAGGCACCGAAGGCACCATATACAACGACCTGTTTAACCTCTACCCCTCTGACAACAGCACCAACAGCGCCAAATCAAATCTTGTGATGGACCGCGTTGCCAACGTGTCGACCGACGACGGATATACCAAAATCGGCAAAGGCACCAATGTCAGCGAAAACGTGTGGGAGCCGATCGATAAATATAAGGGCGACTTCTCGCGCGGATACATGTATATGATTTCCGCATGGCAAAACTATACATGGGTAAAAGTCGGCCTTCAGTTCCTCGACAACAACCAGTACCCCACATTCAAGCAGTGGGCCGCCGACCTCTACTCCGAATGGTGCCGCCTCGACGAGCCCGACGAGATAGAAATCAACCGCAACGATGCCGTCTATAAAATCCAGGGCAACCGCAACCCCTACATCGACTTCCCCAACCTCTTCGAGTACCTCTGGGGCGACAGCACAGCCTGTACGTTCGACCCCGAGAAGACAGTCGTGGCCGGTGGAGGCACATACCGTCCTGCAGCACCCCTCGATCCCGCCAACCCCAACCACTACTACCGTATGGAGATACTCTACGCGGCCGACTATACCAAGGGCGACAATGGTGTGACCGAGACCACCGTCAAGGCTCCGGGCTCTTCGTCCAAGGTATGGAACCGCAGCACCCAGTACGGATGGGTGGCCAACTCATTCATCGGCGGCACACGCTATGATAGCGACGCCACACTCTATACCGAAGAGATTGACCTCGCCGCCACCACCAACGCCTACATGCAGTTTGAGCATGCTGTCAACTTCCTCCCGGGCAAGTGTGCCGACTATCTCACCGTATCCGTGATATGCGACGGCGTCGACACTCCCATAAACGACGTGGTGACATGGCCCGCGGGCAACTTATGGTCATTCATCAAATCCGGCATAATCGACCTCTCGGCCTACGCCGGAAAGAAGGTGAAAATCGGATTCCGCTACACCAGCACCACCTCTACCTGTGGAGCATGGGAAATCAAAAGCATAGAACTGCGCGGCGGCTCCACATCGGGCATCGACAATATCTTCGACACGCCCGTGAAATTTGACCCGTCGCTCCCCGCCGAGTACTACACCATAGACGGACGCCGCGTCCATCCCTCGACCTCCGGCCTCCTCATCGTGCGCCAGCGCGGCCGTACATACAAAATCCTACGTTAACGCAAGTCACCACCAATGACATGCCCGGCATAGGCCCGGCGACAATGCAATAGCCCCACCCTGCGAAACGCTAATGCGATGCTTGGGTGGGGCTAATGTTATACTATACGCTAACAGTATGGCGACTAAACAAGCTCTTATTTCTCCAAAACAACGAAGGGATTAAACAAAATATGCAAACAGTGAGATGAACAGGAGCACGGTGGTGGTAAGCACTCCGGTGGCACATATGAGCGACTCATTGCTCATATGCAACTCGGGCATGCCCGAGCCGAAGCTGATATGCACCCTGTCGCGGTTGGATTTGAGCGGGTGGCGCAGAATCCATATTACAGCCAGATTTGTGATACGGTGTACAATATAGCCCATAAACACACCGATAACAGCGCCCACAAGAATGTCGCCCGGATAATGCACCCCGAGATACACGCGGCTGTAGCAATTGAATGCGGCCCATGCAAAGAGCGACACTACGGCCAGACGGCGATGGCGGAACACATATGAAAGGTAGGTGGCCACGGCGAATGTGTTGGCCGCATGGCACGACGGGAATCCGTAGCTTCCTCCCCGGTAGCCCCATACTATATGCACGAGGTCGGAAATGGGATTGTCGGGATTGGCAGGGCGTAGCCTCTGCACGAACGGACGGATAAGAGTGGCGCATGTCTGGTCGGCCAAAGTGACGGTAAGCGCCACACCGAGAGCCACTATAATACCGGCAGGGAGTCCGTAGCGGTGCACAACCATGGCAAATATCATTACATACATAGGCACCCACACCATCCTGTGGGAGAGGAGCATCATAAACTGGTCAAGCGCAGGGGTATGAAACGAGTTGAAAAACAGGAATACCTGAGTGTCAATCTGGGAGAGAAATTCAATCATCTCTGTTGTAAGTCGTTATAAAGAATTTGCAAATAGGCTTTTACTGTCTCCAGCCCCAGACTGTCGCCCTCTTCGGGGAGACCGGAGGAGACATTGAGGGTTGCAACTGAGGCAGGAGTTGCCACTGAGGCGTGCTCGGCATCGCTGAAGAACGCCATATGCGGAGCCGAAGGGTCAAATACGTTGTGACTAAACGGGAACTCGGCGGCCGATAGCCCGAGCATGCCGAGCACGGTTGCGGCAATGTCGGTCTGGGCGACAACGGCATCGACGCGTGCAGGCCCCAAACGCAACGCGCCTCCGGCAATGACCAGCGGCACATGGTGGCGGCTCTCCTGCGACACAAGCGTGTCGGGCCACACGGCGTAGTGATCGGGGATGATGACCACGAGCGAGCGGTCCCACCGCGGGGTGCGCGACATAGCGTCGTACCATTGGCCAAGCGCCTTGTCAGCGTAGGCAAACGCATTGAGTCGCGGATCGGAAAACTCCGATTGCCATGGCACGTCAAACGGCTCGTGAGAACTTGATGTCTGTATGACCGTAAACACCGGAACGGTATCGGACGAAGCAGGCACATCGGACAACGCACGGTCAAACACCAGATGGTCGGGAGCGCCCCACTTGCTCATGCGCTCCGCCACAGGGAAGTCGCGGTCGCATATTATGCGGTCGAATCCGGCCGACATGAGATAGGCGTTCATGCTGGTGAAGTTGATATCGCCCCCATAGTAGTATGAAAGCGCATAGCCCTCGGCATCCAGGGAGCGCGGGAGCGACGGAAGACGGTCGGTCTTCCCGACAAACTTCATAATCGATGTGGTGGGCTGTCCGGGATATCCGCTGAGTATGGCAGGGAGAGCGCGGTCGGTGCGGAAGCTCGACGCATAGCAACGGGTGAATAGCATACCATCCTCGGCAATCGAATCAAGCCTCATCGCCACCGGCGAACCCCCAAGCGAGGGCATAAGATGGGCGGAAAAGCTCTCGAGAATAACAAGGTATATGTCGGGCCGAGTTGTCGACAGCACGGGAGCGGCAATGGTGTCGCCAATGCATGCGCGCTCGCTGCCGGAGAGGATGTCAGCAGCTCGGTCGAGGGTAAAATAGTCGAACTGCGAGTCGAATCCACTCTGATGTGAAGCAGAATACATAAACGAGAAGAGAGGATTGACAGCGGCATGGTTCATGCGTGTGTCACTGCTGAAATAGGCGCGGCTTAGATTCATGGTGCTGACCGTCAGACCGCCGCGTATGGGGAGGAACAGAGCACCGGTGCAGAGGAGCATCACTGCCGCCACGCGTACACGCTCCATCGGCGCCCCCTTAACCGGGACAAGGGGAACAAACTTTGTCCACATCAACAGCAGTGCCGTAAACAGTGCAAACAATATCGACGTCATGGCCAGACCGCCGCCGGTGCCTCCGCTCGCCATGGCCGCCTCGGGCGACGACATGAAGTAGAACAGCGGAGTGGTGTCGAGTTTGAAGCCCCAGTAGGGGTAGAGCATCGCGTCGGCCGACACGGCAAGCGCGATAACCAGGGCCTCGACGACAAGCACACATTTAAGGATGATGGAGAATGTTCTCACCCACCGGAGAGACGCTACTGCGCCGCTCGCGGCGAGCAACAGTCCGGGAAGCAGGGTAAGATATCCGGCCATGGAGAAATCCATGGGCAGTCCGTGCCACACTACGGCAGCAAAACCGTCAAAGCCGATACCCTTGTAGACGGAGGCGTTGACAAGCACAAAAGCACACTTGGCAATCACGAAAATGACCGTCAACTGTACAAATATGGTTACGAATAATAATAATCGCTGCTTCACTATATAATTACTATATGCACCGCCCAAGGGGCCTGAGTCGCTTTTTTCGACTGCAAAGATATACCATTCCGACCAATATCAGCGTATTATTCACTAATTTTTATCTCGGATTAAATATATTTATAGCATGCCGGCGCATATGCGGCGAGACATCAGTTGCGGAGGCGCGAGCGTATTCCCCGAAAGGAGACGAAGAGGGTAAGAAGCAGGAGCAGTGTCATCAGCGTGTAGCCGAGCCGAATGTCGGGAAGTAACGTCGCCAGGAATGTGAGAAGCACCGGGAGCGAAAGCAGGAGCATCAGCCGCAATGTGGACCGGTCGATGCGATAACCGTAGACGCGGTGGTTGACGATGTAATATGCAGCGACATCAAGAGCATGGACTATAACCATGGCGACACCGAGTCCGACAAGGCCCCATGCCCAGTAGCATAGACAGTTGGCCACGAGCATCACACTGCATCCGAACACCCCTTCAAGACAGAAATATAGCTTTTTGTCGCCCTTGGCAAAGGATATATAGCCCAACGGATAGGCCATAGCCCTGAGAAACAGGCCGAGAGCCATCCACCGCACAAGCGGCACCACGGCCATAAACTCCTCGGAAGTAAGCACGCGTATGAGCAGGGGTGCAGTGAGCATTAACGCTATTGCAAGCGGTGCTATCACCAGTCCCACAAGGTCAAACTGTCGGTTGACGATGACGGTCATGCGGGCATTGTCGGATATCGCGGCCGACAGGCGGGGAAAGTAGTCGAGCGACATGGCTGTGAACACCACGGCCACGTATTGCCCGGCGATAGTGTTTGCCGCCTGAAACAGGCCGACATCTCCGACACTGCCCAGCGCGCGCACCCACATGTTGACAAGATAGCCGACGAGGGTGGTGAGCACAGTTCCGGCCATCAGAACCACTCCAAGCGAGAGCATACGCCGGGCAATAGCCCACTGCAGCGAGTGCGGCACACTGACTGTCGTCGTCCCTGCGGGTAATGCACGTCGCATGTTGTAGCGGTAGAACGCCCATGTGGCCACAGCCAGGATAATCATGGCGGGGACTATTCCGCCATAGCCGAAGACCCAGTAGAGCGGTACACCTGCCACAAGCCCTACAAGAGCGCCGACAAGCGAGGCCTTGGAAAGCCTTTTCACCTCGTGAAGGCCCTGAAGAAGCGACATCTCTCCGTCGGAAAGCACAGAAAAGAGCATCATCACCGACAGTGCCGCAAAACTCCATGTGTACATGTTGTTGTCAAAGGTGATGCGGCTCAGCAATCCCGAACAGACGATGCAGAGCAACATGGCACCAAGAGCTGTATAGCGCACAACACGTCGCGCCACACTCACTACCGTAGCCACGTCGAGAGTGGTAGGTTCGGTGGAGTCATCAGCGCCACGGGCCGCGGCCACTTCGCGCACAATCGACAAGGGGAGGCCACATGATGCCACCTGCTTAAGTGTATTGGTCGATGATACAAGCAACTGAGAGATACCCATGCCCTCCGGGCCGAGAAGCAGAGCCACAAACTTGCCGCGCACTACGTTTATGACAATCTGCAGCACCTGGACACTGCCAAATGCCGACATGCCTCGCATGATACTGCGATAACTGTTTTCCTGACTGTCTGTCGTGCCTGATGCCATCACTTTACCGTACAGGATTTCTGATAGTCCCGCTACAGATAAACGGCGACCGGCTACATATTATTTTATATTACTGTCCGCTAAACATTTTTTGAGCGATTGAAAAAATAGGGCTGATTCCATTTGCAGGAGTCAGCCCTTTATGGTTACTTTGGTGTCGCCAAACAAACCATTATAACCATGAGCAAAAGTAGCAATTTCTTCGGACAGCCGATATATGGTCAGCTGATAAAATCGCTCGACCGTGAAAAAATTGTTGAAATCAGCCGAAAACACGGCGGAGAGAAGTACGTAAAGAGCTTCGACGGCTATACGCATCTGCTCACGATGCTCTATGCCGTAATCCAACGCTTCGATTCATTGCGTGAGATAGAGACATCTATGACTGCCGAGGTCCGTAAACTCCGTCATGTCGGTATAGAAACTGTGCCCAGACGCAGCACCCTTTCTGACGCAAACGCCAGGAGGTCAGAGAAGTTCTTTGAAGAGGTCTATCGCGATCTGTATGCCGCCAATAAAGACATTCTTTCCTCGGACAGCCGACGCAACGGCACGGAAGAGTGGATAAAACAGCTTAGAATCATTGATTCCACAACCATCACGCTGTTCTCCAATGCTATTTTCAAGGGAGTCGGACGACATCCCAAGACCGGCAAGAAGAAAGGGGGTATCAAGGTGCACTCTGTAATACACGCCAACGAGGGCGTCCCCTGCGATGTGCAGTTCACTTCGGCAGCGACCAACGATTCATTCATGCTTGCTCCGAGTCATTACAGCCATAATGATATAGTGGCACTTGACCGCGCATATATCAACTATACCAAATTTGAGGAACTTACAGACAGAGGCGTGGTATATGTCACCAAAATGAAGAAAAACCTCAGCTACGAGATTCTTGTGGACTGCATGTATCAGAATCCGCAGGGGCATATGGAGTACCGTGAGCAAGTAGTGGTGTTCCGTAAAGACGGCATCAACCACATTGCCAGGATTATCACATACGTTGACATCAAGAAAGGCAAGAAACCTAAGCTTATATCGCTTCTGACCAACGACTTCGACATGCAATTGCAGACAATCGTGGCAATATACCGCCGCCGGTGGCAGATTGAGTCGCTTTTCAAGAAGATAAAGCAAAACTTCCCACTGAGATACTTCTACGGCGAAAGCGCCAATGCCATAAAGATCCAGATATGGGTAACACTCATAGCAAATCTGCTGCTCTCGGTCTTACAAAGCACCTTGCAAAGGCGTTGGAGCTTCTCGGGACTGGCTACAATCGTCAGAATTGTTCTGATGTATTACCTAAATCTCGAAAAGTTCCTCAATCAGCCTGATGCAGACCTGAAAATCATGCTTGTCGAAGCAGCAGAATCACCACCTAAAGATACTGAAAACTGCTGAGGGGGCTTGTCATATACAAAAAGTAAGCCCAACTTCTGGCATGCAGGAAGTTGGACTCACCTTTTTATAGTTTAGCGGACAGTAATATATTATTTTACCCAGAGCGAGGGGTTGAGCTTCTCTTTCTCTCGGCGAAGCTCAAAATGAAGGAGTGCGCGGTCGCCATCGTCGGGGTCAGCGAAAATCTTGCCGATAGCCTGACCCTGTTTCAGTTCCTGACCGTTGCGCACTGTGATGTCGGTCAGTCCGGCATATACCGTCAGATAGCGGCCATGACGCACCATCACGATAGTATTGTAGCCCGGCTGGCGGAATATCGCCGACACTTTACCGGCGAATACTGCTCGCGCGGTGGCTCCCGGCGAGGTCTCGATATCGATGCCGGCATTGTCGGTGACAACATGGGGCAACTCGGGATGCTGATGCCGTCCGAAGGGGCGTACTATGCGGTAACGGCCACTCACGGGGAACAGCAGACGTCCCTTGTTGCTCTCAAACGTTCCGGAGAGCGAGCGTGTATCGTCGGCAGTAGCGTATGTGCGCTGTTTGGCAGCCGGGGCCGGTATGGATTTCTTGCTGTCGGAGGCTGTTTTGGATGCAGCCGACTCCGATGGGCGTCCTGCAGCTTTAGCCTGTTGCTGTTTCTTCTCTGCGGCGAGCTGACGGCGGCGCGCTTCCTCTTCCTTGCGGCGCTGTTCTTCTTCCTGACGCCTCTGCTCCTCGGCAATAAGTCTTTCGAGCTCGGCTTCCAGGGCACGCGCCTTGGCCTCCTTGTCCTTGAGCACACGGCGCAGCGATGTGCTTTCTTTCTTGAGTTGCGCTACAATCTGTGTCGTCTCCTGTTGCGAAGTCTGTAGCTGCCGGCGCTCGCTGTCAAGCTCGGCAAGCGACGTTGCCCTCTGTGTCTTCACTACTGCAAGATGCTCCTTACGGCGACGTAATGTATCGGCCTGTGCCGCAAGTTCGCGGCTACGCCTCTCACGCCATGCCGACACTTCCTTGAGGTAACGCATGCGCCTGTAGCCCTGAGTGACTGTCTCGGCCGAGAATATGAATGCAAGCACCGAGGTCGAGCCACGCTGATGGTCGTGAATCCTGCGAACCATACGGGCATAACTCTCGCGCATCGTGCCGAGACGCCTTTCGAGCGCTGCTACAGAGTCGTTGAGCACTACTATGGTGCGGTCGATACTGTCAATCTGCGATGAGATGCGCGCAATCGTCCGGTTGCGTATGTCGATATCGGAACTGAGGGAGTCGAGTCGGTTGAGCGAACGCACTGTGCTGCGCCTGTTGGCTTCAATCTGCTCGGCTGTCTGTTGAATGGCGCGGCGAGTGTCGCTCTGCTCTTTCTTTACAGCACCTATTGCCCTTGGCTGCTGGCGCTGACGACGCTTGGCACCTCCGGCATCGGAAGCCGCGAGTGCGATAATAATGGCAGTGATAAGGAGAATGGCAAAACGTCGCATATTGTGGGGGTAGGTCAGGTTGGGAGTCTTCTATACGGAGTGTGTCACAGTTCCTTGATAATCTTCATAAGCTGCGCGGAGGTGACTCTCCGGAGTCCGGCGGTAGCGGGAGGGTCGACAGCAATCATGTCGTTCCATCGGGCGCTCCCCCACTTCCATGACACTTCGGCGGCATATGCTCCACGAGGGGTGTCGATATCGAGGGCCACGTTGTCCATCACATTTCCTGCAGTGGTAATCGGCTCGGGGCCGGAATAGGATGCGGTGAATGAAACGCCGTGGTCTGCGGCCACTACGGCCAAAGCCGTGACTACTGAAGGGAGGTCGAGCACATAGCCGTAATCAGCCATCGGATGCTGTCGGCGCGGAAGGAGTCTTAATGAGCCGGAAGAGTTGTCGAGGCGCATTGCAGCGGAGTCGGCGAGAGTGACCGTAGAGCCTCCGGGGATGAATGGACGGCCCATCAGCATGTCCTGCAGGTTGTCGAGGTTGATCGGCAGACCGGAGGTCAGTTTCGACAGGCTCTCTGCAAGATATACTTTCTTCGGACGCGATGCCGCCACCACCGAGTCGGGTGTAAGCCATACGCGTGCCACCTCGAATCCGAGCATGCGGAAGCTAAGGTCGATACAGCGTCCACGCACCATGCGTGCACGCGCACTGACCGACATATTCTTAGGCGACACAAGACGCAGGGTGACCGGCACGCTGACATCGGTCCAGTCGCGGTAGTTGTCGGTGATTGATTTCAGAGGCGACACCGCAGTAACAGTCGGCTGACCCGAAATTGACGGATAACCGTCGGACGAGACTGTTCCCTTAGAGGAACGGCATCCTGTAAAAACAGCTGCTACAAGCAACATGGCCGTAGCGGCATAAATGTATGAAGATAATCGATTCATATGTGATGTCGGATGTAATCTTTGCCATGGCACCGAGGTAATCGCACCCGGATAGAGCTACTTGAAGAAGAATGTCTTGTGGGCAACCTTGCGCTTCAGCAACTCGTTGTCGGGAGCGATTGAAAGGGCCTGCTGCCATAATTCGACGGCCTTTTCATGCTCGCCGTTCCAGAAGTATATGTCGCCTGCGTGTGAATACAGCTCCTCGGCGGGCTCCTTGACGAGGTCGAGGGCCTGCTGTATGTAGACGAGCGCTTCGGTATATTTCTTCTGCTTAAAGAGAATCCAGGCGTATGTGTCAAGCGAGTTGATGTCATCTGGGCGCTCCTGAATCGTGCGATAACTCATACGCTCTGCCTTGTCGAGGTCGCGTCCCTCGACAGCGAGCAGGTAGGCATAGTTGTTGAGCGCGAGCAGATTGTCGGGATTTATGGCTATCGCCTGACGATAATGTTCCTCGGCCTGTTCCTTGTCATCGGCGGCAGAGTACATGTCGCCTTCGGAACTGAGCACCTCGGAGACGAACTTCACATCGCCTGAGTCAGCAAGCTCTATTGCATGCTCGAAGTCGGGAATAGCCTTGTCGTAATGCTTGGCCTGTCCGTGGCTTATTCCGCGCATGAAAGTAAGGTTGGCGCTTTCAGGATGATAGCCGAGAGCCCTTGTCGCCGCATCGACCGCCTTGTCGAACTCGTCGGTCTGGAGGTAAAGGCTCACAAGGGCACCCCACTTCCGCTCGTCGGAGGGGTCAATATCAAGGGCATATCCCACCTGCTCGGCGGCACCTGCATAATCGGATATGGCGAGAAGATAAGCATAGTATAGGTCGTGGACACTGACTTCGTGGGGATGCTGTTCGAGGAGCGAAGCAAACAATTCCTGTATACGAGGCTGTTGTGCGGGGTCGGGGTATAACTCGCGCACGTAGCTTGTCATTATCTCGAGCTTCGTGTCGAGGTCGAGACTCTCCATCTTGAGTGCATGAAACACCTCGCGGTCGTAGGCCACACTATCGCCGGTGGTCTTGTAGAAATTGGCCCGCGAATAATAGGCAAGTCCCGAGGATGAGTCGAGCTCGCAGGCACGGTTGTAGTAGGCGAGCGCCGAGTCGTTTTCAGAGAACAGGGCAAATACATCTCCGGCAAATACATTGTTCTCGATGCTTCCGGGCGACGCCTCAAGCAGAGAGTGCACCTCAGCTATGGCCGAAACAGTATCCTGTGTGGAGAGATAGCTCTGTATCTTGCGCGATGACAAGGGAATGCTCTTGCCTTTGGCGCGCTCGATGCGGTTGTAGACATCGATAGTGCGGCTTACAGCGGCAGAGTCGCGGGTGAAGAACAGGGCATTCGCGAGACGGAGTGCAACCTCGGTCTTGGCCGGGTAGAGTGAATCGAGCTTATTCCACACACGCAGCGACTCATTGATATTCCCGATATGGTCGTTGACGGCACCATAGGCATACGAGGAGTAGTAGTCGGACGGATTAAGGTCGAAATAATTCTTCATCAAGCGATATCCGTAGTCGAAGCGCGTGGAATCCTTTCCGGCAATCGACATTATATCGTAGCCAAGATAGTAGGCTGCGGCATGGTCGTCGGGGTTGAGGTCGTGGGCACGCTGCACCAGCGAGAAGTATGCATCATCATTTCCAAGGGCCTGCTGCCTTATCGCCTCCATGAATATATAGTCGGCCTTGCGGCAGTCCGCTTCGGAAGGCTTGACGGTGTCGGTCTTTTTTGCCGACAGGGCCGTTGCCGTGACAGCCATCATGGCTATCATGGCAAAGAATCGGACTGTATGTTTACGTATGGCTACGTGCATCTTTTAGAGCTTGTTTAGTTAGTTGACGCCGGTATGCCCGAATCCGCCATCGCCGCGCACAGTTTCGTCGAGGCGCTCGACGGGTTCCCAGTCGACACGTGTATACTCCTTTATGACCATCTGGCATATTCGCTCTCCGTCGTTTACCACGAACGGTTCATCGCTGAGGTTGATCAGTATCACCCCTATCTCTCCACGGTAGTCGGCGTCGACAGTACCGGGAGTGTTGACAAGTGATATGCCCTTCTTCAAAGCGAGTCCCGAACGGGGTCTTATCTGGCATTCATAGCCGTGGGGGAGCTGTATGTAGAGGCCGGTAGGGATGAGTGCACGCTGCATGGGCATGAGCGTAACGGGCTCTTTCAGAGATGCGCGCACGTCCATACCCGCCGAAGAGGGCGTTTCGTAAGTGGGAAGCTCGTGGCCCGATCGGTTGATTATCTTTACTTTAATATGTTCCATGATTGACCGTAGTTATTCAAAATTATGCGAAAATACGGAAATTTAACGTATTTACCTCATACTTGCTGTTTTTTTATATAAACACAACAATTCTGAGAATGTTTCCCGGGATATATGTCACCTCCGGACGCACACCATATTACTTATTTAAAACACAAAAAGGATGAATCATCTCCGACACCCTGAGCACTGGGGCGGACATGACCATCCTTCATGTATATTTTTTAGTAATACTCCTTATACCGGAGTGGCTGTAAGCGATGCTTCGATTTTCTCTATATCAAGACGCAGGGCAGCCTCAAGCGACATGCGTTCCTCAATATTCTTCAAGGCATGGAGCACTGTGGCATGACTGCGCGACAATCGTGTGCCGATTGCAGTGACGGGCATCTTGACATGGCGCTTGGCGAGATACATCACCATCTGGCGCGCATCGGAAATCTCGCGCTTGCGGCTCTTGGTAAAGAGTTTCTCAGAATCGATGTTGTAGTAATCGCAGACTTTCTGGGTAACGATGTCGAAATTGACAGTCTTTTTCTGAATCTTTACGGCATTGCTGAGCACAGACTGGGCAAGGTCGATTGTAATCTCACGGTTGAGCACGGTAGCATGGGCAAGGAGGGACACTACGATTCCTTCAAGTTCGCGTATACTGTCGGTGACATTGGCTGCAATATATTCAAGTACTTCGGCAGGAATGTCGAGACCATCCTGAGATGCACGCTGACGCAGCACTTCGCGACGCAGATCGAAATCGGGGCTTTCAAGCTCGCATGTCATACCCCACTTGAAACGAGAGAGAAGTCGCTCGTGCATATCCTTCATCTCCGATGGCGCGCAGTCGCTTGACATTATTATCTGGCGCTGATTCTGGTGGAGGTGGTTGAAGATATGGAAGAATGCGCTCTGTGTGCCAGGCTTGTGCATGAGGTCCTGGATGTCGTCGATTATCAGTACGTCGATTGACTGATAGAAGGCAATGAAATCATTGACACGGCTCGGCTTGGCCATGGCGGCGGCAGTATACTGGCTCTCGAATAAGCGTGCCGACACGTAAAGCACCCGTGCCTGCGGGTTACGCTCCTTGATACGTATTCCAATTGCCTGGATAAGATGTGTCTTACCCACACCTGTATGCCCGAATACAAAGAGGGGGTTGAATGTCTTGCACTTCGGATTTGTGGCTATCGCCTCACCGATAGAGCGAGCAATCTTGTTGGATACGCTTCCGCAGTAGTTCTCAAAAGTATATTTAGGATTGAGCTGCGAATCGAATTCCGGAGCGGCCTGAGCCTGAAAAGGATTGGCGGGATGGCGCTGCACGGCGGCACTCGGGCGTTCCGACTGTTGTGTGACCGCAGCCTCGGGAGCCTCCTTGACAGGATGATAGGAATAGAACAGTTTCACTCCGGCTCCATAGACACGCATCAAAGTCGGAGCGATGATACGCATGAAGCGCTCTTCGAGTTGCTCCACGAAGAATGCGGTAGGCACGCTCAAGGTGAGATTGCCGCCCTCAAATCCGAGCGACGTCACCGGGCGAAACCAGGTGTCGAATTGTTGCTGTGAAAGATTGTCTGCAAAAATCCTCAGACACTCTTCCCATAACTGTATATGGGTCTTTTCCATTTTAATGGTCGGTTGTAATTCTTAGAGGAAGAGGCACAGTGAGTAGACACGTCTAACTGTCGTGCGTGGAAAGAGGAGCCACATCCGTGGATTACGATAGCCATGAGAGAACAAAAATATGGCAGGCTTGGAAAAATCCCGAATGGCGACAAGCCAATCTCCAAATAAAAAAAATGAACGGAAAATAGCCTCGGGGGCGTCTTTTCTACAATGCAAATTTCCCCCGATTTTTTTACAAAAACAAACCGTAAAAAATTTGGAAATATCACACCAAATACAAGTCAGGTGAATTTCAGGGATTTATCTTTTTCAGCAAAGTTATCAACATTGCAATGATGATAACTAAAGTTGATATTGATTATCAGACCGTTAAGAACACAAGTTATCAACATTGATTAATCACACATATGCGTGAAACTTCATAATATCGCAAAAACAGGCATATAAGACGTGGAACACACCCCAATAAAAAGTTATCAACTATTTAGAATGATTATAAATAACACATCTGGTATTGCATATTTGCGGACAACTTCTATAAAGTATAGATTACGGCAACTATAAACAAAAAAACAGTCGCAGAAAAAGATGCGGGATTAGATTCTACGACACAGTAAAGCTCTGTATAGTGGAAAAGAATATTGGCTGCGCCGCAACGCTTGGCAACGTTACAACACAGCCAATATGTAATATCATCGAAAAAATCAGAAAATCTTAATCGGGGGCACGTAGCGGCGTGGATTCTTTTTGAGATCCCACATTATACTGTCGAGTCCCATGGCCGCACCATTGATATGGTCGTATAACGAGCGATCGTTGAGCAGAAGGCCAACAGAATTGTCGGTACGGTTCATCTTGTCGGTGATGTCATTGAGATTTGACATAGTGCTGTCTATATTATCCATGGTAGACTTCAGCGGAATTGTCTTAAGCTCGGCGGAGAGTACCGCAAGGTCAGCCGTTATAGAGTCGAGATTGTGGGCTACGCCGTCGACAGTCTTCATCGTAGCCGGCATGGTAGCCATAGTGCGGTTGAGATAGAGAGTAGTCGCCTGAAGGTTGGCGGTAATGGCGTCAAGACGCTTTACCGACTGGAGGAGTGCGGAATCTCCGACAAGCCTGTTGACCGAAGTGAGCAGCGAATCTACTTTAGGTACAATAGCGCTCACTGAAGGCATCAGATTGGTCGATACATCTTTCATAAGCGAGGGTGCGTTGCCTCCTTCCAGGCGGTCGCCGACCTTGCAGAAGCCAGAAGCCGTAGAGAATTCGAGCACAATCGAAGCCGACCCGAGGAGGTCGGATGAAATCATGGCCTTGGAGCCTGCGGGTATACGGAGCTGCTTGTCAAGACTCATCTCGACAAGCACATGGCCGGGATTGTCATATTCGTAGTTGATTTCGCGCACCTGACCTACTTTCAGACCGTTGAGAGTAACAGGCGATGACACACTCAGCCCTGCTACATTAGTATATGAGGCATAGTAGTAATTGGCGGCCTTGAATATATTGATACCTTTGAGATAATTGATGCCGAAGAAGAGCACCAGAGCAGCAATGAGCACCGACAGTCCGATGGTCAGTTCGTGGGAGAAACGTTTCATATCACTATTTTCGAATCTTGTTCTTTGATATTTTGGTACGGAAGGGAAATATATTATTATGTATAAACAAATTTATCTGACTCGTTGGCCGTCGACGACTGTAATAATAAATGCGTCGGGAAATTTCTTACGAAGTTGGGCGAGGCTTCGGCGGGCCGCCTGCATATCCGGGAGGTCGGGTGAGGTATATTTCCAAAGTTTGCCATCGCGATACTCTACATAATCGGATACACCCTTGAGCTTTGTGGAACCGTTAGCTACCCGCGAGGGACTTGTCATGAACTGCACGCGATAGCACCGCTTGCCTGAGGCAGAGACTCCCGATTGGACGGAGGAGGCATTTGCATCACCGGAGGGAACAGCGGCAGATGCCTGAGGAGTGGATTCCACGTCTACTTTAGTATTGCGCGACTTTTCATCCGATTTCTTTTCATTTTTCTTTCCTGAGGCAATATCGTAGGAGCGCTTATAGTCCTTAAAGGCATTGTATATGGCCTGGGCGAGTTTCTTCTGTCCGGACTCTGACGCCATAAAGGCCTCTGATGTCGGATTGCAGATGAAATCAAGCTCGACAAGCACGGCGGGCATGCCGGTCTTGGCCAATACCCAGAATCCGGCCTGACGCACACCGTTGTCGGTACGCGAAGCCGTAGAGTGCAACTCTTTCTGCACTCTTCCGGCAAAATCGATACTTTGGTCGAGGTGTTTGTTCTGATTGAGTTCGAAGATTATATACGACTCTGTAGAGTTGGGGTCGAATCCGCAATAGCGCTCGGAGTAGTCATCCTCAAGCATCATAACGGCATTCTCGCGCTTGGCCACCGCGAGGTTTTCAGCGCTGCGGTGTAGTCCGAGGGTATATGTGGCGGCACCGTGTATGGTAGTGCGGTTGCGGGCTTTCTTGTCGACAGAGTTGACATGGACAGATATGAAGAGTGACCCTTTGGCATTGTTTGCAATGTTGGAACGCTCCTGCAGGGTCTTGAAATAGTCACCCTTACGCGTATAGACTACCTTGACATCCTTGTCGTTCTTTTCAATAAGGCCTCCGAGTTTGAGCACGACACCGAGGTTTATGTCTTTCTCTTTTGCCTTGCGGCCTATTGTTCCAGGGTCGTGGCCGCCATGGCCTGCATCAAGCACAACGACAAACGGTTCGGCTCCCCATGCGGCTACTGGCACAATGAGGCACACACACATATATATAATATGTAGAAATATACTCCTGAGCATAATTTTGAGGTACAAAATTAAGAAAACATGTGCTAATTATGGCACGATATGCCGACAAATTGGACGTTAGCATCCAAATTTGGGGAATATATGACCAATAGATTTGTGTTATAGCCTGCAAAAAACTATTTTTGCCGTATGAGAGCAATATTACCGTTAACCATAGCTGCAATAGCAATAGCCGGAGGGTGTACCATCAGCAACAATGCGGACACAGCAAATACTGAAAGCATGAAAATCGACCGATATGACCTTGAGGTAAGTGCCTATCCGGCTCTCGACTCGGCTTCTCGCGCCGACTTCCTCATGGCATATGCCGATGTCAACAGGCTGGTACTACAACTGTATGCCGCATCTCATCCAGGGGTAAGTAAGGAAGCGAGCGACTCGATGATGTCGGAGTATGCACGCAGCCGTGGGGTAAGTATGTTCGGGTGTGCGATACGCGAGCGTCTCGGTGCTACCGACTCCATAGAGGCGGCTCTTGGAGAAGCGGCATCGCGCTCAAGGAGCATGATACCCGAACTGAAATGGCCGCGTCTGTATGGTATTATCTCGACCTACGACCAGGCGATAATACTCAGCGGCGACTCCATAGCCCTCATCGGCATGAACCATTATCTCGGCCCTGACGACGAGGCCTACGAGGGATTTGACAATTATCGCCGACGCGACAAGCGCCTGGCAGCACTCCCGGCACAACTCACAGAATCGCTTCTTTACAGCCAGTGGCCTTATGAACTGCCCGACAAGGACGCCACAGCTCTGAGCCATATGCTCTATGACGGAGCCGTAGCGTGGATTACGATGCGAATCACCGGCACAGAACGGCCGGAGGAAATAATCGGCTGGGACGAAGTCCAGACAAAATGGGCCGAGGCCAACGAAAGCAATGCCTGGGAAGCGCTGATAAACAGAAAAATGCTATACTCTACCGATGAGGATTATGGCATGAGGCTGACACAACGTGCTCCGGCAACAAGCATGCTACATCCCGATGCACCCGGTCGCATGGGTACATGGCTCGGAATGCGCATCATCGATGCATACATGAAGAGTCACCCTGATACGGAACCACGGCAACTCCTGCAGAAAGATTTTTATGGAAACATCAAGACTTTGGTCGAATCGGGATACAACCCGTTGCGCCGACAGGACTGATGATTCAGTTGAGGATAACTGCGGCATGCCTTGGAGCAAGCGCACGCTCGAAATGGTAGGCCCGGGCAAACTGTCGTATAATGGCCAGAGTCGACTCGCAAGGCTTCAAGCACTCGTCCTTTTTTTCTGAAGCCAACATGCGATTATTGTCGAGAGTCGAAGAAGAGGTAGATTTTTTCAGCATAGGCAGGCGTGTTATCGTTGTATATGTAGAACGAATACGACCCGATTTTTATTATCAATTACCTCAACCGGATATAAAAATTATCACACATATTTATCCATCTACACCTTTATCGGCATTATGCGTGCGTAAACTACAGAAATATAAAAATATTGTATCCCAATACTAAAAATTACTTAATTTATTTGCCGCAATCGGAGCAAATCTCTACCTTTGCAACAAAAGAAGGCTAAAACATGTCAAAATATTGCTTGACTGCCACTAAACGAGACTTTCTTTTTACAATTAGCAAATATAGTATTTACCTGCTTAAATTTACTGCCTATAGAGACGACCATTACTTCAAATCAAATCAATCATAAGTAATGCAAATCTTTTCTTCGCTCACCGACGAGCAGTTGGTGAAATCATATGTTGAAGGGAACAACGAGGCTTTCGACGCGCTATTGTTGCGCCACCAGTCAAAGCTATTTTCATATATCATGCGCATCGTACGCAACCGCGACATCGCCGACGACATCTTTCAGGAGACGTTTGTCAAGATTATCATGATGCTGAAACAAGGTCGTTATACCGAAAACGGAAAGTTTTCGGCATGGCTTCATCGTATCGCCCACAATCTTATCATTGACTACTATCGCCAGGAGCGTGTAGAGAACACCGTGTCGACTGATGACAACGAGACCGATATGCTCAACCGGCGCGACCTCTGCGAGACGAATGTGGAGGACTGGCTTGTGGAGAATCAGATACATACCGACGTACGCCGTCTGATAGGGGCACTCCCGGAGCCTCAGCGCGAGGTGTTGACCATGCGATACTACCGCGACATGAGTTTCAAGGAAATAGCCGAGGCAACAGGTGTAAGCATCAACACTGCCCTCGGACGCATGCGCTATGCCCTGCTCAATATGCGCCGCATGGCCGCCAAACACAATATTCAGCTTACAGCATGACGAAAGAGCGCGTGTGCAAATCCGGCAACATTTACATCGCGCACTAAGAATATATAATGAAAGGCGTCCCAAAACTGGACGCCTTTCATTATATAGGGAGAATTTTATATTTTCTCAATCAGCGGAAAGGACCGATTAGTTTTCGGCTACCTTGTTGTAACGCTTGTTGAGACCGTCGATTACCTCGTTGGTAATATCGAGAGCAGGATTGAAGTATACTCCGGCAGCCTTGTAGAGGATTGCATCGTAGCCTTTCTTACGGTTATAGTCCTTGATAAAGGCCTCAATTGAGTCGGTAAGCTGAATCTGCTGCTGAATCATCTCCTGCTCTGCTTCGCGCTGAAGGCTTGCAAGATAATTCTGAGCTTCGGCCTGCTTCTTGTTGAATGTTTCCTGATCGGACTGGAAGCTCTCCTGAGAGAGGTATCCGTTATTGTTGATTTTCTGCTGTATCTGATTGCCGAGCTTCTGCAGTTCGGAAGTACGTGTACGCTGTGCGTTGTCAATCTTGTTGATCTGGCGGAGTTGTGCTTCCTTGAAATCTTTTGCGAGATTGTAATGTGCCGCAATCGAATCTGCATCGATGTAGCGGATGTTGACGGCAGCGGTGGCAGCCTTATCGGCGGTGGCGGCGGCAGGTGCGGCTTCCTCCTTGCCGGAAGAGCATGAAACTGCCGCAACGGCCAGCATCAACATGAGCGATTTTGCACAAAGTGCGGTTTTCTTCATTGTAAGTTGCTTAATGTATGGTATTTATTTTCTTTTATCATTTTTGTGGGCATGCCCCGACGCGCAGGTAATACCCTTGCGGCGAAGCGCCACATTGTCGTGAACATGGCCTGAAGGGAATCTGGAGCCTTTAACAAAAAGCACCTTGATGCCCAGCAACACCACGCACACGGCTACGATAGCTATGGCTAACAACACTGTTTTCACTGTGTCTCTATGTTTTTGCACTGCAAATATAAGAAAGGAATTACAAATCTGGAATTATCTGAATTTTATTTTGTAACTTAGAGTGCGAAAAGCGAATAATTTAACAATTTTATACACTTCAAAGCGACCATTAACTAATCAAACAGAATAATGATTATGACAATCAAGGATCTCAAACCAACGGCCGTATGGACAATCTTTGACGAGATTACCAAGGTGCCCCGTCCTTCCAAGAAGGAAGAGAAAATCCGCAAATACATACTCGATTTCGCCAAAGCCAACGGCATCGACGCCAAGACCGACGAAGTGGGCAACGTAGTGCTCAGCAAACCTGCAACTCCCGGCAAAGAGGATGCTCCGACAGTAATAATGCAGGGACACATGGACATGGTGTGCGAGTCAAACAAGAAAGATTTCGACTTCGACAACTCCCCCATCACCACCATCATCGACGGAGAATGGGTACATGCCGACAACACTACTCTTGGCGCTGACAACGGTATCGGAGTAGCAGCTTCTCTGGCTGTGATGGCCGACAAGAGCCTGGTACACGGTCCGCTCGAAGCTCTGTTTACCGTAGATGAAGAAACCGGCATGACCGGTGCCAACAATCTGGGTGAAAACATGATGAACGGCTCGATACTGCTCAACCTCGACTCGGAGGATGACGGCCAGTTCTTCATCGGTTGCGCCGGCGGCATCGACACCACCATCACTTTCGACTATAAGCGCGAGATGGCTCCTGCCGACTACCATTGGTTTGACATCGAACTCGCCAACCTAAGCGGCGGACATTCCGGAGGCGATATCCACGAAGGACGCGCCAACTCCAACAAGTTGCTCGCACGCTTCCTCTTCGGCCTGTCGCAGAAGCATGATATCGTGCTCAGCGAAATAAGCGGCGGCAACCTGCGCAACGCCATCCCCCGAGCAGCACATGCCGTAGTGGGCGTACATACCTCGAAGAAAGAAGAAGTAGTGGTAGCGTTCAACGAATTTGTGGCTGACGTCAAGAACGAATATTCCCACACCGACCCGGCAATGGATATCACCATCGCTACCGCCGACAAGCCCGAATACGCCATCGATTCCGACACCACCCTGCGCCTGATACGCTCGCTTTATGCCTGCCCCCACGGAGTAATCTCCATGAGCCACGACCTCGAAGGCCTGGTGGAGACCTCGACCAACCTCGCTTCGGTAAAGATGCAGCCCGACAATACAATACTTGTCACCACCAGCCAGCGCAGTTCGGTGGAAAGCCGCAAATATGACATCGCCAACCAGATTGAGGCCCTGTTCCTCATGGCCGGCGCCAAGGTGACCCACGGCGACGGATATCCCGGATGGGCCCCCAACATGAACTCGGCCATCATGAAGATTGCCGCTGACACATACAAAGAACTTTATGGCGAGGAGCCGCTGATTACAGCCATACATGCCGGACTGGAATGTGGACTCTTCCTTACGAAATATCCGCACCTCGATATGGTATCGTTCGGACCGACCCTGCGTGGTGTACACTCTCCCAGCGAGAAGATGCACATTCCTGCAGTAGAACGCTTCTGGGACCAGCTCGTAACCATACTACGCAAAGTATCAGACCTCAAAAAGTAATGTTCTGAGGCTACACATCAGTAAAAAGACAACTATATCCCCGGCAAGATGCCTGTAACGAGTCATCGTGTCGGGGATTTCTTTCCACCATGAACACGCTACACAAGCTGATAGCCCTGGCCATAGCTGCAATAGGCTCTATATGCAATCATGCGGACGGCGCCCGTCCGCCACGGGTGACACATCCCGACTCGCTACATCTGCTGCCACAAAATCTATGGGAACTTCCGGAGAATCCTTGGTCGGAGGCCCGGCGCAACAGTATCGAACGTCTTACCGACGAGGACTACCGCGAGGCTGCCGACGAACTCGGCATCGAGACTGCCGCCATGAAAGCTGTCGTAGCAATCGAGGCCGGCTCAACCCACCGGGGATTTTATGCTCCGGGAAAGCCATTGATTAATTTCGATCTTGCAATGTTCAGACGCGGAGCACGGAAACGAGGCATCAATCTCGCTACATACACAAAAAAACAACCGGTGGTATTTTCTCGGCCCAACATAAAACGCTACGGTAGCTATCAGGCTGCACAGTATGCCCGGCTCAACGGCGCTATGGCCATAGACTCGATAACGGCGCTGGAAAACACGTTTTGGGGAATGTTTCAGATCGGGGGATTCAACTGGCGTAAATGTGGAGCCGAATCGATTAAGGATTTTGTCGACCGCATGTCATCAAGCGAGCATGAGCAACTCGAGCTCTTTGTCGAATTCGTAAAATCGCAAGGCCTTGACAAGTATCTCAAGAAGAAAGACTGGGCCGGATTTGCCCGCAGATACAATGGCCCCGGATACGCAAAACGGCGATACCATAAGCGGCTGGCGAGCGCATACGAAAGGTATCGCAAAGAGGAAGACAAACATAAGTGATGGAGTCTATTAATCGATTAACCTGATTGATATCATTCCCGACATAGCGAGGTACACAAAAATACTGCGGCGTAAACCGGATTATCGGTTTACGCCGCATCTGTTCAGTATATCGTCGGATATGCCGACTTAACCGTAATTACTCGGCACACTTGGCCTTGATAAACTCGCGGTTGAGACGTGCGATATTGCTAATCTTGATACACTTGGGACACTCCGCCTCGCAGGCTCCGGTGTTGGTGCAGTTGCCGAAACCGAGCTCGTCCATCTTCATTACCATGGCGCGTGCGCGACGTTTGCGCTCAACCTGTCCCTGGGGCAGGAGTGCGAACTGGCTTACCTTTGCAGAAACGAAGAGCATTGCAGAGCCGTTCTTACAAGCAGCCACACATGCGCCACAGCCGATGCATGTAGCAGAGTCCATAGCCATGTCGGCGTTGACCTTGGAGATGGGGAGATTGTTGGCATCCTGTGCGCCTCCGCAGTTGAACGATACATAGCCGCCGGCCTGCTGAATCTGGTCAAAAGCATTGCGGTTGACCATGAGGTCCTTTATCACAGGGAACGCGGCAGAGCGCCAGGGCTCTACAGTGATTGTCTCGCCATCCTTGAAACGGCGCATGTAGAGCTGGCAAGTGGTAGCACCAGTAGCAGGGCCGTGGGGGTGTCCGTTGATATAGAGCGAGCACATACCACAGATACCTTCGCGACAGTCGTGGTCAAATGCAATCGGCTCCTCGTGGTTGTTAACGAGCTGCTCGTTGAGAATATCGAGAGTTTCAAGGAACGAGGTATCGGTATCGGTCTCCACGGTATAAGTGCGGAACTCACCTTTTTCCTTAGGACCGGCCTGACGCCAGACCTTGAGATTTACAGTCATATTTGCCATGTTGTAGAAAATTCTTTAAGAGTTACGACTTATAGTTACGTGTCTGTACCTTTATAGCCTCGTAGTGGAGGGGTTCCTTGATAAGCTCGGGAGCTTTTTCATCACTGCCCTGATAATCCCAGCATGCTACGTAGAAGTAGTTTTCGTCGTCGCGCTTAGCCTCGCCTTCCTCGGTCTGGTACTCTTCACGGAAGTGACCGCCACAGCTTTCGTTGCGGTTGAGGGCATCGTAGGCCACGAGTTCGCCCATCGTGATAAAGTCCTTGAGGCGGAAAGCCTTATCGAGCTCATTGTTCATTCCTTCAGCGGTGCCGGGCACATAGAGGTTGGTCTCAAACTCCTTGCGAAGAGCCTTGAGCTTGTCAAGCGCGAGTGTGAGGCCCTCCTTGGTACGGCCCATTCCTACATATTCCCACATGATGTGGCCGAGCTCCTTGTGGATGGAGTCGACAGAGCGCTTGCCCTGAATCTTGAGGAATGCGTTCTGGGCTTCCACACATTTCTTTTCGGCCTCGGCAAATTCGGGGCCATCGGTGCCGGGGCACGGAACGGTAATCTGGTCGCTGAGGTAGTTCTGGATTGTATAGGGAAGCACGAAGTATCCGTCGGCAAGACCCTGCATGAGTGCGGATGCACCAAGACGGTTGGCGCCATGGTCAGAGAAGTTGCACTCACCGATTGCAAACAGACCCTTGAGCGAAGTCTGGAGTTCGTAGTCAACCCAGATACCACCCATTGTGTAGTGGATAGCGGGGAAAATCATCATCGGGTTGTAATAAACCTGACCATTGATTTCGCTGCCCTTCTCGCCGGGGTTAACATCGGTAATCTCCTCGTACATGTCGAAGAGGTTGCCGTAGCGCTGACGAACGACATCGATACCGAGACGGTTGATGGCCTCAGAGAAGTCGAGGAATACGGCGAGACCGGTGTTGTTGACACCAAATCCCTTGTCGCAGCGTTCCTTGGCTGCACGCGATGCAACGTCGCGGGGCACGAGGTTGCCGAATGCCGGGTATCGGCGTTCGAGATAGTAGTCGCGACGTTCTTCGGGAATATCAGAGCCCTTGATTTCACCGCGCTGGAGTTTCTTGGCGTCCTCGATATCCTTCGGCACCCAGATACGACCGTCGTTGCGGAGCGACTCCGACATAAGGGTAAGTTTCGACTGCTGGTCACCGTGCACAGGGATACATGTGGGGTGGATCTGCACATAAGAGGGGTTGGCGAAGTATGCGCCCTTGCGGTAGCAAGCCATAGCGGCAGAACAGTTGCAACCCATAGCGTTGGTCGAGAGGAAGTATGCGTTACCGTATCCGCCGGTAGCGATAACCACGGCGTGTGCTGCAAAGCGTTCGAACTTGCCTGTAACGAGATTCTTGGCGATGATACCGCGGGCACGGCCGTCAATCATAACCACATCGTGCATCTCATAGCGGTTGTAGCTCTTCACCTTGCCAAGATTAATCTGGCGGTTGAGCGAGCTGTAGGCTCCGAGGAGGAGCTGCTGGCCGGTCTGGCCCTTTGCGTAGAATGTACGCGACACCTGGGCGCCACCGAACGAACGGTTAGCAAGAAGGCCTCCGTATTCACGTGCGAAGGGTACACCCTGAGCCACACACTGGTCGATGATATTGTTGGACACCTCGGCCAGACGATATACGTTGGCTTCGCGGGCACGGTAGTCACCGCCCTTTACTGTGTCGTAGAAGAGGCGATAAACAGAGTCTCCGTCGTTCTGATAGTTCTTTGCAGCATTGATACCACCCTGTGCGGCAATTGAGTGAGCGCGGCGGGGGCTATCCTGGATGCAGAAGTTAAGTACGTTGAAACCCATCTCGGCGAGAGTCGAGGCGGCTGATGCGCCGGCAAGACCTGTACCAACCACAATCACCGACAGGCGGCGCTTGTTGGCGGGGTTCACGAGTTTCTGGTGAGCCTTATAGTTGGTCCATTTTTCAGCGATAGGACCTTCCGGGATTTTGGAATCAGCCGGATTCATCACTTTTACTTTGTCTAAATCGGTAGTTGCCATATCGCTTGATTAGTTAGCGGGTTCAACATTAGTTTCAGTTGCTTCGTCGCAAACTGCGGCGGAACATTCTTTCTTTGAGCCATTGAGGTAATCAACGAACTCAAGCACACGGCGCCACTGGCCGATAGTCTCAATTTGCTTCTCGATGCGCTCGGGAGTAGCCTGATACTGAGCAGCCATTTCGGGGTTGCTCTTGAGCTCCTGCATCTGAGTTTCGGCAGCCTTGAGTTCTTCAGCAGAGGGGAGCTGGTCGTAATCAAAACGGTCGGCGGGAACACCTACCATCTTGCCGAGCACTTCCTTGTACTGGTCGCGGAGAGCTGCATCTTTCTTATAGAAGTCGTTGTGGGCGTTGACTGTGAATACAATAGCCTGAGCGATGAAGAGCACGATTACGATTGATGTCCACCAGCAACCGATTGTCTTCAGACGGCTTACCCATACGTTGTTGTCCCAGCCGATAGTATGGAACATCGACCAGAAACCATGGTTCATGTGGAACCACAATGCGATGAAGCCGATGATATAGATTACCGGAGTAGCCCAGCTGCTGAATGCTTCCTGAATAAACAAGGTACCCATCGAGGGAGGAAGCACTTCTTCTACACCACGGATTTCAACGAGCTGCATCTTTGCCCAGAACTGAATCAGGTGGACAACGAGGAATGCGAGCACTACGACACCGAGCACGAGCATGTTCTGTGACGACCATTCAACACTCTTGGGGATAGAGTTGATGGCATAGCGGTTGTTGCCACGGGCCTTGCGGTTCTGCAGGGTCAGCCACACGGCATAGATAATGTGAATGATGAAAAGCACGGCCAGGCCCATCGACGCTACGAGAGCGTACCAGTTGGCACCCAGAAACTCGCAAATCACGTTGTAGGAAGCGGGATACACGATCGCTACCGCGTTCATCAAGCAGTGGAAAGTTACAAATAGGACGAGGCAGATGCCGGTAACGGCCATCACCAGTTTACGTCCTATAGACGAGCTTGTTAACCACATAGTAGTTTAATTTGGATTAAGTTAGTTATGTTATTTGATGTTCTGAATTACGGTATTATTGGGCCTCCTACAGAGACACTGCGTACAAGACAAGCCTCCTGTATGCTTTTAGACCAACGCTCAATCTTGCTGACAAAAAGGCATTATCGACTTGGATATGCAAATTTAAGACAAATTACAAACCGACACAAACATTACGGAAAAAATTCGCTAATTTATCATACCACATTTTTTTCTGCCCACATGCCAATAGCGCCACACAACGGCTTTTTTAGTAACGATTCTCTCATTTTTGGCCATTTGCGGCACCATTTATATGTTATAAAACACAAATCAAAAAATTCCCCTAAAAATATTGTAATAATGTAATCAAAAATAGCTAAACTTGCACATGATTTCGAGCAAATCAACACATGATTACATATATCATGTCATGTATAGCCTGATTTCAATCATTCTAACATACACACCTAATAACAGCTTTTACTAAACTTATAGTTTAATTTTACCTTAAAACCACCAGACAGACATTAAAATCTACATTCTAAGAACTCTAAAACAGTAGATAGATTTCTCATGAATGGAAAGGCGGCAGAACTTGTGATAAGCGAGGCCGTCTGTTTTTTTTACCCGCACAGGAATACCATGTCACGAAAAGGACAATATATCTACTCCCGCACTATACATTATATATACAAGCTCCAAAATAAAAAAAGCCTCCGGAAATCCGGAGGCTTTTTTCATATCGACTGCAAGAGTCGTTATATCTGCTGAGCAATCTTTTCTGCTACAGAGCGTGTGGGATTAGTTCTGAGAGAAGATTACGATACGGTTCCAGTTGTTTACGTCGTAAACCTGAGAGTCGGAACCTTCAGCCTTGATTGTGAGACGGTCGGCAGGAATACCATACTCTTTTGTAAGCATGTTGTATACATTCTGTGCACGACGCTCTGAAAGCTTCATGTTGTAAGATGCAGTACCGGTATCCTTGTCAGCATAACCCTTGATTACAACGTTGCTGTTGGGGTTGGCCTTCATCCACTGTGCGATGTTATATACATTGACAGTCTCGGTAGAAGTAATCTTGGCAGAGTTAATGGTGAAGCGTACGGTAGAGAGCAGAGGAGCCTGTGCGTCGGGACATTCGGGAGCTACAACCTCGGGGCAGGGGAGCTGAGCCTCAGCTGCTGCGAGAGCGGCACCGCATGTAGCGAGAGCACCACGAAGATCATTTACCTGACCGTTGAGCTGGTTGATGTAGCCAAGATAATCGCAGGGATTGAAGCTCTTGAACTCACGGCCACCGAAGTTGATGTTGAAACCGCCGAGTACGTTGAGGTTCATGTCAACATTCTGGCCGATTGCAGAGCCGTCGAATTCGTCGCCGAAGAGACCGTAGCGGCCTTCTGCAAAGAAGTCAACATACTTGCAGAGACGGAAACGGAGCTGAAGACCAACTGATACCGGGAACTCCCATACGCGGGTCTTTACGGCACCGTGCTGTGTGTAGAGCGCGGGATCATGAGCCCAACCCCATGAACGGGAAACTCCTAAACCTACAAAAGGAATCACACTTAAGAAACGGTCGGATTTCACACTGCCGAAACTGTTGAACATATCCCACATAAGGTCAGCATTGGCATTGATGTATTTTGCCTTGTTGTAGCCATCGGCGTCAACATGGTAAGCACCGCCGGTAGCACCGATACGCCATGCCAGATAAGGGCTGAACCACTTACCAAAGGCGATATTGTAGGAGGCAGTGATGTGACGGTGATGTTCCTGGCCGTCAGCGATACGGTCGGTCATCGGGAGCTCCATACCGGCGCCAATCTGGAGGAACCAGTTGGCTCCGCGCTCTGAGTAGAAGTGGTCACCACACTCCACAGCTTCAGTCTCAGTGATGGTAACTTCCTCAACAGCTACAGCTTCCTGTGCGGTAGCAACATTTGCTGAAAGCAGCATTGCGCCGCAGGCAGCAAAACCGAAAAGGATGTTCTTTTTCATTCTCTTAAGTTTTTAATTTATACAATTTGTTTTAACCCTTCTTTATACGGGCAGCCTTCAAGGCTTTCCGCAGGCTGCCGGTAGAAGGCAGCGACTTGTTTTGTGATTTTGCTATTGTAACGCCGCGCGTTTACCGTTTGTTCAGCAAAATTTTCACAAAGGTAAAGTATAATTAGAATCTCTGCAACTTTTTTCGACAAATTTTAACACTATAATGTTAAAATCAGGACTACGTTAAAATCAATTAATCACTGAAATTCAGCAATATATAGGTTAGCACCCGGTTTAATGTTAATTTTACAATCAGAAATTTATGCTTATATTTGCAAAAACAAAAAAAACTCCGGATAATGCCATCGTCCACTCCCATATCTCCACCTGACCAGCCTCACCGTGGGCAGCGTGCACGCCACCGTCTGCGCACCCACCGGCGCTTCAGGCTCTCGTTCATCAACGAGAACACATTCAACGAGGTGTGGACAATCGGCATGTCACAGCGCAAAGTAATTGCCAGTATCGCACTAATATTCGTAGCATTAGGATGCATGGCGGCAACACTCATAGTATTTACCCCACTGCGCACTCTCCTACCTGGATACCTCAAGCAGGAAGAGAGACAGAAGAACACAGTCAACGTATTCCGTGTCGACTCACTGTTGAAAGCCGGACGAGAGACATCGGAATATCTGGCCACACTGAAATCAATCCTACAGGGCGACAGCTCAATAGTCACACATACCGGACAGCAGGCATCTGCAATCTCCAGCCACTCAGTATCGCCCGATTCGCTGCTTCCGGCAACCCCGACAGAAGAACAGTTCGTAAGAATGATAGATGAACGCAAGCGCTACAGCATCGGCAACCACACCTCCGCGCCCGGAGTATCAGCAATATTTCTTTTTCCGATAAGAGGAGCGCGCATGCTGTCCGACACTTCATCCGAACTTACTGTCGTAAGCCCTCCGCGCAATGCCACAGTCACATCCCCGGGCTCTGCCACTATCATAGCCACATCCTACTCCCCCTCGGGCCTATGGGCCGTAACCCTTCAGCACACAAACGGATATGTGACAATAATCGACGGATTGTCATCCTGCAGAGTAAAGGCCGGAGATTCCGTATCGGTCGGAGAAAGCCTTGGAAATGCCGACACATCCCACGACGTGACCATACAGTTATGGAGCGCCGGGACACGGCTGAACCCACTCCGCGTCATGCCTATCTGACCGAATTTAAAGCCCCGGTTTCCATAATAGCGGAATTTACGCTATCTTTGCACCTATATTTATATATAGCCATTATTTATATATAGCCATTAATCCGTGGACCCACAGAAAAAGATAGCCGTACTCGGGAGCACAGGCTCAATAGGAGTACAGACACTTGATATAATCGCAGAATATCCCGACCGTTTCCGTGCCACAGTGCTTGTGGCCGGCCGCAACGTAGAGCTGCTAATCTCGCAGGCCCGTCAGCATCGTCCGAATCTCGCCGTAATAGCCGACGAGAGCCTCTACCCCACTCTGCGCGACGCTCTCGCCCCGCTCGGTATAGAGACCGCGGCAGGAGCCGATGCCATAACTGATGCTATGGAGCGCGACGACGTAGACACCGTGGTTACAGCCACTGTAGGCTACAGCGGCCTCGCCCCCACCCTGCGTGCCATCGATGCCGGCAAGCAGATAGCCCTGGCCAACAAAGAGACAATGGTTGTAGCCGGAGAGCTTGTGACACGACGACTCGACAACTCACCCTCACGTATAATTCCCGTCGATTCCGAGCACTCGGCCATATACCAGTGTATGGCAGGAGAGGAATCATCAACAGTAAAAAAGCTGCTTATCACCGCCTCGGGAGGCCCCTTCCGCACCCGCAGCATCGACGAACTGAGCAGTGTGACCGTACGCGACGCCCTCGCCCACCCCAATTGGTCGATGGGAGCCAAAATCACCATTGACTCAGCCACGATGCTCAACAAAGCATTCGAGATAATCGAGGCACGCTGGCTGTTCGGCATCACCCCCGACCGCATTGAAGCGGTCGTGCATCCCCAGTCGATTGTACACTCCATGGTAGAGTTTACCGACGGATCGGTAAAAGCACAGCTCGGCATCCCTGACATGCATCTGCCCATACGCTATGCCCTCGGTGATGCCTCAAGGCTTGCCACCAACCGTCCCGGTCTACGCCTGCAGGACTACGACCGACTCGAATTCTTCAGGCCCGACACCGAAAAATTTCCCCTCATCAACATGGCCTACTACGCGCTCGAACGCGGAGGCAATACCGCATGCGTGATAAACGCCGCCAACGAGATTGCTGTCGACGCATTCCTCCACGAGCGTATCGGCTACCTTGACATACAACGTACAATAGAATCTACGCTCAACGATGTGCCATTCATAGCCTCGCCTGGCTACGACGACTATGTTGCCACCAACACACTCGCCCGCCGCATAGCCGAGGAGCATACCAAGAGCCGGTTCGACAAGAAGAGATAACACAATGGACGCATTTCTGATAAAAGCGGCGCAACTGATTGCCGCATTTGCCCTGCTCGTGATAATACATGAGTTCGGACACTATATTTTCGCCCGCATGTTCGGGATTAAAGTTGAGAAATTCTACCTGTTCTTCGACCCTTGGTTCTCGTTGGTAAAATGGCGGCCAAAGAAAAAGGCGACTAAAGACACCGTCGACAACCGCGCTACATGGCGCGACACCGAGTATGGCATCGGCTGGCTGCCGCTGGGCGGCTATGTGAAAATCGCAGGTATGATTGACGAGTCGATGGACAAAGAGCAGATGAGCAAGCCCGCGCAGCCCTGGGAATTCCGCTCCAAGCCGGCATGGCAGCGCCTGCTGGTGATGGTAGCCGGAGTGCTCATGAACTTCATTCTCGCCATAATCATCTATGCCGGCATAGCATGGTACTGGGGCGAGAAATATATCGAATACCGCGACGCCAAGGAAGGCATGGAGTATGCACAGTCGGCAAAGGAAATCGGATTCCGCGACGGCGACATACCCCTTCTCGCCGACGGCGAGGAGATGTACGCCTCCGACCCGTCAAGTCTGCTTAAAATGGTAGAGGCAAAGACTGTGACGGTACTGCGCGACGGACGCGACTCAGTAGAAATAGCCATACCGGAAAACTTCATTTTCCGCGTCAATGACGACAAGGGCTTCTTCACATACCGTCTGCCCGTAGTTGTCGACAACACCGTCAGCGGAGAACCCGCCGACAAAGCCGGACTGAAAACCGGCGACCGCATACGCACCATCAACGGAGAGCCCGCATCGACCTATACCGATTTCACCCGGCTACTCGCCGAAAACGGAGGCAAGGAAATCGAGCTCGGCATCGTCCGCGACGGACATCCCGCCGACATCGCCATCACTCCGACCGAAGGCGGCAAAATCGGTATCCAGCTACGCCCAATCACCGACATCTACCCTGTACACGTAAAGCGCTACGGCCTCCTTGAGTCGATACCCAAGGGTTGGGAAAACGGCACAGGAAAACTGTCGGCCTACGTCAGCTCGATGAAATACGTGGCCACAGCCGAGGGAGCCAAGAGCCTTGGTGGATTCGGCGCCATCGGCAACATGTTTCCCGACCGATGGAGCTGGATATCATTCTGGGAAATCACCGCATTCCTCTCGGTAGCTCTCGCATTCATGAATATCCTGCCCATTCCGGCGCTCGACGGCGGGCATATCATGTTTCTGCTCTACGAAATCATATCGCGGCGCAAACCCTCCGAGAAATTCATGGAGTATGCCCAGATATGCGGCATGGCATTCCTGTTCATACTGCTCCTCTATGCCAATGGCAACGACCTCTACCGGTTCTTCTTAAAATAAAGCCTCTCCTTATTAATATATTATGGAATATCCACGCATCACACTGCGCCGTGGCAAAGAACAGTCGCTTGAGCGATTCCACCCCTGGGTGTTCTCAGGAGCAGTGGCCGACACCCCCGACACTATCGAAGAAGGCGATATCGTAGCGGTGTACACAAGCGACGGCCGCATGATAGGCGTAGGCCACTATCAGATAGGCAGCATCACCGTGCGCATACTCGCCTGGGGCGACAAGGCCATTGACGAAGCATTCTTCTCCGACAGACTCAACGAAGCGTTTCGCATGCGGCAGGCTCTCGGACTGATACGCGACGACAACAACGCCTACAGGCTCGTACATGGCGAAGGCGACTTCCTGCCCGGACTTATTGTCGACATATATGGCGACACAGCGGTGCTGCAGGCCCACTCGCCGGGAATGCACTTTATGCGCGACACTATAGCGCGCGCACTCACTGCTCTTCCCGAAGCCGGCATCGCCAACGTATATTACAAATCAGAAACCACACTCCCCTACAAGGCCCATCTCGACCCACAGAACGAATATATCATCGGAGCCTTCTCAACCAACGTAGCGATTGAAAACGGCCTGCGCTTCAACATCGACTGGCTGAAAGGGCAGAAGACCGGATTTTTCGTAGACCAGCGCGACAACCGCGCCCTGCTTGAAAAATACGCCACCGGTCGTCGCGTACTCAACATGTTCTGCTACACCGGAGGATTCTCGGTATATGCAATGCGCGGAGGCGCCACGATGGTCCACTCCGTCGACAGCTCGGCCAAGGCAGTGACCCTCACCGAAGCAAACGTCGAGCTCAACTTCCCCGGCGACAGCCGCCACAAGGCCATAGCCCAGGACGCGTTCAACTATCTTGCCGAGATGGAGCATGGCGCCTTCGACCTCATCATTCTCGACCCCCCGGCATTTGCAAAGCACCGCAGCGCACTGAAAAACGCCCTCACAGGCTACCGACGCCTCAACGCAGCCGCATTCTCCAAAATCGCACCCGGAGGCATCCTATTCACATTCTCATGCTCCCAGGCTGTAAGCCGCGAACAGTTCCGCCTCGCAGTATTCTCGGCAGCAGCACAGAGCGGACGCAAGGTGCGTATACTACATCAGCTCACACAGCCGGCCGACCATCCGGTCAACATATATCACCCCGAAGGCGAATACCTGAAGGGACTTATCCTTTACGTCGAATAGACTCCCCACGTATATCTGTTATTATCCTAAAAAATGAACCTGTACCGACATATCGCATGCGGCTGCATAGCCGCAATGGCATTCACAACAACATCATCAGCAATGGCCGAAGACAAAAATGATTTCGACTACGTAGTCGACCGTTTCGCCGACATTGAGGTACTACGCTACCCAGTGCCCGATTTCGACAAACTGTCGCTGAGCCAGAAAATGCTCGTATACCATCTCACAGAGGCCGCCCTCGCCGGACGCGACATCCTGTGGGACCAGAACTGCCGCCTGAATCTCGAGCTGCGCGACATGCTCGAAAAAATATACACAGGATATCAGGGCGACCGCAACGACCCACAGTTCAAGGCTTTTGAGAAATACCTCAAACAGGTATGGTTCGCCAACGGCGTCCACCACCACTACTCAATGGACAAATTCACCCCCGAATTCTCCCGAAAGTGGATTATGTCGCAGCTCGTAAGGATGCCCGACAATCAGCGTCCGCCCCACGAACCACAGCTGATTAAACTCATATTCGACCCGACATTCATGGCCAAGCGTGTCAACCAGGCCGAAGGCGAGGACCTGATACGCACATCTGCGGTCAACATGTATGAGGAAGGACTCACTCAGAAAGAAATCGAAGACTACTACAACGCCCGCAAGGACACTACCGACCTCACTCCAATATCCTACGGTCTCAATACAAAAAAGGTAAAACGCAACGGTCAGGTATGCGAGCTTCCCTATAAACTCGGTGGGCTCTACAGCAACGCCATCGAACGCATCATACGCGAGCTTTCGCTTGCCTCGATATATGCCGAAAATCCCGCTCAGAAAGCATATATCGACAAACTGATTGAATTTTACCGTACCGGCGACTTGAAGACATTCGACGACTACTCGATACTGTGGGCCGAGGAGACAGCCTCGCAGGTCGACTTCATCAACGGCTTTATAGAAAGCTACGGTGACCCGCTGGGGATGACCGGCTCATGGGAATCAATCGTAAACTTCAAGAACATACCCGCATCGCAGCGCACGGAAACCATCAGCGGCAACGCACAGTGGTTTGAAGACAATTCGCCGGTCGACCCGCGCTTCCGCAAGGACAAAGTAAAAGGAGTCACCGCAAAAGTAATCACCGCAGCCATCCTCGCCGGCGACGCATACCCCGCCACTCCCATCGGCATAAATCTGCCCAACGCCAACTGGATACGCGCGGCCCATGGCTCCAAATCGGTAACACTCGAGAATATCACACAGGCCTACGACGAAGCCTCACACGGCAACGGATTCAACCAGGAATTCGTAATCGACGAGCCAACCTCAAAACTGCTCGACGACTACCTGTTCATAACCGACAACCTTCACACCGACCTCCACGAATGCCTGGGCCATGCTTCCGGACGTCTGCTCCCCGGAGTCGACCCCGACGCACTGAAAGCCCACGGCTCGACGCTTGAAGAAGCCCGCGCCGACCTGTTCGCACTCTACTACCTGGCCGACCCCAAGCTGATTGAGCTCGGACTACTCGACAACCCCGACGCCTACAAGGCCGAATACTACAAATACATCCTCAACGGCCTGATGACACAGCTCATGCGTATCGAGCCCGGAAAAGATGTGGAAGAAGCCCACATGCGCAACCGCAAACTGATATCGGAGTGGGCCTACGAGCATGGCAAGGCCGACAACGTTATAGAGTACGTAAAGCGCGATGGAAAGACCTACATCCGCATCAACGACTACCGGAAACTGCGCGCCCTTTTCGGCCGTCTGCTCGGCGAAATCCAGCGCATAAAGAGCGAAGGCGACTATGAGGCCGGACGCAACCTCGTGGAGAAATATGCCGTAAAAGTCGATCCGGCCATACACAACGAAGTGCTCGAGCGCTACAGCCATCTCGACATAGCCCCCTACCGCGGATTCGTCAACCCGACATACTCGATTGTACGCGACGCCGACGGAGCCATCACCGATGTAACAGTCACCTATGGCGAAGAATATATTCCCCAGATGCTCCGCTATTCACGCGACTATCGCACTTTAAAATAAAAACAGTAACTTTGCAGAAGATTTACCCGACTACTGCTACATCAAGTTAAAGACAATGTTAGACAAAATAAAAGCGCTCCACTCTGAAATCGAAAGTCTCAATGCCGCCGACGCTGCCGAAGTGGAGGTACTACGCATAAAATATCTGAGCAAAAAAGGAGAAATCAACGCTCTCTTCAACGATTTCAGGGCCCTCGGCCCCGATGAAAAGCGCGCTATCGGCGCTCCACTCAACGAACTCAAGACATTCGCCACCGAGAAAATCAACACCCTGCGCGAGGCGCTCGACAACAACGGTGCCTCGGAGATATCCATCGACATGAGCCGCACCGCAGCTCCCGTGGCTCTCGGCACCCGACATCCGCTCTCGCTCGTTCGCGCCGAAATTATCGACATATTCTCGCGACTCGGGTTCACTCTCGCCGAAGGTCCGGAAATCGAGGACGACTGGCATGTGTTCGGAGCAATGAACTTCGCTGCCGACCATCCCGCTCGCGACATGCAGGACACATTCTTCATTCAGCGCACACCCGACGTGCTGCTCCGCACTCATACATCATCCGTACAGTCGCGCGTAATGGAGAACTCCAAGCCCCCTATCCGCATCATATGCCCCGGACGCGTATACCGCAACGAGGCTATATCGGCCCGTGCCCACTGCTTCTTCCATCAGGTCGAGGCGCTTTATGTCGACAAGAACGTATCATTCGCCGACCTGCGACAGACACTTCTCTACTTCGCCCGTGAGATGTTCGGCCCCGAGACTCAGATACGTCTGCGTCCAAGCTATTTCCCCTTCACCGAGCCTTCCGCCGAAATGGACATTTCATGCAACCTCTGCGGAGGCAAGGGATGCTCATTCTGCAAGCACACCGGATGGGTCGAGATTCTCGGCTGCGGCATGGTAGACCCCGCTGTGCTCGAAGCCTGCGGCATCGACAGCAAGGAATACTCGGGATTCGCACTCGGCATGGGTGTAGAGCGCATCACCAACCTCAAGTACCAGGTCAACGACCTGCGCCTCTTCTCCGAGAACGACACCCGGTTCCTCGACGAATTCACATCCGCCCACAAGTAAAAACGACAAAAATACCGTGAATGTGTCCTTGACTTCTGCCCTCGGGAAAGATAAAGTCAGGACACATTCTTGAATCCAGACAGCCGTAATGACCACAAAAGAGCGTTACCGCCGCGTACTTGAGATATTCAGCCATGAAATGCCTGTGGCTGAGACCGAGCTCCACTACGACACTCCGTTCCACCTGCTGGTAGCGGTGATTCTGTCGGCACAATGCACCGACAAGCGTATCAACATAGTCACTCCGGCTCTGTTCGAGGCATATCCCACCCCGGCCGACATGGCCGCGGCCACACAGGAAGATATATACGGATACATCCGCTCAGTATCATACCCCAACAACAAGGCACGCTCTCTGCTCGGGGCCGCACGCATGCTCGTGGAGGAATTCGGTGGAGAACTACCATCGGATATCGACTCTCTCATGCGTCTCCCCGGAGTCGGCCGGAAGACTGCCAACGTAATGCTCGCCGTAGTATGGAACCGTGCCGCCATGGCTGTAGACACCCACGTGTTCCGAGTAAGCGAACGCATAGGCCTGACAACCGGCAGCAAGACTCCCCTCGCCACAGAGAAAGCCCTGTGTGCCAACATTCCCGAAGAAATCATACCCAAAGCCCACCACTGGCTTATACTCCACGGGCGCTATGTATGCAAGGCGCGCCGCCCCGACTGTCTCAACTGCTACCTGACAGGTGTATGCCGCTACTACAACCGCGCTACAGGCAACAGCGCACCAGCTGACAGCAACAAGGACATCAACGATTAACGCCAAATAACTTTTCACAGGCAATGGACTACGAGCAGGCATTCCTATTTATCATAGAAGTAATCGGCACGGTAGCGTTTGCCATATCGGGCATACGCATGGCCGCTGCGAAAAATTTCGACTGGTTCGGAGCCTATACAGTCGGACTTGTCACCGCCATCGGCGGCGGCACCCTGCGCGACATTCTGCTCGACATACCGGTATTCTGGATGCAGACATGGTGGTACCTCGCAGTCACAGCCATGTCGCTGATAGTGGTAATCGTGTTCCGACGCATACTCGTGCATACACGCGTACTATTCATATTCGACACCATCGGGCTGGCCCTGTTTGTAGTGATAGGCATACAGAAGACTCTCGACACCGACTATCCCCTATGGGTAGCCATAATAATGGGCATAATCACAGGAGCCATAGGAGGTGTGATACGCGACATTCTAATTAACAGCGAGCCGCTCCTTTTCAAGAAAGACCTCTATGCCACGGCATGTCTGGCTGGCGGACTCGTATACGGCGCGCTCATCTGCTGCCATGCATCGGTACCCGTGCAAGGCATAGCATGCGCCGCCACAGTCATTGCAATGCGAGTGCTGGCCGTACAATACGGATGGTCGCTCCCGGTGCTGGGCGATGTCTACTGCACCGACGGCGCCAATCAAAACCAGTCAACAGAAAACAAACGTAAATAGAACTCCCTCACGTGGAAACATCACAGGTACAAAGCATGAAACTCCCGATAAGCCGGTCAGCGCTGCAATTCATTAAATACGCCTGCGTCGGTGTGATTAACACCCTGGTGACATTCGGCGTAATCATATTATGCAAATCAATCCTCGGTCTTAATCCGTGGATTTCAAACGCACTCGGCTACATATGCGGTATCGTCAATTCATTCATCTGGAACAAGCGATGGGTGTTCAAGACTTCGGGCCACTATGCCCGCGAGGCGATAGCATTCCTTTCGGGAGCACTCATATGCTACGGAATACAACTGCTTGCCGTATGGCTACTCTTCAACGAGACAAGTCTCAAGGAATGGGAATACTCACTGTTCTCATTTACGCTATCAGGCTACGGAATAGCCACGATATGCGGCAACATCGTGTACACGGTGGCCTATTATATTTACAATAAACTCATTACATTCCGGCAGTAGCCGGCACAGGCATAAGCACACCCTCACAGCTGGGAAATATTGCGGTTAACACAGATTAACACCACAGTACAGTTTTTATCCATCTCTGCGTCCCTGCTCTTTCACGGGAAAGAACTAAATTTGTGTGTTCACTTGTTATATTTGTGATATAATCAGTCTCACAAATAAAACCTATGGTAATGTTTCGACGTCGACCCTACAGAATAGGCCTTGCTCTTAGCGGCGGAGGCGCCCGCGGATTCGCTCACCTTGGCGCCCTATACGCACTTGAGGAGCTTGGCATCAAACCCGGAATCGTTGCCGGAGTCAGTGCCGGAAGTATTGCGGCGGCTCTCTATGGCAGCGGCATGAAGCCTATGGAAATCATGCGCAGCTTCATGAAAGCCCGGTTCTGGGACTTCTGTGAGATAGGAGTGCCGAGCGGAGGATTCTTCACTATGAAAGGCTTTCACGCGTTTATCAAAGAAAATCTGAAAGTAACGCGCCTTGAAGAGTGTCCCTTGCCGACTGTGATATGCGCTACCGACCTCGACAACTGCAAACCCGTACAGTGGCGTGCCGGCGAGATTTCCGAGCGCGTGCTCGCATCATGCTCAATGCCGGTGGTGTTCAGACCTGTAACTATCGGAGGCACTCACTATGTCGACGGTGGCGTGCTCCACAATCTCCCGTCATGGGCTATCCGTAAAGATGTGACCCATCTTATAGGCATAAACGTAAGCCCACAGATAAAGCCAGGACGATCGTCGGGCAACATTATCGGTGTTGCCTCGCGTTCATTCCACCTCATGTCAAGAAACAACGCAACGGCCGACATCGAATTGTGCGACACCATCGTATCGGTCGACTCTATCGCCGACATGGGCGTATTCACCCTCAAAGAAAAGGAACGGATGTTCAAGAGCGGCTATTACGCAACTAAAAAAGCGCTCGCCGACTCCCCGCTCCTGAAATCGACATTCTCAATTTTATGACCAGCGAAAAACCGATTATTTATCAGCTTCTCCCCCGACTGTTTGCCAACCCGTGCGACCACTGTGTGCCCAACGGCACTATACAGCAGAACGGTTCAGGCAAAATGAACGATATCACAAAAAAAGCCCTCAAAAGCATAAAAGGGCTCGGTGTGACCCACATCTGGTATACCGGAGTAATCGAGCACTCCAACCAGACCGATTACAGCCGCTACGGCATACACCGCGACAATCCCCATGTAGTGAAAGGACGCGCAGGCTCGCCCTATGCGATAAAAGACTACTACGACATCGACCCCGACATCGCTGTAAACGTCAACAAGCGCATCGAGGAGTTCCAGGCCCTTGTCGACCGCACTCACGACGCAGGCATGAAGGTGATAATCGACTTTGTCCCCAACCACGTATCGCGCCAGTATATCTCCGACGCCAAACCCGCAGGAATCAAGGACTTCGGAGTAGGCGACGACCGCAACCGATTCTTCTCTCGCGACAACAGCTTCTACTATATACCTCACCAGCTCTTCGCACCATCAATCAATCTCGGCTCGGGAGATGACGCATATGTCGAATTCCCGGCCAAGGCCTCGGGCAACGACTGCTTCACGGCATTTCCGTCGCAATACGACTGGTACGAGACTGTAAAACTCAACTACGGTGTCGACTACGGCGACCACACCAACCATTTCTACCCGATACCGCGCACATGGCACGACATGCACTCCATACTGCGCTACTGGTGCGACATGGGAGTTGACGGTTTCCGATGCGACATGGCCCACATGGTGCCCCTTGAATTCTGGCAGTGGGTAATACCCAACATACGCGAACGCTATCCCCATGTAGTGTTCATCGCCGAGATATACGACGTGGCGCTCTACCGCGACTTCATAAAATATGGCGGATTCAATTATCTCTACGACAAGGTAAACCTCTACGACACTCTCCGAGGCATACAATGCCACAACGTGTCGGCCGCACAGCTTACCCACTGCTGGCAGACCGTGGAAGGCATCGGTGGCAACATGCTCAATTTCCTCGAAAACCACGACGAACAGAGATTCGGCTCACAACAGTATGCCGGCGACCCTTCACTCGTGATACCATCGCTGGTCGTAAGCTCATTCATCTCTACCGGCCCTATGATGATATATGCCGGACAGGAAATCGGAGAGCAGGCGAAAGACGCCGAGGGTTTCAGCGGAAACGACGGCCGAACCACCATATTCGACTACTGGAGCATCCCCACCATACGCCGATGGATGAACTCGGGCAACTGGGACTCCGAACTCCTGACTTCGCAAGAGCAATGGCTACGCGACAAATACCGCACGGTACTTACCATCTGCAACCAGGAGAAAGCCATATCGCGCGGACGATTCTTCGACCTTATGTATGTCAACTATGAGAACCGTACGCTCAACCCCCACCGCCAGTACACATTCCTGCGTAGCTGCGACGACGAAACCCTGCTGATTGCCGTCAACTTCGACTCCAATCCCTGCAATCTGAAAATCAACATACCGCTACACGCCTTCGAGACTCTCGGAATACCACAGGGCGACTGCGTTGCCGTAGACCTCCTGTCCCACGACATGATGCGCAAACACCTGTCGCCCGACCTGCCGTTTGAGACTGAAATAGGTCCGTACGACGCAGTAGTATGGAAGATTAAGCACAAGAACGTGCTGCAACGTTACAAAAAGTAGGCGCTCTTGTGGCGATTATCCAGCAAAAAGCGATAACTTTGCACCATCAAATCTGGAATTTCTGAACTTAAATACAATTTCTTGTAATGTTACCCCCTTTTAAGATTTTTGCCGGCACCAAGTCGCAGTACATGGCCAAGGAGATATGCAAAGACCTTGGTGTTGAACTCGGTAAAATGAATATCCAGCATTTCGCCGACGGCGAGTTCGAGGTATCGTTTGAAGAATCAATCCGTGGCTGCGAGGTATATCTCGTGCAGTCCACATTCCCCAACAGCGACAACCTCATGGAGCTGCTTCTCATGATTGACGCAGCCAAACGCGCCTCGGCAGCCTCGATTATCGCCGTGATGCCCTACTTCGGCTGGGCCCGTCAGGACCGCAAGGACAAACCTCGTGTGTCAATCGCGTCAAAGCTGGTGGCCGACCTGCTTAGTGCAGCCGGTGTAAACCGCGTCATCTGTATGGACCTGCATGCCGACCAGATTCAGGGTTTCTTCAACGTACCGGTCGACCACCTGTACGCATCTTCGGTATTCATCCCCTATATCGAATCGCTACATCTGCCCGACATGGTTATCGCCACTCCCGACGTAGGCGGCGCAAAGCGTGCCAACAACTACGCCAAATATTTTAATGTGCCCCTGGTGCTCTGCCACAAGCAGCGCGCAAAAGCCAACGTAGTGGCTTCGATGACAGTAATCGGCGACGTAAAAGACAAAAATGTAATCCTCATCGACGACATGGTCGACACTGCCGGCACCATCACCAAGGCCGCCGACCTGATGATGAGCGAAGGCGCCAAGAGCGTACGCGCTCTCTGCTCCCACGCCATCATGAGCGACCCCGCAAGCCAGCGTGTGCAGGACTGCGGCATAACCGAGATGATGTTTACCAACTCAATACCCTACACAGGCAGCTGCACAAAGTGCACCATCCTGTCTGTAGCACATCTATTCGCCGACACAATACGCCGTGTCCACGAAAACCAGTCCATATCCTCGCAGTACCTCATCTAAAGGATACAATCATAACATCTTTATACAAGAGAGACGCATGCCCCGATGTCGGGGCATGCGTCTCTCTTGTATAAAGAAATCAGATATGAAACACGACCGTACGTGCCGTCGATGAAGAGGCTACGCGGAGCACGCGCAAACCACGCCCAATCTGCGAGGCTCTCAGAGCGACATCGCTTTCCATCATCGGCCGGGAGATAAGACGATGGCCGTCGACGGTGTAAACCTCAAGGGTGACACCGGCTCCATATATTTCCGACGACACACTGAGGTAGTCGCCGTCAAGACGCAGAGCGAGCCTGGAATCCTCGGCCGTGACGAGCTGCAGACCGGTAGTGTACCCCTCGATAAGCTCTACAGAGCCTATGCAGTTGAGCTTGCGCTCATTGCCGAATCGGTCGGTTGTCACTCCATATTTATCAGCAAGGAGGCTGTCGTCGCCCATACCCACACCATTCGACCCGGTAGTGGCGAATATGTGGGCACCCTCCTCGTTGCGAGGCAGCAGACCTGCATGGTTGGCCACGCCCTGCGACATGCTGTAGGGCGAGATATTAAACTTTGAGGCATCGTCAATCACAGGCACACCGCGCTCCTGACCGGCAGTATTGTCCTGGCGCAGGGCATAAAATCTGCCCAATACCGAGTGGCTGATATTGATGTTTGCCGACTTGGCTTCGGTGTATTCACCGGCATGGAGGTCGGAGTATTCCTTGTTGCCGCCTGTGGTATTGCCTTCGAGAATTGTGTTGACGATATTGATCTTAAGATTTGATTCCCAAAGGAATATTGTACTGTGGAATGTGTTGCCGTTGGTATGGTTGCCGGTGATGGTACAATTATAGATATTCAACGTCTGTGTGGGTGACACGTTATTGTCGTTCTGTACCCACGCCACTGAGCCGCAGGCATTGTTGGTATTGCCTGATATGGTGCAATTGATGAAATTATACTCGAAATCGCGCTGTCCGCAGTTCTCTGCCACGAGCACTCCCCCATGGTCTTTCGGAGCCTTGTTGTCGAGGATATCCGAGTTTCTGACTGTAAAATGCTGGCCGGCGATATTGGTCCATCCGAGCTGGAACACTCCGCACTGGTTGGACGACTCGTTGCGAGTGAACACACAGCCGTCTATGTCTACATTCGTGCCCCATATCGACATGGCGCCCCCGCGCGAGTTGTTGTTGCTCTCCTTTTCATTCTTGATTGACTTGTTGGCATCGAACACCGATTTATCGACAGTCACCTGCTTGCTTAGATAAGTGTATATGGCTCCACCGAGAAAAGCCATGTTATTCTCGAAACAGCAGCCGTCGATTACTACGTCGCCACAGTTGCGGAGACTGAACACACCGCCATTCTCATTGGCCATACGCGATGTGGAATTGTCGATAAAATAGCAGTTTTCCACATAGAGATTGCCGCCGTTCATGCTCAGCACGCCGCCGGCGCCATTGGTAAAGAAGTTGGTGAATGTGATATTACGTAGGGATATGTCGACACGCTCGGTCTCGGCCAGGCGCGTAGCGCCCGTGCCGTCGATACACGCTCCATTTCCCGCACCCTCTATGGCAAGCGCCGTGTACCCCTCAAGATTGAGTTCGTCGGCAATCTCCACATTACCGCTGACAATCACCTTGGCTCCGTCCCATCTCACCGAGGCCATAGCCTTGGTGAGCGAAGCAAAAGGGGCTGTGACAGAACCGTCATTGCCGTCAGAGCCATTCACGGCATCGACATAAGCCACATCGAGAGTGCCGGGCTCACGCTCTTCGACAGGCACCGGGCGGTTGTCGTCGTCGAGTATTATCAGTTCGTCGACTTTTTTCTCAAGAGTATAATAGAATGCCACACCAAAGTTGTACAGTGGATAAGGCTTTCCGTAAATCACATTTCCGTCGGCATCCCTGGGCTCATAGTCCGGCCGCAGACGTGTCTCGGCCTCATTACGGGAATAAACATATGTACCGTCGGCATTTTTAGCGTCAAGGTCGATGTATGTGAGCATACTTTTATAGGGGTCGCTGTCACGGAGATTTCCGTGCCCCTGCAGATGGTTGAGGCCTTCAGGCTGATTCTTTATGCGCGACTGCGGGTCGGCATAGGTTACAACAACTTTTCCGGTAAGAGGTTGGTCAAATGTCATCACCACATCATCTCCCTCGATAGCGATGCTGCTGATATTCTGTCGGGCCGAGCCGCCATAACCGTTGTGGTATACATTGAAGCCGTAATTGGCGATTTCAGGAAGGAGATCGGTGTCGAACACCATCGGACCTACGGGCACATAGTATTTCACACGGATGGTCTTCCCGCCATTCTCGCGGGTAATCTTCTTGGGCTGGAGAGGTATGACACGCTCGCCGAGCACCCGGCTTTTATAGTAGGCCTTGGCAAGCATCTCGCCGAACCACCGGTAGCCGTTGGCGTCGAGATGTCCGCCCCTGTCGGTATAAGGATATGGAGAGCCGGCCATCACCACATCGTCATTTTCATTTGCGGCCTCAAGCTGCGCCATGCCGATTGCCACCTTGTCGCGCACATACTGCGCCCCGACCTGATATGTAATCCATACGGGAGCCTGCTCCTGACCGTAGGCAGCCTTTATGTCCTGCTGCATATTCTCCTTCAGTTTCAACATCAGGGCCTTGTAGGTCTTCTTGTCAGTACAGTTGTCCTCGCCTGCATTGAGGCCGCAGTGTCCGTTCTTTACGTCGTAGTTAAACTCGCCCTGCATCCAGAATACAGCCGGACACGTAATAGCGTCGTACCCGGCCTTCCCGGCCTCCTCCACGGCATGAGACAGCGACTCCCGGAAATGCCGGTAATTGTCGCGCTGTGTGCACTCCTTCGACAGTTCCTCGACAGCGGCACCGCTCACACCGACCGATGTGGCCAGTATGTCCTGCCCTTTGAGGAATGAAAGCTGCATATGGTTGACCGCTCCAAGCAGAGGACACTCGGCTATGGCGCCCCCGTTGCGGCTGTTGTTGTCAAACTCTTTGAAAGCATGGCTCATGGTGCCGACCAGCGGATTTATCGCCCATGAGTGGTTGCCGTCATACCCGTGACTGTATCCTGTACCGCCGTTAATCCATATCTCCGCACCCATCATGTAGTTGCCGGGGACGTTTTCGGTAGATACAACGGGCCATGACTGATGACCCGTAGAGAGACTTTGTCCGTTGATGATAAACTGCTGTATGTCCTTGGCCGAAGATACCGAAGGCACCGACAGCACGGCACCCGCAAGGATGCCATAGAAAAATCGTTTCATAACCTTGTCGTGCTATGGTTGTTAGATTAGTAGATTCGCCACAAATTTACATGCACGCGATTAATTTCCACTTAATCCTCACATACACGACAATTAAATTCGCCCGGCCAAGGCAAAAAAGTTAACGGCCACTCCTCACACTGCTCTTTATCGTGCGGAATGTCATTGTCACGGCGTCGAACATCAGCAGACGGCAATCGAGCAAATCGCCGGCATGCGACAGGTATTTTATCACCTCGGTGGCCTGAAGCGTGCCTATCACACCGACCACGGTATTCATCACTCCATTGACCGAGCATGGCTGCTCCTGCGACGGAGGACGGCATCCGAACCATGCGCGATAGTCGGCGCCTCCGGGAAGATAGGTGAATATCTGTCCGGCCATACGCTGCACGGCTCCATATACCATCGGCGTGCCAAGGGCCACACACGTGTCATTGACCAGAAGGCGCGTATCGAAATTGTCGGTACAGTCGACCACTATATCATAACCCTCCACGAGCGACGATGAATTGCGCGAGGTAAGCATCTCGCCTACCGTCACCACATTGACATGAGGATTTATAGCTTTCATCTTCACGGCGGCGCTTTCCACCTTAGGGCGTCCGATGTCGGATGTATGATGAATAATCTGGCGCTGAAGGTTGCTTAGCGACACAGTGTCGGCATCGACTATGCCGATAGTCCCGACTCCTGCCGCCGCAAGATATAGACACACAGGAGAGCCAAGGCCTCCGGCTCCGACTACGAGTACACGCCCGCGCTCGATGGCACGCTGTCCGGGGAGGTCAATCTCACACAAAGCGCGGTGGCCGCTGTAGCGCACCGCTATATCTTCATCAATATCCTTATCCATTTTCAGTGACTTTACTTATACTCATGCGCCTGTCGCGCACTCCTGCCGCAAGCCGGTCATAAGCCATTTTCCAGACGATGGGAACCGCGACGCCTACCACCGTATATGCCACCCAGAATAAATCGGATGAAGCATAGTCGTGGATTACCATATGGCACCCTATCTGCCCGAAATCTAGACCGTACCACCATATCTTCACAAGACTCACGAGCTTGAACGCCGATATATGGAACACAAACACACACATTGTCATCTCGCCGACGGTGACAAGCGTGCGACGCAGCACATTGTCGCGCCGGTCGACATGCTGTGCAATCCGGCGCAGGAGCATGAATCCGAGTATTCCCGTCACCGGCAGAGTTGCTACGGTAAGCAGCGCAGGTGTCAGCGTCATCCCGGTCCATTCCAGCCATGCCCCGGCTATCAGAAAAGCGAATATCGCGACGGCATGCCACCACGACAGGCGCGGCATACGCGGTTCCAAAGCCCGGAATATCACCCCGAAGCTGAAGAAGAATATGCCCCATGTCTCGCGTATGCCACCCTGCACAACGGTGACGATACGCATGCCGCATCCTATCTTGAAAAGGGCGAATGCAAGAGCGGCGGCACATATTATTAACGAGGCACGTACCACACCAATTCCGGGAAACATGTGGCGCAGAAGCAGCCGCAGCAACAGATACCCGACAGAAGTAATCAGCAGCGCTCTGAAAAACCAGAACGCTCCTGCCATGAACTCGTCGTAGCCGGCCATTGAAAATATGATATGCACAAGCCTCTGAAAGAATGAATGCAGCGTGTAGGGATGTGTGACTCCACCCTTCCAGTTGCCGTACGTCTCATTAAGTATGCCGAAATAAAACAATATGTTGTGGAGCACCAGAAACAGGAGCGCCCACTTCACAAACGGGAAATAAAGCCCTCTGACACGCTTCATGCAGAATCGCCAGGGGTCGTCGAGACTCGACTGCGAAAAGAAATATCCGGCAGCGATGAAAAACACCGGCATATGGAAAAGATATATAAACCGCACAAGCATGTCGCCACCTTCGGCATGGCCTGCAACCATAAGGATGATAGCCATACCCTTCACAATCGACATAACTGTGTTACGTGGACGGGACTTATTAGCTGTTGCAACCGAGTTTTCCATATTACGGCCAAATTTAGCTATTTTTTTTGTAATTTTGCAACCTCCACACCATACATAATCTCATACGAATTATGCTGAAATTTATCGGCTGCATGATGCAGCTTATCATATCCCCGGGCAAAGGTTGGGCAGATATCGACGAAGTCGGCGAGTCACCGCAGCAACTCGCCACATCCGGTTTCTATCCGTTGCTCGGCATTACCGCTTGCTCGGCATTCCTGCCCCGCATCTACGACAAGAATCTCACGCTCCCGGTGCTGGTAGAAAGCGCGGTTGTGACATTCGTGAGCTATTTCATAGCCTATTTTCTTGCATCCGCCCTTATGTCGGCCACGATAGGCAAGGTGTCGACCGACAATCCAGGTGACAAGAAGATAAACACATTCATACTCTACAATCTGTCGATACTGGCCTTGATAACGCTGATACGCAACTGCCTGCCTATGGAGTTGTCGCTCGTGCAGTTCATGCCGCTGTTTGTGCTCGTAATCATGTGGGCCGGCCGGCAATACCTCAACGTTGCGGAAGGAAACATCCCATCGTTCCTGCTGCTCTGCGGGCTGTTTATCCTCCTGCCCCCCTACGTGGTAGGCTATATTTTCAAATTGCTTATGCCTATATGATTTGTCTGCAAGCCACAGGCAGACATGCCAATAAGAGACACTACAATCAACACACGCGAGTAATCTGACAACATGAACAGTAAAGAAATCAACATAAAAAACCGGCGTGCCACCTACGACTACGCCATCACCGAGACTTTTACAGCGGGGATTGTGCTTACCGGCACCGAGATAAAGTCGCTGCGCCAGGGAAAAGCGAGCCTTGTCGACACATTCTGCCTTGTCGACAACGGAGAGGTATGGGTGAAAAACATGTATATCGCCGAATACTTCTACGGCACCTACAACAACCACACCGAACGCCGCGACCGCAAGCTGCTGCTCAACCGCAAGGAGATAGCGCGTATGGAGAAATCGGGAAAAGAGGCCGGATTTACCATTGTTCCGCTGCGCCTGTTTATCAATGAGCGCGGTCTGGCCAAGCTGGTTGTGGGCATAGCCCGCGGTAAAAAAGAGTACGACAAGCGCCAGTCAATCAAAGAGCGCGAGGACAAGCGCGACATGGCCCGCATGATGCAGAAATAATGTAGCCTCGCCATGCATCTTCGGTTCTGCTTCCGGATGCGATATATGCGGAGCATTGTGCAGTCAATCACGACAAAAGATTTGCACAATCAAAAAAAACTACATACCTTTGCACCCATAATACCGGCTGCCTGAATGGTGGAATGGTAGACACGAGGGACTTAAAATCCCTTGGCCATAACGGCTGTGTGGGTTCGAGTCCCACTTCAGGTACCCCCTAATCGCCGCACTGACCAAAAGAGGTCAGTGCGGCGATTTTTTGCATCAATGGGGATGGGCATTTTTGTCGCCGGGCATGTCATGATGTGTGGTATACCCCACCCTGCGAACCGCTATGGCGCCTGTTGGGTGGGGCTAACGTCTCCCCGTTTTATGCCCGGCGACAAGTCGAAAAAGGAACCTGACGGGAGCAAAAAAAGAGACGGTGTGTCAGCCTCTCTGACACACCGTCGGGTTATATTGAACCAATCAATAAAGACCTAAATCCAAGTGGATGACATTACTTCCATTCGTCGTGCTGCACGAGCTTGGAGTTGGTGTTTATCTCGCCCTGAGGAATGGGCCATACTGTATCCTGAGGACCACGGGGGTTCTGGTGGTTCAGCACACCATAACCGTTGGCACGGTCCTGCTGCATGCGAGTCTGGGCATTTGCAAACTCACCCCAGCGATAGAGGTCGGCAAAACGGAGATCCTCGAAGGCGAGCTCTACGCGACGCTCGTGGCGCACGATAGCACGAAGCTCGGCCTGAGAGAGGCTCTTGTTCTTACCCTCTACATCACCTACCTTGGGCATACCTACGCGCTGACGCACCTGGTCGATGCAGTCGATGGCTGTAGTAGTGTCGGTACCCTTCTCGATAAGAGCCTCAGCATAGCTGAGAAGCACCTCGGCATAGCGGATAATGTAGTAGTCCATTGAGCCGTCGTATTCGTTCTGGGTATTTTCGGGGATGTACCATTTGAAGATATGCACTGTAGACGATGCTCCGCAGGTAGCGTAATATGTGCCATTCCATGTCATGCCGGGCACAAACAGAGTGCCTTTGAGACGCGGGTCGCGGTTGTCCCACATACGGAGATCCTGATTGGTCTTCGAATAGGGATTGCTTCCGCCCGGGAGGAGTTCGGCGGGGAAGAGAGGAGACTCAGTGATGGGGAGACCATCGGTGCAGTAATATTCGTTGGCAAGGTTCATCGATGCCTCGATAGCGTTCATGGGAGCTTTCCATGCGATACCGAATGTCTGACCTTCGCCCAGAGCCGGGCCCTTGTAGTGCACGCTCAGGAGCACTTCGTCGGCGTTTTCATTGGCTTCGGTAAAGAGGTCGCGGAAGTTGGCATAGAGGTCGGAGCCGTCGCCGGCCTTAAAGAGCTGTGCCTTGCCGTATACATTCTTATACGCATTGATAGCTTCGTCATAAAGGCCGGAGAAGAGGGCGATACGACCGAGGATGGCGTATCCGGCTTCGCGGCTCATGCGGCCTACGCTCTGTGAGCCCTTTGCGGGGAGGTTGGGGAGATTGGCTTTCAGCTCGGCAATAATCGAGTTGACGATATCGGCCTTCGGAGTTTTAGCTACTTCGGCAGTTGCCATCGTGAGCGGCTCGGTGAAATAGGGCACATCGCGGAACACCGATGTAAGGTTGCAGTAAGCGAGCGCGCGCAGAGCCATGGCTTCGGCACGGAACACATTCTTTACAGCATCGGATGCTGCGATACGGTCGATATTGGCAGTCACCTCGTTGCAACGCTTAACGAGCTCGAAGTTGGCGTTCCAGTACATCGAGAAGCACTCGTCGTTGGTGCCGGAAGTACATTCGCTGATTGAGCTGCCGAGCATCCAGTTGCCCCAGGTGTGGTCACCGTTGTCGGTCGATGTCTCGCGCGAGAGGAAACCGAAGTTCCAGTTGTCGAGGTGATCGTTGTAGAGGTTCATCGACTGCATAGCGTCGTAGCAGGCGGTAAGCCCCATCAGGGCATCTGCCTCGTTAGCCCAGAATGTGGATGACGAGGGCTGGTTGGGGTTGTCGACATTGAGGAAGTCATCGGAGCAAGAGGTCGACGTCATGGCCATGGCCGCAATGAGGGCCGAGCCAAAAAGAGTCTTTATGTTGAAAATATTATGTTTCATGATTTGTTCCTTTCGGGATTAGAATTGAACATTAACGCCGAATGAATATGTCTTCATGCCGGGATGCACATCCTGACGGCTGTCGCCTGAGGTCTTTTCGGGATCCCAGTTCTTGAGGCTGGTGATTGTCCAGAGGTTGCCGCCCGAGAAGTAGAGACGGATGCTGGAGATACCGGCCTTGGCGAGCACTGGCTGACGGAAAGTGTAGCCAACTTCGACTGTCTTCAGACGCAGATAGCTTGCGTCTTCGAGCCAGAATGAAGAGTATTTGTCGTTGGCGGTGTTGCCGATACGGGGCATTGAGCCGTTGGGGTTTGTCTCTGACCAGCGGTCGAGGAAGCGTTCGGTGAGGTTGCCTCGGATATCGGAGGTAGTCTCCCAGCAGTAGCGTTCGATACCGCTTACGCCCTGGAAGAATGCCGACACGTCGAAGTTTTTCCAAGTGGCGCCGAGGTTGAATGCGTAGCTGTATTTGGGGAAGGGATTACCGATAATCTTGCGGTCGGTGTCGTTGACATCGCCGCTTCCGTCAACATCCTCATACATGATATCGCCGGGCTTGGGAACAGAGCCGTACTGAGTGACAACCTGTCCGTCGGGGGTGAGGCGGTTGTTGACATCATCCTGTGTGCGGTAGATGCCGATAGCCTTGAGCGCATAATATGATCCGATAGGATCGCCGATGCGGTTGATGGTATTGCCGGAGATACGCTCTTCCTGACCTCCCATGGCGAGAATTTCGTTCTTCACATGAGAGATGCTGAAGCCTACGTTCCATGTCCAGTCGCCGTAGGAGTCGAGATAGTTCACACTCCATTCGAGACCACGGTTGCGCACTGTACCCACATTCTGGTAAGGAGCACCGAGGTTGCCGAGGAATATACCGGGCATGGCGAGCTGCATGAGGATGTCGGAGGTCTTCTTGTCGAACCAGTCGAAAGAGGTGGTGACGCGGTTGTTCCAGAATCCGAGGTCGACACCGAGGTTCCATGTGCGGGTTGTCTCCCAGCGGATATCGTCGTTAGGCACAGAGGTGGCTACCATACCGGCCTGCTTGTCGACAGCCTCGTTGAAGAAATAGTTGCCCGATGCGCCGAGGGTGGCTGTGTAGGGATAGTTGCCTATCTCCTGGTTGCCGAGCTTACCCCATGAGGCACGAATCTTACCCATGTTGAGAATCTCCTGAATATTGAAATTCTGGAAGAACTTCTCGTTGGTGAACACCCAACCTAGCGATACTGAGGGGAATGTGGCGTAGCGATTCTTGGAGGGGAGGCGTGACGAACCGTCGTGGCGCACGTTGAATTCCAGCATGTAGCGGTTGTCGTAGATGTAGTTGATGCGCCCGAAAAACGACTGCAGGCGATATCCCTGCGAGCTGCCGCCGGCTGTAGGATTCTTTGTGCCGCCGTCGAGTTCATAGATATTGTTGGTCGGGAAACCGGCCTTGGAGGCAGTGGTGCTGCGGTACTCCGAACTGATGGCCGAGTGGCCGGCAAGGAGGTTGATTTCATGTACACCGAAGCGCTTGTTGTAGGTAAGGAGGTTTTCGATGGTCCAGGTGGCGTTGTTGTACCAGTAGTCTGTGAGTGAGTTCTCGGTGCTGCCGGCCTTGATTACATTGCCGTCGGAATCGTAACGCTCGCCGCCGGTGGGATTGAACGCCTTGGTGGTGTTCATGTCGAAGTTGTAGGCGAGGTTGAGCTGGTACTTGAGGCCATCGTAGATGTCGATTGCGGCCCAGGCCTTTCCGTTGAAGAACCATTTGTAGTTGTTGCGGTAGCCGTTGGTCATGCTCTCAAGCGGGTTCTTCATCTGCTCGGCGTTAAGACCGGAAGGTGTGTTGGACGAACCGTCGATATAACCGAAATGACCGTTGGAGTACATAGCTGGCACAGTGGGGCGTGTAAACCACGAGATGTAGCGCATCACACCACCCTCACCGTCTACATTGATACATGGAGCGGTAATCTTGCTGCGCGAACCGAAAGCGTTCATACCGAATGAGAATCGCTTGTATTTGGTGTCGAGGTTAAGACGGAATCCGAGACGCTCAACGCCGGTCTGCATCATGATACCGTCCTGGTTGGAGTAGCTGAGCGACGCCATATAGTTGCTGGTGCCCGAGCCGCCCGACACGCCTATGCGATGCTGCCACATGGGAGCGTTGCGAAGCACCTCGTCGAGCCAGTCGGTGTTGGCATAATGGTCGGGGTCGCTGCCGTCGCGCAGTTTCTGGAGGGCTGCGTCGTCGTATGTTGCATCACGGTTGGCATATGCCATGGCCTCGTTGCGGATAAGAGCCCAGTTGTAGGAGTCGACATAATTGGGAAGAGTGCCGGGAGTCTGGAGGGTATAGCTGCCCTGGTAGTTCACGCTTACCTTCTCCGACTTCTGTCCGCGCTTGGTGGTGACAAGGATAACGCCGTTGGCGGCACGCACACCATAGATTGCCGCTGATGCAGCGTCCTTAAGTACCGACACACTCTCGATATCGGCTGCGGGTAGTTCCGACAGCTGCGAGAGGGCACACTCTACTCCGTCGATAAGGAGCATCGGGTTGTTGTTGCCGAAAGTACCGATACCGCGGATACGGATTTCAGGGTTGTCGGCACCGGCCTGGGCGCCACTTCCTGTCATCACAAGTCCGGGTACACGTCCTTGAAGTAGGGTTGCAGTGTTGGCCACGGGTATGTTTTCAATATCCTTGGAAGATACAGAGGCTACCGCACCTGTAAGGTTGATTTTCTTTTGTGTGGCATAACCTACTACCACAGTTTCGTCAAGCATTGTGCTTGAGGGCTGGAGCACGACATCGAACGATGTACGGTCGCCAACGGGATAGGTTGCGGGCGAATAGCCGATATAGCTTACCGTAATGCTCTGCTTCGGGTCAGCATCAAGCCTGAATTCTCCATTTACGTCAGTAATCACGGTCACTTTCGTGCCCTTGATTTCAACTCTCGCGCCGATCAACGGCTCACCGTCAGGATCGGTGACAGTTCCCTTCACCACGGCTCCTTGAGCCACAGTGACAGCGCAGACCATAGCGCTCATGGCCATGCCGCGGCGGAACTTACTGAAATAGTTCACACTCATAATGATTGGTAAATAACGGGCTTCCGACTCCGTATGTATGGAGACAGTATCACCCAAGATTAGAATAGATGGTTTGTGTTCTGCTAAAATTTAAGGTAAGATACGCGTAATCCACATCATTTTACAGGCTCGTAGTAGCGGACCCAGTCAATCTCCATCTCCACAGGCAGGTCGGCAGGGTCAACATCACCAACCCACTGCCCGCCAAGCTGCATGTCTATGAGCAGATACTGGGGTATGTAGAAGGGGAACTGACCTTCGGCCCCGTCATTCACCTTAGGATAGGTAAGTGTCGGCTCTCCGTTAATCATGAATACGATTTTGTCGGGATACATCTCAACTCCATACACGTTGAATTCCTCGCGATTGATGGGATATATGCCTGTCGACTGGGGGTTGGCTGTACGGCCAAGGTCGTGTGTGTAGTGGGAATGCACCGTCTGGTAAGCGCCATGATTGTTATTGAGGCGCTCCATAATGTCGATTTCGCCGCCATTGGGCCACATATTGTTTTTGTGGTCGTAAGGGAGGAGCCATATTGCAGGCCATGCGCCTTTGGCACCATGGAGCTTCGCACGAATCTCGAAACGCCCCGGGTCAAACGATTTCTTGTCCTTTGTCCAGATGCCTCCGGTAAGATATGGAGCAGGATCCTTGGTGGTGTCGTCGTTTACGATTCCCCGCAGTTTCAGTGTGCCGTCGCTCACTTCATAAAGGCGCGGATCCGGCGATTGGGTGTTCTGCCAATCGGGATTTCCGCGAGTACATTTGCTCCATGCTGTAGAGTCAATCTGTGTACCGTCGAAATTCTCTTCCCAGGCGAGACGCCACTTGTATTGGTCGGGGGCAGGGTCGTTAGATGCAAGCGCCATAATTGGCAGCGCCGAAATAACAATAGACAATAAGCGGTTCATTCAATAATAATGATAATTTGTTTTTATGGCATCAATTTGATGGAAACAAAGGTATGATATTAATTTTTATTTTTCTTAACATCCAGGCTTTTTTTTAATATTATTTAACTATAATTATATCAAAATACTTCAATAATCACAAAAATACTATGGCATACTTATCAATAGCACCCAATAACCGCCTATTAGTTACCTATACCACAAATCTATAGATATTGAAGTAACAATTACAGTAATTAACCAAATGTGTCTCTATTGTGTGTATCATTCGCGCAACACCACACCTACTATCTCCATCCGGGCTTCAAGTACGGATAATAACCTCAGATAAAAAGACGTTGCGACTGAAAGTGTGTTACGCCACAACGCCACTACTTTACATAGGATTAACGCCATTCAGTACGCGGTTTACCACGCGCTTTGCATTAATTGCAGGAAATTCAGTGAAGACAAATAACAAGCTGATGAATAATCCCGCTTCCTTTGCTCTTATGATATAGTCAACTTTATCGGTTGCCGACATCACAGTGAGAGATTGTCTAAAAAATACGTGAGGCCATGTCACAACTGACACAGCCTCTTTTATCAAAAGGAGAAAAACGTTAAATCATATATTCACTCCCGCACTCTTAGTCCATGTCAATGTACCACTACCGGCGTCCATTTCATCAGGAATATTTGTTACGAGTTTTGTGTCAGTCCAAGTAATTACATTAATGGTTCCACGTCCTGCGTAAGGCTCAGTAACATTCAACGTCAACACTTGATTTCCATAGCTCCACGTCCCTTTTTCTGTGACAGCAGAAGGTCCATCCAGATCATCTTCTACAAGGCTTTCAAAAATAAAATTCCCGTTTTGATATAACGTCAATTTTATTTTTGTTTCATCAGGCATCGGACCGGCATAAGATTCGCCATCTTCATCAGTCACATTCACATAAGTCACTCTCCAGACTCCAGGATATGGAGCACCGGAAGTACCTTCCGGTTCGTCGTCATCGTCGCCGCAAGCAGAGAAAACACACGAAAAAGAGAACATCAACACACTGATTAGCAATAATTTTTGTAAGGTTTTCATTCGATAATGATTTATTTAAGTTATTATTTACTCGATAAAGGTAATACTTTTATTTTACCCCCCCTATTTAACATTTATTAACACAAAGTAATTGCCAACATCGCAAGAAAAAAGAATGTGCCACTGCTGACACATCCCAGAATATTTTATTTACCTATTGACCGTCATTATTTTACTGTCGAAAGCATCGGCAGAAGAATGTCATGGATTGCAGGAGTACCACAACAATAACGCAGATGTTGCGTCTAATTAATTCATATCCGCCAACATTTGAAATGCATGTACCTATAATGAAATTATATCCGGACGGCAATTAGTTGCGCTCTTTTCTGATTGGTGTGATATGTTATTCCTCAAGACTGTCGGAACTCTTTTTGAGCTGACCAAGTAGGCTGAATCTCAATTCCGTACCATCAGAAAGCCCGACTATATGACCGACTGATTTCTTGTTGATTCGGTTTATAATAGCATCAGGATAACTCGCAGCCACTTTTCTGCGGATATGTTTAGGCACGAGTTCATCGGGGACACTCTTCTTTTTGCAGTCGACGGATGTCCATTCTCCAGAATTGTTGAATTCTATCTTAGTGCCGTTTACCAGCTTTACGTCATAGTCAGTCTTCTTAAGCAGATGCTTGTCGACCTTAATCATAGATATTTTTGCCTTTGGGAAATAGGTGGTAATCATCTCCTGCGCCTTTACAGGAAGATTGTCACGGTCAAGAATCTAACCATATTTGAATATCAATGCATTGATACCGTATGGTGCAAATATGAAGGTTTAAATTCATAAGAATGATATCAGTTACTTTGTCATTTCTTATCTCGGAAGTATGTTTGAAGCCCAGTTGGGAAGCTCTTCGACATAGCGTTTCGCAAGCTCACCGTCGCTCAATCGGAACAAAAGCCGGGCTTCCGCGTCCTCAATTGAGTTGTCGTAGACATAGAGCCTGTCAACGTATGGAGCCAAAGCTATACAGTTTGCGATGGACTTGTCGTAGCGGGATATAATTTTGGGTATAGGCACATCGTGACCTCCATTCAGCACTCGGTTTGCTACTCGCTTCGCATTTATTGTCGGCGATTCAGTGGAAACGAAGAACAGACGGATAAAGAATCCGGCTTGCTTCGCTCTGAGAATGTAATCGACCTTATCTGCAGCAGACATCACAGTCTCAAAGATATGGCTCTTGCGTTCGGCAAGACATCTTTCCCTCCATTCATTGCAATAGTTGGCGGCTTTCAGTACAGATGCCTGATTGTTCCAGTCGCCGAATACATCGCGGGCGACATTGTCGGGATTGATATATTCCGAATCCTCCAACCACTCATGATGCAGAATCTTGGAGGTCACGGAAGTCTTGCCCGACCCATTGGGCCCGGCAATCACTATCAGCACCGGTCTGTGCTCACTTGCCGCCATTGCGAAGCCTGTTTAAGGTTTCTTCAACTCTTGCGCGAGCTTCATGCGAAGCTGCCTCAATACCGGCAACCACGCGCTCGGCAGCCCTGCGGGTGCTTTCGCGGGCATCCTCGGCCACCTCACGCATAATCTGTGCCATGCGTTCATCGCCCGGCTCCTCCATCGACGTCAGTCGATAACTATTCATCTCAGCTTCCGACATAATATAATCTTTTATTATTCAACGCCATCGACGTCCTCTATTATAGAGACATTGAAAGAAATCAACACATCTTCGTTAGTGTCTAATTATAACATTAACAAGAATTTATCGCTATGATTTCCGAGAACAAAATTACAGAAATTTTCTGTCTTGCAGATGACTTCTGCAAGTATTTTTCATCCTAACTCAAATCACCATCCCAATTCTCTTTCACAGCAAGGGATTCAGAGAATAATTCAGTCATTATGAAACTCCATAAATCCATGCTGCTTTCTATCACAGTATTCATCAAAGAAGTGCTGCCGGGGACATGTACAGGCGAACTCACGTTTCTGTCTATATCGCGTGTGTCGTTTGTGTGATATCCCGCCTATCTCCATCCGGACTTCAAGTACCGATAATAATAGCTCCAGCCAATACATCCACAGATTTAAAAAAAGAGGCGTTGCGGCTGAAAACGCGTTTCGCCACAACGCCTCTACTTTACATAGATGTGGATTACTCGTCAAGACTGTCGGAACTCTTTTTGAGCTGACCGAGCAGATTGAACTTCAATTCCGTGCCGTCAGAAAGCCCGACGATATGTCCGCCTGACTTCTTGGTGATTCGGGTTATAGTGGCATCAGGATAGCTTGAAGCCACTTTTCTCCGGATATGTTTAGGCACGAGCTCAGTCGGGACACTCTTCTTTTTGCAGTCGACGGATGTCCATTCGCCCGCATTGTTGAATTCTATTTTAGTGCCGTTTACCAGCTTTACATCATAGTCGGTCTTTTTAAGCAGATGTTTGTCGACCTTAATCATAGATATTTTTGCCTTTGGGAAATAGGTGGTAATCATCTCCTGCGCCTTTACAGGAAGATTGTCACGGTCAAGGGTGTATTTATCGGCCCTGGCCATAGGTATGAATGCGATTAATGCAAAAATTAAAAACAAAAGTTTCTTCATAATGTCAATCTTGAAATCTTATTGAGTACATCTTGAGAGACAAATCCGGATGATTCTAAAAATCAGCTCCGGACATATCCTTAAAAAAAATCGGCCCACACCATCTTGCAATGCATGTGAGCCGATTCATATATGAATTAAAAATTTATCCGATTGATTCCGTACTGATTGCAGAATATCAATCCGGAGTCGGTCCTGCCTATTGCAGGTGTGACCAAATGAAGGTTACTTCACTTCCTCGAAGTCTACGTCGGTCACATGGTCGTCGCCTGAGGGCTGCGAGGCGCCCGGCTGAGGACCTGCCTGCTGACCGGCAGCCGACTGAGCCTGCTGCTGGGCGTTGAGGATATCCTGCTGTGCGGCACCGAATGCGGCCTCAATCTCCTTGATTGCGGCATCGCATGCAGCCACGTCCTGAGCCTTGTGGGCATCCTTCAGCTTGGCCACACCGGCTTCGATGGCCGATTTCTTGTCGGCAGGAATCTTGTCGCCGAGTTCAGAGAGCTGTTTCTCGGTCTGGAAGATGAGGGCGTCGGCCTGATTGAGTTTGTCAATCTTCTGCTTCTCGGCCTCGTCGGCTGCGGCGTTGGCTGCTGCCTCGTCCTTCATACGCTTGATTTCAGCATCGGTAAGGCCCGATGAAGCCTCGATACGGATGCTCTGCTCCTTGCCGGTAGCCTTGTCCTTGGCCGACACGTTGAGGATGCCGTTGGCGTCAATCTCGAAAGTAACCTCAATCTGAGGAATGCCACGTGGTGCGGGTGCGATACCGTCGAGATGGAACTTGCCGAGGGTCTTGTCGTCTTTTGCAAGAGGACGTTCGCCCTGGAGCACATGGATTTCTACCGAAGGCTGGTTGTCGGCTGCGGTAGAGAATGTCTCGCTCTTACGTGTAGGGATGGTAGTGTTGGCCTCGATAAGTTTGGTCATGACACCGCCGAGGGTCTCGATACCCACCGACAGAGGCACAACGTCGAGGAGAAGCACATCCTTAACATCGCCGGAGAGCACACCACCCTGGATAGCGGCGCCTACGGCTACCACTTCGTCGGGGTTGACACCCTTCGAAGGAGCCTTGCCGAAGAATTTCTTTACAATCTCCTGGATAGCGGGGATACGTGTCGAGCCGCCTACGAGAATCACCTCGTCGATGTCGGAAGCCTTGAGACCGGCGTCGTTGAGAGCCTGCTCGCAAGGTTTGATTGTAGCCTGGATAAGTCTGTCGGCCAGACGCTCGAACTCGGCGCGGGTAAGAGTCTTTACCAAGTGGCGGGGAACACCGTCGACAGGCATGATGTAGGGAAGGTTGATTTCAGTGGTTGTAGAGCTCGAAAGTTCGATTTTGGCCTTCTCGGCAGCCTCTTTCAGACGCTGGAGAGCCATTGAGTCCTTGCGGAGGTCAACGCCGTATTCCTGCTGGAATCCGTCGGCGAGCCAGTCGATGATGACATGGTCGAAGTCGTCACCGCCAAGGTGTGTATCACCGTTGGTCGACTTAACCTCAAACACGCCGTCGCCAAGCTCAAGGATGGAGATATCGAATGTACCGCCACCGAGGTCGAACACGGCAATCTTCTGATCCTTGTCGCTCTTGTCGAGACCGTAAGCAAGCGCAGCCGCGGTAGGCTCGTTGACGATACGGCGCACCTTGAGACCGGCAATCTCACCGGCTTCCTTGGTAGCCTGACGCTGTGAATCGTTGAAGTAGGCGGGCACGGTGATTACGGCCTCGTCTACAGTCTGGCCCAGGTAGTCCTCGGCAGTCTTCTTCATCTTCTGAAGAATCATGGCCGAAATCTCCTGAGGTGTATATTCGCGGCCATCGACAAGCACACGCACGGTGCCGTTGTCGGCCTTTGCAACTTCGTAGGGCACACGCTTTACCTCTTCGGCAACCTCGTCGTAGCGTTCACCCATGAAACGCTTGATTGAATATACGGTGCCTTCAGGATTGGTGATAGCCTGACGCTTGGCAGGATCGCCTACCTTACGCTCGCCTCCGGCGATAAAAGCCACGATAGAAGGTGTGGTGTTGCGTCCCTCGCTGTTAGGGATAACCACAGGGTCGTTACCCTCAAGTACGGCTACACATGAATTGGTAGTACCCAAGTCAATACCGATTATTTTTCCCATAATTGTAAGTTTTATATTTTTTGTTTCTTGAATTTTGATTTTATCAGGTCAATTGCCGAATCTCCATTGCGGACCTCCGACGCTCATAGACAAAACAAATCATGTGCCAAAAAGGTTGCATGTAATATTAATTTTATATATCTCAGCACATTAGCCATTTTTAACCTACTGACACACCCACTGACACAATTTCACTTGACACTGACATCTGACACTATACAGTCTCATCTTTTTACAAACTTTCACATGTCGCCCCGATGCTTTTACTCAAAAATTGCTAAATTTGCCGGAAATTGCCGGTAGTGGGCATAGACTACCTTCCGGCGACATTACGACAACAATTATCATAAACCATATATACCACAAAATGAACATCTCCCACATTGAACATGTAGGCATAGCCGTTCCCTCGCTGGACGAGGCTATCCCCTTCTACGAAAACATCCTTGGCCTTAAGTGTTTTGCCATCGAAGAAGTAGCCGACCAGAAAGTGCGCACAGCATTCTTCCAGGTAGGACAGACCAAAATCGAGCTGCTTGAAGGCACATCCGATGACAGCGCCATCTCCAAGTTTATCGCCAACAACGGCGGTCGCGGCGGCATACAGCACATCGCATTCGCCATGGCCGACGGCGTGGCCAACGCACTGGCCGAAGCCGAGGAAAAAGGCTGCCGTCTTATCGACAAGGCTCCCCGCAAGGGCGCAGAGGGCCTCAACATCGCCTTCCTCCACCCCAAATCGACATGCGGCACACTCGTAGAACTCTGCGAGGACCCCAAGAAGATGTAACCAAGTTTTCAAGAATCATACTATACCCATATACATATATTTATATATGAGCAACCAACTCGAAAAAGTCAAGGAACTCATCGCCATGCGCGAGGAGGCCCGCCTTGGCGGTGGCGAGAAAGCCATCCAGAAACAGCACGAGAGAGGCAAATATACCGCACGCGAACGCATCGCACAGCTCCTCGACGAAGGCTCGTTTGAAGAGCTCGATATGTTTGTGCGCCACCGTTGCACCAACTTCGGCCAGGAAAAGAAATCATATCTCGGCGACGGCGTAGTGACCGGCTACGGCACTATCGACGGCCGACTCGTATACGTATTCGCTCAGGACTTCACCGTATTCGGCGGCTCGCTGTCGGAGACAATGGCTCTGAAAATCTGCAAAATCATGGATATGGCCATGAAGATGGGCGCTCCCGTCATCGGCCTCAACGACTCGGGAGGCGCACGTATACAGGAAGGCATCAACGCCCTTGGCGGATATGCCGAGATATTCCAGCGCAACATCCTCGCTTCGGGTGTAGTGCCACAGATTTCATGTATCCTCGGTCCCTGCGCCGGCGGTGCCGTATACTCCCCCGCCCTCACCGACTTCACCATCATGGCCAAGGGTATCTCCTATATGTTCCTCACAGGCCCGAAGGTAGTAAAGACCGTGACAGGCGAGGATGTGACCCAGGAAGCCCTCGGCGGCGCTCAGGTACACTCTACCAAAAGCGGTGTATGCCACTTCGCAGCCGAAGATGGCGAGGACGCACTGAAAATCACACGCAAGCTCTTCAGCTTCATTCCTCAGAACAACCTTGAGGAGCCGCCGCTGATTGAATGCACCGACCCCATCGACCGTCTGGAAGACACTCTCAACGAAATCATTCCCGACAGCGCCAACAAGCCCTACGACATGTATGAGGTAATCGGCGCCATCATTGACCACGGTGAATTCCTCGAAGTACAGCGCGACTACGCAAAGAACCTAATCGTAGGCTTTGCCCGCATGAACGGCCAGAGCGTCGGCATCGTGGCCAACCAGCCCAAATACCTGGCCGGTGTACTCGACAGTAACGCATCCCGCAAAGGCGCGCGTTTCGTACGTTTCTGCGACGCCTTCAACATTCCTCTGGTGACACTCGTCGACGTGCCGGGCTTCCTCCCGGGTACAGGCCAGGAATACAACGGCGTTATCCTCCACGGCGCAAAACTGCTCTATGCATTCGGCGAGGCGACAGTGCCCAAAGTTACTGTAACCCTGCGCAAGAGCTACGGCGGCTCACACATCGTGATGAGCTGCAAGCAGCTCCGCGGCGACATGAACTACGCATGGCCTACCGCCGAAATCGCCGTTATGGGTGGTGCCGGTGCCGTAGAGGTGCTCTATGCCAAAGAAGCCAAGGCTGCCGAAGACCCCGCAAAGGTGCTCGCCGAGAAGGAGCAGGAGTACAACAAGCTCTTCTGCAACCCCTACAACGCTGCCAAGTACGGCTACATCGACGACGTAATCGAGCCACGCAACACACGCTTCCGCGTAATCCGTGCACTCCAGCAGCTTGCCACCAAGAAAGTCACAAACCCCGCCAAGAAACACGGCAACATACCTCTCTAATCCATCTGCAATGAGAAAGAGTATCATCCTGTTTCTTGCCCTCACACTCGTATGCGGCGCATCGGCCTTTGCTCAAGGACGCAAAGGCCTACGCATCAACGAGGTGATGGTACAGAACGACTCAAACTATGTAGACGACTACGGACAGCATCAGGCTTGGATCGAGCTTTTCAACTCGACATATGCCCCGATGGAGATTTCCAGCGTCTACATCACCAACGACCCCGCCGAGCCCAAGAAGTACCCCGTGCCTCTGGGCGATGTCAACACCGAAATCCCCACACGTCAGCATGTTGTGTTCTGGGCCGACGGAGAGCCCAACAAAGGCACATTTCACCTCAGCTTCCGCCTTACCCCGGGACAGGACAACTGGATTGGTGTATATGACGCCAACGGACGCACGCTTATCGACTCTGTGACAGTGCCCGCTTCGCTACTGCCCAACACTACCTATGCAAGAGCAATCGATGGCGAGGGACTGTGGGAGGTGCGCGACGGCGGCGACAAATACATCACTCCCTCAAGTGCCAACCAGATTGTCGACACTAACGGAAAAGTCGAGATGTTTGCAGAGACCGACGGCCACGGATTCGGCTTGTCGCTCATGGCGATGCTCATCGTATTCTTCGCACTCGCTCTTCTGTGTGTATGCTTCTACATCATAAGCAGAGTGGGCGCCTCGGTATCGCGCAGAAACAAGGCCGCATCACAGGGCATAGATGCCCGTCAGCTGCCGAAGGAAGAGAAGCCCCAGCACGACTCAGGCGAGGAAATTGCCGCTATCGTAATGGCCCTCAACGACCACCTCAACGCACACGACCGCGAGAGTACAATCCTCACAATCAACAAGGTACGTCGCGCCTACTCGCCCTGGAGCTCAAAGATATACAATCTCCGCGAGCTTCCGCACCGTTAATCCGACAACACATCTTACCAACAAAGATCAAACTACAATGAAAGAATATAAATATAAAATCAACGGCAACAACTACAATGTTGCCATAGGCGACATTGTCGACGGCAAAGCCGAAGTGCTTGTCAACGGCACGCCTTACAAAGTGGAGCTTGACCAGAAGAAAGCACCCGTAACCGTAGTAAGCCAGACCCCGCGCGCAGCGGCAGCTCCCCGCACCGCAGCCGGCGACAAGGTAATAGCAAAACCCAGCGTAGCTGCCGGCGGCACTCAGATTAAAGCCCCCCTTCCCGGCACCGTGATGTCGGTCAACTGCAAAGTAGGCGATGTAGTAAAAGCCGCCGACACAGTGGTAGTGCTTGAGGCCATGAAGATGGAAAACGCCATTCATGCCGGATACGACGGCAAGGTGGCATCCATCACATGCAACCCCGGCGACGCCGTGCTCGAGGGTGCCGTACTCATCACCCTTGAATAATCCATATTCCGTAACAACCTCAAACTTTCATCCCCCGGAATATGATATCATTAATGAGTTTCAGCGAATTCATATCCGTAAACTTCCACCAGTTCTGGGTGCTCACCGGCTTTGCCAATGTCACATGGCAGCATGGAGTGATGCTCCTCGTGGGTCTGTTCTTCATATGGCTCGCCATAAAGAAGAATTTCGAGCCTATGCTTCTGGTGCCCATCGGTTTCGGTATACTCCTCGGAAATATTCCCTTCAACGCCACCGCCGGTCTCGAAATCGGCATATACGAAGAGGGGTCAGTGCTTAATATCCTCTACAACGGTGTGTCGGCCGGTTGGTATCCTCCGCTGATATTCCTCGGCATCGGCGCCATGACCGACTTCAGCGCGCTTATCGCCAACCCCAAGCTAATGCTTATCGGCGCGGCGGCACAGTTCGGTATCTTCGGAGCCTACATGGTGGCCCTCGCCCTTGGATTCTCGCCCGACCAGGCCGGTGCGCTAGCCATCATCGGTGGCGCCGACGGTCCTACAGCCATCTTCCTGTCATCAAAACTGGCGCCTAACCTCATGGGAGCAATCGCCGTGTCGGCCTACTCCTACATGGCCCTTGTGCCACTGATTCAGCCGCCAATCATGCGCCTGCTCACCACAAAGAAAGAGCGTGTGATACGCATGAAGCCCGCCCGCGCCGTGAGCCAGAACGAGAAAATCATCTTCCCGATTATCGGCCTGCTGCTTACCTGCTTTGTGGTTCCCTCCGGCATACCTCTGCTCGGCATGCTCTTCTTCGGCAACCTGCTCCGTGAGTGTGGTGTCACAACACGTCTGGCCAAGACTGCAAGCAACGCTCTTACCGACATCGTGACAATGCTCCTCGGCCTTACAGTAGGCGCGTCGACTCAGGCCACATCGTTCCTTACCGTCGACACCATCTTCATCTTCGCTCTCGGTTTCATGGCCTTCATCATCGCATCGGCATCAGGTGTGATATTCGTGAAGATTTTCAATCTATTCCTCCCCCAGAACAAGAAGCTCAATCCCCTCATCGGCAACGCCGGAGTATCCGCTGTGCCGATGTCGGCCCGTATCTCCAACAACCTCGGCCTCGAATACGACCCGACCAACTATCTGCTCATGCATGCCATGGGCCCCAACGTTTCGGGCGTAATCGGTTCAGCCGTCGCAGCAGGTGTCCTTCTGGGATTCCTCGCCTGATAAGTGCAAGTATCAACGGCGCCATCGGATATTTCATACATACCGATGGCGCCGTAGATATTACAATACCTCTCTTTAGACACTGCCGGCCATACAGCATACGAGTGTTCTGAAGCGCTCGACTAAAATTAGTGGATGTTAAAATACAGTTACAATCAACATCGGTTACCAAACTTTATCGTACGGTGAAACGTATTAAGGTCAAAGCACGCTGCAAGACTGCCATCACAGTGCTACCGCATCCGACACAGCTCACGCAGACGTTCTCTATCACTTTTCACTGAAATACCCCCAGCATTACTCTACACGACTCATGATCACAAAAAAAGTAATCGACGAACTTTACCGTAAATACCGCCGTCGTCCCGACAGCATCGACTCGCTCGATATACCTCTGCTATTCGAACATGCACCAGACAACCACGACCTGCAGATTGACGCCGACGGCAATCTGATAATCGGAAGTATCGACGAGCGCTCTCCTTTCCGTGAAATAGCTCTGAGAAATGTAAACGGTATAACACATTTTGATGATACTCTCGCAATCGTGCTCCACAGCTCAATTCTCTTTCTCAACAAGCACGACCAGGGCGTCAACGTACATATCCGCACCGAACAGCCTTCCATATGGGAGCGCCTGCGCTGGAAGCTCCGCAATGCCTGACACGCCTCGCGCATCAATATAATCCTCCTCTCCACGCTCCGCACTCCACTCCTGCCTCTCCCCCATCGCCCTATATACATCTCCTCCATTTACATCCTCCCGGCCGGGTCACCGATGATTCCCCGTCGGGATTAATTATATCCTCACTTATTAGAGCGTGATTTTTAAATATTTAATCACGCCTAAAAAAAATGACGCCGCGTCTGACACACAATCTACTGTGTCGACGCGGCGTCTTGCTATAGGGTCAGATAGATTATCTCACGATAAATTTCTTTGCAGTCTTGTTGCCCTGCTTCACGATGTAGAGTCCGTTGCCGGGGTTCTCCACTCGGATACCAAGCATATTGTAGTACTCTACAGGAGCATTCATGTCAATGCCAATCTCATCGATTGAAGATGCATCCTCCGAGTATACCTTGATATTGTCGATAAACCAACGCTGGGCAGTAGTTAATTCCCAATTTGCTTCAGTAGTGCGGATTGTCAGTTTTGTATTATCATTAACTGTGATACCTGCGAGAGAAACTACAGCTGTCTTCCACTCATAATCAGCATCATCAGCCCATGTCTCTACCGGCGCATTGACATACTTTACATCTGTACCATTCTCGACAATAACGCAAAGTTCCGTTTTGTCAAATACGCCAGAACCCTGCTTCATCGGACACCAGTCAAAGCTGACAAACACATCCTTACCTTCCGGAATTCCTTCGATTGATGGCAATACGAGTCCGAGCTGGAAACCCTTTCCATTGCTTGTCGTCTTACCTGTCTTATTGAATTTCAGATAATTCTGCTGCAAATAAAGAGCTATGTCTTTATTATTCTTATTATTAAGGAAGTTATACACCGATACCAGATCATAACCCTTCTGCTGCATAGCTTCGAGAGCACTTACATCATCGACCTTACATGCATCGGCTTTAGGAGCTTCAGCTTCAGCACCGTTTGTTCCAATTGTATTTCCGGCTGCAGGTTCACCATTGCCATTTTTGCCAGCCTTAGCATAAGGCTCAAGCCACTCGAAATCTTCCTGGAAATAGACTGTTTCGGCCTGTGCGGCGGATATTGACATGGCCGCAATACTTAATGAAAGTAAAAATTTCTTCATATCTTATTGTTTTTAAGGTTAATATGGTCAGACTATCTAAGAATATACCGTTGTCGGCCATAATACAGCCGACACGTGACAGGCTTAGTACATCGCAAATTTATATATAATACAATTACATCCCAAAAAAAATCACTTTTTTATCGAAAAAACTCAAACGACCCTGCCAATCACATGAAACATACAGATATTTCATAAAGAAACAGCGCATATGCGATTATTTTGTATTTTGCGTTTCCTCTACTTTTCACTAACTTTACGCCAAAATTTTACAGCCAATTATGTATCGTACCAAGACCTGTGGCGAGCTACGGCTCGCCGATGCCGGTCAGACCGTGACCATATCCGGATGGGTGCAGCGCATCCGCAAGATGGGCGGTATGACATTTGTCGATATCCGCGACCGCTACGGCATAACCCAAGTCGTTTTCAACAACGAGGTTGACGCAGCTCTCTGCGAAGAAGCCAACCATCTCGGACGCGAGTTCGTAGTGCAGATTACCGGAAAAGTAGCCGAACGCTATGCCAAAAATCCCGAAATGCCTACCGGAGACATCGAGATTGAGGCCCAGACTCTCACCGTGCTCAACCGCTCGGAAGTGCCACCGTTCACTATTGAAGACGAGAGCGACGGAGGCGATGACATACGCATGAAGTACCGCTACCTCGACCTGCGCCGTCCCTGCGTGCGCGCCAACATCGAGTTGCGCCATCGCATGACCATGGAGGTACGCCGCTATCTCGACAGCAAGGGCTTCCTCGAAATCGAGACCCCCATGCTCGTAGGCTCCACCCCCGAAGGCGCACGCGACTTTGTGGTGCCTTCTCGTATGAACCCCGGCCAGTTCTATGCCCTGCCCCAGTCGCCCCAGACCCTCAAGCAGCTGCTTATGGTGTCGGGCATGGACCGCTACTTCCAGATAGTGAAGTGCTTCCGCGACGAGGACCTGCGCGCCGACCGCCAGCCCGAGTTCACTCAGATTGACTGCGAGATGTCATTTGTAAACCAGGACGATATCATCAACCTGTTCGAGGGTATGGCCAAGCACCTCTTCAAGGAACTGCGCGGCGTAGAGCTTACCGAGCCGTTCATCCGCATGCCATGGGCCGACGCGATGCGCCTATACGGCTCCGACAAGCCCGACCTGCGCTTCGGCATGACATTCGTCGAACTGATGGACGTGCTCAAGGGACACGGATTCAGCGTATTTGACAACGCAGCATACATCGGAGGCATCTGCGCCACCGGCGCTGCAAACTACACTCGCAAGCAGCTCGACCAGCTCACCGACTTCGTAAAGCGTCCGCAGATTGGAGCCAAGGGCATGGTATACGCCCGAGTGGAAGCCGACGGCAACGTAAAATCGTCGGTCGACAAATTCTATACCCAGGAGACTCTCCAGGAACTCAAAAAAGCAATGAACGCCCGGCCCGGCGACCTCATCCTGATACTCTCAGGCGACGACGTGATGAAGACACGCAAGCAACTGTGCGAGCTTCGTCTCGAAATGGGACGCCAGCTCGGCCTGCGCGACAAAAATAAATTCGCCTGCCTGTGGGTCGTCGACTTCCCGATGTTTGAGTGGAGCGACGAAGAGCAGCGCCTCATGGCAATGCACCACCCCTTCACCCATCCCAAGGACGAGGACATACCCCTGCTCGACACCGACCCGGCAGCCGTGCGCGCCGATGCCTACGACATGGTTGTCAACGGCGTGGAAGTGGGCGGCGGCTCAATCCGTATCCACGACAGCGAGCTTCAGGCCAAAATGTTCGAGATACTCGGATTCACCCCCGAGAAGGCACAGGAGCAGTTCGGATTCCTGATGAACGCATTCAAGTACGGCGCACCGCCCCACGGAGGTCTTGCCTACGGACTCGACCGCTGGGTATCCCTGTTCGCCGGTCTCGACTCGATACGCGACTGCATCGCATTCCCAAAAAACAATTCAGGACGCGACGTGATGCTCGACGCGCCGGCCGCCCTCGACCAGAAGCAGCTCGACGAGCTCAACCTCGCCATCGACATCCGCGACAAGGAATAACATCCGCGACATATGACTATCAACTCAATAATCGGGGCCATCCAGGAGGTGGCCCCGACTTCTCTACAGGAGGGTTACGACAACTCAGGCCTCCAGCTCGGCGACGCCTCCAAAGAATGTACCGGCATACTGCTTTGCGTCGACGTCACCCCCGGTCGTGTCGACGAGGCCATAGCCCGCGGCTGCAACCTGATTGTGTCACACCACCCGCTCCTGTTCCACGGACTCAAACAGATTACCGGCGCCACCCCGCATCAGCAGGCCGTTATTCGCGCCATTGAGGCCGGAGTGGCCATCTACTCGGCCCACACAAGCCTCGACAATGCCCCAGGAGGTGTCAGCGCATGGCTCGCCCGGGAGCTTGGCCTCAACTATACGGGTCCACTCTGCCCCATCAGTGCCGACATGCCCCAGGCGGGTGCCGGCGCCCTGACCACAGCAGCCACACCGCTCACAGCAGCCATGCTTGCCGACAGAGTAAAGAAAGCATGCGGCTCGCCGGTATGCCGATGCACGACACCTCCTCAAGGCGCCGTCATCACCCGCATAGCAATGTGCGGAGGCTCCGGAGGCTCAATGATACCCGACGCGATAGCGGCCGGAGCACAGGCATACATAACTTCCGACGTACGCTATCACGACTTTCTCGACTATGCCGACCGTATTTTCATCATCGACATAGGCCATTTCGAGTCGGAGGAATGCACAAAACGGATTTTTTATCATATAATTACACAAAAATTTCCTAACTTTGCAGTTCATTATTCCGATTCAGAAAAAAATCCGATAAACTATATTTAGGAATGGCTACTGAAAAGAAATCCGAAGGCCTCTCGGTAGAGCAGCGCATGAAAGCCCTCTACGAGCTTCAGACCATACTCTCCGAAATCGACCGCATCAAGCAGATACGCGGCGAACTTCCCCTTGAGGTTAAAGACCTCGAGGACAACATCGAAGGTCTCAAGACCCGCATCGAGAACTATCGCCGCGACGTTGAGGACTTCCGTAGAAAAACATCTATCGAAAAGGAGAAAATCAACGAGTCGCAGGCTAAAATAGCACGATACAAGGAGCAGCTCGACAACGTACGCAACAACCGCGAGTTCGACCTACTCTCTAAAGAAGTCGAATTCCAGACCCTCGAGATTGAACTTTCAGAAAAGCACCTCAACGAATTCGCCCGTGCCATCGACTCGCGCAACGCCGATATCGCCGCTACCGAGGAGAAACTCTCCGACAGCCAGCATATCCTCCAGGAGAAAAAGGCCGAGCTTGATGAAATCGTATCCGAGACCCGTCAGGACGAAGAGCGCCTTCGTGTGCGCGCAAAGGAAATCGAGCCCACTATCGACGAGCGCACACTCAAAGCATTCAAGCGTATCCGCGACAACGCCCGCAACGGCCTTGGCATAGTATATATCCAGCGCAACGCCTGCGGCGGATGTTTCAACCGCATCCCGCCACAGAAGCAGATGGAAATCAAGATGCACAAGAAAGTAATCGTATGCGAATACTGCGGCCGCATCATGATTGACCCTGAACTCGCCGGTATCGCCGAAGCAGAGGTTGCAGCCGGAAAGTAACCCCGAATCCCACATCCGTAAGATACATTTACCGGCGGTGTGTCAGATTTCAACTGACATACCGCCGGTATTGCATAATAGCCAGCGCCTGACAAAAATGATTGCTGTATGCACGACAACGCCATTACCACCGCTACGTTCCGTATATCTCCGGCATCATACGCCGCAATAATCATGCGCCGATGGCTTGCCATATGGTGGTGGGCTGTGGCCGCGCTGCCTTTATGCTCCATAGCCGCGGCTATCCTCATGACCGACATTCGCTATCTGATGCTCGCGCTGGTGCTTGTGTGTCTCGTAATTCCGCCCGCTCTCCTTATCGTATACTATTATTACGCGCTCGACCCCAAAGCTCGGGTCAATATACCGCCGCATAGCGTAGGTTGCGACGGCCATACCCTGACAATCTCAGAATACGCCGCGCCACAACCCGATTCCAACGAAGAGAACGACAATGTTGACACCACGCCACAGAGGGAATTCACATCGCCGGACGATGCTCCCGTAGCCGTCAGCAAGATACCGCTATCCTCTCTATATGGCATAAGGCACTCTCGCGGGAATATATGTATAAACCTCGATAACAGGACCATACCACCCATGCTCATCATACCATACTCGGCATTTCCGTCATCAGCCTCACTGCGGGAGTTCCTGGCCATGATAAAAAACTGACATACGCTTGTTATATACTTGTTTTATACTGTCGAAAACGAAATGAAAGAATCACCAGCCCCGCATATACCCGCACGCCGCGGACTACTCGCAATATCACCCATACTCGTATTCCTGTTCTTTTATCTGGCTGTATCGGTAATCATAGGCGACTTCTACAAGATGCCTATCGCAGTCGCCCTGTTGCTCGGATCGGCATGGGCCGTAGTAATAATGCATGGCAAGCCACTGTCAGAGCGGGTAGAGATATTCTCCCGCGACGCAGGCAGTTCCAATGTGATGTATATGGTGTGGATATTCATCCTTGCCGGAGCCTTTGCCGCCCTCGCCCGTGAAATCGGCGCCATAGAGGCAACCGTACATCTCGCCCTGCGTTTCCTTCCGGTAGAGATGCTGATTCCAGGGCTTTTCGCTGCGGCATGCTTCATATCTCTTGCCATAGGCACATCTGTGGGCACGGTGGTGGCTCTGACCCCTTTGGCTGTAGAACTTGCACAGTCGGAGAGCGGCAACGTGCCGTTTTTCGTGGCCGTAGTGCTCGGAGGGGCCTTCTTCGGCGACAATCTCTCGTTTATCTCCGACACTACCATCGCAGCCACGCGCACCCAGGGATGCCGCATGCGCGACAAGTTCCGGGTTAACCTGTGGATAGCCCTTCCCGCAGCCGTAGCCTCACTTATATTATATGTGATACTCGGCGTCCGGCTACCCGACATGGCAAGCCTCTCCGGCTCAAATCCGCTGCTGGTAGCTCCATATCTGCTCATAATACTACTTGCACTCGCGGGTCTCAACGTCACGGTAGTGCTCTCCATAGGCATTGTAGTGGCAATCATCCTCGGGCTGTGCACCGGACATGACATAATAAGTCTGTTCGGATTCATGGGACGGGGAATAGACTCCGTGGGCCAGCTGATAATAATCACACTCCTTGCCGCCGGAATGCTGGGACTGATAAAAGCCGCCGGGGGCATCGACTATATACTCCAGGTGCTTACCCGACGTATACGCGGACCGCGCGGGGCCCAGGCCGGAATCGCACTCGTAGTCGGACTCGTCAACCTATGCACAGCCAATAATACCGTAGCCATAATTACCGTAGGGCAGCTCGCCTCATCCCTGTCAAAAAGATTCGGCGTCGACCCCAGAAAGGCGGCCTCGCTGCTCGACACCTCGTCGTGTATCGTGCAGAGCCTTATTCCCTATGGCGCACAGACACTCCTTGCCACATCGCTTGCATCCATATCTCCGGTAGCCACATGGCCCTATCTCTACTATCCATGGGCGCTTGCCGTGTTCCTTATCCTATCGGTGGTGTTCCGCTTCCCGCGGCTTGCCACCATATCTCCACCCGTATCCACAAATGATAATACCAATCCATAATTACAACATGAACCCACGTTTACGACTATCTGTCGCGACTGTAGCAGCAGCAGCTATCGTCATGACATCAGCCGCAATGGCTCAGGAAAAACGTTTCTATGCATCGGTCTACAGCACCAATGAATGGAAAGAGTATGTATATTCCGAGACCGGCATGTACAGCTTCCCCCTTGACAAATACAGCCGCACGCTGGTAAAAGAGGACTCCGACCTCGACGCCTCCGGAGGCGGCACAATGACCGAGGATTTCTATTTTTGTACCTCCGAAATCAACTACGGCGCATGGACCGATGTGACCCACTACACATTCAAGCCCGACTCCTGGCAACTGAATTCACAGCTGTTCGGCTCAATGCAGGGCGTAGCCACCGATCTCGCCTACGACCACACTACAGCACGCATATACGGATGCTTCGCCACCGACCCCGAACTTGGTGAGACAGAAGGAGAATTCGTGTTCGGCTCTCTCAACGAAGCCACCGGACAGCGCCTTGCCATCAGAAAAATCGACACACCTTGGATTGCACTCGGCTGCGACCGCTCAGGCGGCCTATATGCTGTAGACATGGGCGGCATACTCTGGAAGGTTGAGAAGACTACAGGCGCGACAGAGCAGATTGCCGACCTCGGAGTGACCGCCAACCGCCGCTCTACCGGAGCTTTCGACACCGAATCGGGCATATTCTATGTTGTGGTGACCAACGAGGATTCATCGACCATCGAAGAATATGGCTACAGCATTGGCAAGTCGGAGCTATATGCAGTCGACGTCACTGCAGGCTCTGCAAAGCTCGTATATGAGTTTGGCGACGGCGAGGCTGTAGGAGGCATGTATATACCCGGCCCGCTCTCCGATGACAACGCTCCCGCCCAAGCCACTGACTTCTCCGCCAGATTCTCCGACGGCGCCCTCAATGGCACTGTCTCGTTTACCATTCCCGACAAGACATTCGGCGGCAACACTCTGGAGGGTGACATAAAATATCTCGTGCGCGCCAACGGCTCACTATTCGCCCAGGGCACAGCCTCCCCGGGAACAAAAATCGAGGCCGACGGCAAAGTCGACGAGGACGGCGCATACGAAATCGAGCTTGAACTAACCAACGCCGCCGGTCGCGGGCCCAAATCGAAAATCTCACAATGGATAGGACATGATACACCCGTAAGCCTCTCCTCAGCCAATCTCACATACTCCGACGGAGCATTTACCCTGACATGGGCGCACCCGACATCTACGGAACATGGCGGCTACATGAACCATGCGATGCTCTCATATGACGTGACACGAATGCCCGACAACGTACGTGTGGCCACAGCCATCACCTCAACCGCCGTGACCGACCCTGTAGAGATACCCGCCTCAATGACCGGCTACAGCTACCGCATCGACATGTCATACCGCGGAGTGCCCGTATCCTCTCTCACCACCGACACCTACAACCTCGGTTCGGTATCACTCCCCTATGTCCTCGACTTCAACAGCGACGACAGCTTCGACGGCCTCACCATAATCGATGCCAACGGCGACCGCAACGAATGGTACCGCGAGGAATACTGGTATATCGAAGCAACCGACCTCGAGTGCACGGCCGCTCTATATCCCTATTCATCCGTCAACCGCGCCGACGACTGGATGATACTCCCCGCTATAATGTTTGAGAAAGGCATCACATATTCCGTTGAATTCCAGGTATCGACAGCGGGAGCCAACGAAAAGCTCGCACTCTATTTCGGCACCGCTCCATCGCCCGACGCCATGACCGGCAATATAATGCCTGTAAAGGAATATGAAAGCTATTGCTGCGTAGAAGAGAAGCACACATTCACGCCCGAGGCCTCAGGTCTGTATTACATAGGCTTCCATGCCTGCTCCGACCCCGATGGTGCAGGCCTTGGTATCCGCGACATCAAAGTCGACACTGCCGGCTCATCGGCAATCGAGGAGATATCTACGGAGACTACCTCCCCCACCACAGCAGTATACAATCTGCAGGGTGTGCAAGTCGACGACAACGCCCGCGGCGGCATATTCATTGAAGTAAAAGCTGACGGCACGACAAGAAAAATTGTACGTCGCTAATCCTCTCTGAATCATATTCTACAATATATTCCGACAGTGTGCACCGTCATACACCGACAGCCACTGTCGGAACTTTTGTATCATTATACACCGACGGATAATGCGCTCTAACGGCTCCTTCATCTTATCTTGCTGAGATAATGCAAAATGAGTCATAAAAAATTTTGCGGTTTGGAAAAGAAACCGTAATTTTGTCGCGCAAAATGCAAAATCTAAAAAAACAACATAAAATCAATAACTAAACATGATCATCGTACAAGTTAAAGAAGGCGAGAACATAGAAAGAGCTTTAAAGAAGTTTAAAAGAAAATTCGAAAAGACCGGCATCGTTAAAGAGCTTCGCAGCCGCCAGGCTTTTGAAAAGCCCTCCATCACCAACCGCAAGAAGATGATGAAGGCCGTCTACGTACAGAAACTGCGCATGGTCGAGGAGTAATCGACTCCTATTATTTTTATCCATATTATTTGGAAATATCCAAAGAAAGAGTTAAATTCGCTTTTGACCAAACATAGGAAGCCCACCTGCGGCATCCGTTGATAAAGCGAATCGACTCCATGATACTTGACTCTTTCTCGACATATATACGGTGTGAGCTGAATTATTCAGTCCACACCGTTTCTGCATATATGCGAGACCTCTCCCAATGGGCCGACTTCGCCACCGGCGGTCATCCCGAGCAGCTCGACCCGTTGAGCGTAACCACCTCCGATATAAGATTATGGATCGGACGTCTGGCCCGGCAGGGTGAAAGTCCGCGGACACTGAAGCGCAAGCTCTCTTCACTACGCACATTCTTCGGCTACATGATGAAACGCCACGGGATGATGTCGAACCCTGCGGCCGAACTCCACTCGGCAAAAGCCGACAAGCCTCTCCCGGTATACGTCCGTCAGTCGGAAATGGCATCAATGCTCGCTGACGATTTCGATACCGGCGACTTCACCTCCGTGCGCGACCGTCTCATCCTGCTTATGTTCTACTCGACAGGCATGCGCAGTTCTGAGCTGGAGACTCTGCTCGACAACGATGTAAACACCGCGAAAGGTGAACTAAAGGTAATGGGTAAACGTAATAAAGAAAGAATCATACCTTTCGGGGAAGAACTCTCGGAAATGATTGCAAAATACAGAAACCTGCGAGACACCACAGTAGGAGGCCTCCCCCCGGAACGCTTCTTCGTCAGGCCCGACGGACAGCCCTTGTACCGAAGGCTTATCTACAGGGTCGTACACGGAGCTTTGGAGGGACGCACGGTAGCAGCCCGGCAGAGCCCTCACGTACTGCGGCATTCATTCGCAAGCGATATGCTCAATAACGGTGCCGACCTCTTCTCAGTGCAACAGCTTCTCGGCCATAAATCATTAGAAACCACTCAGGTATATACTCATATTACCTACCAGGAACTTAAAAACAATTACCAACTGGCACATCCGCGTGCCGCAAAGAAAGGAGGACCCCATGGAAATTAACATCAAGTCAATCCACTTCGACGCAACAGAACAGCTCCAGAGCTTCATCGAGAAGAAACTAAATAAACTGGCTCGCCGCTTCGAGTCAATCACCAAAGCCGACGTAACACTGAAAGTAGTAAAACCGGAAACTTCCATGAACAAGGAGGCTGCCGTGAAACTGACCATTCCGATGCAGGAGGAATTCTACGCCTCGAAGATTGCCGACACCTTCGAGGAGGCTGTCGACCTCTCGCTCGAAGCAATCGAACGCCAGCTACAGCGTATCAAATCGCAGAAAGATTATTGATTGTATTTACAAGCCTGTATGCACTCTCCCGCTGTCAGGCCCCACTGAAAAAGCGGCGCCGCATCCTCTCCGATGCGGCGCCGCCGTTATAAAGAGCGGAAAATTTATCCGTTGTAATCAGCCGGAGCTACCGAGTGCCTTTTCTTGAACACACGCTGGAAATACTGCACATCGGAGTAGCCACACATTGCGGCAATATCCGACAGCGAAAGCGGCTCTCCGGTAGAGCGCGCACGCAAAAGCTGCTCGGCACGCTGCATGCGAGCCTCGATAAGCAGCTGGGTCGCCGAGATGCCAAGCTGAGCACGCAGATGACGGTTAAGAGTCGAACGGCTCACTGCGGCGGCATCAGCCATGCTGTCGACACCTGCGTCGGGGTTGTCTATGTTCTCTTCTATATAGCGCCTTACCCGGTTGAGGAAAGCTGTGTCCTCCGGTTTCTGCTCAGGGACAAGGGGAGCCATATCCTCAGGCGATGCTGTCAGGCAGTCACTATCCTGCATGGAACGCGCCTCCATCTCCCCGATTACCGCCATATACTTCTCAAGCAAGTCGCGACGCTGGCGATTGACATCGCGTATATACATTATTATATATACCGTCAGGCCGGCAAGCACTGCCACGACCAGCACAAACAATGCAGTGGCCCACCATGTCTCATACCAGTAAGGAGCTACCACCACGGAAAGCAGACGGTTATTATCGACCCATCGCCCGTATCTGTCGGTCGACTGCACCTCAAGCCAATGGGTGCCCGGGCTTAGATTAAACAAAGTGACGTTACGCACCGGTCCGGCGCCGGTCCATGGAGAGCCGTCAAGACGCGAACGATAAAGGATACCGCTATTGTCGGTATAATCTATAGCAGCAAAAGCTATCGATATATTGCGTTGGTCCGGCTCAAGAAAAAGTGTGTCACGAGATGCCAGACAAAAAGCCGGTGCCAGTCCGTTGACAGCCAGTGTAGTGAACACAAGCGGCGGCACATATCCCCGGCTGTATATATTGTGCGGTGTAGCACAGAAAGCGCCCTCCTCGGCGCCGATCACCCATGTGCCGTCGGGCAGCATCACAGGCTCAGTCTCGGCAAAGCGGCACGTGTCGTTCCAGAATGTACGCCCGAAATTCACCGTCTGCTCTGTCGATGGATTCAGAGCCATCACATGATTCCGACCTACAATCAACAACAATGTGTCGGACACAAGCGCCATAGCCCGGCACACATCGCTTGCAAGGGTGGAATTGCCTGTATTCAGATGTCGGAACTCCGGTTTGTCGTCAAACAGACGTTCCTCGCTTATAATATCGATTCCCGAGCTCTCCGTACCGACTATTATATTGCCGCGGGTATCCCTCGCCACACTCATCACGGCATTGCTGCACAAGCTCCCGGGACGGTTGCCGTCGCGCCTTACAGGCATCAGCCTCGTATTGCGGCAATCAGCGGAGTCTACAGTCCCGACAAGCAGCCCTTCGGTAGTAGCCGCAATTATATTGTCGGAAGGCGTGATGATAATCTTTCTCACTTTGTAGCCGCCCAACGACTCGGAAAGCTCCGGCTCCATGGCCTGCGGATTTTCGCAGCATTTCACTCCGGCACCGAACGTAGCTATCCACAGCCGTCCATACCTGTCCTCGGCCATATCGTATACCGCATCCGGCGATATGCTCTCTCCCCCATTCCTTATGAGAGCGCCCGGCTTGCCGCCTATCCATATGTCGCCATGACTCGTACGGTAGATGCAGTAAGGCGCAGTCTCAAGCGGAATGGTCCTGACAAGCGTCGAACTCCGGTCATACACATTTATACTATGATTATTGCGCAGCCCCACCCACAGCATGCTGTCGCGATCAACCATCAGCGAGCGCGGATGTGCGCCCGATGTACCGTCAAGCAACCTTGCCGGGTGATGCGGGAAACATGTCTTGTACAATCCCGACGGGTCAGCCCTCCAGATATTCCCCTGTCGGTCGGTCAGCCCCCTCCATGTGCGACCCATTTTTCCTTTAAGTGAATCCTTCCTCTCCTCAGGAATATCGCGGAAGGTGTATCGCGACAGGTCAAACTCATATATATCGTCATCGGTGCGGCACACAATGTTGCCCTGCTCAGAAAGCAGGATGTCACGTATGCGGTTGGTACCTATGGCCGCACTGTCACCCGGCCTGATTTTCATGCGGTGAAACTCATAGCCGTCGTAGCAGTCAAGACCGTTCCATGTAGCAAACCACATAAGCCCGTTTCCGTCCTGCAGACCGCCGCCGACAAGCGTACCCGACAATCCGTTGCTGTCGTCATACCGCACCGTACGGCAAGGCTCAGTCTGACGTGCGGTCAGGAAAAGCCCTGTCAGCAGAATAATCACTATAATGACAGTACGGCAATGGTTCATCAGTAGATTTTCGGTTCAATTCAGGCCAAAGATAGTGAAATTTCACTGTTCATGACCATTTTGAGCCGTTTTTCATGCCTGTTTGAGCCATTTTTCACGTCGGAACCTCACGTCTGACACTAATTTTGTATTCCGCATAATCATTCAAATATCCAACCTTTAAAATTGCAACGATGAAAACAATCAGAGCATTGCTGCTGGCACTGTCGACAGTAGTGGGCGTCCCCCATACAACTGTTGCCGCCGAGCAGACAACCGTAGTACATTGGGAGTTTACCTCAGGCTACAGCGAGACTAAAGATGGTGTATCCGCAGTCTACACCCCCGATGAATCGGGATGGACCGCATCAGCCAATCAGAAGTGGTCGGCACTACAGCCCTATTTCCTGCCCAACATCTCCGCTCTGCCTCAGGAGGAATGCCGGGTCACACTGCACACAAGCGACGGCAAATGGCAGCTGACATCAAGCGGTTCCACACCAAGCTATCTGCTCCGGCTCAACACAGCCTCGACCGACCGCTTCACGGACAAAGCCGACTATGCCGACCCGTCGAAGCACGACCAGTACTTTGAAGTGTCGCTCCCTACAAAGTCGCTTACAAATGTAAAAGTAAACTTTGCTATCGGTGACGGCTCAAGCTCAGCGACACCATTCGGAGTGGTATACTCGACCGACGGCGGCAACAGCTGGACTGTGCTCGACGACTATGTCGCCGCAAGCCACTGGAACAAATACAACGACGCCACATACTCCCTTGACGCCGACAACCGCGACAACCTCATCATACGCATGCTCATACAATCGGCAACAAAGACGAGCAACTACAATCTGAAATATGTCAACATCCTTGCCGATGACTTCCAGGGTCCCGAACTCGTAAGCATCACCCCCGCCGACGGCGATACAGGTGTAGTGCCCTCCGGAAAAGTGACAATGCTTTTCAACGAAAGCATCGTACTTAAAGACAACGCATCGGCCACACTTACCAACAATACCACCGGGACAGCACAAAGCATAGCGCCTGCAATCAGTAACACGAAAGCATCGTTCCCCTTCGAAGAGCTCGATCTGTCGACATCATACACATTCGTAATGCCGGCCAACTCATTCGTCGACCTCGCCGGCAACATCTGCGACAAAGAGTATCGCGCTACTTTCACCACTTCGGCAAACCGCCCCATAGAGCCACCGGTGCTTGAGAGCAAAAACAGACTGTGGTATAACCGTCCCGCCGGTTATTGGGAAGAAGCCCTTCCGCTCGGCAACGGACGCCTCGGAGCAATGGTAAGCGGCAGCGTGGCTGTAGACACCCTGCAACTTAACGAAGACACATTCTGGGGACAGTCGCCCAACACCAACCACAATCCCAAAGCCGCCTCCGTACTCAAGCAGGTGCAGGATTACATATTCTCCAAAGACTATGTGTCGGCACAGCGTCTGGCCATACCCAACTGGATGTCGGAGGGCTCCCACGGTGCCCAGTATCAGGCCGCAGGATGTGTGCTCGTAGGATTCCCCGGACATCGCTTCGACGATGAAGAGGGAGGAGCCACAACCGGCTCGAAAGACGTGCAGGCATATGTGCGCGACCTCGACATGTCACGCGCTGTAGCCACAACATCATATGTGGCCGACGGGGTGACCTACACACGCGAAGTGTTTACTTCGTTTGACGACAACGTGACCATAATGCGACTCAAGGCCTCCGAGCCCGGACACCTGAACTTCAACGTAAGCTATGCCGCTCCGGCAAAGACAAATATGGAGAAACTCGGTGTGAACATCATCACCGCCGACGGCATGATAAAGGCATCGCTCGTACCGGCTAAATCGCAGAGCGAGAATGTCGACAACAAACTTACATGCTTCACATTCATAAAGGTAATCAACGACGGTGGCACACAGACTGCATCATCCCGGCGCAACATCATACAGCAAGGTATCGTAGCCGGCAACACGGCTGCACCGGAGATTACCGTCAGCGACGCCACAAGCGCGACTGTCATCATTTCATCGGCCACGAATTTCGTGAGTTACAACGACATAAGCGACGATGCCGAGGCCAAGGCGCTTGAATACATCACCAAGTATCTCGACAAGCAGAAGGACTACGACACCACCCTTGCAGGACATACAAAAAAATACAAGGAGCAATTTGACCGTGTGAGCCTCGAACTGGGCGAAAATCCTGCACGCGAGACAAAGGACACCGAACAGCGCATCAAAGAATTCTACTCCGACCCCGACGACCCCGGACTCATAGAAAACTACTTCCAGTTCGGACGTTATCTTCTCATATGCTCGTCGCAGCCCGGCACACAGCCGGCCAACCTTCAGGGAATATGGAATCCCAACGCCCGCCAGTATCCGGCATGGGACTCCAAGTATACCACCAATATCAATGTCGAGATGAACTACTGGGCAGCCGAGGTAGCCAATCTGTCGGAATGCCACGACCCCTTCATCGAGATGGTAAAGGATGTAGCCGAAACCGGCGCGCAGACAGCACGCGAGATGTACGGAGCACGCGGTTGGGTTCTACACCACAATACCGACCTTTGGCGCACGACAGGCGCTGTCGACAACGGCCCCGTAGGCATATGGCCGACATGCAACGCTTGGTTCTGCTCTCACCTCTGGGAGAAATATCTCTTCTCGGGCGACAAGGCATATCTCGCCGAGGTGTATCCCGTAATGAAAGGATGTGCCGAGTTCTTCCGGGATTTTCTTGTCGAGGACCCAAACTCGGGATATATGGTAGTATGTCCGTCAAACTCTCCCGAAAATCATCCCGGGCTCTACTCTTACACCAACGATGCCGGCTCCAAAGTAAATGTGGCTCTGTTCGGGGGTGTGGCCATGGACAACCAGATGGTATATGACATTCTCAAAAACACCGCCGAGGCTGCCGGAATTCTCGGCAAGGATGCCGACTTCGCCAAGGAGCTTGATACACTCAGAGCACGCCTCACACCATATAAGATAGGTAAATACGGCCAGGTACAGGAATGGCAGGAAGACTGGGACCGCGAATCGACCTCTCACCGACATCTCTCGCACCTCTGGGGCGCATACCCCGGCAACCAGGTGTCGCCCTACGAGAACCCGACTCTGTTTCAGGGAGTGCACAAGTCGCTCACCGGGCGAGGCGATGCCGCACGCGGATGGTCGATGGGGTGGAAGGTATGTGCCTGGGCACGCATGCTCGACGGCAACCACGCTCTGTCAATTATAAAGAACCAGTTGCGACTGGTATCGCCCGACATCACCATGTCGGACCCCAATGGAGGCACCTACGCCAACATGTTTGACGCGCATGCACCGTTTCAGATCGACGGCAACTTCGGATGCTGTGCAGGCATAGCCGAAATGCTGCTGCAATCTCACGCCGGATTCGTGCACCTGCTCCCCGCCCTACCGGACCGCTGGGCTGAAGGAACTGTAGCGGGACTGCGCGCACGCGGAGGATTTGAAATCGTGTCGCTCTCATGGAAAGGGGGCATCGTCGACAATGTAAAAATCAGGTCGACAATCGGAGGAAACCTGCGACTACGGTCCAACACACCCCTGTTCATGGCCGACAGCACTCCACTCACAGCCGCCGAAGGCACCAATACCAACGAGCTGACACAGCCTTACGGTATGCCCGACCCGATTGTGGCCGACAGCAAAAAGATACCGGACACCATACTGCCTCAGACATATCTCTACGACATCCCGACAGTGGCCGGTGAGGAGATTGAGCTGACAGCAAACAGCACATCGTCGATTGCCGGAATTATCGATAACAATACCATCGCCACAGAGTCGGATGAAGCCTACAGCCTGTCAGGCATAAAAGTCAACAGCGACTACAAAGGCATCGTGATAAGGAACGGCAACAAATACATGAACCGCTAACCGGTAAAACTCCTAATTTCAACAACAACGCCGTGCGTTTCAATATGCTGAAACGCACGGCGTTAATATTATATCTAATGACTTTCGGTTAAAGCATAGCAAGCGCTTTGCGTATGGCCGACTCAACTTTGATTGCGGGCTCGGCCTCAAATAGTTTCTTAAGCACCTTCTGAGAAGCCGGTTTGGGAAATCCGAGCATAACAAGAGCGGCAAGAGCCTCCTCAAACACCTCGGAGTCGGCAGTCGCCAATGGAAGCGTGGCGTCGTCGGATGGATGCACCTTGTCTTTGAGGTCGACAATCACGCGCTCGGCAGTCTTGGCACCGATGCCTTTGACAGCTTTCAGACGGCGCGTATCTCCTGCTACAATCACCTGCTCAAGTTCAGCCACAGGAATCGACGACAGCATTATGCGTGCGGTCGACGCCCCTACTCCGCTTACTCCGATAAGGAGGCGGAACAGCGCTCGCTCACGCTCTTCGGTAAATCCATAGAGCAGCCATGCATCCTCGCGTATCACCTCGTGACACAGCAACTTCACCGTAGCATGAGCAGACAGCGCCTCCTCAAGCACAGTATATGTAGGCAGTGTGATGGAAAGCGAATAAGCCACACCTCCGGCTGTCTCGACAACGGCGTCGGTCGGGGTAAGCTCCATCAGAGCGCCCTTGACATATTCAATCATCGCGCAGCGTCAGATAAGTTTGGCCAGACTATCGGTAGTACGCGCCACATCCTCGTCGGTCACTTCATAGTTGGCAAGGTCGCCCGCTATATACTGGTCGTAGGCTGCCATGTCGATAAGTCCGTGGCCCGAGAGATTGAACAATATTACCGGAGCGGTACCCTCCTCGTTGGCACGCTTTGCCTCGCGGATGGCAGCTGCAATCGCATGCGAACTTTCGGGGGCCGGGATAATGCCTTCGGCGCGTGCAAAAAGTGTGGCTGCGGCAAATGTCTCAAGCTGGGGTATGTCGACAGCGTCAATCATGCCGTCGCTGCGCAACTGGCTGACGACAGCTCCCGCACCATGATAGCGGAGACCGCCGGCATGTATATTGGCCGGAGAGAAATCGTGGCCGAGGGTATACATCGGAATAAGCGGAGTATAACCGGCCTCATCGCCGAAATCGTACTGCAGCACACCGCGTGTCAGTTTAGGACACGACGAAGGCTCTGCTGCAACAAAACGCGTGGAGCGCTCTCCCGAAAAGTTATGGCGCATGAACGGGAAGGATATGCCCGAAAAGTTAGAGCCGCCGCCGAAGCATCCGATAACAATGTCGGGATACTCTCCGGCCATCTCCATCTGTTTCTCAGCCTCCAGGCCGATTACAGTCTGGTGGAGTGCCACATGATTGAGCACCGAGCCGAGCACATACTTGCAGTTGGGGGTCGACATGGCAAGCTCTACGGCCTCGGAGATAGCAGTACCAAGCGAACCTTGGTAATTGGGATGCTCGGTGATAATCTTGCGCCCGGCCTTGGTCGACATCGATGGTGAGGCTATCACTTCGGCTCCATAGGTCTGCATGATTGAGCGTCGGTACGGCTTCTGGTTGAACGAAATCTTCACCATATACACAGCCAGTTCAAGACCGAAATGCTTGGCGGCAAGCGAAAGAGCGGCACCCCATTGGCCGGCGCCTGTCTCGGTAGTGATATTGGTCACTCCCTGTTTCTTGGCATAGTAAGCCTGCGGCACAGCTGAATTAAGTTTGTGGGAGCCTACAGGACTTACACTCTCGTTCTTAAAATATATGTGGGCCTTTGTGTCGAGGGCCTTCTCGAGACCGCGTGCACGCACCAGCGGTGTCGGACGCCATATGCGGTACATGTCGCGCACCTCGTCGGGAATCTCAATCCATGTATCAGTCGTATTGAATTCCTGGCGTGAAGCCTCCTCGGTAAAAAGCGGCATCAGATCCTCGGCAGTCAGAGGCTCATGAGTGGCAGGATTGAGCATCGGGCGCGGTTTTACCGGCATCTCGGCCAGCACATTATACCATGCGGTAGGTATATCTTTCTCCGACAGAAGAATTTTTTTTGATTCCATCGTGTATTAATTATTGTTGGGGTTAAGTATAGACTGGAGTTCGCGGTCGGTATCCGTCAGACGTCGGCGGCATTCCGTCAGCAATTCTGTGGCGCGTCGTGTATAAGCGGCAAGGAGGTCGATATCAAGCGAATCGGCCTGCATCATCCGCAATATTTCTTCTATCTCCGCTACAGCCTGTGTGTAGGTCATATCGGCGACAGGGGTAAATTTAGGTACCATATTGTGTTTATGACAATTATTTAGAGCATGAGTAAAAATGCCTTTATTATTCAACTATTGAAGTGACAGTGCCGCCGGCGAGTGTGGTGTGGAGCACATCGCCCGGAACTACCTGCGACGGATCGGTGACGGCGTGTCCGCCTACACGTGTTATTGAGTAGCCTCTGCGCAGAGTGGCCTCGGGCGACAATGCGTCGAGCAACTGTGCGAGAGCCTCTATCCTGTTGCGGCGCGCCGACAGTGTGGCCGAGGAAGCAGCGGCCAGAGTGGCCCCGTACTTTTCGAGATTCACACGTCGCGGCGTGGTTATCCCGCTTGCTATCTGACGCAATGCGAGAGTGAGACGGTCGATTCTGGCCACATGCGGAGCTGTAGCCCTTGACGACAGTTGCTGAAGGGCGAGGGCCAGACGGTCGGCCCGCGAAGACGCACGTGCGAGCATTGCGGCCGGAAGAGCGGGAAGACGCCCCTCGATAGCACCGAGTTGCTCCTTGCATCCTCCCAGATATCCCGACACGGCGAGCGCGATATCACGTCCGAGCGAATCGAGCCGGTCGATACATTCCTTGCCTTTAGCCAACAGCCACTCGGCGGCGGCTGTAGGAGTCTTCACACGTATGCATGCCACATAGTCAAGCACTGTCACATCGCGTTCGTGGCCGATGCCTACCATTACCGGCAGCGGAAAGCGGGCCACGGTGGCGGCAAGGTCATAATCCTCAAAACCGAGCAGGTCGGAGGTAGCTCCTCCGCCACGGATAATCACCACAATATCCCAGTCGGTCTGTTCGCGCTCTACCGTGGCGAGAGCCTCCATTACTGAGCGTGCGGTGCGCTCGCCCTGCATGATGGCCGGAAACAGGCGCGTGACAAAGCGCAGACGCAGAGGTGATGCCGACAACTGATTCATGAAGTCGCCGAAACCGGCTGCTCCTGGAGCCGATATCACAGCCACACGCAAAGTAGGTTCGGCCGGTACGAGAGAGCGGTTCATGTCGAAAATGCCCTCCGATTTCAGCCGTGCTATCATCTCGTTGCGCCGCCGTATCAAGTCGCCCATCGTATAGTCGGGATTGACGGCATTGATTACCAGCGACATGCCGTAGACGGCATGCATCGACACGCTCAGGCGTACCATCACCTTCAGTCCGGTAACGAAATCCTGTCCGGTAGCCGCATAGAATCCCGACCGTATGGCCGGAAATGCGCTCGCCCAGATTGCCGCCCGTGCTTTTGCCAGAGTACGTCCGGTAGCCGGGTCCTTCTGCAGGAGCTCCATGTAGCAGTGGCCTGAGCGCACGGCCACATCCGACAGTTCGGCCGTCACCCATACGTTCTGGGTGTCGGGCGTCACAATAAGGCGTGCGATACGCTGGTTGAGTTGCAGTAGGGTCAGTGGTTCCAAAGCCTTGTTGGGTAAATATACAGATTTGCTGACATTATTTCACAGGAACGAACCGTGACGAGTTCCACTTGTAGGTGATTGACGGAAGCAGATATGGCTTAACAAGTCCGTAAACATCATCCGACAGGAAGTCGGAGAGTCGGTTGGTAAGCACAAGCGTATCGGTTTCGGGTGAATACTGCGCCGAGGCAAGCATAAACGGTACCTGCGACTCCACCACATCAGCCTGTTTCTTACCCTCGGGAGTAAGCCATGCCGACACTGCCGGCATAGCAAAAGAGGAGCCCGACAAGGGCTTCCAGTCGCGGTCATATACAGAAACACGGCTGTCAGGCGTCGGAGTCATTACAGTCTCTATGCACACGATGGCCGTGTCGCCGCGCATAGGCAACAGGGCTATCTGGCATTCAGAACCTGATGTGACAGAGACCGATACCGACATCGGTGAGAGCGCCGTTATACGCGACTGCCCCTGCATGACGTTTTTCGAGGCCGTGGCCGACCCGCTGTTGTAGTAGTCAATCATGTCGAGGCGCGTGATATAGTCGATAAGTGGCAATACCGACGCCGGTGCGCTGCTGAACGCCTCAGTGGCGGTAAGCTGCGGATAAGCCATGGCAAATGATGCCATAGCCGCGATAAATATAATCAGTCTGCGCATAACTTTCTGTTAAAAAAAATCCGTAGAAGATATCCAAAGTTATAAAATCTTCTACGGAAACAAGCATTTTACTTGTGTTTTTTACCTTTCTTAATAAATTTATCATAGTTCCCGGCCGGTTTCCGTCGTGCCGGCTTACCGGCTCGCGGCGCTCCGTCACCCGATGGCGCCTCTTTCTTTCGGCGCGACGCATGCGTATAGTCCTTTTCGGGATCGGCAATCTCTGCATACAGTTTGTTGCCTACAAACTCATGTCCCGTAAGAGCCTCGACCACCCGGCGGGCATCGGACTTCTTGACGTCGAACAGCGAGTAGCCGGGCATCAAGTCGATACGGCCCACGTCGACACGCTGACCGGAGACCGTATGGTTAAGGATGTCGATGAGGTTTCCTGCAAAGAATCCGTCGCTTTTTCCGGCATTGACATATATGCGTGCCATGCCCCTGTCGGCGGTACGGCGGTCTTTTTCTTTGGGAGATATCGTCTTGTCCTTATCCTTGCGTCCACGTCCGGCAGGCTTCTCGTCGATATAGTCGATTTTAGGCGCATCCTTGTAGTAGTCGAGCAGACGATTGAACTCAAGCGACAGTATGCGTTTGAGCAAATCCTGCTGCGACAGCCATCCGAGTTTGCGCTCCACTCCGGTGAAGTAGCGCGATATCTGGTCGTCGTCGACCTGCACGCGCTCCAGACGGTCGGCAAGATTGTAGAGCTGCTTCTCTATGATATGGTCGGGAGTAGGCACATCCTTGCGTTCGAAGGTCTTGCCTATGCGCTTCTCTATGTCGCGCAGTTTGCCGCGCTCGCGCGAATGGATTATGGCAATCGATATGCCGGTCTTTCCGGCGCGTCCGGTACGCCCCGAGCGGTGGGTGTATGTGGCCACATCATCGGGAAGTCCGTAATTAATGACATGAGTAAGGTCGCTCACGTCGAGGCCGCGTGCGGCTACATCGGTGGCGACAAGTATGCGCAACACATGATCGCGAAATTTCTTCATCACCATATCGCGCTGCTGCTGCGAGAGCTCTCCGTGGAGAGAGTCGGCATTGTAGCCGTCCTGTATGAGCCAGTCGGCAATCTCCTGTGTCTCCTTACGTGTACGGCAGAACACGATAGCGTATATGTTGGGATTGTCGTCGGCAATACGCTTCAGGGCGAGGTACTTGTCGCGCGCATGTACCATATAGTATATATGGCGCACATTCTCGGCCCCGGAGTTTTTTACACCTACCACAAATTCCTGCGGATTGTTCATGAACCGCTGGGCGATACGGGCTATTTCCTTGGGCATGGTGGCAGAGAACATCAGCATCTTGCGGTTGTCGGGCACATGGGTGAGGATGTCGTTGATATCGTCGACGAATCCCATGTTGAGCATCTCGTCGGCCTCGTCGAGGATTACTGTGTGCACCTCGGTCAGGTTTACTACACCTCGGTTGATGAGGTCGATAAGTCGGCCGGGGGTAGCCACGATAATCTGCACACCCTGTCGAAGCGAGCGTATCTGGCTCTCTATACTTGACCCTCCATACACCGGGAGCACCTTAAGGGAGGGCATGTATTTGGAGAAGTCGGCCAGATCGCTGCTGATCTGCAGACACAGTTCGCGTGTAGGCGCTATTATGAGCGCCTGCGGAGCGTTGACATGAGTGTCGGTGCGCTGCAGCACCGGGAGTCCGAATGCGGCAGTCTTGCCCGTGCCGGTCTGTGCGAGCGCCACAACGTCGCCATCCTCATTCAGCAGATGGGGTATCACCATCTCCTGTACAGGCATCGGGGTTTCAAACCCCATTTCTTCGATAGCGCGGCGCAGGGGTTCACTTACGCCTAATTGTTCAAATGTTTTTGTCATTTTTCTCTCATAAATATGTTGACCGGAGTCCCCGTAAAGTCCCATTTCTCACGGATCTTGTTCTCAAGATAGCGGCGATAGGGTTCCTTTACCCACTGGGGAAGGTTGCAGAAGAAAACGAATGTCGGGATTATCGATTCCTTAAGCATGGTCACATACTTGATCTTGATATACTTGCCCTTGTTGGCGGGTGGCGGATAGGCTCCGATTACCTCCTGCATATAGGTGTTGAGCTGGGAGGTAGGTATGATGCGGTTGCGGTTGTGGTAGACATTTACGGCTGTCTCCAGCACCTTGAAAATACGCTGTTTTGTAAGCGCTGACCCGAATATAATCGGGAAGTCGGTAAAGGGGGCGAAACGCTGGCGTATAGTCTGCTCGAAGTGGCGGATGGACTCATTGGACTTGTCGGCCACGAGATCCCATTTGTTGACACACACCACAAGGCCTTTCTTGTTGCGCTGTATCAGCGAGAATATGTTGACGTCCTGAGCCTCGATTCCTCGTGTGGCATCTATCATAAGGATACACACGTCGGAAGCCTCGATAGAGCGTATCGAGCGGATTACAGAGTAATACTCGATATCCTCGTTGACTTTGGTCTTCTTACGGATACCGGCGGTATCCACAAGATAGAAGTCGAAGCCAAACTTATTGTAGCGGGTATAGATAGAGTCGCGTGTAGTGCCTGCGATATCGGTCACGATATTGCGGTCCTCGCCTATAAATGCATTGATAATAGATGACTTTCCGGCGTTCGGGCGTCCTACAATCGCAAATTTAGGGATACTCTCGAGGCGCTCTTCCTCGCCGTCGTCCTCCGGCAGATCCTTTACAATCTCGTCAAGAAGGTCGCCGGTGCCGGAACCGTTGGAAGCCGATACCGTAAACGGGTCTCCGAGACCGAGCTTGTAGAATTCCGGAACATTGTAAATCCAGTCGTTGGAATCCACCTTGTTGGCCACAAGTATGACAGGCTTCTTGGAGCGACGCAGGATTTCAGCCACATGATCGTCAAGGTCAGTGACTCCGTTCATCGCATCGACTACAAAAAGTATTACATCAGCCTCTTCTATTGCCAGCTGCACCTGCTTGTTGATTTCCGATTCAAATATATCTTCGGAGTTTACTACCCATCCGCCGGTATCGACAATTGAAAATTCCTTGCCAATCCAGTCGACCTTACCATACTGGCGGTCGCGTGTTGTACCGGCCATATCGTCGACTATCGCTGTGCGGGTCTGGGTGAGACGGTTGAAAAGCGTGGATTTGCCCACGTTAGGTCGTCCGACTATTGCTACGAGTCTTCCCATTATATTCTATATATTTTTTCAAACTGCAAATTTAACATTTTTAAAGATAGCAACCTATCTTATCTCTCAATATAAACAAGTCCGATTATCGATTAAAGACGCATTTAACACTTTTTAGGCAAATGAACACCCTGCATGGAATCCACTGCCGGATGACAGTCGGCATATATTGCCATAATTTTGGTAAATTTGCACATACAATCTATCCAACAACTCAATATGATGAAAACCTCTCTACGTTGCATTCTTGCCGGATTCGCATCCTGCACAATACTATACGCCAATGCGTCCCCTCTTCAGCCAAAGTCTGTGGATGAGTTTACAGGCCAAGAATTATCGGCACAGTACTATGCGTATCCGTATACCGACAGCCCTGCCCCGGCTCTCACACCTGCGCCTGACGGTTATGAGCCGTTTCATATCGAACACTACGGACGCCACGGTTCGCGCTGGCTTATCGACCAGAGGGACTATGAATACCCTGTGGCCGAACTTGAGAAGGCTGAACGCAACGGATACCTCACACCACTTGGCAAAGAGACTCTTGAACTGCTTCGCGACATAGCCGCCAAAGAACAGGGACGCTGCGAGGAACTTACCGACATGGGGGCTCTACAGCATCAGCTCATCGGTGAGCGAATGGTAAGGAATTTCCCTCAGGTGTTCGCACCGGGTTCGACAGTCAACGCAAAATCGACGATAGTGATACGCTGCATACTGTCGATGGTCAACGAGCTTAACTCAATCAACAAACTGGCACCCGGAGTAAAAGTGCTTGCCGACGCAAGTAATGCCGACATGCGCTACATGAATTTTGACGATACGACCGGAGTAAAGATTCGCAAGGCAGCAAAGAAAAAAGAACTGAAAAAGTTTCAGGCAAAATATCCGGAAAAAGGAGTCTTTCTAACCCGACTCATAACAAATCCGGAATTTATACGCGACAGCATTGACAACAGCCGGGTCGAACGACGCCTGTGGCGTGTGCTCTCCAACATGCAGAGCCATATAGGGATGCCATGGCTTACCGACAGGGTGTTCTCCCGCGAGGAGCAGCACGGCCAATGGATGCGCTCCAACGCCAACTGGTTTGTCGAAGCAGGCAACAGCAAGCTGACAAAAAACAGAGCGCAATACAGCCAGCGCCATCTCCTTCGCAACTTTATCGAAAGCGCCGATACGGCTGTAGCATCGCCACGTGTAAGCGCCAATCTGCGGTTCGGTCACGACGGTATGGTGTTGCCGCTTACCGTACTGATGGAGATAAACGACTATGCCCGGGAAATCAACAGCCTTGACCAACTTGAGCAGTCGCGTTGGTACTGTCAGGACATAATACCTATGGCCGCAAATATCCAGATGATTTTCTACCGCCCGACAGACTCTATCGCCACCGACGATGTGCTGGTAAAGGTGCTTCTCAACGAGAATGAGATTGTACTTCCAGGTACACCTGTAAGCGGACCTTACTACCGGTGGAAAGACCTCAGAAAATATTATCTTGAAAAACTTGACTCATTCAAAGAATAAACCATGAAAAAATTTGCATTAATAACCGCATTTTTTCTGTCGTTATCGTCAGCAGCCGTAGCTCAAGAAGCGAAATACATTTTTTACTTCATCGCCGACGGCATGGGCATGGGCCATGCCATGGGAGCAGAGGCCTACAACCGGACGGTAGCAGGTAATGACACGCCGCTGATGATGATGCAGTTTCCGGTTGCATCGCAGTGTACCACACACTCGGCATCGTCACCGGTGACCGACTCGGCTGCAGCCGGCACAGCCCTGGCCACAGGCATAAAGACCACCAACAGCATGCTGGGAATGGCTCCGGACTCATCCCATGTCAACTCAATTGCTGTAGACCTTCAGAAGAGGGGCTACGGCATAGGCATAATCACAACCGAAGATGCCGACGACGCTACTCCGGGAGCATTCTACGCCCATGTGCCGAACAGGGGTATGTTCTATGAAATAGGATGCGATGCCGCGAGGTGCGGTTTCGATTTCATCGCCGGACGTAGTCTGCGCGGAACCGTGCGCGACGGCAAAGCGACCGATCTCGAAAAGAGATTTGCCGACAACGGTGTGGATGTAGTGCGCGGACTCGATGCTCTGAGCCGTTCAAAGTCTGAAAAAGTGATGCTGCTCGACAGTATCGCTTTCCCCGACGTGTGGTACTACACTATCGATTCAGTGCCGGGGCTCACGCTTGCATCAATGACCGAGGCATGCATGAAACATCTTGAAAAGAACGGCCGCGACAAGTGGTTTATAATGGTAGAAGGTGGCAATATCGACCATGCCGGGCATGCCAACGACGCCGGAACGGTAATAAAAGAGGTGCTCAACTATGACGATGTGATACGCATGGCCTACAACTTCTATCTCGCACACCCCGATGAGACTCTGATTGTAGTCACCGCTGACCACGAGACCGGAGGTATGGGTCTCGGCAACAACTCTCTCGGCTACAACCTGCAGCTCAAGCATTACGACCACCAACGCATATCCAAGGAGCGTTTTACGGTGTATTGTCGCGATATAATAAAATCGGGCAAGTCATATTCGTGGGACGAGATGAAAGGATTCCTGACCGACAAACTCGGATTCTGGGCATATGTGCCGGTAAGCGACAAGGACACCGAGCGCCTACAGGCTATTTACGACAAGGCAATCACCCGCAACGAAGGCACCGACAACCACACGTTGTACAAGACGTTCGACCAGTTTACCGAGGCCGTGTACGATGTGCTCGACAAAGCTACCGGCATCGGCTGGACATCCAACAAGCATACCGCCGGACTGGTGCCTGTATATGCCGTCGGGGTCGGAGCCGAGCGCTTCGCTACATTCAACGACAATACACAGATTCCCCATAAGATACTTGAAGCCGCGCGCTGAAACGCTGCGTAAAGCATCGACCAAATATTATCAGGGCGCGTATTGGAATCAATTCCAATACGCGCCCTGATAATATTTTAGCCGCCATGCGGTCTATGTTAGAGTTTATTTGGCAGCACGGGGAAAAGCCGTGGTGTTTATTACATCGCCGCCGCGCAGACGCACCCATGTGTCAAGGCGCGGCTCTCCCTCGTGTAGAACGATAACTCTTGCACCGTTTTTACCAAGATGATTGTATACGGTCTTGCCGCCGGAATAGCGCCCGTAGCCGAGCATCACGCCTGCATACTGGGTCACGAAATCATTGTCGTGGTCGTGGCCGCAGAATACACCAAACACATCGCCCATCTCCTTTATCGAGGCAAACATGCCGCTGTTGGCCGCCTGGTGGCATATGTTCTCCCCTTTTGTGCCAAGGAGGAAGTTCTTAGGATCGCCGTGGGCGGCTGAGAACTCCTGCAGAGGGATGTGCATGAACATGAGCGAGGGCACAGGCTTGCCACCTGCCGCCTGCGTGCGCATCATGCTCTCGCCACGATACCACCCTATCTGGTCGTAGGTGAGCCATGCATATTTCCCGATTCCTGGCACGCGGGCGCCTGAATGGCTGTCGAGGCAATAAAGCGCTCCCACCACACGGTCGGAACCGTCGCTTCCAAGCAGACTCACCGAGTAGTCGGGGCTGTCGACGCCTTCGGGACGCGGAGGCATGATACATCCGGCCATCACCTGCATGGCGTCGTACATCTCGGGTAAAGTCATGTCGAACTGCTCGTCGTGGTTGCCGAACACCATGGCCCACGGGAGTCCGCGGCGCACGATAGGCTCGACAAGCTCGGGGAGCGCCTCTCTTACCCCTTTGGAGTATACGAGGTCGCCGGTTATGATTACAAAGTCGGGATTCTCGGCCTCAAGCACTTCGTCCATCATCTCGGTGGCGGCATGCGAGGCTTTCTTTCCATACTTGTAGTGTGTATCGGTAAACTGCACTATCTTTAAAGTGCCGTCACTGTTAAATCTCAGCGAGGGCTGGGCAAATGCATCTCCGCATACAGCAAGAAGCACAGACAACACTGCCGCTAAATTCATAATTCTTTTCATAAAACGCCCAAAGATAATAATTAGATTATGCTTAATCAACTATTTCATATTGGTCATCGGAACTTTTTATTACCAACATATCCTTTATATACACCATCACACATCCTTTCCGAACTTGTTTAATGAAAAACGGTCAAATCTGGATTTACTGACAATCAACTACTTCCGAATTTGACCGCATATGAATTAAGTTAATGACAAGTTCTATTCAGCTTAATCGGTGGTGAGCACCAGACGGAAACCGGTAGAGCGTTCGCGCATGTTCTCCTCCACACGGCGGCGGTAGGCGTTGCGCAGCTGGTCGACATTCTCGCTGTCCCAGCCACCGCCGCGGCGCACACGGTTCTTGCCCGGAGAAGCTCCGAACTGGTCTACCACATCTTTCTTAGGATAGTCGTTCTTATAGTCCTCGCAGAGCTCCCACACGTTGCCGCTCATGTCGTATATGCCAAGTTCGTTGGGCTTGAGCGACTTCACAGGATTCGGACGCGACGAGCTGTTGATATACCAGTAGCCGACCTCCTCGGCAGTGTTGCTGCCGCTGTACTTGAAGTGGCCGGCCTGATGACCGCCTCGGGCTGCATATTCCCATTCGGCCTCTGTGGGGAGGCGGAATCTTACGCGGGTTATCTGGTTGAGAGCACGGATAAACTCTTTGGCGTCGTTCCAGCTCACGTTGGTCACCGGGAGCTGGGGGTCCTTGATGACAGAGGGATTGGAGTTCATCACATACTCCCAGAGTTCCTGTGTCACCTCGGTCTCTCCGATATAGAAGTCCTTGGAGATAGTGACCCAGTGCACCGGCTGCTCGTCGCCCTCGTGGCTCTCCTGCTCGGGAGTGGCACCCATTTTGTACATACCCGATTTTACTTTAATCATGTTGAATGTGACAGGCTGTCCCTGGTCGGCGGCCATTCCTCCGATTGATGCGGCGGCACGCGCGGGGAGAGTCACGGGCACAACGTCGCCAAGGCCTTTTTTCTCCTGCGGCTTGGGCATCACGTTGAGTACATAGGTGGTATTGGCCTTAACGGCCTCGGGGAAGTCGTAGCGCAGGGGTACATACTGCGAGGTCTTCACATTGAGCCAGTTGGAGCCTTCGGGCATATATATCCAGTATTCGCCGTCCTTTGGGTCGGCCTTTATGATATCGCCTTCGAACGAGGCATCGGGCACGGCGAGTCCGAGGCGCACGAGCGCACAGGGATTGCCGTTGGCATCAGCCACCTGATGGACTACAGCGCTAAGGTCGGAAGCGTCGGGACGGAACTCGCGCACCATCAGCTCCTGAGCCATCGAAGAGGCTATGAAAAAGATTGTAGCAAGAATAGTTGTAACAATACGTTTCATCAGTCAAAGGTTATTCTAAGGTTAAATTCAGTTTATCAGTTGCGGTCGAGAGTAAACGAGGCCTTTTCGGCAGGGTCGGGCAATTTGAAATCGCCCATGGTGAAGGCTGTATCCTGAAGGGGTTGCCATGTGCGTACGTGAATCTTGGGATGGTCCTCATCGTTGAAGTCCCATATGAGAAACACGATACCCTCGTCGGAATACCCCTTTGTGTGCCACTGCTGGCGCAGGGTAACACCGTAATAATTTGGCTTGGAGGCATGGCGCACCACACGGTAATCGTCAAACTTCACATTGACGTATCCGCCGCGGTTCTGTCTGTCGAATACAATCTTCAGTCGACTGAGATACTGCTGCTTGTTCTGCTTCACATATTCCACACGTGTAGGATTGGCCAGCGCGATATCACTGCGGCGGCGCTCGGTCACCACACGTCCGGTGATAATCAGAGCGTCGTCGCTGAAGAGATCGTCGAGCATGCGGATATCCTTCTGACAGTATGCGTTGCGCAGTTTCTCACACCAGTTGATTATCTGCATGCGGTTGGCGGCATCACCCAGGCGTGCGCCATCGCGCAGGAGTGTAAGATACTGTGTGTTTTCCATCGCGAAATTGAAGTCGGAGATACGCCCTGTGGGGGTAAAGTCGAGCACGATTTCCTGAGCCATCGGCCCCTCGTAGGTATCGTCGATAGGCTTCATGTCGACCTGCTGGTTGCGCACCTGCAGGCCTCGCAGCGAGCCGTTGGAGTTCTTTTCTTTAAGAAGTTGTCCTACATACTGGTCCTGGGCAGTGGTGAAGTGCACATTCTCCCATGTCATTACAATCGACTGCTTGGCATCCTGTGTGAGGTCAATGCCGGTGAAGTTTATGTCACCGCCGGTCATTGCAGCCGCATTGATAGCCGTAAATAGATTGGAGACATTCTGCTCTATGGCCGACTTGACCGCCGGGCTCACCGTGGTGGGAGCCAGCCGGAAGTCGTAGGCACCCTGAGCCGATGCTGCCAGCCCGAGGGCGAGAAAGATAAGTGAAATGTATTTTTTCATATCGTATATTTGCACATTTATGGTATATTGATATCTGTCTATCTGGCTCTCGGAGTAAACCATACGGCATACTTGCCGCCGTAGGATGCAAGATGGTCGACACCGCCCGACACATAGTTGTGACGATTGTCGTCGGAGGCAGGGCCGAGCAGAGCCACAATCGAGCCGGATGCATCGATTATGAGCCAGTGGGAGCCGGCTGCGTCGCGACAGGTAGGGAGAGCCCCAAATCCGCGAATCTTGCCGGTAGTCTTGTATACATTGAGCAGATAAGCGGCCTTGCGCGCGTCGGCCGACTCTAGAAGTTCGGAAATCATGTCGCTAAGCTGTCCGCTGTCGGCTGGATTACCATGGCAGGAGATTTTTGTCTGAGAGGACGAAGGCTGATCGAATACATTACCGAAAAGCATACCGAGAGCCGCACCCCCCATGGCCTGCTGTTCGGGCGACACTTCGGCATAGTCATCCTCGACCGACGTCTCGGGTTGTGGAGCTACAGTGGCCTGGGTATTTTCAGCCACAGGCTGCATAACGGCCGGCTCCGGCTGAGCCACCACAGATTCAGGCTGTGTGGCAACGGGCTCTTCAGCCACAGTATTCTCCACAGCCAGAGGAGCGGGTGCCGAAGAAGAGAATGTCGCTACAGGTATGTAGCCAAACACGTAAGTGGCGTTGCCACGCTTGGCATTGATGTACTTTATCGCACCGAGTTCGGCTGCTGCCACACGGCGCGACTCGCCGCTCTCCTCCAGATATTCGTTCATAAAATTGGAAAGCGTCAGACACACGGTCTCGCGTGCCTCGTCGGCATTCTCCATAGTCGACTCGGCAAACACATAGCCCGGGTCGAGCTTGATTTTGTTGATCTCCTTTGTCTGCGACTCGCTCTGCGCAAACGACGCCATAGCGACGCATCCTACAATGATGGTGAAGACCAAACGATTCAATTCTTTCATATTTTCCTTGCAAAAAAATCGTAGATAAGAGAGGCGTGATAATAACTTCTGCGGCAGGACTACCACCGCAATGGGTATGGGTAACGTGATTGTCAGTCGTCGAAAAGCGAAGCTACGCGCGACATCGGTATATAGGGTGTAAGTCGGCAGGCCATAGTGCCGTGTCGGCTGTCGAGTTCCGAGACATTGGCGGTGACGCGCATCAGATGGCAGTAGCCCTCGGAAGGATTGCGCATCACGAGGTAGCATGTGGCCACCGGGTCGGTGAAATCGCCCACTCCGAAGAACGGCACGCAACCGCAGCTACGGAAATAATCAAGGGCGGCATTGACCGGCACGGTCACTGTAGGGAGCATGTTGTAGCCGTCAACCTTCATCTCAAACGAGAAGTCGTTGGGCAGTGTGCCCGTAACGAGCAGCGTGGCAAGAGTCTCGAGGGGATAATCTCGGGTATATATCGGCACAAAGAGTGAATCGGAATCCTCGGCCAGCATGTAGTAGCGGTTGGATGTGAGATTGTCGAGCAGATACGAGTCACCAGGAAGTATGTAGTAATTCTTCCGGTAAATCGGCACAAGCTCTTCGCGCGACGTCAGCGTGTCGACTCTCTCGCGGCTCCCTTTCCACGCCTGGATATCGGCTACAAGGCGGCGCTCGTTTTCAGGCATCGAAGTGCCGTGGAGCAGCTCGTATTCAATCGGAAACTCGATATAATATACCGGGGTGTCCTCTTTATGCCATTCCACTCTGTAGCGCCGTCCGCCTATATCGGCCACCGATAGAAGGAGTGTAGAGTCGGAGGCATAGGAGCGCAGACGCGAGAATCCTGATTCGGAACATGTCACCTCATCCTCGGCAAGCATCGCCCCCACGCTCTTCACCCGCTTGACCGGCAGTTCGGCATCGAGGGCATATCGCTCCAGAAAATCGAATACCTGCCGGTAAGGCATATGCTCACGCTGACTGTCGGAAAACATACGGTAGCCTACATGCACCACGCGACCGTCGGATATGTCGATACGCACCGGGCGCTTTTTGAATTCCAGCATAAGGGTCGTGTCGGCGCTCTCCCAGGCATACTGCTGGTCGAGGTCGTAATCAAGGGCATCGACCATGCGCTCGAGGCAGTCGGCATCATACAACACAGGTGCACCAAACGCTGTCGGCCCACCTAAGGCCGACAGCGTCAGTACAGCTGCTGTTATGTTGGCGAAAAATTTCATTCGTCTATGGTATCTATTTGAGTGTTACATCAAATATGATACGCAACTCATGCCCGATTAGTTCACACCGATGTTGATCTGCTTGGCCGTCTTGTCGGGACGCTCAAGCATACCGGAGGAAAGTTTGCCGTCGACAAACTTACAGCGAGAAATCTTATCGCCGGGATTAAGCTGAAGTGAATTTCCGTTGTGGAGATCCAGAGTATATGATTTAGTAACCTTAATGTCACCATTGGGGCCGTGGGGCCGACCGTTCTTTGCCGGGCCGGTATACAATCCGTAGGGAAGAGCATATCCGTTAAGATAATTGGACGCTGCCGGCTGTTTTACCTCCTTGTCAGTAGCAGGCGCAGCCTGTGGTTCGGCTGCCGGTTCCTCTACTACCACGGCAGTGTCGGTTTTTTCAGCCTCATTCACAGTAACGGAATCAGTGGTCTGCACCGGAGTCTCCTCTACCACAACTGTAGTGTCGGCTACGGCTACAGACTCGGCCACATCCGATTTACCGGAGAATACACCGGTACTAAATAATCCTATAGCCACAGCAGCTACTACACCGGCAGCTATTCCGCCGAAGATGAGGCCTTTTGAGCCGCCCTTCACCTCGACTATCATATCTTTCTTACAGTCGGGGCACACCTTGTCGGCGCCGTCGGCTATCTCAAAAGTCTTATTCTCGTTGGCTGTCTTACAGTTGCCAACGTTCATGCAACGATATTTCTTTACGTTTGCCATTGCTTTCTTATATTCTTGATTTATTTTTCTTATTATTCCTTAAAAAGTGCAATGCACATACGGCTTAGCGCTGGGGACGGTATTCGCCTATGATTTTCTTGGCGGCCATGGTCCAATTGACAAAGTCGTTGTAGCGCGACTTGGGAGTAGGATTCTCATCCTTTATCACCTTGCCTACTGTAGCCATAAACTCGGCGTCGGTCTCCTTAAGTTTATCCTGAATAGCCTTGAGCGCGGCAGGATCCACATCTTGTAATCGAGAGGCAAGAGCCTCGCGGGCTATACGTATTGTCTCCTTTCCATGCTCCTCGATAAGACGGTCATCATAAGCCATGTCGGTAAACTTGGAATATCCCCATGACACTATATCAGATTCACCAAAGATATCTTCTTCGCCGGCGGCACCCCACTGTTCGGTACTTTTAGTATCAAACTTGATTGCACCCAGACCAAGTGCCATCATCATATAAGGCATTACCTCGGCACGGAGCTGGTCGGGAGTCTTCGGAGGAAGTGCTGTCAGACTGCGGAAATCCTCAGCCTTACCCTCTGATGTAAGTACAATCGAGTTGGCTGGATTGGATACAATCAGACGGTCGAACTCAGCCTTAAGCATGGGCAGAGAGCCGATAGCACGCATCGGGAATCCGTTCTCGACAATCATCAATGTAATCTCGTTGGCACGGGTACCCTCTGTGCTGACAATCACGGATGCGCCCGAACCGCCGGGGATAGCACCTTCGAGCTTGCGCTTAAGTTCGTCGGCAAACTGCATGAGTGCCGGATCCTTGGCCTTGGGCAGAGTGACAAGCACACGCTTCAGAAGAATATTCTTACCTACCTCCGGTGCCGGAGTATTGGCGTTGTTGAGCTGAATCTCGTTCTGGTTGATTTCAAGGAAAGCACCGCTCGCCTGGATGATATCCTGAGCGAATTTGGCAAGCGCCATGTCGTTGCCTCCAAATTTGTGCTGGAGACGTTCGAGGATAGGCACATCAAGCACTTTCTCTGTGCGTTCTACAAGGAGATCGTTGTGGAACGTGCGGATTGTCTCGAACACCTGGCCGAGCAATGCGCTGGAAACAGTGTTGTTTGAGAGGTTGGTGACATTGGTGAAACGTCCCTCGCTGTTGAGAGAGTCTACAATCGACGAGCGCACACTGTCGGTGATGGTGCCCATGCGGTCATGGTCACCGTTGAGACGGCGCTCAAGTTCTTTCATACGATTGCGGTTGTAGAACTTGACAATCGGGTCGGTCAGTGTCTCTGTACCGTCGCGGTTCTCGCCGTCAGAAAGAGTCTCGAGATCGCTCAGTGCTGTCATGCGCTCCTTGGTGAATTTGTAGAGCTCGTCGAAACGTCCCTCAAATCCTATAAGGCGACTGTTGAGGTCGTTGAAGCGCTGCTCCAGATTCTCAAGAAGTGGCTTGGTAAAGATTTCTACAGCCGCTCTTTCGGTCATAACCGAGTAGAGCATCTTGGCATAGTGTGTGGCGCGCTCAAATCGGTTGCCGAATATAATCTGACGTTTTACAATATTGGTATTGAGCACATCTTCCTTGGCCTGGTTGATGATGCCCTTGAATTCGTTGATTTTGGTGTCGAGGTCAGGTATCACAATCTCCGAGCACTCAAGAGCCTGCTCGCGCATCTGCTTTGCGAGCTCGCTGATAATATGGCGTACGCTCACAAGCGCCAGACGACCGTCGGACCACTCGCGGAACAGGTATTTTTCCACACCCTCGGCAATCTGTTTGGCGTATGTGTCGAGGCTGCGTGCCTTGTCGCGGTAGAAATTCTCGACACCGACACTGCGGAATCCCTCGGCATATCCGCCGCGGCAGAGGTCGACAAGTTTGTCGAACGGATGCTGTGTGCCTTTTGCGGCTTCGGCCCAGCGGTCGACACATGGATTCCAATAGCTTGCGAAATCACCTGTATTCCACTTTTCTTTCTCGTCGGAGTCAATGACATACTGCTTCAGACGCATATGCTCGGGAGTGAGCTTCCATGAGCCGCGTCGTCCCGGGTCGCGCACGTAGGTCACCTCGTCGAATGAGGGCGCTTCCTCGCGATAGCCCGAGGTGTTGCTCCAATTGTTGTATTTCAGCTGTAGGAGCGCGCTGCTGCCGAGAGTATAGGCGATATGTTCCTGTAATTCGGTCTCAGGCACGATGATGCGCTTTATGCCAAACGAGCCTATAGCGCGTGTGCGCACGGGTAATGGCGAGCCTTCTTCGGGGTCGGCAGTCTCGTCGTATTCGTCGCGGTTGTTGCTGAGGTTCTCGAATGTATAGAAACGTCCGAGCTCTTGACCCATCTGGTCCATCGGAGAGAATATACGGCTGTATACAAAGTCGGATACAAGTCCGGCAAGCTGTATAGGGTCATTGACGGAATAACCGAAGTCGTTCTTGTTAGTATAGAGTATCAGACCTCCGGCGATATTCAGCTCCTGAGGGATATTCCCGTTCTTTACATTCTGAGGGGTGGGATTATCATATGTAAGATAGATACGGCCTGTCTCTATGTTGGTCGACACGTCGTAAGGTGGCGTAGACACGCGTGTGCCCCATTCCATGTTGTAGTGTGATGTAAAGAGGTTGTTGAGCTCCAGCAGGGCGCCATAGCCGTTGGCCTTGTAGCGGCCGGTGTCCCAGTTGGGTTGGGGAGTAGCCTCGGGTATCTGGCAGAATACTGTAAGCGAGAATCCGTTTTTCTCGGAGATATTATGCTCGAACATCCATTTGCGGGTCTGGGTTATAGCGTCGATAATCGAGCCTGAACCGGTACCGCCGGCGAGACCGCAGAACAGGTGGAGGTTAATCTTTCCGCCCACTTCCTTTTTCTGCACATCCTGCACGGCTCTGCCGAGTCGCGAGAGATATGCGTCGATGTTGGCGGCAAACAGCATACGGCCTGCGCGTCGCTTCTGGTCGGCTGCTGCACCTATGGGACATACAGCCGACTGGGTAGCGCCGACGTTGCCGAGCACACCCATCAAGCGCGGATAGCCTTTGGGATTGGCGAAGATGGCATCAATGTTGCTGTGTGTCTTGATATCGACAAACTCGCTGGTCTCGAACACACAGTTGCCATGAATTGTCTGATATGACACATCAGAGGCGTCGAGCATTGCGCGGTCGCTGTCGACATAGATAAATTCGATAGGGAGATTCTTGCGCTGGGAAGAGTCAAACTCAGTCCAGAGTCGCTGACGGAAGGCTTTGAGGATTTTGCCTCCGGTGCCTCCGAGACCAATAAGAATATCAGCCATAACGGTTGTTGAATATTTTTATGTTTATATTAGAAATTCAAGGAAGAAGATGATGACGAAGATGATGAGTAACCTCCGCCTCCGTACATATCGGCCGACAGGGAGGCCTTGTGGCTGCTGCGCCGTCGCGAAGGGATAAAGAATCCGGCGATGACGACTGCCGACGTGAATGCGGCAATCCATAGACGCCTACGCCATATATATCCCGACAGCACGTCGTCAACAAGCTGTTGTATGGTAACGGATGTATCCTCAAGCCCCTGCTTGCCCATCTCCACATAATCGGCCATGCCCGGCACCTCGCTTACAAGCGCCTGCACGGATTCGGCATCGGCCATCCCGCCTGCAATGGCGGCACTGTCGATAACCAGCTCGGCATAGCCTCTCACAGCTTCCGCCCCAAAGAGGAGCACAAACTGGAACGACGCCAATACAAAAAGGATAAATGAAAGGAGGGCATTGGCTATCCATGCGGCGCGGGCCACATAATGAAGCAGCAGCGCCACGCCGGCGGTAAGCGCCAAAGCGGCGCCGACTCCGGTAAGCAGGGATGATAAAAAAGCCCAAATAGTATCCATGGCCGAAAAGATGATGGAGGGTTATTATTTGCACTGTCAACCCGCCACCGGCCACGTACTAACAATCTGAAAGCAAATGGGGGGGGGTAATTGATGCAAATTTAAATCATTTTTAGCATCCAAACAACTTTTTCCACTCATTTTAACCATTTTCGTCACAAAAGCGCTCCAATACCCCACACAGGATATCAAAAATCGACACCTAAACCGGCCGTTGCACAAATATATGTTAACCATAACAACAAAATCATAAACACATCAACGGCAAGAGCATTTTCAGACATGCTCTAAAACATGCTGAAATAAGCGGCGCCGGAGTGGACAATCCACTCCGGCGCCGGCCGTTATTGAAGATTATGAGTAAACTTACTTGTTTTCGAGGGTCTCAACTTCAGGATCCACACCCCACTGCTGCTGGGCGAGACGCTTGTAGTTGTTGTAACGCCACTGTGCGTTGGCCTTTGCTGCGGCGAAGAGCTCGGCAGCTTCTGCGGGATACTGCTTCATTACAGAAGCGTAGCGTACCTCGCCCTTGAGGAAGCCTTCGAACTCGTCCCAGTTGGGTTCCTTGCTGTCGAGAGTGAAGGGGTTCTTGCCTTCCATCTCGGCTGCGGGGTTGTAGCGCCAGAGGTGCCAGTAGCCGCATGCAACGGCGTTGACCTCTTCCTGCTGAGCCTTGCCCATACCGGCCTTGATACCATGGTTGATACAGGGAGCGTAGGCGATAATCAGCGAAGGACCGTCGTAAGCCTCAGCCTCGCGGATGGCCTTGAGGGTCTGAGCCTGATCGGCGCCCATAGCCACCTGTGCAACGTAAACGTAGCCGTAGGTTGTAGCGATAAGACCGAGGTCTTTCTTGCGGATGCGCTTGCCCGAAGCGGCAAACTTGGCGATAGCGCCGATAGGTGTGGCCTTTGATGCCTGGCCGCCGGTGTTGGAGTATACCTCGGTATCAAGTACGAGGATATTGACATCCTTGCCCGAAGCAATAACGTGGTCGAGACCGCCGAAGCCGATATCGTAGGAAGCACCGTCGCCGCCGATAATCCACTGGCTGCGCTTAACAAGATAGTGCTTGAGCTCGAGCACCTTCTTGCAGGCGGGACAGCCGCAAGCCTCCATCAGAGGAATGATGGCGTCGGCAATTTCGCGCGAACGCTCGGCGTTGTCCTTCTCGTCGAGCCACTGTGTGGCGAGAGCCTTGATTTCGTCGGAGCAGTCAGCACAGTCAAGAAGCGCGCGCATCTCAACATCGAGGCGTGCACGGAGCTTGTCGTTGGCGAGGGTCATACCCATGCCGAACTCGCAGAAGTCCTCGAAGAGGCTGTTGGCCCATGCGGGACCGTGGCCATTCTCGTCGGTGGTATAAGGAGTCGAGGGCACAGAACCTGAGTAGATAGACGAACATCCGGTAGCGTTGGCCACAATCTCGCGGTTGCCGAAGAGCTGGGTGATGAGCTTCACATAGGGAGTCTCGCCACAGCCGGAGCATGCGCCTGAGAATTCGAAGAGCGGAGTTGCAAACTGCGAGTTCTTCACGTTGGCCTTGATGTCGACGAGATTCTGCTTCGACTTGACGGAAGCCACGCAGTAATCCCACTCGGCCTGTACGGGAAGCTGTGTCTCAAGAGGCTTCATTACGAGAGCCTTGTTGCCCTTCTTGCCTGGACATACGTCAACGCAGTTGGAGCAGCCGAGACAGTCGAGCACGTCTACGCTCTGGATAAAGCGCATGCCGGTGAACTGCTTGCCGATAGCGGGGATGGTGGCATCCTCGCCGAAGGGTGCTGCAGCCATTTCCTCGGGAGTGAGGACGAACGGACGGATAGCGGCGTGGGGACATACGTAGGCACACTTGTTACACTGGATACAGTTTTCTTCAACCCACTCGGGAACGAATGCGGCGACACCGCGCTTCTCGTATGTGGCTGTGCCCTGCTCCCATGTGCCGTCGGTAATGTCGACAAAAGCGCTTACGGGAAGAAGGTCGCCATCCTGAGCGTTGATGGGACGTACGATGTTGTTGATGAAAGCGGGATCGTTGTTGGCAACGGCAGCATCATCGGCGAGCGAAGCCCATGCGGAATCCACGTCGAGCTTGTGGTATTCGCCACCACGGTCAACGGCTGCATAGTTCTTGTCGACAACGTCCTGGCCCTTCTTGCCATAGCTCTTGACGATGAATTTCTTCATCTGCTCAACGGCGAGATCAACGGGGATAACCTCGGTAATGCGGAAGAATGCCGACTGGAGGATGGTGTTGGTACGGTTGCCGAGACCAATCTCCTGAGCAATCTTGGTAGCGTTGATATAGTATACTGTGATGTCGTTTTCAGCGAAGAAGCGCTTAACCTTGTTGGGAAGGTTCTTGGCAAGCTCCTCTCCATCCCAGATGGTGTTGAGAAGGAATGTACCGCCCTTGCGGAGACCGCGAGTCACGTCGTACATATGGAGGTAAGCCTGCACGTGACATGCCACGAAGTTGGGGGTTGTCACCAGATAAGTAGAGCGGATGGGCTCGTCGCCGAAGCGGAGGTGAGAGCAGGTGAATCCGCCCGACTTCTTGGAGTCGTAGGAGAAGTAGGCCTGGCAGTACTTGTTGGTGTTGTCGCCGATAATCTTCACCGAGTTCTTGTTGGCACCGACTGTACCGTCGGCTCCAAGGCCGTAGAATTTAGCCTCGAATGTGCCGGCAGCGCCGAGAGCCACCTCCTCCTTGAGGGGGAGCGACTGGAAGGTAACGTCGTCGACGATACCGAGCGAGAAGTTGTTCTTCGGCTGTGGAAGAGCAAGATTCTCGAACACAGAGATAATCTGTGCGGGAGTGGTGTCCTTGGAGGCAAGGCCGTAGCGACCGCCAACGATTACAGGAGCGTTCTCAACGCCGTAGAAGCAGTCGACTACGTCGAGGTACAGAGGTTCGCCCTTTGCACCGGGTTCTTTGGTGCGGTCGAGAACGGCGATTTTCTTTGCGGTCTTGGGCACAGCGGCGAGGAAGTGCTTTGCAGAGAAAGGACGGTAGAGGTGAACGCTCACCAGACCTACCTTCTCGCCATTGGCGTTGAGATGGTCGATAGCCTCCTGAGCGGCCTGGGTAACGGAACCCATGGCGATAATCACACGCTCGGCATCCTCGGCTCCGTAGTAGTTGAACAGGCCGTATTTGCGTCCGGTGATTTCGGAAATCTTGTTCATATATTCCTCTACGATTGCGGGCACAGCGTCGTAGTACTTGTTGCATGCCTCGCGGTGCTGGAAGAATACGTCGGGATTCTCGGCCATACCGCGTGCTACGGGAGCATCGGGATTGAGGGCGCGGGCGCGGAACTCGGCGAGAGCCTCGCGGTCTACGAGAGGAGCGAGGTCATCATTTTCGAGAGCCTCGATTTTCTGTATTTCGTGGCTGGTACGGAATCCGTCGAAGAAGTTGACGAAAGGTACGCGGCTCTTGATTGTTGCAAGATGAGCAACACCGGAAAGATCCATTACTTCCTGCACTGAACCTTCTGCCAGCATGGCGAATCCGGTCTGACGTACCGACATCACATCCTGATGATCACCAAAGATGCTCAGGGCATGGCTTGCAAGTGTACGGGCCGAAACATGGAACACGCACGGGAGCAGCTCGCCGGCAATCTTGTACATGTTGGGAATCATTAGCAGCAAGCCCTGCGAAGCGGTATAGGTGGTAGTAAGCGCACCGGCCTGAAGCGAACCGTGCACGGCACCTGCCGCACCGGCCTCAGACTGCATCTCCTGTACAAGAACAGTTTCACCGAAGATGTTTTTACGACCGGCCGCAGCCCACTCGTCGACATATTCTGCCATTGTCGATGAAGGCGTGATGGGATATATGGCAGCCACTTCCGAGAACATGTAGCTCACATGTGCGGCGGCCTGGTTTCCATCACAGGTCAGGAATTTTTTTTCTTTACTCATAACTGTGTATCTAAATTTTGAAATTTATGGATTCTATCTGTATTATAGGATGATGGTCATAGCTGCTGGTAAGGTGGTGGCTCCGGACTGCCCGTTAGGGCGATGAGGGACACTACTATATCAATCTGTAATACCACTCTACTGAGAGAGTGGGCTTCAGACACATGCCGGCAGACAAACCCACCACACCTGTTTGCGGCAAAATTACTCAATTTAGCCGAACCGTCCAAATTTTATCAAACTGTGTTTTTCAGTTTTTACAGTCTTTATGATTATAGTCTGCAAGTAGTGCATCTCCAAGTTGAACAAAATGCCACCGCTGAGACGTTTAATATCAAAAATCCTCCCGATGTAAATATCAGAGAGCACTCTGAACATTTTTTAACGGTTTACTCAATTAAAATACATCTCGCCAAGAAAAAAATACCGCGTGTCGCTTCATTTTCATTAAAAAATTTTTTACTTTTGCGATGAAACTGCAAGTTTGCCCGTTTTCTTCACTCCGAAAGAGCTGACAATCCTACCCGATACCGCGATAAAACATCAATTCGCACACCCTATTATAGATTATTAAACCACCTCATATACACTTGGTCATGAACGACAACAACGCTAAGACACACTACGACGTGATTGTGATAGGCGGAGGTGCCACAGGCGCCGGGACTGCCCGCGACTGCGCCATGCGTGGTCTGAAAACGCTCCTCGTAGAACGTTTCGACTTTACCGCCGGCGCAACCGGACGCAACCACGGCCTGCTGCACAGCGGCGCCCGCTATGCGGTGACCGATCAGGAATCGGCAACAGAGTGCATCAAGGAGAATATGATTCTCCGCCGTATCGCACGCCACTGTGTGGAAGACACCGGCGGACTTTTCATCACCCTCCCGGAGGATGACCTTGCATATCAGAAGACATTTATCGAATCGTGCCTGAAGGCCGGCATCAATGCCGAAGCCATCGACCCCAAGGATGCGATGCGCATCGAGCCGGCGGTAAACCCCGACATTATCGGAGCCGTAAAGGTGCCTGACGGAGCAATCGACCCGTTCCGCCTCACAGTAGCCAATGTGGTGGCGGGCCGCCAGAACGGAGCCGATGTGCTTACCTACCACCAGGTAATCGACTTCGAGCGCGAAGGCAACCGTCTAACAGGAGTGAAGCTGCGCGACACCCGCACAGGAGAGGAGCATACCGAACATGCCGACCTCATGATTAACGCCGGAGGCATATGGGGACACAACATCGCGTCGCTCGCAGGAATCACCATCAATATGTTCCCGGCAAAAGGCGCGCTGCTGATTTTCGGACACCGTGTCAACAATGTCGTTATCAACCGATGCCGCAAGCCTGCCGATGCCGACATACTCGTTCCCGGCGACACTATATCACTAATAGGCACGACCTCATCGAGAGTGCCATACGACCAGATTGACAACATGGAGGTAACACCCGAGGAGGTTGACGTGTTGCTGCGCGAGGGCATCAAGATAGCTCCCTCTCTGGCATACACACGCATATTGCGCGCATATGCCGGAGTAAGACCTCTGGTAGCCGCCGACAACGACCCGTCAGGGCGCTCGATATCGCGAGGCATCGTGTGTTTGGACCATGCCGTACGCGACGGCATAGAGGGCTTCATCACCATTACCGGCGGAAAGCTCATGACTTACCGTCTGATGGCCGAGTGGGCCACCGATATGGCAATGAGAAAACTCGGCAAGGAAGGAGCGTGCACCACAGCCGAAGTGCCTCTGCCGGGCTCGGAACTTGACAACAGCTATGGTAAAGAACAGGAATTCACCCATCATCACGCACACACTATCTCACTGCCGGTGGGACAGAAGGCCGCCGAAGACCGCCACGGCACACTGAGTTCACAGATTGAATTCAACAGTCTGGAGGATGAAGCCGTAGTATGCGAATGTGAGCAGGTGAGCGTAGGCGAAATCAAATATGCCATAGACCACCTTCAGGTAGGCAACCTCATAAATCTGCGCCGACGCACACGACTCGGAATGGGCACATGCCAGGGTGAGCTCTGCGCATGCCGTGCCGCAGGATTGCTCGTCAAGGCCAACAACTGCGCCGAGCGCACACTGCGCGACCTCTCGTCGTTCATCAATGAGAGATGGAAGGGCATGTGCCCCGTGTCATGGGGCGAGACCCTTGTAGAGGGACAATTCATGTCGTGGCTCTACGAGGGGGTATGCGGTATCGACAAGATAGCCCTCCCTGAGGATGTAATCGATACAAAGTAATCCTCACACACAACCATTCCAGAAGATAACCAAATTCAGCCAACTGCATACACATGAGATACGATACCATAATAATAGGCGGCGGCATGGGCGGCCTCGTCACAGGCATAAACCTGTTGCGCCAGGGGCAGAAAGTGGCCGTGATTTCAGCCGGACAGAGCGCGCTCCACTTCAACTCGGGCTCATTCGGACTGTACGGACGCCACAACGGCGAGGATATCACCGACAACCCTCTCGATTACATAAAAGGGCTGCCTGAGACACATCCCTACAGCAAGGTAGGAATCGACAATATATTAAAGTACATACCGCAGGTCAAGCCCCTGTTTGAAGAGGTCGGCGTGACCCTACACGGCGACGAAAAGCGCAACCATTACCGTCTCACCCCGATAGGGATGCTCAAGCCGGCATGGCTGTCGATGGAAGGATACGCCACTGCCGACAGTCCTGCGCCATTGTCGTGGGGCAAGGCGCTACTTGTAAATATCCAGGGATATCTCGACTTCTATCCTCAGTTCCTTTCACGTGGCCTTGAAAAGGCCGGACTGAAAGTGGAGTCGCGCACATTCACCCTCGACAGCCTGCAGCATCTGCGCAAGAGCGCCACCGAGATGCGTGCCACCAATATCGCCCGTGTGCTCGACGGAAATGTACTCCGCGACGTAGCCCGCCATATCAACCGGTTTATCGACGAGACAGACGCTACTACTGTAATCATGCCGGCAGTAATCGGTATGTTTGACGAGTCGCCGATAAGGCTGCTACAAGAGCAGGTAAAAGTGCCGGTAAGGTTCATCTCGACAATACCGATGTCGGTAGGCGGCATGAGGGCACAGATGAAACTGCGCACATGGTTTCACCAGCATGGCGGCACCTACCTGCTTGGCGACATCGTGACCCGCGGCACAATCGACGGCGGACGCGTGAAGGAGATATACACCGCCAACCTTGCCGACATGCCTCTGGCTGCCGACAACTTCGTAATCGCATCCGGCTCATTCCTGAGTCATGGACTCGAGGCCAATCCCGACAGCGTATACGAACCCATATTCGGACTCGATGTCGTGGCCGACCCCAACCGTCCGCAGTGGTGCGACCCCGACCTTTACAAGGAACAGCGTTTCGAACATTACGGCATAGCTACCGACAGTTCGCTCCGCGTAAGCCACAAGGGCTCGACTCTCGACAATCTCTTTGCCGCAGGCGCTGTAATCGGCGGCTGCAATGCCCTCAAAGAGGAGTCAGGCGCCGGAGTGACACTGATGACCGCTTTCAAGGTAGCCGACCAGATATTAAACAGCAAGAAAGGAGGAAAGCAATGAGCACACCTGCAATAAATCCTGCTGAAGCCCGCGTACAGTCGCTCAGCAATCCCTGCTATCAGGCAGCAAATATAAGCGACAACAACTTCGAGGACTGTATAAAGTGTACAATCTGCACGGTATACTGCCCCGTGACGCCGGTCAATCCCGACTTTCCGGGACCTAAACAGGCCGGTCCCGACGGCGAACGCTACCGACTGAAGAAGCCCTTCTACTACGACGAGGCTTTGAAATACTGCCTGAATTGCAAGCGATGTGAAGTGGCCTGCCCATCCAACGTGCGCATCGGCGACATCATTCAGTCGGCCCGTCTGCACTACAGCAAGAAGAAGCCGTCGCTCCGCGACAAGATGCTCGCGTCGACCGACTTTGTAGGCACCATGGCCACTCCGTTCGCCCCGATTGTCAACGGAATGCTGCACCTCAAGCCAATGAAGGTCGTGCTCGACAAGGTGATGGGTATCGACAAGCACCGTCAGTTCCCGTCATACAGCCATACGACATTCACATCATGGTTCAAGCGCCATGCTCCCGAGCAAAGCCGCTACGCCAACCAGGTGAGCTACTTCCACGGATGCTATGTCAACTACAACTATCCGCAGCTCGGCAAAGACTTCGTGACGGTGATGAACGCTATCGGCTACGGTGTAAACTTGCTCGACAAGGAGAAATGCTGCGGTGTGGCCAAAATAGCCAACAACCTTGTGGATGCGGCACGGCGCGACGCCAACATAAACCTCGAGTCGATACGCAAGTCGGTGGCCAAAGGGCTGGAAGTGCTTACAACCAGCTCGACATGCACGCTTACCATGCGCGACGAATATCACCACATACTTGACATCGACACCCACGACGTACGTGACCATATACAACTCGCCACTCGCTTTGTATACAACCTCATCGACAAGGGCAAAGTGAAAGTGGCTTTCCGCCCTGATTTCAAGCGCAGAGTCGCATACCACACTCCATGCCACATGGAAAAACTCGGATGGGCCATCTACTCGACCTCCCTGCTGAAAATGATACCCGGGCTGGAATTCGTTCCACTGGAGTCGGTATGCTGCGGCATCGCCGGCACCTACGGATTCAAGAAGGAGAATTACAACTATTCCCAGCAGATAGGCAATGCGCTCTTCGAGCAGATTACCCATGCCGGAGTCGACAGCGTAGCCACCGACTGCGAGACCTGCAAATGGCAGATTGAGATGTCGACGGGAGTACATGTCGACAATCCGATAAGCATATTCGCCGAAGCTCTCGACATTGAGGCCACCCGCCGCCTCAACGGATTGTAAACCTTAACCGACAGGGAGAAAGCAGTGTCTGCGACATATGCTTTCTCCCCGTCATCATCAATAAGACAACGCCTTCAATCATACCACCCCTCTCACCATTTATTCAGAAAAAACACTTTCTAACAATGGAAAAGAACAACATTTACGCGTCTTGGGATCCGGATGTAGCCAAGCGCTTCAAATCATGGCAGTTGCGCACTATCGTAGTATCGATGATAGGATATGCCATCTACTATTTCGTTCGCAAAAACTTCTCACTTGCGATGCCCGGCCTCACTGCGCAGTACGGTATTTCCAACACCAGTTTCGGTATCGTAATCGGTATCGGCTCGCTCATCTACGGATTCTCACGCTTCGCCAACGGCTTTATCGTCGACAAATTCAGCGCACGCACCATCATGGCCATCGGCCTGCTCCTGTGCGCGCTCAGCAACTTCGCATTCGGCTGGGGTGTAAATATCTCGGCATGGATAACAGGTGTGTCGGAAGGGCCCGACCTCATCAATATGCTCATCCTGGTGATGGGTATCACAATCGTGCTCAACCAGGCATTCCAAGGTGTGGGATATCCACCGTGCGCGCGTCTGCTGCCTTGCTGGATACATCCATCGGAACTCGCCACAAAGATGTCGATATGGAACACCTCCCACTCCATCGGTGCTGGAGCTGCAGTAATCGCCTGCGGCTACATCATGGGCTCTATGGGTACCGACCTCAGCAACAACCCTGAAATCATCAACCGTGTGGCCGCCAACCTTAAACTTGATCCCTCGACAGCCGAAGGCATGAACCAGATACTCCAGTATGCCCGGCACTGGGATGCATGGCAGTGGTGCTTCTGGATTCCGGCTGTAATCGCCGTATTCGGCGCAGCATGGCTCTACTTCGGTCTCCGCGACGACCCTCAGTCGGTAGGCCTGCCCGAACTCCCCGGCACAAAGACCGGCAAGAGCACAGCCTCCGGCGCAAAAAATCCCTCACATGGCCGTTTCCTCAAGGTAATGGTATGGACCAACCGTTGGATCTGGACACTCTGTATCGCCAACGTATTTGTATATGTGATGCGCATGGGTATCCTCGACTGGGGTCCCAAGTTCCTGACCGAATCGCGCGGCATGAGCATCGAGGCAGCCGCATGGTCAGTAGCCGTCTTTGAATTCTTCGCCATCGTGGGCACCATCGCCGCCGGATGGGCCACCGACCATATCTTCAACGGAAAGGCCCACCGCATGTGCCTCGTCTGCATGGCTGCCGCTGCAATATTCATGACCCTGTTCATACTCTTCCCCAACATGCCTGTAGTAGGCTCCATCGCACTGCTCGCAGGCGCCGGATTCTTCATCTACGGTCCGCAGGCACTTATCGGCATCGGATCGGCCAACCAAGCCACCAAGGAAGCTGCCGCCACCGCCAACGGCCTGGCCGGCATATTCGGCTATGTAGGCTCGTTCCTGTCGGCAATCGGCGTGGGCATCATCGCCGACACCTACGGCTGGAACACCGTGTTCTATCTCATCATCGGTGTAGGCATACTCGGCGCAGTAACATTCGCCACCATGTGGCTCGCTCCTCGCGACGGATACGCCCGCTCGCAGGCTTTCTACGCATCCGAGGCCAAGAACGTGGCTGAAGCCGAAGAGAACATCGCCATCAACGGTGACTGACCGGCCAAAACCGACGAGTAAACAAAAAAATGTATATTTTATGACATCCGGTTTAGGACATTCCGGGATTCGCGCATCATAATATATACATCACATGATTCTAACCACACAATATAATATCATCTCCAAATGAAACGCATTGCAATTATCAGCGCCGCCCTGGCTCTCTTTGCTGGAGCTGCATCGGCCCAGCAGGTTGTAGCACACCGCGGCTACTGGACTGCTCCGGGCTCGGCTCAGAACTCAATCAGATCGCTCGTTAAAGCCGACTCGGTAGGCGTATACGGCTCAGAGTTTGACGTATGGATGCTGGCCGACGGTCAGCTTGTCGTAAACCACGACCGCAAATTCAAGGGCGCCCATTTCGAAAAAGACTCCTACGCCAAAGTGCAGCAGATACGCCTCGACAACGGCGAGACCGTGCCTACCCTCGACGAATACCTTGCCGAATGCTCCAACCTGCCCAAGACACGCGTAGTGCTCGAAATGAAGTCGCTCATGGACCCATCGCGCGAAGACGAGATGGCCGCAAAGATTGTCGACGCTCTTAAGAAGTACCAGTTGCTCAACCGCACCGACATCATCGCATTCTCCATCAACGCCTGCATGGCATTCAAGAAACTGCTCCCCGTGGGTGTGCCCATCTACTATCTCGACGGTGACCTCGCCCCGAAAAAAATCAAGAAGCTCGGCCTCGCAGGCATGGACTACTCAATCAAGGCGCTGCGCGAGCATCCCGAGTGGATTAAGGAGGCCCAGAAACTCGGTCTGAAAGTCAACGTATGGACAGTCGACGAGCCCGAGGACATACAGTTCTTCATCGACCACGGCGTCGACTACATCACCACCAACTATCCGGAAAGAGTGCAGAAGATGCTTGCCGACAGCAACAAAACTGCCAAGACTTCCAAGAAAAAGAAGAAATAAACCCCCAGGCCGCTACGTTATAGCAGAAGAGCGTGTTTAATCCGTTAAACACGCTCTTCTCTCAAATAGCCCCCTAACAATCCCACTCTACCCTATGGAACAAGTCCTGACCCCTTTCGCCCGTCCTCTTTATATTATGACCAAGCCCGCCGGCTCGTCGTGCAACCTGGCATGCGAATACTGCTACTACCTCGAGAAAAAAAAATTATACAAGGACGCATCAGCCGACCGGCGCCATGTCATGTCCGACGACATGCTTGAGCGCTTTATAAAGATGTATATCGAGTCGCAGTCGATGCCGCAGATACTCTTCAGCTGGCATGGCGGCGAGACCCTCATGCGCCCGCTGTCATTCTACAAAAAGGTTATCGAGCTGCAGAAAAAATATGGCGGCGGACTGGTAATCGACAATTCCATCCAGACCAACGGCACACTGCTCACCGACGAATGGTGCCGATTTTTCAAGGACAACAACTGGCTTGTGGGCGTATCGGTCGACGGCCCACAGGAGTTTCACGACGAGTACCGCCGCAACAACATCGGCGCGCCATCGTTCCACAAGGTGATGCGCGGCATCAACCTGCTGAAAAAACATGGCGTAGAATGGAACGCCCTCGCCGTGGTCAACGACTTCAACGCCGACTATCCGCTCGACTTCTACCACTTCTTCAAGGAAATCGAATGTCGATACATACAGTTCACCCCCATTGTAGAGCGCATCATACCCCACACCGACGGGCGCACACTGGCCTCGCCGATGGATGCACACGATGCCCCGCTGGCCGACTTCTCGGTATCGCCCGCGCAGTGGGGCGAGTTTCTGTGTACCATCTTCGACGAATGGGTGAAAAACGATGTGGGACAATACTTCATCCAGCTGTTCGACTCCACGCTTGCCAACTGGGCCGGCGTGCAGCCCGGCGTATGCACCATGGCGCGCACATGCGGCCACGCCGGGGTGATGGAGTTCAACGGCGATGTCTACTCCTGCGACCATTTCGTATTCCCCGAATACAAGCTCGGCAACATCCGCGAAAAGACACTCGTCGAGATGATGTACAGCGACCGGCAGCAGAAATTCGGCACCGATAAATACGACTCCCTCCCCGGTCAGTGCCGCCGCTGCAAGTACCTGTTTGCATGCAACGGCGAATGCCCCAAAAACCGCTTCACAGTCACCGCCGACGGTGAGCCGGGCCTCAATTATCTATGCGAGGGCTACTACCGCTTCTTCGAACATGTAGCCCCCTACATGGACTTCATGAAAAACGAGCTCGACAATCAGCGGCCACCGTCCAACGTAATGAACGCACGATTCTGACAAATCACGGCAGAATAGCGCTAAACGTCTGTGTAATATAAATTTTAACCGATTTTTAGCATATTATCGCGCTGAGGCGTCATATATAAAATATCTATACAATTTTCTAACCAATAAACCAATCCTGAAAACAATGCGAAAATTCTCCTGCTTCGTATCAGCCATGCTGGCTGGCGCAGCCTGGATGGCCGCCCAGTCCAAGCCCAACGTAATTGTCGTGCTTGCCGACGACCTCGGCTTCGGCGACGTTAGCGCCTACGGCTCCAAAACCATCAGTACCCCCAACATCGACCGACTCGCTCGTGGAGGCGTATGCTTCAACAACGCTTACGCCACATCGGCCACTTCCACTCCCAGCCGCTACGCCCTGATGACAGGCATGTACCCCTGGAAAAACCCCGATGCCAAGATTCTCCCGGGCGACGCCCCCCTGATTATCCGCGAGGATGAGTTCACCCTCCCCAAAATGATGCGCGAGGCAGGTTATGCCACCGGAGCCATCGGAAAATGGCACCTCGGCATGGGCAAGGGTAAAATCAACTGGAACAAGACCGTAAAGCCCGGAGCAAACCAGATAGGATTTGACTACTCATGTCTGATTGCCGCCACCAATGACCGCGTGCCTACCGTATATATCGAAAACGGCGATGTAGTGGGCCTCGACAAGAACGACCCCATCGAGGTTGACTATGAGAAAAACTTCCCGGGAGAACCCACCGCCATCGACAACCCCGAAATGCTGCGCATGAAGTGGCACCACGGCCACAACAACTCCATCGTCAACGGCATCCCACGCATCGGCTTCATGAAGGGCGGGACAGCAGCACGCTGGCGCGACGAAGACATGGCCGACTATTTCGTAGGAAAGGTGAAAGACTACATCACCGCACATGCCGACGCGCCCTTCTTCCTCTACTACGGTCTGCATGAGCCCCACGTGCCGCGCGCTCCCCACGAACGCTTTGCCGGCTCCACCACCATGGGCCCCCGCGGCGACGCTATAGTTGAGGCCGACTGGTGTGTCGGACAGCTTATCGACCATCTTGAGAAAGAGGGTATCCTCGACAACACCATGATTATCTTCTCCAGCGACAACGGCCCCGTGCTCCAGGACGGATATTACGACGAAGCTGTCAAGAAAGTAGGCGACCACAGCCCCACAGGCGGACGCCGTGGCGGAAAATACAGTCTCTTCGACGGCGGAACACACATCCCCCTTTTCGTATACTGGAAAGGACATATCGCCCCGCTCAACTCCGACGAATTCGTATGCCAGATGGACCTCCTCCCCTCTCTCGCCAAAATGGTAGACGGTAATGTACCGGCCGGACTCGACGGCATCGAGACTCTCGACGCATTCATGGGCAAAGGAGCATCCAACCGCAAAGACCTCGTTATCGAAGCCAAGAGCAAGGTAGCGTTCCGCACCGGCCCGTGGGTGATGATACCTCCCTACAAGGGCAAAGCACGCAACGTTACCGGCAACGAGCTCGGCAACCTGAAAGAGTATGCCCTGTTCAATCTCGTCGACGACCCCGCCCAGCTGACCAACGTGGCCGACAAGTATCCCGAAGTGCTCGAAGACCTCAAGAAACGTCTCGCCGCACAGACCGACGGCAAGATTGTCAACAACTAAGTACATAAGTAACGTAACTACTCATAGCTGCATCTGCGGCCAACACTATTTTACATAAAGCCCCGGAGTACGCACCGATATACGGTTCGCACTCCGTGGCTTTTTTTCATGTCTGCAACGTGCCGAAATACAAAAAGCAATCGATTTCGTATACAAAAAGCAATCGATTTCGTATACAAAAAGCAATCGATTTCGTATACAAAAATTAACTTTATTATTGTCAAAAGTTAATTATATTTAATAAAATAGGGGGGGTGAAAAGTTGTTAATTATTTAGTACTATATTTGCGTTCACATGTGATTAAAATCTGACCATACCATTGGAAAAGTTAGCTATAAATCCTGACCAATTCTTCGGAAAGTTGGCCTTTAAATCTGACCATCCCTTCGGAAAAAGTTAGTAATTTGAATCCCGTCTGTTAAGCTCAATTCAGCCATTAAATTCTAATATTAATCCCATATCACAATTTAACTTGACTTGCATGATAACACGTCTGCTAATTTCTGTATTAATGCTGCTTCCTCTCATCGGTTGGGCACAAAGCCCCATGACCGTTACCGGAACAGTCTACGATGGCACTGACGAACCGCTGATTGGTGTCAGTGTCATGGTCAAGGGTACCGCCAACGGTACAGCCACTGACTTCGATGGTAATTTCTCTATCAAAGCCGCCAAAGGAAACACACTCGTGTTCAGCTACATCGGCTATTCCACCACCGAAATCAAAGTTGAAAACGACCAGCCCATGCGCATAGTCCTGAAAGAAGACAGTAAGGTCCTCGACGAAGTCGTGGTAACTGCTCTCGGTATCAAGCGCAAAGAATCCTCTCTCACATACGCCACCCAGGAAATCAAAGGTGACGACCTCATGAAAGTCCAGGACGCCAACTTTGTCAACGCCCTCAACGGCAAGGTATCGGGTGTCACCATCACACAGAGTGCAGGTGGTGCAGGCGGTACCTCTAAAATCCTTCTCCGCGGTAACAAGTCGGTAATGGGCAACAACAGCCCGCTTATCGTTGTCGACGGTATACCCATGACCAACCAGGTAGGCAAGTCGGCCGAGTCCAACTGGGACAGCGGTAGCGGCCTTGGCTACTCAGGTTCGTCCGAAGGCGGCGACGCGCTCTCGCTCATCAATCCCGACGACATCGAGAGCATCAACGTGCTCAAGGGTGCCAACGCTGCCGCACTCTACGGCTCCGCTGCCGCCAACGGTGTACTTATGATTACAACAAAGAAAGGTAAAGAAGGTTCGATCAGCATCACTGTAAACTCCAACGTGACCTTCGACAAGCCCCTCTCTACACCCGAGCTCCAGAACATATACGGCTCCAAGGTCAATGTCAATCCCGCCACCGGCGAGGCTATCAACATGCCGCTCGGCGCATGGGGCAAGCGCATCGGCACATACAGCGAAGCCGAGCTCGCCTACGCCAACGCAAAACTACGCAACTACACATCCGACCACGTCGACGACTTCTTCCGCACAGGAACTACCTGGAACAACTCCGTATCAATTTCCGGAGGTACAGAGAAAGTCCGCTCATACTTCTCGTATGCCAACTCCAACTCACAGGGTATGGTGCCCAACAACTCCTACAACCGTAACACCTTCTCATTCCGTCAGAACTACAATCTCATCAACAACAAACTCAAGATTGACGTTTCTATCAACTACGTATCCGCCAAAAACAAGAACCGTCCCGGCGGCGGCACCGTGATGAACCCCCTCTACGACCTATACCGTGTGCCCGGCAACATTGACATGGACTACTACCGCGACAACTATGTCAACTGGAACGGACAGTGGGAGTCAAACGACATCACTTATCTCGACAATTCAGGAAAGTCTGTAATTGGCCGTACAATGCTCGAAGGTCCCCAGCAGATCTGGGCCTACCCGATGGCCGGCAACAATAACCCTTACTGGCTCACCCACATGAACCGCGGCCAGCAGACCGAAGAGCGTGTCTACGGCTCCGCCACCGTAAGCTACCAGATTATCGACGGCCTTATGGTACAGGCACGTCTCAACATCGACCGCTCAAAATTCCAGGGCTACACCAACCGCTACGCCACCACACAGAACGTAGCCCAGATGGAAGACTTCGGCATCTACGGCCAGGACATATACTCAAGTAACGACTGGTATATTGACGTAATGGCAAACTACAACAAGACCTTCGCCGAGGCCCTCTCCGTATCGGCGTCTACCGGTTGGGTAGGCCACACCGTAAAGGGTACCACACAGAAAATTTGGACACAGGCCACATACTTCGAGCCCCTCTCGATGCGCAAAATGCCTACTCTCGTAAACTACTTCGACCCCACCGCACGCTGGTCGGGCGGCAACGGAGGCAGCTACAGCAAGTCGTCCAACTGGGATAAGGGTTGGTTCTTCACAGGCCAGGTAGGCTGGAAAGACATGGTTTACCTCGAAGGCAGCTACCGTATCGACTGGTACCGTGCGTTCAAGCAGTTTGCCGACCGAGGCACATCCGACCACTACGGCTACTGGTCACTCGGCGCCAACACCCTCGTTCACCGCTATCTCACACTCCCCGAGGTAATCACCCACCTCAAGCTCCGCGCCTCTTACTCTGAGGTAGGTAACTCTATCCCCAACGAAGTGTTCGCCAAGGGTTCGGCCAATCTCGCCACCGGCGCAGTCGCCACCAATACCTACGGCTACTTCGACAACCCCCTCCCCGAAAAGTCCAAATCATTTGAGGCCGGTTTCGACATCTCGCTCTTCAACAGCAACCTCAACTGGGACCTCACCTACTACAACACCAACCTCACCAACAGCTACTTCATAGCAGCCACAACCGGCGGCAAGTCCAAACCCGTAAACACCGGCTCTATCCGCAACCAGGGTATCGAGACATCAATCTCCTACAATATCCTCGCCGGCCGCGACTGGATGTGGAAGACAGGCTTCAACGTTGCCTACAACGACAACAAGATCGAGAAGACCTTCAAGGACGAGCAGGGCAACCCCTCGAAGATGGAGCAGCTCATCGCCAACGGCTCTATCGCAGTACGCTATGAAGAGGGCGGCTCCTACGGCGATATCTATGCCCTCGACTTCCGCCGCAACGCCGACGGCTCGATTTATATCGACCCCAAGGCCGGCACCCCCGTCAAAGGCACATCCTACGTATACCTTGGCAACATGAACTCCAAGTGGAACCTCGGCTGGTCAAATACCGTACGCTGGAAAGATCTCTCGCTCTACTTCCTTATCTCAGGCCGTATCGGCGGCAAGTTCATCTCCCTCACCGAGGCCTACCTAGACCAGGCCGGTATCTCCAAGCGCACAGCCGACGCACGTCTCGCCTATGAAGCCAACCCCGAAAAGCTCACATGGGTATCGGCCGACGGACAGACCCGCAAGCCCGGTATGTACGCCCACGGCACACTCGTTCCCATCGAGGACTACTACAACACTGTAGGCGGCCAGCAGATTGCATCCGAGTATGTATACGACGCCACCAACTTCCGCCTCGGCGAGGTTTCGGTAAGCTATACCCTCCGCAACCTCTTCAAGGGCGCCATCAAGGGCCTCACAGTTTCGGCTGTCGGTCGCAACCTCTTCTTCATCTACAAGGATTGTCCCTCCGATCCCGACATCGCCCTCTCTACCAAGAACGGTCTCGGCGCGTTTGACATCTTCAACATGCCCTCTGCCCGCTCCTATGGCTTCAACCTCAAACTTGAGTTCTAATCTCCACCCACCCAGATTATAATAAAAAATGAAACTGAATATATTAAAATACGCACTCGCGGCACTTCCATTGGTAACGTTCTCCGCATGTATGGACTTCGATACCCCGTCCGACGAGTTTAATAAAGAGACCGACGTCACTCTGCGTCCCGAGCCTCTCCACGGAGATGCCGACAACCTTGAAATCAAGGATGTCGTAGCAGAAGAAGATTTCCCTGAGATCAAGAAAGCTCTTAAAAACGACCTCGACATGCTAATTACCGCCCAGTACTATCTCATGGGTGGTAAAAATGGAGAGGAACCAGGCGCTCACCAGTGGCAGTATGTATTCAACCTCACCACTGACGCCTACGCAGGTTATACTACCTGCGACCAAAGCTGGAACGGTAGTTTCCCAACCACTTACAGCTACAAGCGCGACTTCTGCGAAGGCCCCCACGGACGCTTCCTCTCGATGAAGAACAACCTCGGCAACCTTCTCAACAACGACCTCACCAACGAGATGGTCGAAATCAAGGCTATTGCCCTTCTCTTGTTCGATTATGTGGCTCAGGAGTGTACCGACCTCTACGGTTCAATCGCATATCAGGACCACAAAGGCAACAAGGAGACAAACCCCTTTACCTTCAATGACGGCTACACCATCTATACCTCTATACTCAAGAACATTGATGATATCGTAGCTGTATTCGACAACTTCCCCAACCGTCCCGACTGGTATCGTGCTGAAATCAATAATATTCTTTTCGAATCAGACAAACTGACACAGGACCAGCAGATTGACACATGGCGCCGTTTTGCCAACTCTCTCAAACTCCGTATGGCAATGCACCTTGTAAAAGTCGACCCGGCTGAAGCCAAGAGACTGGCTGAAGAAGCTGTAGCCTCGGGTGTTGTTGAATCAATGGCTCAGGAAATCGGCATGAACGCAAATACCGGATTCATGGGCTCACATCCCCTCAAAATGATTATGTCGGGTTGGAACGACAGCCGTGTGAATGCATCGTTTGTAAGTATGCTCACCTCACTGCAGCATCCGTATATAAACTACATGATAGGCAACAACACTGATGATCTCATCAATGCCGACGGCTCTGTTACAAACAAAAACTCGGGAATCTACGGTCTGAGAGCCGGTATACGTATGGAGAGCGGACAGGCATATTATGCCAATGCGCGTGTGGCATACTCTCAGTTTGAGGGAGACGACTTCGAATGGATGCCTATCTACGCCATGAAGTGGGCTGAAGTAGACTTCCTCCGTGCCGAGGGCGCACTTCGCGGCTGGAGCATGGGCGGAACCGCACAGTCTTTCTACGAGCGTGGTATCAAAAATGCCGACTGCGGCGACCGTTTCAGCATGCCGACAGGCAACTACGAGGCATATCTTGACGACTACATGCAAGTCGAGAACGCCGTACCTTTCACCTACGTCGACCCGATGGATCACAACAACGACATCGAAAGCGTAACAAAAATTGGCGTGAAGTGGAACGACTCCGACGACAACGAAACCAAGCTCGAGAAAATCATCACCCAGAAGTATATCGCCATCTTCCCCTACAGCTACGAAGCATGGACCGACATACGCCGCACAGGGTATCCCAAGATATTCCCCGTGCTCAATCCCAACCTCGGCGACGGCTCTCTCTCCGACGGTGACCTCATTCGCCGTCTGCCTCTCCCCCACGGCGACCTTCAGGCCGGTATGGATGACATCGCCACAAGCGGTATCCAGGCTCTCGGCGGACCCGACCAGCAGGCTACACGAGTATTCTGGGACAAAAATGAAGCTAACTTCTAATAATCCCCGATTAAACTGAAGATAAATTCACCGTCCCTGTGGGGATTGGCTCCACAAGGGACGGTGGACAACATATCTTAAATCTTAAACCAATCTATTTTAACTAAATCATTAAACCAACATGAAAAGATCTTTTCTTAAGAGTTCGATGCTGCTGACTCCGTTGGTATTCGCAAGCCCCATTATGGCCCAGGAATCTTCGGAATCAATTTTCGACCAGGCTCCCTGGGAGAACGAGCAGGTGCTCGAGCTTTTCTCCAAAGCATGGGACGAGGGTCGCAACTACCCGACCAAGGCTGAATTCGAGTCTATCGGTCTGACTTTCGACCTTGAATTCGTTCGTTCGCACTCTCGTCAGCGCGCTACCTACAAGGACGCGTCCAAGGATGTAGTAAGCGACATCAACCACAACCGTAGTCTGTGGTGTAACCTTCCTGCCGGTTACGGCAAGGGACTCGGCGGCTATCCATCGACACAGTTCGACCAGGATGTGTTCTCAATGTGGAACTATACCTCCATCTTCGGTTCTTGGAACTACGGCTTCCTCCAGGCTCCCGGTTCATGGGTCGACGCCGCACACAAGAACGGTACACGCATCTACGGCGGTATCAAGTTCTTCGAAGGATGGAACGATGACGGCTCTGAGGGCGCATTCCTCAAATTCATCTCTACAAAGAATGAAGACGGTACCTACAAGTATGCCCGCGCATTCGTTAACGCCGCTGCTTTCTTCGGTTGCGACGGTTACAACTACAACTCTGAAGGCTCTACTTGGCGTGATACCGATTGGGTAAACTTCCATGCTGAAGTTAACAGAATCGCCAAGGAGCTCAACATCGAAGGCTTCGGTATCGGCCAATACACTCAGCAGCCCAACGTTTCCGATTCAAATATCGGCTATATCTACGGAAATGCTGAAAAGGGCAAGATATTCGACTGTATGCTCAACTACTCAGGCAACAAGCTCGCCTATCGTTATGTATCAAACTCGCTTGCGGCCATCGAGAAAGCCGGACTGAGCACTGATGATGTCTATCAGGGTCAGCTCCTCGTTGGTCTCTCCAGCGACTACTGGAAAGAGATGAATACAGAAGCCACAAAGGCAATGAACATCTGTATATGGGGTGAGCACGACCAGAGCCGCTTCTTCCAGTTCCGCGTCGGTTCAAGCCCCACAAATGTTCAGGAAAATTACCAGCTCCTCCTCGAGAAGGCTTTCTCAGGCGCCAACCGCAACCCGCTCAGCCGTCCCGAAATCTCCAACGCATGGGGTAGCTTCCAGGTAGCTGATGCTGACCATGCCAACGAGCAGCTCAACAACTCTCCAGGCTTCGCCTCGATGTTTGCAGAGCGCACCGCTATCGGCGGCAACCTCCCCTTCGAGACTCACTTCAACCTCGGTAACGGTGAGAACTATTTCTATAACGGTAAGGTTACTAACGGCTCTTGGTACAACATGTCTATGCAGGACATCGTGCCCACCTACCGCTGGCTCGTTACCGCCAAAGGTGACATGAAGACCTTCGCCAACGATATCGACGTTCGCTTCACCCACGAAGACGCTTATGTAGGCGGTTCTTGTATCCGTCTCTCAGGCGCTACAACCGCCGGCAACGACATCGTGCTCTACCGCACAGCCCTCAAGGCTTCTGCCGGCAATGTCAAGGTAAACCTCGCGCTCAAGGGTGCCAAGGGTGCTTCCAACCTCTCCGTTATCCTCAAGAAAGAGGGTTCCGACAACTGGATTGAAGTTCCCGCAGGCGAACTCGCAGGCACTACCTGGGAAGCCAAGACTCTCAATGTATCCGGTATCGCCAAGGGCGAAGTTATCGAATACATCGGTCTCCGCGTCAACTCTTCAGCCGAAGGCTACAAGATGCTCGTAGGCAAGCTCAACATCTCCGACGACCTTACAGTATCTCCCGCTGCTCTCAAGGCCAACTCTCTGCTTGTTGAGGTTAAGGAAGAGACTACCAAGTCACTCTCTGTAAAACTCAACTGGGAGCCCGCTTATGAGGGTTACAACACCTCTATCGACAAGTTCGGTATGGTATACAACGACGAAATCAACGTCGACCACTTCGAAATCCTCTACAAGGAGGGCAACGATGGCCGCGTGAAGGAAGTAGGCCGTACAGCTCAGTGGGCTACATATATCGGTAACCTCCCTGTTGCCCAGACTACCAACGCCTTCATCGGCGTACGCGCTGTCTCTGTCGACCTCAAGTCGTACTCCGACGTACAGTGGGTTGCAATACCCCACTCAAGCGGCGAACTCCCCGAACCTACCGTAGAAGATCCCTACGGACGCAGCTGGATGTCGTCAAACGGCAACGGTACTCTCGAAAACTGTATCAAGCACATCTGGGTTGAGAAGGTAACTACCGAAGGCGCTACCCAGAACCTCAACTATACAGCTACATCCAACCCGCTGGAAGGCGTTTCTACCGACCAGTACTACTTCGCAGCTGACCACAAGCTCATCCTCAATCAGGGCCAGAAGATCAAAATGACATTCAAGGGCAACGATTCCGGCACAGGCGAGTCACTGCAGTATGACTTCATCTATCCTTATCTTGACTACGATGGCAACTACTCGTTCCTCGACGCTGACGAAGTACTCGGCCAGTTCGGTAAGATGAATGCCGGTACTAACGAAATCGTTAATCCCGGTCTGACCCTCGAATTCACTGTTCCCGAAGACGCTCACATCGGCGAATCTCGCCTCCGCATCGTAGGCTCCGACGCCTGGACTCCTCACCCCGGTCCTACAGGCGGTACAGTTAAGGGCTACTCTATCGACTTCCCTGTTGAAATCCAGGGTACCAACGCTGACCGCGGTCCTGCTGAAACTTACAAGGATCTTCAGGACAAGGGCGAAGCTGACGAACCCGCCGGTCTCGGCGGTGGCAGTGGCTCTGCTATCGAAAACATCGGTGACGACGCCACTCTGTCAACCGTTAAGGTTATCGGTGGTGTAGCTTACTTCACCAATGTTGACAAGGCTTGGTTCTACGACATGAACGGTCGTTGCGTTGAGTTCGTAAACAATGTAGCTTCTGTCGACCTCAGCGGTCTCGCTTCCGGCGTTTACGTTGTGAAGATGCAGAACGGTCAGGTTGCTCGCTCAGCCAAGATTGTAAAATAATACAAGACAGTAAAATAATAACGGTTTAACTACTACACCCGACATTAGTCCGTGAAGGATTGATGTCGGAATTCCCAAAGCGGGCGGATCCGGTTACGGAGCCGCCCGCTGTCATATTACCGCATGCCGTGAAGCATATAATAGCGTAAAAAAAATTATTACTGTCCGCTAAACCATAAAAAGGCGAGTCCAACTTCCTGAACGGCAGAAGTTGGGCTTACTTTTTGTATTTGACAAGCCCCCTCAGCAGTTTTCAGGAACTTCGGGAGGCGATTCCGATGCTTCGGCGAGCATGATTTTCAGGTCTGCATCGGGCTGATTGAGGAACTTTTCGAGATTCAGGTAATACATCAGCACAATTCTGACGATTGTAGCCAGCCCGGAGAAGCTCCAACGTCTTTCGAGTTTGCTTTGAAGTACTGACAGCAGCAGATTTGCGATGAGTGTAACCCATATCTGGATTTTGATGGCGTTGGCGCTCTCGCCATAGAAGTATCTCAAGGGGAAGTTCTGTTTGATCTGCTTGAAAAGAGACTCTATCTGCCATCGGCGGCGGTATATCGCCACGATTGTCTCTGGCGGCATGTCGAAGTCGTTGGTCAGAAGCGATATGAGTTTTGGCTTCCCGTTCTTCTTGATGTCAACGTATGTAATTATTCTGGCGATGTGGTTTATTGTATCTAACATTTGAAAAGGGACCCGGATAGCATTTGAAAAGGGGACCACCCGGGATGGGGATGCAAAGATAATTATATTTGTTGAGTCATCATTTCCTGAGTTTCTTTCATGCGGTATGATTTGCCTGTCATGTTAAGCAGTATAGCCTTGTGGGTCAGGCGGTCTACCATTGCGGTGACCAGTACTTTGTCGTCAATAATCTCGTTCCAGCGGTTGAAGGCGAGATTGGTTGTGACGACGGTCGTCTTCTTGTCGGTGCGGAGGGAGAGATGGTTAAAGAGCATCTCTGCGCCGGCCTTGTCGCAGGAGACGTATCCGAACTCATCACAGATGACCATGTCGTATCTCTCGAACTTGTTTTCCAGCGACCGGAGTGTCAAAGCGTTGCGGCACTCGCGTATCTGCGTGAGCAGTCTTGGCACGGATGTGAACAGCACCGAGTGTCCGGCATTACATGCGGCGATACCGAGAGCTGTCGCCAGATGAGTCTTGCCTGTTCCGGGATTGCCGTATAGAATGAGGTTGCGTCCGTTTTTGATGAAGTCGAGTGTCTCGAGTGTCGGGAGCGCTTTCCGGGCATCGGCGGGCAGAGCGTCGGTGTCGATTTCGTTAAGATAGCGAAGTTGCGGGAACCCTGCGTTTTTGATGCGGTGACGGCGCTGGTTTTCAGAGTGGTTCTCTTTTTCGCGCCGGAGCAGTTCGGCTGTAAACCGCCATAGGTTCCATTGTTCGTCGGCGCTCTGCTGTATAAGCAGGTCGATGTCGCGCCGCACAAGCGGGAGTTTAAGGTCGAAAGCGCATGAGCGAATGAGCTCCCGAAGTCCGTCACGGTCTGTTTCATGTATGTCTGTCATTGTCATTCAGTGTATTGGTTGTTTTTTGGGGGGGTATTCAGTCTGCCTGCGATGCGCGGGTATATTCCATAAATGATGAAAGCATGTCAAGGGTATGGCTTGCCGAACTTTCTATTTCAGCCTGTTGCGGGTCGGGAACGTTCGTTGCCGCGATATCGGCGGTTGACTGCATATGTCCTTCCGCCGAGATCATCTGAGCCTGTATCTGTTCAGATGAGAGGCGCTGGAGCCCGCGGGACGAAAGACTTGTGGCGGCACGGACGATGTCAGTGTATGCCAGATTGTTGTCGCGGGTGAACACAAGCAGTTCTATGAAGCTTCGCGGAGACTCGCGGAAGTGTTCGCGGTAAAGCGCCGCCACCGACGGATGTACCTGTTGCAGAGCCACAGACCGCCCCAGAGCGGCCGGTTTGCGCAGGAATGTACCCAGATAATGCATCAGGTCGATGACCCAGTCGCCGGAGCGTCGGCTTCGGGCATGATTGGCCACCTTGTCGCGTCCGTAAAGCACCACGATGCGCTCGGAATACAGCTTTACCGCCACCTGCGAGCCCACCAGACGGTCGGGCACAGAGTAGTGCACTCCGTCAACGGTTATCGTTGAATACTTTCCGACGCGGTACAGCCGCTGCTCGAAGCAGCCGATGTCACCGTGGTCCAACGGACGTAGCGCCGCCAGATCGGCCTGTATGCGCAGGCGTTTTTCTTCCGCCGACATGTTGGACGCCTCTGTGTTGAGCCTGTCGCAGACTGCCGCCAGATGCGTCTGCGCGGCATCCAGGGAGTCAAACCGGACCTCGAACGAGAATGCACGACGCCGGATATATTCCACCGAACGTTCCACCTTGCCTTTTTCCCATCCCGAGCGAGGGTTGCAGAAATGGGGTGTGAAACAGTAGTGTACCTCCATGCGCAGCAGCGCATCCGTGTGCTCGCGGTCGCGCCCGAGGAACTTCTTTACGGCGGTACGCATGTTGTCATAGGCCATCACGCGCGGGGTGCCCCCCAACTCCCGGAAGCAGTTGCTGTGGGCTTCCATAAGAGCCAGGGTATCTTCGCGCGAAAACAGATATGCCTTGCGCATATTGCTGTGGTCGAGGGTGAATACCGCCATGTGAAGGCGAGTCCTGACTCCACCGATCCACAGGGTAAGCACGCCCCAGTCGAACTCGCAACGGAATCCAGGCTCATAGTCCTGACGGATATATGCCTTTGCAGGCTTTTCTTGCGACTTCGGCGCTGCCTCCAGCGCACGGACATACTGACATACTGTGGAATAGGCGATACGCACGCCATCGTCCTGAAGACGTCGCCACATATCGAGCTTGCGCATCTGCTGCTTGTGCAATCCGGCAGCGACGTTCTCCCGGTTGCGGGCGATAAAACCATCGATGCGACGGCGGACATCATCGGTCACAACACGCCTGACGCGTCCGCTGCTGTCATACTTCGGCCTGGTCAGCAGATAATCGTCAACCTCCCGCTCTGTCGGTGACGGGCCGGCCTCTCTCTCGAACTCGCGCAGATACTTGCGCACGGTCTTGCGGCTCATGCCGTTGCGGCGCGCTATCTCGCGGATGCTCATCCCCTCGCGGCGATGAGACAGAATAATGGATGTTTTTTCCTCCATGTGTAGCATTTTGTGGAATCGTTGATGTCGTTCTTTCTAATCAACGATATCCGGTTGAACTTACCCATGGGGTGGGTCCCTTTTCAATTGCTCTACCTGGGTCCCTTTTCAAATGTTAGATGCAGCTCGACCATATGACCGGAAAAGAGTCACTGCCCAACTACCGTCAATATCGCGGAGAGGCTCTTTTCATCCGCTCATGGTTCTATTTCAACCTCTACCGCGCCTTCGGAGTGGTGCCCATCGCCCGCAATGTAGTCAACCCCGAGGCAGCAAAGAGCATACCTCGCTGTTCCGAACAGGAGATGTACAGTCTGCTCGTCTCCGACCTCACAGAAGCAGCCTCCCTGCTCCCCGCAAAAGCCGGAGCTGAAAAAGCCCGAGTGACAGATATCGCGGCATGGACCCTCCTGGCCAAGGTACAACTCACATTCAAGCGCCACGCCGAGGCCAGAGCCTCGCTCGACGAAGCCATCAAAAACACATCCTACGGACTGATGGACAACCCCGCCGACGTGTTTGACGTAAACAAGAAGTTCAATAAAGAACTCATATTCGTGCTCCACTACGAGAAGACCAACGGTGAAGGCCACGGACACTGGTACTCGCAGAAGTCCAACGTGCTCAGCGAAATCAACTCTCCATCGCCCGAGCTCCGTGCTCTGTATTCGACCGACGACCTGCGCCGTCCCCTCATCTGGGAATACATCAAGCAAGGCTCGCTCTACGTACTCAAAAAATGGTATGACGAATACGATGCCACCTACACCTCCCATGTAGGCAACGACTTCCCCTTCCTGCGCTATGCCGACATAACCCTCATGTATGCCGAAGCCCTCGCCGAGACTTCAGTAAGCGACGCCCTGGTATGGCTCAACAAGACCCGCACCCGCGCCGGCCTCTCCGAGCTCACAATCGCCGAAGTATCGACCCGCGACCAGTTTATCAGAGCCCTTGCCGACGAGCGCGGACGTGAATTCGCCCTTGAGGGACACCGGTGGTTCGACCTCGTGCGCCTCGGCCTCGCCATCGAGACAATGCGCGCCGCAGGTTTCACGCTCGACGAGCACAATCTGATTTTCCCAATTCCCCAGAATCAGATAGAGATTGTCAACAACGCCTCTATCCTCTGGCAGAATCCTGGCTACAATTCCTAACCAATCATTTCTGACACAATGAAAAAACTTATCAACATACTAATGCTCGCAGGGATGCTTGTGGGCTTCACCGGATGCTGGGACGACGAGGTGGTCGAAGCCGGAGCCCCGCGCCCGCAGGTCGAGAATCTGAAGGCCGTACCAGGCGATGAAGAGGCCGTAGTGACATGGACAATGCCCAAAGGATGGAATCCCTCCGACTTCATTATCACCTATAAGACTCCGGAGTCGGAAACCGTGTCATACCGCACCGGCAAACTCGGAGAATATACCTATACAATCGGCTCGCTCGTCAACGACTACCAGTATTCATTCGACATACAGGCCGTGTACGGCGACCTGATTTCAGGTGCAGTCACGGCCATCGCCAAGCCGTCTACATCCCGCTTCCCCGTAGCCGACCTTACCGCCGACGCTACAAGCGAAATGGTGGTGCTGACATGGACACGCCCCTCGCTTCTTGTAAAAGGATATACGCTTACCTATTTCAGCGAGAACAATCCATCCGACATCCGCACCATGAACCTTGCCGCCGACATTGAGACCGTCACTGTCGACCGGCTTACCAACGACATCAACTACACATTCACCCTTGTGGCCGAATACGACCGCGGACAGTCGGCTCCCGCCACCGTAAAGGCGATGCCAACCCTGGCTATTCCCTACTACGTAAGCACCACCGAGACCGCTGTAGGCATGCCGGTACACTTCACATTCAACCGCGAGGCTTACACCAACGCCGGCAACGTGACATGGACATTCCCCGGAAATATCGTAAAGAGCGGCGATGAAATTGACTATGCGTTTACCTCAGCCGGCACACAGACCGTAAAACTCTCGGCCCAGATCGGTACCGCCACACGCGAATGGAACATCGAGATGAACGTACGCGAATATGCCATCTGGAACACCGAATGGGTACAGGACGGCACCAACTGGAACGGCTTCAAAGGCACCTGCCCTGTATTCTCGCCCGATGGAAGCACCCTGTACATCATCACTTTCAACAAAGTGACCGTACTCTACGCATTCGACATCGCGTCCGGCGCCAAGAAATGGCAATATGAACCCGCCGCAAAGTCGGGCAGCTACAACATGCTCACCGTAAACCCCGTAAACGGCGACATATATTTCGGCACACAGACAGCGGGCCAGTTCTACTGCGTAAACAACGAAGGCAACCTCCGCTGGACATTCACCGAAGCACAGTCGATGCAGGCGGCAGCCCCGGCAGTCAACGCAGCAGGCACAGTAGTATACATCGGCGACCGCGCCGGCAATGCATTTGCCATCGATGCCGCCACAGGAGCCAAGAAGTGGGGCGTAAGCCTCGGCACACAGTGCGCCGGCCTGCTTGTCAACGGCAATGAGCTGGTAGTCGGCACCAACGGCACCGCAATCTTCTTCCTCAACGCCGAAACCGGCGCCGAGACAGCTAAAATAACCCTCGAAAAGAAGATGACCGATATCTCAGGTTTTGCCGTAGCAGCCGACAAACGCACCGTGTATGTGCCTCAAAACAACGGCTGCATGTCGAAAATCGACATCACCGGCCATACCGTGCTCATCGACAGCAAAGTATGCACCAGCGCAAGCCCCAACAACATGTATGAGCCGGTAGTAGCTCCCAACGGCGACGTATTCGTAGGAAGCAAGGACAGCTATGCCTACTGCTTCGACAGCAACCTCAACGAAAAGTGGAACTACAAAGGCCTCGACGGCAACAATGCCTTCAACTATTCCCACCCGTGTGTCGACACTGAGGGCAACTTCTACATCACCTCCGGACAGAAAGGCAACAAACTGTTTGTATTCAGCCCCACCGGCAATCTGATATCCGACACCCGCATCGGCAACGACACCGACGCAGCCGACAAGCAGATGGGAGGCAACAACCTGCTCAACGGGGTAGTATACAGCGCCCTGGTAGGTGACAAGGGTATCAACGGCAAGCTCGTAGGCATCGGCGTAGGCTACGACCGTGCTCCGGGATGGTCGACCCACGGCGGCGACCTGTGCGGTTCATGCTGCATTAAATAACCTAATAAAACCTGATAATTATGTTCACCCCACGAAATACAATGATATTCAACCTCATCATGGGTGCATGCCTGGCCTTCTCGGCCACGGCATGCTCCGACGATGACGATAAAGACTTCGATGCCGTGACCGAACGCGCAGCGAAGGTCAACATCGGCTTCTCACGCTACTTCGACGCCAACGGAGCATCGACACAGCTTAAATGGAACAGCGACGACCAGGCTATACTGAGGCTCGCATCCGACGGAAGCTCCTACATGGCATCGCCAATTCGTCCCGGGCAGACATCATCGCTTTTCCTGTTCACTGTAAAAGCTCCGGGAGCCGCCACAGTAGTCAGCTACTGGCCTACAGATGCACCTGTAACGGTAGGCAACGGTGATGTTGGCCTTGAGATACCCGCCATACAGGACGGCACCGTAACTCCCCTGCTCATCGGAGCCGACACACAGTCAATCTCATCCTACGAAGGATGCGACATCACCCTACGCCAGTTCCCGGCCCTGATGATGGTAAGCATTAGCCGCGGCAACTATACTGTAGAGAGCATCGATGTAAGAGGAAACGCCGGAGAGAAACTGGCCGGCCATGTAAGCATCGACGCTGCCACATGGGCATTCTCGGCCGATGCCGAAACAGCTCATGTAGATCTGGCAACCCCGGTAAGCTGTGCGCTCGACGGTACCACAATCGCCGTACAGGTAGCTCCGGTGACACTGACTGAAGGATACACCGTTACAGTCAACACCACCGACGGACACTCATTCAATGTGACATCGTCATCTCCTGTAATACTCGAATCCGGCGAAATATTCATCACAAACAGCGCCTCTGATACCGAACCGTCACATCTGCTCATCGGCGGAAGCGACAAGGTGCACATTGTCAATGTAGCCCAGTGCATGGGAGCCGACTACAAGGCCGGCCTGGAATGGACCTGGGAGGCCGAAGATGCCGCCGACATACTCGGCATAGCCAAATCACGATGTGACCACATCGATGACTGCAAGCCCGTCGACAATGGCTCGAAGATACTCGTATCAAGTTCCTACAACTGGTGTGTACTCCTGGACAAAGCCTCCAAGCAGGTACTGTTCCATGCGCTCGACTGCGCCAACGCCCACTCTGCCGAACTGCTTCCCGGCAACCGCATAGCAGTGGCCTGCAGCGACGGCACGACAAGCAACCACAATCAGGTGCGCCTTTATGATGCAGCCAGGTCAAATGTGCTGCTCGACAGCTCGCCACTGGTTTCGGCCCACGGAGTCACATGGTGCGAAAGCACTCAACGCCTCTATGCCGTAGGCAACAGGCAAATCAATGTATACAGCCTCCAGGACTGGGATACATCGGCTCCGAAGCTGAAGCTCGAAAAGAGCATCACCACTCCGCAGGGAAGCAACCACGACATAAGCCTTGCTGACCCGACCACACTGGTAGTGGCCGGAGTGCGCGCCTACCTGTTTGACGTAAACACTGAGTCATTCACCGAGATGCCCCACTTTGCAGCCTCCACACAGCTTAAGTCGGTCAACTACAATCCGCTCACCTCGGAACTGTGGTACACCGACGCCACAGTGCCCGAAGGCACCCAGTCGTGGTCGACCCACACCCTGCGCTATGCCACCGACCCGGCCGCGACATCCATGGCAGGCAGCATCCGTATCACTGACATGGATGTATACAAAGTGAGAGTGCTCAACTGGTAACAGCCCGTTTTTTAGTTAAAAATAATTAAATTCACCCCGGGCATTGGTAGTTTTCCCGGGGTGAAGTTTCCTTATAGCAAAGGCCAATCTGATTTAGCCATATTTCAGCATTATTAACCAACCCTAAAGAATACCGCTACCCCTACACATCATGAAAAAGGCAGTTTTTGCAATTTCATTTCTTATGATGGCCATATCGGCCATAGCCGGAGGTAACCGTGCCGAGTCTATCGTAAAGGAAATCCACGATCCATCGTCCAAGACAGTGCTCGTGGCATGCCACCGCGGTGACTGGCGCAACTATCCCGAAAATTCCCTCGCCGCCATAGAGAGCGTAATAAAGATGGGCGCCGACATTGTCGAGATAGATCTCGCACTCACAAAGGACAGCGTGCTTGTTGTATGCCACGACCGCACAATCGACCGCACCACTACCGGCAAAGGGCTCATCGCCGACATCACCTACGACTCCATCACTCATGTCAACCTCAAGAGCGGACATGGTGTAGGCACACGCCACAAGATGCCGACACTGCGCGAAGCTCTCCAACTATGCAAGGACCGCATCGTAATCAATATCGACAAAGGCTACGACTACTACGACCTCATACTCCCCATTTCCGACTCTCTGGGCATGACCGAGCAACTCCTCATCAAAGGGAAAAAACCGGTAAAGGCTGTGGCCAAAAAGATGGCATCGCACAAACACAACATGATGTACATGCCTATCATCGATATACTCAAACCCAAGGGTGAGAAACTCTTCAAGGAGTACATGACCACCAACACCGTGCCTCTTGCCTACGAGGTATGCTGGGACAAAATGACTCCCGCCGTCACCGAATGCATGGCCGCAATCGTGGCCCAGCCCTCCAAGTTATGGGTCAACTCTCTATGGTCAAGCCTCTGCGGCGGACTTGAGGATGACGCCGCATTCGACGGCAATCCCGCCGAAATCTACGGCCAACTCGTTGACATGGGTGCCACCATCATCCAGACCGACCGTCCCGAACTTCTTCTCGGATATCTCCGTTCACGTAACCTCCACAAATAATGCCTACCGATACAGCAACAATCGGAGCCACCGGCTCGCGCTCGATATTCTCCAGAATAGCGTCGTTCTACTCCATCAGTCCTACGGCTGACGAGCGGGAATTCCCGTCGGACGAAGCGCGCACTAAATTCTACAAGAAGCTCCGTCTACAGGCTTTCTTCGCCGCCACCATAGGCTATAGCCTCTATTATGTGTGCCGTACGTCGCTCAATGTGATGAAAAAACCGATTATCGACAGCGGTGCCCTCGACGCCACCCAGCTCGGTATCATCAGCTCGGCACTCCTCTTTGCCTACGCCATAGGCAAGTTTGTCAACGGGTTCATCGCCGACTATTGCAACATCAAGCGCTTCATGGCCACCGGCCTTATCATATCGGCTCTGGCCAACGCCTTCATGGGCATGATGGGCATAGCCTCAAGCGCCATTCCCGGAGCGGTGATGTGTACATGCTTCGCCATAATGTGGTGCTTCAACGGCTGGGCACAGTCAATGGGCGCCCCTCCTGCCATTATCAGCCTTTCGCGATGGTTCCCGCTCAAAGAGCGCGGCACCTACTACGGCTTCTTCTCAGCAAGCCACAATCTCGGCGAGTTCTTCTCTTTTCTCTTCGTAGGCTCGATAGTGGCAGTAGCCGGATGGCAGTCGGGCTTCTTCGGCTCGGCCATAGCCGGCGCCATCGGCATCGCTCTTGTGATTTTCTTCCTCCACGACCACCCCGGGGCCCACGGACTCCCCTCTATCGAGGCTCTCTCGGGCGAGAAGAAAGGTAAGGACGACAAGATGTCGACCAAGGATATACAGAAGATGGTGCTCCGCACTCCGGCCGTATGGGTACTGGCCGCAGCAAGCGCCTTCATGTATATCTCGCGCTATGCCATCAACGGCTGGGGCATGCTCTTCCTGCAGGAGCAGAAAGGCTTTACCGATGTTGAGGCGCTGTCGATTATATCTATCAACGCCCTGCTCGGCATCGCCGGCACAGTGCTTTCCGGATGGTTCTCCGACAAGCTCTTCAAAGGCGACCGTCAGATTCCGGCCCTGATATTCGGTGTGCTCAACGCCACAGCCCTCGCCCTGTTCCTATTCGGAGGCAACGCCATGTGGATTAATATCCTCTCCATGATACTCTTCGGCATCGCCATCGGAGTGCTCATCTGCTTCCTTGGCGGACTGATGGCCGTGGATATCGTGCCGCGACGCGCCACCGGCGCAGCTCTCGGAGTGGTAGGCATAGCGTCGTACGTAGCCGCCGGCATACAGGACGTGGCCTCGGGATGGCTTATCAACGACAATATAACTGTAGTCGACGGTGTAAACCACTACAACTTCACACCCGTAGCGATATTCTGGCTCGGGGCATCGATAATATCGTTCCTGCTCCCGCTGCTGAATCTCCGCCATAAAGTCGACCATTCAGAATAAACCCACCAACACTCTATATATACAATTACTGACAATCAACTAATCAAAGGAATTAATTTTGTTTTAGGTTATTGGGAATTCAAAAAAAGCCGAATGGGGAATCCGCGAAGGATTCCCCATTCTTTTTTAACAAACTACACGAGCAGCAATCCAGGTGCAGGATGTTAAGTTATATTTAGAAATAGCATCAGTACGCTGTCAAAACTTTTTCGTAAATTTGCCGTCCATAAAATCCAACAATAGAAATTTTATACCTATGAGTACATGGTTTGAATGCAAAGTGCGCTATGACAAGATACAGGAAAACGGCTCGGCCAAGAAGGTCAACGAACCATATCTTGTCGACGCTCTCAGTTTTACAGAGGCTGAAGCCCGTATAATCGAGGAGGTGACCCCCTATATCTCCGGCGACTTCTCCGTATCTGCTGTGAAGCGTACCAATTTCACTGAAATTTTCTGGGACGACACTGCCGACAAGTGGTATCACGTAAAAGTCAGCTTCATCACACTCGACGAGAAGACTGCCGTAGAAAAGAAGACCACATCACATATCCTTGTTGCCGCCAACGACTTCCGCGGCGCTCTCGACCATTTCATGGAAGGGATGAAAGGCACCATGGCCGACTTCGAGGTAAGCTCGATAGCCGAGACCCAGCTTATGGACGTATACAAAGCCAAACTCGAAGGTCAGACAGCCGAATAACATCAACACTAGCCATGCCATCGGTAACATCACGCCTGCTTGATATACAAAGTCGCATCCCCCGGGGTGTGACACTGGTGGCCGTGTCAAAATTCCATCCCGTCGAGGCCATCCGCGAGGCATACGACGCCGGCCAGCGCGATTTCGGTGAAAGCCGCGCGCAGGAACTCGCCGTCAAGGCTCCCGCCATGCCCGAAGATGTGCGCTGGCACTTCATCGGCCACCTGCAGACCAACAAGGTACGCCAGATAATGCCACATGTCAGTCTGATTCACAGCATCGACTCGATAAGGCTGTTGCGCATCGTCGACAGCGAGGCCGCACGCATAGGCCGCACGGTAGATGTGCTGCTTCAGGTACATGTGGCCCGGGAAGAGACAAAATTCGGGTTTACCCCCGACGAACTGCTCGCAGAGCTTCCTGCTCAATGGCAACCCGCCGACACATCCTCGGTAAGAGTGCGCGGCGTAATGGGCATGGCGTCGCTGACTGACGACAACAGCCGCATCGCAGCTGATTTCTCAGAAATAGCAAGAGTATTCAGGGAACTGCGCGAAGGCCTCTTTGCAGGAGTCGCAACCTTCGACACCATCTCAATGGGGATGAGCGACGACTTCGGCATAGCCATAGACGCAGGGAGCACCATGGTGCGCATAGGCACCGACATATTCGGCGCGCGTGAGTACTGACTTTACCCACACTGCCGGCAACGGCGACGCCCAATCTTTCCGACATAGCTCTGAGCAATCATCAAGATATGTTTTACAGCATGTTGTTACTGCCGTAAAGCATATTTTTTATAATTTTACCTATTGAAATCTACTTAACCTAAAATATCAAAATTAAACAACCCAAGAAAAATCATCGATCAGCAATGGAAACCGCTCAAACAAAATCAACTAACGGCAGGCTGATTGCAATCATCGCGATGTTCTTCCTCTTCGCCATGATTTCTTTCGTGACCAACCTCGCCGCTCCTATCGGAACTATCTGGAAGACCCAGTATACATGGTCGGGCATGCTCGGCAACATGATGAACTTCCTCGCCTACCTGTTCATGGGCATCCCCGCCGGCAATCTTCTCGTGAAAATCGGCTATAAGAAAACAGCTCTCTGGGCTATGGCCGTTGGCTTTATCGGCCTTGTGTTCCAGTGGCTCTCCGGAAAAGTCGGCGCCGAAGCCGGCCTCTTCAGCGTCGGCGAACAGGTTGTGACCCTCAACTTCATCATATACCTCCTGGGCGCATTCATCTGCGGATTCTGCGTATGTATGCTCAACACCGTAGTCAACCCGATGCTCAACATGCTCGGCGGCGGCGGCAACAAGGGCAACCAGATGGTACAGGCCGGCGGCTCTCTCAACTCACTCGCCGGAACTCTCACCCCGCTCTTCGTAGGTATGCTCGTGGGCGAAGTCTCCGACAAGACCACAATGGGCAATGTGGCTCCGCTCCTCTTTATAGCCATGGGCGTGTTTGTAGTGGCATTCCTCGTGATTTCTGCTGTAGCCATCCCTGAGCCCCACCTCCGCAAAGAGGGCGTGAAGAAAGTGGAAATGGCCCATTCTCCCTGGAACTTCCGCCACACCGTGCTCGGCGTTATCGGCATCTTCTTCTATGTAGGTATCGAGATCGGTATCCCCGGCGTGCTTATCTTCTATCTGGCCTCAGTCACAGGTTCGGCGGCTGTAGCCGGCGGTGTAGCAGCCATCTACTGGCTCCTCATGCTCTGCGGACGTATGATTTCCTCGGCTATCTCCAGCAAGGTATCAAGCCGCACACAGCTTATCACTGTGTCAATAACAGCCATCGCATTCATCTGCATCGCAATCTTCCTCTCCGACAGCTATACCATCAACATGCCTTCTTACGCAGCCAATGAAGGATTCTCGATTGTAGAGGTGCCCACAAAGGCACTCTTCCTCGTGCTCTGCGGCCTCTGCACATCGGTAATGTGGGGCGGCATCTTCAACCTCGCTGTAGAGGGCCTCGGCAAGTACACGGCACAGGCATCGGGCATATTCATGATGATGGTTGTCGGCGGCGGCGTGATGCCTCTGATTCAGAACTGGATTGCCGACAACGTAGGCTATATGGAATCTTACTGGCTGGTAGTGGCAATGCTCGCCTACCTCCTCTTCTACGGCCTTGTGGGATGCAAAAATGTCAACACCGACATACCTGTTGACGACTCCATCCAGAACGCAGCCTGATACTGCACATCGCACTTTACCAGACAGGCGACACACCGACCTGTATGAAATCTGAATACCATGCTTGCCGACACTACCATGAGTTGCCGGCAAGCATTGTATAACAGAGGATATTTCACCCGCGCACAATAATATAAGCATATCGTGCGTTAAACCACAAGAACACTTATTGTACATCATACAATATAATATCTCTCACTCAAGCGATATCCATAACCGATAGAAAGACATATCATTCTCTAAATCAAAAGATAAAATGGACACTAAAGTCATGAACCGCGCTGCCGACAACATCCGCGTGCTCGCAGCCTCAATGGTCGAGAAAGCCAAATCCGGACACCCCGGAGGCGCTATGGGCGGAGCCGATTTCGTCAACGTGCTCTACTCCAGCTTCCTTGTTACCGATCCCGACAATCCCACCTGGATTGCCCGCGACCGCTTCTTCCTCGATCCGGGACACATGTCTCCCATGTTATATGCCGTGCTCGCTCTCACCGGCAAGTATACGATTGAAGAGCTCAAAGGCTTCCGTCAGTGGGGCAGTGTGACTCCGGGACACCCCGAACTACACCCCGAACGCGGAGTCGAGAACACATCCGGACCGCTCGGACAGGGCCACGTGATGGCTGTAGGATGTGCCATCGCAGAGCGTTTCCTACAGGCACGTTTCGGCGACTGGCTGACCCACAAGACATACGCCTTCATCTCCGACGGCGGTATCCAGGAAGAAATCTCGCAGGGCGCCGGACGCCTCGCCGGATATCTTGGCTTGAGCAACCTCATCATGTTCTATGACAGCAATGACATACAGCTGTCGACCGAGGTCAATGCAGTGACCACCGAAGATACAGCCGCGAAGTATCGCGCATGGCACTGGAATGTAATCGAAGTCGACGGTACCGACCCGCTTGCAATGGCCGGCGCTATCGAGACTGCCATCGAGGAAAAACACCGTCCGACCATCATCATAGGCAAGACAATAATGGGCCGTGGCGCAGTGACAGCCGACGGTGAATGCTTCGAGGCAAAATGCTCGACCCACGGCAATCCGCTGAGTGCATCGGGCGCAAGCTACGAAAAGACAATGGAACACCTCGGCGCCGACCCCGCTGATCCATTCCACATCTGGGATGACGTGAAAGCCCTCTACGACGCACGCAGCGAGAAACTGCGTGCTATCGTGAAAGAGCGCCGCGAGGCTGAAAAAGCATGGCGCGAGGCTAATCCTGAAAAGGCAGCTCTGCTCGACAGCTACATCGCCGGCAAGCTCCCTGAAATCGATTGGGAAAATATCGCCCACAAGCCTAATATCGCCACCCGTCAGGCATCGGCCGACGTACTCGCCGAACTCGCCAAGAAGGTCGGCAACATGATTGTAGCATCGGCCGACCTCGCCAACTCCGACAAGACCGACGCATTCCTCAAGAATACTCATGCATTCACCAACGGCGACTTCTCCGGCGCATTCCTGCATGCAGGTGTGGCCGAGCTCACCATGGCTGCCATAATGAACGGCATCGCCCTCCACGGCGGCCTCATCGGCGCATGCGGCACATTCTTCGTATTCTCCGACTACATGAAGCCTGCAGTACGCATGGCCGCACTCATGGAACTCCCCGTGAAATATATCTGGACCCACGACGCATTCCGCGTAGGCGAGGACGGTCCTACCCACGAGCCTGTAGAGCAGGAAGCCCAGATACGTCTTATGGAAGAACTGCGCAACTTCAATGGCGAGCCTTCCGTACTCGTGCTCCGTCCGGGCGACGCCGCCGAGACATCAGTATGCTGGAAGATGGCCATGGAGAACACCAAGACTCCTACCGCCCTTATCCTTTCGCGCCAGAACATCCCCGACCTACCCGCCACCACCGGTAACCGCTACCGCGAGGCTCTCGGAGCCGAAAAAGGTGGATACATCGTCAAGCAGGCTGAAAATCCGGCTGTGACACTTGTAGCCAACGGTTCGGAGGTATCTCTGCTTGTCGACGTAGCAGCAGAGCTTGACAAGGAAGGCATCACAGCACGCGTGGTTTCCGTGCCCTCAATCGGTCTATTCGAATGCCAGAGCCCCGAGTACCGCAACAGCGTAATCCCCGCCGACGGCAAGGTATTCGGACTCACTGCCGGTCTGCCATCAACCCTGCGCAGTGTCGTAGGAGCAAATGGCAAGGTGTTCGGCCTCGACCATTTCGGTGCATCGGCCCCCTACAAGGTGCTTGATGAGAAATTCGGCTTTACTGTTGACGCCGTACTTGCCAACGTAAAGGCATACCTCTCGAAGTAACATATCCCTGCCATACAGAATCAGCGCCAGTCCTCGTTGAAGGACCGGCGCTGATTTCATATATCCGCTTATTCTATTATTTATCGTACCGACGAGCCAAAGTTCAGTCTGCAATTACCTTGAAAGCCCTGCCGTCTACCGTCACGACATATATGCCCGCAGATGGCACGCGGCATGTCAGTGTTGCATCTCCCGAACAATCGGAAACTATTCTCCTGCCATCAGCCGAACATATTACGACACACCCGCCATATGGATTGGCAATACGGATATCCATTCCTGATACAGTCACCGATACATTCGAGTCATCATCAGACGTCGCATCTATACCTGCCAAGCCTGCAACTACTACCGAGTTGGACATCTCGCTCACGACTTCCGGAAACTGCCCGGCATTGTCGCGATAGATGCCGGTAACATAATATCCGGCGATATCGTCGTGTCCGAGGCCAAAAGAGGATGCCGTACATGAGGTCTGTGCCGTATCATATGTGCGCACAGGTACAAGCAGCGACTCTCCCGGGTTCATGTCGACCGACACCCGCAGATTGTCAATGAAAAGCATGCCGAGCATTTCCGACGACATTAAGATGAACGACCTTGCCGAACCTCCGTAAAAATCAAAATGGAATGACGTCATATTCTCGGTGACATCAAATTCCTTACGCTCGACGTACTCTATACCTCCCGAATCAGTATACCGGCCCATCGCCACGAAGCCGCCGGTAAGATTGCGGCGTCCCATGGCATCGAACGAGATGCTCACATGTCCGCCACCTACTGACAGGTCGTAGACCGGCGACACGAGCATGGCGTCATCAAAAAGACTGAAGTCCTGATTATTCAGCCCAAGCAATCCCTTGGCAAAAGCCGGCATCACTACCTCCCAGTCGCCATCAATACGCCCACTGAGTTCCTTCTGAGGCTTATCCACAGTGCCCTCAGTATGAATGTACGAAAAATCCATATTTACGATATCATAGGTCTCGGCCTGCCGCGCTGTATGCACTTTTACTACATGCATGGCATATACGGTGGCAAGATCCGATTCCGACCATGAACCCGTGAAACTGTCAGCGTTCACATCCGTGGCCGCATAAGCCACAGGAGCCGACACGGCCTCGGGGATAACCCTCATTGGCTGTTCCTGCTCGAATGTGACATTCCCCCCCTGGCACCCGCACACAGTATAGTAATAAGGTGTGCCGAAGTCAATATCGGCAACCGTATGGCTCGTGCCCTCCACAATGTAGCCTTCAAGCAGATAATCTCTTTTGAATATAGTAGTCACCGGGTCATAGCGTAATGTAAACACATTCAATGCATATGAATCGGCACCGACTGTCTCTTCCCAATTGGCGGTAAACGACCCGCGCGTAAAGTCAGAGGCCGGAAGCAACACCGGAATCCCCACCCCTCCGTCGTCAATGACAATATCATCAATGCAATATCCGCCATACATGCCGGAGAATACGATTACGGATGCATGTGTGCCTCCGTTCATCGTCATTGTGTATTCGGCCCATTCGTCGGTAAGGGTTGCAAAGCCGTATCCACTGCCGTTCTGAGTGTCCATAATAAGCAGAGGAGTGGAAGCTACGTCGGCCTTTGCCCTGAACATGATTTTATAGTTACCTCCGTTGCCGCTGAGATTTATGGCGGGAGTGGCAAGGGATCCCTCTCCCGCGGATATATAGACCGAGCCACCGGCCTGGAACACTCCACTGCCGCTCCAACCGGGGGTTTTGGTCAGTTCAGCCGGAACGATACCGTCTGTGATTACCGGACTGCCCATATCGGGTGCTACATCAGTCCCCTTGGAGAATCCGGAAAAATCCTCCTCAATGACAACGGCTGCATGCAGAGGCGCAGAATATAAAGCAAAAGCAAATATCCCTGTGAGTAATGTTGGTTTCATAAATTAATCAAATAAATTCATACTTTACAAAAGTACGTTAATCTATCAAAGTTTCCAAACGCAGGCTCAACATAAATATCGCATCAATAGTTCTATAAGTGAGACTCAACATCAACCCTTAGTGCATGTTTATGAAAAAAGATATGATATTTTTCTCTCCCGATGGAGAAGGACTCACCTCTACCTCAGCCAACCATATCGCCAATATGGCGAAGGAGATGATACGCAATCTTGACAGCACAATTGCCAATCTTGTGTTCTATACGACTGAAGTATCGCTTATAGGCGTCGACTCGCGCAATGTGCTACAGCAAGGCGCAACAGACGCGGATGTGCTGTCGGTAGCGGGCAAACTACGCATCATCGCACAAGCCAAGTCGCTGATAGCATGGCTGAGAGAAGCCATAAAAGCCCGCGAGAGACTCATAACCGAAGCAGAGTCTCTCACACTGGAAGAGTATGTCAAGGAGAAAGGCATCACACTTGAAAAAGAGCCGGAGGCCGGTACTCCAATCACTGAAGATGACTATTATGCATCCCTTTCGCTTGACGAACGCAACCGCTATTATGAGCTTGAGACTCTCGCAGCCGTAATCGGCGAAGAGATACACCCGGGCGGACATTTCGCCGAAGCACGTGCGTCCCTTACCGAAAGATTCTCGAAGCCTCATGATGTAAAAGGCGACGGTCGCGACACACTTATATATACATTCATTCCTTCGGTAAGCGAGACTATCGTTGAGGACACTTATTTCTCATTGCAGAAGCAGTATCGCGAGGCACAGGCTCGATTGAACTCTATCAAATACGACTGCCGCAAAGCTGTGATGGAATCGGAGGTAAGGGTAAAGACCGAATATGCCGAAGCTATCAAACGCTACAACGCAGAGCGACAGCTCCTTGAAGCGGAACTTGCAAAAGATATCAGAAAACGCGTAAAGGAGATTGCCGATTACCGCATCGTCATTCCGGCGTCGCTTAAGAATATATACGATGATGTGTCACGTCTTGGTAAGAAAAACAACGACACTGGAGTGAACCAATAACACTCAGCGTGACTCCGGGAGTTCTCCTGTAAGATATATCGGTCGGGAGCTGAAATGTCCCATTTGCGGCATATAGCCCCCTAATGCATGGCGGGAAGTACCTGACAGTACATTTTTAGCATGAAAATCATGCAATCATAGGCGAAACCGCTCCCGCGGTCTATCATAATCCATATGGCCGGGGTTGCATCTTTTTCCGCCGTTGATGACTTGACTGTTCGTAGGCGTGTTTTTGCTTTGGTAAGCAATCCCGGGCTCTTGCTCTTGATTTCGCTCTTGCTCTCTTAGGAGCCTCCCGCATGCAACCGACAATCGGCGGAGGCCAATACGACTATGATGCCGGATTGGTCTCCGCTTCTTTTTACCAAGCGAAAAAATATCCGGGCCCGGTAACATTCGGTTACAGAGCCCGGCAATAAGTGCGGTTACTTGAATTCTTGTGTGGAAGTGCAGGATTTTACACCGGAATAGCCATCATAGGAATATCGGCGTGGAAAAGCAGGCGATGTGCAAGCGACGGATTGAAAAGCCGGGCAAACATGTTCTTCTTTTTATTTGACACTACTATGAAATCAATATGCCTGTCGCGCCCAAGAGCCTCGAAATCTTCTACGAGATTTCCCGGCGACATCGTGGCGGCATGATACTCGAATCTTGGATAATGCTCCCTGCAATATTCCAGCAAAGGCTCTACCGACTGAGCCTTGCGGCGCAGACGTCCACCTCCCTTGCGGTCAGGAATACTGATAAGAGTCACACACAGACTGCGGTCAGCAAACAGGCCATACAAGGCATCCATCGTCAGGATATCATCCTGGTCGAGATTGCAGAAGAGAACTGCATGATGCAGGTCGGAAAGGTCGCGGAATGATGCCGACTCCGGAATCGTGATAATCGGGAACCTGCATGAGTCGAGCACCTCGGCCGTGACGCTCCCCACAAGCTCGCGCCCTTTTTTATCGCTCTCGCGCGTACCCATCACTATCAGCGACGGTACATTTTCTTTAGCATACTCGGTGATTACCTCCTCCGGAAGCCCTTCAAGCACCTCTGTGGTAAATTTCACAGCAGGGAGTTCCGACGATTTTATGCGCTCCCGCAGACGACGGGCAAACAGCTCCATCGTGTGCCTGGCCTCTATATCAAGTTCACGTCGCAACTCTGCATCGGCCACATCTTCATAACTGAGAGTGTCGGAGAGTTGCGACGGTATCGCGATATCCGGGTCAAGGAATGCGTTCAGGAGCACTATGCGCCCATGGTGGCGCGCACCGATGCCGAATGCGATATCCACGGCTTTGATGGAATGTTCGGTGAAATCGACGGGCACAAGGATGAAGTGTCCTTCCTGTCGTTTCTCCCCGTCACCTGGCACAGGGAGAAATATATCGCGGTTTTCGATTATGCGGAGAGCTTTCGGAAGATCACTTTCGAGAATACGCACCCTGACACCCGAACTTACAACCGGAGCAGAAAGATTGACATTCTGCAGCACAGCCTTCACGCCCTCGCCCTCCAGCAATGCTTTAAGGGCGACAGCATGGTCGTAGGTGTGTATCGCTACAGTTATCAGACGTGGTTCTGCCGTTGATGACATGGATGCAGGGATGTAGTGTGAGGTTACTTTTCTGCGGCGTTCTCTTCGAGGATGGCGATAGCCATATCGTATATTGTCGTATCGTCGAGTACTACGATGCCTCCGTCGGGACCCGGCTCGATGTGTACGCCACAGTTGTTGCCGAACTCATAGTTGCTGCCGCCGAAGTAATTGCGGACGGTCTGTACAGTTGTATTGAGCTTATCGGCGATTTTATGCATCGAGCCATCAGGAAGGCTGTCTTTGATACGGCGGAGGTCATTGAAAGAAATAGTCTTTGTCATGATACTATAATTTTAATGTGAATAATAAATTCAGTATGATACCTGCACCGGCCACTCTGCCGACACCCGGTATCTTGACATCCCTAAATTAGGTTATTCCGACAATAAAAACAAATTTTAGGGGCTATAAAGTTTTCTGTTTTAAAACATGTTTTTATCCGCCGCCCGGGCTATATCCGCCTAACACCATGTATTACAACCTTTTCATAAAGCCGCCTGACACAGCAGTGCCCTTCCGCACCATAGACGGAGCACAAGGCTACCATCGATATCAGGACGGAAGGGCACTGCCGTTAAAATCCCAAAGGCTATATCATATTATAGCTATGGCATTGCCGTTGATCCATGCGCGGTGGCTGTTGTCGACCTTTACATCGTACCACTTGACCACGGTAGAATCCACACGCGTTGTGACCGAATCAAGAATCTCGACACATGTACCCTCGTGCAAAAGCATAGCCTCCTCCGAGCGGTCTTTCGGCACACGGGGCGATGTACTCAGCAACGTCGACGGATCGATTACCACGGCATGGTCATGGCTGGTAGAATAGCGTGTCGACACCGAGGCAAACACATTGGCGATAATGCATAGAGCCAGCAGGACAAATCCACCGAAGAAGCCGACCTTGCGCAACGGCACATTGGCCGAAAAAATATAAAGCGCGACCGCTCCAAGCAGCATGATGAAACATCCGATGGCTATGCCGGCCCATTCGTTGCCCGACAGGCGGCAGGCAAATCCATTTACGGTATTGGATATGAACATACCGCGGTCGCCCGGCTCGTCGGTAATCCTTGAGTTGACAAACTCGAGATTGGTGCGGGCATCGGCATTAGACGGATCCAGTCGCAACGCCCTCTCATAGTAGAGTATGGCCATTCCCGGCTTACCCTGACGGTAATAGCAGTTGCCGAGATTGTAATAGAGGTTGCTCGATGTGCCCTCCTCACCGGCTATCTGAAGATAAAGCTCGGTGGCCTCGGCGAAGTTGTCGGCCGCATACGCTGAGTCGGCACGCTGAGTCAGAGACTGGGCGGATACGCTAATCGTCTGGCATAGAAATGCCAGCAGAGATATCATGTATATAATCCTGGAGTTCATGTTATGAGTGATAGAGGAGTATGGTTATTTCTTTCTGATGCCTTCCATGGAGTTCATCGCACGCGACGCTTCATTGTAAAGCTGCTCAATCTGCTCATCGGAGCGGGCAGGAGAATAGCGAGCCATCTCGCAGTCATCGATAATGCTGATAAAAGTATCGGCAAGCTCCTTGGGCGCACCGTAAGAGTCAAGCTGTCCTGCGATATTGTCGCGTGTAAGCTGGGAGGCCGGCAGTCCGAGTTTATCACCGAGATAGCCCCATATGGCACCGAGCAGTTCGGCATAGAACCTATCTGAGTCATGGGCGAGCATTGCCTTGTGGGCACTCTTAAGACGGCGGCGGGCAATCTTTCCGGCACGTGCGAGACGGCGCCCCTGCACATCGGCATTAAGGCGCGCCTGCTTGCTGTAAAGCCACACAATCAGCACCAACAAGGCGAGCAGAAGCAGATAACAGGGCCAGTACCACCAGGAGTTGTAGACATATGTATGTGTCTTCTGAAGGTCAAGATCACCAAGTTTGATATGCAGTATGTCGGAGTTTTTGCTCGACACGCTCTGTTTGCCGCCTGCTACCGCAGAGGGGGCTGCACCCTGCGTGACCTTTATATTGTAGGAAGGGGTGCTCAGAGTGACATACTGGCGGCTATCGGGATTGAAATACACAAACTTGTCGGCGCCTATGGTAAACGTACCAACGCTCTGCGGCACAAATGTATAATCGACAGTCATGGTGCCTGTGACTGTACTGCCGGAGATATGAGAATCTATATCCGTCTGCGGCTGATACTGCTCGAACTCCGAGGGGAAATCGATTACAGGCTCTTTCACATACTTGATATTTCCGGTGCCTTTGATTGTATATACAAGCGAGGCTGCCTCGTTGGTCTTGAACACCTGTCCGCTCAGACGGCTGTCAATCGAGAACTGTCCCACAGCGCCGGTAAACCCATCGGGCTGAGGCTGCGGAAGAGCATCTATTGTAATCGACGCCGAGTTGGAGGTAGTCTTTATCTGGCGCTCCACCGGGCGGTTTCCACCCCAGAATCCGCCCATGCGCTCATACTGCACTACGGTAACATCATATTTTCCGGAGTTGATGGTAAGCCGACCCGACTTCTGAGGGAATATCACACACTGCTTAAGTATGGCGGTCATATAGTTCTGACCGTTGTAATGCTCCACCTCGTTGAGCGTGGGATTAAGCTGAATCTCATCAATGAGAAATCCGTCGAACGACGGCTGCGTAGTGGGTATGAACGAACTGATGCTGTGCTTGGTATAGAGTTTTATCGTACACAGAATCGCTTCCTGCTCGTAAGCTCTGGTCTTGTTGAGTATAATGCGTACGAGCACATCGTTGGCGTTAACGCCTCGGTCGGCACTCTGTGTGCCGATATCGTCGACACGCGCCGACGGCTGTGCTCCCTGCTGTGTCTGGTCGGGAGGGAGCACGGTAAACGACGCCGTGCGGGTAGTGTAAGTCTTGCCCCCTGATGTGATACGCGCCTCGCCGATAGTATATGTGCCGGGATTGTCGGCACGATAGGTAAACGAATAATCGACAGTGGTCGACGACGATGCGTGGCCGTTGACCCACTGGTAATTCTGCATACGCGAAGTGGAAGGCCCGTAAAGGAGTGTACACCCCTTGATTTCCGGTGCCTTCAGTCCGGAACCCTCGCCGTCCTTAAGGCGGAAGGTCACATTGAACTTATTGCCCGCAATCACTGTGCGCGGCGGTATGACCGTGAACGAAGTTTCGGCAACGGCAGCCACAGCCACCATCACCATCATCAGCATGGTCATCAATATCCTTCGTGTCATTGCAATATTCTGTTTATCTTAATCAAAAACGTTGTCAGGTAAAGCATGTTGAGAAACTGAGAAACGGAGCCACAGACTACCACTGCGGGCCTGTGGTACGGCGTGCGCCCTGAGCCTCTTTCTTCTGCATCTCCTGGACTTTACGACGGGTAGCGTTTTCCTCATTCTCCATTGTCTTGAGGATTTTTGCGGCATTTGCGTCGCTGATTCCGCCCTGTTGCTGCTGGGGTTGCTGCTGAGGCTTCTGCTTGTCCTGATTCTGTTGATTCTGATTCTGGTCTTTATCTTTATTCTGGTCCTGGTCTTTGTTTTGGTCTTTGTTCTGATTCTGGTTCTGCCGGTCCTTGTTTTGGTCCTTCTGATCCTGATTTTGGTCCTTATTCTGATCTTTATTCTGATCCTGATTTTGCTCCTGCTCCTGTTTCTTCAGCTGAGCGAGACGCAGATTTTCCCTTGCCTTGTCATTGTCGGGATTCTTACGCAAGGCTCCTTTATACATATTTATGGCCTGGTCGTACTGCTGCTGGTTGAACGCCATGTTGCCGAGATTGTAGAACGAGCGCTCGCTGATAGCATCATCGCCGGCCGTCTTTGCCAAATCAGTCAGGATTGACTGAGCCTCGGCTATTGGATTGTTCTCGTTGTTGGGGTCGGCATTCCCGGCCTGACGCAGAAGCGATACGGCAAGATTATACATTGCTTTTTCGCTCATGGCATTCTGTTCGAGAGCCTTGCGATACTCTACCTCGGCTTCAGCAAAACGCTTCTCCTCATAGAGTTTGTTGCCGGCTCTTATATGGTTGCGCTCCTTACGTGTCGACGTGTCGGAGGTGTCGCCGGCGGCACGGGCTACCGACGGTATCGTCAGCAATGCGGCTGTAGCCAATGCTGTAAGTATGTTGCGTTTAAATAGTGACATAGGCTATTTACCAAAGAAGTTGAATTTCTTGAGCCATCCGATTTTGCGCTCCGGCAGAAGCATGTCGGCGATAAGGAAGGCAAGAGCAAGCCATGCGAATACCGGAAACTGCTCGGCGCTGGCTTTGTATGTAACCTTCTCGAGCGATGATGTGGCGAGTGTCTTCAACTGCTCGTCGACATCTTTTACCACACTCGACGACGCACCCTGCACGTATATGCCGTCGCCGGCCTCAGCTATCTTGCGCGCCATCTCTTCGTTGAGGCGTGTGGTGACCGGCGTGCCGTTGTCGTCGCGCAAGAACTGTCCGTCACGCCCGATAGGTATCAGCGCACCCTTGGCCGAGCCCAGACCGATTACATCGACCTGAATGCCCTGCTTCGCAGCGGCCTGTACGGCTGCCACAGGGTCGTCCTCGAAGTTTTCGCCGTCGGTAATCACGATTATAGCCTTATGCACATCCTCGTCGGGCGAGAATGATGTCACGGCCATATCTACGGCCGCACCGATAGCTGTGCCCTGAGTGGGCACCATCTCGGTGGATATGCTGCTGAGAAACATCTTGGCGGAAGAGAAATCGCTTGTGACAGGTAGCTGCGTGTATGCATCACCGGCAAATACGATGAGTCCCACCTTATCGTTTCCAAGTTTGTCGAAAAGTTTCTCGAGAATGAGTTTGGCACGTTGCAGACGGCTCACACCACGCGGGTCGTCGGTCGACGATGCAAGCATTGAGTTTGACACGTCGAGACATACCATCACTTCGATACCCTGCACTTCGCTGACCTCCTCCTTAGCGCCTGCGCGCGGTCGGGCGAGCACAATCACAAGGGTGGCCAGAGCCACCAGCTGGAGCACCAGCTTAAGCGCCGGAGTGTAGCGCGAGGCCTCGGGCATAAGCCCGGCCAGCACTTCCGGATTGCCGTATAGGCGCAACCGGCGTCGGCGTGTATAACGTGCCCACAGGAAGAGTCCGGCTACGGCAAGTAGCGCGAACATCAGATATAACAGTCCCGGATTGGCAAAACTAAACATAGTGAACTCAGAGATTAGGGTAATGTACGTAGCACCGTACGGCGCAGGATTATCTCGGCAAGGAAGAGGCCGAAGGCAAGCCAGGCCCAAAGCATGTAGTCATCCTCGGTGTGGGAAAAATGCCTTACATCCATCTGTGTCTTCTCAAGCTGGTCGATTTCAGCAAAAATGTCCTTCAGGACGGTGTTGCCGGTAGCTCTGAAATACTTGCCGCCTGTCGAGCGTGCGATATTCTGAAGAGTCGCCTCGTCGATGACTACAGGCATCGGCACATAATCTATGCCTCCGAAGTAGTTGCGCTGAGGTGTGGGTGCTGTGCCGTTTCGACCGACACCGATGGTATATACCTTTATACCCATCTTTTTGGCGATTTCGGCGGCAGTCATAGGAGCCACAACACCGGTATTGTTAGTGCCGTCGGTGATAAGTATGATGCTCTTGCTCTTGGCTTTCCCTTCCTTTATACGGTTGATTGAGGTAGCCAGACCGTCGCCGATGGCTGTACCGTCGTTGAGCATGCCCATACGGATATCCTTTATATAGTTGGTCACCATCGCACGGTCAGTAGTCATAGGGAGAGCTGTAAAACTCTCTCCCGCAAAAATGACAAGACCAATGTTGTCGCTCTCGCGTCCGGCGACAAAGCGTGCGGCCACATCCTTGGCAGCCTCGAAGCGATCGGGCGTGAAATCGCGTGCGAGCATCGACGAAGATATATCAAGCGCCAGCACGATATCGGTACCCTCGGTGGAAGATGTACGCCAGCTGTCGCGGGTCTGCGGACGCGCAAGGACTATAATCACACATCCTATCGCTGCCAGACGCAGCAGAAACAGAAGATGTATGAGATACTCTTTGTACGAGCGCGGAAGCCCGGCATAAGGACTCACCGTGGATATACCGAGAGCCGGAAAGGCCGAGCGGTGCTTCCACACATACCAGGCTATCAGCGGTATATATATCGTGAACAGCCAAAGATATTCCGGATGGGCGAGCTGCATTATTTTATTGATTCAGAGTTAGTGATTTCAGATTTCGTGTCAGTGGCCGTCGCGGGGGCGCTACCGTCGGCGACCGTGTCATCGGCAGGTTTCTCTACAGGCTTTGTATCCTCGACAAATCGCGTGGCCATAGTGAAGCTCTTGACATTGTCGTCGGGGAGAGGCCTTACCTTTGCAAACTTGACAAAATCGGCCATCTCGAGAATCTGCTTCATCAGTCCGGCTGACGGACGAGTCTCATCGTGGCGGCTTACCTGCTGCATAATCTGGGTAGAGGTCATCTCCATGGCGTTTATTCCAAAACGTTGCTCCAGATAGGTACGCAGAATCTCGGTAAGACGGGTATAGTATTCTTTCTCATGGCCGTTTTCGCAGAGTTTCTCACTCTTGAGCCTTGTAAGGGCCTGCATGGCCAGTTCGTACGGAGGAACAGGTTTCTTCTGCGGAAGTATGCTTACCACCTTCTTCTTACGGAAGAATATAATCACCGCCACAAGGAGGACTACAAGGGCGCATATAAGTATCACCCACCAGTAGTCGGCTATAAAGTCGGGCACGAAGTCCCAGAGCTTCCATCCGCCGTCGACAGTATCAGCATAGTCGTGGACTGTGCGGAGGGAGTCGACACTTACCGGAATTACCTTCAGCGGCAAATCATTCGACATTATTGTTTCGTTGCCGCATACATACACGAAAGGCGGTATGGTATACAATCCGGAATCAAAAGCCTGTATAATGAGCTGCTGGCGTATCTCCTCACGTCCGGAACCGATGTCGGATGTGTCGGGACGGCCGGCCTCAACCAGGTCGATAGCCGATGTAAGCGTGTCTCCGACATTAAGGAAGTGGCCCTGCACACCGCGATCCTGCACAATATCCACATGCAGTGTGGTCTGCTTTCCCATCAGTATGTAGGCCGAGTCGAGGCTGGTCTTCAACTGTACCGGACCGGCCGCCGATGCACCCACCGCAGTGAGCGTACAGAGCAGAAAGGCCACATGTCGCAGTGTGTACCTTAAAAATGTTACGGTTGAGGGGATAATATGCTTCATCATAATCAGATTCTGAACGTTTACCTTACGCCGCGCTTCTTGAACAGGCCCATGAGCGACTTGACATAATCCTCGTCGGTGGCAATCGACGCATAGTCGACACCACACCGGTTGAAACGGTCGGTCATCACCTGCTGGCGCTCGTACCACCATTTGTTGAAAGCCTTCCTCACACGCCCGGAGGAGGTATTGACCCAACGCAGAGCACCGGTCTCAAGGTCCTGCACACGCATCAGCCCTACGTCGGGCAACTGGGCGTCGCGGCGGTCATATACCTGAATCGCCGTTACGTCATGCTTGTTGTTGGCAATGGACAGAGCCCGATAGTAATCTCCCGAGTCGATGAAGTCGGAAATGAGGAAAGTTGTACACCGCTTTTTCAGCGCGTCGGTCATATAGCGCAATGCAAGGGATATATCCGTGCCTGTATGTTCGGGCGTAAAATCAAGCAGTTCGCGTATGAGAAACAGTATATGCCGGCGCCCCTTTTTCGGTGGAATGAACTTCTCGACATGGTCGGAAAAGAAAATCATGCCGATTTTGTCATTGTTCTGAATGGCGGAAAAGGCGAGCGTGGCCGCAATCTCCGCAATCATCAGTCGCTTCTGCTCGCCCATGGCGCCGAAATTACGGCTGCCGGACACATCGACAAGCAGCATCACCGTCATCTCGCGCTCCTCTTCGTAGACCTTGACATATGGCCGGTTGTGGCGCGCGGTCACGTTCCAGTCTATGTCGCGTATGTCATCGCCATACTGGTACTCGCGCACCTCGCTGAAGGTCATGCCGCGGCCCTTGAATGCCGAATGATATTCACCGGCAAATATATTCTGCGACAGACCTTTGGTCTTTATCTCAATCTTACGTATCTTCTTGAGTAGCTCGTTAGCGTCCATAGGTATAAGGGAATCAGCAGGTGGGTGTATGAAATACCGCATCATACGGTCCGGCAACCCCTACAGGAAAGCCGGACGGCACGAATCAAGGCACCTCTACCTTGTCGAGAATTTCAGAGATTACGTCGTCGGCAGTGATATTGTTGGCCTCAGCCTCGTAGGTGAGTCCAAGACGATGGCGCATCACATCGTGGGCTACGGCGCGCACATCCTCGGGCACCACATATCCGCGGCCGCGCAGGAAAGCGTAGCTGCGGGCGGCACGTGCCAGCGATATCGAGGCACGAGGCGAAGCGCCGAAGTCGATTATCGACACGAGGTCGTTAAGGCCATAGTCGGCGGGGAAACGTGTGGCAAACACGATGTCGACGATGTAACGCTCTATCTTCTCGTCGATATATATCTTTTCACATACCTTCTGAACCTCGATAATCTCCTGCGGACGGAGCAGAGGACGCACTTCCTTGCGCTCGTTGGTGATATTCTGGCGTATGATGAGTTTCTCTTCCTCTTTTGTAGGATATCCAATCACTACCTTCAGAAGAAAACGGTCGACCTGTGCCTCGGGCAGAGGATATGTGCCTTCCTGCTCGATAGGGTTCTGCGTAGCCATTACCAGGAACGGTTCGTCGAGAGGGAATGTATTGTCGCCGATAGTCACCTGACGTTCCTGCATGGCCTCAAGAAGCGCACTCTGCACTTTTGCGGGAGCACGGTTTATCTCGTCGGCAAGCACGAAATTAGCGAAAACCGGGCCTTTCTTTACCTGAAACTGCTCGCTCTTCACGCTGTAGACCATCGTACCTGTAACGTCGGCCGGCAGAAGGTCGGGAGTAAACTGTATGCGGCTGTACTTTGCGTCGATTACCTGCGCGAGAGTCTTTATAGCCAAAGTCTTGGCCAAACCGGGCACACCCTCGAGGAGCACATGCCCGTTGGACAGAAGGGCTATCAGCAAAGAGTCTATAAGATGCTTCTGGCCTACAATAGTCTGATCCATGCCGCGCTGTATCATATTGATAAAGTCGCTTTTGGAAGCCACAAGATCGTTGAGCTCGCGTATGTTTACCGATTCACTCATAATAGGAATGTATTAGGGTATATTTAGTATTCTATGATGCAAATTTATTAATTCTAACAACTCAAGCGTTAATCACGATTGTTAAAATTATATATATATCCTTTAGGTTGTTAAAATTCGCAATTCCTGCTTCTGATTCAGCGACGTCCTTTCGTGCGGCGCTCTATCTCGCCGATTTTAGCTGTGGCGCGGCGCACACTCGCAGGGTTGGAGGCATCGATATTGTATTTCGAGGCTGGAGGAATCACTACAACCGTGCCCGGGCGTATACGGTCGGGATTACCGATTTTATCGGCATTCTCTTCATATATATATACCCAGAAACAGTGGTTGCCGTAATATTTGCGGGCCATTGTGGTAAGGTAGCGATGGCCGCTTACTGTGTCTGTGACCACTTTCGGGGCCGATGTCTGAGCCTTTGGTGCAACCGCATCGGCGCTCTCCGTTTTTTCAGGAGCTGACACCTCGGGGTCGGCAACGGGTTCTGTAGTCTGAGGCTCGTCGGCAATCTCTGTTATGAAACCGTCTGCCGGGGTTGTCTCCTCAACCATTTCCTCGTCATCGGCGGAATCGTCGTATGTGGTGTCGGATGTATTGCTGAGATAGCCCAGAGTGATACTCAGCAGATAGCCGAGGGCCATGCCTACAATGACTCCGACAAGCAACATTAGCCAGGGATTAAGACCGGTGCGGTCGCGATATACGATTATCGGCTCGCGGTTGTCTGACGACGAGTCGTCATCGTCGCTGAAGAACTGTTTTTTCAGACGTTCGGCGCTTTCGCTGTATTTCTTCTCGACGGGTGCTTCCGGCTTATTATCAGCAACCGGCAGCACAACAGTTTCCGCTGCTGCAGGGATTACCACCTGTGCTTCGAGCATTTCGGGAGCGGAGTCAGCTATGATGTCAGCCTCAGCCTCTACTTCAGCCTCAGCAGGCACAGCCGGAATTCCAGCGCCGGAGTCGGCACAGGCCGCCTCTTCGATTTCCGGTTTGTCGCCCGGGGCGTGCGCCTCAGCCTTATCCTCGGCCGTTTTATCTTCGTCGGCTGCTACGGCATTGTCTATGCCTGCCTCTGCCTGAGTCGCTTCTACCGCAGCGTGAACGGCTGTGACGTCGGGCGCTGACTTTTCAGTCAGGTCATCCTCCGATACTCCGGCAGCCAGTGCTACCGGTTCAAAAGCTGCAAAGGGCTCATTGACGGCCTCGGCCAGCAACGGGTCAGGTGCCCACACTACCGCCTCCTGCGACGGTTCGCCCGGGGCAAATGTACCTATACCGGCGATAGTCACACGCTCTCCACGGGCAAGCGCCTCAGTGGCCTTGTCAAGCAATGCGCGCAGAAAAAGAGCAGCCTCCTCGTCGGTGCATCCTGTGGCTCCGGCTATTGAAGACGCAATACGGTGGAATGTCATCTTGTCGTTCATGGGCGTTCTGTGATTTTTCTTCGCAACAGAGTGCTGGGATTAAACTGTATGGTTATCGCGGGAGGGAGGAGCAGTTTGCCTCCTCGATCGAGGTCATCAACTATCTTTTCGTCTTCTTTCTGCGTAGTAAAAGTGCCGAAACCGGGCAGCAAAACAGTATCACCGTCGACAAGCGCATCGCGCAGTGCCGAGGCAAGCCCTTCGACAAGAGCCTCTACATCGCGCTCGGGGCGATGCAGTTCGGCCGACAGTTCGGCCACAAGTATATTGTTATCCATCGGGAAATAATTTCTGCAATAATATTACCAGATAATCACACGCTCTGACGGAGCGAGCCACATGGCATCGCCCTCCTTAACGGAGAATGCGTCGAAGAATTGCTCGAGATTGCGCAGAGTGCCGTTGACGCGCCAGCGACCGAGAGAATGGGGGTCGGTCTTTGTGCGGTTGAGAATCTCCTCGTCGCGTATATTTCCGGCCCACACATTGGCATAGGCAAGGTAGAAGCGTTGGTCGGGTGTAAAGCCGTCGATTGTCTTGTCGGACTCCGGCTCGGCTTCAAGACTCATATGATAGGCCGTATACGCAACGCGCAGACCTCCCTGGTCGGCGATATTCTCGCCGAGAGTCAGACGTCCGTTGGCATGGGTGTCGCCAAGCACTATTATACGGTCGAACTGAGCTGCAAGCCGGTCGGTGAGTCCGGTAAATTTTTCTTTGTCGGCAGGTGTCCACCAGTTTGCGAAATTGCCGTCCTTGTCAAACAGACTCCCCTGGTCGTCGAAACCGTGGGTCATCTCATGCCCGATTACCACACCGATGGCACCATAATTCTCGGCCGGGTCGGCATCGGGATTGAAGTAAGGCGGCTGAAGTATGCCTGCGGGGAAGCATATCTCGTTGGTTGTGGGGTTGTAATATGCGTTGACAGTCTGCGGAGTCATGTACCAACGGTCGCGGTCGACCGGTTTCCCCCACTGGGCCAGATTGTATTTCTGCTCATTGACAATGGCACGCTTGATATTGTCCCAGTAGCTCTGGCGCGGGTCTATGACAAGAGCCGAATAGTTGCGCCATTTGTCAGGATATCCGACCTTTACGGTAAATGCGTCGAGCTTCTCCAGAGCCCGGGTCTTTGTAGTGTCGCTCATCCATGTCAGCCCCTTGATATGCATGCCGAGAGCCTTGCGCAGATTGCCGACAAGCTCAAGCATTTTTGTCTTTGAGCGCTCGGGGAAGTATTTTTCGACATACAGTTCGCCTACAGCCTCGCCAAGAAGAGCGTTGGGCACGGCGAGAGCGCGTTTCCAGCGCGGCATGGGTTCTTCCACACCTGTAATGGCACGTGTAAGACCGAATTTGGCGGCTACGAAATCGTCGCTGAGATAGTCGGCGGCGCCATCAAGATACATTACTGTAAGATAGTCGTGTAGTGCCTGCTCGGAGGCATTGGCAAGAATCGAATCGACAGCGGCGAGCACCTTTGGCTGCCCTACGATAAGAGTGTCAATGTCAGTGATGCCCTGGCGGTCAAAATAGCGGCGGAGATCGACGGCAGGATATTCAGCCACAAGCTCCGACATGGCCATAGGATTGTAGCTCGCAGCAGGGTCGCGGAGTTCCTCACGGCTCATGGCGGCATGTGCCAGCTGAGTCTCGATTGCTATTGTGTTGTCGGCGAGACGAGCCTGTCCGTCGGCGGAGTAGCCTACCAGCTCGGCAAGCCGGCGCAGATATCCGGCATATGCCTCACGCACACTGCGTGCGCGATCGGTATCCTCGATATAATAGTCGCGGTCGCCCATGCCGAGTGTGCCCTGCGTAAGATACATGGCATTGTTGTCGGAACTCATCATGTCGGCTTCCACACCGGTCTCGAAGAATCCGCTCATTCCCGGCGCGGTGGCAAGCATGTCGATTATGTCGGCACGACCGGCCTGGTTTATGGCCACCACATCGCCCATCACCGGTTGCGCACCCTGTATGTTGAGGCGCAGAGAGTCAAGGCCCATGGAATACAGGTCGCCGATTTTCTGCGCCACCGAGCCGGGGACGGCATTGCGGCTGTCGAGGCCGGAGATGAGTTCGCGCACCTGTATACGGTTATTGTCGCGCAACTGGTCGAATGTGCCGAAGCGCGCGAACTCCGGTTTAAGCGGGTTGAGTTTCATCCATCCTCCGCAGGCATAGTCGTAGAAGTCGGTCTGCGGAGCCACGCTTTCGTCGAGATTGGCACGGTCGACTCCGAGCGGTGCGGTTATGGCATTGGCGGTCATAATGGTAGTGGCGGTAGCAAGTGTGAGAGTGAGCCTGACGGCCCGATGGGTTAATGATGACATGAGTGAATGGACGAGGAGTGAGTATATTTAACGTAATGGATTTATAAATAGTTCTACTGGAGTTCAGTCAATGCCGAGGCTCTGCTTGAGTTCGTCGAGTTCGATACCCGCGAGTTCCCACAGGCTCATGGCATTGTCAAGTTGCTTGCCAAGGGCCGCATGACGCTCGAATATGTCGGCATCGACTTCGCCGGCAGCAATCCGTGCCTCGACTTCGGCAATCCGCGCCTCGATATCGGCGATTGATGCCTCGGCCTCGGCCACTTTCTTCTCGGCGCGTTTCACCATACGCTGGCGTTCACGTTGCTCGGTATAGTTTACACGCCCCTGGCGCTGTGCAGGAGCATCCTGTTGAGTCGCCGGTTTCTGAGGTGCCGTGGTATTTCTTGTGTCTTGAGCCGGTTTGTCGGGAGTCGAGGGCTTGTTGCGCTCAAGCTCGGCAAGCGAATCGAGCTTCTTCTTTTCAAGGAACTCGTATATGCCTCCAAGGCACTCTCTCATCTTTCCGCCTCCGAATTCGTAGACCTTCTCGACAAGTCCGTCGAGGAACTCTCGGTCGTGGCTCACGACAATTACCGTGCCGTCGAAATCCTTGATAGCCTGCTTGAGGATATCTTTTGTGGACATATCGAGATGATTGGTAGGCTCGTCGAGAATCAACAGGTTGACAGGCTCCAGCAACAGGCGTATCATGGCCAGTCGGGTCTTTTCACCGCCGGAAAGCACCTTTACTTTCTTGTCGGACGCCTCGCCTCCGAACATAAACGCGCCAAGAATATCGCGTATTTTTGTGCGGATGTCGCCTACAGCCACACGGTCGATTGTGTCAAACACTGTGATTTCCCCGTCAAGCAGCTGAGCCTGGTTCTGTGCGAAATAACCGATTTTTACGTTGTGCCCGAGCTTGAGGTGTCCGGTAAACGGGATTTCACCCATTATACACTTTACAAGAGTCGATTTTCCCTCGCCATTCTTTCCGACAAAAGCCACCTTCTCGCCACGCTTTATGGTAAACGTTGCGCCGTCAAACACCTGATGGTCGCCATATGCCTTCCCTACCCCGTCGGCTATTACCGGGTAGTCGCCCGAGCGTGGGGCCGGAGGGAATCGCAGGTTAAGACGCGAGGTGTCGACCTCATCGACCTCTATGCGCTCGATTTTGGCGAGCTGCTTCATGCGGCTCTGCACCTGCACGGCCTTTGTGGCCTTGTAGCGGAAGCGTTCGATGAATTCCTCGGTGTCCTGTATCTGTTTCTGCTGATTCTCATAGGCACGGCGCTGCTGCTCGATGCGCTCCTGATGAAGCACCACATATTTCGAGTAGTTGACAGCGTAGTCATATATCTTGCCAAGTGAAATCTCGATTGTGCGGTTGGTGACATTGTCTATGAACGCACGGTCGTGGCTTACAAGCACCACAGCGCCGGCCTTGGTGACAAGAAAATTCTCAAGCCACTGTATCGACTCGATGTCAAGATGGTTGGTAGGCTCGTCGAGCAACAGCACGTCGGGGCGCTGCAATAGAATCTTGGCAAGCTCGATACGCATACGCCATCCGCCTGAAAACTCTGAAGTAGGACGGTTGAAGTCGCTGCGCACAAATCCGAGGCCTATGAGTGTCTTCTCCATCTCAGCCTCTCCGCCGTCGCCCTCTTCCATTGATATCTGCTCGGAAAGTGTGGTCATGCGGTCGATGAGACGTGCATACGCATCGCTCTCGTAGTCGGTGCGTTCGGCAAGCTCCGCGCTCAGACGGTCGTATTGCTCGTGAAGCTGCTGTATATGGCCGAAGGCTTTGCGCACTTCGTCGATTACCGTGTTGGTATCGGTCAGCGTCATATGCTGCGGGAGATAACCTATTGTCACATCCTGCGGTACGGCCACAGAGCCGGAGGTGGGCTTCTGCACACCGGCGATAATCTTGAGCATGGTCGACTTTCCGGCCCCGTTCTTTCCGACGAGGGCTATGCGATCGCGCTTGTTGATTACATAGTTTATGCCGTCGAAAAGACTTTTCGCGCTGAATTCAACCGATAGATTCTGTATCGAAATCATCTGTTATCTATAGAAAAACACTACAAAGGTACTCAATCCCGCAGACATTTCATAACTTTGTATCCGAACCCCTGAATAACATCGAAACATCATTATCATATGAAGATTATTAAAACAATTGCCATCAGTACATTCATCGCAGCGACATCTCTTCTGTGCGATGCCCGTGAGTTTCAGGACTGGTCAAACTTCCGCCGCTACCACGACAGCAACACCGAAGTAAAGGCACTTCCTGCGGCCGAACGACAGGTTGTGTTCCTGGGCAACTCGATTACAGACAACTGGGCCCGTTTCCGACCCGACTTTTTCAAACAGAACGGCTATATCGGACGCGGAATCTCGGGACAGACCACCTATCAGTTCCTGTCGCGTTTCCGTGAAGATGTAATCAATCTGGGTCCGCGCATCGTGGTCATCAATGCCGCCACCAACGATGTGGCTGAAAACACCCATCCATATGTCGAGGATATGACTGTCGACAATATATCGTCGCTCATCGAACTCGCTCAGGCCAACGGCATAACTCCGGTACTCACCACCACTCTTCCGGCGGCATCGTTCGGATGGCGCAAGGAGATTACCGGAAGTTCCGACAAAATCGCATCTCTGAACAAGCGTCTTGAAGCGCTCGCAAAGAAGAAAGGCATCCTGTTTGTCGACTATTATTCGCGTCTTGTCAGTCCGGGCGACGAGACCCGGGCACTGAATCCGGCCTATACCAACGACGGCGTGCATCCCACCGAAGCCGGATATGCAGTGATGGAATCAATAATCCACCCTGTGCTACAGGACTTGCTCGCGAAATAAGTCACCATCCACGTGACTCGCAATAGGGGAATTGCTGCACGCATGCGCTGGCTGTAAATGAGTTATCCTTTCAGTAGCAAAAAATCGCAGTCAAAAATTTGCGACGTAAAAAAAATGTAGTACCTTTGCGCCCGGGTAAGTCCTACACGACCAGCTCCCCGGGAACTCCGCCAGGCCTTGACCGGAGCAACGGTACCGGGTTGTAGCGGTGCGATGTAGTCAGCTTACCCTTTTTTCATGCAGTTACATCAGCCGGCGCCGGCAAGCGCCACAGCATAATAGAAACTATCGGGTCCGCAGAGCCTCTGAACACATTTCTAGAGGCATTGCGGACCCGATTTTTCTATCACCTATCGTACAAATCGGGCACTGACAATCAAAACTCCCGGACATAACACTTCCATGTATACCGCGCCATTATGTACGACTCAGGCATATCAGAGTTTGATTCCTGCGCATGAAACCAATCTCCTGATATGCCTGAAACTTGTTGTTAATTGTAAGAATCGAACGGAACTACATCAGAGCCATGTATATAGCTTTGGTATCCCTGGCCGTGAGGGGGACGTAGTTGCCTATGGATTCACCCTTATGCATGTGCAGAGCCTCGACGAGTGCCGGGATATCCGGGTCGATGACACCGAGTCCGGCAAAATCGGAAGGCATGCCGATATTGAGGAAGAAAGAGCGCAGACGCGCTATGCCTTCCAAGGCAATATCGACAGGAACTGACCCGGGGGCCGGGACGACATCCATCACCCGCTCGGCAAACTGTGCCACCTTGCCGGGATTTTTTGCAGCCACATACTCCATCCATGCGGGAATCACAGCCGCGAGTCCGGCTCCATGTGCTACATCCGGATATACAGCACTGATTTCATGCTCGATAAAATGACTCGACCAGTCCTCGCGCCGTCCGGTGCCGCAGATGCCGTTGTGGGCGAGTGTTGCCGCCCACATTATGTTGGCACGAGCCTGATAGTCGTCGGGCGACTCCATCACACGGCGCCCTTCGCAGACAATCGCTTTCAGCAGCCCCTCGGCCACGCGGTCGGTAACTTCACAATCGGGAGTATTGGAGAAATAGCGTTCGAATATGTGGGCCATCATGTCGACAATACCACAGGCGGTCTGCCAGGCCGGAAGTGTGAGAGTCAGCTCCGGATTCATTATCGCGAACTTAGGACGCAGCACCGACTCAGTGCGCAGACTCAGTTTCACGGGGCCGGAAACGACCTCTCCGTCTTCATTCCTTACCTCACGAAGGGTGATTACCGAATTGCCCGAGCCTTCGCTGCCGGCAGCCGGTATGGTAAGCACCACTCCGACCGGCAAAGCACGCTCAGGCGTAGCCTTTCCACAATAGAAATCCCAGAAATCGCCGTCGTACAGTGCACCGAGGGCAATCGCCTTGGCTGTGTCGATTACCGAGCCGCCGCCGACAGCAATGATGATATCTATATCGTGCATGCGCACAAGCTCGATACCTTCGCGCACACGGTCGTCGGCCGGATTGGGCTGGATGCCCTCGAGGTTGAAAGTGTCGAAACCGGCTGCATGAAGCGAACGCACAGCACGCCCGACGGCACCACTTCTTACGGCAGAGCCTCCGCCATATACCACAAGCGCGCGCGTGCCGCCAAACTCTTTGGCAAGCTCGCCGATTCTCTTTTCAGTATAGCGCCCGAACACAAACTTTGTCGGAGCATAATATACAAAATTATCCATGATAACAAGTTGTAGGGTTAAGCAAGCTAAGGGCATGTCTAAAAACATGCTCTAAAGTAATCAATGTCGTAATGACTCCACAAGGGGAGAAAAGAGGTTAGGGCCGTCAGGAACTTTATGCCCATCCGGCCCTAATCTATTTATATCATATATAAAATCAACGGCGTTTGCCGGCTCCGCCCTGACGCTTCTGCTGCTCGCGAAGCATGGCTTGCTGCTGGCGCTGCGCCTCTTCAAGACGTGCCATGAATCCGCTCTTCTTACGGGGCTTCTTGGCAGCCTCGGCCATCTTGGCGCGCATCTTGTCCTCGTTTACCACGTGGCGGAAGATATACATCTGCACGATGGTGATAAGGAGCGAAAGGAAGTAATAGTATGACAGACCTGCAGCGTAATTGTTGAAGAACACCAGGAACATCAAAGGCATCAGATACATCATCCACTTCATGCCCGGCATAGCCGACGATGAGGGCTGATTGGCCATAGTGAACTTGGTATAGATGATATTGGTGACTGTCATGAGCAGACAGAAGAGCGACAGATGATTGCCGAAGTACTCCGTAACCAGAGGTATGTTGCCCGACCATGTAAGGATGGCATCAGGAGCCGAAAGGTCTTTCGCCCAGAGGAACGACTGTCCGCGCAGTTCGATACATGAGGGGAAGAAAGCAAACATCGCTATAAGCACAGGGAACTGAAGAAGCATCGGCAGACATCCGGCCATGGGGTTGGCGCCGGCCTTGGAGTAAAGTTCCATGGTCTTCTGCTGGCGGGTCATAGAGTTTTCCTGGCCCGGATACTTCTCGTTGATAGCCTGAATCTCAGGATTCAGCAGGCGCATCTTGGCCTGGGACATGTAGCTCTTATAAGTAAAGGGAAAGAGTATGAGCTTGATGAATATAGTGAGGATGAGGATTATAATTCCATAATTACTAAATACCGAACCGAGGATATTGAATACAGGAATTACAATCAATGTATTAATCCACCTCACGATAGGCCATCCCAGCGGAACCAGTTCCGTAAGGTCAAGATCATCGTCAGGATAAAGTTCCTTGTCGACAGCGCTCAGCATCGGATAGAGGTTGGGGCCGATAAGAATATCGAACGAAGCCGGACTCTCTGTGCCGGGGTTGTAGTCGAGGGTGGATATTGCCTCCATCTCCTTGAGATAGTCGGCATCATCGTTTACAGAAAGTACCGTAGACTGCAGAGCAGCGTTGTTGAACGAATTGCGTGCGATGAAAGCCATGGAGAAGAACTGGTTTTTAAACGCCAGCCACTTGACAGGCTCGTTGATTTCCTTGGAGTCAGACGATGTCTCCTTGAGATTATCAACACCGCCTCCGGCATATTTGTAGAAAATAGCGGAATTGCGCTCCTCGAACATGCGGCCTTCCTCCTGGCGTATCATGCGCTGTCGCCAAACGAAGTCCATTGTCACGACATTCGACGGGATAATGCTTTGCATCCCCTTCTGCTCAACGTCGAGACGCACTACATAGCTGTCGGGGAGCAGCGTATAACGCAGACCGAACTCGGTACCCTTGCCGAGATCGAGGCTCATGAGCACCGAGGAGTCGGTGACTTCGGTAGGACGGAAATAGAAATCACGTGTATCAAACTCGCGGTCGGCCGAACTGAGGATAAACGAATAGGCGTCGTCGTTACCGGAGATTACCTTTACATTTCCACCACGAAAACTGTCGTACTTCGAGAGTTCGGCGGCGGCAATCATTGCACCCTTGGTAGAGATGTCAAGTGAAATAAGGTCGTTGGCGAGGCGCACAGTATCGTTTGTGCCCTGGAGATATCGTGCAAATCCCTGATATTGGGTAAGGTCGCGAAGCAGTGTCTTTACCCGCGCCACAGCGTCGGAGTAGGCCTTTGAGCTGATGCCCGACGAGGTGAGCGCCATAGCCGGATTGGCAAGCATCCCGACCGGCACATCAACGGAGTCGACACGTATATGTCCGGTGACTTCCGTGCCATTTCCTGTAAGCACTATTCCGTCGCGGTCGATACGACCGGTGCCGGTACTGTCCTGTACGCCATAACGGGCCACAGCATCGGCAAGCATCACAAGCTGTCCGCGCGTAAGCGAGTCGGAAGGCGACGCAAGCAGATTGTCGGCGGCAGCCTGAGCCTGCTCTTGAGTGACCTCCATGTCGGGGGCCGGGCCAGGCTGTGGTTCCGGCTGATTCAGCCACATAAATCCTAATAGCACGGCACCCATCAGGAGCATGCCGTACATAGTGTTCTTATCCATTCAGTATTCTTTATTCTGTTTTTTCTTTTGATTTTTCTGATTTATACTCTATAGATGCCTTGACAAAATCGAGGAAGATAGGATTGGGAGCAAGCACCGTCGACGAGTATTCGGGATGGTACTGTGTGCCGATATACCAGCGATGGTCGGGTAGCTCCACAACCTCGACAAGACGTGTGGCGGGATTTTCTCCGACGCATTTCATACCGGCATCCTCAAAGCGGAGGCGATAGTCGCTGTTGAATTCAAAGCGGTGGCGATGGCGTTCGCTTACCATCTCGCTTCCATAGGCGGCGGCGACACGGCTGCCGGGCACAAGACGGCAATCATAAGCACCGAGACGCATCGTTCCCCCCTTGTCGGTGACCGACTTCTGCTCATCCATAAGGTCAATCACATTGTGGGGTGTGTGCACATCCATCTCGGTAGAGTTTGCGTCGGCGAGTCCGAGTACATTGCGTGCAAACTCGATTACCATACACTGCATGCCGAGGCATATGCCGAAAGTAGGCACATCGTGCTCACGAAGCCACTTCAAGGCCACAAACTTGCCTTCTATACCGCGCTGTCCGAATCCGGGAGCCACAACGACACCGTCCAGACCTGAAAGTTTCTCGGCCACATTGTCGTCGGTCAGTTTCTCCGAGTGGATGTATACGAGGTTGAGCCGTCGGTCGCCGTATGTAGCAGCCTGCAACAGAGCCTCGTTGATTGACTTGTAGGCGTCCTGCAGTTCCACATACTTTCCGACAAGACCTATAGTGACGGTCTCTGTGGCGTTATCCAGTTTGTGGAGAAAGTGCATCCAGGCTTTCATGTCGAGCTCACCATCTACCGGCACATCCATCTTGCGCATCACAATCTCGTCGAGATGCTGCTCGTGCATCTTTACCGGGACTTCATATATGGTGGGCACATCGACCGACTGGATTACCGCATCGACCGAAACGTTGCAGAACTGGGCGATTTTGCGGCGCATGTCGGCCGGAATCTCGCGCTCGGTGCGGAGCACAAGTATGTCGGGACGTATGCCTACTTCCTGCAGTTGCTTCACGGAATGCTGTGTGGGCTTCGTCTTGAGTTCCTTTGCCGCACGGATATACGGCACATAAGTGAGATGTATACAGAGAGCATCGTTGCCAAGTTCCCACTGAAGCTGGCGCATAGCCTCTATAAATGGGAGAGACTCGATATCTCCTACCGTACCGCCGATTTCGGTAATGACAAAATCATATTTGCCGGTGTTGCCGAGGAGCTTCACATTGCGTTTTATCTCGTCGGTGATATGTGGCACTATCTGGACTGTCTTTCCAAGGTAGTCGCCGTGGCGTTCCTTGTCGATTACATTCTGATAGATACGTCCAGTAGTGATATTGTTGGCACGCGTGGTACGCATGTTGGTGAAGCGCTCGTAATGTCCAAGATCGAGGTCGGCCTCATGGCCGTCAACAGTGACGTAACACTCTCCATGCTCATAAGGATTGAGTGTGCCGGGGTCAATATTGATATAGGGGTCAAACTTCTGGATGGTGACACTGAATCCACGTGCCTCAAGCAGGCAGGCGAGAGATGATGAGATAATTCCTTTACCCAGGGAGGAGACCACGCCTCCGGTCACAAAAATATACTTCGTTTCCACGCTAAAATGTATTTTACAGCATCTGCACCATAGATTCACTTACTATAGCCACATATGCCGACGTTTATAATCAAAACGTCGGCAAAGGTAATTATTTTCAATTACAAATCATCTGTGGCCGGCATCGAATTTTTTAGAGGGTAAGATGTGTGCCTCCCGACATATCGGCTAAAGCCGCGGCCGAAGTTATCACCACCTCTCCTACTCCTCCGCACAATGCATCGAAAGAATTTGACAACTTGGGAATCATACCTCCCGACACCGTGCCGTCGGCCTTCAGCGACTCGAACATGGCAGGATTTATGGCAGGAATTACCGAATCATCATCCGCCTCGTCGCTCAGTACTCCTGGCTTCTCAAAGCAGAATACAAGCCGCACATCGAAATATGGGGTAAGACCGGTGGCGACAGACTGTGCCATGGTGTCGGCATTTGTGTTGAGCAGATGCCCTATACCATCGTGGGTAAGGGGTGCGACTACCGGCACTACGCCAGCGCGGACAAGTGTGGCAAGAGCCTCGCCGTTGACACGCTCAACATCGCCTACCCATCCGTAGTCGATTCCGGCCTCAGTGACGGGTCGACGGCGCGAACGGATTATGTCCATGTCGGCGCCCGTCATGCCGAGAGCATCGACTCCGAGGGCCTGCAGACCGGCTACCACCGATTTGTTGACCAGACCTCCGTATACCATTGTCACCACGCGAAGCATGGCCTCGTCTGTGACGCGGCGTCCTTCAATCATAGTGGTGGCGATGCCCAGGTCGGCTGCAACTTTTGTGGCGGAGCGACCTCCACCGTGCACGAGAAGTTTGAATCCGTCTATGGCTGCGAAATCGCGCAAGAGACGGTCGAGACTGTCTTGCTCCTCGACAATCTTGCCTCCGACCTTCACTACCGTTATCTTGTCCTTACACATAATCTTATCCGGTGTATATCAATGAATCTCACTCTCCGTCCTGCTCCTGGGCAAACTGCATGAGGTATGCTTTGATAAACGGATCAAGATCCCCGTCCATCACTGCATTGACATCAGAGGTCTGCCACCCGGTACGATGGTCCTTGACACGACGGTCGTCGAACACATACGAGCGAATCTGCGAGCCCCATTCGATTTTCATCTTTCCATCCTCAATCTTGCGCTGTTCGGCCAGACGGTGCTGCAGCTCCTTGTCGTAAAGAATCGAACGCAGCTGGCGCATGGCGTTCTCTTTGTTCTTGGGCTGGTCGCGTGTCTCGGTGTTCTCAATGAGAATCTCTTCCTTCTCGCCGGTATATGGGTCGGTAAACTGATAACGCAGACGCACTCCCGACTCTACCTTGTTGACGTTCTGGCCTCCGGCACCTCCGCTTCGGAAGGTGTCCCAGCTGAGCAACGCCGGATCAACGTGTACCTCGATTGTATCGTCGACAAGCGGAGTAACGAATACCGACGCAAACGATGTCATACGCTTGCCCTGGGCATTGTAGGGCGAAACCCGCACAAGACGGTGCACGCCGTTCTCGCTCTTGAGATAGCCGTATGCCATCGGGCCGTCGACCTCGATTGTAACCGATTTTATGCCGGCTTCGTCACCTTCAAGTATATTGGCGATTGCGGTCTTGTAGCCTCTGTCCTCGCAATAGCGCAGATACATGCGCATAAGCATTGACGCCCAGTCCTGGCTCTCGGTACCTCCGGCGCCGGAATTGATTTTCAATACGGCTCCAAGCGAGTCTTCTTCGCGGCGGAGCATATTGCGCAGCTCCATATCCTCGATTTTGGCGATGAGGTCGGTGTACATTCGATCAAGTTCTTCCTCCTCGACCAGCCCCTCTTTAAGGAAGTCCCAGGCAAGCTGAAGCTCGCCGACAGCCTTGTCGACTTCATCATATGAGTCAATCCACTGGTGCAGTTGCTTCACTTTCTTCATCTGTGCCTGAGCCTCTTTCTGATGTTCCCAGAAGTCGGGCACATGAGTGCGCAGCTCTTCTTCCTCCACTTCGATACGTTTGGAGTCTATATCAAGATAATGTCGAAGCGCATCTTTGCGCTCTATAGCCTGCTTTAGCTGGTCGTAGGTTATCATATTGCGGGAATTGGAGTCGTTGTTTTTGGGGTGAAGTAAAATGTCGGGGCGCCGACTCTATTGTGCGTACATGGCCTCAATCAAGTCGGCATATTTGGTATTAATCACCGGGCGCTTTATCTTAAGCGTATTTGTAAGCTCGCCGCCTTCCATTGTGAATTCCTTGGGAAGGAGGGTGAAGCGCTTTATCTTCTCGTAGTTGGCAAAGCCTTTTTCCAGCTTCTCGATACGCTCCTGAATCATACGGTTGATTTCGGAATTGGCCACAAGATCGGCCATGGACTTATAGCTTATTTTCTTCTTTTCCGCATACTCACGCAGGGCGTCAAGAGCCGGCACGATAATGGCTGTCACATATTTGCGGCGGTCGCCGATTACGGCCACCTGCTCGATATACTTGTCCTCGCCGAGGCGGCTTTCAATAGCCTGCGGAGCGATGTATTTTCCGTTGGATGTCTTGAAGAGATCCTTGATACGGTCGGTAAGTATGAGCGCTCCCGTATTGTCAATACGTCCGGCGTCGCCTGTGCGGAACCATCCGTCGGGGGTGAACGCCTCGGCTGTGGCTTCAGGCTTATTGTAGTATCCGGTCATTATAGTAGGCCCGTTGACGAGAATCTCGTTGTTCTCGCCGATTTTTACCTGCACGCGCGGTATGACGGTACCTACGGTACCTACTTCATAGCCTACGGCAGGATAACAGGTGACGGTAGCGGTGGTCTCGGAGAGTCCGTAGCCGACCATTATGTTGATTCCGCAGGAATGGAGGAACTCGCATATGGTATCGCTCAACGGGGCGCCGGCGGTGGGGAAAATGTTGCCGTTATTGATGCCTATCACTTTACGGAGCGGAGTGAACACGCGAGCATCGAAGAAGCGATACTCCATTTCGAGCAATGCCGGAACCTTACGGCCAATACGCTTATAGTCGAGATTGCGACGGCGTCCCACGGCAAGGGCGCGGCGCACCATCACCTTCTGGAAAGCGTTCATACGGTGTATCTTGGCCTGTACGGCGGCGTACACTTTCTCCCAGAAGCGAGGCACTGAACACATGCATGTCGGCGTGGTCTCGCGGATTGAGTTCTGTATGTCGCGTGGGTCGAGATTCACGTATACCTTCATGCCTACGTAGAGACACACGTAGGTCCATCCTTTCTCGAATATGTGGCTAAGCGGCAGAAAGCAAATCGATGTATCTGCATCGGAAATCGATGTCAGGCGCTCGACATGCATAGGCAATGTGGCCGAGAAACAGCTGTGGGGAAGCATGGCTCCTTTGGGCTCTCCGGTAGTGCCTGAGGTGTATATCAGGGTGGCGATATCCTCCGGAATGGCTTCATCGATGCGACGTTGTACCTCCCGGCGGCTTTCTTCCGGGGCCTCTTCTCCGAGTTTAAGGAATTCAGAGAAGGTAAGGGTATCATTATCGTCGGGCTGGCGTTCCGACATGTCAAAAGCGATTATACGCTTGAGCGACGGGCATCGGCCGAGGGCTTTTCGAGCTATTTCGTAATGTTCCTGAGTGCCTGTGAAAAGTATCTTTATCCCGGCATCATTAATTATATATTCCACCTGTTCCTGGCTGCTTGTGGAGTATATCGACACCGAAGCCGCCCGGTTGGCATAGGCGGCAAAGTCGGCAACAAGAACCCCGGGACGGTTGGCAGAGAATACACCTATATTGTCGGCAGGCACCGCTCCAAGCCGTTCGAGGGCCATGGCAGCCTTGTCGACCATTTCGGCGAAACTGCGCCAGGAAATATCCACCCATGGATGAGTGGCTGCATCCTTAAAGCTCAGGGCCGCACGATCGCCATATTTTAACGCCTGCCTGTGAATGAGGCCGGTGAGTATGTTAGACATACCTATATATCTGGTTAATTATTATCTTGATTCGGAGGCATGGACGCAGATGCCCGTACGGCATGCATGACGATACGCCACCACATTCTGCAAATTTAACAAGAATGAAGTGATGAGGAGGAATTGAGTGGCTGCATTCTTCAATGATATTAACATTCATTTGTATTATGATAATATCAGACAATGCAAATTAACTCATTTTCACAAACTATAATATATGCATGGCATCTATCAGGCGATGGCATATCAGCGGGATTATCGGACCAATCGACTACGCTCTGCGTATGCAGAATGCCTTATATGGCAATACAAAGACTACGGTATGTCAAAATGATTGTGACATACCGTAGTCTTATTTGTTTCTATTTTCGCGTCAGGCAAGCAGCTTATGCGTCCTTAACCTTGGCAACAACAGCCTTGAAAGCGGCGGGGTTGTTGAGGGCGAGGTCGGCGAGCACCTTGCGGTTGATAGCGATGCCTGATTTGTGGATGAGGCCCATGAGCTTGGAGTAAGAAAGATTCTCCTCGCGTGCGGCGGCGTTGATACGCTGAATCCAAAGAGCGCGGAAGTTGCGCTTCTTGTCCTTGCGGTCGCGGTAAGCGTATGTAAGACCCTTTTCCCAGGTATTCTTGGCTACGGTCCATACGTTCTTGCGGCAGCCGAAATAACCGCGGGTGAGTTTCAGGATTTTCTTACGACGTGCTCTTGAAGCAACATGGTTTACTGATCTTGGCATTGTTTTGAATGATTTTGAATGTCAGCGGCTAAAGCTCTTTGGGCTGAACATTCGGTTAATGAAATTTTGTTGTTGAAGCCCTCGGGGCTTCGGAATCACGAATTTACCTGCAAGAGCAGGAGAAAACGGGATGTCTCCCACACAGATGACACTGATTAGAGAGCGAGGAGGTTGCGAACTTCCTTCTGGTCTACAGTAGCCACGAGGCCGCTGTGGGTAAGGTTGCGCTTCTGCTTCTTGGTCTTTTTGGTGAGAATGTGGCTCTTGAAAGCGTGTTTTCTCTTGATCTTTCCTGATCCGGTAAGGGCGAACCTCTTTTTGGCACCGGAATTAGTCTTAATCTTAGGCATTTTGTTCGTTAATTAAAAGTATTTGTAGATGTGGCGCACAGGCGCCTTGATTTACACTGTTGTCGACAGAGCGGCCAGAGCCTTACTTTGCCGGTTTTTTGGGAGAAAGCATGATGGTCATGCGCTTGCCTTCAAGCACCGGCATCTGCTCAAGTTTGCCGAGCTCTTCAAGGTCGTTGGCAAAGCGAAGAAGAAGCACCTCGCCCTGCTCCTTGAAAAGGATAGAACGTCCGCGGAAGAACACGTAGGCCTTTACCTTGGCGCCCTCTTTGAGGAAGCCCTGAGCATGCTTGAGCTTGAAGTTGTAGTCGTGATCGTCGGTCTGAGGTCCGAAACGTATCTCCTTCACAACTACCTTGGTCGACTTGGCCTTCTGCTCCTTGAGTCGCTTTTTCTGCTGGTAAAGGAACTTCTGGTAGTCGAGAATCTTGCATACAGGAGGCACAGCCTTGGGAGAAATCTCCACGAGGTCAAGCTCCTGCTCTTGAGCAAGACGCAGAGCCTGCTGAATGGGATATACGCCATTTTCGACATTATCGCCGACAATGCGTACTTCGCGGGCACGGATACGCTCGTTTATGGCATATGGTTCTTCTTTACGCGGAGCACCGCGGAAGGGGGGACGGTTGCCGCCTCTCTGCGGACCCGAGGGATAAGATGGTTTGTTGTCCATTCAGTAGGGTTATTGGTTAATCATGCTGGAGACCTCATCGGTCAAATATTTTGCAAAGGTAGTGATTTTCATCGTACCTTTATCGCCTTCGCCCTGTTTTCTTACAGAAACTTCATCATTTTGTGCTTCTTTTTCACCTACGATGAGCATGTAAGGTATGCGTTTGAGCTCGTTGTCGCGGATTTTCTTACCGATTTTCTCGTTACGGTCATCGACTATGGCGCGTACGTCAGCCTCGTTGAGTTCGGCGGCCACACGACGTGCATAATCGTTGAACTTCTCGGAAATGGGCAGTACGGCACACTGGTCGGGCACAAGCCAAAGGGGCAGTTTGCCGGCGGTGTGCTCGAGAAGTACGGCAACGAAGCGTTCGAGCGAGCCGAACGGTGCGCGATGTATCATTACCGGACGGTGCTTCTGGTTGTCGGCTCCGGTAAATTCAAGCTGGAAGCGCTCGGGGAGGTTGTAGTCGACCTGAATAGTGCCGAGCTGCCAGCGGCGTCCGATGGCATCCTTCACCATGAAGTCGAGTTTGGGGCCATAGAATGCAGCCTCACCGAGTTCGGTGCGGGCATTGAGACCCTTTTCGGCGCATGCCTCGATAATGGCGTTCTCGGCGAGATGCCAGTTTTCGTCAGAGCCAATATACTTCTCCTTATTATTGGGGTCGCGAAGCGAAATCTGCGCCTCGAAGTTGTCGAATTTAAGAGCCTTGAAGATGTAGAATATAATATCCATCACCTTGAGGAACTCATCCTTAATCTGGTCGGGAGCACAGAAGATGTGGGCATCATCCTGAGTAAAACCGCGCACACGGGTAAGACCGTGGAGCTCGCCACTCTGCTCGTAGCGGTACACTGTACCGAACTCGGCAAGACGCAGAGGCAGGTCGCGGTAGCTGCGGGGCGAGCTACGGTAAATCTCGCAGTGGTGAGGACAGTTCATCGGCTTGAGCAGATATTCCTCGCCTTCCTCGGGGGTGTGTATGGGCTGGAATGAATCCTTGCCATACTTGGCATAGTGGCCCGAGGTAACATAAAGGTTCTTGTTGCCGATATGAGGAGTGATTACCTGAAGATAGCCGTAGCGCTTCTGTATCTTGCGCAGGAACTGCTCAAGACGGTCACGCAGAGCGGCACCCTTCGGGAGCCAGAGCGGAAGTCCTGCGCCTACATTGGGCGAGAATGCAAACAGCTCCATCTCTTTGCCTATCTTGCGGTGGTCGCGTTTCTTGGCCTCTTCGAGCATCACGAGATACTCATCGAGCATCTTTTTCTTGGGGAAGGTGATGCCATAGACGCGAACAAGCTGGTTGCGCTTTTCGTCGCCACGCCAGTATGCGCCGGCAAGCGAAAGGATTTTCACAGCCTTGATAGGTGCAGTAGTAGGAAGGTGCGGACCACGACACAGGTCGGTGAACGCGCCCTGTGTATATGTGGTGATGTGGCCGTCCTCAAGCTCGGATATAAGCTCGCACTTATATTCCTCGCCACGGTCACCGAACATCTTCAAGGCATCGTCCTTAGAGATGTCTGCACGCACGATAGACTCTTTTTTCTGGGCCAGCTCAATCATCTTGGCTTCGATAGCGGGGAAGTCGGCCGATGTGATGGTGTTGCCATTGGGATCGATGTCGTAGTAGAAGCCATTCTCAATGGCCGGACCGATACCGAACTTTACGCCCGGATACAGTTCCTGAAGAGCTTCGGCGAGCAGGTGGGCCGACGAGTGCCAGAAAGCGTGCTTGCCTTCGGCATCGTCCCACTTGAACAGCTTTATCTCGGCATCTTCGGTTATGGGGCGTGATATATCCCACTCAGCGCCGTTGACAGTAGCGGCAAGAATGTCCTGAGCGAGACGGGTGCTGATGCTCTCGGCAATCTGGAGCGGGGTAGTGCCGGGCTCATACTGCCGGGTGCTTTTGTCGGGGAATGTAATCGTAATCATTCTGTGATAATATGTAAGAGGGCACAGATTGCCCACGTAAAAACTGACTGCAAATGTCGGATATTTTTCTGACACATGCAAATCTTTGATGTTATTATTCTCTCGACTGAGGATTAAAGGGTTATGAGACGGCAAAAGCACCTTATCACCCATAGGCGGAATCCATAATGAAATTTTGCATTAATTTTTTTGCCGAATTTGTTGGAAAATCAAAAAATAGGCACTACCTTTGCACTCACAAATGGCGGGATAGCTCAGTTGGTTAGAGCGTCGGATTCATAACCCGGAGGTCCCGAGTTCAATTCTCGGTCCCGCTACAGCAGTACCACAACGGACATCCGTTGTGGTACTGACTTTTTATATACCTGCGTTCAACGCTTCATTTAGACTGACGGATTTTTGCATATACATTATATAATACAGCAAGGACTACGAAATGTTCCGTAGTCCTTGCTGTATTATATTGACCTGTGGGGTGAATTATTCCCACTCGATTGTTGCCGGCGGCTTGGAGGAGATGTCGTAGCAGACGCGGTTGACACCTTTAACCTTATTGATAATGTCGTTGGAGACCTTGGCCATGAAATCGTAAGGCAGATGAGCCCAGTCGGCTGTCATGGCGTCGGTAGATGTAACGGCACGGAGTGCGACAGCTCGTTCATAGGTGCGTTCGTCGCCCATCACTCCTACACTCTGCACGGGGAGGAGAATCGCACCTGCCTGCCATACCTGGTCGTACAGTCCCCATTCGTGCAGGGCAGAGATGAATATGTCGTCGGCATTCTGAAGCACGGCCACCTTTTCGGGGGTGATGTCGCCAAGAATGCGCACGGCAAGCCCGGGGCCGGGGAACGGATGGCGCTTGATAAGATGCTCAGGCATTCCGAGCTCGCGGCCAACAGCGCGTACCTCATCCTTGAAGAGAAGACGCAACGGCTCACAGAGCTTAAGATTCATCTTCTCGGGCAGACCGCCTACGTTGTGATGGCTCTTGATGGTCGTGCCGGTGATAGAGAGCGACTCGATACAGTCGGGATAGATGGTGCCTTGGGCGAGCCATTTCACATCCTTTATCTTGTGGGCCTCGCGGTCAAACACGTCGATGAATCCCTTGCCGATAATCTTGCGTTTGCGCTCGGGATCGGTCACTCCGGCGAGTTCGGCGAAGAATTCGGCCGAAGCATCGACTCCGATAACATTGAGTCCGAGACATTCGTAATCGTGGAGCACATTGGCAAACTCATTCTTGCGAAGCATGCCATGGTCTACGAATATACAGGTAAGGTTCTTTCCGATAGCCTTGTTGAGCAACACGGCAGCTACAGAGGAATCAACACCACCCGACAGACCGAGCACAACCTTGTCGTCGCCCAGCTGTTCTTTGAGTGCGGCCACAGTTGATTCGATAAATGAGGCGGCACTCCAGTCCTGGCGCGAGCCGCATATATCTACCACGAAGTTGCGCAACAACTCGGTACCCTGTACCGAATGGTACACCTCGGGATGGAACTGCACACCCCACAGTTGCTCGCCCTCGGCCTGATAGGCGGCAACGGCAACCTTGTCGGTCGATGCGATAATCTTGAAGTTGGAAGGGATTGAGGTAATGGTGTCGCCATGGCTCATCCATACCTGTGTAGAAGGCTCCAACCCCTTAAGCAGAGGATTGGCGGCATCAAATTTTTCAAGATGGGCACGACCGTATTCGCGGGTTCCGGCGGGTTCTACCGTACCGCCGTTGGTGTAGGCCATAAACTGTGCGCCATAGCATATGCCGAGTATGGGCAGACGGCCACGGATGCCGTCGAGCGACATGCGGAACGCTTTTTCATCGTAGACCGAGAACGGACTACCTGAAAGGATAACGCCAATTACGGAAGGATCGTCGTGGGGAAACTTATTGTAAGGCACAATCTCGCAATAAGTGTTCAGCTCTCTCACACGGCGGCCAATCAGCTGGGTGGTCTGGCTTCCGAAATCGAGAATAATGATTTTCTGTTGCATAGAAATATTAATCGGAGGGGATTTTCTGACTGCAAATTTACATAAAAACAGCGAGATTTCTACACCGGCAGAATAAAAACAAGGCTGACGCGCCGATTTCTGTCCCCTCCTGCGTGCTCTTAGTCACAATTTTAGTAATTTGGAGGAATAATTTAAATTCAATGGTATGGACAGAAACCGAACAGTCGCCGGCCTTGATGTCCACAAAGATAGCATTTATCTTTGTATTATGGGGCATGACGAGGCCATCATTTTCGAAAAAACCTATGGAGTTCTTACTCCCGACCTGCGCCAGATGTGTAATGATATGACAGCCCGGGGCGTAACCGAGGCCGCCATGGAGAGTACAGCTGTATATTGGGTGCCCGTATGGAACGAGCTTTGCGGGTCGATGGAACTCAAGCTTGTCAATCCTTATTTCATCAAACAGCTTCCGGGACGCAAGAGCGATATCAAGGATGCCCAGTGGATAGCCGAATGTTTGCTGAAGAATCTTATCAGAGGAAGTTTCGTTCCCGAGACAATAGTTCAGGACATGCGCAAGCTTAACCGCCGCATCATGGATCTCAACGAAGATCTGACCTACAACACCAACAAGCTTGATGCGGCCCTTCAGCGCTGCGGGTTCAGGCTGAGCAACTACGTGAGCCGGATAAAGGGGAAAAGCTATCAGTCGGTACTTTCCTGCATAATCGACGGTGGGCGTGATCCGGGAAAGCTGATCGCCAAGGTTCATGGCCGCACCATCAACAAGCATGGCCGCCAGACGATAATGGCGGCCGTCACAGGCTGCTTCTCGGATACAGATATTATCATCTTCAGGCAGACTAAGGCGGTCATAGACCTGATAGAGGCACAGATGGCGGAATGCCAGAAGGAACTCACCGCCCTGTGCGGGAAACACTTTCCCCAGCAGTACAGACGTCTTCAGACCATCCCCGGAGTCAAGGAACGCGCGGCCACGGCAATAATTGCGGAGACAGGGGTTGACATGCAGATGTTTGCAACAGCGGCATCTCTTGTCGGATGGTGCGGACTCAAACCGCGAAACGATGTCAGCAATGGTCGCTACAAAAGCAGAAAAGTGACGCACGGAAACAGATATCTCAGAGAAATACTGATTGAAATCGCATGGGTCGCATCAAGAACCCGGAACTGTTTCTTCTCAAATTTCAGCTACGTCCAGACCACGGTCAAGAAAAAGAGCAGGATGAAAATTCAGGTGGCCATCGCACGCAAGATACTCGTCGCCATATGGCACATGCTCTCCAAAGAGCAGGACTTCATCGACATCTACCTCAAAAGACTTGAGCAGCAGAGGCTCCTGGAGGAGCAACTCAAATCTTTCGAATCGAAAATGGCCTGAGGGCCATTCGACATACCTTCCGGTGCAATGTAATTAACTTTGTGGTGCATCGCAGCCCGGTTCGCAAATTTGCAATAGCATCGGAAGGAGTTGGATACCGGCATAAGCTAACCAAGCTTGTAGAGGAAAGTAGCAATCTTATATCTATATTCCGCTGTCTAATGACTGCCGGAACCCGTGTTTATGTACATTTGTCTCAGTTCTTGTCCGTTTATGGGGATATCACATTCTTATAAGGTAAATACGTTTTAGAGGAAAGTTAGCATAATTGCGGCATATATAAAAACATAGCGCATGGACCATGTAAAAAATAAATAAGGTGTACCGCCGACATGTACGATACACCTTATTATTTATAGAGTGATTAATTACCGTTCTGTGTCCACAATGCGGGAAACACCTACACTACTTTCTATTGACAAACTTTAACGAGGCCGAACCTACACACACTATATAAACGCCACTGTCGAGACCGTCGATAGCCACCTGACCGGATGTGACTGTGAAATCCCTGACTTTCTGTCCGTAAAGGTTGAAAATCTCAACATTGGCCTTGCCTTGGGCGTCAAAGAGAGATGCGGCGATAATCAGAGTGCCTTCGGCAAAAAACAGTGTCTTCTCCCGGTTGAGGGCAGTTACCTCGTCAATACCGTTCAAATCGGAATTCAATCCTTCAATCATCGCTACGTAAATCTCGTCGATTGACCAGTAGTTGCCTTTCTTTCCGGTCTGGAGTATGCGCAGTCCGAGCACATCCTCCTCAGGAAACGGAGCAATAAGGAGAGAGCCTGCACCGTTGCCGGTAGCTACCGTGCGCCAGCGGTGTCCATAAAGCTCATCAGTACGGTCATCCTCCCATGAGAGGTAATCGTCAAGTTCAATGCCAAATTCATTCTTGAAATAGTTTTTTGCATCCTGCGGAGTCTGCTCGGGACTGACAATCTGCTCCTCGCTGTCGTAGTCAAGCACCTGCAACTGCCATGACGACGGGCCGTCGTTAGGGTCGTTGCTTGCGTCAAGGATGAGAGCGTTGATATGTTCGGTCTTCTTAAGATCGAGAAGATTCTGGTCAAAATATACTGCAAACCATTGCATCTCACGTGTCATCCAGGCCTGCTGCGGCTTTGTATCGTCGTTGGCATTCTGGTCGTACCATTCAAGCGGGTTCTGGCTCCCTTTAGTAGACCAGCGTGTCTTGATATCGTCGTCTGTGGCACGGCTTGCACGTGCGTCGCCGGGGTTACGCTCATAGAACTCATTGGCTTCGTAGCGGTCAAGGTCCTGAAGAGTGCTACCCTCTACATAGTTGGTAAGCGAACTACCCTCCACGAGGTTGCCGTTCTGGTCGTAAATCTTGCCGAGCATATCGTTGAACGCTATCACATGCCATCCGTCACGGTCTTTAAACCCGCTGCGGTTGCTCATGTTCCAGGCCATCGGAAGCATATAGCTGTAAGTAGCAAACAAAGATGTGTCGAATGCGTTCTTTCCGTCATTGGTAAGCGGAGTGAAGACGCCTGAGTAAAGGCTGACATTCTTATTGCCATTGGCATTCTTGTTGTTGGATCGCACGTTGAAGTTGTTCATCGCAAACTTGCCTCCGTTGTCGACAAGGAAGGTCTGTTTGTCGCCATTCTGCTGTAGAGCGGCGAGAATGAAATTTACATTTCCACCCTTGATATCGGCAAATGTGTCGCCTCCACCCCAGTTGTTGGTGGCAAACATATCGACCGTACGGTTGAATCCGGCGTCTGTGGTGAAGAAGCTCGCCGAGTGGCCGTTGTTGAGAGCCACAAGCTGAGAGTTGGTCATAGCCGCATCGGCTGCGATAGCCTTGAATACAAATGTCTTCACAACACCGTCGACCGCATTGCCGAGCGATTTGAATGTCGCGCCTCCCTGGCCGTCGCTCTGGAAGAGCATACCGGTAGCCGATCCGAACAGGAAGTTGTTGTACAGATTCTCGTTGCGGCAGTCGCCTATGATGAAGAAGTCGAGTTCGTCGTAGTTCTGCTGATAGCATGCATCCTGATGGAGATTGTTCTTGTTGTGGAGCGAATTGGGCCAAAGACCGAACTTCCATTCGTCGCCGGCGGCATATCCGATGGTGTTGCACTGAATATTGCTTATGGTACCGTTTTCCGACATACCGCCCACACGTATCACATTCTTGAAGCAATGTCCCGAGATGTAATCGACATAATGATTGTCACACTTGTTGGTGAACATATCTACAGCCTGATAGCATGCACGCACGGCAAGGTTTACCACATATGTATCGGCATTTCCTCTCACTGCATATGGATACTTCTTCGGGGTACATACCGCATGAGCCGCTACGAACACACCGTTGACCATACCTCCTGCCACATCAGTGAATATCGACTCGTCCTGAGCCGGATAATTTATGGAGATGCCACGTATGCCCGACTTTTGTGCCATGGTTATGAACGGAGTGCCATTGTCACTGCCCTCTCCACAATATACTTCAAGTACGGCACCCTGGCCACGCGGAACACTGGCCATATCGGAAGCACCTCGGAGTTCTACGCCCGCGGGTATTGACAGAGGAGAGTTGCACCTGTAGTGTCCGGGGGTCAGATATACGATACCACCGCCATTGGCGCCGGCAGCGTCCAGAGCCTGCTGGATGGCTGTAGAATTGTCGTGTGAGGAATTTTCACCATGTGATGTGTCCTCGGGGGAGATATAAGTGCCTACCGCACCGTAGGCGCTTGCAAGGAAGAGGTCGGTCTTTGCCGGGCGTGTCTCCTTTACCGCCATCATCTCAGCCGGATATTCCGGCACAGCCTTTGCGGTATAGGATGCATTGTCCGACACCTGACAGTCATACAGCGAGTTGTTGACAAACTGCCCTGCGGTAAATCTGTTGCCGACAAAGATACAACGCGCCATGGCACCTACCTCGACATTTCCATTGAATGTATTGTGATCGGCAATCAGCTGTCCGCCCTCGAAATTAACAATACCGTTTACCCGGCACTGATGAAGCTGTGTGGTCTGTGTAGCGTCGGGATGGGTGTATATGCCGTAGCGCGAGCCTGTGAAGTCACATGCAAGGAACTGCGAAGGGCCAAGATCACCGGCTGCCTGTTCCAGACCTATCTCACAGCCTTGAGTGGTGACTCGTGTGAACATGCATCCGCATCCTGCCGACTCAGTCATATACACGCCGGTACGACAGTCTGTAAATGTAAGATTATAGTTGTGGCCATTGGGCGAACCGGTAGACTGTGCCGCCATATGGGCCGGAGATTTTTTTGCCCAAAATCCACGGTTATAGCCTTCAGCAGAGTAGTTGCAGCAATATGACCAGTCGTTGCGGCGCATCTCGAATCCTGTTGCATGGTAGTAGGTCCATGAAGTAGCATCGGCCGCGTCGGGCAGACCGGAGCCGGCCCAGTATTTCGGAGAAAAGTCAATATGGTCGAATCGGCCTACGTCGGCGATATTATCCATAGTCACACCCTTGTGAAGCGGAGTGCCGTAAAGCCCGAAGATATTAGGGCATCCGCCACCGTTGCGTTCTGAGAATATGACTCCGATATACGAATTGACAAGTGTCACATTACGTACGTTACAGTAATCATTTCCGAAGTATCCTTGCTTTCCCATGACTACAGTCGGGGGATAAGGAATCGGATTGTCGGCACGCTGAGTCTCATACCAGACAGCCACATCGCTGACAACAGTGGACGGCTCCATGATGAAACATGAATTTGTCTCTACCGTATCATTGGCATATTTGTTTGACACTTTCAGAATCGTGCCTTCGATTTTCTCGCCCTTTACGGGTTTCTTCCAGTCACCGCGTATGGATACTCCACGGGGCACAGTAATCCGGCCGTCAATCTTGTATGTGCCTGCCGGAAGATACAGAGTGCCGCCGGTCTTGCGATAGGCCTGGCGCTCACCGGAGGGATACGACGATGCGTCGCCCAGAGCATTCAGCATCTGCTGTATTATTGTTGTCACATTGGTGTTTCCCTTGTTGGCGTCGGCACTATAGTCGAGGATGTTCATTTCCACGACCTTGACATCAGGAGTGGGATAGTCGGGATTGTCGACAACCTGCGGCTTGCGCTCATAGGTAGCGGCCCCGGCGGCAACCGGAGTCACCGCCAGGAATAATCCCGCCAATATGGATATTGTAATCTTATTCATATCTATTAATTTTATTACTGGCCGAATTCTTCGGCGATAATATTCAGATAGGTATCACCCCAGCCATTGCCATACTCGGGGTCGGCAGGTTCTACGGCATTGGCAAAGTTCCATTCATTGTATGCGTCGACAATCACCATAGGCTGCGAGCCGAGCTGCATCTTGGCCGACCAGCAACGTTCGCGAAAGTCCTGAGGATCGGGCTGAATGATAGGATAGTCCCAGCGTCCGTCCTGCACGTAGAATGAGAATCCGGGGCTGACCGAAGGTATGTAGTTTATACCGCAGTTGGCATAATACTCGCGGTTGACCTTCATGTGCTCGTTTATAAGAATGTTGTGTAGATCGAACCGGTCCCATCCGATACCGTTTTCAAGATTGGTCAGTTTCTCGGGAACCACGGCGTCGGCATGTCCTTCAATCCAGAAATGCTGCCAGCGTGCAGGGGGAGTCCATTGTGTCTGGCGCGCGATGATATACACATCCTTGCCGACTTCATTCTTGATTATGGAGCGCATGTCGTCGTACAGAGCCCGCGGATCACGGCTGTAAAGCTGACGCAACCCGTCGATAACCAGCACGGGACGACCGTGGAAATGGAAATATGTGGACTCGGTCATGAACCACGACAATCGGCGCACAAAGTTGAGGAACACTTCACGGGCAGGCACCTGTACGGTCTGGCCGTTGTCGAGGCGGTACTCACGGGGAGAGCAATCCTCAAGAAGGGTATTGTTGTCCTTGCAACCGAGACCGTCGGCAACGTTCTGCGCGTTGAAGCGGATGGCAAAGCCCATCGAGCCGTCGTTCTTCCACTGAAGTGTGTCGGTATGGCCCGAAAGCATATTTATGAACACAGTATCCTGAGCGCTGATATTATTGGGGAACATCTTGTTGCGGTCCTCCGATATGTGGGGAGTGATGATATAGTCGATTTTGGCTTTCTTCACATTCTCCACGATGACGCCGAGATTTTGCGCATACTCTTCATGATAGTCGCGGTTGGTGCCGAACAGTTCGTACTGACCGGCCGCAACCTTTACGTACGGTCCGTATTTACCGGTTTCGGCATCATATTCCTCCTCAAGGCGACGCATAATCTGGGCATTGCTCCACCAGCTCGAGGGGTTGTACATCAGGATGCCGGTAGGCACCTTTCCTACATTGACGGGAGTCAGCTTATAGTTCCAGGGGTGCTCGGAGATATCGGGATTGTCATCCTCGACACACGCTGTGGCAAACAGTCCGAGTGCAATAGCCAGGCTCCATAATATATTCTTTTTCATGTCGGTTTCAATATATGTTTAATAGTGTTGGTGTATGCAGGGGATGTGGAAAATCAGTTGCCTGAAGTGAGGTTGTAGCCGTAGGCCTTGGTACTCTGGTACTCGAAAGCGACAGCTCCGAGGGCTGCGGCCTCCAGACGTGCACCGCTGATTTCCTTGGCGCGTGCGAGGAGTTTCTCATACGTATCGCCGTAGTAGTGCTCGTAATATTCCATCTTTGGAGTAATCTCACGCGGAGTACCCCAGAGACTTGCATCCTCGACATGTGGATTCTTTTTTGCAAAGCCAAGAGAGGTGAAGATATTGTCGCCCCAGCGTTCGGTACGTACAAACGGAGACACTGACTGAAGCATCGCGATACCCTCGGCATTTGCTGCACCGTTCTTTGTTGTCTCGGCCTCCGGATATATGAGGCGTTCCATCCAGTAGTTGTAGTCGGGACTTGCGCCAAGCACTCCCGATGACTGATCTTTTGTAAATGTAGGAGGCCAGTCAAATGTGCGGGTACGGCGCTCGATGTTCCATATCTCAAGACCATTGAAATAGTCGGCGAAGGAGCGCTGTTTGTAAATCTGCTCAAGCAGCCCGTCGTTGCCATTGTCGCCACCCATGATTTTGGCCTGATATATGAGACGGCGGTCGTGGTATCCTTCTTTCGAGGTACCCCATTTCACACCGTCCTGAGCCTTGAAGTCAGCATAGTCGGTAATGCCCCACTGTGCCATCGAGGCATCGATACCCTCCTCATAGGCAGTCTTGGCACGGCCCGGATTGTTGTTGTAAATGAGTTCGGCCTCGGCGCGGAGGAAGCATGCGTCGGCATAGGTGAGGATTACCCAATGGGCATCCTCGCTTACGAAGTAAGGCTGTGCCACAGAATGATTGTAATCGTCCTGTCGGGCAGAGCCGAGCACATCGTGGTAGGTATATGTCATACCCGGCACCGTGGCATATCGCCATGAGTTGGGAATATCGCACTGCTCCTGATAGGGCGCATAGTCGACAGTATAGCGTACAATAATCGAGTCGCGAAGAGTGTTCTTAACGGCAGTAGGGAGCGAACGGTGCTGAGTGTAATTGGCACACTTTGTGGCCACTACCACACTCTGGCCGTTGATTGTCATCTTTGTGTCGGAATTCTTGCAGTAAGCTGAATGCGCACGTGTAAGAGTGTCTGTGACAAGGAACGGCTTGGCCTTTGGATTGCGCTCGTTCATCTTGCGCACATACTTCCCGATACGCGGGTCGTTGAATGTAGCAAAGTATATGTAGCCGTACTCGTTGAGACATGGCCATATCGGGGCCTCCCCACCCTGCTCGGCCTTATGGTCTTTCTGGAACGAACGGTAGTAGTAGCTCGACGACTTATCCGAGTCGAGCCCCCACTGCATCACCGCATTATCATCGTTCGACGCCATAAGACGTCCGTCAGCAAGCACCTCGAGAGCATGCTCACGCGACAGGTCGGAATTGAGGTTCTGACAGTGCATGGCCACATTAAGACGAAGGGTGTTGGCAAATCTGAGCCATTTGTCCATATCGGGAGCACCGATACCGCCGGCACCGAATATCGGGTCGTTCTGAAGGGCGTCAAGAGCCGATGCGTTCTGGGTATGGTCGAGCAGATCGACGGCCTCCCTTAGGTCATTGAGAATCTGTGTATATACCTGCTCTTCCGAATCGTACTTGTAATAACGCTTGCCCTCATTACCGACAACGATAGCGTCACTCATGGGAATGGGGCCCCAGCATGATGCCATCACATAGTATACATATGACTTCCATGCCTTGACGATGGCCATGTTTTTGGGATATATAGTGCGCCCCTCATTGTCGACATTAGCGGCATATTCACGTTCAAGTTTGATAAGGTCGCGGAGCACGTTGACATAGTAGTTGCGAAAATATCCGTCGCCGGTGTCCTGGCTCGGATTGCAGCAGAACATCACAATCGTAAGGCGGGAGAAGTTGAGGAAACGACGATAGTTCATCTCGGCCCAGTTGTTGGCGGTACGCTGCACGGTACCGGCGAACACATCGTTGAGTTCAACGTCATATACCTTGTGAGGATTGGTGTTTATCTCCTCGAAATCATCGGTACAGCCTGAAAAACCGAGTCCGGCAGCGGCTATCGCGACAGAGGGAATGATATATTTAAGTTTCATACGGTAATTGGTCTTTTAGAATGTGACTTTGATGTCGAATCCCCATGTGGCCTGCGGCAGAGTGAAGCCTTCCTCGAAGCCCTGGGCATTGCCGGTGGAGGATGTAGCCTGCGGATCCATACCCTTGGGGCAGTTCTGGTAGAGAATCGCCACGTTGCGGCCTACAACTGAAACCTTGGCCGAACGGATAAATGACTTGCGCAGCCATTCCTGAGGCACACTATAGCCTACGCTGATTTCGCGCAACTTCACATAAGAAGCCGAATATATATAGCGTGCGGCCGACGAAGTGCCGTTGTGACACCAGTGGTCGGTAGGAGTAACCCATGTCATCGACTGCTTGCCACCCCAATATTCAAGCCCCTCGGAGTATACGGTGTTGCCTACCCATACACCCTTGGGACGCGCCCAGTCGGCATAAATCACAGGATTGGTATTCGGATCGGAGCCGGGTACATTGGTATACTGCGATTCGAGCACACCCTGACGTTCGCGGTCGTTCTCGCCATAGACGAGGCGCGAAATCTGATTTTCGAGACGGCCCTCAAGGGTATTCACTGTGTTTCCGTCGATACCTCCGCGGAATGTGGTGTAGCTCCAGAAGTTGCCACCGTGGCTGAAGTCAATGGCAGCGCCCACGGAGAGATTCTTCCAGCGTAGAGTTGTTCCGGCACCACCAATCCAGTCGGGCTGAATCGAACCGAGATACCGGTCCGGCTCATACTCGGCCTTGCCGTCGCGGCCTACATATATATTCCCGTTTTCGTCGCGTTTATAGTCGTTGCCGTAGAACACGCCATAGGGCTTGCCCACTTCGGCATATGATTTGATATTGTCACGTCCGCGGATTTCGAAACGGTCAATGCCGGGAGCGAGCGCCACCACCATATTGTTGTTCTTCGCCCAGTTGGCACGTATCTCCCAAGTCCAGTCGCGTGTGCGTATCGGAGTTACAGAGAAACTGAGCTCTACACCCTTGTTGGTCATCTTGCCAGCGTTGATAATCTCGCGCTGATAGCCTGAGGCCAAAGGAGCGTCGGCCTCTACAATCTGGTCGGTGGTAGCCTTGTTGTAATATGTGAAGTCAAACGAGAAGCGGTTGTCGAAGAATCTGAGTTCGGCACCGAGCTCCCACGATTTGGTCATCTCCGGGCGCAGACCAAGTGTCTTCAGCACTGATTCACCGGTAAAATAAGGTATACCGAGGAATGAACCGTCCTCAGCCTTGTAATATCCCGAGATAAGACGATCGTAGCCCGTATCGTTGCCCACCTTGGCGTAAGAGCCGCGAACTTTTACGAGCGGGAAGATATGCTGGTCGAGCTTGAGCAAGTCGGAAATCACCAGACCGGTACCTACCGACCAGTAGAAGTATGAATTATTATTTTGGGGAAGAGCAGATGACCATTCGTTGCGTGCGGTAGCATCGATGTATGCCCACCCGTCGATACCGAGAGAAAGGGCTCCGTACACGGCCTGTTTCTTTTTCCCTTCGCTCTCTTCAAGAGCGCTCACGAGGCCTTTGGCATTGGAAAGCGAGCGCATGTCCTTGAACTGGAGCTGAGAAGCCTTGGAATACATTCGTGAGCCATGTATCGACTGGGCCGACGCACCGATGCTGGCGTTGACATTGAGAAGATTGTCCCAGAATCCGTTGTGGAACATCACAAGGGCTTCGTAGTTGGTATTGCGCCAGTCGCGTTTCCAGCGCATGTACTCGCCGTCGGTATCGAAGGGTGTATTGAGATTGGTGAATGACCAGCCCTCGCTCACCTGCAGGTCGGTAGCGGCGCGCAGACGCACGTCGACCATCTTATAGGGCTTGAAGTTGAATGTGACGTTGCCCATGAACCAATGCTTGTTGTCGGAGTTGTCACACTCGTTGAGCGACCAAAACGGATTTGTAAAGCCTTTGAAATTATAGGCTGTGCCGTCGGGCTTCTTCCAGGGGACAAGTTCATCGATAGAGGCATCGCGCGACAGATTGGCGAAAAGATACACCGGATTACGGTCGGAGGAGTTGCGGAACGCACGGTTCTCGACCTCTTCGTAGACATAGCGGGTGGACACGTCGACATTCCACCATTTGGCTATGTCGGCAGTGGTATGGAGGTTGAAGGTATGGCGTTCGAGATCGTTCACACCCTTCAGCACGTCATCGGAGATGATGTTGGTGTAGCTCAGACGGAATGTGCCTCCGTCGAACACTTTGTCGACCGAAAGTGAGTTGGTGTACATATGGCTCGTACCATACATGGCCTTGGTGGTCTCGGGATGCGACGAATACTGACGCACCTGGCCGTTACGTCCAACAACGTCGAAGCCGAGCATCGGCATGCCCCACGAGCGCTGGTCCTGACCGGCGTTGTTGGGATTCCATATGCCGTATGGAAGGCTTGGGTCATATCCTCCGGCAGTACCCTGGCTTCCATAGAAATTACGTCCCTGATTGGCACGCTCGAAGGCACATGACTGTCCTGCGCCATACCAGTTCTGATAGGCAGGATAGTTGTAGAGGTAGCCGAGCATAAGGTTGAATCCGTAAGTCACACCGAGGCCTTTTTTCTTGGTGGCCTTCTTGGTGGTGATAAGAATCACACCGTTGGCTGCATCGGAACCATAGAGAGCCGAGGCGTTGGCTCCCTTCAACACCTCGAGGTCCTCGATTTCATCAGGGTTGATAAGGTTGGCCGGGTTGCCGAAGTCAAGGTCGCCGTCCTCGCCCATGTTGTTGATGATGGGCACTCCGTCGACTACGATAAGCGGCTGGTTGTTGCCGGTGAGAGAGTTGACACCGCGCAGCACTATACGTGTCGAGGCGGTAGGACCACCGCCGGATATTACCTGCATACCGGCGGCTTTTCCGGTAAGCATATCCATGAGGTTGGAGCCACGCACCTCTGTAAGAGGCTCTGTATCTATTGACTGCCGCGCGTAGGAGAGCGACTTGGCGTCGCGTGTGATACCGAGCGCTGTCACAACCACCTCGTTGAGCTGGTTCTGGTCATTTACGAGCACTACGTTGAGAGCACCCGCATTTTTTACTGTTATATTCTGACGCCGATAGCCTACGTAGCTGATCTGGAGCTTTTCGCCCTTGTCGGCCTTTATGGAGAATTTGCCGTCGACATTGGTGGAGGTGACTCGGTTTGTACCTGCGACATGCACGGTAGCGCCGATGATAGGCTATCCATCCTGGTCAACAACCGTACCGCTGAGCGACAGACTCTGTGCCCATGCCTGTTGTCCAGCCAGTGATGTTGCCAGCAGAGCGGCCGATGCCGAGAGCCGTGACAGATGTTTGAATGATATTCGCATCCTATGTACTGAGTTTTTGTGATGAGTTAAGGTTTGTTTGTCTCAGAAGAGGGGATCGTGTTGCAGGCCAAGGTCCATTGCTACAGCCAAAGTCCTGCCACACATATATGGTGTAATTGACTTTATATACAATCTACAAATTCCAAAGCAGTCCGCAATGCCATCAATCAATAGTCTGAGGCCTGCGGTTTGCACCGGGGTATCCTAAATACAATCTTTTTTACAATAATCGGCCTCTGCCGACAATATACCTTTATCTTGGATTTATATCAAATTTACGTTATATCCGCCATATATGAAAGTGAGGAGAATCCGGAGGGGACAAGGATCAATTTTATCCCCTCCGGGACTGGATTCCATAATAATCGTTTCGTCAACCGGAAAGCGCCGAGCTATGCTCCGTTATCGGGCAACCTTGGCTACCGCGAATCCGGCTCCGTCGCGTGCCACTATCACGTAGGCACCTGCGGAAAGACCATTGAGGTCAAGAGCACCCTTGGCCTGCGCTACTTTCACGCCCTTTAGGGTATATGCGGAGAATACGGTGGTGTCAGTCGCTGTAACTATGCCGTCGGCGATATTCATCTGCAGCTTGCCGTTGACAGCGGTAATCTCATCGATGCCGGTAGTGGGAGGTGTATAGTAATCGGTAATCTCGCCGCCACCGTCAACGATGTCGTAGAGATGGTCGACATCGATTTCATTGGCGCCTACGATAGCCTTGTCGCCGCGGGTCTTGCCGTTCATGTCGGTGGCAGAGATGTCGAAGCCGCGGATAGTCCAGTTTGAACCATTGTTGGTGACAATCTTCTCAGACTCCTTGTCGGCCTTTACATAATACTGCTTGTCGCCAAGACTGCCGGCCTCGCTTTCGGGATTTATAGGAGACACGCCCCATACCATTCCATTGTATGTAAACGCAGCGGAAAGTTCGGCAGCGCCTTCATCGAAACATGGAGCATCGTTGCCATAGTTTATATGAGATGTCTCTGACTTCACAGAGCCGTTTTCGTCATTGGGAATGGCGGCAATTACACTGTGCTCTATTTTCATGTCGGCAATGCTCTTGGCATTCTCATTGAGGAATGACACGTCGCTGTAATCGCCGTTGCCACACTGGTTGCCCTCCATGATGGTATTGAAAATCTCGACAGAGATTGCGTTGGCGGGATGGGCGGCATTGCCGTCGAAGCAGATATTGGCGCCATGGCCACCGTTGGTCTCGCCGCGGTTTCCGTTGGAGCCGCCGGCAATCATCGAGCAGTTGGTAAGATTGAGGAGCGACCCTTCATTGCCGCCGTTCCAATAAAGCTGCGGGCCATAAAATCCTGCGGTGTTACCGGCAAACAGACAGTTGCCAAACTTCATGAGCAGATGTTTTGTGCCGTCGGGATTGCCGTCGACATTGTTTACAGCCACAGCACCGCCATGTTCCCATATGGCGTCATTGAAACCGAAGTAGCAGTTTGTGATGTTGGCGTCGACAATACGGTCGTTGCCGTCAACATTGCTGAATGCATATATGGCGCCACCCTTGCTCCATGCAGAGTTTCCGACAAACGAGCAGCGGTTGATATCCACTTTAGTCGAGGTGTGGAGAGTCCAAAGCACGAGAGCGCCGCCCTCTACACGCTTGCATGGTTTGTCGAAACAGTTGGCTCCGTTATTGTCAAACAGACAGTCCTCAAGCACAAGGTTACCGCCGGTCTGGCAGATAGCACCTCCGCGACGGGCACTGTTGTTCATAAACACAGAATTGCGTATTGTAAGCTGGCCGAACTGGAAATGGATGGCGCCTCCGCGTTCGACAGTCTTGCCATCTTCGGGATTGTAACACTCCATCGAGCCTTCGGTAGCGGGAGTAAGGGTAGTTGAGTCGAAACCATTGTCAGCGAAAACACAGTTGTCGAAGTCGGCCACGATATGGTCGTGGATATAGAATGTTCCGCCCTCGGTAGGAGCGACACCGTTCTGGAAACGTAGATTCTCAAAACGCACCCATGAGTTTTCTACAGTATTCTCAGGATTAACCCACTTGCTGAAGTTTGTCTCACGTCCGAGTTCGAAAAAGCGCCATGCCTTGTCACCGTCGAAACCGTCGGTCTCCGGATCCATGCCGCGGAAAGTGATGTTGGCCCAGCGGGCGTCGTCAATTTTGAGCTGGAATCCGTTCTGGTTTCCTTCCTTATAGAAATGACCGCAGTTGCCTTTAGACAGACGGTTGCCTGTCAGAGCGAGATCATATTCGGCGGCCATACTGAGAATACCGGAGATATTTACAATGTCGCCGGTCTCGATAATCGATGCCAGATTGGTAAGAGTCTTACGGGGAGCATCGGCGGTAAGACCGCTGTTGCCGTCATCTCCATTGGGCGAAAGATAGAGATCCTTTGCCTGAAGATTTCCCATTGCCAGAGCCGCCATTGTGGCGAGCACTGATGCACGTGTAAAATTCTTTTTCATGCGTGATGGATTTGATTGAAGATTAAACTATATAATATTTTTTTTGTGTACTTCATGTCAGCGGTCCGACTTCCGTCCTGCGCCTTACCGGATACCGTCCGGTATCGTCGCCACATTGCGGATGTCAGGAGAGTTAATGCGATGCAAACTTAACGCACGAGCCTTAACTGCGCGCTTAATTCCCACTTAACGCGCAATTAATTTTGCCCGACATGCTTTTAAACATATTTTTAACACTTCGATAACCGCCCACGCAACACATTGACATACAGCTACATGAAGCTCACACAGCCGGTACGCATATATATTGTCGCCATATAGGAGTATCACGTCCACACAAGACAGCCGGGATGTACTGTCACAACCCCGGCTGCCGTATTATAATGCAATGGTCATGTTAAGTCAAAGTATGATTTTACTTACCTTCCGTCCACTTACCCCCACATAAATTCCATGTGGCAGTACTGCCTCACTCAATACTCCGCAATACACACGTATACCGTTCAGATTATATACAGTCACCTCGCTCTCGGCGTCGATGAACGTATCTTCAATACCAACGGTATCGTCGCCATCATCATAATCCCGGACTATATCGCCGGTAAAGTAGAAGTCGGTAAACTTTACATTGATTTTACCAAGTGTGGTGACATCATTGTAGATGTACATGCGGCATGTAACAATATCTGACCAATCCACCTTGTCGAGATTGTTCATTGAAGAGGTGGCAACGGAATATACATGCTTGCCGAATTTCCAGTCAAGTTTCTTTATGTTATAATATCCGGCGGCCTCCTGCCCCCAGTCTTTTATCTCTTCGCTTGGCTTGCTCGCCAGTATCACACCCTGACCGCCTTTTCCTTTTATGTTCTCAAGAAGTGCAGGATCTTCTACTCCATCTACAGGTGTAATCTCGACTTCGAAATTAAACGCAGTGTTTGTATATCCTGACAAATCTACGTGGTCGATTTCTAAAGTGATATATGCCGAAGTCTTAGGGTCTCCGCCAAGCACAAACTGACACTCTTTCGTAGAACTGTTAGGTTGCTTATATTTATATCGAGTAGCAATCGACTCGTTGACAATAACTCTGCCATGATCGACAATCTTCATATTCTTCATCTTGAATATGTATCCGGCTGATTTCATGCGCGCGAACTGCAGGCTTACACCGGTAAACTGAGTGTCGGCATTGAGTTTGTCAAGATTCGGACTCTTGGACATCGGTATAACCATATGATTCCATTGTCCGTCGACCACTCCCCCAAATATATCGGCATATACCGTATTCATTCCCGGCCCCATGGAGACAAATGTCCAGTCGGCGCCCGAAGACTTCAGATTGAGGTTGATGTAGTTCTGATTTTCCATTTTGCCATTACCGTCATCAAGCGGGCAACCCCATTCGATTCCGGAGAAAGCCATGCCATCCTTGGCCAACGGACTCTCCACGTATAAATCAAACTCAATCACAGCATCTTCCACGCAACATTTTTCAAGACTGAAAGACATGTCGCGGTTGAAAGCTCCGTAAGCCCACCACGAGCGACCGTTGCCATCCTGTGACCCGTTGGAAATGGTATTCTCCTGGGAATTCTCGGCTATTACGTAATAATCGGGTAATTCAGCGGTCTGTGCAGCAGCAATACCGGAGCCAAGCATAGACGCGAGAATCAATTGTGTAATTGTACATTTCATGATGTTTAAGATTAAATGTGCACTGTTAAATTTTTCAATCACAAATTTATCCCGCGCCAATTAATACACGCTTAATACATTACTTAGAGCTTGTTTAATAATAAATGTTACCGTTAGGGCGGTCAGTCGGCGAGCAGATTTTCGCTTGTGATGAGGGAGTTATGGGGCTCCATAACGACCGAAGAACGGGCGGAAAGATGTCGGCGAATGACCGAAGGAAGGTAATTTGTTTCATATCGTTGATATATTTTGCATTTATCTTACAAGCATGCAAGAGATCGTATCGGTTATGAAGTTACCTTTTGTCTCGTATATCTTGGCCGTTTTTCGTCCTGTTCCTCAGTCATGTACATAAAGTACAATCCTTCGTCACATGTCGAAAATCGACTCAAGCTATACGACCCTAACGGCAACATTTATTATTAAACAAGCTCTTAATCTCCGGTTAATGTGTCAAAACACGTTTAATAACACATTCCTGACCTCTCTGTCAGTACCTGTATATCTGCCTGCCTCAATCTCGAAAAATAACAAAGGGCCAGTCATCACGACTCGCCCTTTGTTATTAACCTTAAATCTAATACCATGAAAAACACAGTGCAAATATAGTAATTATACTTACAGAACACGGGGCATGGTGAATAGTTCATCCTATAATCCGATTTAATATTCTTTAACATTTGCAACAATTTTAATTCATTACCTTTGTAAAACAAATCGAAACCAGACACTCTCATGAGAATAAAGATTCTTATCGTCGACGATGAAGAACCCATCTGCGAAATCCTGAAATACAACCTTGAGCTTGAAGGTTACGAAGCCGACTATGCATTGTCGGCCGAAGAAGCCATGAATCTCGACCTGTCAAGCTACGCCCTGTTTATCCTTGACATAATGATGGATCAGGTATCGGGCTTCGACTTCGCCAAGCAGTTGCGCAACAATATCAAGACCGAAAATACCCCCATTATCTTCTGTTCGGCCCTCGACGGAGAGGACGATACCGTGATGGGGCTCAATATCGGTGGCGACGACTATATCACAAAGCCTTTTGTAATCAGCGAGGTGCTTGCCCGTGTGCGTGCCGTGTTGCGCCGCTCGCAGGCCTCACAGCAATATGCCTACAACGTATCCCAGGCCCTTACCGAGCCTGATATCGTGTTCAAGACCCTGCGCATCGACCGCAACGAAAAGGCATGTTACCTCGACGGACAGCCGGTGGCACTTACCAAGACCGAATTCGAGATACTGCTGTTTTTCCTCACCCACCGCAACAGAATTTACTCCCGCGAGGAGATTATACGCGAGGTGTGGCCCGACGATGTGGTAGTAAGCAACCGCACTATCGACACCAATATAACCCGCCTGCGCAAAAAGATTGACCCCTACGGCAACTATATCATAACCCGCCTGGGATTCGGCTACGGATTCAAAGAGACAATCTGACCTCCAAACACCGATCTGCATATACATGTCACTGATTAGAAAACACAAGCTCAACTATGGCTGGCGGCTGTTTCTGCCGCTGGTCGGCTTGCTTTGGCTTGTAATCATCGCAGTGGCCATATATCAGTATAAAAACGAGTCGAAGCTGCGCGAGGAGATTGTCAACGACGAGATACGTCTGCTCAACTCGCGCATAATCGCTGCCTACGAGCAGGAACTCGACCTTATGCCGGTAATCCAGTTTGCAGCAAAGTACTACGAAAACTCAGCGCTCAACGGCATACGCATATCGGTCTACGACAACCACGGCAATCTGCTGTACTGCACCGGCACCCCGATACCGTCGTCGGTCAACGGCAAGACGCCGCCCGAGCTTATCGCGGCCAACGAGACCGGCCACGGCACCTCGCTGCGACGAAGCGACGTAGACCCGACACAGGCCTACTACTACTTCGGAGTGCGCACATCGGCCGACGGCAAAATCTATGTACATACAGCTATGCCTTACACAAGCGCCCTGTCGCGCGAACTGTCGGTCGACAAAGGCATGTGGCTGCTGATACTCGCCATGGCCATAGGCACTACAATCTTCGCCTACTTCACCACCCGCATCCTCGGCCGCAACGTAATCATACTCCACGACTTCGCGACGAAAGCCGCCGCAGGGGAGCCGCTGCCGCGTATCGACAACTTCCCCCACAACGAGCTCGGCGACATATCGAGGCAGATATACAAACTGTATACCGAGAAGGACGCGGCAATCAACCGGTCGGAACGCGAACACTCCATAGCCATCAAGGCCACCGAGGACAAGATACACATGACCCGCGAGCTCTCCAACAACATCAACCATGAGCTCAAGACCCCCGTCGGTGTAATACGCGGCTATCTCGACACCATAGCGACCCACCAGGAAATGGTACCGGAGATGAAGCAGAAATTCATCGAAAACGCCCGCAACGCCATGGACCGGCTGTGCAACCTGCTCAACGACCTCTCGTCGATAACACGTCTGGAAGAGGGCGCCAACTCGATATCCAACGAAGACGTCGACCTCAACGACCTGCTGTTCAATATCAGTACCGAGCTGGAGTCAATCAACATGACCAACAACATCCACTTCTCCTACGACATACCCGACGGCTGCATCGTTATCGGCAACTACAATCTCCTGTACGGGATGATGATGAATCTCATACGCAACGCCGACTTCCACTCACGCGGCGAGAACTGCGGCATCAGGCTCCTCAGCCAGAACTCCAGAGAATATACGTTTGCATTCGCCGACGACGGAGTAGGCGTGGGCGAGCAGCACCTGAGCCATCTCTTCGACCGATTCTACCGCATCGACAAAGGGCGTTCACGAAAGGTAGGAGGCACCGGCCTCGGCCTCCCTATCGTAAAAAACACGGTAACGGTATTCGGAGGCACAATCTTCGCCCGCAACCGCCAGCCTCATGGTCTGGAATTCGTATTCACCCTTATGAAAGCCCGGCAGGAGGCTTCATCGGAGGCCTGAACAGTGGCCTTAACCGGGGAAAATACGATAAAAAGACCTCATATTGCAATTTTATCAACATTGACACATCGGCGTAACCGGTTTGTCATATCGTCATATTACCTTTGCACTACCTCAGACGACAAGGAGTTGTCGTTACCTCTGAGAAAAGAAATTATGCCAAAATAAGCATAGCTTGCAAAGAATTAGTAATTATTAGTTATGGAGCAGGCCTTGTAAGACGCCTTTCTTGAAAGCGAGGCACCCGAATCCGGGCATAGGTTAGGGAAACATAGAGGACCAGTCGAGATGACCCCCACCTCCCGCTGCTATACAAATAATAGATACATTAGAGCAAGATTGAGCCACCTCACCACAAGGTGGCTTTCTTGTATATATACGCATATATAATCCTCTGTGTCGGGCCAAGTTTACGGAGTAAACTTGGCCCGACACAGAAACCGGCGCCATATCAAGGCCAATGCCGATACGACGCCGATTACTTCTCATACCTTAGAAAATTAACCAAAAACCAATCTTCTAACCCTATCCGACACACATGCTTCTCACGAATGGAGCATCGGGATGATTATTGGAATGTCTGTCATACCTTTTTCAACACCGGAAGACTCTTAGAAAGCCTCCGGACCGGAATCTCCTGTCGTCGCGACATCAGGCTCCGCACAAGTGTATAAATAAGCAGTTATAATTGATGTGAGTGATTGATAAATACTTATTTTTCTTTTCTCTGCCACAAAGTTAAATGCGCCCGCTTAACACTCCGGTTACATAGCGCTAACTTCACAATAAAAAACGCCAATTACACTTGAAGCACACCTGATGCCACCCTTAAATATCTGTATTTAAGAACATTAGCAATATTATGTTTTAAAACATAATTCCGAGCTTTAATTACAAATTAATTTCATATGTAATCGAAAGAATCGCAAGTAACGTCACGGAGATTCGTATATCCGTAGTCCGTGCGCTAAATTTTAGCGGTTAATATTTCTCGGAATGAAGTCAAATTACTAATTTTGTATCATTAACATTTTGTTTCGAAAAATACCATAAGAAACATGGCACCGCCTGTCTATTCACGATGCTGTGCGTCATCGGTGACATCGACATTAACCATGAACCACCGGTCTCTGAATCCACTTCACGTCCCCGCATATGTGCAATAAATAAACCGTTATGATTGATGTGGCATAAACTGACAACATTGCTAAGTTTTATAATAATGCTCATTGTGGGCACCGCCGTAAACGCTATGAACTACGGCCTGAAGTTCAACTCCAACGACTCACCCGTCGCTGAGCGCACATCATTGTCTCTTAACGACGGCAAACCACTGCCTGTGTACCAGCGCTTCACCCTGTCGTTTGAGATTGAGACACGCCCTGAGATGTCGATGTTCGGATGTGTGGTAGGCCTTACCGGCAACGACGGCACCGACATATCAGTCGTATATTCACCCGAAGGGAGCCTATTCTACCCCACCCTTGTGGTCAACGACAGGATATTTCCATGTGTCAACCCTGTAAGCACATCGCCTGTAGAGACCAGTCTGCTCATCGACAAGAAAAACGGCCTGCTGCGCCTTATCTATTCCACCGACACCGTAGCTGCAAAGCTCGACATGAAAACGCTCAGCGAGGTAAGCATCACATTCGGTGCCCGCGTGGAGTACGAGACACCACCCATCAATGTGGCCAACATACAGATACATGACGGCGACCGTCTTCGCTACCATTGGGAACTGTCGCACCACGACGACAAAATCTGCTACGACCAGATAAGCCGGATACCGGCAAGAGCCGACAATCCCCACTGGATGCTCGACGACCACAAGATAACACGCCGCGTGTACTCGCTCAAGACCGCCGACAGGATACAGACAGCTTTCGACCCGCTTACAGCCTCGCTCTTCATCGTCAGCGACAGTGTGGTCAACATCGTGAATCTGCCCGACAGCACCTCGCGCACAATAACCGTAAAGGGCGGATACCGCGAGATGACCATGTCAAACAATCTTGTCTATCGCCCGTCGACCGGCGAACTGGTGTCGTTCGACCTCAACCGCGGCACAATAGCCACCTTCGACTTCCCGACAGCCACATGGTCGAATCCCGAGTCGCACTCCGAGCTTGAGGCCGTCCATGCCAACCATTCATGGGCCCTTCAGGGCGATTCAGTCTACTACTCATTTGGCGGCTACGGCTTCTTCAGGTTTTCCAACGACATGTACCGTCTTGACCTCAACAGCAATACGATGGAGCAGATACAACTGCGTCCGCGTCCCGCTCCACGCAACGGTGCGGCATCGGCTGTCGTAGGCGACAGGCTCTACATATTCGGGGGCAAAGGCAACGAGACAGGGCGCCAGGAACTCCCCACCCGCTATTACTACGACCTCTACGAGTACGACCTGGCCACCATGCAGGGACGCAAGGTATGGGAGATGGATACCGTGAGCAATATCTTCCTCAACGCATCGACAATGTACTACGACGAGGAGACCAGGAGTTTCCTTGTAGCCACCACACAGTTCGGGCGCAGTGTGGCGCGCATATATCTCGACCGTCCGGCCTACAGCACGGTAGTGAAACCTCTGCATCTCGACATGGGCTACCGCGACTGTGTCTACGACTTCTTCTATGCTCCTGAGTCGCGTACATATTATCTGCTTGTCGACCGTCTGCTCACCGACAAGACCCACGACCTGAACGTATACGCCGTGGAGGGGCCGCTCGCTCTCGACAACAACACCGGGCAGCACTTCGACACTCTGGCAGGCTCACGCACATGGATATGGTGGATAATCGGCGGACTGGCTCTCCTTGGAGCCGCGGGTGGAGCCGCCCTGGCACTGCGCCGTCGCCGCAACCGTCTGACAGAGACTTGTAGAGAAGACAATATATTGCATGGCAGTGCCATGCAATATAGCCGGGATGTACATCCCGGGACTGGAAGCCCCGAACCAATCGACTCCGAGACTCCCGGGCCCGACGCGGCAACCGACACACAGCAACCGAACCCGACCGACAACAGCGCCTGCCCTGCTGATGCAACGACCGAACCGGAGGAGACCGATACCCCAGATACCGACATTTACGAGGAGGAGGCCCTGTCGGAGCTGACAACAAAGGCCAACATTCCCGCCTACTACGACCGTTCGAGGATGGCCATATCGCTGCTCGGCAACTTCAATGTCACCGACCGCAATGGCAAAAACATAACCACTGCATTCTCCTCGCGCACAAAGAAACTGCTCCTGCTTCTGCTGCTTGTCAACAAGAAGAACAAAAACGGAGTGCCGATGCACCTTATCGACGAGACCATCTGGGGTGACAAAGACGAGGTGTCGGCACGCAACAACCGCAACGTGTACATGCGCCGCCTGCGTCTGCTCCTTGAAAAGGTAGGCGACATCACCATCACATTCGACAACGGCTACTTCAAGCTCGATGCCGGCAATGTGTTTATCGACTATTACGAGGTAATCGGGCGCATGCAGCAACTCGACGAGCCGGGTGCTGATGAAGAGACCATAGAGCGCACGCTTGAGCTGCTGCTGTACGGTCCGCTCCTCCCCAACACTGTGTATGAATGGCTCGACCAGTACAAGGGCGACTACTCCCACCGGTGTCTGGTATGCCTCACCAAGCTGCTTGCCGACAAAGCCGGGAACGACGAGGAGTCGGATACAGCCTACCGCATAGCGCAGACCATCATGAGACACGACACTCTGTCGGAGGAAGCCCTGCGCGTGCAGTGCCGCATACTCCACCGCCGGCATATGACGGGTCTGGCCAAGGCTCTTTACAACAATTTCTGCAAGGAGTACCATCAGGTGATGGGCGACGACTTCGCCACTGCATTCCAGAGCCTCATCGACTGATTCAATCCACTTCCGGCACAAGCATACGACAAGAGGATGCCATGGCAGGGCATCTTGCTGTATTATTCGGCGGGGAGGCAATCAGAAAGGATATCCGATGGCGAGGTGGAAAGCGAGGCTGTTGCCGAAGCTCTTCATGTTGTAGTATCCGCCATAGCCTGTGTAGTAGGGAGCATGTATACCGATGCCGAGGTCGCCACGGATTACCATCATGCCGATATCAAACCGCAGTCCGACACCGGTGCCTACGGCCACTTCCTTCCAGAATGTGGAGGCTTCGAGCTTACCACCCGGGCGCTGCGGGTCGGCCTTGAGCAGCCACACATTGCCGGTGTCGACAAACAGTGCGCCGTGGAGCGGGCCATAGATGGGGAATCGGTATTCGACATTGAATTCCAGCTTGAATGTACCCGTCTGGTCGAAGTTGGAGTTGACCGAGCCCTCCTCAGGATGATATGAGCCGGGGCCTATGCTTCGCACGGTGAACGCGCGTATTGAGTTGGCTCCGCCTACATAGAACTGCTCGCTGTAGGGCACTTCCTTTCCGTTGCCATAGGCGTGGGCTGCTCCGATGAGAAATCGCGACACGAGCCAGCTGTCGCCTGTGCCGAGACGTCGGCTGTAGACCACCTGTGCGGTACCCTTCACAAACTGGGAGAATGGCATTCCGAAAAGTTTCTTCTCGCCTTTCACTCCGGCGGCACGCCACAGGAGCCAGGATATATTGCCGGCTTCCTGGAATGTGGTGTTTACGCTTATCACATTGTCGCGGTCCATGGGGTGCTCGTAGTTCATGCTCCAGAGCATCTGCGGTATAAACTGGTCGCGGAAGCTGAGTGCCACAGCACGGTTGCGGGCCATTATGGAGTCAAACACCGATGTGGTGTGCATCAGCTTTACGTAGGTGAGCTTGAGGGGTGTGAAAGAGTAGGAGAAGTATTTGCGTGTCTGCCAGTCGTAGGTCATCGAGGCGGTAAACTGAGCCATGTTGAAGTAGTGGGGCCGGTTGAGCAGGTCGGCGTTGAGCTGGAAGCGTGTCCAGTTGATATTCTTGCGCGACAGCCTTACGAAATGCGGCATGAGCAGGCGCGGTATGGCCAGGGATGTGTTGATGCCCACCTCGTAGCTGTTGAACACCGAGCTGCGGTCGTGACCCGTCTGCCACTCGTAGCTGCCGGTGAGCCCTACTCTCAGCTGTTCGCCGCCGCCCCATAGGTTGCGGTTGGTGACGGAGAATGTGGCGCCCGGTCCGATGTAGCTGTTTGACTTGGATGATACGTTGGCCTCTATGCTTGCTTCGAGCGGGGCGTCGAACGTGCAGTCGATTGCCACGTCGAGTGTAGGCTCGGCGGCTGTGGTGTCGGGGAAAGCCTCGATGTTTATCGAGTTGAATATGCCCAGCCGCGACAGGTAGGTCTGCGTGCTGTTCATGTCGCGCACGGAGAATGTGCGCCCCTTGCGGAATGTGACACACTCGGGTATGAGTGCATGCCTCAGCTTGGAGGGCATCATCTGTATTATCGTGGCCCTGCGAGTGGGTATGGTGTCGGGGGTGCCTCCGCCTTCGTTGCGGTTGACGTAGACGGTGACGTTGCCGGTAGTGAAGCGCTTCAGGGCGAATTTCGGCACATTGCGCGCTATGGTCAGACGCAGGGCTATGCGCTGCGCCTCGATGGTGCTGTCGGCGAGATACTCAATGTACTCCGGGCGGAAGAAATAGTATCCCGAATTGCGCAGGGCGTTGGCTATGCGTATGCGTTCGGCCGAGAGGGAGTCGGTCGAGTAGCGCTGTCCGGCCACCATGTATGTACTGCGTCGGGCCAGGGAGTCGATTTTGTGGCAGAGGAGTGTCGAATCGGGCAGAAGCTCGATGGTGTCGAGCAGATATGCCGGGCCGGTATTGACGGTGTAGAGTATCTTGGCCTTGCGGCTGTTGCGCTTTGAGGGTATCAGCTCATACGATGCGGTGCCGCGGAAGTAGCCCGAGTTGTCGAGCACCGATTCAATCATTGTGGTGCGCAGGTTGGGGCGCACGTCGCTCACCGTCACCGGCTCCTGCACGAGCTTGCGGTACATCCAGCCTTTGAGTCCGTGGCTGTCGGGATTCCAGTTGTTGTAGACCCACAGCCCCACGGGTATAGGCACCGGGAATCCCATCACCTTGAACTGGTTGGGCTTCACGTCGACGGCACTCTTCACTTTGTCGGCGACTCCGCCCGGCACTTTCGCACCGTCGGGAGCCGATATCTCCACCTTTTTGACTCCGGTGTAGAGGGTCTCTCCCTTTGGCAGACGACGTGTGGTGGAGCACGACGAGAGCGCCGCAGCCATGGCCACTATGAGCATAGCCGCCAGCGACAGCATGCTCCATGAGCGGGATATAGTGTGGTTATTTTTCTTTATCATCGGTCGGGGGTGTTGCTGTTGGTTGGGTGGTGATGGCAGCGGGAGCGTCGGCGGGGAGAGGCTCAGGTTTGCGCCGCCGGAAGGGGAAGAGGTCGCGCAGGGAGCGCAGCTTGCGCTTGTAGACGAAGCCCACGCCTGTCTGTGTCACCTCGCCTTCGAGTATGTCCTCATATCCCACGTGGCGGAACAGGCGCAGATACATCGTGCCGGTGCGGTTGAGCATGTACTCGAATGAGATATCGTTGATGAGGTTCTGCGAGAAGTTCTCGTCGGTGTCGGCATCGGTCGAGTAGTTGCCACCCACCACTATCTTCACCCGGTCGTTGAAGAGGGTCTTGCTCACCTTGTAGCTATAGCTTGTGGTGGTCGATGTGGCTCCGTCGAGAGTGCGGTCGTACTGGTCTATGCCAAATGATATGTCGACTCCGTGTATGGTGTTGGCCGCCCATGTGTTGAGCCTTGCCGTCAGGAACGAGAACAGGGGATTGCCGCCGAGGTTGGAGTTGGCTTTTGTGCCGGGGCCGGTGTAGACGTTGTAGAGGAGCATGTTCATGGCCTGGTTGGCACGCTGGCTCTGGCTCATCGACTGCAGCTCGTTGGATATGGTGATGTCGTCGTCGGTCGAGAGGTCGAAGGCCACGTCCATGTCCTCAAGAGTGCCGGTGACGCCGAGCGACACTATGAAGTTGACCAGGCGTGAGTTCTGACCCTCTTCGGTGACGTTGGCTTTCACCACGTCGTCGGCATGGATGTTGAGGATGGGGTTCATCATGTCGCCGTTGAATGCCACATAGCTGCCGCTGCGGAAGTCAAACAGTTTCTCGGTCATCAGCGGCGGGGTGTATCTGACGAATCCCTTCTCGATGGTGTATCGTCCGGAGAGCCGCATGTCGCTGAAGGGATTCATGTTGAAGTTGAGCGTTCCCGAACCCTGTATCTGTGCGCGGTTGGCTCCGTCGGGCGATATGTCGACCCCGATGGTAGTGCCGTCGTCGATTACGAGCTTAGCCTCAAGGAGCATTGCCATTCCGGTGTTGGCGATTGTGTCGGCCATGGCCACTGCAGCTGTGTCGCTGAACTGCACGAAGCGCACCATGTCGTCGTCGGTGGGGCCGAGGGCCGACATGTCGTTGCCGGCGATGCCCATCACGTAGGTGACGTTGCTTCCGGGCAGGAGGGTCAGTGTGGTGTTGACGCGCATTATGTCGAGGTTGCCTCTCACGCGAGCGTCGACATCGACAAATGCCTTGCCGTATACGTCGCTGCCCGAGGAGCGCTGCGAGGATATGGCCTGCATGTTGCGGGCGGTGAGGGTGAGGTCGATGGCGGGCGACGATAGCGAGTGCATGTCGACAGTGCCGTCAACGTAGAGCGGATTGTCGTTCTTTCCCTTTATGGCGTAGCGGTCAAACCGCACCACATTGCTGTCGACCGGTATCTTCTCTTCGGAGAATGTGAATTCGGTGCCTATCATGTCGACCTTCACGGTCGTGGAGTCGAAGTCGAGGTATCCGTCAAACACCGGCTCGGTCAGGGTGCCGGTGATGCTCATCGTGCCGTTGAGAGTGCCTTTAATCGAGGCCATGCCCGGGGGGAGGAACGGGTTGACGATGCGCAGCGGCAGGTGTATCATTGAGAAGTCGAGGTCAAAGGGGTTGAGGCGCGTGCTGTCGTTGAGGGCACCCACGGCTGTTATTACCTTGACGCTGTCGATCATCAGCGATGTGGAGGCATGAATCACGCCTGCGGTATTGGTGGTGACTCCGACATCGAACAGGAATGAGCCCACGGGCTCTCCGCCGTAGGATAGCGAGTCGAGCGACACATTGCCCTGTCCGGTGAGTGAGCGCGATGTGGCGTCCCAGTCGATGGCTATGTCGGCCCCGGCGACACCCTTTACCGGCGGGGCGAACGGAGAGAGCGACAGCCAGTCGGCCAGCTCGATGCCCGAGGCGCTGAGTATCACCTTCTCCTGCTCATGTCCCGTGGCGAGGGAGTCGTGGCGGGTGAATATGTCGAGGTGGCTCCCGGAGGCTCCCGACAGGTGCAGATTGGCGTCGAGATGCTTCTGCGGGAAGTTGAAGGTGATGAAGTTGTCGGGGTTGAGAGTCCAGTCCTTGTAGCTGATTACGGGGTTGAGCGGTGTGAGGCGCAGGGTCATTGTGGTATCGGTCTGGGCGACTGTGGCTCCGAGCCTGAATCCGGTCTTGCCCTGTATGTTCTTCTGGTCGAAGAAAGCCGACAGGCCGTTGTATCCGGCATATCCCGAGAGGTCGACATGGGCGAAGTCGTCGAATGTGCCGGGGCGGTTGTTCATGGCCGCGCGGTATATGAGGAACTCGCCGTGCTGCATGGCGCTGAGCGACACCGAGTCGATGCGTGTGCTTCCGGCCGATATGCCTGTGGCGGCAGCGCCGAGGGTTATTATCGAGTCGTTGGCCATGGCGAGGGAGAGCGAGCGTATCTCCGTGTCGGATGATTTGAGCACGCTTGCCAGCAGATTCTCTCCCACTCCGGCGCTGACATCGATCCTGAACGGGGGGAGGGCCCTCTGCAGGGTGTCGACGGCAATGCGGCGCGAGGCCATCATGGCTGATGCGAGCGTTGCTGCGTCCGACATGCGGGCTATGAGCGAGTCGAGACCGCAACGTGCGTTGAGTGTGGCCTTGAGGTCCATGTTGTCGAGCGTGGCCACTGTAGTCGAGTCGTCGGCCTTGAGCGTGAGGTCGATGGCGGGAGTGTAGAGGTCGAGTCCTGGCATTGTCCAGCCCAGACCGCTCACGCTCATTGTGGCATCGTATATGGCGCTGTCGGGCACTATGCGTGCGGTGCCGTCGAGGCCGAATGTGCCGCGGCACTCGTCGGGAGTCATCCCCAGGGCCTTGAGGTCGAGATTGTGCACGTCGCCGTCGAAAGCCACATCGTATACTCCTCCTGCCACCGTGCCCGAGAGGTCGAGGTCGAAGGCGGCGTCGTGGTTGAGCGACAGCAGGCCTCCCTTTATCTCTCCGTCGGCGAGCGAGGCCCATGCCTTGAGGTCGGTATATGTCTTCTTGTTGAACACAATAGAGGCCACATCGGCTTCGGCCTTTAGGCGTGTGCGTGTCGAGGTGATGTCGAGGGCGTGGCCCTCGGCCGATACGGAGGCAGTGATGTCGCCTACCCCGAGCGAGGGCATTATCGATGCTACGGGGAAACGGTCGAGCGAGAGGGCCACGTCGTAGTCGGTGGCCCGTCCGTTCCACATGGCCTTGAGCAGCATGTCGCCGGTGCGGTCGACCGTAGCGGCAAGGTCACCGCTGATTACGCCGCGCTTCATGTCGACAGAGCCGTCGAGTGTCAGCGGGGGTATGCTTATCTCCTTGGCCATAGCGGGAGTGAGGGCTATGTTGCGGGCAAACTGCACGTTGGGCAGTGAGCCGTCGATGTCGATATGTCCCGAGAGGTTGTCGGGGTTCATGGCGTCGGCCACATGGCCCGATGCCTCGATGTTGAAATAGTCGCGCATGGCGACTGACAGTCGGTCGACCGACAGCCGGCCGACTGTACCGTCGGCGTTGGCCTGCAGCTCTATGTCGCGCGACTGCGGCAGGGCGTCGAGCATCGTGCGCATGGCCGGGAAAGCCATGGCAAGGTCGGGGAGACCGATGGCGGCCTTGGCGCGCAGACTGAGCGGGAGCGAGGGGTCGGAGGCGATGTCGCCCATCCCCATCATTGCGTCGAACTCGGCCGACGAATATATGGTCGACAGGGAGAATCCCGAGGCACGCATGGCGGTGGAGTCCATGGCGAATGTGCCCGAGGCGTCGAGCCTGAGCCCGCAGCGCTCGGTGGCGCTGAGGCGGCGCAGGGGCACGGTGATGGCTGCTCCGCGGTTGTAGAGCGAGTCAATGCGCAGGTCTACATGCGACACGGCCAGGTAGTTCATGTCGAGCCCGGGGGCCGGCACGGCTCCGCGCATGGCGTAGATGGCGTCGCGTGCGGTGAGGCGCAGCGAGTCGCCGGTGATGGTCCACATCAGCGAGTCGGGGGTTGATGCGATGGCGGAGGCGTCGACGAGTGTGGAGTCGGCGGGATGGGTCTTGAGGTATTCGGCCGATGGGGTGAGATAGGTGGCGCTCACGGAGTCGATGTGCAGCGAGCGGGCATGGATGGTGTGGGAGAGCATGTCGAGATGGCCGTCGGCCAGAGTGGCCGCGGGCACCGTCACGTCGAGGCTGTCGATTACGGGGAGCATGGCCATGCGGTAGCGCACATTGCGCAGCGACAGCAGCGAGGCGTCGATGGTCAGCGCAGTGGCGGCGGCAGTGTCGGGCGGGTTGGCCGTGGTGTCGGGGCCGTTGAACAGCAGGAGCACGTCGGCTCCGTCGAGCTCGGCGCGGCTGATGGAGATATGTCCGTCGCGCAGGTTGTAGCCCGAGGGGAGCAGGCGGAAACGGTCTACGACGGCCTGTAGGTACATGGCAGAGTCGGGTGTGCCGAGGCGGTAGCGTATGCCGTCGAGGTCGCCCTCGGCCCTTATGTCAAGCCCGAGCAGCGGGAGTGGCTCCACCTGCAGGCGCGCATTGCGTGCGACGGCCATAGTGTCGCCGGGAGCGTTGACAATCATCACTCCGGAGGCTGTGACCCTCAGCGGCCATTGCAGTCTCAGCCTGTCGGCAGTAATCTCCATGCCTGTCATACCGGATACCTTGCGCAGCGCAAACGGGAACACGGCATCCTGAATAAAAGGCACATACAGCAGCAGCGGCAACGCCATAACTGCTACCACCACCCACATAAGCGTCTTTAGAACACGACGCAGCACCGTATTTTTTATCCAATGATGTCCCACAAATAAATAGTCTTTTGCTATTTAAAACATAAAATTACACTAAATGTTTTACCCCGCAAAATATCCTGCGCTTATAGCACGGACGATGGCATGGCACGTGGTCGAATGTTTTGTCGCCGGGCTACGCCGGGCACACCCGAATACATCCGCACGACTACACACCCGACTATACCTCGCCCGACTGTGCCCGCGGTGAATACATACAAATATTTCATTTAATTATTTTACCTATTGAAAAATTATTATTTACTTTGCATAAATAAACCATATTATAACCCAATCTTTTCATCTGACATCCGGACAAATCCCGACAAGGGCAGAGGCATAGCCGGCGAAAACGGCGGCTTACGGCCCGCATAATCTATTCACGTCGTGTACCGTCGGTCGGTACGGGGGTCGTATCAAGAAACAAATCAATACACTATACCATGAGTTCCCTGACTAAAAAAAACTGGTATCCGTGGCTGGTCGTAGGTCTGCTATGGATTGTGGCGCTCCTCAACTATATGGACCGCCAGATGCTCTCTACGATGCGCGCCTCGATGGCCGTCGACATCGCCGACCTTGAATCTACCATCATGTTTGGAAAGGTAATGGCCGCATTCATGTGGATCTACGGATTCTGCAGCCCCATCTCCGGCATCATAGCCGACCGTGTCAACCGCAAATGGCTCATCGTGGGCTCCCTGTTTGTGTGGTCGACCGTGACCCTCATGCTCGGCTATGCCACCACATTCCATGAAGTGTATGTGCTCCGCGCGATAATGGGCGTCAGCGAGGCCCTTTATATCCCTGCGGCCCTCTCTCTGATTGCCGACTACTTCACCGGAAAGCAGCTGAGCCTCGCCATAGGCATACATATGACAGGCCTCTACATGGGGCAGGCCATCGGCGGATTCGGTGCATTCGTGGCCGAGCGTCTCTCGTGGCAGGCCACATTCCACTGGTTCGGCATTATCGGCATAGTCTACGCCGTAATCCTCATCGCGTTCCTGTATGAAAAGCGTGTTGCCGCCGCAGAAGCCAAAGAGAAGACCTCTATCTCCCGGGCCATCAGCCAGGGCCTTGCCGGAGTGAAATCCTCGCTGGGCATACTTCTGGGCAACGCCGCGTTCTGGACGATACTCTTCTTCTTCGCGTCATGCTCCATACCCGGATGGTCGACAAAGAACTGGCTCCCCGAGCTGTTTGCCTCGTCGCTGGGCATATCGATGGTGGTGGCCGGCCCGATTGCCACAATCACTATCGCGATAAGCTCGTTTATCGGGGTGATGATCGGCGGTCCGCTTGCCGACAACTGGGCCCGCAGAAATGTGAAAGGGCGCATATACACCTCATCCATCGGGCTCTCGCTGATGATACCTGCCCTGGTGATGATGGGCTTCGGCTCGTCGCTCTTCGCCGCCATAGGAGCCGGAATACTCTTCGGACTGGGATACGGACTGTTTGACGCCAACAACATGCCTATACTCTGCCAGTTTGTGTCGTCGCGCAACAGAGGCTCGGCCTACGGCCTGATGAACATGTCGGGCCTGTTTATCGGCGCCTTTGCCACCGACTTCCTGGGCTCGCTCGCGGCTGAAGGTAAGATGGGTCTCGGATTTGCCATGATGGCCGCCGCGCTGGTGCTGGCGGTGCTCCTGCAGCTCACAGTATTGCGCCCGACCACTCTCAACATGACCGAGGAGGATGAAGCTCTGAAAAAGGACTCCAACCTTATCAGTGCATGACAATAAAACCTAAGCTATTCATAATATCTGACAATGGAAAAAATCAAAGGGTTAATCGACGCTCCGTTCACCCCGATGCATGCCAACGGAGACATCAATCTCGAAGTAATACCGGCATATGCCGACATGCTTGTAAAGAACGGCCTCAAGGGCGTGTTTATCAACGGCTCGTCAGGCGAAGGCTACATGCTCACCCCCGAAGAGCGCATGGCCGTGGCCGAGAAATGGATGGCCTCAGTGCCCGAGGGATTCAAGGTAATAGTGCATGTAGGCAGCTGCTGTCTGCGCGAAAGCGTTGCCCTTGCGGCCCATGCCGAGAAAATCGGAGCATGGGGCATCGGCTCGATGGCGCCTCCGTTCCCGAAAATCGGACGCATCGAGGAGCTGGTGAAATACTGCGAGGAGATAGCCGCCGCCGCTCCCTCGCTCCCATTCTACTACTACCACATACCCGCCTTCAACGGCGCGTTCCTCCCCATGATCGAGCTGCTCAAGGCTGTCGACGGACGCATACCCAACTTCGCCGGCATCAAATACACATTTGAAAGCCTCTATGAGTACAACCAGTGCCGCCTGTACAAGGACGGCAAGTTTGACATGCTCCACGGACAGGACGAGACCATCCTCCCCTCGCTGGCACAAGGCGGCGCACAGGGAGGCATCGGCGGCACCACCAACTACAACGGCCGCGAGCTCACCGGCATCATCGAAGCATGGGAGAAAGGCGATATCGAGACTGCCCGCGAGAAGCAGAATTTCTCTCAGGCCGTAATCAACGTCATCTGCAACTACCGCGGCAACATCGTGGGCGGAAAGCGCATCATGAAGCTCATAGGCCTCGACCTCGGCCCCAACCGCACACCCTTCCGCAACATGACCGACGAGGAGGAAGCCTCCATGAAGCAGGAACTCGAGGCAATCGGATTTTTCGAACGCTGCAATAAACTCTAACCGAACAAGCACAGTCACAGATGATTGACAAGGAATACCTAAGCCAATGCTCCGAGAGATACAAGGCCGACCTTAAGGGCAACATCATGCCATTCTGGATTGAGAAAGGCCTCGACCCGGTATACGGCGGAGTATATACATGCCTCGACCGGCAGGGCAACATAATGGATACCACCAAATCGGTGTGGTTTCAGGGCCGATTCGGATTCATAGGCTCGTTTGCGTTCAACAATATCGAGAAAAACCCGCAGTGGCTCGACGCCTCGCGCAGTTGTATCGAGTTTATCGAGGCCCACTGCTCCGACCCCGAGGACGGACGCATGTATTTTGAAGTGATGGCCGACGGCACCCCTCTGAGAAAACGCCGCTACGTATTCTCCGAATGCTTCGCCGCGATAGCCATGAGCGAATACGCCCTGGCATCGGGCGACATGACATATGCCGCCAAGGCCCTCGCCCTGTTCAAGGAGATACGCCGGTTTATTTCCACCCCGGGGATACTCCCCCCGAAGTATCTCCCCACACAGCCCGCTATCGGCCACTCGATAACCATGATTCTTATCAACACGGCGTCGTGCATACGCAAGGTCATCTCCGACCCCGAGCTCGACAGCCAGATTGACGAGTCAATCGAGAAGATCAAGCTGTTTATCCACCCCGAATACAAGGCCCTGCTTGAGACCGTGACCCCCGAGGGCAACCTCATCGACACATGCTCGGGACGCACAATCAACCCCGGCCACTGCATCGAGACGGCATGGTTCCTGCTTGAGGAAGCACGCCACCGCAACTGGGACAAGCAGCTCGTGGAGATGGCGACACAAATACTCGACTGGTCGTGGGACTGGGGATGGGACGAGGAGTTCGGCGGAATAATCAACTTCCGCGACTGCCGCAATTTCCCGCCTCAGGATTATTCGCAGGACATGAAGTTCTGGTGGCCCCAGTGCGAGACAGTAATCGCTACCCTCTACGCCTACATAGCCACCGGCAACGAGAAATATCTCGACATGCACCGCAAAGCCAACGAGTGGATGTACGCGCATCTGCCCGACGCCGAGTATCCCGAGTGGTACGGCTACCTCCACCGCGACGGCTCTGTGGCACAGCCTGCCAAAGGCAACATCTTCAAGGGTCCGTTCCACATACCGCGCATGCTCGTCCAGGCATCGAAACTCTGCGACGAGATACTCGCCATGTAAACGTAGCCACGCCCCCCTGCCAGGGGGACACACAATATCGTTTCATCCTGCCGGCCACGACCACGACATCACCGTCACTGCGTGAGCCGCCCGGAATATTGCCATAACCAAATGTACCTTTCTCTCTTTGACTGAGATGGAGCGACTGATGCAATACATATGGCAACACCGCCTGTGGATGCCCGCCGACATGAAAACTGTCGACGGGCGCCGCGTGCAGGTGCTCGACCCCGGACGCCTCAACACCGACGCAGGGCCCGACTTCTTCAACGCAAAAGTAATAATCGACGGACAGAAATGGGCCGGCGACATTGAAATCCACGTCAGGGCATCGGACTGGCACCGCCACCGCCACGACCACGACCCGGCATACCGGTCGGTGATACTGCATGTCGTGGCACGCGACGACGCGGCGATTCAACGCCCCGACGGACAGACCATACCGCAGATGCGCATGGAGTGCGACCCGGGGTTTCACCACAGCTACACCGCGCTGGTAGGCCACTCGGCCTCATCATCTCTGCCTTGCGCGTCGGAGATACGCTCAATCGAAAACATACACCTCCACGGATGGCTCGACCGCCTTGCCTTCGAGAGACTCCACGCCAAGGCCGACCGCATAGAGCGGCTGCTCCGACGCACCAACGGCGACTGGGAGGAAGCATGCTTCATAACACTCGCACGCGCTCTGGGATTCGGCGTAAACTCCGACCCGTTGGAACGGCTCGCCGCCTCCATTCCCCTGGCCGCCATAGGCAAGCACAGCGATTCGCCGCTGTCAATAGAGGCTATGCTCCTGGGGCAGGCCGGCCTGATTCCACCGGCCGACACGTCATCATCCGACAGATACGCCTCCCTGCTGAGACGCGAATATGAATTCCTCGCCCACAAATTCTCGCTCACACCGCTGGATAATCCAGGGTGGAAAATGGCACGCATGCGTCCGGCCAACTTCCCCCACAGGCGTATCGCCTTTCTCTCGGCAATGCTGCTGGGAGGATTCAAATTCATGAGTGCCATCACATCAGCCACCGGTACCGAAGAGATTCTGAAGATATTCAACGCCCCGATTACAGGATACTGGGAGTCGCACTACCATTTCGGAAAAGAGTCGCCCGGCCTCCCGACCATGCTCAGCCTGTCGTCGAAACGCATACTCGCCATCAACGTGGCCGCACCCATACTCTACGCCTGGGGAACGACACACAACCTGCGCCGGTGGCAGGACGCCGCCGTAGCCCTGCTCCAGGACATTCCGGCGGAAAGCAACTCAATAACATCGCTGTTCGGCTCAGCCGGCATAAAGTGTACCGACGCATTCACATCGCAGGCCCTGATACAGCTGCGGCGCGAATACTGCGAAAGCCGCAAATGTCTCTACTGCCGCATAGGCCACCGCATGCTGGCGCGAAAATCAATAGCCCGCAACCAATAGCCACATCCGCCACACACATCCCCGGCCCTCCCCCACCGCGCGGATGGCAACAGGCTGTCCTGTCGGGACATTCTCGGGACAATCGGGACAGTGTCCGCATCTGTCCACACAGTTTTCGGACAGGACACCTCACCTTCAGGCAATGCCACCCAGGCGGATGCGGCGATACAACCCCGTAAAAAGAAATGCCCCTGCGGAGCAGCCACGCCAAGGCGACTGTCGACCCGCAGGGGTTCTGAACTTAAACTTATCTGAGGGTTGCCATCCTTGTCACCCCTCGCATGCCATGGTGGATTACTCGGCGGCCACGGCACGATTGGCGGGAGCCGGGCCTTTGCCGTCGCGCTTGCGCCAGAGGGCCGACATCTCCTCAAGAGTCTTGCCCTTGGTCTCAGGCACGAGCTTGTAGACAAACCATGCGGCTACTACGCATATCACTCCGTAGAGGGCGTAGGCAAACATGTGGCCGAAGCGGTCGCCCATGCCGAACGCCTCCATGTTGTACATGGGCACGAAGGTCGACGACACGATGAAGTTGAATATCCACTGGAAGGCCACGGCGATAGCCATGGCGGCGCCACGGATGGTGTTGGGGAATATCTCGGCGATGAGCACCCAGCAGATGGGACCCCATGAGAACATGAACGAAGCGGAGTAGACCATGATGCACACTACCGACACAAGGGGATGCAGCTCGAAGAGATTGACGGCGGCTACGCCCAGGGCGCCGATGGCCATGCCTATGGAGCCTGTGATGAGTAGGGGCTTGCGTCCCCACTTCTCTACGGTGAACACGGCCACGAGGGTGAAGGCGATGTTGATGATGCCCATGATTACGGTCTGCACCATCGGGTTGCCCATGTGCATGGAGTCGAAGATGCGCGGAGCGAAGTAGAGCACGGCGTTGATGCCCACTGCCTGCTGGAACACCGAGAGCATGATGCCCAGGAAGATTACCATCACGCCGAACGAAAAGAGTTTCTCGCTCTTTACCTCGACGGTGGCCTTGATTTCGGCCAGTGTCTCGCGTGCCTTGGCAAGGCCGTTGATGCGCGAGAGCACCATGAGGGCGCGCTCGTCGCGGCCTACAAGCGAGAGGTAGCGCGGCGACTCGGGCACGAAGCATACCAGCACTGTGAACAGGCCGGCCACGATAGCCTCGGAGCCGAACATGTAGCGCCATCCGCGGTCGATGGTCCAGGCGGCGTCGGAGAGGTTGACGATGTTGTAGATGTTTTCAGCGGTCTTCTCGATGATGGGGTTGGCGTGGTCGCCGAGAATCATGAAGTTGACGAAGTAGACCACGAGCTGGCCGAAGATGATGGCAAACTGGTTCCACGACACGAGGGTGCCTCGGATGTTGGAGGGAGCCACCTCGGCGATATACATGGGGCACACGGCTGAGGCGAGGCCTACGCCTATGCCTCCGATGATGCGGTAGGCGTTGAACATCCACAGCAGGCTGTAGCTGGGCCGGCCGTGCGTGAAGAGGATAAACTCGGGCTCATAGCTGCCGAGGGCCGACACGAAGAAGAGGATGCCGGCGAGGATAAGCGAGCGCTTGCGTCCGAGATACTGGGCGCAGAAGCCCGACACGGCGGCACCGATGATGCATCCCAGCAGGGCGCTCGACGAGGTGATGCCATGGATTACGTCGGTGTACACAAAGTCGGAGGCACCCACGAAGAATGCCTGCAGACCCTTCTCGGCTCCGGATATCACAGCGGTGTCGTAGCCGAAGAGCAGTCCTCCCATTACGGCGACCAGCACTATGGAAAACAGGTAGGCTTTACTGCCTTTTTCTGGATAATTCATTGATGTTGGATATTAAGAGGCAGTGAAAACCGCCTTTAAGGTTAAGAATCTCTTGGCGGGCATCTATCTTTGTGCATGTATGCGCCGCGCGATTGCCGTTTCGATAAAAACGACCTACTCCGGTCTGCCGAAGCGGGCCGGAGCGGTCATATGCGGGGTTGTTATATCAGGGAGCAGAGCATTAAGCGTACATGTTGACGATTGCCTCGTAGAGTTCCTGTTTGCCTGATGTGGTGGCGGGCTCGCCCTGTGTGCGGGCATATTCTACCACCTGCTCGAGGGTGAGCTTGCCGTCCTCGAATTCCTTGCCCTTGCCGGCATCGAAGCTGGCGTAGCGCTCGGCGAGCATCTTCTTGTAGGGCGACTTCTCAAGCACGTCGGCTGCGCTGAGGAGGGCGCGGGCCATGGCATCCATGCCTGCGATGTGGGCGATGAAGATATCCTCGAGGTCGGTGGAGTTGCGGCGTGTCTTGGCGTCGAAGTTTGTGCCGCCGTTGCCGAGGCCTCCGTTGCGGATAATCTGCATCATGGCCTGGGTGAGCTCGTAGTTGTCGATGGGGAACTGGTCGGTATCCCAGCCATTCTGGTAGTCGCCGCGGTTGGCATCGATAGAGCCGAGCATACCGTTGTCGACAGCTACAGCGAGCTCATGCTCGAATGTGTGGCCGGCGAGGGTGGCGTGGTTTACCTCGATGTTGACTTTGAAGTCCTTGTCGAGTCCGTGGGCCTTGAGGAATCCGATTACGGTCTCGGTGTCAACGTCGTACTGGTGCTTGGAGGGTTCCATGGGCTTGGGCTCGATGAGGAATGTGCCGGTGAAGCCTTTTGAGCGGGCATAGTCGCGGGCGATTGTGAGCATCATGGCCAGGTGTTCCTTCTCGCGCTTCTGGTCGGTGTTGAGGAGGCTCATGTAGCCTTCGCGTCCGCCCCAGAACACGTAGTTCTGACCGCCGAGGGCAATTGTGGCGTCGATAGCGTTCTTAATCTGCACGGCAGCGCGGGCCACTACGTCAAAGTCGGGGTTGGTGGCTGCGCCATTCATATAGCGGCCGTTGCCGAATACGTTGGCGGTGCCCCAGAGGTTCTTGATGCCTGTCTGGGCCATCTTCTCCTTGAGGTAGGCTACGATTTCGTTCATGCGGCCTTCGTAGTCGTCGATATCGGTGAGGTCGCCGATGAGGTCGGTGTCGTGGAAGCAGAAGTATTCAACGCCGAGTTTTTGCATAATCTCGAATCCGGCGTCGGCGCGCTGCTTGGCGGCTGTCATTGCGTCGGGAGCCTCGTTCCAGGGGAATTTCTTGGTGCCTGTGCCGAACTGGTCGCCGCCTTCGGCGCAGAGTGTGTGCCACCATGCCATTGCAAACTTGAGCCATTCTTTCATGGGCTTGCCGAGCACCACGCGCTCTGCGTCGTAGTAGCGGAATGCCATGGGGTTGTAGCTCTGGGGACCTTCATAGGCGATTTTGCCTACCGAGGGAAAATACTCTTTTGTTGCCATAATGTTTAATGGATTTTGGGATTATATGTATGTTGATTAATTTTCAGAGTTCTGTGCCATGACTGCGGCGAGGCGCTCCTTCCACAGGGCATATGCCTCGGCGTAGGCTGCGGCGTCGGCGGCCACGGGCTCGATTATCTCGATGCGGTCGAGTGTGGCGAATGCCTCGTTGTTGTCGCGGTATATGCCGGCTCCGATTCCGGCGCCCTTGGCCGCTCCGACCGAACCGTCGGTGTTGAACAGCTCGATTGTGGCCCCGCTGACTCCGGCGAGGGTCTCGCGGAAGAGAGGCGAGAGGAACATGTTGGCGTGGCCGGCGTGTATCTTGTTGAGCTTCATGCCCATCTGCTGCATTACCTCCATGCCGTACATGAACGAGAATACGATGCCCTCCTGGGCGGCGCGCAGAAGGTGGCTCTTGTTGTGGCGCAGGAAGTTGACACCATGTATCGATGAGCCTGTCTCACGGTTGCGGAGCACACGCTCGGCTCCGTTGCCGAAGGGGAGTATGCTCACGCCCTCGGCTCCGATGGGAGCCTGGGAGGCCACGTCGTTCATTTCGGCATAGCCTATCCCCTCGGGGGCCACATTGCGCTTCATCCATGAGTTGAGGATGCCTGTGCCGCTGATGCAGGTCATTACACCCAGGCGGGGCTCTGCAGTGGTGTGGTTGACATGGGCGAAGTTGTTGACACGCGACTGGGGGTCGTAGCTTACATCGCCGATTATGCCGTAGACCACACCCGAGGTGCCTGCGGTAGAGGCTACCTCACCGGGGTTGAATACATTGAGCGACAGAGCGTTGTTGGGCTGGTCGCCGGCGCGGTATGTGACGGGGATACCCTCGGCGAGGCCAAGTTCGGCGGCAGCCTCGGCTGTGACGGTGCCCTGGACGGAGAATGTAGGCACGATTTCGGGCAGTATGTCGGCGGGAAATCCGAGGTAATCCATCAGGAAGGCAGCGGGAGCACCCTCCTTGAAGTCCCAGAGCATCATCTCCGAGAGGCCGCTCACGGTGGTGGCCACACGGCCTGTGAGACGCATGGCGATGTAGTCGCCCGGGAGGAGGATTTTCCATATGCGGTCGAACTGCTCGGGCTCGTTCTCCTTGATCCACGCGAGCTTGGTGGCGGTGAAGTTGCCGGGAGAGTTGAGCAGATGGCCCAGACAGAGGTCGGCGCCGAGTTCGCCGAATGCCTTTTCGCCGTAGGGCACTCCGCGGGAGTCACACCATATGATGGCCGGACGTATGACATTGCATGCGCTGTCGATGCATACCAGCCCGTGCATCTGATAGGAAATGCCGATGGCGGATATGTCGCGGGGGTCGACCTTCGACTCGGCCATGATGGCCTCTGTGGCCTCGCGCAGGTGTTTCCACCACTCCGAGGGGTGCTGTTCGGCCCAGCCTGTGCGCACCGAGATAATCTCGGCCTCGGTCTTGGGGAAGAACGCGGTGCTTACGCATTTGCCTGTATCGGCGCTTACGAGGGAAGCCTTCACTGAAGAACTGCCTATGTCATATCCTAAAAGATACATATGGGTAATGTAATTTTATGGTTTAAAGTGCTTATGGATATATAGATTGCCGGTGGGGTGGCCCGAGGGGCCTCTGTCGCGGCTATGTTCTGTAGTCTGTGCCGGGGGTCAGCGGCGCTGTCGGTTGTATGCCTTGCGGTCAAACCGGTAGAAGCGTGCCGCACGGTGGGCCACGCCCTGCTGGTACTCGTCGAGGGGCACCACGTAGGACATCGAGGCCACTTTCTTGTGGAAGTTGCGCACATCGACCTTCCGGCCAAACACAATCTCGAAAAGCGTGCGCATCTGCGCCAGGGTAAACTTGCGCGGCAACAGCTCGAAGAGCAGCGCCGGGTCGGCTACAGCCATCGAGCGCATCTGCATGATTGCCTCGCTGAGTATAAGGTTGTGGTCAAAGGCCAGGGTACCTACTCCGTCAAGTGGCATCCACAGGGCATTGTGCCCTTCGAGGCATCCGGTGGTGGAGCGGTCAATCTTTACAAGCGCTATGTAGGCGATGGTGACTATGCGCTCGACATGGGCCTGCTGGGCACGCTCAAGCCATTTTACATCGCGCGGGTCGCGGGTGCGGTCCTTCGACCCGTAGGCCTTGTACTGCATCAGGCCGGCGTTCTCCACTCCGGTAAGCTCGCGCAGCACCCTTGAGGCGGCCTGGTCGAGGTCCTCGTCCTGGTATATCAGACTGCCGGGGAGCTTCATGTCGCGATACTCCTCGCCCTCGCTGTGGCGGCTTACAAGGAGCACGTTGAGACGCTCTCCATCCCAGCCCATCACCACACAGTCCACCGATATGTGGTTGTTGGCAAGAGGAGCTGTGGTTGCTGGTTGTGTCGGCATGGCTGTCATATGATTAATTACAGCGCAAAATTAGCATTAACGCAAAGTATCGTAAAACTATATTTATATGTTATAAAACATTATTTCCCCGACATTTAGTTTTCATACCATCTACAATAACATCGCAGATGATATTGTAGATGACACATTAAGCTGATAATCAGTTATTGTCGTATCGACAATAAGGCTGGGATATACAAAAAGAGAGCGACAGTTAAATATTGTTAACCATCGCTCAGCTATATCATTCGCCCCTCTCCGGGGGTGAGATCAACGGGCTCCGGGGTCTACCACCGAGTCTGGCCGTCGCCGGTCACGAGATACTTGTAAGTAGTGATTTCGGGGAGACCCATCGGGCCGCGTGCGTGCAGCTTCTGGGTAGATATGCCTATTTCGGCTCCGAAGCCAAACTGGCCGCCGTCGGTAAAGGCCGTCGACACGTTGGCGTAGACACAGGCGGCGTCGACCTCGCGCAGAAATGCAGCCACGGCAGCCTCATCCTCGGCCACTATACACTCGCTGTGGCGGCTGGTATGGGCATCGATGAAGTCGATTGCGTCGCGCAGCCCGTCGGCAGTCACCACGGTCATCTTGTAGTCCATCCACTCGCATCCCATATCCTCCTGAGAGGCTTCGCGCAGGAGCCCCACAGGGTATGCCCCGGCAAGGGCCTCAAGCGCACGGTGGTCGGCATGTATCTCGACATTCTTCTCTGCAAGCGGAGCGCATATGGCCGGAAGGTCGGCCAGACGCGACGAGTCGACTACAAGCGTGTCAAGGGCGTTGCATACGCTGACACGGCGTGTCTTGGCATTGAACACTATGTCGCGGGCCTTCTCAAGCATGGCCGATGAGTGCACATAGGTGTGACACACTCCTGCGCCGGTCTCTATGACAGGCACCGCGGCTGTGTCGCGCACAAAGTCGATAAGCCGGCGCGACCCGCGGGGAATCACCACGTCAATCATACCTACCGCTCCGAGCATCTCGGCTGTAGCCTGGCGGTCGTTGGGCAGCAGGGTGACGATATCGGGGTCCCACCCCATGGCCTCAAGCTCGCGGCGTATGATATCCACGGCTGCGCTATTGGTGTCGGCTGCCTCGTGGCCACCCTTGAGCACGGTGGCGCTTCCGGCCTTGGCGCAGAGGGCAAACACGTCGAACGTGACATTGGGCCTCGCCTCATATATTACACCTATAACTCCGAACGGCACCGACACCTTGCGTATCACCATCCCGTTGGGACGGGTCACCGACGAGAGTTCTCTCCCGAGGGGCGACGGGAGGGCGGCGACGGCACGCATGTCGCGCACAATGTCGGCTATGCGCTGCTCGGTAAGGAGCAGACGGTCGGCACGCGGGTCGGCTGGCTCCATGCGCGACATGTCGGACAGATTGGCCTCAAGCAGGGCCGAGGCGTTGCGTTCGATTGATGCGGCCACACGCAGCAGCATATCATCGATTTCCTGTGGAGAGCGCAGGGCGAGCTGGCGTGATGCCCGGCGCGAGTGCTGTAAAAGCGAAGTTATAGACATAATGTATATTTGTTGTTTATTCGATCAGAGAGCGCAGGTAGCCTTCGGCATTCTTTGCTTTCTTGGCCACCTCCTTGTTGTCGATGAAATATAGCAGTGTGGTATATTTTTTCGACGCCTGCCTGGCTTCACCCTTCGAAGGGCTTACCGCCACATACTGCAGGATGGCGATATTGCCGTCGGCGGCACGCCACAGAAGGTTGTTGTCGGTGTCGCGTATCTTAGCAGGTTCGCCGTAGAGGTCGGTAAGGTGGCTGCGTGCCCCCTCGAAAGCCGACATGTCGGGTGTAGCCGTGGTGCGGGAGAAGCCTACCTGCATCAGCTTGTCCTTGTAGAAGTCGAGCACGCCGTTATCCCATGCCACAGTGCCCCACGAGGCAGGAGCATAGGAGTACTGGCGCTGCTCGTTTATGGGGTCGGTGGTGACGGAGCGCTGAGGGTCGCCGAGAGCTTCGACACACTTGTCGTATTTCCATCCGAAGCGTATGCCGTTGACACCCGTCATTTTGTCACGCGCGCCGGCTGTCGATGCTCCGGCGAGCAGCACTATTGCCATGAGCAATGTGCGTCTGAATAACTTTCTCATAATAAATAAAAATAGATACAATAGATATAGAGATATGTGTGTGATTTTCAGGAAGCTGGTTACGTCTCTCAGAGTATGAGACATGCGCCTCAGGGGAGGAAGGGCGACCTCACCGAAGAGTCGATGTACAGGTAGTCGCAATGGATGAGCGGACGACTGCCGCGGCCACCTATAGCAGCGCGTGCATGGACTGAATCAAGGCCTGCACGTCCCCAGGCTATGACGTTGCCCTCGGGGTCGATTACCTGCACGATGTCGTCCTTCTCGAAGTCGCCCTCTACAGCGTCGACACCCACCATGAGCAGGCTTGTGCCGACAGGCGACAGAAGGGCCTCGGCGGCTCCGCGGTTGACACGCACGGCACCCTTGGCGAAGTCCTCGCTGTGGGCTATCCATTTCTTTACGCCGGTGACAGGCGTGGCCGACGGACTGAAGAGTGTGTGCGGCACCTCTGGGCCGAGACCCATCAGCGAGGTCAGCACACCCTCTCGCTTGCCGTTGGCTATGATTACAGCCACACCCTCCGAGGCAAGTTTGGTAGCGGTGCGATATTTGGTGGCCATGCCTCCGCGTCCGAGCGACGAGCGGTTCTCGCTTATCATGCCCGAGGCGTCGAATCCGCTCCCTATCACCGGTATGAGCCGGCTGTCGTGGCACGTAGGGTCACCTGTATATACACCGTCGACATTGCTGAGAATCACCAGCGCCTCGCAGCCCATCATCGTGGCGAGAAGCCCCGACAGCTCGTCGTTGTCGGTAAACATCAGTTCGGTCATCGATACGGTGTCGTTTTCATTTACCACGGGTATGACATCGTTGTCGAGCATCACCTCCATGCAATGTTTCTGATTGAGGTAATGGCGGCGTGTGGCGAAATTCTCTTTAGTGGTAAGCACCTGCCCGCAGGCAAGTCCGCGGCCGCTGAAGAGGTCGTAGTAACGGTTGATGAGCTTGGCCTGCCCTACGGCAGAATACAACTGACGCGAGGACACGGAGTCAAGCCCCTGGATGCCTCGGAGCTCACTGCGCCCTGCGGCTACGGCTCCCGACGACACTATGACCACACGCATCCCCGCCGAGTGGAGCTCGGCTATCTGGTCGACAAGAGCCGACATGCGGGTCACGTCGAGGGTGCCGTCGCGGCGTGTGAGCACATTACTGCCGATTTTTACGGCAATACTTTTGAAGCGTGGTGTAGGCATACGTAAATTTCAACAATTTCTCAGTCATTTTTGTTGCTGTCGTCGCGGCGTATTTCCACACGGCGTATCTTTCCGGAGATGGTCTTGGGCAGTTCCTTCACGAATTCCACCACACGGGGATATTTGTATGGGGCGGTGACGCGCTTTACATGATTCTGAATCTCCTTGACCAGCTCGTCGCCGGCACGATTCTCATACTCTTTGCTCAGCACGATGGTGGCTTTCACCACCTGACCGCGTATATCGTCGGGCACACCGGTGATGGCACACTCTACGACGGCGGGATGGGTCATCAGAGCGCTCTCCACCTCAAACGGACCTATACGGTAGCCCGACGACTTGATTACATCGTCGATACGGCCCACAAACCAGAAGTATCCGTCCTCGTCGCGCCATGCCACATCGCCTGTATGGTAGAGTCCGTCGTGCATGGCCTCGCGTGTTAGCTGAGGGTCGTGGAGATATTCCTTGAACAGTCCGAGCGGACGGTGACCACCCTCGGGGAGCCGGATCACAATCTCGCCCTGCTGACCGTCCTCTACCGGTACACCCTGCCCGTCGACAAGGTCGATGTCATATTCCGGGCCCTTCTTGCCCATCGAGCCGGGCTTAGGCTCGAGCCATGGGTATGTGGCCACGGTAAGAGTGGTCTCTGTCTGGCCGAACCCTTCCATCAGCTTTATTCCGGTAAGTCTCAGCCACTCCTCGTAGACACTCGGGTTGAGCGCTTCGCCGGCAATCGTGCAGTAGCGCAGGGTCGACAGATTGTATTTCGACATATCCTCGCGTATGAGGAAACGGAACACCGTAGGGGGCGCGCAGAACGAGGTGATGCCATAGTCGTGAATCATGCGCAGCACATCGACAGGCTCAAACTTCTCGAAGTCGTAGACAAATACATTGGCCCCGGCTATCCACTGGCCATAGAGCTTTCCCCACACGGCTTTACCCCAGCCTGTGTCGGCCAGGGTAAGGTGTAGGCTATCTTCATCAAGATTGTGCCAGTAGCTGGCGGTTATGATATGCCCCAGAGGATAGGTGAAATCGTGGGCCACCATCTTGGGCTCGCCGGTGGTGCCTGAGGTGAAGTAGAGGAGCGATATGTCGTCGTTGGAGTTGGCTGTCTCAGGGCGCTCAAAAGGAGCCGCCGCGACTATCGACCGGTTGAAGTCGTACCATCCCTCGGGCACCACAGGTCCGGTGGATATCAGAGCCTCCACCGTAGGGCATTCGGGCATGGAGCGCTGTATGTGGCCAAGCACCACCTCGTCACCGGTCGACACAATGGCCTTGATGCCGGCCTTGTTGCAACGGTATATTATGTCATGCTCCGTCAGCAGATGGGTGGCCGGGATTACCGTGGCCCCGAGCTTGTGGAGAGCCACAATCGAGAACCAGAACTGGTAGTGGCGCTTGAGTATCAGCATCACCATGTCGCCGCGTCCGATACCGAGCGACTGGAAAAACGATGCCGTGCGGTCGCTCTCGCGCTTGATGTCGGCAAATGTGAACTGTATCTTCTCTCCCCTGTCGTTGGTCCATAACAGAGCCGGTTTGTCGGGCTCTTTCTCGGCCCAGGCGTCAACCACATCGTAGCCGAAATTGAAGTTGTCGGGCACGTTGACATGGAAGTTGGCCATAAAATCCTCATAAGACTCAAATTCGGTCTTATCTAAAAACTTTTCAAGCATGTGTAAGCAAATAATAGGTTGATGATATAGAGCAACGACAGACTACGAAATTATGGCTATAATCCTTGCCGTAGAGCCTATGGCACGCAGGCCGTGGGGGCGAAGAGAATCAAACATTATGCTGTCGCCGGGACGCATACGTGTAACGTGTCCGCCTACCGAAAGTTCAATCTCACCCTCAAGCACATAGTTGAACTCCTGACCGCTGTGCACATTCAGAGTCAGAGGAGAGTCGGTTGGTTCTATGGTCACAAGAAACGGCGCCATGATTCTCCTCTGGAATCCGGAGGCAAGATCCTGATAGCTGTATGCCGCAGTGCGCTCCACCTTAACGCCCTTGCCTGCTCGGGTGACAAAATAGGAATTCATCGTAGGCTCTTCGCCGAAAAGGAGAGCTGTAAGTTCCACCCCGTAGGCCGAGGCAAGGCGATGGAGAAAACTGACAGGCACGTCCGACTCGCCGCTCTCATAGGCGGCAAGCACCTCGGGCGACACATCACACTGGTGTGCCATCTCCTCTGCCGTAAGTTCCAGGGCGTCGCGGAGTCCGCGCAGACGCGCCGCCACTTCTTGTATATGGTTCATAACATTCTTTTATTCACGTCAAAGAGTCACAAAGTTACTCAATTTTTCTAAAAACTGAACGGATATGCACGCTAAACACATACATTGTGCAAGATGTTTTGACCACGTTCCAAAATTATATGTACCTTTGTACTGACAAAACAGAATACACACCTATGAAATCAACAATACTTGCTCTACTTTTATCTTTCGTCGCAATCCTACCTGCCGCAGCCTCTACAACCGCACGCCTCAACCGCACATGGGTGGAGACCGGAGTGATGAAACATGACCAGGAAGGCCTCTCGCTGCATGTCGACTTCGACCTTACCGATGCCAAAGGACGCCTGGTAGGCGTGCAGGCCATATTCTACAGCCGTCCCGGCGGATGGGCCCTACGCGACAAAAACGACAAGTACCGGCTGTCGCCGTCACTCAACTATGTGGCCGCATTCGACTATTTCCGCCCGGAGGAGCGCGACATGAAGGTAAGCGACTTCGAACTGTTTATCCCCGTCAGGGAGCTGCATCTCAGCAACGGACACAAATACCGCATCTACGCACAACTGTCGCTCTATTCCGACCCCGGCAAGAAGGGTGAATTCCTGGCCGAGAGCGATTTCCTGCCCATCACTGTCGACCTCACCGACCCAAATCACCCCAAGGCTATCCCCGACTTCTCACAGGTAATCACAGTGGCCGAAGTCGACAAGGCCAAGAAAGAGGGGCGTCAGGTAGGCGTTACAACCCGCAAGAATCCCAAGCAGGATAAAAAAGCCAAGAAAGAGCAGGCACGCAAGATGAAAGCCAGCAAATGGGGCTCACACGGCTCGAAAGTCGAGAAAGACTCAATCGACCGCGCCACCTTCTGGCAAAAAGAAGAAATCGACTCAACAGCACTGCCGAAGCTCTATATTGAGTAATTGTACTGTCAGAGACATCACTCACGGCTCCGGGGTATCTCAGCCCTGAAGCATCATGGTGTACTTGAGTGTCGGCTCTGCGCCGAGGCTCTCCTTGAACACACAGAGGCCATAGTTGGGGACACCCGTCTCGGTAGCAGGCCCGAGGTCGAGCAGACGCATCCCCGCCCGGCGATAATACTCATACACATATTCAGCGAGCAGATTCATGGCCCGCAGCTCGCTGTAGCCGGGCATATCGCCCCAGTACACAACCTGCGCTATCCCCTCGCCCGCAGGATACACCATGGCTCCGGCTATATCAGCGCCATCATGCATGAGCAGGAAAAAATCGGCCTTGACAAGCATTGCGGTGGAGATTACATCGTCCGGCTCCATCCACATAGGGCGCCCCTTGCTCAGATGGTTGGTGCGGATGATATTATATACCCTCAGTATATTCTCCGGCACAGGGACCACTTTGGCGACCGACAGTCCGTTTCCAGAGGCCTGATTCAGCAGTTTGCGGCAACTGCGGCTTACTCCGTCGCGGAAACTGCCGCGCCCGAGGTCGAGATGATAGCTCACATCAAGCGTCGGCGTCAGCCCAAGGCGCGACAGGGCGCTGACCGACTTCACCGTCAGCTCCGGAGCATACGGTTCGGGCGGAAGGGTCACGCGCAGACCCAGTCCCTCCGCCCGGCAATACTCCACCACATCGTGCCACATGCCGTCGACAGCCGCGAAGCACTGGTTGCGGTTTACTGTAAGCCCTCCGAACGGGGCAGAGAACGGAGAGTGGAGCATGCCGTCGCGACGCCCGAGGATTATGCCTCCGCGCACCTTGCCGTCACCGGCAAACAGATAGCGCACGTCGCCGTCGTCACACTTATGTCGGTTGTGCTCAGTGAATGCGACGCCGTTGAATATATGTGGCGGACAGGGAAACATCATCCCGTACTCGCGCGGGGTCACTGCATTTATCATCATGGAAAACTGCTGTTTCCGCAAAGGTAACGAAAAATGGCGACACCTTCGACTGAAAGGTGCCGCCATAATGGCTTGCGCTACGATATCGCGTATCGCATATTCTTATTTCATGTTGTATTTGGCGAGGATGTCAAGTATCGGCTGGCGTATCGACTCCATCCAGTTGTAGTAGCCCATGTCAGAGGGGTGGGTCTTGTCGGTGCAGGTCGAGCCGTCGGTGTCAGCCGCAGGATATACGATGTAGATATTGGGGTCGGTCTCCATGGCCTTGCGCACCATCTCTTCGGCGGCGGCCATCTTGGCGGCCTCCTTCTGGTCGTTGTCAGTGTTGAAATTGCGGCTTCCGCGATATATGGTCTGCTGGAAGATAATCGGGGTGACAGGGTGCTTGGCGCGGATGGTCTTTACGAAATCGTTGAAGTTCTCCCTGATTTCGGGAGCCTGAGGATTGGAGAATGCGTCGAACACAAATGCGTCGGCATCGGAGTCGGCGAGCACACGCGCATAGCTCTGCTGGAGCTTGGAATTACCGCTCACGCCCAGCGAACGGATATCAAGGCCGGTGGCGCGCTGCAGCTGCAGCGGATAGGCCATGCCCGAGCGGTTGGCCGACACGCCGTGGGTGAAGCTCGACCCCCAGAATACAATCTTGTGCTTGAAGGGGTTTTCCATCGGAGTGATGGTGGCGTCGGGGCTGATACCCACATACACCTCATCGATGATACTGCGCAGAGGCATGTAGAGCAGACACTCCTTCTCGCCGGGAGCCATGGCCGACACCAGGGCCACAGGCTCTCCCTTGGCCGAGGGCACGCCCGAGCCGGCGTATACCCACTTGCCGTCGCGCTTTATATAAAGGTCGGCGCCGGCCGATGCCACATCCGTGCCGTTGTAGGCATGATGGCGTTTCTTATAGTCGAAGTTTACCTCCACGCGATCGCTGTTGGTCTTGAATACCAGTGCCAGTCCGGATGACTCCTGGTTGAGACTTCGACGCTGGTAGTCAGTGAATCCGTCATACTTCACGGTATCGACACGCGCATAGCGGTCGGGGGTAGGCATCACCTTGCCGATAAGCGTCAGGTCTTTTCCGGGTACAAACTTTGTCTTATTCTTTGCGGCATATGCCGACGGGAGAGCGGCTGCAATGAGGAGTAGAGCCGCCACAAAACTCTTGAGTTTCACAGCTTAATAGTGTTTAATGATAAAAATTTGGTTAATTATTTCCGCAAAGATACAACTTTTTGGCACTCCTCCAAAACTAAACGAAACCCTTTCTTGATAAAAACGAAAGAGCGCAGTATCCGCGCAGGTTCAACTGGCAAGTGCAAAATTAGCGATTTGTTTGAAGAACTCGGTTTTCGGGTTTGAAAAACCGAGTTTTTTCCGTGGTCTGAGGTTTAGTTTCTTTGCGACATTCTTGATGTATAGGTCAGTGAAATCATTGAAATTTGACTTTTTGGGGATGTATTGACGGATGAGTTTGTTGATGTTTTCGACCGCTCCTTTCTGCCATGAGCAGTAGCTGTCGGCAAAGTAAACAGTCACATCATCGAGACCTTTGATGCGTAATCCGGCGGTTATGTCGAGGTGTGCCGCGAACTCGCTGCCGTTGTCAGTAGTGATGGTTTTAAGATATTTACGGTATGCGTACAGCATTCTCACGACAGTCTTTGACAATGGCTTGGCTCTTTTTCCGTAAGGTAGTTTCTCCATCATCACAAAGCCAGTCATGCGTTCAAGCAGCACTAGAATCGCGTGCCCGTAGGCATCAACAATAAGATCCATCTCAAAATCGCCAAAGCGTTTGCCGTCGGCCTCGGCCGGTCTGTCGTGTATGCTTGTGCGGTTTGGTATGTTGGTGGCTTTAGTGGGTTTGCGTTCGCCTTTTGGTCGTCGTCGGAAGTCGGGATGTCTGCGGTGACGGCGCAGTTCTCCGCTTTCATCAGCGTTTATAATGTTGTAAATGGTCTGTATGGATACGGAAACACCTTCCTTGGCCAACACGCCACGAATTTGTTCTGGTGACCATTGGTGGTCAATAATCATCTGTTTTATACGCCACACCAACACGCTGTCGAGCTTCTTGTTGGATGTGGTGCGCTTTCTGCGTTCAAGGGCTTTGGCATGAGCCTTTTCCCACAGATAGTGGCCTTTGGTTGTGGAATTGCGCTTCAGTTCACGACAAAGCGTTGACTGACTGCACCCTACTATGAGGGCAATTTCTTCTCTCGAAGTTTTTCTTTGCAGTAAGGCGAAAATTTGCGACCTTTGCTGCGAGGTTAATTGTCTGTACATAAGCAATACAAAATTAGTTAATCTCAGGGAGACTTCGGTCTCCCTTTTTATTTTGTATTGCCAGTATGTTCTGCTGCTGTTCGCTCTTGGGGGCGGTTTAGGCCGCCCCCGCCGCTTGGGCATCCCCTCGCCAGAAGGAGAGAGGAGAATGACTAATGCCCATCTCAAAGTTTTGCACTTCGATTTGGAATCTTCAGAGCGCAGTATCCGTAACGACACTGCGCCCATATCGTAGGGGATATACAGGGAAATCACACAAGCATTCCCGAGGCCACCGACGAGGCCACATCCTCGCCCATACTGGCGGCTACAATCGCAAAAGCGAATACAAAAGCCGACGACGGGCCGTTGGAGGTAATCAGATTTCCGCTCTCTACCACACGCATGTCAACATAGGTGGCGCCACCCTTCTCAAGGTCGGCCTTGAATGAGGGATAACATGTGGCATTCTGCCCTCTTATTATATCGAGCGGAGCGAGCACCACGGCGGGCGACGCACATATCGAGGCTATCTTGCCCTGCTTGAGCCAATGCTTCTGCAAAGCGTCGTTTAACGCGTCGCATGCGGCCAGATTGGTGGCCCCGGGCATTCCTCCGGGCACTATCAGCCATTCGGCATCGGTGGTGTCAGTCTCTGCAATCAGTTTGTCAGCCATTACTTCTACTCCGTGGGCGCCCTTTACATTGAGCTTGTCGGCAATCGATACTGTTGACACTTCCATGCCGGCACGGCGCATCACGTCGACCACAGTCAAAGCCTCGACTTCCTCAAAGCCGTCGGCAAGAAAAACATAACTTGTATTCATACTTGATTGTTTTGTTTGGTTATATACTAATTAAGTAACGTAACCCTCACCCCTCATGTTTTATTATTTGCACAATTTATATTCTTCCTATATATTTGCACATAGGTAAACTGTGTAAACATAAATCTGTCTTAACCCATGGAAAAAACAAAATTTCAAATCGAATTCGACCTCAAGAGCATACCTCCGGCTCTGCTGTGGACATACATCTCCTCTCCGTCGGGACTGAAAGAGTGGTTTGCCGACGAGGTAACACTCCACGGAAAGCGTTTCACATTCCGTTGGGACGACGGCGCCGAACAAACAGCCGCTATCGTGGCACAGCGCACGGAATCGTCGCTGAGACTCCGCTGGCACGGCGACTCACTGCGCCACTATTTCGAGTTCAAGATACTGTCGGGCGAGATGACCGACTCTACCTCGCTCCTTGTCACCGACTTTGCCCTCTCTTCCGAGTTAGACGACGCGCGCGACCTGTGGATATCACAGCTCGAGAACCTCCGCATCACCCTCGGATGCTGATATCGCTCCACCGCCACTGATACACATTGCTGTCGCATGCCGGAGAACCATACACGCTCCTTTATTGTTTTAACAACAGTCGGGGAAAAATTCCCGATATCAGCTATTTATTTGCAAAAAGGAAATTATGGAAAATCGTCAACAACGAAGGCTCGACCGCCAGGAGGAGTACGACCGTCGTCTGCTCCACCGCCGCTACAGTTCCTCCCTATTATGGATGTGGATTGGAGTGAGTGTCCTTGTGATTTTACTGTTGCTGTGGCTCACCATTTTTGAGTTCTGGCAGGCATAGACCGTTTAACCAAAAAAAGCTATGGGAGCAAGTCTGTGGATTGCATGGGCTCTGATTGGCATAATCGGAGGTTTCATGGTAGGAAAACTGATTTCAAGAATCCGGAATCTCACACTTGCGATATGCGTAAGCATATGTGGCGCTCTGCTTGGTGGATTCCTGTTTCTTATATTGTTCGGCACCGGCAACACCAATACCGAAGTACTGTCGCTGGTGGCGTCGGCAGTGGTGTGTGCGCTGTTCCTGTGGGTGCTCACCATCGCCTCGCCAAAGCGCAACTACGATGACGATATCACCGACGAGTGAGCGTCCCCGCCATATGAGAGAATACAACGAAGCCCCGCTTTCCATATGTCGATATGGCTGCGGGGCTTTGATGCGTTTTGCAGTGTCAACTGCGATTACTTCACTACGCGACGCTCTTTGATACGGGCTTTCTTGCCTGTAAGACCACGGAGATAGTAAAGTTTGGCACGACGTACCTTGCCGTACTTGTTGACAACAATTGAGTCGATGAAAGGCGACTCGATGGGGAAGATACGCTCTACACCGATGTTGTCGCTCATCTTGCGCACGGTGAAGCGCTTCTTGTTGCCTTCGCCCGAGATGCGGATAACTACGCCGCGATACTGCTGGATACGCTCTTTGTTACCCTCTTTGATACGGTAAGCCACGGTGATGGTGTCGCCGGGACCAAACTCGGGATGCTGCTTGCCGGTGGCAAATGCCTCTTCGGCTACTTTGATTAAGTCCATTTTTAGTTCGTAATGAATTAATAATGTAGATATTACGCAATATAACGGGCTGCTTGTACCGCCAGAGATTGCGCTAAAACGCTGCAAAGGTAGCAATAATCCGCTGACTGGCAAAGTTTTTCCACACATTTTTCGGCGCTTACACGCCCGACTATGCCCGCGCGTGCATAGTCAGGGGATATTGTGTCGGTGTGGCGTAGCCCGACATGGCATATTGTCGCCGGGCATATCGGTGGGATACGGCCCCTCCTCAACGCACACACCTTCGCCGGCATTGTCGTTGCGCTTACAGCTCCACGCGTCAGCGTATAGCCCCAATGGGAGCGTCCACAATGTTAGCCTATGGTAAGAGCCGCGTTAGCGGTTCGCAGCCATAGGTCAACAAGGGCATCATCACGTTTGTGCCCGGCGTAGCCCGGCGACTCCCCCGGGACCGTGTCCACAATTGTCCACATATTTTTGTGGACAGGACATTGCCCGCACCATCGTAGGGATACTCGGGCAGCTGCAACTCCGACGCATAGACACCACACTCAAAGGAAACACTACTAATCAACACTTTACACACAACCTCTACAATTATTTCACTTAATTTTTGTTAAATACTTGAATTTTCCCATCAACATTTTTGCCAAATAAAAACTAAATATTAACTTTGCATCAGTTTTTCATGGTATTAGATTTAAGGTAAGAAGATTATTCGTCGTGATGACGAGTAATTTTTTTTTGCTACCTACCCAAAGGCTACGGATTCATAGACTATGACATACCCTTCACCATGGCCGAAAATTCCGTAAAATCCAATTCTAAATCTATCTATATGGCACAGAACTGTTCTAATCCGATTACCTATCATACTCTAAGCAACCGTCTCAGAGTAGTACACCGCTACTGCGACTCCAGAGTCGAGTGCTGCGGATTGTGTGTGATGGCAGGAAGCCGCAACGAACAACCCGAACAGTTCGGACTCGCCCACTTTGTGGAACACACCATATTCAAAGGCACCGACCGCCGCCGTTCATGGCACATTATCAACCGCATGGAATCGGTAGGAGGCGAACTAAACGCATTCACATCCGAGGAAGCAACAACCATCTACTCCTCATTCCCGGCGGGGAACCTCGCGCGTGCTGTCGAACTCATAGCCGACCTCGTAAGCCGGAGTCGATTCCCCGAAGCCGAAATCGACCGCGAACGCGAAGTTGTGCTCGACGAGGTCGACTCCTATCTCGACTCACCGGCCGAAGCTATATTCGACGACTTCAACGAACTGCTGTTTGCCGGCTCCGGACTCGGCCACAATATACTCGGCAACGAAAAGACAATAAAGACATTCACCTCGGCAACATGCCGAGATTTTCTCGACAGATATTACACCCCGGGCAACATGGTATTCTTCTACATGGGCCCGGCAACACCCAAACGGGTCGTGGCTACAGCCGAGCGATATATGGGACATTTCAGCCATCCCGACACACACGTTGACAGAGTCGTCCCTCCGGAGGTAGAACCATTCGACATATACCGCGACCTGCACACCCATCAGGCACATACCGTAATCGGTGCACGCATCCCGGGCATGTTTGCCGACAAAAACCGCGCATACTCCCTGCTCACCAATATAATAGGCGGCCCGTGCATGAACTCGCTACTCAACGTGGCCCTGCGCGAACGACGGGGCTATGTATATTCGGTCGACGCCTATACCTCACTGTTTACCGACTGCGGCGAGATGACCATATACTTCGGATGCGACCGCGAGCATGTGAAACCATGCCGCCGCATTATCTCCGACACACTGACACATCTCGCCGACTCTCCGATGAAGGAGCGCACACTCTCGGCCGCTAAAAAGCAATACATCGGCCAGACCATCGTCGCCGCTGAAAACCGCGAGCAGATGGCACTATCGACCGGACGTGCGCTTCTATTCAACGGACATGTGGCAACACGCAGCGAAATAATCGATAGAATAATGTCGCTCACTCCCGAACACCTGCGCATGGCCGCCGAAGCAATAGTGTCCGACCGATGCTCGATACTCACTTTCGGATGACGCACTGCCCGGCAATGACTATTTTATAGCATTATTCACGCATCTCTACACTTTTTAGCAATTTTCCACACTCCTTTGGGAATGCCCCGGACGGTATTCACTCGAAAATTCGTAACTTCGCATCCATGAAGATAGGAAACATCGACCTCGGACCGCGCCCGGTAATGCTTGCTCCAATGGAGGATGTCACCGACCACTCTTTCAGGCTTATATGCAAAGAGTTGGGCGCCGATATGGTGTACACCGAATTTGTCAGCGCCGACGCGCTCATACGCAATATAAGCGCCACTACACGAAAACTCCACATCGACTCACGCGAACGCCCTACCGCCATACAGATTTATGGCCGCGAGACAGACCCCATGGTCGAAGCCGCCAGAATAGTCGAAGAGGCAGGCCCCGACCTGCTCGACATAAACTTCGGATGCCCGGTAAAGAAAGTGGCCGGAAAAGGAGCCGGAGCCGGCATGTTGCGCGATATCCCCAAAATGCTTGAGATTACCAAAGCCGTAGTAAAAGCTGTAAAAATTCCCGTCACGGTAAAGACCCGACTGGGATGGGACCACGACTCGCGCATAATCGTCGATCTCGCCGAGCAGCTGCAGGACTGCGGCATACAGGCCCTGACGGTACATGGCCGCACACGCTCACAGATGTACACCGGACAGGCCGATTGGGAGATGATAGCACGCGTGAAAGACAATCCACGCCTCACCATACCGCTGATTGGCAACGGCGACATAACCACTCCGCAACGCGCCATAGAGGCTTTTGACCGCTACGGAGTCGACGGAGTAATGATCGGACGAGCATCAATCGGAGCGCCATGGATATTCAACGATGTGTCACGCGAGCTCAAGGGTCTACCGCCGCAACCACTCTCCAACACCGCAAAATTCCGACTGCTACGCCGACAGATTACCGAAAGTATAGCCAACATCGACGAGCATCGCGGCATTCTCCACATTCGCCGCCACCTGGCGGCATCACCGCTGTTCAAAGGGATACCCAACTTCAGAGAAACCCGTATAGCAATGCTGAGAGCCGACACATGGCCCGAGCTCGACGCCATACTCAACCATATTGAAACCGACATCCTGTCGACTAACGATTGACACTTATGAGAAAGTTTTTACTCGCATGCATGGCTACGGCCATGGCCGCATCATCGCTTTTTGCAGCCGAACCGATTGACAATTCAGTAAGAAAATACGAAATCGCGGTCAACGACTTCACAGCACTCAAAGTAGTGGAAGGCGTGACCGTTGAATATCGGGCAAGCGCCGACTCTGCCGGATTTGCCAGGTTTACCACAACTCCGGAGATGGCCTCCCTGCTGATGTTCTCCAACAATAAGCAGACTCTCGAGATACAACTCTCAACCGACGGAATCAACCACACAGGGCTGCCGCTCGTAACCGTATACTCGCGGTTCCTCACCAAGGTAGAGAACTCCGGTGATTCGCTCGTAAGAGTCGCTACTGTAGAGCCTACACCATCGTTCCGCGCACGCCTTATCGGAAACGGACAGATTTCGATACGCAATATCGACACAAACTATCTTGACGCCTCGCTCGAAACCGGAAACGGCGTAATGGCAATCTCCGGAAGCGCCGCCAAAGCAAAATACAGCCTCATCGGCACAGGCTCGATTCAGGCCGAGGAAGTGACGGCTGTCGACGTGAAATGCTCAATGCTCGGCACAGGATACGTACAGTGCGCGCCCACTGCCGAACTTACTGTAAGCGGAGCAAGTTCCGGAAAAGTATATTACAAGGGTTCCCCGAAAATCAAGAATCGCTCTATCGGAGTGAAAGTCCTTGCTATTGAAGAAAATCAGCCCGATTAACGAAATTTTTCTTTAATAATATACCCCATTTGATATTTTTACTATAACTTTGCATACTGTAACTCAGGCATGCGCGGTTCGTATACCTGAACAGTATCTTAAAAAAGACATACTCCTTTATCTTTTCTATCTGTTTATGGATATTTGGATTGCCTGTGATTCACTTTTTTTCAGGCATAAAGATAGGGATGCCGTGCGGCATCCCTATTCTGTATCCATCCGGCACCGGAAAAGCCTCCGGACATCGCAGCAACCTCAATGATGCGCGCTACTTGTTGTCCATAAACACAAGATACACAGCGCCAATCAGCAGCACGAACGCCAGAATATGATTCCATCCGAAGTGAGTGCCTTTGAACGCTATCATCGTGAACACTGTAAACACCACCAGAGTTATACACTCCTGCATCACCTTCAGCTGAACCAAAGAATACGGGCCACCGTTGCCGTCGAAGCCTATACGGTTGGCCGGAATCATAAACACATACTCTACAAGAGCTATGCCCCAGCTTATCAGTATCACCGCATACAGAGGCCAGTTGCTCGACACCCCGCTCGACTGGAGTTTGAGATGCCCGTACCATGCAAGGGTCATAAACACATTGGAGATAATCAGTAGAATCACTGTTACAATCGCCGGTTTCATTACTTTCAGTATGTATTATTTTATAAATGAGTGGATTTGTCAAATACGAGTCGGGAGGCTACCGCTTCGTCTCCCTTTTCTCCTCAAGCATGCGCCGTAGCTCCGGAAGATATATGTAATGCCTCCCCGAGCCTCGCTCTATAGGGAAAACACGGTGCTTGGCCTCAACCGCACGGTCGCAAACCGGCGAACGGTACAACTCCCCCTCGGCACTCAATCCCCCGGGGATAGAGTCGACACTCACGCGCATAAGCTCGGCACACGGAGGATACCCAAGCGCAGTCCACATTACCGCACTGCGCGGGTCATCGCCCGGTGCAGGCAGCTCGACAATAATGCTCGCCCCGGTCGAATACCGAGGTATGAAGTCCTGGTCGACAAGCCATACCGCACACGTGTCGGCGGCTACAGGGTCATAACCCATCAGCGAATGGTAGAAACTGCATGATACCGAATCGAAAATAGCCCGTGGAGTGGCACTGTGCGACACTGCCATCGGCTCAAGAAGCGAGAGGGCCGAACACTCGCGTATATATCCGAATCCACCGTCCTTCTCTCCGCTATGACTGTAGTTGGTACGTACCAGCAGAGTATCCGGTCCCGCGAGGTCTATCCGGCGGAAACCGGTGTCCCATGTCTCGAAATACGCACCGTTGCCCATACCGTCGGCCACACCGAAATTGGCCTGTACACCCATAGGCCGCGGAAGCGAGCGCAACAGACTGTCGAAATCGGCCACACTCCTGCATGTGCCGAGAGCCTGAGACATCACGATACCCTCGCGGTCGCGCACAAGCGCTGTGTCAGGAGCCAGATTATAGCTGGCGGTATTCATTACGGCAAAACCGGCCTCGTTGACACCGACCCATGCCTCCCGCAACAGAGAGTCACCCCCGTTGAACAGAGCCACATACTCCAGGCCTCCCGCAGGCTCGACCTTCGCGACAAAACTATGCTCAGTACCCGTATCGCGGTGCTTCCACAGCAGCATACGTCCCGACGCGCTGCAGCCGGCGCCTATTATAGCACTCGTACAAGCCATTATGGCCGACGCCCCGCACATGACAGCCAACACTGCCGCAATTATACCATGAGACAATTTCATGGATGCAAAGTTACGCATCTCACACGGGATTTGACTAAATTTGTGCTCAAATAAACTTGAATTCCACAATGATTGATGAGGCTACCCAAAAGGCGCTCCGTGCCGCCTACAATCCCGACGGCTCCGACCTGCGTCGCCATCAGCTCGTGATGCTCGACATGCTGATATGGCTCGACCGACTTTGCGTGCGCCATGCCATACCCTACTGGCTCAGTTCAGGCACACTGCTCGGAGCCGTGCGCCACGGCGGATTCATACCCTGGGATGATGATGTCGATATAGAGCTGATGCTCCCCGACTATCTGCGCCTCATAAAAGCAATAGCCCAAGAAGCGCCGGCCGCCGGATACGCCCTACAGACATCCGACACCGACCCTGAATTTCTCTTCCCCTTCGCCAAACTGCGCGACACACATACCAATATAGCGGAAGCCGACGGCCTCGACTCGTTACAGGCATTCCACGGTGCATACATCGACATATTCCCGCTCGCACCATCGGCATCGCGCCGCCTCCACCGACTCGGCTCAAAGCTAATCGGCACCGAACTGAAGATGAGGGTCGCACGCCCCGGACTACGTCGCTGCATGGCTCCACTGCGTTTTGCACTCAAGCATATAGCCTACCCTGCTTTGCGGCTGCTCTCTGCCACAGGCGCAGGCGCCACACACCGACATCTCATACCCAGCTATTTCTCAGCGCCACGCATAGCCGGCGAATGCCTGCCCACCGGAAGAATATCATTCGAGGGACACACATTCGGCGCCCCACATTCACCCGACCTCTATCTGCGCCGGCTGTTCGGCGACAACTACACCTCTCTGCCCTCGACTATCCATACCCATCTTGCAACAGATTCAAACACTCCCGCATCGCCGATAAACAAGCAATAATTTCTACGACTTATCGGAATAATTCATATCTTTGTATCCGTTTAGGAGGAATCCGTGAGCCGGGCGGTCAGCCGCTTGCCGACTTCGAGAGCGGCAAGAGGAAAGTCCGGGCAACGCAGAGCACCATGGTTGTTAACGGCAACCTGCCGGCAACGGCAGAGCAGTGTGACAGAAAACAACCGCTGCCCCCGGGGCAGTAAGGGTGAAAAGGCGAGGTAAGAGCTCACCGGGCGGTATGGCGACATATCGCGCCGCACACCTCATGGGTTGCAAAGTCAAGTATACCGGCATTCAAGGGTTGCTCGCCCATTGTCGGGGGGTAGACTGCTACCGAGGTCATCACACATGGCCCGACCAGATGATACGGCAACGTACATCGTAGATAAATGGCTGACCGGCATGCCCCGTCTCCGCTACGGCGAAGATACCAGGCACGACCGACATAACCCGGCTTATAGCCCGGCTCACCCTCCTTTTTTATCAACACATCAAAGGCCATGCATCCCATCTGAGGAAATGCATGGCCTTATTATATCTGACAGAAGAACACCTGACGTCACATCAGCACCGGAGGCACCGACTCCGGACCGCTTGCCCACGACTTGTTGGGACGCGCCCCCATCTCAAGCTCCAGCTTTCCGCCGTTCATCACATCCTCGTGGCTTATCCACGACTTATCCCAAGGCTTGCCGTTGAGACGCGCCGACTGTATATACTTGTTGGTGTCGCTCGCCCCGCTCGCCACAATCTCGAATGTATTGCCGTTGCTGAGTCTCACCGAAGCATGCTCGAACTGCGGCGAACCGATATTGTACAACGGCAGACCGGGAGTCACCGGATAGAATCCAAGCGAGCTGAACACGACAAACGAAGTCATGCCTCCTCCGTCCTCATCTCCGGGAATACCCATGAGGTCATTGCGAAACCACATCTTGAGCAGGTCGCGTATGGCTTTCTGAGTCTTCCACGGCATGCCGGCATAGTTGTATAGATACGGTATATGCAGCGACGGCTCATTGGCCATGGAGAACTGTCCCACATTGCCGGTATGGTCGGGAAGTTTGGAATAAAACTCATATTTCCCACGGCCCAGAGGCTCACAGAAAGTACGGTCAAGATTCTCGACAAAATTCTCTTTGCCTCCCATCAGCTCTATCAGGTCGGGCACATTGTGAGGCACATCCCAGCGGTAGATCCATCCGTTGTTCTCGCCATAGTACTCACGGGCACCGGGACCGCCGTCCCACTTATAGTCAAACGGTTCGATAAACCGGCCATCCTTGTCCTTGGGATGGAAAAATGCCGTAGCCGGATTATAGATATTACGGTAATTGAGCGCACAGCTGTCATATCGGGCGGCATCGTCGGTCTTTCCGAGAGCCTGCGCTATGCGTGCCAGACACCATTGGTCGTAGCTTGTGCCGAGAGTCACAGCCACCGGCTGACGCTTCTCCCAACCATGTACATTAGGGTCGGTCTCCTTCTCTCCCGGACGAAGTGCGGGAATATATCCGTTGCGCGCATAGAACTCGTCAATCCAGCCGGCCGGATTTCCGCTCCAGGGCGCAAGAGTCTTCTCCTCGATACCCTTGCGGCACGCTTCGTAGGCACGAAGAGTATCAATCCTGATACCTTTGGCCACGGCATCAGCCACGGAGGCCACGCCATGATTGGAATTCATGCGGCGCGAGTCGCCGTTGACCTCCGGGAATGTAGGCATCCAGCCTGTACCCATCTGGTCGGCCATGCGGAGGAACGAAGCCAGGATAGCCTCCTCGCGGTCACTGTCGAGAAGTATTCGCAGCGGATGAGCCGCACGGTAGGTATCCCATATCCAGTCGTCGGTATAAAATGGTGTACCTTCGTCGTCATGCACCTGCCCGTCGAAAGCGCTGAAATAGCGCCCGTCCTCGCTCATGCATATGGGACGCTCGAATGTACGGTAGTACGACGAATAAAGCACCGTCTTCTGATCCTCGCTACCGCCTTTCACCTCTATACGCCCGAGCGCGTCGTTCCACACTTTGCGCCCCTTGGCGGACACATCCTCGAGATTGAAGTCCTTTATCTCACGGGACAGATTGAGTGCGGCCTGCTCCTCGGATATGAACGACACGCCGTAGCGCAGCACCACATCTTTCGTACCGTCGGCAAACTGCCACACCGCGCATGCATTATCGCCTTCCTTGCTGCCAAGACCCGTATTCACCGAGCCGTCCTCAAGAATACCGGCGGCTGTAGGCGATTTGTCAACATCCATGTATACGTATACACGTGTATCGTTGGGTAGCTGCTGCCATCCGCTGATATGATTGCCGTCGACATTTATCCTGCCGCTCCCTGTGCTTACCGCGATATACGCAGGCTTGCCGGGCTCGCTGCTTTCGAAGTCTATGTCATAGATAGCCGACTGGTTGCTTACTGCATAATGAACATGCATCGGATCATCTCCGGCAGGTGTGGCTATATCCACCGAGAATTCATATGGAGTGAGATACTCGTTGTCGTAGCTGTACTGCTTCACGGCCGCCATGGCCCCGTCATGCCCGGGATTGATTCTGAATGCCGAGCGCTCACGATGGTTTGTGACTATCACAGGAAGTCCGTTGAGCAGCCGGCTGGTATAGTCGGCTCGCTCCGGATATACCCGCAGCATGCTGTTGGGGAGCTGCACGGTAGGAAAAGTCGGCACAAGCAGATGACTGATATTGCCGATATACGGGTTGACATAATCTACCGGCTCTCTATTGTCAGCCGCGTAGGCATTGATACATGCATGGAATACGGCTGCCCCGGCCAGTAAAGAGAGACATCCTGCCGTTATTCCGATTAGTTTATGGTTATGGTTCATTGCTTGTAATGAGTTATCAGTTATTTTAGAGCATCCTCTTAGAAACTGTTTAAGAGCTTGTTTAATAATAAATGTTACAGTCAGGGCGGTCAGTCGGCGAGCAGATTTTCACTTGTGATGAGGGAGTGTAGCCGTAGCTACATGACCGAAGAATAAGCAAAAAGATGCCGGCAAGACTCTCAAAAGCAAAGCAATATGAATTTTAGAGCTTGTTTAATAATAAATGTTGCCGCCAGGGTCGTATAGCTTGAGTCGATTTTCGACATGTGTCGAAGGATTGTACTTTATGTACATGACTGAAAAACAGGGCGAAAAGCGGCCAATATATACGAGACAAAAGATAACTTAATAACCTATACAATCTCTTGCCGGCTTGTAAGATAAATGCAAAAATATATCAACGATATGAAACAAATTACCTCCCTTCGGTCATTCGCCGGCATCTTTCCGCCCGTTCTTCGGTCGTTATGGAACCCCATAACTCCCTCATCACAAGCGAAAATATGCTCGCCGACTGACCGCCCTGACGGTAACATTTATTATTAAACAAGCTCTTAAACAGTTTCTTAGGTCCTGCTCCGGAATCATATAGATGGAGTGAACGGAGCCCCCGACACAAGAGTCTCCACCATGTTGCGGAGAAGCCTTGCGGCAACCGGATCGGTGTCGGCTTTCTGCGTAGCCATAGTCGACACAATGGCCGAGCCTTCCCCTTCATTTATGCCTACCATGGTAAATCCTCGCAGGGAATTTATGCGGTCGAGTCGGGCCTTGGAGCCTCCTCCGTCGATATAAGCGTGTATCTTTATCTGCCCGGCAAGCTCGGTAAGGGCCTCGCTGCGATTTACCTGCATGGTAGTGTTGCATGCAGTGGGTATCTCACGGCGGTTGTTGTTGAAATAGCGCAGCTCAAGTGGTTCTATCCCGTCAAACACACGGCTGTCATTGCGCTCCATAAAGGTGATATCACCCTCGGTCGGGACTTCCCAGCTGAGTATATGCTCGGGGAATACCGCCTTGGCTGCTTCATTACTGTTCAGAAACAGTATACGCCCGCCATTCTCCTCATATTTGCGCAGGGCCTTCGCATCGTAGTCATTAAGCACATGCGTGTCGCTTATGATGGCCACTGTGGGATTTGCAGCAAGCATCTGGGTAACGGAAGCGTATCTTGCATATTCGATACCGAGCGACGTAAGTGTGGCGGCAGTCTTATCGGCGCCCTCCCCTTTGAGTATGGCAAGTCTCTGCTTGCCGTCTCCTGTTTTATTGCCTTTGGCCCAGTCGCGGGTGGTAAGCAGCAGCTCATACTCATTGGCCGACACGGGTATGCCGTCTTCCGTAAGTTTCAGATACAGGCGTGCCTTGACCTTCTCCTCGGGCAGACTCTCCGGGATGGTAATCTCAGGGTCAATCCACAGACGTCCGTAGTGTGGCACACTGTCAAGCATTCTGTCGCCATGGTCAAGCACCCTGCCGCGCTCGTCGCGAAGTTCCCAACGCAGAAGTGTGGGCCGCAGAGCACGCCCCTCCTCCAGGTCGTTTACCACACAGACGCGTGTGGTAAGTTTTTCACCGGCATACAGATGGCGTCCCCACAGCTCGGCGCTTACAAGCACCGGCTGGAGAGCTCGGGCCAACGCGTAATATGTAGGCCAAGGCTCGATGCGGTCGGCGTCGTAAACCTGTCGGAACCATGTGAGCAGGGCGAAATGCATGATACCTGACGCCCGGTCGTTACTGCGCCGCAATGCCTCGGCAAGCTCGCCGGTAATAAACGACTGAGCCCACAGGAAGCATGCCGGATCGGCATAGTCATAGCAGTCATAGCCTACAAGCGACTCGGGATTCTGATGTATAATCTGATATGAATGAGTCGGATGGCCGGTCTCGTTGTTGGGATATCCGGTCGACATCTCCTGGCTTATGAGCGGACGGCCCGGCATCTTGAACCTATCCTGAAACTCTCCGTTGAAGAAGCGGAACAATGAGTAGTCATACCAGTTGTAGTAAGCATGCATGTCATCGATATCACCGTCGTCGATAGAGTCCATGAATGCCTTGCCGTACTTCTGCTCCTTACCCTTGGCCTGATAATTTGAATCAAAACATACCGGACGCGTCGGGTCGACCTTGCGCATGTCGCCCACGACATCGGATATATAGCGGTACTTCTCCTTGGCGCGCTCAATATCATCGTCGTTGTCATAGAACTTCATCTCGTTGTTGACTGTCCAGAACAGCAGCGACGGATGGTTGCGATATTTCTTAAGCAATCCGAGGAACTCCTCGCGCCACATGGCGAGCACCTGTGCGTCGGGGAGTGGTGTGGAGTGTATGAATAGCCAGGGCCATGTACCCTCGAAGCTGATGCCTATGCCATTGCGGTCGGCCGCGTCAAGCCACAGTTCGTTCCAGGGAGTGGTGTGGGTGCGTGTCACATCTATATTGCCTCTCTTCATGTGCTGCATGAAGGTGTCGGCCAGACGCTTGTCGTTGGGAGCCAGGGCAAACGGTATATGATTGCCGCCACGCAACCAATATTTATGCCCGTTGAGATAAAACAGTCCGTCGCGCACCTCAAATGTGCGGAATCCGGAAGTTTCGGTAAAACTGTCGAGCTCGCGCCCTTTCTTGTCGGACAGAGTGAATGTGAAATCATACAGGTCGGGATGCTGAGGCGACCACAGACGCGGCTTAAGTCCGTCGACACTATAGGTCAAAGTACGTTTCTCTCCGGGAGCGAGTGTCACTTTTCCGATACTGCCGCCATAAAGTTCGCTGCCGGTAGCGCAGTCGGTAATTCTGGTTGACGGGACTATGGTCTGACGTCTGTCGGAACGGTTACTGACAGTCAGCTCGAATGTGGCACCGCTGAGACCGGGACGTATATATACATCATCGACCCTTACCGGCTCGGTTATCGTGAGTTTCACCGGTTGCCATATACCTGCCGGATCATCACCGTAAAACCCGTGGGGTATCTCCTTTATGACATCCTTGCCGGCCTCCACCTTTCCATCCTCCTGCTCGCTCTCGCGCACAGACGAATAGAAAAAATCGATTGAGGGGGATTTTCCGTCGCCGGTTTTGCCGATTACTTTCAAGGCGATAAGATTGCGTCCGGGATGCAGCATACCGGTAGCGTCTACGTCAATCTGTCCGTACATGCCCAGATGGCTCCCGGCCTTTTTACCGTTGATATATATTTCAGTAGCGCGCGACACGGCATCGAATGTCAGCCGGATATTGCGGCCCTCCACTTCCTGAGGAAGGTCGACCCACTGGCGATACCATGCATCGCGGGTGCGGCGGTAGTCGAAAGTATACCCTTCGCAGCGTGCCGTCTCCTGCATATAATATGTGTCTGACACACCCTTCGGCATATGTCCGCGCGGAGTACCCATAGTCTCGCCATGCAGCCATATGCGTATCGGATTCCAGAAGTCGGGCACATTCATCACATGCCAGTCGGAATCACCCTTGTCGGGATCTACGGCATCCTTCTCAGCGATATCGCTGTAGCCCGGCATGAACAGCCAGTCGCCGTCGAGGCTCAGTTCTGTACGCGCGCCACTCAGGCTGTCGAGTTTTTTTCCGGCATAGGATGCTCGCTGACTGCGGCGCATATCCTCTTTCTGACGGGGAGTAAGGGGATTGCTCCATTCCTTGTCGGAGACCCCGTCAAGCGCGTCGGGGGCAAGAGGCGTGATTACCAGGTCGTCAAACTCTGTGAGAATCCAGCTCCCGCCAAGGGTCACACCACCTTCCGGGGCAAACCGTGATGCATTGGGGTCGGTAATATCCATATGAGGATGTTCCTCTCCGTTGAGAAATACACGCATACGGTTGCCTACGACTTCTATACGCACATCAATCCACTCTCCGGGGCGGGGAGTGAAACCGAGTGGGCGCACACCCATCAGCTCGTCGTTGCCCTTATAGCCCATGCGCATGAGCATCACATTGTTCTGTATGCCACCTTTTATCCCGAGGATATATCGGTCGAAGCGGTTGGCTGCACGGAATCCACACCATATCTGCACCTGCTCTTCCCCTTTTGGCGCACGTGCACGGAAACTCACAGAATAATCCTTCATGTCGGGTGCTCCGAAAGATGCATAATTGTCTTTCGACACCAGTACACCCTCCCGTCCGACATGGGTAGAGCCGCGTCCTACAGTGAGCAGCTTTTCGGAAGGGTTGGAAAAATCGTTTCGGTATATTGCGGCATCAGCCCCCGTGGCCGATAGCGAAGCTACGACCATGGAGCTGACACACAACATTTTTATTGAACTAACTGACATATTGACTTGATGTTTTTAAATCATTTGGCCTCCGGATTGACATAGGAAGCGCGCACCTGCGGGAGATAGTCGGCACGGTTGTCGCAGAAGAAGTGGCCCTGGAGCTTGTCGTCGGGTGTCGACTCCGGCATACTTATCTCCAGACAGTTCCATCCCTGCAGTAGCGGCAGTTCACGGAAATCGGCACGATTGTAATCCTTGCCGGCAATCTCCACAGGCTTGCCGTTGATTACAAGTTCGGTATCAGGAGTTCCGGTACGCAGTGTAAGTTTGGGCATATTAGGCTCGATAAGCAGGTCGTCAAGCGGACGAGGGCTGTAGACATAAATCGTCAGACTCTTCCTGCCGTCGGCTTTTACCATTCTCTTGGCAGCCTGGCGCGGGAACAACAGTTTGTTGTCCTGAAAGAAGAAGATTTCATCGGGATTCTGTTCAAGAGCTTTACAGGGGATGCCTGCATTGGCGATGATAGCGCCAAGTGTCTTGAACCCCTTCTCGGTATTGGTAAACTCTCCGAGAGTGCTCAGATATATGTTGTTGGGACCGGATGAATACTTCACAACTACCGCACGGGGAGTGGTGCACTCATTTTCCGAACGCAGAAGAGCGGCAGTCTTTAGATTCTCGGCTCGCTTGTTCCATGTACGCCAGTCGGTACGGCATGCTTCGAGAATCACCTCGCTCTCTTCCACAAGCGGCCCGGTAAGTGTGTACTGTGCGGCATCGGCCTGTTGCACCTCGCAGAAATAGAAATCCGAAGGATTAAGTCCACGCATCCATGAGGTCTCGGCCGGAATAAACGAGGAACGCCTGAGTGTATTTACCGTCACAGGCAGAGGCAGAAGTCCGTTGTAAGGATTATGAGGCTGCACATTGGCAGGATTGATGCCCCACACGAGCAGGTCGGCACCAAGACTCATATGTTTTCTGATTGTCTCTTCAAGCTCACCGGATAGGGAATATGTGCCATCGAGAACATACAGTGCGTTGGCAGGATCTGTAACCTTGTCGGAGAATATCACTCCCTGAGCGTCAAACTGCTGGCGCGCACGGGAATCAGCACTGCCCACAAATACTACCTGACGATAAGGGGTGGCGGCATCCCATCGTCCTTTTGATTCATATTTCTTCTTGTCGATTTCGGCCCACTCGCTCCATGCCGGTCCGTCGGGAGCGTTGGCTGCACGCATCGCCTCAAACATAGGCCATGGCCGGTAAAGCGGAAGCGACGGGTCGTAACCGGGATTGAGAGTCGTGCTGTAGGGGCCGACACGTTCCGGCTGTACTCCAGGCTGTCCCTCGGTGTATGTGCCGAAGAATATACCGTCATTCTCCATCGACGGAGGTGTAGTGATATCTTTCTTGCCAATCGGCAGGGGCTGCAGCGCATACCATGCCATATTGAACACAGTCGAATAGCTTGCACCATTGTCGCGCTGGTCCTTAATCAGATTATAACACTCGTTGGCAAGACCCTCCATACGCCCGAGGGCCGACACATAGGCGCGTTCGCCGTTATATTTTGCCACCTGTTCGGGAGTGCCGTAGTAGGCCATCGAATGCTCTCCGATACCCCACGGTTTGCCGATATTGATCCAGTTGTGCATCGAGCCTACATCGCCATAATGGCCTACGGTGACAGGAAGTATGCCGTCGCCGTCATCCTCGCCGTCCGAACTGATCCATGGACGGGTTGGGTCGAGTTCACGCACGATATCGCGCCATTCACGCCATGCCACCATCTGGGGTTCGAGAAGGTCAGGACGATTGTATACATATAGTATCACAGGCTTGTTTTCATTGCTGACACTCCATCCGAACACACTCGCATGGTTGCGGTCACGCATCACGAAGCGGCGCAGATGGTCTTTCGACGCCTCCCAGAAATGGGGAGAATCAAGTTTCGGTCCTCCGTCGCTTGCCCAGTTGGCGGTTTCATTCAGTATACATATACCCATCTCGTCGGCCATGTCGTGGTAAAAGCGCGGATACACCATGGCATGTGGACGCACGGCATTGCCGTTCATATCCTTGATGGCCTTGTACCAGGCATATGCATAGCGGCGTGTCATCTGAGGGATACCCATGAAGTGCCACGAGTCGCCGCGCAGCGGGTATACCTTGCCGTTGAGCAGATGGCTTGTGCCTTCGAGAGTCCACTCTCGCCATCCGAAGCGTTCATATTTCGTATCGATTTTCTTGCCTCCTGTTTTGGCTGACAGAACAAGGCTGTAGAGATTGGGAGTCTCCGGAGTCCAGTATTTAAGGGTGCCCTCCGCTACGGGGAGTGCGATTACAGTCTTTACCGTATCACCCGGGGCCACATTCACCTTTACAGGCTTTACAGCCATGGCCTGACGCCCGAGTTCCCAGGCAGGTACCGGCGCTGAATTTACATCGGTCCCGGCCAGATTGATCCACTCGCTGATATCACCGGCGAGCTCTACATTCTGTTTCTTGGTGTCGGAGTTGGTGAGCGTGACCTCGATTTCAAGCGTTCCGCGGCCTACCAGAGGCTTCACATATATATCCTCGATGCGTGTGCGCGGCACTGCCTGAAGATACACATCCTGCCATATGCCATTCATATCATACCCCCACATTGAGCCGCCAGGCACAATACGTCGTCCGATGGTACTGTTGTCCTCGAATAGTTTCTGAGAGCGTACTCCTACGAGCACATCGGCTTTCTCACCCGGCTTTACGACATCGGTAATATCGGCTGAAAACGGAAGGAAAAGGTCAAAATTTCCGGCGACTTTATGCCCGTTGACATATACGACAGTCTCGCCGGCAACAGCCTCAAACCAAAGGCGTATGTCATCTCCTGTCCAGTCTGCGGGCACATCAAATGTCTTTTTCATCCATGCCATCTTCACGTCGTTCCATTCACGGGGATATGAAGGATAGTTGCGATGATCGGGGCCCTCCAGATTGCGGTTGGAGAAGTCGTTGACATTCCACGGAGAGGGTATCTTGATTTTTGTCTTGCTCCACCCGTCGGCAGAAGGCATCGGAAGCTCGGGTGCTTTCCCGCCTCCCTGGCGATAGTCGGCCGGTAGTCTTACCGGTTGGAAATCCCAGTAGCCGTTTAGACAGATTTCCTTACGATATGGCTTCTCCAGACGGTTGACAAGCCCTTCGTATGGAGCAAAAACTCCGTTGTATACCAAACGCTGTGAGGCCGGATTGCGCACCGGCATCGAGGCTGAAAGTGGCTTCTCCTTTTTCAGCATGCTTCCGGCCTGTCCGATAAGCCACAGGTAATGGTCAGGCTCGGTCTCGTCGTCAAGAGCCACAAAACGGCTATCGCCTACAGGAACATTCCTGGCACACTTAAATACGGCGGTACCCTCGTCGATTTCGTCGAACATGGCCACATAAATCATTTCGGCTCCCTGCTCTATAGCGCCGGAAAGCTGTTTCCAAAAGAAGTTGCCGTTGTTGCGGTCAATCTGCAGGCTTTGCGCCCCTTTCATGTTTTTCCAGGAGAAACCAGGGAAACACAAGGGAGCGTAATCTATATTCTCGGCTTTACACCATTTGACGTCATCTCCGATAAGTTTCTTATAAAAGGGGTAGGTGCTTTCATTATAACGGCCTACAAACCAAGGCATGATAATATCGCACTTCTTTATCAATGCATGGAGCCGGGGGTCGGACTCTGTGTCATATTTGAGCTCACGCCAATGAGTAGGCACTCCCAGCATCACACTGAAGCCCTGCTTTTTCAGTCCGTCAACAATAGCATTGGCTTCTTTGAGTCCATACTGGCGACGGTCATTGAATCCCACACCCCATACCACTACAAGCGGGCGGCCGTTATGCCACAGATACGAAGGATTGTCCGCACGGTTCTTAAGACCGAGCATCGGTGTGAGTTCGCGTATATCATTCAGAAGTATCTTCTCGTCGCCGGCATTCATCCCCGACAAGTCGTACATGACACAGAAAGCGCGCCCGTATTTGTTGGCAGCCACGCTCGCGTCATTGAGCAGTTTGGTAAAATGCTTCTTCCCGGAAGGATTCTTGATTTCCGGGACAAAACGCTGCATGAACACTCCGTCGAGCCCATACTCTTTCATCCAACGAAAGTGGGTGTCGACAGTTGAAGCATCATGCGACGAGAATGTACGGGCAACCGAACCGTCGGCATAGCGAAACTCCGTATCATAAAGTTTCTCGTATTCCGAAGTCTCGGGCCAGATGTCAATCGAACAGCTCCCTGGACGGAAACCGTCACTACCCTTATAGTGATACCATCCACGCCCTTCGCCATCGCCGGGAGTGTTGAACCATCCCTGATAGCCTGCCATGACCAACCCCTTGTAGGAGTCATATTGTTTCTGCGCATAGCCCGACAAGCAAATCAGGAGAGCTAAAATAATTACTATTTGTCTTCTCATATTTTTTGTTTTGCCGATGTCTGCGAAGCGGTATCACAGGCATCTATCGTTTCGAGTATTTTTGGTTACACTGCGTTGATACCACGATAAGCCCGACCGTATGGCAGGTACTTATTGTGATTTCGACTGCAAAATAAAGCCTACCCGGTTAACTACCGGATATATCCACCATTAATTTTCAATTAAATTCCACTTAACAACAGGCAAAATGAGGGCTAAACGGCATTTTAATGCTCTATTTTGGGGTTACATGTTTTTAAACATGTTTTTTCCCGAAGCCGGCAGGCACCTTAACGAGGGCGGTAACTGCAATCGTCACAACGCAGCATATCATCACCCACCAGAAGAATCCGAGGTAGCCGAGCTGCTCCTGTATCCATCCGGCCACCATGCCCGGCAACATCATGCCAAGGGCCATGAAGCCGGTGCATATGGCATAATGTGCCGTGCGCAATTCACCCTCGCTGTAATAAATGAGATAAAGCATATAGGCACTGAAGCCGAATCCGTAGCCAAGCTGCTCGATGCCTACGCAGGCACATATTGTAAGAAGCGATGTCGGCTGCGCCCATGCCAGATAGCAGAATGTGGCACATGTGAGAGATATACTCCACGCCATAGGCCAAAGCCATTTTTTCAGACCTCCGCGGGCTGTGACTATGCCTCCGACAATTCCGCCTACGGTAAGACCGATGACCCCTACGGTGCCATATACCAGACCGACCTCTCCGGTGCTTAGTCCAAGCCCTCCGGCATCACGTCCGTCGACAAGAAACGGATTAATCAGCTTGACCAACTGCGCCTCCGGCACACGGTAAAGGAGCATGAAAAGGATGCCCGCCAAAGCCTGCGGTTTTCTGAAGAAGGTGGCAAACGTGCGCAAGAATTCCTTTCCGGCATTCCTCACGGTAATACCCTCGGCAGGACGGTCGATTGCCGGACGGGGAAGCACACGGCTATGATACAATGCAAAAATAAAGAAACAGGCGGAGATAATTCCCATGACGATGGCCCACGACATGGCCACACTCACTCCGCTCTCGCCTATTGCCCAGGCAACCGCGACAAGGCCTCCCTGTGCGGCAATCGTGGCTATACGGTAGAAGGTACTGCGTATGCCTACATAAAAGGCCTGCTGATGAGGAGTGAGAGCAAGCATATAGAATCCGTCGGCGGCAATATCGTGGGTCGCGCTCACAAATGCAGTAAGCCAAAAGAATGCAAGCGACAACCGGAAAAACCATGCGCCGGGCAGGGTAAACGCCACACAGGCAAGCCCGATGGCTATCAGGGCTTCGGTGGCGATAATCCACCATCGCTTTGTACGGAACAGATCGACAAACGGACTCCACAGTGGCTTTATGACCCACGGGAGATAGAGCCACGATGTGTAAAAGGCAATCTCACCGTTGGAGACACCCATCACCTTGTACATGAGCACCGACAGCGTCATCACAGCCACATAAGGCATAGCCTCGGCGAAATACAGCGTACTCACCCAGGCCCATGGTGTTATCTCTCCCTTCTTTCCTGACATGATTCTATATCTGCTTTAGAGCTTGTTTAATAATAAATGTTACCGTCAGGGCGGTCAGTCGGCGAGCAGATTTTCGCTTGTGATGAGGTCGTTATGGGGCTCCATAACGACCGAAGAGCGGGCGGAAAGATGCCGGCGAATGACCGACGGGAGGTAATTTGTTCCATATTGTTGATATATTTTTACATTTGCTTGAAAACAGGCAAGAGATTAAATGGTTATAAAGCTACCTTTTGTCTCGTATATCTTGGCCGCTTTTCGTCCTGTTCCTCAGTCATGTACATAAAGTACACTCCTTCGGCACATGTCGAAAATCGACTCAAGCTATACGACCCTGCCGGCAACATTTATTATTAAACAAGCTCTTATATCGGCGTTGTTGAAATAGTGGCGCAGAATCGTACGATAGTCATACCCCTCCGAAGCCATTACAGCGGCACCTATCTGGCATAGTCCCACTCCATGCCCCCAGCCGGCGCCATGTAGTATAAACTCACCCTCATCGCCACGCTCCACCACGAAAGCCGAGCTGTAGAGATGACTGCGAGAGAGCCAGCGTCGTATCTCGAGTTCCTTGCCTACGGTCATCGTACGCAATGTGCCGGTGATACGCAGACGCACGATACGGCCCGACTTACCTCGTTCTATCGGCTGAAGACCGGTTATCATGCCGAAATCAATGCCCGAGCGTTCGCGCACTATATCCGACAGCTCGTCGGGAGTATATGTCACGGTCCAGCGGTAGAAATCGGGAGTGGTGTCAAAATCGCTGCGGTTGAGCACACTTCGCAGAACAGCGGCATCGGGCGAGGCGCAAAACGCCTCCGGAGCCGACATAATCCACCTTACGGCCTCTTCCTCATCACGCAAATCAGACACGGGATGCGACGGCACGGTATCGCGTGCCGCCTCAAGACATGAATGATGCACCGGCTCCCAACAGTATTCAAACTCCTCAAACGCTCCTCCGCAACATTTGGAGAAACGAGTGTCGCACAGAGAGCCATCGCCATCAAGCACCACCTCGCCTGAAGTGGCCAGGATTATCTCATGCAGCTTTACACTATATTCCTCGGCGGGCAGACCGAGATAGCGCTGGCAATGGTCGTCGGCACACACATCGAAGTCGGTGTGGTCGTCGTGGTCATACCATCTTATATGTTCGTCGCCGGCCTCCTTTAAGCCACAGTCACACTGCGCGGTATAATGAAGCGCCTCGCGGCATGCAATCTGCTTGTATGCCCAGCTGCGCGATATCACGGCATGGGCTTTCAGAAGTTCGTCGGGCGACTCCGGGCTCATCTCGGCCCCGATGACACCTTCAAGATAACGCTCCATGCCGATTACATTGACCGCCCCGACAGTGCCGTCGGAGCGGCGTTGCAACTCAAGAGTGCCCGGATATGTGCGCCGCTCGGTATGCTCCCAATGAAACTGGCTCCCCACAGGCACATCCTCAAGAGTAAACGAGGCATCATCGTCGAGGGGAAAGAAAGTGTCGGCCACACGCTCATAACGTCCGTTGAGCGTGAATTCCGGATTACGGGAACTCATTATGCCGACACGTATACAACGGTCAGGATTGGGATAGGCTACCTCGGCAAGGATGCGCTCAAGACAATCACGGTCAAGCGCCATGAAATCATCATCGCTGACAGTGACAATAGTGCCGAATATGTCAATCGCGCCGGGGCTTACCGCAGGTGTCGGGTAACATGAGGGACGATGTGCGCGACGCGGCACAACCCTTACCAGCAGATTACCGTCATCAAGACGCTCCATGGCAATATTCACCGGCATCTCGGCTCCGTCGTCCGACAGTCCGGCCGAAAGGAGATACTGCTCGACATCCCTCACCACAGTGTCGGCGTCGCGGCCTATAAACCGGCGGCTGTAGACGGGTCCGCGGTCAAACCGCAGCATGTCGATATATCCCGAAGGCACTGCCTGAAAATGGAAATGGTCGGGGGCCGATGCTCCGCTGCGCGCTCCGTTGTATATTACTGTAAAGCCTTCCAGCTCGCCGGCAAGAGCTGCCATGTCGGCTATACGGCCCGGTATACGCTGTGGTGTGTGGTCTGTAGCGGCGATTGTAAGATGATTGGGAAATACCGGGAACGGATTCACAAGAATCTCATAACCGCGCCATGGCATAGCCGCCTGCTGCTGCGGTCGGTTGGCGGCACACAGAAAACATGGCCGCGCGGCCACACTGCCGGCATCAAGGCGTGCAAGCGTGCTTACCTTGCGGGCCGGCAACAGCAGGGCTTTCCACTCAAAACCCTCATAACGGGCGAGCACTCGCGGCCCGCATGCAGCCACCATCCGATGGCGTTCGGCGGCCTCGGGCCATCGCTCAAGCCCGTCGGCAATCCAGTCAAGTATCTGTTGTCTATCCATCAGTCGCGATTCAAAGCCCGGCGCGCGACAATCTCCATCGTGCGCAGCGAGTCCTTATAATGATTGAATTCCCTGAGCTTCTCGGGCGATAACGACGCATCGGAGTTGCCGCTCCAGCGACGGCACATGTATATGGAATCGAATATCCGTCCCACATGCCATCTGCGCGATATGGCCAGAGCCATGGCATAATCCTCGCCATAACTTGAGTTAGGGAAAAGCAGGTCGCGGGCAATCGAGGTGACAAATGCACGCGGAGCGCCGATACCGTTTACGCGCAACAGATTGTTGCGTCCGTTAAGCCGTGTCCATTCCCGATGGTCAATCAGTCCGGGGGGTATGGTGTTCCCGTCGATATCGGTAAGTGTATAGCTACCGACTACCATTGCGCAACGCTCGCGGCGGAATGTATCGACCACCCGGCGCAATGTGTCGGACGAAGAATATATGTCGTCGCTGTCGAGCTGCACCGCATAACGTCCGCAGGCGGGATGCAGGATAGCAGTATTCCAGCATCCGCCTATGCCGAGCCCCTCTTCTTCGGGAACTACGTGCACAAGACGGGAATCTCCGGCGGCGAGGCTGTCGAGCAGTTCAGTAGTGCCGTCGTCGCTATGGTTGTCGACAACAATCACATTATAGTTGAAATCAGCGTCCTGCGACAACGCACTGCGCACGGCATCGCCGATTGTGGCGACACGGTTGCGCACAGGTATCACAACCGATGCCTCTACCGGCCACTCGCCACCGTCGGTGTGCGTGCGGTCGACACGCGCAGACTCCCCTTCCAGGTAGGCGCCGACAGCTTTCAGATGGGCAGAGCATATATCCTCAAGCTCAATCTGCCGCTCACGGTTGGCCGGGTCGACATATGCCCATTGGTCGGCTGCGGTCTCGACACGCTCGGCGATACAAAGTGGCTCGCCGAGCCTTACCACAGGCCCCTGACGCTGCAGGGCAAGCCGCAGGGCATAAAGCATGCCATAGGTGTATTCATGGCCAAAAGTGCCGAGAGCACTCTCCATTGCCACCGGCGACACCATCCACACGGGCCCCATGTCGAACCCCTCGCGCAAAGCTCCCGGCTGCCACTCCTCGCTCTTTGCCATACGCAGAGAGCCATCGGACTGGCGCAGCCAGCAATCGCCGTACACAAGCGCGGCGCCGGTGACGCGGAGCACCTGACGCATACGTCGTGCGGCACCCGGCAGCATTGTCACCGACCATCCCGGAAGCGCCATCACCTCGTCGGGACGTGCGGCGACTGCACACAGATGCCGTCGGAGTGTGTCGGCATTTTCGTTGTGATACAATGTTATCATTACAATTAATTATGAATGAGTCTCTACCTTGGCCGAGGGGGGAAGAGCACGGTTGCGCTCATCGACAGCCTCCACAAGATTTCCGGCAAGATTCATGAATGCCTCTCCTGTAATACTGTCGCGCAGAGCTATAGGTGCTCCGCTGTCGCCGCCCTCGCAGATACTGCCTACGAGCGGAATCTGTGCAAGTACCCTTACACCAAATTCCTCGGCAAGTTTCACGGCACCGTCACGTCCGAAAATGTAGTAACGTTCGTCGGGATGTGCCGCAGGTGTGAACCATGCCATATTCTCCACGATACCGAGCACGGGAACATTGACCTTGTCGTCGCGGAACATCGCCAGACCCTTGCGGGCATCGGCCAGCGCCACCTCCTGGGGGGTGCTCACAATTACAGCACCGGTGATGGCGAGCGTCTGCACGAGTGTAAGATGGATATCGCTTGTGCCGGGGGGCATGTCGATAAGGAAGTAATCGAGTTCGCCCCAGAGAGCGTCGGTAATCAGCTGGTTGAGTGCACGGGAAGCCATGGCGCCTCGCCAGAGCACAGGACTGTTGCGGTCGACAAGGAATCCGATTGACAACACTTTCACTCCGTAGCGCTCAACGGGCACAATCATCTCACGCCCGTCGACATTCTCGGCATATATAGGCTCGTCCTCCACACCAAACATCTTGGGCACCGAGGGTCCGAAAATATCGGCGTCGAGCAGCCCCACCTTGTAGCCCATGCGTGCCAGGGCCACGGCCAGATTGCTTGCCACGGTCGACTTGCCTACCCCACCCTTGCCGGATGAGACACCAATGATATTCTTCACGCCCTTAAGAGGATTGTCGGGACGAGGAGCAGGATTTGGATTACGGAACTTCACGCCGATGCGGTCCTTTACATCCACTTCGGGCGAAATGTATGTGGTCAGCGCCGTCTCGGCGGCCTTCACGAGCGACTTCACAAACGGATCGGTCGGCTTGTCGAATATCAGCGAGAAACTCACAGTGTTTCCGTCGATGCGAATGTCGTCCTCAACCATGCCGAGTTCGACTATATTTTTCCCGTTGCCGGGATAGCGTACATTGCTCAATGCGTCAAGTATCAGACGCGGATATAGTGTCTCCATATTCTTAGAGTTTTTGTTTTGTTAGCTTCTTTTGTCAGAGCATATCGGGCATCTGCAGCTCTCCGCGGGAGAAGCTGCGGTATGTGTCAGGCTCTATTTCTTCGTCGGGCTCGGCCAGCACGGTATCGTGGTCGAGATGCCAGGCGATATATTTTATGGTGAGGCCGCGGTCGAGCCATTGCTGCTCGTAGAACGTGCGGATTCCGAGTATGTCGCCCGCACCCTCCGGCGAAGCGTAAAGGTCGGCAGTGTCGGCCACCATCCTCAACCGGTTCAAGGCGGTCATCAGGCCGGTATACTTGTATAGAAACGGACTGTCGGTCTTCAGATGCACGATGCCGTCGGGCTTCATCACCTTGCGGTACAGATTCATGAAACGTGTGCCGGTAAGACGCTTGTTTACCTTCTTCATCTGGGGGTCGGGGAATGTAATCCATATCTCGTCGACCTCTCCGGAAGCGAAGAAGAATGGTATCAGCTCTATACTCGTACGCAGGAATGCCGCATTTGGTATGTTCCTGTCAGTTACCTGACGGGCGCCCGACCATATGCGCGCTCCTTTTATATCAATCCCTATGAAATTTTTATCGGGGAAACGCTCGGCGAGCCCGACGGTATATTCCCCCTTGCCGCATCCGAGTTCAAGCACGATGGGGTTGTCGTTGTGGAAATACTCGCGGTTCCATTGTCCGCGCATGGGGAATCCCTGCTCCTCCAGCACTCTGAACGGATACTGGAACACACACTTCATCTGCTCTACCTCGCTGAATTTCTTCAATTTATTCTTTCCCATATCATCTTGATAATGTATATGTTGTCTTTGTTCCGCCCACGAGTGTCACCGTCACCACGCATACTCTGCCGGGCCACCGGCAGGCATCAATCGCGGCCTCCGGAGCTCCCGGGGTTATGTCGGCGAGCATTATGCCGTCGATTGACACGGCCTCGATTCTTGAGATGTCGCGCGAGGCCGACACTCTCAGCACAGTGCCGTCAAAGCGCAGGTCAATCCCGTCTGCGTCCTGCCCGATGTCATCGACAGTGCCGGTAGAGCGGGTGATGTCAAACTCTTGCCACTGCGGTGCGCCGGCAAAACTGTCGGCCATATCCTCAGCCACTCCAAGTTTCACAGCCGACTTGTCGACCTCATCCCATACATCTTCGCCGAGAGCCGGCACCGAACGCAGAGCCGACGCATCCATCGATGCGAGCTCAAGCATACGCTCCATGCCGTGGTCGCCGATAGAATCGAGAGTGGAGGGGAGCACAATATCCTGCGCACGGTTTCCCGACATGGCGTAAGCCCCTATAGTACGCAATCCCTCACCCAGTATTCCGGAGACATCGGCATCCGGAGAGCCGGCAATCATGAGAGCCGGCAGATGGTCAATGCCAGAGACTTGTATTTCGGTCAGGGCGCCGCATCCAAGAAACAGGCCTTCGCCCAAGGCTATGCCTGAGGGGAGTGACACTCCGGCAAGCGACCGGCAACCCTCAAAAGCACGCGCCCCTACAGAGCGCAGACTCGCCCAATGCGAAAGGTCAAGACGCCGGAACGACGCGCCGTGAAACGCCGACTCGCCGACCGTCACGACTCCCTTGCCTCCGGAGATGTCCGACAGCGACACACAGTCGCCAAAAGCGTTTCGCCCGATAGCGCGCAGACCGTCGGGAAGCGCAAGCGACACAAGCCCGCTGTGGGCAAATGCATACGGTGCAATCGAATCGAGCCGTGAAGGCAATGTGAGCTCCTTTGCGGGGATGGCGGCAAATGCGCCCTCACCGATTACCTCGATGTCATCGGGCAACAGCACATTGGACAGAGGCATCACGGCAAAAGCATACGGAGGTATGCGGGCCGGCTCGACAGAGAGCCTGCGCATATCAATCTCCTCAAGCATCGGCATGCTGTCGCGCAGCACCGCGAGTTCCGAGGAGTATACCCTCCCCTCCAGCACAAGCACACGGGTGTCGGAGGGCACCCCGCCGATAGCCGACGACAGTGTGCCCGGAGTATCAGACACGACAGTCAGGGCCATAGCTCCGGGAATGGCTGCAAATGCCGCCACGGCTGCAATCATCGTCCGCGAAAAGCCGTCAAAGATCCTGCCCATCAATGGCATAAATGCATGTTGATTATGGCTTTCACCGGATACATGGCCACGATATCGCTCTTGTCCACCTCCATCGGGTCATAATCCTCATTGGCGCTCTTGAGTATTATCTTCTCGGGATTGTCATGGCGACGCACATACTTTACTACACGGCGGTTTTCCATCACCACTATATATATCTCTCCCCAGGCAATCATGGGGAACTCATTCTCGGGGAGGAAGGCGAGATAGGCCCCGCTCTCTATTATCGGCATCATCGAATTGCCCTGTGCCTGCACCACGGCCCAGTTGGGGCTGAGATGAGGCATAGTGAGGTAGCCGATTACATTTTCCTGGGTAAACGCGCGGTCAAGCTCCTCGACACCGGCGAGCACAGCGATATCATAGATAGGGAGCGAACGCTGCTGAAACATCTGAAAACCGGGCTCCACTCTGGCGACAGCCGGAGTAGCCACATGATTTTTGTCAAACGGAAGCCCGATGCCGTCGCGTAGCCACTCGCGCGACACGCCTGTATTTACAACGATGCGGTTGATGAGATTGTCGGTAATCGGCAGATGCCCGTTGATATACTTGGATATGTTGGCGGGGTCAAGACCGATTTTTTTCGCAAACTGCGCCTGCGACAGGCGTGTAAGCCCCATAAGATGGCGCACACGGCCTACCACCGCGGCGGCCTTCTCTTTGTCAAGAGATATCTGTTTTCTAAATTCTGAGCTCATTTTTATATTAAGGTGTGTTTATAGTCCTTTTGGCAAATTTACACCTTTAATTGTTATCTTGCAAGAAAAAGTCATTTTTTCTGTCCTCGAATGTAACCAAGATTAGTTTATAATACGCCACTGTATGTAGCATCTATTATTAAACAAGCCACTAATGCAATTATTCATAACTCAATCTTACAAAATGTTTTTCATTTTAATGCAAATACACCCATTTTTATTTGCAATTTTCAAATATTTAGCTTATTTTTGCAAAAATGGCAATCAATCCGACTATTATCGATGATACCGTGTCATTTGTCTGATAAACCAATTTAATCACATAATATATGAATAATTTTACTAAAACCATATTGAAGAGCATTGCAATATCCCTCGCACTGTGCATAGGGCCGACAATCTCCGCACAAGATATCGTATCAATATCTTATTCAGATAGTTACACCACAGCAGGGTCTGCCTCAATCAAAATAATCAGTGATGATGTACCCGACACGGGGCTTGCATCGGCATACGAACCGCACACATTCCGGATAGATGCCGGCTCTCTGTCCATTACCAATCCAAAGTGGACCTTGCAGCTCCCTCTCGCCGACGGCAGTTTCAGCACCATATCACTCCCTGATACAGGACTTTCATGCACCGTTCCGAAGATTGATAATGAGGAGCAGTATCAGATAAATGTCGATGGCGACATTGAGGCCAAACTTTATTTCTCTTGCACATCAAATGGCCGTGAGCTCAATGCCATACCGTTTAAGATAAGTCTCGAACTCAAGCCGATTATCAAGTATGCCACAATCGAAAAAATCGTTGACAACTCTCCGTATTATTCCTATGATGCTCACTTCAAGGTGAAATATTATGGAGCTGATAAAATACTTGTTACGGTTGAAGAAGAATATGGGGCAAAAATGAAAGCACAATTTATTTATGAGCCACTTATCGCTTATGGCATTGCTGACCATATTACCTCACTATTCTATGCTTGGATTGACTTCACCGCTGAAAACAAATATGGGAAAACAGTATACACCATTGAATTGCAGCCGGGTGGAATTGTATCTCCAACTAATTCAATCCAAACGATACCCTTATCCGATTCAGCTTACGGAGATAATGACAGATTTGAAATATATGATATAAACGGAAATCGCATTGGGGTTACCAATGATTTAGCTTCAATATCACAAATCTCATACAAAGGCTTGCTTATTGTAAAACACATAAGAAATAACCAGGTGATAGATACAATTAAAATTATGAAATAATTGAATATCAGCGTTGCGATTGTCGTTAATAGCAACGCTGACTGTAAGAAGCAATTTCACAATATTTTAAACTGCATATTTGGTAAATAATTACCAGATTTTGCCTTTGGGGAACGACAGGCATTTCCATATCGGCTTCCGGGGATTGGCGCACGCATAGCCTTTTTTCTGTAACTCCTCAGGAACGCCCGAACACTCGACCGGGTCAAATGCAATGCCTATATGCATCTTCTCCCGTTTGATAGCGCGCCTTACCTCGTCTCTCATAAGAAAGGAGATATTATAGGAATCACTGTTGAAAATCGTCAGATTGCACACCTTATTATAGTCCAGCACCATACGTGCCGGATACTTTGATCGAGGCATAAAGCTGGTCATCTGCTCGTTTCTGACATCGCACCATCGAGTGAAATGAAGCAGATAGTATGTCCTGTCACCATATTGCTCACTCACCACCGGTACCGGATAAAACTCAATAAGAGTCGAATCGGCAACATAGTGCTCAAACAGCTCCTTAAGGCGTGGAGACAAGAAATAGGCACACCCAACACTAAACATAAAATCGGCATATTTCCCATTTTTAAGCGTAAGAATCAACTTATCGATATTCTCTACCGGGACACCAGATCTCTCAATCGGGAAGGGCTGCCAATCTTTAGGTTTGCTCAAAATGCCGACTTTCTTAGACTCGTTGAAACTAACGTTATAATACAAATGTTTCATCGTTAACGGTTTTTAATATTAAAATACGGATTCATCGGATTATTTCTAATATTTGTATATGGATTTATTGAATATCGGGGCATGACAGGTTCATAGAGTCTAATGTCCCTATTCATTATATTAAGAGATTGTCTAAATTTTATTGATTAAAAATTTTATGGCAGCGAAATCAATCATTTCTTCCGCTGATTCATTCAGTATCTCATAGTTCCGGGCGAGTCTGCGGCAAGAGTCAAGCCATGCGAAAGTCCTCTCAACCACCCATCTGAGCGGCTTTGGCAGGAATCCCTTAACTCCATTGGGGGTATTGGATACCTCAAGCTCGATGCCGAAGTCTTTTTCAATGTCTTTGTCCACGTCTCCCCGATACCCTCGGTCGGACAATACCTTGCGCAGGTCTTCCCATACATCATCCGCCAGTCCGCATAGATCATGAGCCATTTTTGAATCGTGAATACCAGCGTTACAGACTTTCCTCGCAAGGATGAAGCCATTGCGGTCGGTGATGATATTCCTTTTGACACCCTTGACTTTTTTGTTGCCGTCATATCCGTTATCTCCCTGTCTGCTACCCCATCTGACACTTTGGGCATCCATCGCGCCAACACTCGGACTTGATGCCTGGCCGCGTTTGCGACGTATCTTTCTGACGAGTTTCTCAAGGAAATGCTCGACACGACCCTCTTGTCTCCATTTATGGTAGTAATAATAACGTGAGTTCGATGAAAATAATCAAAATAGAGTCAGCTGATTATCATACACGCGTTCTAAGTTTATCCTCGGTTTCTTTGGAAACAGGCAATAAGCCGCTATCCCACCAATGAGATTAACGATGAAATTCGGAAATGAACGGTGTCGCGAGTGTTCTATCTGAGCGATGTTTTTGAGTTGGTCGTTTACAGTTTCGATAATAGCCCGTTTTCTCAGAAGTATTCTGTCATACATTGATCTCAGACCGCCTTTCATGTTGTTTTTCAGTTTTGTGATCAATTGGATTCCGTCAATGAACAGCTTGCAGAACAGGTCTTTGCCGATATAACCTTTGTCACCGACCATCTTGCCGTATATGAACTCGACAAACGACTTCACTTTCAGAGGTTCCCGGTCATCAACATCTCCCGGAGTGATCATGAAGTTGAGAATCTCGCCCTTGTCGTTGCATATCAGATGTAGCTTGAATCCGTAGAACCAACCTAACGAACACTTCCCACGTTGCGCTATTCCTTTGAACACCTTGTGCATGTGTATCCGTTGGTTGCGACACACACGTAGCAGTGTGCTGTCGACAAAACTAATACCGGTACATTTTCCCAGCAGACATTTCTTTACGAATATCACGAACTGAACGACCACTGATTTCTCCAGCTCCGTGAATCTGTTGTATGAGACTGTTTCGGGGAACAGATGCCTGTATCGCTGACATATCTCGTTCAGATAAAAGTGTTTGAGACATTTATGGTTGGAACTGTGGAACATGATCATGATAACAATGACCTCCGCCTGCGACAGACGGCAATCTCGATGATATTCCCGCTTCCTGTCCGTACGAATCTTCGAAAGACCTCTGCGACGGAGCATCGCATTAAAAACTTTGCAGAATTCATCTGCAATCACGAATATTTCAGTAATTTTGTCTTCGGTGAGCATAGCGATAAGAGTATTTGTTTGAAATTGAGTCCTTTAAATTTAATACTTTTATCGCTAATCACCAATTTCTCATCTAATTAATTTTCGTCGAACTCACGTTAATAATAGACACTTTTCCACGCGGGATAGTCGTGAGGCAACCTTCGCCATTGACAACCGCTGGCCAATAGGTAGAGGATAGCTTCAAAAACTGATTGTAGTGAATATTTTCTCTTGCGTCTATCATTTTCAAGGAATTCTTTGTTTATATAAGACCACTGACCCTCGGTCAGATGTGTCTGATAGAGATTGATTTCGTGCATAATATTAGCCTTTTCTCTTTCAACACTCTGATTGAGGGTTTGTTATGCCTAATAACATTATTTCGCACTAATTTTTAGACAATCTCTAAGAGGGTGTTTCATAACAACTGTTAAGATAGTCCATCAAAAAAATGCCTCTGCTAAAGGAGAGGACATTTTTTTGATGGACTATCTTAACAGTTGTTATGAAACACCCTCTAAATAAGCCGCATATTTCCCTAAAATATATAGTCAGTATATTTATGTTCTACAACATAACTGCGCTGACATAACTGCGCAAGCCCAATTTACAAGTTTTAAGGTATAATGAGCCGATGATTCGGTAAAGTTGCCTAACTTTGCTCCCCAAAAGCCCTCTGACGGTAACATTTATTATTAAACAAGCTCTTAAACAAGCTCTAACTAAAAAACGTAAAACAAGAAATGTCAACTTATACCGAGGACCGTCGCAAGGTCACCACACGCCGACTCGCCGAAATGAAGCAGCGTGGCGAAAAGATAGCTATGCTCACCGCCTACGATTACTCCATGGCCAAACTCATCGACGAGGCCGGAGTGGATGTGATACTCGTCGGCGACTCCGCATCCAATGTGATGGCAGGCAATGTGACGACACTGCCGATGACTCTCGACCAGATGATATACCATGCCACATCGGTAGTGAAAGGTGTGACACGCGCATTGGTTGTATGCGACCTGCCGTTCGGCACCTATCAGGGCAACAGCAAGCAGGCCCTCGACTCGGCAATACGCATCATGAAAGAGAGCGGCGCCGAAGCCGTGAAACTCGAAGGGGGCGCCGAGATACGCGAGTCGATCGAGCGCATACTCTGCGCCGGCATACCGGTGGTAGGACATCTCGGCCTTACCCCGCAGTCAATCAATAAATTCGGCACTTATGCCGTGCGCGCAAAGGAGGAGGCCGAGGCCGAGAAACTTATCTCCGACGCAAAAATGCTTGAGGAGATAGGATGCTGCGCCATAGTACTCGAAAAGATACCCGCCGCGCTGGCCAAGCGTGTGTCGGAACAACTCATCATCCCAACAATCGGCATCGGTGCCGGAGGCGGCACTGACGGACAGGTGCTCGTGATGCACGACATGCTCGGCATCAACAAGGGATTCTCCCCGCGGTTCCTGCGCCGATATGCCGATTTGTCGACAATCATCAACGACGCGGTGGCCCACTATGTCGACGACGTGAAGACATCCGACTTCCCCAACGCCTCGGAGCAGTATTGACCGTACCACACCTTACCTACAACAAACGCCCTCCCGGTCACGGCCTACGCATGATGCTATGCGCCCCCTGACCCGGAGGGCTATACTATATATATAACCACAATGGCAAAACAGGAATATATCGAGAAAAACCGGCAGTGGCTGGCCGAAAAGGCACGCGAAGCCGGTGTAACCGCTATCGACAAGGGCATCTGCTACAAGCCCATTAAATCAGGGAAAGGAGCACAGCCCAACCGCGGAAGCGTAGTGACAGTGCACTACACCGGACGCACTATCAACGGCAAGACATTCGACAGCTCGCGCGGAGGCGTGGCCCCTGCGTTCAGGTTGCGCGAGCTGATACCCGGATGGATTATCGCCCTGCAGCAGATGCATGTCGGCGACCGTTGGGAGGTTTATATCCCGGCCGAGCAGGCCTACGGCAAGATATCCCAGCCGGGCATCCCCGGAGGCTCTACTCTTATTTTTGACATCGAGCTGATTGCGGTATCCTAAACAAGCTCTAAAACATCGCGCCACTCGCAGTCGTTATAAAAACGGAAGAGTCACATGCCGGGCAGCCATCGCCGAAGGCCGCAGCCCGCATGAAGTTTCCCCCGGATCGACATATTTCGGTCGATAGTCCGTTAACAAATATTGGGGAATACATCTCTGACATTTTTCTTGAAAAACCCGACGTTTCAAAATAAATTTTCGTAATTTTGCATGAAACGTAGATTATTTGTTGTTATAGCATGTCAAAAGTAACCAAAGAAATGGCCCTCGACTACCATCGCGAGGGCAAACCGGGCAAAATCGAAGTAGTGCCCACCGTGCCCTACTCGTCAATGCAGGACCTGGCACTCGCCTACTCGCCCGGAGTAGCATATCCCTGCCTGGAGATTGAGAAAAATCCGGCAGATGCCTATGAATATACCAACAAGGGCAACCTCATCGCCGTAATCTCCAACGGCACCGCAGTGCTTGGCCTCGGCGACATCGGCGCGCTTGCCGGAAAGCCGGTAATGGAGGGCAAGGCTCTGCTTTTCAAGATATTCGCCGGGCTCGACTGTTTCGACATCGAGGTCAACGAGAAAGACCCGAAAAAATTTATCGAGATTGTGAAAGCGCTGGCTCCGACATTCGGCGGCATAAACCTCGAGGATATCAAAGCGCCCGAATGTTTTGAAATCGAGCAACGTCTGAAAGAGGAATGCAACATACCCGTGATGCACGACGACCAGCACGGCACCGCCATCATATCCGCCGCCGGACTCATCAACGCCCTTGAAATCCAAGGCAAGAATATCGGTGATGTAAAGCTGGTGGTCAACGGCGCCGGCGCAGCAGCAGTAAGCTGCACACGCCTCTACATCGCTCTCGGCGTAAAGAAAGAGAATGTTGTGATGTGCGACTCAAAGGGTGTGATCAACCGCTCGCGCAAAGGCCTCAACTCTCAGAAAGAAGAATTTGCCACCGACCGCGACATCAACACCCTGGCCGAGGCCATGGTGGGAGCCGACGTATTCCTTGGCCTTTCGGTAAAGGATGTAGTCACCACCGAGATGGTACAGTCCATGGCCGAGAAGCCTATTGTATTCGCCCTCGCCAATCCCGACCCGGAAATATCCTACGAGGCAGCCATGGCATCGCGCCCCGACCTAATCTTCGCCACCGGACGATCCGACTATCCCAACCAGATTAACAATGTGCTGGGGTTCCCCTACATATTCCGCGGAGCGCTTGACGCAGGCGCGACAGCCATCAACGAGACCATGAAGCTCGCTGCCGTAAAGGCCATCGCCGACCTCGCCAAAGAGCCGGTGCCCTCGGTAGTCAACGCAGCCTATGGCATGTCAAACCTCAAGTTCGGCCGCGATTACATCCTGCCCAAGCCTCTCGACCCGCGACTGATTACCGCCGTATCTCCGGCTGTAGCGCGAGGCGCCATGGAGAGCGGAGTGGCTCGCCGGCCCATCACCGACTGGGAAGCATACAACGAGAAACTGCGCCACCTAATGGGGTATGACAACAAATTCATGCGCCGCGTCACTGAAGAAGCCCGTCGCAACCCCAAACGTGTGGTATTCGGCGAGGCAAACACCGACAATATGCTCACCGCGGCCGTCAATGCATATCACGACGGAATATGCATACCCATCCTGCTTGGCAACGAGGAGATGATTGAGAAGCGAGCCAAACGTCTCGGACTCGATATAGAAGGCATCGAGATAGTCAACCTCCGCCACGACCGAGAGGCCGAACGCCGCGAACAGTTTGCCGAAAAACTCGCCGCATCACGCCAGCGCAGAGGTATCACCCGCCCCGAGGCTCTGGAACTCATGTTCGACCGCAACTACTTCGGCATGATGATGGTAGAGACCGGTCAGGCCGACGCCATGATTTCCGGCACATACTCCGGAAGCAAAAAGGCTGCAAAGATAGCCGAAGAGGTAGTAGGCATACGTCCTACCTACAACCACTTCGCCACAATGCATATACTCAACACCAAACGTGGCACTTTCTTCATGGCCGACACAACCGTCAACCGCGAGGTCGACGAAGAAACTCTATTCGACATAACACGCCTGGCCCGCAACTCGGTAGAGTACTTCGCCCACGACCCGATAATGGCAATGGTGTCGTACAGCAACTTCGGCTCCCACAAGGAGAAAGAGCCGGAAGTGGCCCGCCGTGTTGTAGAACGCATGCACGAAGCATATCCCGACCTGCCCATCGACGGAGAAATGCAGATGAGCTATGCGCTCAACAAAAAAGCCCGCGACGCCGCCTACCCCTTCTCGCGCATCAACGGCAAGGATGTCAACACTCTCATCTTCCCCAATCTTAGCGCGGCTTCCACAGCCTACAAGATGATGCTCGAAATGGGACTGGCCGAGGCTGTAGGCCCGATACAGATGGGCCTCAACAAGCCTATACACTTCATCAGCACAGACGCTGCCGTGCGCGACATAATCAACCTCGCCACCGTAGCGGTAATCGATGCCGCAGTGCTTGAAAAAGTAGGCAACGGCCACGATAAATAACCCAATCACACGCAACACCCAATACAATTGCACGACAGCATCCGGAATCCGGATGCTGTCGTTGTTTTCAGCCGTCATGTTAAAGCGGAGGCAAACGTTCTGCCTTGCACAATATCATGCAATGCGTTGACGTTATATTCATTAGAGCAAATCTGCAATGGAATCATGAATATACTCTACCGCAATATAATCGCTATGGCATGTATGGTAGCATGCATGCTCCTACTGCCGGCTGACGCCGCCGCCCTGCCTCTCGACACATACGCCCCACAATCAAAACTATCATCCGGCCATTGGGTAAAAATCAAAGTCTCCGATTCCGGCATATACAGGATTACTCCCGACCAGCTGCGCAAATGGGGATTCCAGCAGCCGGAGAATGTGCGCGTATATGGATACGGAGGCAATATCCAGAGCGACATACTCAACGCCGTGACATATACCGACGATCTCCCTCTTGCCGGATGCGAATACACCTCGCGCGGCCTTTTCTTCTATGCCCACGGACCTCTGAGCTGGGAGCAGGACCCCTCGGGCCGATATCTCCCGGTGCACAACTATTATTCGACCGACGCTTACTACTTTCTGTCGGATGCCCCGGGAACTACCGGAGGAATCCCCGCCACAGGCTCGCCCGTGAGAGCCGGCAATGCCACCGAACAGTTTACAGAGCATCTGCTGCACGAGACCGAAACAATGTCGCCGGGTGAGACGGGCCATGTACTCCTCGGCGAAGATTTCCGCACGCGCACCACTCAGACATTCTCGTTTAATCTTCCTGGCAACGTATCTGAGAACGTGTGGATACGCACCGTCTTCGGCGCCAACGTGCAGTATAGCATCGCACGCATCCAGATGAATGTCAACGGCAACGCCGTTACGCCATCGCCAAACTATATTGACACCTCGGATTTATCCGACGCACGACACTACAAGAGCGCCAACATGATTGCCTCCACCACCCTCGGCGACAATATCGGCAAACTTGATATAGGCATCACATTTTCTTGTACAGGCACGGTAAGGCTCGCACGCCTCGACAATATAACAGTCAACTATACACGTGCGCTCTCGCTCGACGGAGCCCAACTGGCGTTCCGTACCGACCGTGGGTTTGCCCTCGCTGCCAGTGGCAATATCCGCATATGGGACATCACATCGCCGGGAGCGGTAGCGCGCGTCGACTTCACCGTCGACGGCGGCAAAGCATGCTCCACACCTACATTCTCTGGCGTAAGGGAGTATGTGGCATGGAACGCTGACGCCGAATTCCCGACTCCGGCATATGTCGGCACAACAGCCAATCAGAACCTCCACGGCGAGGAGACACCCGACATGGTCATATTCACATTGCCGCAATGGAAGGCAAGAGCCGAGCAACTGGCCGACATACACCGCGCGGCTCCGCAGAACCTCAAGGTACTGGTGGTAAATGCCGAACAGGTATACAATGAATTCTCATCAGGCACACCCGACATAGGGGCATTCCGCCGCATGCTCAAGATGATGTGGGACCGCGGCCGGGAGTCAGCCAATCCGGCCACCGGCTCCGACAGCAAACTACAATATGCTCTGATGTTCGGACGCGCTTTCTACGACCATCGCGGCATCACCCCCGAGGGGCGCAGCTATCTCAACTCCATTCTGCCCCAATGGCAATCAATTGACGGAGAGACCGACAACGTGTCATATACCACAGAAGACTATCTCGCTTTTCTGCGCGATGACTCCGGCGCGTATCCCGGCCAGGACTATCATTGCATCGGAGTAGGCCGCATACCGGTCAACAATGCCAACGAAGCTAAAGTAATCTTGGAAAAGATTCGCAACTATGTGCGCGACTCCCGAAAGAACGACTGGAAAAACCGCTATCTGCTCTGTGCCGACGACGGAAACGACTCCAAACACCTCACACAGATGGAAGATACCGAATCGCTGCTGAAGAAAAACGGATTCGGAGCCGACAACATATTCCATAAAGTATACATCGACGCCTTCACCATTATCAACGGCAAGGCACCCGACGCACGCGAGCGCATGCAGCGCTATCTCGACCAAGGGGTGATATGGTGGTGGTATATCGGCCATGCATCGGCCACTTCATGGACCGGTGAGGGACTGCTCGAACTCACCGACATCAACGTGGCAAGCTATCCCCACGCCCCGATGCTGTTTGCCGCCACATGCAACTTCCTGCGCTGGGACAGAATACAAACCTCCGGCGCCGAAATGCTCTTCTTCAATCCTAACGGGATAATAGGAGCCATAGCCGCCACTCGCCCTGTATATATAGACTATAACAAGACAATGGCATTCGGCGTCGCACAGACAGCCAATCTACGCGACCCGGCCGGAAACCCGCTATCCATAGGCGAGATATTCCGCCGGGCCAAAAACACCAGTCTCAACAACGACAGCAACAAACTGCGCTATGTGCTCATGGGCGACCCGGCTCTTCCGCTGGCCATACCTCAGGAGAAAGCCTTGCTGGAAGCTATCGACAATACCCCACTCGACCCTGACAACCCTCCTTCGATAATGGCACAGCAGCGCCTCACCATATCAGGGCGCATCCTTGACAGCGAAGGGAACACCGACACCTCATTCAACGGCTACGTCACCCCCACAATCTACGACGCCGAATACAGCACCACAACACAGGGTCACAATACAGTGGAAAACGGCGTACTGGTCGAAGGCAAACAGGAGATTATTGAAGAGATGGGCGAACGCCTGTTTGTGGGCCGCGGAAATGTGACCGCCGGAGAATTCGAGGTCAACGTAGCCATGCCCATAGAGATATCAGGCAACTATCGCCCGGCGACAATGAACCTCTATGCCGTAAGCGATGACACCTCACGCGATGCCTGCGGAGTCAATCGCGAATTCTATGTCTACGGCTTCGCATCCGACGTGGAACCCGACAATAATGCCCCGGTAATTGAATTCTTCGGTCTCAACACCGAAGGATTCCGCTCTGGACAAACCGTCAACGCCACACCAATGGTAATCGCGCGCGTACGCGATGACATCGGCATCAATATATCGACAGCCGGCATCGGCCACCAGATTAACCTTCAGCTCGACAGCAATGTCACCTATCCCGAGGCCGTATATTATTACACTCCCGGAGAGGATGGCGCCGTGTCGGGCAATCTCAACTTCCTTATGCCCGAACTCACGGCAGGTACCCACACATTGCGTCTGCGCGTATGGGACACCTCCAACAATATGGCTGAGTCGCAGATTGAATTCTCTGTAGACCCCCGACAGGCTCCGGAGATATTCGACCTCTATGCCGACTGCAACCCTGCGCGCGACCACACCAACTTCATCGTATCGCACAATCGTCCCGACATTGTTATGCACGTAAAGGTCGAGGTATTCGACCTCATGGGGCGCCCCGTGTGGACCGGTGAGCAGAATGCCAAGTCCGACATGGGACTCTCCGAGCCCCTCGCATGGGATCTCACCGACCCCGCAGGCCGCCGCGTAAACCGTGGCATCTACCTCTACCGGGCCACCGTCACCACCGACCACGAGCAGTACGTCTCCGCCTCCCGCAAGCTCGCCGTCACCGCCCCCTGATTCCCTCCCGAAAGACATTATAGACATTACAATATAGCAGTAGACCGTCGTGACTGACGGTCTACTGCTATATTGTAAACATACACAATCCAATCACCGCTTATGCCATAGGATTGGATTCCAGTCTATATATAGAATATAACAAGGCCGCACTGCAAATCGCAGCACGGCCTTTCATGTAGTATATGAATCCTTTCAAGGAAATCAGTCGTGGTTGTTGTCGCGGCGGGGACGGTCGCCACGGTCGCGGCGGGGACCGCGGTCGCCATCACGACGGGGACGGTCGTTGCTACCCTCACGACGCGGGGCACGCTCGCGGCGCTGGGGCTCTACGTAGCCTTCGGGCTTGGGCTGGAGGGCACGCATCGACAGTCGGTACTTGCCGGTCTTTTTGTCGATTTCGATGAGTTTTACCTCTACCTCGTCACCTTCCTTAAGGCCGGAAGCCTCCATGTTTTCGAGACGCTCCCAAGAGATTTCGGATATGTGGAGCAGACCGTCGCGGTTGGGCATGAACTCAACAAACGCACCGAAGTCGAGTATCGAGCGTACCTTGCCCTGATATACCTTGCCCTCTTCGGGGAGAGCCACGATAGCGCGAATCATGTCGAGAGCCTTGTCCATCGACTCCTTGTCGGAGGATGCAACCTCGATGTAGCCGCCATCTTCGATTTCGTCGATTGAAACGGTAGCACCGGAAGCCTCCTGGATACCCTGGATAACCTTTCCACCCGGGCCGATAACAGCACCGATAAGCTCCTTGGGTATGAGCATTGTCTCGATGCGGGGCACGTGGGACTTGTAGTCGGCGCGTGCTTCGGGGATTGCCTCGGCGATTTTGTCGAGGATATGCATACGTCCGTCGCGGGCCTGGTTGAGGGCCTTTTCAAGCACCTCGTAGCTGAGGCCGTCGACCTTGATGTCCATCTGTGTGGCTGTGATACCGTCGCGTGTTCCGGTCACCTTGAAGTCCATGTCGCCGAGGTGGTCCTCATCGCCGAGGATGTCGGAGAGCACGGCATACTTCGAACCGTCGGAGTCGGTGATGAGACCCATGGCGATACCGCTGACGGGCTTCTTCATCTTCACGCCGGCATCGAGCAGGGCGAGTGTGCCGGCACATACGGTGGCCATAGACGAGGAGCCGTTGCTCTCGAGGATGTCGCTGACGATGCGGCATACATAGGGGAAGTTGTCGGGGAACATACCCTTGAGGGCGCGGTGGGCAAGATTGCCGTGGCCTACCTCGCGGCGGCCAACGCCACGCTGGGGCTTAGCCTCGCCTGTAGAGAAGGGGGGAAAGTTGTAGTGGAGGAGGAAACGCTCCTTGCCCTGGTTGAGCACGTCGTCGAGAATCTTCTCGTCCATCTTTGTGCCGAGAGTCACGGTAGCGAGAGCCTGTGTCTCACCACGGGTGAACACGGCCGATCCGTGGGGGCCGGGCACGTAGTCGGTCTCAATCCAGATAGGACGGATATCGGTGGTCTTGCGGCCATCGAGACGCACGCCTTCGTCGAGCACACAGCGACGCATGGCTTCACGCTCTACATCGTGGTAGTAGCGTTTTACGAGCGGAGTCTTCTCCTCGCGCACTTCTTCGGGGAGGCTTTCGATATATTCGTCGCAGATAGCGTCGAAGTGGTCCATGCGCCAGTGCTTGTCGGCACATCCTGCCTTGGCAACCTCGTAAGCCTTGTCGTAGCACTTGTCGTGCACGTCCTTGCGGAGCTCCTCGTCGTTGACTTCGTGGCAGTATTCGCGCTTTACCACATGGAGCTCTTCGGCGAGTTCCATCTGGGCCTTGCACTGTACCTTGATAGCATCGTGGGCAGCCTTGAGGGCGGCGAGGAGATCAGCTTCGCTGACTTCCTTCATTTCGCCTTCGACCATCATGATATTTTCGTAGGTGGCACCAACCATCAGCTCCATGTCGGCATCTTTGAGCTGCTCGAATGTGGGGTCGATAACGAATTCGCCGTTAACGCGGGCTACACGTACCTCAGATATAGGACCGTTGAACGGTATGTCGCTCACGGCGATGGCTGCAGAAGCGGCCAGACCGGCGAGAGCGTCGGGCATGTCCTCGCCGTCGGCCGAGAACATGATGATGTTGACAAACGTATCGGCATGATAGTTGTCGGGGAAAAGCGGACGGAGTACGCGGTCGACAAGGCGTGCTGTCAGGATTTCATAATCGGATGCGCGGCCCTCACGCTTGAGGAAACCGCCGGGGAAACGTCCCGCTGAAGAGAATTTCTCCTTGTACTCTACCTGGAGGGGCATAAAGTCGACCCCCTCGCCGGCTTCCTTCGCCGACACCACAGTGGCCAGGAGCATGGTGTTGCCCATGCGCAGCTCTACCGCTCCATCGGCCTGCTTGGCAAGTTTGCCGGTCTCGAGCGTGATCTCACGTCCGTCGGGCAGCGCGATGGTTTTCTTGATTGGTTGTGCCATAAATGATAATATGTCTCTGTAATTGTATGTTTTTTCTTATACAAAAAATCGCACAAAGATAGCGAATTCCGCTTAATGTGCCTAATAAATTGTATATAAATTTTTTATACGGTCTATAATTCTTTCGATTTATACTCTGAAATATACCGGTGGAGCACCTTTATAATTCTATCTGACGAGCCTCGACAGGGGTGTCCATAAAGAGCGAGGCGAGCGAGCTGAAGCGGTCGGCGCTCTCTGTGGTCAAATACTGCACACTGGCGCCTTCAGTGCAGCGCGAGGCCATGTCGGGATGACGCCGCAGATAGTCGGCGAGGCTGTCGGCAACAATACTCCCCTGAGAGAGCACCCTGACACCGGATGGAATCGCTTCCTGTATCGTGTCGATAAGCAACGGATAGTGCGTGCAGCCGAGTATCAGCGTATCAATCTGCGGGTCGGCGTCAAGCAGTCGCCCGAGATCGCGCTCTACAAAATATCGAGCTCCCGGCGAAGAGGCTTCACGATTTTCCACCAGAGGAACCCACATCGGACACGCATGTGAGGTGACGGTCATTGACGGATGCATCTTGCCGATTTCAATATCGTAGGAGCGGGAGGCCACAGTGCCCGGTGTACCGACAATACCGATATGTCCGTTGCGTGTAAACTCCGGCAGAATCTCCACTGTCGGGCGTATCACCCCAAGCACTCTGCGTGCGGGGTCAATCTCCGGCAGGTCGCATTGCTGGATAGTGCGGAGAGCCTTGGCCGATGCGGTATTGCAGGCGAGAATCACCAGTTGGCATCCGCAGTCAAACAGGTAGCGCACGGCCTGCAGCGTGAATCGGTAAACAACGTCGAACGAGCGTGTACCATATGGCGCACGGGCGTTGTCTCCAAGAAAAAGATAGTCGTATTGTGGCAAGCGACGGCGTATGTCGCGCAATATGGTGAGACCTCCGAATCCGGAGTCGAACACACCTATCGGGCCAGGTACAGCTGACAGCATGAAGCTATTGGAGCATACGGAGGGCAGAGCACCGTCAAGGCAACAACTACTCCGCATGCATTTTTATGATTATCTTGCAACTCGGGCCGTGAACGCCTTTATTGAATGGCGTTCACGGCCCGAGGCTATGGTTTATAATAATTTATCGTGAAATGCGGGATTACTTCAGGCCGAGCGAAGTCTTCACCAGCGGGGTGATGTCGACAACATCAGTACCTACATACAGAGGCATAGCCTGCTCAAATATGAATGTCATACCCTGCTCCTTGCCCACGGAGTTGATTGCATTGGTAACTTTCTGTACTACGGGGGCCATCAGCTGCTCGTGCTGACGCTGTAGGTCCTGAGTGGCTGTCTGACGGAACTGCTCGGATTTCTGGTATAGATCCTGGATTTCCTGCTGACGGCGCTGCTTGATGGTCTCGGGGGTATCCGCGCCAAGGCCCTGGAATTCCTGTACGGCCTTGTTCATCTCCTCCTGAAGTTTGGCAAACTCATCCTCATACTTCTTTGATGCGGCCAGTATCTGCTCCTCAACCTGCTTTGAATCGGGCAGAGCCTCCATTACAGACTGAGTATTGATAACACCGAACTTGGGAGCCTGAGCAGCCGCGAACATGGGAAGTGCCACAGCAACGGCGAGCAAAATTTTCTTTATCATGATATGTGAAATGTTAATTTGCGTAGATAATTTTACTTAATTGCACAAAGTTAAGCAATCTCTGCCGATTACGCGACAAAGATATTAATAAAATTCATAAAATATTCATATGCCGGTTATCGCGCGTAGCCCATTTTTGCGAGTACCTCGTTGCTGACATCAATACGCGGTGATGCAAAGATGATATTTGCCGATGATGCGCGGTCGAATATACACTGGTATCCCCGTTCCTCGCTCACCTTCTTTACGGCATTGTACACTTCGTCCTGAATAGGCTGCATCAGCGACTGGCGCTTCTTGTAGAGTTCGCCTTCCGGTCCGAAATATTTGTATCGGAGTTCGGTAGCCTCTTTCTCCTTGGCTACAATCTCAGCCTCCTTCTTGGTCTTCTGCTCATCGGTCAGGAACACCATGTCGGCCTGATAATTCTTGTACATTGTCTGGGCCTCGGTAGCCTTGGCCTCGACCTCTTTCTGCCAACGCTGTGATATCTGGTTGAGCTGTTCGTTGGCCATCTCGTAGGAAGGCACATTCTTAAGGATATATTCCATGTCAATCAGAGCGAACTTCTGGGCGAAAGCTCCGCAGCAACATGCGACGCAAAGCATAAGAGCTATGGCAAGTCTTTTCATACTTGTTGATGTTAAGAGAGTTAATAATACGTGACATCTCCATTATAGCGGGGCCACTTAATCATATGACACTACAGAAGCGGAATAGTTTGAAATGATTAACTATTTTTAGAATTCCTGACCGAGAATGAAGTGGAACTGGCCTCCACCCTTGCGGCCATAGACGGTGTCGAAACCGTAGGCCCAGTCGATACCCATCATACCCACCATCGGCAGGAAGATACGCACACCGGCGCCGGCCGAGCGCTTGAGGTTGAAGGGCTGGAAGTCCTTGACAGCGGTCCAGGCATTACCGGCCTCGACAAATGTAAGACCGTAGATGGTGGTCGAGTTGGAGAGCATGAACGGGAAGTGGAGCTCCATGCCGACACGTGCATAGGCGTAGCCCTCGCGTGTCCATGGAGTGAACTGGCCGTTCTCATAACCGCGCAGGGCTATGGTCTCGGTAGCATATGTGTATGAGCCCGACATACCGTCGCCTCCGACATAGAATGTCTCGAACGGAGTCTTAAGATACTTGTTGTAGCTGCCGAGCAGACCGAAGTCGGCACGGGTCATCATCACGAGAGTCCATTTTCCTGCAGGGTCGGTAAGCGGAGTGTAGGTACGGCTCTTGAAGCGGAGCTTCCAGTATTCAATCCATCGGTAGAGTTCCTTCTTGGCCTCGACAGAGCCGTTGTTGCCCTCTTCGGAGAGACGTTTCCAGTCTTTCTTGCCAAAAAGAGAAGCGGGGGGCGTGAGCTGGAGGTTGAGAGAGAATATCGAACCGCTACGCGTATACAACGGATTGTCGATTGACTGGCGGGCGAGAGTAAGACCGAGAGTCAGCGAATTTGAAGTACCGTTGTTCATATAATAGAGGTAGTCCCAGTTCTTGAGGTAGTACCACTGATATCCGATTTCAGCCTGGAAGGTGAAGTAGTCGTCAGGCCAGCTCAGACGCTTTCCGATACCGACTGTGACACCAATCATCTGCAGCACCTTGTTGGGGTCGTAGGCATTCTCGTAGGAGTTCTGGTAGTAATCGTTGTAGTAATTGCTGCTGCCCCAGTAGTTGTAGCCGTAGGGGTTACGCCAGTTGCTGCTGTAATACGAGGAGTTGATACCGGTCTGACGGGCATAGTAGGCCGACACCGACAGCGAGTTGGGGCGCTTTCCGCCAAACCACGGATCGAGGAACGATATCGAGTAGCTCTGGTAATATTTGGCATTGGTCTGGGCGGAAATCGTAAATGTCTGACCCTCGCCCTGTGGTATTATACCTTTGTAAGAACTCGGATTGAAGAGGTTCTTTATCGAGAAGTTGGTAAACTTAAGGGCAAGTTTACCGATAAGGCCGGTCTGTCCCCAGCCGAATGAAACCTCGACCTGGTCGTTGGCTTTCGATTCCAGACCAAACACTATATCTACCGTACCGTTCTCGGCATTAGGCTCGGGACGGATGTCCATAGCCTCAGGGTCGAAGTGGCCTGTCTGAGCGATTTCACGTGCCGAACGCATGAGGTCATCCTTGCTGAAAAGCTGGCCCGGCTTCACACGCAGCTCTCGACGGATTACTTTCTCGTACAGACGGTCGTTACCGTTGATGATTACATTGTTGACTGTAGCCTGCGGGCCCTCTACCATTCGCATTTCGAGAGCAATCGAGTCGCCGGTCACATTCTTTTCAATCGGATACAGGTGGTAGAACAGATATCCGTTGTTGAGATAAAGGTTGCTCACGGCATCCTCATCCTCTACCGTACGCTTGTTGAGCAGTTTCTGGTTGTAGACATCGCCGGGACGGATGTCAAGTATGCGCTCAAGAATCTCGGTGGGATATACAGTATTGCCCACCCAGTCGATATTGCTGATGTAGTATTTCTTTCCTTCTTCGAGGTTTATATAGACATCGACATTCTTGTCGTCGTACTTGACAACGCTGTCGCTGATAATCTTGGCATCGCGGTAGCCTTTCTCATTGTATTTGGCGATAATCCGGTCAAGGTCGTCCCGATAATCGCTTTCAACGAATTTCTTCTGACGGAAGAGGTTGATGAGCTTGCCCTTCTCGTTGGTCTTCTTCATCGCACGCTGCAGCACATTGTCAGAGAGCATCTCGTTGCCGTCGATGTATATCTTGTGCACCTTTACCTTCGAGTTTTTGTCGATATTGATATTGACTATATTCTCGTTGGGAGCTGAAAGGTCTTCAATCTGGTCGATACGAACCTCGGCGTTGCCGAAGCCCTTCTGACTGTAGTAGCCTTTGATAATCTGGGTAGCGCGGTTTACGATATTCTGGGTAATCTGATTTCCTTTCATGAGCTGCAGACGCTCTTCAAGGTCTTTCTTCTCGCCCTTGCTTGCTCCGTAATAATTTATGGCGGAGATTCTCGGCTGGGGCTTAAGAGCAAACTCAAGCCACACCTTATCGCCGGCCATCTTGGCTACTTTGATTTTAATAGTACTGAAAAGGCCCTGGCGGGCAAAGCGTTTTGCCGCATTGGTAATATCCGGACCGGGTATCTCCACTCGGTCGCCGACATTCAGCCCGGAGTATCCGATTATAATGTAATCCTCATAATTAGGCACACCGGTCACCTCGATTCCGGCAATCTCATAGCTTTTGGGCATGCCGGTATAGAGTATATTGGGATTATAGACGGTATCGACCGGTGCGTTCAGGACAGGTGAGTCCTGAGCAACGGCAACCGTAGTTGCGGAAAGGAGAGTCAGAGCGATGATTGTCAGCAGTCGGTTAAGCATAAGCTGATTTTATTTTTCGGAGATGTCGTGTCGTGTGAAATATTTGATATCGTATATATAATGTGTGGTGGCTGTGTGCGGTCACTCCGCGGCGTCGCCGCTTACCTGCTCGGAGGTCTTGCCGAAACGACGTTCACGGCTCTGATAGTCGACCACCGCCTTGCAGAAATCCTCCTTGGAGAAATCCGGCCAGAAGGTCGGCACAACGGTGATTTCCGAATAAGCAATCTGCCACAGCAGAAAGTTGCTTACACGATGGTCGCCGCCGGTACGTATCAGCAAATCCGGGTCGGGCATGTCGCATGTGGCCATATGAGCGGATATGGTATCGGGGGTTATCTCATCCGGACGCATGTTGCCCTGCTCTACCTCACGTGCTATCCGGCGCATGGCATCGGTAATCTCCCAGCGCGAAGAGTAGCTGATGGCCAGCACCAAGGTCAGCCCGGTACAATGGGAAGTGTCGTCGATACACTTGCACAGGCGGGTGTAGGCAAACCGTGGCATGCGCGAGAAGTCGCCTATCATCGTCAGACGCACGTTGTTTTTTATCAAATCGGCCGTCTCCCTCTCGATGGCTACGACAACCAGATTCATCAGAGCATCGACCTCGGCCTGCGGACGATTCCAGTTTTCGGTAGAGAATGTATAGAGCGTAAGATAGCCGATACCTATCTCCGAGGCAATCTCGGTGATTTTTCTTACAGTATTCACACCCTCGACATGTCCTTCCGAACGGTCGAGACCGCGTGATTTGGCCCATCGTCCGTTGCCATCCATTATCACGGCCACATGACGCGGCAGCCGCTGGGGGTCAATCTTATCTTTATATGACATAACGGTCACATTGATTGGTCAATAATATATTCAGTCGACATAATAGCAGCTTCTGCAGCGCTCGCCGAACTCAAATGTCAGCGACACCATGACTGTGGAATACCAGTCGGTATTTTTCGCAAAAGAGCTTTTTATGCCGTATAAGTCACTTAACACCGGGCCGTCGACCTTGTCGGTAAACGTCTTGGTCATACACCACTCAACTCCGAGATTGAGCCGTGGATTGATTTTGTATCTCACTCCGGCGCCCATCGGTATATTGAATGCTACCGCTGTGCCCTCACACGAGATTAGCGACATACCCATGCCCAGAGTCAGATATGGCGACCAGCGGCGCATCCTGCGGTACGTTTCGCCGATACCGTAGTTGAAGAAATTGAAGTCGACGCGGGCGCCGAGGTCGTATACGGTCGACGAGAAGCGGTAAGTCTCTCCGCCGGGGTATACATTTGTCATGTCGGAACTGTCGCCGCTGAGAGTGGCAACCGTAAAGTTGCCGCGTATGTTCCAGCGAGGGCTCACCAGATAGCGGAATATAGCTCCCCCGGCAAATCCCGGATGAGCATAAAGACTGCCGGTATTGGCATCACCGAGATAACCGCTGAAGCCGAGGGCAGGGCCAAGCTCAAACTTGTAAGCTGTCTCTTGAGCCGAGGCACGATTTACACAACATGCACCCCAAAGCGCCACCATAGCCATTATAATAATGACCGGCCGGCGCAATAGCTGTATTGTTGTGTTCTGTCGAGGCCTCTTGTCAGGCATATCCGAGTTGTCAGGCGTGATAAAGTGGAGATGAGGATGTTTACTGAAGCGGCTTATAGGTAAACCGGTTTATGACTCCACGCAACACTATGTCGCGCAGATTGCCGGCCTCATTCTCGCCTCCGTATATATATATGTAGGGGCAGTCCCACTCGGTAATCGGGGCTACCGCACGGCTACCATAGAATCCGTCGAGCATACACCATGCCGGCAGGCGGCGAAGTGTCACGCTCTCCCATCCGCCTCCGGAAGTCGAGCGGGCATGCATCACCGTAGGAATCACCAGAGCCCGGGCACCGGCAAACGATTCCATCTGTTCCGGCAACTGCATAAGAGAGTCGGCTTCATGCCAGTTGACACCAAGGTCGCGTGATATATACACCTCGCGCGACAATGACCCGTCGGCCTTACGGCCGCCCATAGCGAATATAGTCGACTGCTTGGTGACAGTCCAGTTGACGGTATTGGTCTTGAATGTATAGTACGGGAAGATTGTCATTCCGTCAAGCGCTGCATCCTGAGGCATATTGGCAAATTTATTCCATGCCTGTCCGTCATATCCCCAAACGGCACTCGTAAGATTGCCGTTAGCGATATGACCGCCGGCTATTATGCCCTGAGGTGCCGAACTCCAGTCGGAAGAGAATGTGAGCATGCGGGTAGTGCCGCCGACAGGGAAGTCGGCTCTTACCGCCGATGCCACATAGCCCTGGGGTTCGGGGCAGGTGGCATGTACATATCCTGCGCCATCGGAGGCGACACCTACTACACGCGATTCATACGCGCCATAAATCCATGACCATACTTTTCCGGTCGACGACCATGCAAGTCCGTCGGTCGAACTGTAAAGGGTACCGTTGTCCGACAGCACATAGTAATCGCCATCTGTAGCTGTAAGAGTGGAGAGTCGCGGAGTGAATCCGAAATTGACAGTCTCGCGCACCCAGCTGTCGACAGGAGTCGCAGGGTCATCGGCCGAAGCGCGTTGCCAGGCTGTACCATCGGTCGAATAGCAATATACTTTGCCATTTTTCTCTACGGTCACCGCATCCTTTGCTCCTCGGATGGCAGGAAGGACCGAATAGGCCATATCACCCCAGCACAATGAATCAGGCTTCTGATTGTGTACATTCACGGTGATAGTATATGTGCGCGAATATGTCTCGTTAAGCGACGTAACAGTCACCTTTACCGGAGAGCTGAAAGATATCGTATCGGGTGAGGTACTGTTGTACTCCTCCTCCTTCTCGTTGCCCTCGGTGTCGGTATATTTAATCATGATTTTCGACGAGCCGCCGGTGCCGATTACGGGTACCAGTTTACGCACATCCGTGCCCAGAGGCATCGAGTCGGCATTGAAAATCTTTTGCCCCTCCAGGTCGATAGTAAAGAACACCGAGTCGAGATTGGCCAGCACCTTCGTATCGGCTTTCAGATTGAATGCCGTTATAGCCGTACTTGAATACATCGTTTCCGGAGTATATCCGGTATCGATGTCGTAATCGTTTGTATCATCGTCGCTGTTGCACGACACAACCACACTCCCAAGCATGATTGAGAGCGCGGCAAGTGATGAGGCAGCAAGTCGCTTATTCATATATTTATATTTTTCAAACTGCAAAGATACGAAGTATTTGCCAAGTATATGCAGGATATTGCAAAAAACGTAACAGCACCGGCAGTATGCCCGTGCTAAGAGATGGTAAAATTAATCATTACCGCTGAAACGGCAACGCATTTTTAGAAGTTTACATTTTTATATACCGTTTTTATATGTTTTTAACGGCAAAACATCTGTATAATTGCGATTCAGCGGGCCTGACAGCCGGTTGCCGTAGTTGGCGCCACTGTCAAGCCCGCTGAATCCGCCCCGGCAAAGAGGGACAGCATCGCAAGGGATTCTTTCAAAAATTGTATCCTACCGAGAAAGTCCACATCTTATTGTGCCCTTTCTGCCCATTGCCTTTCATCACATTGCGGAATCCGTACTGATAATGGGCACCCACGTAGAAATGCTCCATCGCCATGACACCTACCCCGGATTTCAGACCATAGTCATAGCGGTCGGAAAGCGCAAATGTAGAGTCACCGAAATAAGGCTGCTTGCCATTGGTAACAACGAGTTCACCGGTCGATGAGTCATACTTCTTATATTTATTGCTTCCACCCCAGCCCCATGCAAAATACGGACCGCAGTCGATATGTACCTGTACCAGTTGCGGCACACCGAGACGCAGAGAGGCGAGAATAGGTATCTGCAGGAAATTAGCCTTCTGAGTGCCATTGATTGCACTGAGGCTATGCCCGTCGGTATACAGCAGATGGTAATCGTTTTTACGTGTGTAAATAAAGGCGCCGGGCTGTATGGCAAAGAAATTGCGGAAATTTATATCAACCACGAAGCCTGCGTTGAATCCTCCGCGCCACTGATTGTCTTTCCACTCCACTCCGCTCATCACCTTATCATAATTGTTGGTGAGATTGGAGGTATTGAAGCCGAGCCGTACTCCGAACCGGAACAGATTCTCCGGCACACCGGTGTCGAATATAGTCTGCGCATTGAGTCTGGAGCCGCCAAATATCGCAACGGTGGCCATGCATAGTGCGATGAATAGTCTTTTCATTTCTTCGGTTTATTTGTGTGTATTGCCAAAATTAGACATTATCGACGAAAATCACAAACCCTATCGGTATAAAAGTTGGTCATAACATCGCATACCTCATTCAAAACAACATAGATACAGTATAAGACGGTCGTACAAAAGTGGTCTAAAAATATGTGGCACAGAAACCATTCCGTGCCACATATTTCAAATCGTTCTATTGTAAGACCCTCAGGCCTGAATTATCTTACTCGGCGCGCGCCGATATAACGGCGTGAATAATATGGCTCGGTACTCTTCGACACGGTGACACCCTGCGAGTTAGACGAGTGGATAAACTTGAACGTGCCGTCGGGATTTACGTCGGTAACAAGCCCTACATGGCCCACTCTTGTCTTGCTCACGGCACGACCGCTGAAAAACACCAGATCACCGGGCAGAAGATCCATATCCTCGACGGCCTCGCCTTGAGTATACTGCGAAGAGCTGGAGGCATTAAGTTTCATGCCGAACTGTCTGAACACATAGCTGGTAAAACCCGAGCAGTCAAATCCCTTGGGAGTCTTACCGCCACGACGGTAACGCAGACCCTTGTACTGACCGGCAAACGACAGCATGTCGGCAATATACTCCGGAGCCTCATCGGCATCGCCATTGCTTATGGGATGAATCAACGGCAATTCGGGCTTCCATGTATTTATGGAAGCAAAGTCGGCTGATATGTTTTTATGGTCGAGAGTTTCACGCAGAGGGGTGGTCGCATCGGCACAGACTGCACCGACAAGCATCATGACAACTGCGAGAGATACCCGTATGATATTGCTCATTTAAATTAAGGTAATTTTAGTGAATCGAGGCCCTGTCCATTGCGCATATTGCACTGCCTCTCTTTCCATTCTTCACAAAGATACTAAAATCATCGTCAGCAATCAACCGGACATACAGCCATTTAAAGTCTTTTAGCATCCTCCACGCATCCGGCTCTTCAAATTAACATAATTTTCGCTTTGCATTAACATTGTAATGTCTCAGCGATTTCACAAACGATCCGGGGCATTCGCTCAGCGACATCAGAAATCGACCGAGCGGAGCCACTGCCGCCATTGTTCGCGACTGCCGTTGAATGTATTCAGGTCGACCGACGTGTCGGTGGCGCTAACCCACCCCCAGTGGCTATACTGCCAAAGCGACCAGTCGGTGTCGGCATCCTCCGGCAAAGGCGGCTTGGTAAACGAGCATATCCACAGAGGATAATCGGTAAAACGGTCACGCACAAACCGTTCATATCCGTCCTTGTTGGTGTACAGCATCACGGCATGACCGTTGCTCTCCAGATAGTCTATCATGTCCTGAAGGCGCACTACGATAGAGTCGGTATGCATGTTTTTGGGGTTGGTCCACTCCTCGAGATCTATCACAAGTGGCAGTTCGAGGGTCTTCCCCACCAGTGAGTTGAGCAGATTGATACCCTGCATCTTTCCGTCGGTGCCGAATTTAAAGAAATGATAGGCACCGATATTCCTAATTCCCGCCTTGCGGGCTGCAAGATAATTGTGGTGGAATTTCGGGTCTTTGAAGGTAGCTCCTTCCGTTGCTTTCAACACCACGAAATCAATCGAGTCAGCCGCCAGAAGGCTGAAATCAATATCTCCGTTATGTGCCGACAGATCAAGACCTGTGACGGGATACTCATCACGGCTTAGTTCAAGTGGAGTAATCTCCCTGCGCAGACGCACGAGCAACATCACCATCCCGACGGCAAGAAACACCGACAGGATAACGATTGTGGCAACATTTATGCCCGATTTGCTGTTTCCGCGCGCACTCATGATTACACTCCCTTGCTACAGATTTCAGACACAAGCCATGCGAGCGCCACGGCAAGCATAGCCACAGCCGTCATGCCGAGCAGCGGATTTATGGCCCGGCCTGTACGGCGCTTCAACATCATGCACAGCAACAGGTGCACGGCCAGATACACCCATGCAATCCATCGATGGACACCCATAGCGTCAAGCAGCAGAAGCATGGCGAGCACTCCATTGATAAGATACAGCGAATAGGCGAATCCACGGCCCATTATCACCGCAAGGGTACGCTTGCCTACAGAGGCATCATCGTCGGCATCGCGGTAATTATTGACCAGCAGCACATTGGCACCCATCAGTCCGATAGCGGCCGAAGCTATACCGACAGGCCACGCAAAATATCCCGACTGTACATAATATGTAAGATTTACAGGTATCACTCCGAAAAAGATAATCACAGCCACCTCGCCAAGCCCGTGGCGCGACAGCGGATACGGCCCGGCGCTGTAGGCCATGGCACCAATCGCTATGACTATGCCGGCAATAAGAAGCCACCAGCCTCCCCACCACAGCAACGACAGACCCACACAGCAAGCCATGCCGAGAGTGGCATACGTGGCGCGGAGCATCGCGCCGGGGGTGATGTCGCCCTCGGTAACTCCGCGGCGCGGACCGTCGCGTCCGGCTCGGTCAAGACCGTCACGGTAGTCATAATATTCGTTGGCAAAATTCGAGGCCACCTGCGCCAGCAGGGCAAATATCAGACACAGCGTCGCAGGCGCAGCCTTAAAGGTGCCGTCGCCTACATTATATCCTATCGCCGTCAGCACTCCGGCTGCAGAAACAGGCAGTGTGCGCAGACGCATGGCTTCAATCCACGGTTTCAGAGTCATATTCTTAGAGCTTGTTTACGTAGGAAAGTCCTGATTACAGGGGGGCAGACACCCTCTCAGTCGATTTCCGATATTGAGTTTTCCGACAGTTTTGCCGAAGCCTCGTCGTCGGTGATGCCAAAACATCTTGTCACCGCGCGGCGTATACTGTCGGCCTCCGGAGAGTCCTCCTTCAGGATTTCGATTATCGCGGCCACATACGCATCATGATTTTTCAGCCCGCACAGCTCGGCCACATTGCTCTGCCCTACCATCGACTTCTGGTTGTACACCCTGAGTATCGACTGATAGTCGCCCCCTTCGGCATACCCCCGGAAATCGCGCACAAGCCCGTTGTATATGTCGCGCGGACGCAGGGCATTGACCAGATCGGCCATATGCTGCTCAAGTTTGTCAATCGACGGGAATCGCCCGTCGATACGGTATTCCACCATACGTTTCACCCGGTGGCGTGTATGCATGAGCGCCTGCTGCTTGAGCTCGCCGCGAAACATGTTTATCACCGACTTGCGCACACGGTCAAACACTCGGTCGTCATTGCGGTGGAAATGCCGTGCCACGGCCCTTACCACATCCTCAAGCATCAGTATATTTTCAATCTCAGCCACATCTGGCACGAAGATACGCTTCTTGCGCAGATAAGCCACCTCATGGGCGTCGCGACGGTCACGGTCGACTATGCCGTGGCTGTCGAGATGGTGGAATGAATTCAGGTCGTTGAACGTGCGAGTGGCCTCTATCACCTTGTTGCAACTACCCAGCGAGCGCACCGTATAGTTGGTAAACACCAGCGGATAGAGCTTGGCATCGATGCTGTGGGTGCCGTCGCCCTCGATAAACAGCACCGGCTTGCGCGCGCCTACTATAGTAGTATATATCTCGTCGTCAAGAGGAGTCCCGGCGGGCAGCACGGCATAGTCCCAGCGCTGGGCCTCGGCGTCATACCCGCGCACCCATATCACATCGGGGCGCACGCGCGATGTCATAAACTCCACGTCGTGGGTTGTGTATACCCACGTGCATTCGGGGCGCAACGACTCTACCTTGTCCCATATCATGCCCATCACCGACGGGTGGAGGAACATCCCCGGACTGTCTACAAACATCACGGCATCCTCCGGAGCAAGTACTGCGGCACCGAACGTATAAAGCACAGCCTTCTCTCCGTCCGACAGACGCATCTGCGAGTAAGCGCTGTCATCCTCCTTGCGGCTGAACAGCAGACGTCCGCTCTCCCTGAGAATACGGCTGTCGGGAAACACCTCCTGCCAAGCGCTGATCACACGGTCAAGACACGTAGGCTCCATCCGGCCTCCCGAATGCTTGTGCAAAAGCAGGTGCAACACCTCATCGAGCAGCAGCAGAGCCATCACACGCTCAAACTGGGTATGGTGGTCGCTGCGCATAAATGGCGAACGCTCTGTGGCCGCCTCATAAAGCACGTCGACCGATCCTTCCAGAGTGTCGGTGCTGTCAGCACGATACAGCGCGTTAAGAGCCGAGATACGGAACACCGGCATGCTCATGCCGGTCTCCTCGACAAGACGCTCGGTAAACCGGGTCTTACCCGAACCGTTTGCTCCTATTATTATAATGCGCCGGGAGTCATCGTCGATAACCTCGCGCGTAGAGTCAAGCTGTGGCGGAAGCGTGAGTTTCATATGCTGTCGATGTTTTGAGTCAGTAAAGTTAACAAATTATTCCTTACAGTCAATCAACCCTCCCAACGTTTGTCAACAATGCGGCAACGGGAAATCAAGGAAAATCAGGATTCCCATCCCCCAATCCTGCTCTTTATATCACCTCGCCACTCTCAACAAGCCGTGCATTTCAGATTATGTCCAATGTTCATCACTCATAATTTCCCATTTACAAGTTAATACCCCGAAAATGGCAGATGGACATTATTCCATCCTATTGCAATGGCAAACAGAGCAATTATACCGCCAAAGAATGCCAATATACCACCGACACAAAATGCCCATGTAATCATTACCCATTTCCTGTGCCACGATTTATCCATTTTTTCAAACTTCTTGTAATATTTCAGATAATTATCATTTGTAAATACAGCCCTATAAGCCGGAATATAACATAACCAAATAGGCACCACCAACATGACAATAAGTAAAACAGGATTTATATATTCAAATACTCTAATGTATATTCCATTAAGCAAAAATGATATGAAAATAGAATACCCTCCATAAAAAAATCCAAAGTTATCATTAGCAAATAGAATATGGAAACCTCTTTTTTTATTATTAAAATATCCATATGTTTCCTTCTCACGATTTGCTATATGTATATCCAATCGTTCCTGTTTTTTGGGAGAAAGAAATAGTACTCCAAAAAACAATAGGAATCTACCTATCACCTTATCAATAACAAGCTGTAATCTTCTACTCCCTCGCCAAATGCAGTAATGCACTGCATTAAGGAAATATGCAAATCTATCACCTCTCATAGCTCCATTTCACATTTAATCAATGCCCCAGGATTGGGAAACGAAAATTCTCCAAGCCGATCATTATATCAAATAATATCGCCACTCCGAATATGACAATAGCAAATCCTCCAAAACAGAATACAATCGTTATTCTCTTCCACTTCTTATGCCATTTCTTTCCTTTTGTTTCGAATTCTTTGAAATACTTCAAGTAACGGTTATCGGCAAACACAGCCTTATAAGCTGGAATATAACATATTACAATAGTGACAAGTAGAGTCGTCATGGCTATCACATGATTTACCGCACCATAATTTTTATATATCAGTCCCAATATCACAAAAGATAGAAAACCGGGGTAACACGAATAAATGTAGTCGAACTTATACTTAGCCCACCCGATATAAAGCCCCTTCTTTTTATCATACTTAAACTCATATAGTTGCTGTTCACGCATTGCCAAATAAGCATAAAGTCTCTCCTGACAATTCCTTGAACACATATACCTGGCAAAAAGACGAATACTGCCAAAGACCAGTTTATGCATAAAATTACTGTAGCTAATAGCATGAAGCCAAATGCAATAATGCATTACATTCAGAAAATATGCAAATCTATCACCTCTCATAGTGTTCTATTTTACTCTTAGAATCTGTATCATCTGAATTTAAACAGTTTCTTAAATCAATGCGGCAGGAATGGTAAATCTATGTTATTGTATCCACCAACTACAATAGCCATCATTGTAATTATCCCGAAAATTTCGATTACTATCCCTCCGACACAGAATATCCATGTTATTAATGTCCATTTTTTATGCCATCTATTATCCTCCTTCTCAAACTGCTTGAAATACTTCAAGTAACGGCTATCGGTAAACACAGCCTTATAGGCTGGAATATAACTCACCACTATCGGAATTATTGATATGATAATAAATAACGTCGGATTAATGACTGCCACAAAATTTCTAAGCAGGATGCCTGCAATCAGAAATGACAGAAAAACTGAATAACATAAATAAAACATACCAAATCTATGATGTGCCCATCTTATATGAAAACCACTTTTCTTATTATAAAAATAATCATGTGTTTCCTTCTCATGATTTGCCAAATGGGCACACAGACGTCCTTTATACTTCTTGGTAAGAAATAGCGTGGCAAAAACCAACAGGAATCCTCCTATCACTTTATAAAGCACATGTCCTACCCTTATATCTCCTCGCCAAATGCAATAATGCATTACATTCAGAAAATATGCAAATCGATTGTTATCTATCATATCATACATGACCGGTTACCACAATAGAATAGCCCATGCAGCAGCTATAGACAATAAAGAAATCAGGACTCCCCCAATACAGAACGCAGTGGTGATTCTCGCCCATTTACGATGCCAAGCCCTATTCTCTTTCTCAAATTCCTTGAAATATTCAAGGTAGCGATTATTTGAAAAGACTGCTTTATAGACCGGAATATATCCCAAACCAATTGGCCCAGCAAGAGTGCCAATCATTACGATTGGAGTAATATCTCCATTGATTTTAAGTATCAACCCAAACATGAGGAATGACAGGAAACACGGATAACACGAATAAACGTAGCCGAACTCATACTTCGACAACCCTATATAAACCCCGTTCTTTTTATCATGCTTAAACTCATATATTTGCTGTTCACGCATTGCCATATAAGCATAAAGTCTCTCCTGACAATTCCTTGAACACATATACTTGGCAAAAAGACGTATACTGCCAAAGACCAGTTTATGAATAAAATTGCCAATCCATATCTCATGAAGCCAAATGCAGTAATGCACTGCATTCAGGAAATATGCAAATCTATCCTCAACCATAATCTATATGCTACAAAAAAGGCAGATGGACATTACTCCATCCTATCGCGATAGCGAACAAAGCAATTATACCTCCAAAGAATGCCAATATACCACCGACACAAAATGCCCATGTAATCATTACCCATTTTCTGTGCCACGATTTATCCATTTTTTCAAATTCCTTGAAATATTTCAGATAACGATCATCGGAAAAGACCACTTTATTGGCAGGAATGTAGAACAACCAAATAGGAGATATTAATATTATACCAAATATTATAGGACTAATCAGTCCAAACACTCTAAACAATATTCCTTCCAATAAAAATGATATGCAAGCTGAATAACATAAATAAAAAACAATTACCCGATAATGCGCCCAATTAATATGAAATCCGGTTTTCTTATTATAGAAATAATCATATGTTTCCTTTTCATGATTTACTACATGAGCATACAAGCGAGCCTTGTATTTCTTCGAAAGAAAGATTGTTACAAAAACCAACAGGAATCCTCCCATAATTTTATCAAAGAAAAGGCGTACCCTTATATCTCCTCGCCAAATACAGTAATGCACCGCATTAAGGAAATATTCGAATCTATCATCTCTCATAGCTACATTTTATGCTTAATCAATGCCTCGGGAATGGAAAACGAATATTCTCCAATCCAATCATTATTCTCAACAGTGAGGCTATACCACATAGGTATAGCATAATACCTCCGATACATAATACCCAGGGTATTCTCTTCCTCAAACTCCTTAGAGCATGTTTAAAATATTTAAGATATAATCCCTTTCATAATTAAAATACAAAAGGAAATTGTGATTGCAAACTTACTAAAATTTTCTCAGTTTACAATATTTCACACAACGCGATGCCGGTATATTTTCGCGCGTTATTGCGACGATTGGAGCAATTGGCTGTTTAGCTATGTTTTGTAACATATTGCTCCATGACGCGTTTCTCAAATATTTTCTGTAATTTGCCAACCGTTGCCACTCGGCATGACACCCACAGGCGCTCACGCCACGGCAACAGACTACTTTTTCTCACTATAAACTTCTAATAACATGAAGGTTTACAAGACAAGCGAAATCAAAAACATAGCCTTGCTTGGTAGCAAAGGCTCCGGTAAAACCACACTCGCCGAAGCGATGCTTTACGAGTGTGGAGTTATAAAACGTCGCGGCAATGTCGAGTCAGGCAACACCGTCAGCGACTATTTCCCGGTGGAGAAAGAGTATGGCTACTCAGTATTCTCTACCATTTTTTACGCCGAATTCCTTGGCAAGAAACTCAATGTAATCGACTGTCCGGGCGCCGACGACTTCGTAGGAAACGCCATCACAGCCCTTAACGTAACAGATACCGGCGTCATCCTCATCGACGCGCAGTATGGCGTGGAAGTAGGCACCCAGAATATTTTCCGCACCACGGCTTCCCTGAAAAAGCCGGTTATATTCGCCCTCAACCAGCTCGACGGCGAAAAAGCCGATTACGACAATGTAATCGAGCAGATGACCGAAATCTTCGGCCCAAAAGTAACACCTATACAATACCCCATCAACGTCGGCCCGGGCTTCAACGCCATGATTGACGTGCTACTAATGAAAAAATACTCCTGGGGCCCCGACGGCGGAGTTCCCACTATTGAGGAAATACCGGCCGAAGAACACGATCGCGCCCGGGAGCTGCACCAGAAACTCGTCGAGGCTGCCGCCGAAAACGACGAGACCCTGATGGAAAAATTCTTCGATCAGGGCCACCTCACCGAGGACGAGATGCGCGAAGGCATCCGCAAAGGCCTCGTCGACCGCTCAATCTTCCCCGTATTCTGCGTAAGCGCCCTCAAGGACATGGGCGTACGCCGTATGATGGAATTCCTCGGCAACGTAGTGCCCTTTGTTGAGGATATGCCCGCGCCGGTCGACACCGAAGGCGAAGAGGTAAAACCCGACTCCGACGGTCCCCTCTCCCTGTTCATGTTCAAGACCACCATCGAGCCACATATCGGCGAAGTCAGCTACTTCAAGGTAATGAGCGGCACACTCACCCCGGGTGTCGACCTCACCAACGTTGACCGCGGCTCAAAAGAACGCATCGCACAGGTGTTCTGCGTATGCGGCCAGATTAAGACTCCCGTCGACAAACTTTGTGCCGGAGATATCGGCGCCACCGTAAAACTGAAAGACGCCCGCACCGGAAACACCCTTGACGAAAAGGGTTGTGAGTACCGTTTCGACTTCATAAAGTATCCCGCGCCCAAATATCAGCGCGCCGTACGTCCCGTCACCGAGGCCGACGCCGAGAAACTCTCGGAAATCCTCACCCGCATGCATGAAGAAGACCCGACATGGGAAGTGCAGCAGTCAAAAGAGCTCAAGCAGACCATACTCTCGGGCCAGGGTGAATTCCACCTGCGCACACTCAAATGGCGCGTCGAAAACAACGACAAGCTCCCCATCATATTCGAAGAGCCGCGCATACCGTATCGCGAGACTATCACGAAAGCCGCACGTGCCGACTACCGTCACAAGAAACAGTCGGGTGGCGCCGGACAGTTCGGCGAGGTTCACCTGATCATCGAGCCATACACCGAAGGAATGCCAGCGCCCGACACCTACAAGTTCGGCAACCAGGAGTTTAAGATGAACGTGCGCGACACTCAGGAGATACCCCTCGAATGGGGCGGCAAGCTGGTGGTGTGCAATTGTATCGTCGGCGGAGCCATCGACGCACGCTTTATCCCCGCAATCGTAAAGGGACTCATGGATCGCATGGAACAGGGCCCGCTCACAGGCAGCTATGCCCGCGACGTGCGCGTATGCATCTACGACGGCAAGATGCATCCCGTCGACTCCAACGAAATATCATTCCGACTGGCCGGACGCAACGCATTCTCCGAGGCTTTCCGCAACGCCAATCCCAAGATTCTTGAACCGGTATACGATGTCGACGTATTCGTTCCAGCCGATGTCATGGGCGACGTGATGAGCGACCTTCAGGGACGCCGTGCCATAATCATGGGTATGGCCAGCGAAAACGGATTCGAGAAAATCTCCGCTCGTGTGCCCCTCAAAGAGATGTCATCCTACTCTACCGCACTTAGCTCTATCACAGGTGGCCGCTCTTCATTTACCATGAAGTTCAGCTCCTATGAGCTCGTGCCTTCCGACGTTCAGGAAAAACTCCTCAAGGCATATGCCGAGTCGCAGTCTGAAGAATAAAGAAACTGGTTAAAATATCATCTACTACCATTTTTAAAACCCGCAGGCGCGCCCATCAAAAGGTGCGTCTGCTTTTTGCATATATCCCATCCGCTCCATCACGAGAAATCATCTTGACTTCACCGCGTTACCGGCTTTTTTCGTATCTTTGCATAATGAAGCCATACAGACCGCCCTTACGAAAGGTCAATGACGTCACAGTCATTCATCCCGCGGACACTCCGCCAGGCTTCCATTGTTGAATATCAGAAGAATAACCCAAAAAGCAGAAACTATGCGCAATTTCATTTCAGTATCAGATATAGGTCCTCTTGACCGCGCTGTGGCCGAGGCCCTCGAAGTAAAAGCCAACCGCTTTGCCTACAAACATCTCGGTGAGAACCGCACGCTAATGATGATTTTCTTCAACTCATCGCTCCGCACGCGTCTCTCCACCCAGAAAGCGGCCCTCAATCTCGGCATGAATGTAATCGTGCTCGACGTCAACCAGGGCGCATGGAAACTCGAGACCGAACGCGGAGTCATCATGGACGGTGACAAGCCGGAGCACCTGCTTGAGGCAATCCCTGTGATGGGATGCTACTGCGATATAATCGGTGTTCGCTCGTTCGCCCGATTCGAGTCGAAAGAAGATGACTATCAGGAGAAAGTCATCAACCAGTTCATACGCTACTCAGAGCGCCCGGTATTCTCAATGGAGGCCGCGACACGCCACCCCCTCCAGTCGTTTGCCGACCTCATCACAATCGAAGAGCATAAGACCGTCGACCGACCCAAAATAGTAATGACCTGGGCGCCTCACCCCAAAGCACTCCCGCAGGCTGTGCCCAACTCGTTTGCCGAATGGATGAACGCCACCGACTACGATTTCGTGATAACCCATCCGCGAGGCTACGAGCTCGACCCGAGATTTGTTGGCAACGCCAGAGTGGAATACGACCAGGACAAGGCTCTCGCCGGAGCCGACTTCGTATATGCCAAAAACTGGAGCGCATTCGCCGACCCCGACTATGGAAAAGTCCTGTCAACCGACCGTTCATGGACTGTAACAGCTGAGAAGATGGCACTGACCAACAACGCATTCTTCATGCATTGTCTCCCCGTTCGCCGCAACATGATTGTAAGCGACGACGTCATCGAAGGGCCGCGCTCACTTGTAATCCCCGAAGCCGCCAACCGCGAAATTTCCGCCCAGGTGGTGCTGAAACGAATGCTCGAAGATCTTTAACCGTCAATCGTTTAAATGGCTACACATACACCTAAAGAAGTTATCGACAAAGTAGCGGGCATCGGCGCGGCCAAGGCCGACCTCAGCTCAGGCCGCAACGGCACTTACGCCCGCTTCGCTCTCCTTACCATACTCGCCGGCGTATATATCGCTTTCGGAGGAGTGCTATCAGTGATTCTCGGATTCGGATTCCCCGAAATCACAGCCGCAAACCCCGCCATGCAGAAGTTGCTGAGCGGTGCCGCGTTCCCCATAGGACTCATACTCGTGGTAGTGCTCGGTGCCGAACTGTTTACAGGCAACAACGCCATGCTCATGCCCTCATGGCTCATGAAGCGCTGCTCGGCGTGGGACATAATTGTAAACTGGACACTCGTCTATCTCGGCAACTTTGTCGGCGCTCTCCTTTTCGTGTATATGCTCGTATACCTTACCGGACTGCTAAGCCCCGAGCCCTACCATTCATCCATAATCGCTGTGGCGCAGGCCAAAGTATCGCTCCCCTGGCTCACCGCATTCCTACGAGGCATAGGTGCCAACTGGTGCGTATGCCTTGCCATATGGCTCGCCCTGTCCGCCAAAAGCTCCGGCGCGAAGATGTTCGGATGCTGGCTCCCGGTAATGGCTTTTGTAGTCCTCGGCTACGAGCACTCTATCGCCAACATGTTCTTCATACCCGCGGCAATGCTTGAAGGAGCCGGAATCACCGTCTCTCAGATGATTGTCGACAACCTCATCCCCGTCACCCTCGGCAATATTATCGGGGGAGCGCTGTTTGTGGGCTGTGTCCACGCCTATCTGCATCTCGACCACAAGAAATGATGAAACCAATCCTGTCACGGCTGTTTCCGGCCGACATGTGGCGCGGACGCCTGTCTGTGCTCGTTGTCGCCGCGTTCCTCAAGCTCATCCTGTTCGACGTAGTGTGGTGCACAGGCACCACATTCCGCGCCATGTCCGACATAGGCCTCTACCTCAACTCCCTGCTCGGGGCGCTCCTGCTGGTGCTCCCTTATATGGTGTCGCGCAGGTTCTGGATAGCCGTGACTGTACTGTTCCTGGCCGACGGCGTGCTCGTGGCCAATCTGATGTATTGCCGCACATATTTCACGGCTATACCCCTCGACAGCTATCTTCTCGCCGGAAATCTCTCCGACTTCACCGCAAGCGTGGCCGACTCGATGCGATGGCTCGACATACTGATTCCGCTTACCACAGTTGCGGCCTGGATAATCGGACGTCGCATGCCGCGACGCTTCCCGCCACGGTCTACACTGCGCTACCTTGTCTGCCTCGCGGTCGCAGCGCTCCTCGCTGCCATAGCGGCCATGTGCCGCGGCGGATTCCGTGCCCATTATTCGCGCCTGCAGGAGTCTTGCTACTACACCACATGCACCACACCGATATATACCGTAGGCGGCTCGGTCATGTACGATATCCTGAGCGGCAATTCACGCGCGCTCGACGAAGCCGGCCGCGCGCGCATCGACTCATGGATGGAGCAAAAAGAAAGACACCGCCCCCACCGCGCTCTCCCCGACTCCATCGGCGTCCGCGACAACCTGGTGATTATACTGTGCGAATCGCTCGAAAGCTGGGTTATCGACCGCAAGGTCGACGGAGTGGAGATTACCCCCGTGCTCGACTCTCTCATCGCCGACACCGCATCCACTCTCTATGCGCCCAACGTGCTGACTCAAGTCGCCGCCGGACGCTCAATCGACTGCCAGCTCCTCGTCAATGCCGGCATGCTGCCGATGCAGTCGAGCGTATATTCGATGCGCTATCCCCAGAACCGCTACTACACCCTCAACCGGGCCCTCGCTGAAAAAAACGGTGCACGCTCCTACATACTCACATGCGACAAGCCTATCGTGTGGAATCAGGAACCGATTGCTCGGGCATTCGGCATCGACACCCTCCTCACACGGTCATCCTGGCGCAACGACGAGCTCGTTGGCAACCCCGCCAAACTGAGCGACGGCTCATTCATGCACCAGGCTGTAGAGAAAATGCAGGCCGGAGAAATATGGCCCGTCGGGGAAAACGCATTCCTACAGTTTGTGACATACTCCGGACACAACCCATTCCGACTCCCTGAGAATCTGCGCACGGTGACATTCTCCGACCGCTTCCCGGAGCGCATGCGCGACTATATGATGATGGCACATTACACCGACAGTGCCATCGGCACCCTGCTATCATATCTGCGCTCGCGTCCCGACTACGACCGCACACTGATAGTGATTACAGGCGACCACGAAGGGCTCGCAATGGATCGAGCAGCCATTCTCGACAATCCCGACGCACGGGAAATAGTGTCGCCTGGACAATACACCCCGCTGATTGTAGTCAACTCCCCGGTAGGGGGACGATACGACGCCGTTCTCGGACAGGCCGACATATACCCCACCCTGCTCAACCTCATGCAACTCGACTCATACCGGTGGAAAGGGATGGGCAACAGTATCCTCGACCCCTCCAAGGCCCCGTTTGCAATAAGTTCCATGACAGGCGAACTCGTCGGCGACACTACCGCAGTATCTCCCGAAGCGCTCTCCAACATTCGCTCGGCCCGAGCCATATCCGACCTCATTATCTCCACCGACGCATTTGCCATCATGCCCTGACATAACGGCATATGCATCGAAGAAGGCCTCACACCCACAACCCAACGCGTTAGCGCACAGCCCCTTTTGGAGCGTCCACAACGTTAGCCTATGGTAAGAGCCGCGTTAGCGGTTCGCAACCATAGGTCGCTGTCCCTCCCCCGAATGCCTAGCGTAGCCCGGCGACTTTACACCAACCCACCCACCAACATCACCATAACCCGCCGCCCCGGTCCCATCCCCAACTGCACCCCGTACCGGCGTGTTAAATATCCATAATCGGCTTGCGATAATCTTGATTTCATGCTATCTTGCAAAAATTATCGATGGGAGCCATGGAAATCACTTACAAATCGAAATTCCATGGAAACACCTATCTATCTCACCAATCTGTCGAAAGTCCGCGTATGAATCCCTGCATTAAATCCATCCTCGCCACCGCAATTGCCGCATCGGCGGCACTGACACCCGCCAATGCCGGGCAACTGAAAATCACCGTCGACTCAGCGCGACATGTGGTCATAATCCCCGCCGTAGAGGGTGGCGCCGACGTGGCCGTGGCCATAGTCGACGGTCGTATATCGTCGCCCGACACCACAGTCACCATTGCATCACAGCTGCTGATGCAGAACGACCTGCACGGACATGTCGAGGATGCGGCATGGTATCTGCGCACCCCTCGACGTGAGGCCGACCCTGCCGCCGACGCTCTGATGCTGACTCAGGGATGGACACGCTACGACATGCCGGCGGCAATTCGCGGCGAAATCAACGACTCACTCCCCTACCCGCTGGAAATCGGAGCCCAGCTCGACGGAGTAATCCGCTCCAAATGGCGCGGAAAGCCACTGGCAGGAGTCACGGCCAACGTGCTTGCACCGCGCATGGCCGACGGTGCATCGGCCGTCACCGACTCCCTCGGGCGCTTCCACATCACCGGAATCGAATGGGCCGACTCTACATTCTTTGTAATCAGCGCCATGAACTCAAAGGGAAAACTCGAAGAAAACATTCATCCCGACTTCGATTCATTCCCAACTATAGACATTCTCCCCGAATCGCAGTCAATAGCCGAATCGTTCGCCGCTCTCGACGAAGACCCCGACCGATGGGACAACTACGTGGCCCGACTCAACTCATCTCCGCAGGGAATGCAAATCTCACTACGCGAGGTCGTGGTCCGCGCCACCAAAAAGCGCGAAGGGGCCAACGCCATCGACTATCTTGCCTCCGTCTATATACGCCCCGACGATGACAAAGATATCCGTTCATATGAAGAAGCCGTCACTCACATCCCCGGTGTTAACGTGATAAATGACAGATTAATGTATCATCAAACCCCAGTTTCCGTATGGGTTGACGGTCGCTATCTTGGATCTGCCGATGCACAGACCAGGATTCGCAAAAGTGGAGCGTCTCTTCGCACAAGAAAGATGAATACCACATCTCAACAAACATATGGCATTGGTGGTACTTCTCCTTTAGATTTAAATGAGACTACTGCTTATAATGGCAATTCTTATAATAATCTATATGATATCGGATTGTTCACAAATAACTTAAAACTTATCGATTTAGAGAACATGTACCCATTCGCTGATAATGAATCAGTTGCATATATTCCCCCACATCTTTCAGTATTATTTAAAAATGGAGCCAATACAGATGGGGGCGTTTTAAATATAAAGACTAAACATCCCGGCAAAATATCAAACACCTTGTCTCCTGAATTCCGAACTATATCTCCGCTCGGCTACCAGAGGCGAAAAAAATTCTACGCTCCCGCGTACACACCCGAAGGTATTCCGGAGGGCGAGACCGGTGCCACCTTACAATGGCTCCCTGCTGTCGACCTCACGCAATCAGTAGAGCTACCCCTCCCCGCCAACATCTCCTCATCCGAAATCGCGGTAGCCGTCGAGGGCCTCACACCGCAAGGCTCGGTCATCTCCAATTAGCGAAATAGTCGCCGGGCTACGCCGGGCATTCCGAGGATGGGGACACCACAATCCTATGGCTGCGAACCGCTAACGCGGCTCTTACCATAGGCTAACGTTGTGAACGCCCCCAGAGGGGCTGTACGCTAATGCGTTGGGTTGCCAATGTATCCAAAACGTAATACGAATTGTGAACGACCACAAAACAGCCGTGCGCTAACGCATCCGCATGTCATTAACTCCTATTCCCCATCCGGCTCACACCCACAACTCCCCGCGTTAGCGCATAGCCCCTTTTGGGGCGTCCACAACGTTAGCCCCACCCAAGAGCCGCCATAGCGGTTCACAGGGTGGGGTTAGTCCCCCTCCCCCGAAATGCCCGGCGTAGCCCGGCGACTGAACACCATCCCAGCCCCCAACATCCCCTCATGCCCCGTACCGACGTGTTAAATATCCATAATCTAATTGCAATAATCTTGATTTTATGCTATCTTGCGAAAACTATCGATGAGATCCATGGAAATCACTTACAAATCGAAATTCCATGGAAACGCCTATATATATACTCACCAATCTGTCGAAAGTCCGCGTATGAATCCCTACATTAAATCCATCCTTGCCACCGCAATTGCCGCATCGGCGGCACTGACACCCGCCAACGCCGGGCAACTGAAAATCACCGTCGACTCAGCGCGCCATGTGGTCATAATCCCTGCCGTGGAGGGTGGAGCCGACGTGGCCGTGTCCATCGTCGACGGTCGTATATCGTCGCCCGACACCACAGTCACCATCGCATCGCAGCTGCTGATGCAGAACGACTTGCGCGGACATGTCGAGGATGCCGCATGGTATCTGCGCACACCGCGCCGTGAGGCCGACCCCGCCGCCGACGCTCTGATGCTGACTCAGGGATGGACACGCTACGACATGCCGGCGGCAATTCGCGGCGAAATCAACGACTCACTCCCCTACCCGCTGGAAATCGGAGCCCAGCTCGACGGAGTAATCCGCTCGAAATGGCGCGGAAAGCCACTGGCAGGAGTCACGGCCAACGTGCTCGCACCGCGCATGGCCGACGGTGCATCGGCCGTCACCGACTCCCTCGGGCGCTTCCACATCACCGGAATCGAATGGGCAGATGGCACATATTTTGTAATCGGAGCAGTCAACAAAAAAGGATATTTCGAAGAAAACATCTATCCCGATTTCGATAGTTATCCCGAAGTCACGGCTCTACCTCAGAAGCAGTTGAGAACATCGGCGGAATCTGATGAGAAACAGTCATCCGAGGAGTATATAGCGCGCATAAAGTCATCCATCCAAGGCATGCATGTCGCTCTTCAGGAGGTGGTCGTCCACGGAAAAAGCCGCCACAAAGGTGAGAATATAATTGAGCGACTTTCTTATATGACAGTCCGTCCCGGCGAGGATGACAACATACTCTGCTATGCCGATGCCGTGGCCAATGTGCCAGGCATAAACATCGTCGGTAACATTCTCATGCATCATCAAGTACCGGTAAGCATCTGGGTCGATGGCCGTTACATAGGATATTATATAGATCCGAAACAAATTGTACAGAACATATTTGGCAACGGTAACTCAGATTGGATTAATCGTGAGAACAACAAGATTCTGCAATCCAAAAATGATAATGGTGGAAATTCTGTGACCTCATCATCAAAACCTCTTATTTATAAAGGCCTCGGAGAGTATTCTGCAAAAATTGCAGAAAATGCATTAAATTCCAATAACACTAGAACAGCATCATCGGATAATTCTGAGAATAGCAACCATAGTGACAGAATATCTTTATCAGAACTTGAGTCAATGTACCCATTTCTTAACAACGAATCAGTTTCTTACGTACCGCCTCATTTGTCTGTTCTTTTTAGTCCTGGAGGAGGAAACATAATGGACAAAACAGGAGGTATACTAAGTATAAATACAAAATGCCCTGGAAAACTGCATCGCAAATTACCTAGAGAATTCAATCTCATTACTCCTCTTGGCTACCAAAAGCGCAAAAAATTCTATACCCCTGCGTACACTCTCGAGGGTATTCCTAAGGACGATACCGGCGCCACCCTACAATGGCTACCGATTGTCGACCTCACGCAATTGGTAGAACTCCCTATCCCCGCCAATATCTCCCCATCCGAAATCACAGTATCCGTCGAGGGCCTCACTCCGCAAGGCTCAATCATCTCCAATTAGCGAAATAGTCGCCGGGCTACGCCGGGCATTCCGAGGATGGGGACACCACAATCCTATGGCTGCGAACCGCTAACGCGGCTTTTACCATAGGCTAACGTTGTAGACGCCCCCAGAGGGGCTGTGCGCTAACGCGTTGGGTTGCCAATGTATACAAAACGAAATACAGATTGTGAACAGCCACAAAAACAGCCGTGCGCTAACGCGGGGAGTTGCAGCTGCAACAAAATCATATCACCAAACAATCATGCATTTAACATTAGTCGCCTGTGTAACACTATCTTATATATTATCCCAATTTCCGCACCACACACCCTCATCCGGCTCCATCCATAAATCTCCACGTTAGCACATAGCCCAAGCATCCGCATGTCATTAACTCCTATACCCCATCCGGCTCACATCCACAACTCCCCGCGTTAGCGCACAGCCCCTCTGGGGGCGTCAACAATGTTAGCCCCACCCAAGAGCCGCATTAGCGGTTCGCAGGGTGGGGTTGGCCCCCTCCCCCCCGAATGCCCGGCGTAGCCCGGCGACTGAACACCATCCCAACCACCAATACCAACATACCATCCCGGCTCACATCCACAACCCAACGCGTTAGCGCACATCCCCTTTGGGGGCGTCCACAACGTTAGCCCCACCCAAGAGCCGCCATAGCGGTTCGCAGGGTGGGGTTGGTCCCCTCCCCCGAAATGCCCGGCGTAGCCCGGCGACTTTACACCAACCCAACCCACCAACATCACCATAATGATCCATTTAACATCCCCGTGGCGGCCCAGGATTGCGCTCGGGAAAATGGGATGAATAAAAGTTATTGTCAAAGCGTCGAGTGATGAACATATGTTTCCATATTATATTGCTGATTTGAACTTTTATCAGAAATAATTTGTAACTTTAAGGAGACACGTTTCATCACATATTTATGAGTTCAACATTAAAAATTTACTGCAAAAACATAGGCGAATATGTAGAGTTTCAAGGTGGACAGACCCTCATGGAAATCTACAACACTCTCGCCGACCGTATACCGCAGCGCCCCATTTGCGCCCACGTCAACAACAAGACCGAAGACCTCTCCTACCCCCTCTTCGCGCCAAAGCAGGTCGAGTTTCTGACAGCCATGAGCCCCTCGGGCCACAGGGTATATATCCGTTCGCTCTGCATGATGCTCTACCGCGCGGTAGTGGCCCTCTATCCCGGCGCACGGCTCATTATAGAGCACTCTATCGGACGAGGCTACTATTGCCGTATCACAGGCTCGGACGTTGCCATGTCGCAACAGGTTGTCGACTCTCTGCGCGATTACATGCACTCGCTTGTCAGGCGTGCGCTCCCGTTTGAGCGCAAGGAGCGCCTGACCTCCGATGTCATAAAGATATTCGAGGAACAGGGCCTTGACGACAAGGTGAAACTGCTGCAAAGTCTCCACGACCTCTACACGGTATACTACCGACTCGACGGTGTGTGCGACAGCTACTACGGCAACCTCGCACCATCGACCGACATGTGCCCGGTGTTCGACCTGCAACTCTTCGAAGAAGGATTTCTGCTCATGGGCATGGCCAAAGATGACCCTACAGCCGCCGAGTCACCGATAATGCAGAAAAAAATGTATCACGCCTTCACCGACTATCTCGCGTTCAACCGCGTAATCGGAGTGGCCAATGTGGGCGAGCTCAACCTTGCCATAGCCCATAAGGAGGCCCCGATGCTGATCAACGTGGCCGAAGCGCTCCACGACAAGAAAATCGGGCGCATATCCGACGAGATTCAGAGCCGCTACAACGAGGGCGGAGCACGTGTGGTGCTCATCGCCGGGCCATCGTCATCCGGAAAGACAACATTCACAAAACGCCTTGCCATACAGTTGATGACCAACCTCCTTGAGCCTAAGATGATATCGCTCGACGACTATTTCGTCAACCGCGAAGACACCCCGCGCGAACCCGACGGCGACTACGACTACGAGTCGCTGTATGCTCTCGACCTGCATCAGTTCAACGCCGACCTCAACGCCCTGCTTGCCGGGGAGGAAGTGAAGCTCCCGACCTACAACTTCGAACTTGGACGACGTGTATACAAAGGCAAGACCCTTAAGCTCACCAACCGCAGCGTACTCCTCATCGAGGGCATCCATGGCCTAAACCCCGAGCTTACAAAAGAGATTGACGCCCGCATGAAGTTTATGATCTACGTCTCGGCCCTTACCACCCTGTCGATTGACGACCACAACTGGGTGCCCACCTCCGACAACCGTTTGCTACGCCGCATGGTGCGCGACAGCCGCTACCGTGGAGTCAGTGCCACCGAGACAATACGCCGCTGGCCGAGTGTGCGCCGCGGTGAGGACAAATGGATATACCCCTATCAGGAGAATGCCGATGCAATGTTCAATTCATCGCTCATATTCGAATTGAGCGTAATAAAGGAATACGCCGAAGAGCTGCTGCGCGGAGTGCCGCGCGACATACCCGAGTACGCCGAAGCCTATCGACTGCGCACTCTCCTGGGCTATTTCACACCCATCACCGACAAGACAATCCCCTCCACCTCCCTCCTCCGCGAGTTTCTCGGCGGCTCGTCATTCCGCTATTGATTCTCACGCCATACACAGCAACATCTTCGACAATCTATAGACAGCGCCACAAAAGCCTCATACGCGACTTTTGTGGCGCTGTCCACGTTCAACCATGCAATATGCCTATATGATTAGGTGCATGTAGATATATCATGTCATCAGTCTCTGCTCTCGACATAGAGGCCTATCGTTGCCCCGGTAAATCCGCCGGTACGCTCACATGCAAGATAGGAGGCATCCACATCCTCGGCCACAGGAGTCCATTCGGCATCCCGCGCGGCCTCCCTTACGTAGAAATCATAGCATATGCCGTCGGATACCACCCGCAGTTCCACATCACGGCCGGCCTTGCAGGGCATCTCCGCCGATGCGATTACACGCACCTCCTTTGGTGAGAGCGTGCGCAACTCCACACGGTCGCCACACACGGCAAGATAATACTGTCTCGATTCATTCTTGAGCATCAGCAGCCCGGCCGACTCTCCGCCGTTGCGCGGCTTGAATCTGACACGTGTCGAAGCCTCAAACTTATGATGCTGGATACGCCGGCCCACATATGCCGGTACCCCCTTCCCGGTTGACAGTTCGCGGCAGCACTGCATACGCAGGCACTCTCCGTCGAGATGGCAATAATCTGCGGTCGTGCCGCGAAGGCCGATCCACTCCGGACGCAGGCTCTCCCCCTTGAAGTGGTCGCTCCAGGTAAAGTTGCCCGAACTGCCCCATGAGGGGTCATGCTTAACGCCCTCGCGATGCAGAGTCAGCGGGACAGTATCCTGCGACTGGGTAAAATACGGGAATCCGTCGCGACTCCACTTTACTGGCATCAGGTATGTCTCACGACCGAGAGCCTGAAATCCTCCCGGCCCGGGACGGCATCCGAGGAACACTCCCCACCATTCTCCCTCAGGAGTCATTACAAGGTCGGCATGCCCGGTGCAGGTGATAGGATTTGTGCGCTTTTCCTTGAGATAACGCTGCGTAAGCGCCGGATTTCGGCTCCAGCGGGTAAACTCTCCGCGAAGGCTGTCGGCACGGTAGATGACAGCCGAATGATGGTTGCTTGTGCCACCCTCCGCACATATCAGGAAGTAGCGCCCGTCAATTTTGTAGATATGAGGCCCCTCGTCGCGGTCGAGATGCTCCTCCGGACCGACGCCGGCCTCGGCCAACGGCCACGAATCCCCGACAGTCTGGCCCGACTCGGGGTCAAAGGCGATAAACCGTATGCAGCGGTAGTTGCTCCACTTCGGTCGCCCGGTCGTATCCTCCTTATATACTATGTATGCGCTCCCGTCGTCGTCAAAAAACAGAGAGGGGTCAATGCCGTCGATACCCTTCAGCCACACCGGATTGCTCCACGAACCCTCGGGATCGGTGGCGGTGACATAGAAATGTCCCTCCTTGCTCCCGACATCCGTGGTTATCATATAGTAGGTTGAATTGTGGGGATTGTACGAAATCTGCGGAGCATATATGCCTCCGCGGTCAAGGCTCTGCCCTACAAGACCGGGCAACTGCTCCGGACGGTCAAGTATATTGCGCACAAGACGCCAGTTGACAAGGTCGCGGCTATGGTACAGAGGCACTCCGGGAAAATAACCGAATGTGGAGGTGACAAGATAATAGTCTTCACCAGTGCGCACAACACTCGGGTCGGAGTACCATCCGGCTATTACCGGATTGTAGAAATCGCCATCCCCCTTAAGAGGATTGGCATTATAATAATCGTCGTTTCCAATATATACAAACGAACTGAACTCAGCCTGTCCGACAGCTTTTTTGCCTGCCGTCAGCGACGCCGCGCCTATTGCGGCCATTATAGCCAGCGAGTATATGCTCTGTGTCAGTCTCATGAGGTTATCAAATGGTTACACTTATGGTTTTCAATTCATTGTCGCGGCTCGACGGCCCTACCATCACATCATACCGGCCCGGCTGCACACGCATGCGTCCCGACTCCTCGTCCCATGTCTCAAGCAGTTTGTCCGACAGTGGAATGCTTACCGTACGCTTCTCGCCGGGCGCGAGTGTCACACGCTCATAACCGCGCAGAGTCTTGTTGGGCCCTTTCTCATCCCCCCGGCGACGAAGATACAGTTGCACTATTTCTGTGCCGGCCACTTTGCCGGTATTACGTACCTCCACAGTCACGATACCGTCGGCATAGCGGGGCTTGCCATACTTATATGTAGTATAGCTCAGTCCGTGGCCGAACGGAAACAGAGGCGCCTCGCGCAGATAGCGGTATGTGCGTCCCTCCATACGGTACTCGTCGAAGGGTGGCAACTGGGCGTCGTCGCAGTAGAATGTCACCGGCAGTTTGCCGCACGGATTGAAGTCGCCGCACAGCACCTCGGCCACAGCCGTGCCACCCTCCTGGCCGGGATACCAAGCCTGTAGTATGGCGTCGCAGCTCTGCATCTCCGGCGACAGAGCCACCGCACTGCCGCTGCAGTTGACAAGCACCACCTTCTTGCCCGCGCTTTTGAGCGCGCGCAGTATCTCGCGCTGAATGGCTGGGAGCTCTATCGACGTGCGGTCGCCGTCGTCAAATCCCGGCTCGCGCACCTTGGCCTGCTCGCGCTCGAATGCGGGAGATATCCCCCCGGCAAACACTACTATGTCGGCATCGCCGGCACGAGCCACCACCTCATCGACAGTCAGCTCCTTCTGTCGGCATATGTCGAAATTGAGAGTAGCAGCATCGGCTACCTGCATATAGTCTACACCGATATCATAGCGTTTGCCCTTCTTCACCGCAAGTTTGCGGCTGCGGTGGTTGAGCGGTTCGGCCTTCCAGCGCTCGTACACGGTGTCGCCGTTGATAATTATGCGCAATCCGTCGTCGTTGTTGTAGATTACATCAAGCTCCTCGTCGGCCTCGGCCACAAACGACCCGCGAAGGCGCAGAGTGAAATGCTCAAGTTCGACTCCGGGAGCGAACACCGTGTTGCCCCCGTTGTCAAGATTCACAGGCGAGGTGTAGCGCGCTGTAGCAGCCGGCTCGCCGGCCATCTCGGTATTGTTCCAGTAGGTTCCGCTCATTCCGGGAGTGCCGTCTTCTCCGGTGATGCGGTCGAATATGCTTACCTTCTCTGTCGACGATGTTATGCCGCAAGCCTGCATATACGGCAGGGAGTCGCCCAGACGGCCACGCATGCCCTGAAGTATCGTCACCGTATGGCTTGGCTGACCGTAGTATATGCCCCACTGCATTGTCGAGTCGGCGGCATTCGGCCCCATCACCATTATCTTCTTGCCGGTATCCAGCGGTAGCACCCCGTTGTTCTTAAGCAGCACCATCTGTTCGCGCGCCGCCTGCAGAGCGAGGTCGCGGTGGGCCCGGCAGTCGACAACACTCATCGGTATCGACGTCCACTCCACAAGCGAGTCGGGATCAAAATCACCGAGACGGAAGCGCTCGGCAAGCAGACGCCTTACACACACATCGACAGCATCCTCGCCGAGATAACCTCTCTTCACGGCCTCGGGGAGATGCTTGTATACCGAGCCACACTCGACATCGGTACCGCTCATCACACCGAGTGCGGTAGCCGTGCGGGCGTCCTCCGCCACACCGTGGCGCTTAGGCAGATAGAAATCGTTGATGGCTCCGCAGTCGCTCACCACCATTCCGTCAAAGCCCCATTCGTCGCGGAGTATCTGCTGAAGCAGGCGGTTGCTCCCGCAGCATGCCTCACCCTCAAAGCGCTGGTAGGCACACATCACCTCTCTCACCCCGCCGTCGTGCACCAGACTTTCGAATGCCGGAAGATAAGTCTCCCACAGGTCGCGCGCCGGTAGATTCTCTATATTGAAATTATGGCGAGTCTTCTCAGGACCGCTGTGTACAGCGAAATGCTTTGCGCAGGCAAGCAGCTTGATATACTTCCGGGATGTGTCGCCCTGCAGGGCCTGCACTACGCGTGTACCCATACGCCCGTTCATATAAGGGTCTTCGCCATAGCTCTCCTGGCCGCGGCCCCACCGGGGGTCACGGAAGATATTCACTGTCGGTGTCCAGAAACTCAGACACTTGTACTTGCCCATCTGCCCGCGGCGACGCGCTTCGGTGTTTTTAGCTCGGGCTTCGTCGCTCACCGCCGTAAACACACGGTCAATCATCTCATCATCAAACGAGGCCGCCATGCCGATACACGACGGAAACACCGTGGCAAGCCCGTTGCGCCCGACACCGTGCAGAGCCTCGCTCCACCAGTCGAACGCAGGGATACCAAGGCGCTCAATAGCCGGCGAACTGTTCATCATCAGACGGGCTTTCTCATCTATGGTAAGACGTCCGCAGAGGTCGGCGGCACGCTCCTCCGGGCTGAGTGACGCATCGAGATAAGGCGCTCGCTGGGCATGCCCTGCCATTACCGACCCGACAGCCGCAAGCATGATTATAATTCGTGGTAGTCTCATAAGGTTAAGTATATTTGCTTTCTATGTTTTTGTGCGAAGATAAATCGTATATCGCTCTTTAAAGCGCACTTATTATCGCAAAAAGCCCCGAGCCGACTGCGATGGCGCAAATTTGTCGGAAAGGGTGTATTTTTTGACTTTTCAGCTGATTCGCGGGCCCGGAGTATTCCTCCGCTTCAATCTTTAGCATAATTTTGCCGGCGAAGTCATTTGTGCAAATAACCATAGGCAGATTTTTATCTCATAATCCAATATCCGTTAAGGGTGCCGGAAAGATATTGCTCCGGCATTCATAACCTTAAAATCAACCATCATTCATGCTTAAAAAATTTAATTCAGCCCTGACCCTGTCGGCCATAATGGCGATAGGAGGACTCTCGGCCGCTGCCGCTTCGGGCGACCCAGTGTCAATCCCGACACCGGCCGGAACATTCATCGACTGGAACAACTGCGACTTCAACGGCACGTCCGGCAAAGTCGAGAACAACGGCGACAACATCGGCTCCACCGGTGAAAACACAAATGTCACTTTCAACCTCGTCAGCGAGGAGGAAAGCAGCTATCAGTTCACCATCGCCACCGGGCACAAAGGCACAGCCTATATGGACATCTCCATATCCACAGCCGATTGCGACACTCTGTTCAAAGCAGTCCACAAGATGGAGAACACCGGTAGCTGGACACCATCCACGACCTCTAAATTCTACACTCCGGCACTCCCCGCCGGCAGTTACATCCTCACCCTCAAGGCCCGCGACCTCGAAGGGAGCAACTATGCCGGCAACTGGGGCAAGCTCGCGCTCTACAATGACTTCGCCGACAACTCCGAGCACATCCCCGGCACTGTGACAATCGCAAAATCCGACCTCATCGGCGGAGCACGCAACGAGGGCCAGAATATCGGATACATAAAGGACGGCTGCGGCACATCCAACGAAATCACTGTCGACCAGGCCGGTGTATACGCCATGACCCTTCCCTTGTCGCGCTATGGCGACGGCGTGCTCAATGTCACTGTCACCGACCAGAACAATGGTGTAGAGGCCGAGACCAACTGGCCCATTCCCGCCGAATCATCGAATTACACTGAGCATGTAATCAACCTCGAAGGCGAACTCACCACAGGCCGCAAGGTGCTCAAACTTGTCTTCAACGCCGGTCACGGTGGCTTTATCGCCAACTACAAAGACATGGTGCTGGAGAAAATTGCCGACAACTGCGCCACATTCCGCGGCGTGGCTATCGACGGTCAGGATGTGACCGCCGGTGAAGGATACAACTGGAACTGCAACCTCCCGCTCGACTTCAACGCCACCACCACCATCAAGACCAACGCCAATGCCAACGCCATCATCACAGCAACCGCTGTCGACGGCGAAGGTAACGCGGTGGCAGTGACCGACAACGGCGACGGCACATACACACTCCCCACCCCCGAGGGAAGCACTCAGACAATCGTCACATTCAATGTATCAGCCAAGGAGGGTGTCGTCGTATTCCATGACACATACACCCTGCGTCTCTACCGCATAGGCGACATCATCATCAACGCTCTCACTATCGACGAGGTAGATGCTCCCGCCGAACTCCTGGCAGCCCTCAACGCTTCGGGCACCGACGTCACAGCCACTCTCAGCGACTGGATTTTCACCGCCGAGCCTACAATCGTGGCCACATTCACCGACAACAGCAAAGTGACAGCCACCGGCTCTGTCAACGGCGCCGAAGGCACATTCACCTTCAAGGGAGAGGCAGGTTCGAAGAGCAAAAACTATACAATCAACGTATCCGGATTCCACTTCTACACAGCAGCCGACAACGACGAGATGGTAAAACTCGTCTACGACTCTTCGCTCAATCAGGCCGACGGCTCGTGGAGCAACGGTTCATACAGCCTCAATCCTGCCAACGACGGCTGGGGCGGCACACAGTTCAAATTCAAGAACAACACCGAAATCACTCTATCCGTACCCGCCAATGTGGTTATCAAGCAGATTAAGTTCACAAATCTCAAGGACAACTACACACCCGGCACTATCGGCTATGTGACTTCCGAAGGCGCCACAGTCTACCTCCCCACTGCCACCTACTTCCGCAACGGCGACGGAGCCGAGAAGAACATATTTGTAAACTTCGAGGGACACAAAGCAGGCACACCCGTGAAATTCCTCTTCACCCCCGGCAGCCAGCCCGTGGCATGGTTTGAAATCCTCGTCAACAAGGAAGCCCTCTCCACACCTCCCGCAGTCAACAGCTCGTCGGCCACACCTACTGCCAACGTAAACCACGCCGTGGCCACATTCAACTTCGACCGCGAGATGAAGAGCGTCACAGCCTTTGTCGGAAAACAGGATGTAGAAGGCGAGGTAGCCGGTGCCACCGTGCGCTTCAAAGTATGGGATCTCCCCTACAATACCACCTCCGAGCTCGTGATTCCCGCCGGCAAGGCCGAGGATACATTCGGCAATGTCAATGACAAGGATATCGTACTCTCCATGACCGTAGGCGCTCCCGCCACAGTCGAGGCAATCGAGCCTGTAGTGGTAACAAATGTCGACGAATGGAAAGCAGCCTTCGCAGCTGTGGCAGCATCCAACAATACTGCCGACGCTCCCCGTGCGGTAATCTTCGTGAAAAACGGCGACTACGACTTCGGCTCTGAAGAGCAGACTCTCCGCGCATACAACGTGTCGATTGTAGGTGAGAGCCGCGAAGGCGTAATCCTCCACGGCAACCGCACCGGTATCTCCAACCCCATCATCTCTACCCGCAACGCCACCGGCACATATTTCCAGGACCTCACCATCCGCAACGACCTCGACTTCGGTGCCGACAAGCGTCAGGGTGTAGGAGCAGCATTCTACGGAGGCAACAAGGACATCCTCTCTAATGTAGCCCTCCAGTCGATTCAAGACACCTATGTAACCGGCAGCCAGAGCTATCTCGACCGTTGCTTCATCCACGGTTCTGTCGACTATATCTGCGGAGGCGGCGACCACTTCTTCGACCACTGCGACATCATCCATGAGATTGCCGGCGGATACATCACCGCCCCCTCTACCTCGGCCAACAACAAGTACGGCTACGTATTCGAGAGCAACACGATATCAGGCTATGGCCCCTACGTCCTCGGACGCCCCTGGCAGAACGAACCCCGCGCCTACTTCCTCAACACCGTGATGATAGCCGAGGCAAGCGCCGAAGGATGGGGCTCTATGGGCACTCTACCGACCCACTTCTACGAGTACAACTCTATGGACAAGGACGGAAACCCCATCGACCTCAGCACCCGCAAGAACTCTCCGACATCGACCAACACCTACACTCCGGTGCTCACCGAGGAGGAAGCCGCACGCCTTACCGTACGCAACGTACTCTGCGGCAACGACTCCTGGGATCCCGCATCGGCCACACTGCAGTGTGAGGCTCCCGAAAGCATCGCTATTGCCGAAGGCGTTCTCACCTGGTCGACCGTAGACAACGCATCGGGCTACGCCGTATTCCGCAACGGAGAGTACCTCGCCCACACCACCACCAACCGCTATGAGCTTAACGCCAACGACGGAGCATCATACACCGTACGCGCGGCCAACGCCCACGGCGGTCTGGGTGCGGCATCCGAGCCCGCTACCGGCGGCACATCAGGTATCGACGCAGTCACCGGCGAGACCGGTGCTGTATCCACCGTATACTACAACCTCCAGGGTGTGCAGGTCAACGCCAACACCAAAGGCGCCGTGATACGCGTGGAAATCCTCCCCGACGGCACACGCCACTCCGAGAAGATCATAAAATAATCTTCCTGTAATCTACGCACACCGACACGGGGCACGCCACATCCGAGGCGTGCCCCGCTTGTTTATCATTGGCGTAATTTCCACCTACAATTTGTCCGAATCCACCATCTTTCGGCAAATTTTCACCCCCTTATGCTGTACATGTTGCCTAATTTTGCACCGACCAATCTACGATGTCATGAAAACCAGACTCCTGATTAAATACATGATGCTCATCATCGCTTCCGTAGCCGCCTCGGCTCAGGAGCGCATCGAGCGCACGCCGGCATTCCCCGGAGCCGAGGGATGGGGGCGATATGTGACAGGCGGACGTGGCGGAAAGGTGCTCCATGTGACCAATCTGCGCGACTCCGGCTACGGATCGCTGCGATGGGCCTGCGAGCAGACCGGCCCGCGCATCGTAGTGTTTGACATCTCAGGCACCATATATCTGCAGAGCGACCTCAAGATTACCAACGGCAACCTCACCCTCGCCGGACAGACAGCCCCCGGCGACGGCATCTGTGTGGCCGACTACCCCGTGACTTTCGCCTGCCCCAATATCATTGCCCGCTACATGCGTTTCCGTCCGGGCAACCGCATGGCCGAGACTGAAGGCGACGGATTCGAGCCCGACGGCCTCGGTGCCGTCGACTCGCGCCTCATCATTGTCGACCACTGCTCGATATCATGGAGTGTCGACGAATGCTGCTCAATCTATGGCAACCGTTTCACCACCGTACAGTGGTGTATCATATCCCAGAGCCTGCGCTACGGAGGACACTCTAAAAATACCCACGGCTACGGAGCCATGATGGGCGGCGAGGGCGCATCATACCACCACAATCTGCTTGTGCACCACGACTCGCGCTGTCCGCGCCTGGGTGAACGCCCCGCCACCGGAGCTCGCGACACCACCGACTTCCGCTGCAATGTAATGTACAACTGGAGCGGACAGGGATGCTACGGAGCCGAGAACATGAACGCCAACATCGTCAACAACTACTATAAGCCCGGCCCGGGCACAATTGCCTCACGCGCAGTCGGCTACCAGCGCCGCATATGCGGAGTCGGAGTCAACGAGCAGGAGGGACACGAGATGTACCACGTGTGGGCACGCCTGTTTGTCGACGGAAATGTCAACCCCCGCCACCCGGCCGTAGACGCCGACAACTGGGGTCTCGGCATATGGCAACAGATTTCCGACACCTACCGCAACAACCCCGCAAAATACAACCTCGACGAGAAACGCATGCGTCTCTCCGAGCCGATGAAATACTACCGTGTGACCACCCACTCCGCAGCCGACGCCTACAGCCGTGTGCTCGACCATGCAGGAGCGTCACTGTCGCGCGACTCCCATGATGCCCTCATGGTATCCGATGTGCGCGAGGGCATCGCCACCTACACAGGCTCAGGAGCCGGAAACGCAAAGGGCATAATCGACTCGCCCTACGACAATCGCCCCGCCGATGCTCCCGACAACTGGAACCCATGGCCCGTGCTAAACTCTACGGAAGCGCCGCTCGATACCGACCGCGACGGCATGCCCGACGCCTGGGAACTCGCCCGCGGACTCGACCCCGCCGACCCCGCCGACGCGCTCCTCACCGACGACGAGGGATATACAATGGTAGAGGTATACATCAACTCGCTCGTCGACCACATCACCGAAGCCCAGAACGAAGGCGGCACCGCCGACGGCGACCTCGAATACCTTCCCGACATACTCCCCTCATACACTGTCGCCACATCCACACGCATCCCCTCGACATGGAATTTCGGCAACGACATCACACTCTCCAACGACGCCGGAAAGAGCTACGGCACCCGAGGCGACTACATACGCCTAGCACGCGACGTGCGCCACACTCTCACCCTCCCGTCGCGAGCCGAGGTCGACCGCATACGCTTCGAGGGATTCACCTACTACAGTTCCGACAGCTATTCCGATGCTTCGCTTACCGAAATCAACGGCACGGCATATCCGGAATCGACATTCGCCATCGCGAAAAATTCCGACATATCCACCGTCCCGTCATCCTTCGAGATAAAGCTGGATGAGCCTGCTGCCGACCGGATTACATTCACATGGCAAGGCAATAATCCATGCGTGCGGATTACACTCCTCACATCCAACCCATCGACCACAGCCGCCATCGGCACAACCGTTGACTACCCCACCGAAGGCTACGGATACGACCCCGCATGGTACACCATCCAGGGCCACAGACTCCCCGCCGAGCCATCAGTTCCCGGACTATATATCCACCACGGACGCAAAATAATAATTCGAAAATAATCTACCGAATCATGAAATATCTTCTCCCCATCATCGCATTGCCTCTGCTCGTATCGGCAGCCGACACTCCTGAAAAGACTCCGGCGTTTCCCGGAGCTGAAGGTTTCGGACGCTACACCACCGGCGGACGCGGCGGCAATGTATACCACGTCACCAGCCTCAAGGATGACGCCCGCCTGAAAGGCACCCTGCGCTGGGCGCTCGCTCAGTCGGGCCCGCGTACCATAGTATTCGACGTGTCGGGCACTATACATCTTTCATCCGGACTCACCATTTCATCAAATACAACCATTGCCGGACAGACAGCCCCCGGCGACGGCATATGCATCGCCGACTATCCCGTCAGCATCGCCGGAAACTGCATCGTACGCTACATGCGTTTCCGACTCGGCAACACCAACGTGACAGCCAACGGCGCCGACGGCTGGGACGGCCTGTCGGTAATGGACACCCACGATGTCATCGTCGACCACTGCTCGATATCCTGGAGTATCGACGAATGCTGCTCAATTCTCGGCAACACCAACACCACCCTGCAGTGGAGCATTATCGACCAGAGCCTCGTAAATGCCGGCCACTCCAAAGGCGCACACGGATACGGAGGCAACTGGGGCGGCTCCGGGGCTTCGTTCCACCACAACCTGATTGCACACCACGGATCGCGCACTCCGCGACTCGGTCCGCGCCCCACAACTCAGCTCGACGAACGCATGGACATGCGCAACAATGTCATCTTCAACTTCGGAGGCAACGGATGCTATGGAGGCGAGGGAATGAACGTGAACATCGTCAACAACTACTACAAGCCCGGACCGGCCACGCCCACCAACTACCGGGGCCGACGCATTGCCGGCATAGGCGTGCGCACCAACTCCTACTGCGAGACATACCCCGCATACACCCCGGCTCTCCATCTCTGGGGAAAATTCTTCGTGGAAGGAAACGTCAACACAAAATATTCCGACGTGACCGCCGACAACTGGAAAAACGGTTTCCTCAACCAGATTGACAAAAGCGACAAAGCCACCGACGGCACATATCCCGGCGACGACGCCCTGCGCCTCGACTCGCCAATCGACTTTATCACCACCACAACCCACTCGGCCGACGACACCTACGCACGCGTACTCGACTATGCCGGCGCTTCGCTGTCGCGCGACTCCCACGACGACCTCATTATCGACGACACCCGCCGGGGCACAGCCACATACACCGGCTCGGGCAACAGCCGCGGACTCATCAACAGCCAGAATGACAACAAACCCTCGGATGCCCCCGCCAACTGGTCGGCCTGGCCCGACCTCATGTCGGCCACAGCGCCCGTCGATACCGACGGCGACGGAATACCCGACGAGTGGGAGACCGAGCATGGCCTCAACCCCAACAACCCCGCCGACGCCCTCACCCTCGACGAGGAGCGATACACCATGCTCGAAGTATACCTCAACTCGCTCGTAGAGCACATCACCGAGGCTCAGAACGAAGGCGGCACCTCCGAGGGTGCGCTGATATACTCCGACCCGATTCCCGAAAGCTACACCATATGCACCGCCAACCGCGAAGGCTCCACATGGAGCTTCGGCAACGGCATATCCATCTCAAATACCGGAGGAAAAGGATATGGTACAAAGGGCGACTTCATCCGCATCAACGAGGATGTGACCCACACTGTCACACTACCCCCATATGCCGAAATAAGCCGATTGAAGTTTGAGGGATGCACATACTACACCTCCGACAAACACTCCGACGCCTCGCTCATAGGCCTCAATGGCGCTGAATTCAACCCCGGCGATTATGTAATCGCCAAAAACTCCACAGCCGACAACCCCGACTCTTTCGAAGTCGCACTCTCAAGTCCCGCCAAGGAGTCGCTGACATTCAGCTTCACAGGCAACCGCCCGTGCGTACGCATCACTCTCTTCACCGCCAACCCATCCACCTCTGGCATTGAAGAGACTGTAGCCGACGACAGCGAAAACGCCGACGACGCCTGGTACACACTCCAGGGCATACGTCTCGACCGACAGCCCTCGGCTCCCGGACTGTATATCCACAACGGACGAAAAATATTCATACGCAGATAGATGATTTTCAACGGTCAGGCCTACGACCGTATCTCTACAGTCAATGGGCCTGACCTGCTAAGGATTAAAAAAGATTGGGTTAAGAGCTTGTTTAATAATAAATGTTACCGTCAGGGCGGTCAGTCGTCGGGCAGATTTTCGCATGTGATGAGGGAGTTATGGGGTCCCATAACGACCGAAGAACGGGCGGAAATATGCCGGCGAATGACCGAAGGGAGGTAATTTATTTCATATCGTTGATATATTTTTGCATTTATTTTAGAAGCAGCCAAGAGATTGTATAAGTTATAAAGTTACCTTTTGTCTCGTATATCTTGGCCGCTTTTCGCCCTGTTCCTCAGTCATGTACATAAAGTACACTCCTTCGGCACATGTCGAAAATCGACTCAAGCTATACGACCCTGGCGGCAACATTTATTATCAAACAAGCTCTAAGTAAACACGTATAGGCTGCACTTTTTTTTAGATTTTATCACATACTTTTTCACAGACATTTTCAAATATCCATAAACAACGCAACCTATTCGGCTCCGCTCCTGTGTGATACAGTGGCGGAGCCTTTTTTTTGAGGTTTTTTCACAGCAAAAGTAACTTTTGCTGTGAAAAAACCTCTTACAGACCTTATCTACCCCAATGCGCAACATGCATATGAAATTTTATGATTGCTCTACATCATCGACACACGGCTGCATCCGGCGATGATTGAGATTCACCGATATCAACCTCATTAATTTTGTACTCCCGCCCGTTTTCCGTACCTTTGCCTCGGTAATTTCGTTAATATCATCACGATATCCCTTATCCAATCATAATCACTTAAATTTTTTGATGAAACAACTTGTTACTATGTTGGCGGCTATATATGCCGCAGGAATCTCTATTCCATCGCTTGCTGCCGACACATCCACGACTGTGCCTCAGATGAAAGGTATGGTAATTTCGTCGCAGGATGAAACCTTGACCGGCCTGTGGACCCTCCCCGTCACAGCCACCGGCACATGGCAGATGGACATCGCCATGGACCCCGGATACGCATCGTTCTACAACGGAGTAATGTACGGCGACGTATATTATGCCACCCGATGCAATGCCCAGTACGGCACCATCGTATACGTCGACGCATATTCGATGACCGACGGAACCAAACTCTGGACCAACTATCCAAAACTCACAGCACTCCCCTACGACCTCACCCTGAATCCATACGATGACAAAATCTACGGATTCTTCTCCAACGAGAAAAATACAGGTATGGTGCTCGCCACCATCTCCTACGACAAGGCCGGCGAGACCGTGACACCGATACGCGAGATGGAGGGCAACTGGATTGCTATCGCAGCCGATCCCTCCGGACAACTCTACGGCATATCGTCGGATTTGGATATACAGGGCACCTCGGTAAAGGTCAACTCATCGTCGCTACATAAAATCGACCGTCTCACCGGAGAGACTACTCTCGTCGGTGAGACCGGACAGCTCCCCCTCATCACCGGCTCGGCCACAATCGACGCCCGCAGCGGACGCATGTTCTGGACGGTAGGCCCCGACGCCTCGCAGAGCTACCTCTGCGAGGTGGACCTCACCACCGGAAAGGCCACAAAGCTGATGGACTTCGCCGCAGGACGCCAGGTGGTAGGTCTCTATGTGCCCACCCCTCCGGCCGAGGACGACGCTCCGGCCGCTGTGACCGATGCCGAAGCCATATTCGACGAAGGCTCACTCAACGGATATGTCAGCTTCACCGTTCCGGCGTCGCTCTACGACGGCACAGCAGCCTCCGGAGAGATTTCATACACAGTCCTCTGCAACGGCAGCGAGGCTGCATCCGGCACCACATCATTCGGAGCCGCCACAAAGGCCGAGGTAACTGTGGCCGAACGAGGAAAATACACCTTCACCATCTCCGTGGCCAACGACAAAGGCTCATCGCCCAAGGTTACAGTCGACAAGTTTGTAGGCTTCGGCACCCCGACAGCTCCCGAAGGTGTGACTGCCGAAAACACCGACGGCACCATTACCGTGGCATGGAAACCCGTATCGGAGTCGGCCGACGGAGGATACATCGATGCAGCAGCCGTGACATACACAGTGAAACGCATCCCCGGCGATGTCGTGATTGCACGCAACGTCAGCGCCACATCAGTGACCGACACCCCCGATGCCGCTGCCGGAATGCAGGCCTACAGCTATACCGTCACCGCCGACAACCATTCTTGCCTGTCGGCGGCCTCCGAATCCAACAAGGTAGTGTGCGGCAACCCCGTGCTCCCATGGTCGGAGGATTTTGCCTCGGCTGAGTCTATCGGTTTCTTCACTGTGGTCGATGCCAACGGCGACGGCAAGACTTGGGAATATGCCTCCGGACTCGTACGCGTCAAGTACGGCACTGTCACCATGGACGACTGGCTGATATCTCCACCCTTGCGTCTTGAGGCCGGAAAGATGTATCGCACCACCTTCAAGGCACGCAGCTCCAACGCCCGCTATCCCGAGAAAATCGAGGCAAAATGGGGTGCGGGAGCTACCCCGGCCGACATGACCTCGACACTCGTGGAGCCTGTGACTCTCTCGGGCGACTACGAGACATTCGGCGACCTCATTAGCCCGGCCACTTCAGGCATATATCACATCGGTCTGCACGGTATCTCCGACGCCGACATGTACAACCTCGAAGTATGCATGATATCGGTTGAGGCCGGCATTAACGCCGGTGCACCCTCGCGCCCCACAGAGCTGGCTGTGACAGCCGACGCCAATGGCGACTACAAGGCCACCGTGTCGATGAAGGCACCCGCGACCGACATGAGCGGAGCCGCGCTGTCGGCCATCGACCGTATCGAGCTTAGTCGCGGCGAGACTCTCGTACACACATTCACAGCACCGGCTCCCGGCGCCATCCTCACTTACGATGATATTCTCGAACAGGGTGGCGACTACACCTACCGCGCCGTTGCCTACAAAGGCGAGGATGCCGGCCCCGAAGCCTCACTGACTGCCTTCGTAGGCACACCGCTTGCAGCCGCGCCCGCATCGGTAGCCATATCCGAAGCCTCCGACGGCGAAATCACACTGTCGTGGAACGAGGTATCGCTCTCTGCCGACGGCAACGCCATCAATCCCGCCAGAGTGCGCTACAACATCTATGACGCAAACGCTTACGGCGAACCGGTGGCCGAAAACGTGTCAGGCACATCGTTCACATTCACAGGTGTGGAGACCGGCACACAGAAGTTTGTGCAGTACTCCGTATCGGCTGTCACCGACCGCGGCGAGAGCGACCGCACCATGACAAAGAGCATCCCCGCGGGCACTCCCTACAAGGAATTCCATGAATCGTATGCCGGAGGACGCGCCTCGACCGTCTACATGACCGAGCGCATCAACTATGGCAACTGGGCGCCTCAGGCCGACGACAGCGACGTAACATCGCAGGACGGCGACGGCGGTCTGATGACCATGAACGGATATTTCGCCGGATACTGCGGCGCTATGACGACAGGCAAGATTAGCCTGGCCGACATGAAGGCTCCCATCCTGCGCTTCTACAGCTATACCCCCGACAACGACCTGCTCGACCTTAATCCGCTGGCTGTGGCCGTGAGCGCCGACGGCGGCGAATGGACCGAGATTTTCAACAAGACCGTAGTGGAAATCGGCCCGACACGCGGATGGCATGAGGTAATCGTGTCGCTCGCCGAATATGCAGGCCGCAACATAAGCCTGAAGTTTACCGCAACCACCCACGACCGTCCCTACATCGCCACATATATCGACAATATCAATGTAGAGTCGATGGCCGGCATCGACCTTGAGGTGAAGGCTATCAGCGCGCCCGCCCACGTGAGAGGAGGCGAGAAATTCAGAATTGCAGTCGACATCGCCAACAACGGCGCTGAGAACGCCGCCGACTATATCGTCGAGATTTATGCCGACGGCAACCTCCTTGACATTGTCGACGGCGACCCCATACCCTCTCTGGGCAGTGGCTCGGTTGAGTTCACCACTACCATGAGCCCGCTCTCCGACAAGGCTGTCGCCTTCAAGGCAATCGTGTCGCACACCGACGATACCACCAACGACAACGACGCCTCGGAGACCCTGACAGTGACACCTTTGGTATCGCCCCTCCCTGCGCCGGCATTCCTGACCGCCACACAGTCGGCCGACGGCAGCGTGGCCCTCTCATGGACAGCTCCAGAGATTGCGGCGGCTCCCGCATCGCCGGTCACCGACGACTTCGAGTCGACCGAAGCATGGAGCCACTATGCCGACGGATGGGCCATGAGAGACCTTGACGGCGCAGCTGTCTGCGGATTCGCCCAGGCCGACCTCCCCGGCATCGAAGCCGGAAAGACCCTCGCGTCATTCTTCATGTTCAGCGCCACCGGCATGTTTGAAGGCAACAAATACCTTATGCCCAACTCAGGCAAGCAGTATCTTGCCGCATTCGCACGCTACGACAACGGTACTACCGACGACTGGGCCATATCGCCCGAGCTCAGCGGCGAGGCCCAGACAGTATCGTTCTACATCCGCAGCTACGATGCCGCCTATCCCGAACGTGTCGAGGTGCTCTACTCGACCGGCTCGCTCGAACCGGCCGACTTCATCCCTACAGGCGTCTCTGTCGACAAAGTGCCCGGCTCATGGACACAATGTCAGGCCGACCTACCACAGGGAGCACGCAACTTTGCAATACGCTCATGCGCTACCAACTCGTTTATGCTGATGCTCGACGACGTAACCTTCACCCCGCTCTCTTCCTATGGCATGGAAGTGACCGGCTACAACGTGTACCGCGACGGACGGCTTGTCAACGACACCCCCGTCACCGCTACCTCCTTTACCGACAATGTCGACAATCCCGACTCACACCTATGGACTGTGACAGCACTCTACGGCGAACGCGAGTCGAAAGGTTCCGACCCGGTTACTGCCGGAACTTCGTCGATCGACTCACCCTCGGCCGACGGCATCGCAATCCGCGCTGAAGCCGGACGCATCGTAATCACCGGATGCGAAGGTCTCCCGGTGATGGTATCGGCTGCCGATGGCCGTGTCATATACAACGGCCTTGGCGAGGCTCTGACCGAAATCACCACAGGCGCCGGAGTCTATGTAGTGAAAGCATCTTCAAAGGTGGCCAAGCTCATTGTAAGATAAGCCACACAGCCACAACAACCCCATCCCGCAACCCCGGAGCGTGCCATACGCTTCGGGGTTGCTTTTATCATGACATTGCCACACCTCAGAGATTTTTATGTTATAAAGCACTAAAACAAACTTTTACACCTCTTGCGATAAAATTTCACCCATTTAAGGGCCACTCCGCTACTAACTTAGCGGTCGGAAAACCTATCCGACATATCCGTCATTCAACTCACACCGTTTCCGACGGAATACAAGTAACCACAGCAATCCAAATTGAAGAATTAACCACAGATAAGTTATCATGAAGAAAACTTTACTCCTTTCAGCAGCCCTTCTCGCGATGGGCTTCGCCTCTGCCCAGACAGTGCAGGACATCAACACAAATCCGCTGAAACTCGGTGGCGAATACAGCAAATGTGTAGCTGTATATCCCCGTGTGCCCGCTACAGCCGATGAGAAACTTCCCGATCCCTCTATCGACAAAAACCGCTATGCATGGGAACAGCAGCAGGAAGTTGTTGAGCAGACCGCTGATTTCTGGGAAGGCGACTACATGGATCTCAAAATCAACAACACCAAGGAATCGCAGTACATCCTCCACTTCCAGTATGCCGTAAAGACCGACGGCGCAAACATCGTGTTTGAGCTTTACAACGGAGAAGACCTCGAACGTGCTCTCGACCCCATCTATCTGGCCAACGAAAAGAGCAACTGGAACGCTCTCTACGACGCTATGGCATTCTTCGACGAGGAAATCCCCGAAGGCGAATACACTCTGCGCGTCACATTCCACCACGACAACACCAAGGAGACCGCCAACCTCGCCAACTTCTGGTTTGAGGCCAAGGACCAGATCAAATACTTCTCTCTCTTCACCGGAGTATATCCCGAACAGGCCGGTACAATAAAGGTATCGCCCGCCGCAAACAACTATCTCGAAGGCACTACCATCAGCATCACAGCCACTCCCAGCGCCGGTGACGACGACACAACCTACAAGTTCATCAACTTCACCAACGATGACAACGGCGACGAGTACACCGCCAACCCCTACACCTTCGAAATCTTCGAAAGCATGTCGATTACAGCTATGTTCGAGGCAGTAAGCTCTGTCAACGACATCCCCGGCACTATCGACCTCAACACCAAGAAAATCGGTGGCGTGAAGGAAGAGTCCAAGGCTGTGACACTCGACGGTTCGTCATACCTCGAAGGCGAGATTGTGCCCTATCTCTGCAACTATACCGCCAACAAGTCGGAGCAGTTCATCCTCAACGTGACAAAAGCCGGCAACTATACTCTCATATGCCCCACTGCTACAAAGCAGGAAGCCGCCAACATCGAGTTTAACATCTTTGACAAGGCCGCTTACGACGCCGACCCCACTGTAGCTCCTGAAGCAACCTTCAACATAGCAGCCGAAAAGACCGGCAACTGGCAGAAGTTTGTCACCAACAAGGTTGAAAACATCAACCTCACCGAAGGCAAGAAACTCATGACTCTCAAGTTCACCGAACCCGTGGCCAACAAGTATACCGCCAATGTACTTTACATGAGCTTCGGCATCGGCGATGACTTCGGCGGCAGCAGCGCCATCGAGGATATCGAGATTGAGGACGCTGACGCTCCCGTAAAGGCTTACAACCTCCAGGGTATCCCCGTAAATCCCGAGGTTGCCAAGGGCCTCCTCATCATCAACGGCAAGAAAGTTGTCAAGTAATCAGAAATCCCCAATAGCTGCGTGAGCAGCCTTGCAATTCGTAATCCCGAGCGCGGACCCACCATAGGTCCGCGCTCTTTCCATATATACATCTCTGTATATCACCGCTCTCCTCTTCCCCGCTGGCCACCGGTTCAGCCCTATAGCCCCACTCTACCGACCATACAGCCATCTGAGTTTGCGCAAAAAAGACGCACAAAGATTTGCATATTACAATATATCATTATATCTTTGCATCAAGAACACAACACACAGCATATTTATTACTATGAATAAAAACACCCTAATCGCTCTCTCGGTGGTAGCCGCCGAGGCAGTCGTGCCGCTCGACGCCAAAGAGGCGGCATCCCACTTCACCATCCGCGAACTCACCCATTCGGCTACTGCCCGACGGCTCGGCATCGACAACACTCCGCCGCCTCAGGCCGTTGAAGCCATGTACCGTCTTATCAACGACGTGCTTGAGCCGGCACGCATTCAGTACGGCTCACCGATATATGTAAATAGCGGATACCGGTGCAAGGCACTCAACAAAGCAGTAGGCGGCGCCGAGCGCTCCTACCATCTTGCAGGCCGCGCCGCCGACCTCACTACAGGCTCTATAGAAGGCAACCGGCGACTATACGAGATATTGTGCACACTGCCCCACCGCGAACTCATACTGGAGCGCGGAGGCATATGGATACATGTAGCCTGGTGATAGCAGAAGCCGGGGCATAAAGTCACTGTCGCAGGCTCAAATGCCTGCAACCAATACTAAAACAACAATTCTATGAACACACAATCACCGGCGCGGTATATGCGCCGTCATCCCGGAAAACCTGTGCCCGGCCTACTCCTTGTCGGAACCGGCGGTGGCGCTCTTTGTGAGCCTTATCAGCTCAAGGCGCGTAGCCGTGCGGCGCAGGATAGTCAGCGTCCATCCGTCAAGCTCGATGGTCGCTCCCTGCACGGGAATCTCTCCCAGATTATGCAGGATGAAGCCGGCCAGAGTCTGATACTCGTCGCTCTCCTCAAGATCGATTCCGAAAGAATCGTGCAGATAACTGATTTCACAGCGCCCGGAAAACTCATACACTCCGGGCTCCACCTCACGGGCAGTAAGCCGTGCATTGTCATGCTCGTCCTGGATATCGCCGAAAATCTCCTCGACAAGGTCCTCAAGCGACACAAGCCCTGCCGTGCCGCCGAACTCATCAACCACGATAGCCATCGAACGTTTCTCGCTGAGCAGACGTCGCATCATCTTGTTGGCCAGAAGTGTCTCGGGAGCGAAAAGCACCGGCTTTATGGCCTCTTTCCAGTCGCTGTCGGGAGTAAAGAGCTCGCTGACATGGATATATCCCAGCACATTGTCGATATCTTCGCGATAGACAAGTATCTTGCTCCTGCCCGACGATGTAAACAGGGCCGACAGCTCGTCGCGGTCGGTACTGTCGATATTCACCGCCACAATCTCATTGCGCGGAGTCATGCAGTCGCGCAGATGTGTCGACGAGAAATCAATGGCATTGTGGAATATCTTCACCTCGTTCTCGACCTTGGCCTCCGACGCACGCTCGTCGATATTGGTCTGGATATACTGGTTGAGATCGCCCACGGTAAGCACCCCGAGGGTATGGTTTACATTGCGTATGCCTGCCATCCACATCAAGGCCTTGGAAAGCCAGGTGGTAAAAGCCGACACCGGATAGAGCACCACCCAGAACACGAATATCGGGAGAGAGAACACCCTCAGCGACGAATTGGGATTGATACGGAATATCGTCTTGGGGAAGAACTCGCCTGTAAGGAGTATTATCGCGGTAGAGATAAGAGTCTGTATGATAAGGATTCCGGCCTCGTTGGGACACCACACGGCAATCCACGGCTCAAGCAGGGCCGCCGCTCCCATGCCATAGATTACAAGCACGATATTGTTGCCCACAAGTATGGTGGATATAAACAGCTCCTGACGGCTATAGTAGAGATTGATGATTTTGCCTATGAAGCCTCCGCGCTTTACGTCAATCTCAACCTTGACACGATTGGACGATATATAGGCTATCTCGACACCCGAAAAGAGGGCCGAGAGCACCAGCGAGACTATTGTGATTATGAGCCATACGCTCCAGTTGGGATCCATATCCTTAGAGATGGGTTAATGTTTGAAAAAACAGATTTCCGACACGGCACTGCACGGCCACTAAGGCCGCCGTCCCGGTGGCCGGGAAGGAAGCACCGGCTTACTGGGCCGGTTGGGCGGCGGCAGCCTGTCAGGGCCCTTTGCTTCGGCCACACTGCCGGCCGAGGGTGCATCAGCGGCTCCGCTCTCTTTGCCGGGATTGAAGTCGCTCGCCGGAAAGATGCCTGTCGGATTGGTGATACGGTAGTTGGTCATCTTGTCGTTTGACTCGAAGCCGTACCCCTCTATTGTGCGGTCGGCGCGCTCTATATGGATAAACGAGTCGGAATAGACTTTGTTGAGACGCTGGTCCCAGAACACCTGCTGGGACAGGAATTTCTCGCCAACGGTGTTGAGGATATTGACATTGCCGTCAAGACGCCAGAGACCGCGCTGACTGAAGTAGGTGGCGGAGTCGCACTGCACTGTGGCCTCTATCCCGAAATCCTTGTCAAACTTCTCGAGATAGAGTCCGTCGGGGAAACGCCACATAGGCACCTGGGCCTCATCATATACGAGCCAGTTGTCGGTAGTGACGCGATAACGTATCTGTCCGCTGTCCGATATGAGCGTAGTCACCGTGTGGGTGGTCATGGTCGGCACACTGTCGCCTACCACATTGAGGCTCACCACCTCGGTCTTCTCATCCTTGCACGCACCGGCGGCGCCCGCAAGAATCATCACGCAGACTATACCCGGAAGAGCACGCATCGCCCGTGAGGTCATCGTATCTTGTTTTTATAGAACCAGCGTTCGTTGAAGTTGATACCCAGCGTGATGTTGATATAGTCCTCTTTGATAAGCGAGTTGGGGCTGGCCTGACGGTGGCGCCACTCCACGCCGAAGTTGATAAGAGTCTTCCCGGCGGGGGCAGGCAAGCCGAGACCAATCGAGGCCCCGTACTCCTTGATTGTATTTCCGAGTACCTTGATATAGCTGTTTTCATAGAAACCGCCTCCACGGTAGGTGACACGCTGCAGATAGCTGCCGCGGCTTTTCGGTGTATACTGCGCGCCGACAGCGAGCTTCCATCTATCGCTGAACTCAAGAGTCTGCTTTTCCGAGTCGATGTCGGGAAACTTTGCGTCGCTCCATGGCGAATAGGTGAAGTCGACCTCGGCCATCAGTTTCTCGCGCCACTGCCAGTTGATACCGGCTCCCCACACTGCCGGAAGGGTATACTTGTGGCGTAGCGAGGTGTAGCCCACGGTGTCGGCCTTGTTGGAAGTCTGGGTCATGTCGTAGTTGAGACCCCAGGCATGGCCCAGCAGAGTCTTGCCGGGCGAGAAGGTAAGACCGGCGGTGACACGGTTGTCACGGTTGATATCATAGCCGTACTGAATACCGAACTGCAGATGATAGTCGCGCACCTCTACCTGAGTCTCGAAGAGTGTCTGCGAACCGTTGTTGGTGTATACGTAGGTATCGTTGATGACTGTGCCGAAGAGATAGCCGAAGTTGACACCTGCGCTGAGCCCCTTGACCGGACGTATCGAATAGCCGGCAAACAGCCAGTTGAGACCACCCTCGCCCGAACGGGCCTCGCTACCGTTGCTGATGCTGTTGGAAAACGAGTATCCCACCGACGAGAAGGGCACAAGACCGAGGGCCATACCCATGTTCTTGGCCACCGGAAACTGCATGGTGACGTAATTGAGGCCACCTCCGAACTCCTGCTCGTTGTGGCGCGCTCCCTGTGTGTCGGTCTCGCTGCTCCAGAGCTTCGACATCGTTATGCCCATATCGAAAAGGAATGTGATGGAGTCGATGGCGGCATAGCTCGCGGGATTCATCACATTGACCTGACGGCCTGAAGCCATGGCATAGCCCACACCGCCCATCGAGCGCTGTGCCGATGTAGCCTGGTCGTTAAGTATGCCGTAGCCGTATTTTGAGTATGGAGTCATCCCCTCCTGGGCGCTCGCGCAAAGTGAAGGGAGGAGACATGCTGCGCTCATGGCAGCCGTGATGATTGATTTGCGTAGATTCATTAATCGCATGTATTGGGCCCGCGCGCGGCGGGACGATATGGGAGTGTTGATTTATTGGAGAGCCTGGTTGTATTGCAATATGCAGTTGAGCCCGCGCACTACCAGTGCCGGCTCTACTATCACATCTGCGGCATGGTGCTGCGGCACAAAAGGCGCCAGACGCACGGCATCGCCGCCGGTAAGTATCACCGCGGCATCGTCGGGGAGCATCCGGCGGTAGTAGTCGATTTCACCTGCCACGCCACGCACGATACCGGCCGTAATGGCCCGCGGGGTGTCGGTGCCCCATAGCGCCACATCGCCCGGAGTCTCTACATTAACGAGCGGCAGACGCTCGGTGTGACGGTTGAGAGCCTCGGCGCGAAGCCACAGCCCGGGAGCGATGTTCCCTCCGAGGAAGTTGCCGTCGGGCTGCAGCACGTCGTAGGTAATCGCCGTGCCGGCATCGACTACAAGCACCGTACGCCCGGGAAGCATGGCCCTGGCGCCGGCGACGGCGGCGATACGGTCACGGCCAAGCGACGAGGGGGTGGCGTAGCCGATGGTGATAGGGAGAGGGAGCAGAGATGTCAGCTCGTAGACCTTGCCCGCGATTTCACGCAAAGTGACAATTATATTCTCACTGTGGTGGGTCACAGAGCAGTATATCGCCGCTTCGATAGGGGCGGATACAGCCACACGGCGCAGCACTTCCGGCAGAAGGTCTTCGCACCGCCACTGTTCTACAAGGCTATCACCCTCAAAAACTGCGATTTTGGCAGTAGAGTTGCCCTGGTCTATGACGAGATTATATGACATTGCGATGACAAAATTAACTAATATTGCCGAATATCGCATGAATTTCCCCCATAAAATAGAGGAACCTCGTGATTTTAAGAGATTTTGTAGCGATTTCAAGGGTATGGCGGCACACCCCGGCTGTAAACTACACTACCCTTTGCGCATGGCACGAGGTATCATAATCGAGGTGTAGATGAGTATGGCTCCTCCGGCGAGGGTGAACGCGAGCCAGTCGCCGGCTCCCGCTCCGGGCCAGAACATGAAGAACGCTCCGGCGCAGAAGAATATCGCCGACCACGATTCGATGCGCATAAGCCTCTTTACTCTTAGAGGCACACTATCGGGCACGCGGCTGAAAAGACGTCCGACAAGACACACGGCGGCTCCGGCGGCATATATCCAGCGGTAGACCGAAAGCCCCATGCCAAGAATAGGCAACAGCACTCCGGCTACGATAAGGAGCAGCCCGGCGGTAACAAGCCATGCCTGCCATCCTGAGGATTTTGTATTATCCATTGTTAATTCTTCTAAGTTCTTCTAAGAAAGTATATGTCTGAGCGTCGGATTAGTCTACGAGATACACATCCTCGTTCTCACGCTGCATATGGTAATTCTCGCGCACGATACGCTCCATTGTCTCCGGATCGGTGTCGAGGGCATGGTTCATACGCCGGTAATAGAGCAACGTATCCTCATTGTCGCGTATCTCCTCGCGCAACTCCTTGATGCGGGTGGTGTATTCCACCGACTTCACAAACGAGTTGTCGTTGAAGAATAGCACTATCACGACAAATGTGATAAGTATCAGAAATGTCACCGACAGATAACGCCGGCACCACGTAAACACTTTTTTCATATGTCCGGTAATTTAGGGCACGCGTACCAGGCGGCGGTTGTGGATATACAGGCCGGGAGCCGACGGACGTACGTCAAGGCGCAGGCCGGTAAGCGTATACCAAGGAGAGTCCACACCCTCGTCGTCGACAACTATATCGCCTATACCCGAGGAGCCGGTGGTGGTGAATACAATCCACTGCGACGGACGGCTCTTCAGTCCGCTGCCGTCGTCGGCAATTACTCGGTAAGCATACACTGTGCCAGGGGCGAGGCCGGTCACCTCAAGCGATGTGGCGCTGCCGGCTTCCTTCGGAGCAATACCGGCGTCGTGGTATGAATATGTCTCGTCGTAGATTACCGATATGTCGTCGAGCACAACCCAGTTGACAGTGCCGGTCATGGTAAATTTCAGGCCGTAGGCATCCTTGCCGAGCACATCCTTGCCGAGAGTCACCATGAGTGCCTCCTTGTCGGTCGACTTGTAGGCGGCGGCTCGCTCGCGGTACACCTCTGTGGCATTACCGTCGCTGTCGATTGTCTCTACGATAAGGGATGCCGTTGTAAGCGAGGAGCTTGAGCTTACGAAGAATCTCACGCTGTCGATCGGGCGCTCCCATGCAGGCACGGTGAGCGAAGTGCCCTCTTTAAGAGTGATGGCCGGAGCGGATGCGCCGTAGCGCTGAGTGTTCCATGTTGCGGTCGACACCCATCCGTCATTATTTACCTGACGTCCGGTGAAATCTTCTGTGAATGTGCGGCCTTCGACACCCTCGCATATTGCGATTTCGACCGTATACGACTTGGCGATAGGCAGATGTTCCCACACAGCGGTGACACCATCGGCTGCGACAGCCTCGGGCTCAAGAGCGTTGACAGTATGCACCGATATGGGCAGATAGCCGGTAGTGACGGCAGTCTCGCAGTAGAAGCAATCGTTGCCAATCATCCACACAAGGCGGCATGTATAGCCTGTGCCCTCGGCAAGGGTAGTGGTGTAGGAGTTGGTGTAGACACGCTCGCTCTGCACCGGATTGCCGTCAGCGTCATATATGTACACGATATAGTACTCGGCATCCTTCACGGGACTCCACGACAGGGTGACGGTGTTGGCCTCGACCACAGGTTCGTTGAGTACCGAGGCATTGGCCTCCACCTGGTTGCCGCCATTTATGTTGAAATACACGTTGCCCCCTTCCGACTCGTAGATACCGTCGATTTCCACTCCGAGCTTGCGTCCGTTCCAGTCTTCTATGGTGTGGCCCATCACATTCATTGTGCCGGGGAAAGAGGCCGCCGAAGTAGAGGTGTGGGTGATATCGCCGCTCGCCTCCACGATGTCAACACGTGGATGAGTGCTATACTGGTTCACACGGTTGATGGCCCAGGCTGTTGCATTGAAATCGATATGCCACATAAGCATGCCATGCCCGGGCAGATAGCTGTCCCAACCAAGCAGCTGTCGGTTTTCGAGCAGGAAGAACTCGTCGGCCGTGGATGTGCGCACGAGTTTCACGTCATTGTATCCCTCCTCGGAAGTAGCCGGCCTCAGCAGCGAGTTGCCGGTTTTTTCGGCAACAATCACCTCGGGTGTGAGCCATCCGAGAGTCCAGCGCTCGTAGGCCGAGTGGAGAGGCGGGGTGCGGGAGTCGTTGCTGTAGCTACCCTGGTCCATTATCGACCACAGGCCGGGAGTATGCTGATGGGTATATTGTACCTCGTAAAGGTCGGGGAGACCCAGCGCATGGGAGAATTCGTGGCAGAATGTGCCGATGCCGGCGATATAGTTGGAGAAACCGCGCAACTCGTTGGAGCATGTATAGTTGCCCAAAGCCACGCCGTCGTGCACTACACGGCCGCCTACCTGAGTAGAATGTGGCCACACGCATGTCTTGTCGCCGGTGTCGGCCTGGCTGAAGCCGGCATAAAAGAGATATACGTTGTCGACAACGCCATCGTTGTCAGTATCATATATGCTAAAATCCACCTGGTCGTCGATAAGGTTGCAGGCATCCCTGATTAGAATCTGAGTGTTCTCCGCGCCTCCGTTACCGGCATAATAGGCCGAAGTCTGGGGCAATTTCACCGGGCCGTAGAGGTCGAGCTCGGGAGCATACTTGCCATTGGAGGATGCCACGAAATAGTCGCGTACCGAGCCTGTGCAGTTATAGTCGGAATACCCCTCTTCGTTGAGCATACGGTAGAATGTGTCGTAGGGGTCCTGAATAGTGAACTCCTTGTCGGCAAACTCTATAAGAACGACCAGCAGTCGTGGCTTGCCGAGCGAGGGTGTGGTAGGATGACATGCCTCGCGGTGATGGTCGATGTCGTCAACCGGAGGTATTATCCCGGTGGCGGGGCCCTCGATGCGGCTTATGCGCTGCACATCCCTTGCCCGGTTCAGCTCGCTGATTCGGGCACCGACCACGGCCTCGCGGTCGATACTCCTGAGCATGGCATTGTCAGCGGCACCGCGCATCTCTACATCGACTGCGCGGCAATCGGTCGACACGATATTGCCGGAGACATCCTTTTTTGCATAATTATAGAATCCCGAGGCATCCTGCATGAGCAGATAGCCATCAGTGGTGGTGACGAAACTGCCATGTTCGTCGCCGTGAAGGCGCACGGTCAGTTCAGTTCCGTCGGGCAGTGTTTTAGTTATAGGATAGGGAGTGGCAGGTACGGCGGCCATATCTATCGCCGACATGGACACAATGCATAGCGCTGAAATACCTTTCACCAGACTTTTTATGGAAATATTCATTGCGGATAATGATTACATACTTATTGTACCGGATGCAAAATTAATGAATTTAAGGGAGTCGGAAAGCCGAGCATATGCAAAAATATGCAAAATGACATAGCTATCATGTTGATTGATATGAATATTAGGGTGGGAAAATGCAAAAATATGTTTTAAAACACAAAAATACGTACTATAGATTTTCCGTACATCTGCGGCATTAATAGTGGAGAGCCGTTAAAAATGGCCGTATCCACTGCCTTTTTTAACAACGTCCCTTTAACCAACAATCAATCATGATGACCAACCATCCACTTTCATCAGGCCTGACAGCGGCAACACATAAAGCGGTTGCCGGCTGCCACAGATATCTCCGCAGCGCGCCATGCACGGAGAGGGCCGGCATATCCTGCGGATTCCATCACCATATCATACACGACGGAACCCACCTGAGCGATGCTCCATACAGAGGGGAGAGTAAAATATTGTATTAAGGTAAAAACGATTGTAAACAGGTAAAATGGCCGGGGAGAACAATCTCCCGGTTCTGCCCCGGCCTTTTTTTGAGAATGTCTCCAACCTGAATGCCAAACCCCGCCTGAGAGCACCCCGCAATGACAACCATCGAAAAACCAGGCAACCTGCTGCACCGGATAAGCCAAGGCGACGAGCGCGCTTTCGATCAGTTTATGGGCCAATGGACATCAAAACTTTACCACTACGCGATGACCATGCTCAGATCAAAGGAGAGCGTAGAGGAGGTGGTCAGCGATGTATTCCTACAGGTATGGAAGTCGCGGGAAAAACTGGCTGAGGTTGAATACATGGGTCAGTGGCTGCGCACAATCACTTACTGCAAGGTTGTGAACAAGCTGCGCTACGAATCGGGAAAGCCGACATTTGTATCGCTCGACGATATAGACACGTTCGTGATTCCTCCCGTCGAGGCTCCCGACGAAAGCATCCTGAGCCACGAACAGCAGGAAGAGGTCAACAAGGCACTGGAGACACTGCCCCCGAAGTGCAAACATGTATTCTTTCTGGCAAAAATCGAAAGGATGCCTTACAAACAGATAGCCACGATGCTCAACATATCACTGTCGACGGTCAACTACCATGTAGGATACGCCATGGAGTACCTTCGCAACCGATTAATCCATAAAACCGACAATGAACAGCAACAATGACATAGAAAATACCCGGAAAGTCTCGGCCCGGAAATGGGACGAACTGCTCGACAGGTACTTCTCAAGCGTGATTCTCCCTAAGGTCGACACCGAGAGGGTGATGACGCTGACGCGCCTGAAGATACTCCATGAGCGCATGTCGCGCTCGCGGAGTATGTGGCGCATGATATCGCTGTGCTCCGTGGCGGCATGCTTCGCAATAGTGGTAGCCATGACGGTGGCTTACAGAGAGGAGAAGGGTGTCGCCGCCTCATCGGTCATCCTTGCCGACGGCACCGCGTCAGACGATACAGGCTTAGATGATTACAACGAGCTGAACGTGCCGGCCGGTCAGCGCATGACACTGATGCTCGCCGACGGCACCAGGCTGATGGCCAACTCGCGCTCGCAAGTGAGATACCCCTCGCGGTTTGACGGCGACACGCGCCGCATATGGGCCTCGGGCGAGGTGTATCTGGAGGTAGCCAAGGATGCCGACCGTCCGTTTGTCATGTCGGGCGACGGGTTCGATGTGACGGTACTCGGCACCACCTTCTGCGTCAGCAGCTACCATCCCGGCAAAGCGAGCATCGTGCTGGTAGAGGGGAGCGTGGCCGTGACCACCGATACCCACGAATGCATACGCATGCGTCCGAGCCAGAAAGTGGATATAGCCGAAGGCTCTGTCGACGGGATATCGGTTGTCGACACCTCATTCTATACCTGCTGGACCAAGGGCGCCATAATGCTCAAGGACCAGACACTCGGCGAGGTGGCCGAGCGGCTAAGCATATATTACGATGTGGATATCGAGACCGACCCGACCCTATACAACCGCCGCCTGTACGGTCACCTCGACCTCAAGGAGGATATCGGCGAGGTGCTGTCGGTACTGTGCTCCACCATATCAATGGATGCCGACAAGGCAAGCGACGACAGCCGCCGTTACCGACTGACTGCCAGATAGGCATACTCCTCAACAATTTACTGAATAAATCAACTATAATAATTAACCAATCAAACTAATAATGAGACATAACTTCCAAAGAGCAATGTGTACAGGCATGCTGTGGCTCTGCGGGGCGATGGTCGCACCCTCCCTCGCAGTGGCGGCCGACTCATCCGCCACACAGGCTCAGGCAGGTACATCCTCTGTGAAGCAGAACAGCAAGTCAGTAAGCGAAGTGCTCAAGTATATCGAGACGCACAGCGACTACATGTTTGTGTATGCCGAAGGCGCCAACCGTCAGCTCGACAAACGCATCAACATCACCCTGTCGGGCAATAATGTCGACGCCATACTCGCCGACATGTGTGCGAAGGCAAAGCTCGATTATCGCATTTTCGGACGCCAGGTGACACTCTTCCCAAAGGGAAAGATGCCAAAAAACCTGGAGGCCACCACCATGGTCAAAGGTACGGTAGTAGATAACTCGGGTGAACCGCTCGTAGGCGCCGCCGTAGTGGTAAAGGGCGCCGGCGAAGGCACAATGACCGACCTTGACGGAAATTTCATGCTCCCTGCAAGTAAAGGACAGCAGTTGGAGATATCTTATGTAGGATTCGCCACAAAGGATGTCACCGTAGGCGACGGCCCGATGGAAATCAGGATGTCGGAATCGACCAACAATCTCGACGAGGTGGTGGTAGTGGGCTACGGCACAATGAAGAAGAAAGACCTCACCGGCGGCCTTACCGTAGTAGGCGAGGAGGCTCTCAAGATGTCGGGCTCGGCCAACCTTATGGACCGCCTCGTGGGTCAGGTGGCCGGCTTCTCGATTACCTCAAGCGAGGCAAAACCGGGCAGCGACCAGAGTCTGCTCATCCGCGGCACCAACTCTCTGTCAGGCGGCAACTCTCCTCTGGTGGTTCTTGACGGTATACCCTATGAAGGCTCAATAGGAGATATCGACCCCAACATCGTAGAGTCCCTTACCGTACTCAAGGACGCCTCGTCGGTAGCCATCTACGGTTCGCGCGGCTCCAACGGTGTAATTCTTATCCAGACTAAAAAAGGCACGAAGAGCAACGCCAAGGTAGTCTACAAAGGCACCTTCGCCGTGGCATCGGAGATGCAGCGCATCGAGACCATGGGTCCCAACGAATACATCCAGTTCAAGCAGGATCTCGGCCGTCTGGGCACCAAGAAACTCACCGGCATCGACCTTGATCCGCTATACGGCCAGGTAATCAGCGCCAGCGAGCGTATCAACTACGCCCAGGGGATTACCCGCGACTGGCAGGACGATGTGTTCCGTACCTCATTTCAGCACAATCACCAGCTCTCCATCTCAGGCGGCACCGACGCTACCTCATACATGGCCGCAGTTTCATACCTCGACCAGCCAGGTGTAGTGGTCAACTCCAACTACGAGCGTATCAACGTATACACTTCAATCCAGCAGGTTCTCAACAAGTGGCTCACCATCGGACTCACCGGCCAGTTTGTCAACCGTGAGACCGGCGGCAACACTCCCAATCTCGAGCACGCTATCAAGCAGGCACCCTACGGTATATTCATGGCTGACGACGGCAACTACTACGACGAGCCGATGGACTACTCCAACCTCCCCCACCCCATGCGCAACGTAAGGGCCGACAGCAAGAATACCAGCCGTAACGTGCTCTACAACGGATTCATCGAAATCGCGCCGGTAAAGGGCCTGACGCTCAAATCGCAGTACGGCTACAACTACCGCGACAACTACACCGGCACATACTATGGGCGCAACACCGCCGATGGACAGAAAGCCGAAGGCAAAGGCTCGGTAAGCACCTCGCGCACCGTCGACTGGACCTGGGAAAACATCGTCAAGTATGACAATACATTCGGCAAGCACCATATCGATCTCACCGCCCTCTACTCCATGCAGGAGAAAAACAACAAGGGCACATCGGGCAGTGCCGAGAGCTTCATCAACGACGACATGAGCTTCTACTCGCTCGGCAACGGAGAGAAGAATATCAAGACCGGCTCAAGTTTCTGGAAAGAAACCATGATGTCGATGATGGGACGTATCAACTACATGTTCGACAGCAAGTATATGGTTACACTCACCGGTCGTAGCGACGGCGCATCTGTATTCGGACGCAACAACAAGTATGCGTTCTTCCCCTCGGCCGCCCTCGCATGGCATATCGGCAATGAATCGTTCCTGCGCGACAACGCCCAGTGGCTCGACATGCTCAAGCTGCGCCTCTCATACGGTGCCAACGGCAACAACGCCATATCCCGCTATACAACACTCGACCGCCTTTATACCGACGCCGGTATAAAATACGTATGGGGCGACGGCTCCTCGGCTGTCAACGCCACCTTCCTCCCCACCTCCGACGGCGTAGGCAACCCCAACCTCAAATGGGAGACAACCTATACCGCCAACATCGGTATCGACTACTCGTTCTTCAACGGACGCATCAACGGCAGCATCGACATTTACCGCTCGCGCACCAAGGACCTGCTGATGAAGCGCACCGTGCCCATCATGAACGGCTACAAGAACATAATGGACAATATCGGCGAGACCGAGAACAAGGGTATAGAGGCCACCCTCAACACCATCAACATCCAGACCCAGGATTTCCAGTGGCGTACCAGCCTCAGCTTCTTCCTTAACCGCGACAAGATTGTAGAGCTGCGCGGTGACGGCAAGGATGACATCAACAACAAATGGTTTATCGGCAAGCCCCTTTCGGTATTCTACGACTTCAATGTAATCGGCATATGGCAGGAGGGTGACGAATTCACCTACACCGACGCCGCAGGCAACACAGTGACCCGCCAGAAAGGCGCACAGCCCGGCGACGCCAAGCTCGAGGATGTCAACGGCGACGGAGTAATCACCGACGATGACAAGAAGGTAATCGGCAGCAAGCGTCCGTCGTTCACACTGTCGATGTCCAACCAGTTCAACTACAAGCAGTTCTACGCTTCATTTATGCTTTACGGCTCGTTTGGCCGATGGATGTCGGACAACATCCCCGATATCTCACAGTACACCTTCAGTACTTCCAATTATATCCACGGCGTGAAGTACTGGACTCCCGAGCATCCCGAAAACACCGACGCCCCGTCGCCAGGCTATGTAAAGACGTTCAGCCACGGTTACTATAAGAAACAGAACTATCTGCAAATCAAGAACATCACCATCGGATACTCGTTCCTCAAGGAGGATGTGAAGAGATTCGGTCTCTCGGGCCTCGACATCAACGTAGGCGTAGACAACCTCCATGTCTTCTCCAACATGCGCCAGTTGCTCAACTACGACAACACCTGGTTTGCCTCCTACCCGATGCAGCGCGCATGGCGCCTCGGACTTACCGTAACATTCTAAACCGAATACCATCATGAACAAGATACTCAAATATACATCAGTCATAGCCCTTGCAATGGCTGCCACAAGCTGCTCAGACTTCCTTGACGAAGAACTCAAGAGCTCGCTCTCTCCGGAAAACACCTTCACAAGCTCATTAGGTTTCGAAGCAGGCAGTGCAGGTCTCTACTCACTTGCCCGCTCGGAGTACAACACCTGGGGCGAGAAGGGAGCATTCATGCACAACGGCGCATGCGCCTATGCCGTGCAGCAGATAGCCACCGACATTGTGTTCCAGAGCGGTGCCAAGGATGGCTCTCTGACCCACTACGCCAACCTGACGATGACACCCTCCACTCTCTTCATCGAATCGTACTGGAACTGGTCGTACTCGCTTATCAACGCGGCCAATGAGATTCTCATCTACGCTAATAAAAACAACAACTGGTCGTACCCGACCGACAAGGCGCTCTATCAGGCCGAGGCCCGCTTCTTCCGCGCCTATGGTTACCGCTCGCTCCAGTATCTCTACGGCGATGCTCCCTGGGTAGAGACCATCCAGCAGCCTTTTGTGCTCAACTTCACCCGCACTCCCCGCGCCGAGCTGCTGTCGCATATGGTCGATGACCTTAAATTTGCCGTCGACAATCTCCCCGTGAATCCCGATGCCGTAAAGCCCGGCAAGCTCACAAAGTGGGCTGCCCTGCATCTGCTCGCAGAAGTATACCTCTGTCAGAAAGATTATGAGAATGCCCGCAAATGCGCCCGGCAGGTAATCGACAGCGGCTACTTCTCGCTGATGAAAGAGCGCTTCGGAGCCGAGAAAGGCAAACCCGGCGACTACTTCCACGACCTCTTTGTCGAGAACAATCAGAACCGCACAAGCGGCAATCAGGAGAGCATATGGGTAATGCAGTTTGAGTACAAGACTGTAGGCGGCGGCACACCATCCGACGACTGGACGCGCCGCGACTGGCTCCCCCAGTACCACCAGCTTGGCTCATTCTTCAAAATCTGCTCGGAATACGGCGGCCGCGGCCTCGCACAGATTGCCCCCTTCAAGTGGTGGATCGGCACCAAGAACACTAACGCCACTCCCGAGGCCGGCAATGTGCCCGACGGCATATTCGAGGATACCGATATCCGCAACTCGGAGTACAACTTCAAGCGCGAATGGATTGCCAACCAGGAATCTACAAAAGGACAGCGCGTACATATCACCGACAAGTACTGGCAGGACGGCTGGCTGTTCCCCGCCCCCACCAAGTTTTTCTTCGCCCACGATGATGACCTGACCCACACCGGCAGCTACCGCGACCGCATGAAGTTCCGCCTGTCGGAGACCTATCTGCTGCTTGCCGAAGCCTATCTCGGCCTCAACGATGCAGATAATGCCGCCAAGGCCGTCAATGTAGTGCGCAACCGCGCCAAGGCATCGTCGGTAAGCGCCTCACAGATGGACATGGACTTCCTGCTCGATGAGCGCATCCGCGAGCTCGTAGGCGAAGAGAGCCGCCGCTTCACACTGGTGCGCACGGGCAAATATGTAGACCGTGTGCGCAAGTACAACGAAGTGCTCCGCAATACCGTCGACGAGCACCACGCCCTCTGGCCGGTGCCCAAGACCATCATTGACGCCAACCGCGACATTGAGTTCCCCCAGAATCCCGGATATTAATCATACATTCAATCGATAAAACATGAAACCCATATATTATATAAAAGCGGCCGTAATGGGTGCAGCCGTGCTCGCGGCAGCCTCTTGCACCTACGACCCGTATGAGACGGACATCGACCCCACAATGGAAACGATGACCCTCAAATGTGAGAATCCGATGGTAGAGATTGACGAGAACAATCTTAACGCACCGGCACTCACATTCACCTGGAGCGGCGCCCGCCATCTGCCCGAGGAGTATGTGCTTACATACAAGGCCGAACTCGACGTGCTCGGCAACAGCTTCGGCTCAAAGACAGTAATCACCTCGGGAGTCGGATTCGACTACACCTACGACGACGCTACCGGCCTATATTCGGCCACATTTACCAACGAGCAGCTCAACAACTGGTACAAGGACCGCTGGGCACTCCCCGCCAACAAGAATTTCACACTGGAATTCCGTGTGATGGCACAATGGAACGGCGGCTCTGAATTTGAGGCACCCGAGGTGCGAAAGGTCAGCGCAGAGATAAAGCCCATACAGGTAATAATATTTGACTGCGACAGGATGATGCTCGGAGGCAATGCCATAGCCGAAAGCACAGATATCAACAAGACTCTCGAAAACGAGAATATCTACGCCTGGAAGGGTGCCCTCACCGCCGGCGAGCTACAGATACCTATAGAATTTGACGGATTGACCTACTACCTGCGCAACACCGACGGCTCGACCAACATAGCCGACGGCACCGCCATGGCCGTGGAAATGACCGAGACCAAGAGTGCATGGAATATCCCTGCCGCCGGCGACTACCGCATCGTAGTCAACATGACCGAAAAGAGTGCCACCATCTACTCGGAGGCCACCGACCTGAAGCCGCTCGTAGTGACATTCCACCCAAGCGGCGACGAGACCAATCCTGAAGTCTCCATTGAGGTGAACGACCTATATGCCTTCGGAGACGGCACCGACTGGGGCGTGAAGACCCTCAACCTGGTGCAGTCGCTCGCCGACCCGCAGGTGTTTATCTTCGACGGCGCCAACAACGCGCTCAAGACCCTCGGAGGCGGCATGAAGTTCTGTATCTCGAAGAGCTTCACCGACGCCAACGGCGGCACCTGGAATCAGAACAACTCATTCTGCTACACCTGTCCGCTGACTGCCGAAGGGAATAAACAGAACGTAAAGGCCGAGCTCAACAAGGTGTTCGACCTCCACTGCGGCGCCGACAAAGAGACCCGCAACTCCTACATGGGAGTCCCCTCGGGCAGCAACTTCATTGTGTTTGACCTGCGTCACAACACATTCCTGGCATCAAAAAGATAACACAACTGTATACCGGCCGGATCAGTCATGACCGACATAATCCGGCCGGTCATCACACAAATCTCTTATGCAAATCAACAGAATGATATCAGCCACAATAGTAGGAGCGGCTCTGACGCTCTGCTCATGCGGAGGCGGAGATGACGCCCAGGCCGCCGACAACTCAGGCCAGGGCGGAGGCAGCATAACAGGCAACACCGAGCTGTCGTTTACAGCCAACACGACCGACCTGCTGCGCAACCCGATGAACGGATGGGTGATGTATGTATCGGGCTCGGCCGACCCCTCATATTTCGACCGCCAGATTTATCTGTCGGAACTCGGCAAGAATGTCTACGTGCGCGACTATGCATCGGCCTGCTATATCCGCACCGGATGGAAATCGCTCAATCCCGCCGACGGAAAGTATGCCTGGGAGGACCCCTCGACCCCAATCTACAAGCTCGTGGCCCGTGCCGAAGAACTCGGTCTGCCGATTGCCTTCCGTGTGGTAGTCGACGGTCGCGACCAGCGAGAGAACACCCCGCAGTTTGTGTTTGACGCCGGCGCAGAGTACTGGCTCGAAAACGACCGGTATCCCGACCGCAAGACTCCGCTGGCAATGGATCCAATCTGGCGCCAGTACTATGAGAAATTCGTGCGCGCATTCGCGCAACGCTTCAACAATGCGGAGACCACAGCATTTATCGACGCCTATGGTCTCGGCAAATGGGGCGAGGGACACAATGTGTGCTACGAACAGGGCAACGCCATCACCGACAAGACAGTTGAGTACAAGGCCAATACAATGGAGTGGATCACACGTCTTTATGCCGACAACTTCACCGAGGTGCCTCTGGTAATCAACTACCACCGCCAGCTTGGCCATCCCGTAAGCTCTGGCAAGAACGCACAACCCGACAGCGAGGCTCTGCTGGCCATAGCTATACGCAACGGATATTGTCTGCGCTCCGACGCCATCGGCATGAACAACGCCGAGTGGGGCTACAACTCATGGGAGAAGGCATTTGCCCGTACCTGGAACTACAAGCTCCCCATACTGATGGAAGGAGGCTGGATTGTGAGTCAGCACAGCTACTGGAACGACGACAAGAAGTATCGCAGAGACCACCCCGAGGATGTGCGTCAGGGCGAATTCGACGACTCGAAGGAGGCACGTGTCAACATGATGGACTTCCGCGTAGGCGACGAGACCGAATCATGGTTCAAGACCAGCTTCAACCTGGTGAAACGATTCATTGCCGAGGGAGGTTACCGTCTGTATCCCGACAAGTTGTCTCTGCCGACGGCAATCAAAGGCGGACAGACAGCTACAATCGGACACCGCTGGCGCAATGTAGGCTGGGGTTATCTGCCCAACAACCTTCAGCAGTGGAACTACAAGTACAAAGTGGCTTTTGCTCTGCTCGACCGCAACGGCGAGCCGGTACAGGTATTCGTCGACAAAGAGTGCGAGCCATCGCATTGGCAGGAGGGTAATCCCTATGACTACCGCTTCAATGTATCGCCATCGGTAAGCGCCGGCGAATACACATGGGGTGTGGCCATCGTCAATACCCGGGACGACAATAAGCCGGGTATAAAACTGGCGCTGTCGAGCAAACCCGCCCAATCGGGCTGGATTGCTCTGTCGAAAGTAAGAGTCGACTGAACACAGGCAATCTATCCATATACCCTACGAAACCGGTCAACCGGTTTCCGAGAATCAGCGCCCGGATTTTTTCGGGCGCTGATTTTGTATCATGGCGGCAATTTCTACAGATTTGCTTTTTTGTCGAAGCGGCTATACTCATTACTCCGAATTGCAGTAAAACAGACGGAAAAACCGCTAAATATCATTAACAATGGTGAATTAACCAAATAAACTATAACGAAAACAGGCCAATTTTACCGCATTTATCACCAAAAAGTGACTTAACTGAGTGAGTAACAAAGTTTTTAGCAAAAAGTTCATCCAACGTGCTGATTTTATTATTATTTTGACTTTGAATTCGTTACAACCGAGGGAAAGGCAGTAACTTTGCATCAGCTTGTTGAAAGTGACCAGGGAATTCGGATAACACAGCTGTAAATGAATGTTTCCACTCTTCATTCTCATATCTGCCTGACGGCTGACGTTCCGCAGTCTCCCTCTACTTCTAATTGTTGACAGTTGGCAACATTTTGTTAGACTACAGAGAATATATACTTGAATTTTGGTTATGAGGGAGTGCGCATCTGTGAAGATGTGCACTTTCATTTTATAGATAAGTCATGATAGACCTTTTGCCTTAGCAGTAAGTCAGATCAGGCAGGTATAAAAAAAAATTACTCGTCGTCACGACGAATAATCTTCTTAACCTTAAATCTAATACCATGAAAAACACGTTGCAAAGGTAATGGATTTTATGTTATACAACATAGTTTTTGGCCATAAAAATACATCTTGTTAACTTAATTTAACCATCGCACCCGTTTTTCAAGCTCTTTTAGCCCCAAATATAGTCTGACAGCAAGGTTCAGCATGTCGACGGCAGTATGAAAATATGCGCTAAAATTCGTATTTTTGTAATTAATTTTATAACACCGTGCCAATCATACGTATTTTACCATAATAACCCAATAACCGAATCATGAAAAAGGACTCTGCCATTTTAGGCGCACTTCTCCTCGCGGGGCTACCGGTTGCCGGCTTCGCTGCCGAGCCTTGGGAAGACCCCGAGGTCAATGAAGTGAACCGCGCGCCTATGCACACCTCTTATTTTGCTTTCGAGTCGGCCAATAAAGCCGATGCCGGAAAAGAGGCATCAAAAAACTTTGTGTCGCTCGACGGAAAGTGGCACTTCAAGTGGGTACGCGACCGCGGCCAGCGACCAATCGACTTCTGGAAAAAAGGATATGACGTAAGCGGCTGGGAGCTTATCGATGTGCCCGGCAACTGGGAACTGCTCGGCTACGGCGACCCGATGTATCTCAATGTCGGCTACCCCTGGCGCGGCAATTTCGACAACAATCCGCCGCTCGTGCCCGACAAGAACAATCATATAGGGTCGTACCGCCGCACGATAAAAGTGCCCGCCGACTGGAAAGGGAAGGATGTGATAGCCCACTTCGGCTCGGCCACCTCCAACATACGCCTGTGGGTCAACGGACGATTTGTAGGCTACGGCGAGGACTCGAAACTTGAGAACGAGTTTGACGTGACCCGCTATCTCATACCCGGCCAGGAGAATGACATCGCCGTGCAGATTGACCGCTGGTGTGACGGCACCTACTTCGAAGACCAGGATTTCTTCAGATTCTCGGGTCTGGCACGTGAGAACTATCTGTATGCCCGCAACAAAAACCGCGTAGAGGACCTGCGCGTGCAGGGCGACCTGACCAACGGCTATACCGACGGACGCCTTACCGTCACAGCTAAAGTGAAAGGCTCGGGCGAACTGACACTCGACCTCATCGACGCTGCCGGCAAGACCGTGGCCTCCGACGTAATCAAAAATGCCAAAGGGAATGTAGTAAAGACATTTGACATAACCGCTCCGCAGAAATGGACTGCCGAGACTCCCAACCTGTACACCCTGCGGGCTACATTCACCAAAGGGAAAGAAACTGAGGTGATACCGGTAAATGTGGGCTTCCGCAGCGTGGAGATAAAGAACGGCCAGCTGCTCGTCAACGGCCAGCCCGTGCTGATAAAGGGCGCCGACCGCCACGAGCTCGACCCCGACGGCGGATATGTGGTGAGCAAGGAGCGCATGCTTCAGGATATCAAGCTGATGAAAGAGCTTAACTTCAACGCAGTGCGCACATGCCACTACCCCGACGACCCCTACTGGTACGACCTCTGCGACCGCTATGGCCTGTATATCACCGCCGAGGCCAATATCGAGAGCCACGGTATGGGATACGGCGACAAGACTCTGGCGAAAGTGCCCGCATGGAAGAAAGCCACAATCGAGCGCAACGACCGCCACGTGGCCCGCAACTTCAACCATCCGAGTATCATCGTGTGGTCGCTCGGCAACGAGGCCGGCTATGGACCCAACTTCGACGCCGCATATGAGTATGTAAAGGCAATGGATCCGTCGCGCCCCGTACAGTACGAGCGCGCCGAAAAGAATGGCAAGAGTGACATCTACTGCCCAATGTACAGCGGCTACAAAGGTGTGGAGCAGTTTGCCAATGACAAGGCCGACATGCGCCCTATGATACAGTGTGAATATGCCCACGCCATGGGTAACTCCGAGGGAGGATTCAAGGAATACTGGGACCTCTTCCGCAAATATCCCAAACTCCAGGGCGGATACATCTGGGACTTCGTAGACCAGTCGATACGCTGGAAGGGTAAGAACGGACAGGAGATATTCGCCTACGGAGGCGACTGGAACGATTACGACCCGTCGGACTGGAACTTCTGCGACAACGGTGTGGTATCGCCCGACCGTGTGCCCAATCCGCACGCATGGGAGGTAAAGCGAGTGCAGCAGCCTATCCTCACCACCCTCTCCGCACCTCACAAGGTAAGCGTATACAATGAGAATTTCTTCCGTCCGCTCGACAATGAGCGCATGACATGGACTCTGCTCCACGATGGCAAAGCGGTGCGAACAGGCAGTATCGACCGCCTCGACGTAGCTCCGCAGGCCACGGTACAGCTCGACATACCTTACGGAGACATCAGCGACAAGGGCGAGTGGCTGCTCAATCTCACCTACCTCACCCGCGAGGGGAAGAATCTTGTTCCTGCCGGACATGTTGTAGCCGAAGAGCAGATTGTACTGCGCCCGTACGACGGTACCAACTGCAAAGTGTGCCCGCATTGCGCCTTGAACGCTCCCGCTCTCACCGTAACCGATGCCAACGGTAAACTCACCTTCACAAGCACATCGCTCAACCTTGTTTTTGACAAAGCCACCGGCTTTATCACCCGCTATGATGTAGACGGCACAGAGATGCTTGTCGAGGGTGCATCAATCAAGCCGAACTTCTGGCGTGCTCCGACCGACAATGACCTTGGCGCAGGCATGCAGAAGAAATTCCGCGCCTGGCTCGCTCCCGAAATGAAACTGACCTCGCTCAACGAAGAGGAGAAAGCGGGCCGTGGGATTGTCACCGCCATGTATGATATGCCCGAGGTACACGCCACAATGACCATCACCTACACACTCAACGGCAAGGGTGAGCTCAACGTGCGCCAGGCAATGAAGATGCTTCCCGACGCGAAAGAGGCCAAGGTGTCCGACATGTTCCGCTACGGAATGGTGATGGATATGCCCAAGAGTTTCGAGAATGTAGAGTTCTATGGCCGCGGTCCTGAGGAGAACTACATCGACCGTCACACTTCGGCCGACCTCGGCATATATGACATCACCGTGACCGACATGCCCTACCGCTATATCCGCCCGCAGGAGACCGGCACACGCAGCGACCTGCGCTGGTATGTCGTGACCAACTCCGCCGGCAACGGTCTTAAAGTGACTGCCGCCGAACCGTTCTCGGCATCGGCTCTCCACTACACAATAGCGACTCTTGACGAGGGCGAGGAGAAGCACAACGCACACTGGGGTGACATCAAGGAGGACAATGTTACACAGCTCTGTGTCGACCTCCGCCAGATGGGCCTCGGATGTGTGGATTCGTGGGGCGCATGGCCTATGGACAAGTACCTCATCCATCCCGCCGACTACACCTTCGACTATACACTGACCCCTGTACACGGATATATCGGCAACCGCTGATAACGTGCTTCCCCGGGCATACACAGCCTACAACCGCAAGGGCGCCGCGACTCAATCGTCGGCGCCCTTGCCATATTATGCAGAAGCGCAAAGGTGGCATGAAGGGATACAATCTGTCGGAAACAGGGGAAGATACCGGCACGAATGCATCTACGGATTGCCCATTAGCTTATTATGGTGTATATTCGCATCAAAAGTCAACACACCAATATCACTATCCAGATATCCGAGCAATGAAATTTGTATCAGCAACCCTATGCAGAATTTTAGCAGTCATAGCCATATTATGGACCTTTCCCGGGGCCTATGGCTCAGACTATGGCCAACTCCCTTTTGACATGCAGGAGGTAAAGGCTCCTTCGATACCGGAGTATACCGTATCGCTCATCGATTTCGGCGCCACCGGCGACGGACACCACCACAATACCGAGGCATTCCAAAGGGCTTTCGAGCATCTGAAGGAGAAGGGCGGAGGGCATCTGAACGTTGAGCCCGGAATATGGCTCACGGGGCCTATTGCCCTGGAGAGCAATACCGACCTTCATCTCGAACATGGCTCCATACTACTGTTCTCCGACAACCGCGACGACTATCCTCTGTTTCGCTGGGATGTGGCCGACAATCCGGCGAGGGAATGTGTGTCGCCAATCAGCGCATTTGACAAGCACGACATATCGATTACCGGCCACGGCACTATCAACGGACGCGGAGAGATATGGCGTCCTGTAAAGAAAATGAAGCTCACCAACAACCAGTGGAAGAAACTGTGTGGCGGAGGCACACTGTCGGACGACGGACACATATGGTATCCGTCGGAGAGCATAAAGGAGTGCACCCATGAAAAAATCGGGGGTGCCGCTCCCGACGACGACCTCGCATGGGAGAGCATGAGAGAATTCCTCCGTCCGGTAATGGTGCTGCCGGTGAGGTGTGAGCGTGTGCTGTTTGAGGACGTGACATTCGAGAACTCTCCGCGATGGAATGTACGTCCGCTGCTCTGCCGCGATGTAACGTAACCATCCGTAATCCGGCGTACGCACAGAATGGCGACGGACTTGATATCGAGTCGTGCAGCAACGTGCATGTGACGGGATGCACATTCGACGTCGGTGACGATGCCATATGCATCAAGTCGGGTAAAGACCGGGCCGGACGCATGCGTGGCGCTCCAACATCAAATGTACTGATAGAAGAGTGCAAGGTATACAGCGGGCATGGCGGATTCGTAATCGGCTCGGAGATGTCGGGAGGCGTCTACAACGTGGCCGTGCGCAACTGTCTGTTTATAGGCACCGACACGGGCATCAAATTCAAGTCGACACGCGGCCGCGGAGGTGCTGTAAGTGGTATACATATCTCCGAGATAAAGATGGTCGGCATAGCCGGCGACGCCATCACGGCCGACCTGTATTATGGCCGTAAGACAGCCGGACAGCATGCGGAGCCCGTCGACGAGTCAACTCCGGTATTCGACGGCATATCGATATCCGGCATATCATGCACAGGCGCGGCAAGAGCCATATGGCTCAACGGACTGCCGGAGATGCCGATACGCAATATATCCATTTCCAACTCGACAATATCGGCGGAAGCCGGAGCGATAATCAACAACGCCGATTCAGTTACGCTCCACAACGTGACCATAAACCACTCGACAGGCTCGCGCCTTACAGTAACCAACACAGCCAACCTTACCGACCGCTGACCCATCGGCACCGACAGCAACAGTCGTGTCAACTCAAAAACGCCATTCAGCAATCTTGCTGAATGGCGTTTTTGAGTTGCAAACCTGACAATCTGAAATTGCAGAATGTGGAAGTATCCGAATAAAGGGGGAATCAGTCGTCGGCACGACGTGCATTCCATACGAGGAGGGTGAGGAGAACTGATATTGCTGCGGCGCCAATCCAGAACCAATTGACGTAGGTGAAGTCGTAGATGTCGGCGCCGGTGACGGCGTCAACGGTCTTGTGGCCTTCAATCAGGATGCCGTTCATCACATCCTGAAGCCCGGCGCCGATGTAGCTGGCGATGCCAACCACACCAAGTGCGGCACCTGCGGCTGTGCGTGGAGCGATATCAACGGCCATCAAGCCTCCGAGGAAACATATGAGCACACCTATGCCAAGGCCGAATAGCACCATGGCAGTGGCGTCGAGCCAAAAATGCCCGCCCGGCACAAGGAGAAAGAGACAAAGAGCCGCGACGTTCATCAGGCCGAACACAAGCGCGGGAACGTTGCGGGAACCGTTGAACATCCTGTCGGAAATCAGGCCGGAGGCCACAGTGCCAACAATGCCGCATACGGAACTAATCGATATAATCAGCGACGCGTCAAGGGTACTGTATCCCTTCTGTGCCTCAAGGTAGAACACACCCCAGGAGTTGACGGCATAGCGCGAGATGTACATGAACGCCGAGGCAAGAGCAAGACACCATATGGCGGGATTGCGCAGCACGGCCTTCTGGGCCCGGTTGAAGTCGGCCGAGTCGGGTTTCTTCACGTCACCGGACACAACCTTGGCCGATGGAGATTCCGGATTGGTAAATCCGAGGCTCTGTGGAGTATCGTGCATGAAAAGCATTATGAGCAAAAAACCACACAGACCAATCACTCCCGCACCGAGCATACCGTAGCGCCAGCCTGCCCAACTTACAAGCATGGCTATGGTTATGAAGGTGATGGCCTCGCCCAGATTGTGGGAGGCCGACCAGAAGCCATAGTAAGTGCCACGGTCCTTTGATGTGTACCAACGGTTGAGCGACACAACTCCTGCAGGAGCGCCCATTGACTGGAACCATCCGTTCATGCCCCAGAGTATGGCGAACACCCAAAACATCTCTGTCATGCCAAGGACAAGGTTGACAACGGCTGTAAGGAGCAGCCCTGTAGCCATAAATCTACGGGCATTGCATCGGTCGGCGAGGAATCCGTTGGCCATCTTACCGACAGCGTATACGAAAAACAGGCATGAGCCGATGATGCCGAGCTGAGTCTCGGTAAACACACCGTCATCAACAATGGGTTTACGCACGATATTCATAGATAGACGGCACACATAATACAGTGCATATCCAATCGTGGCCGACAGAAATGTGGCAATGCGCACTCGGCGGAACCTCTCGCGGTCATTGTTCACCTCGGGCGCCGGCGCCGATATTCGATAAAAACCGGCGACTCGGCTCCACAGCGACTGACCAGAAGAAGAGGACGCAATAGAATCGGTAACTTCCATAGTCTTTAATCGTGGCGACCGATTGACTTAAGGTAACTGATAAGGAGCTCCGGACGATCGGTCTGAATTATCGACGCACCAAGGTCGAGCACCTTTTTATAGCATTCCGCACCATTGTCGTAGGCGTAATCATCGTACATACCTGCGCCATCACCTCCGCAGAGCGAAGGCCAAAGAGTATTGACCCATATTTTAGAATTCTGTTTTTTGATATCAGCCAGACATGAATCAAGCTCAGCTCCGGGAGTCTGCCAGCATACTTCATAGGCAAGAGGCACGGTGCCGCTCTCGATATATTCAGCAAACAAAGCCTGCCCTTTGGTTTTATTTATATCTATGATAGGCATATACATCATCTTCTCGGGATATGCACCCATGATGCTGTCAACATACGCCATAGGCTTCTTACCTTTGATGAGCATCTGATCTGTCACGCCAAGCGAATCGGTAATTTTCATCACGAGATCGTAATACTGAAATCCCTGGTCGATGTTGACCACGATACGATCCTTGCATACCTCGAGAGCTTCGCGAAGTGTAGGCATCCGATGATTGGAGGTGGCCACATTGTGGGCGGTTTTCAGGTAACATGATGCAATGGAGTCGTAGGTGATGTCGGACACCCGGCCCTTGCCTGTTGTGGTACGGTCAATCGTATGGTCGTGACACAGCACGAGCACGCTGTCGGATGTGAGTTTGAGGTCAAGTTCCATAACATCCACCCCCATTCGGATTACCGACTCAATTGCCGCAATGGAATTTTCCGGATAATTGCGCCAGTCACCGCGATGCGACACTACCACAACATAATCGGTAGAGGGGTCGTTGAGAGCCGCAATCACACGCTCTGCCCGGTTGGCATATTCCTTAACAGGTTCATTTGATTTACCGGACGAGCATGCAGCCATGGAGAAGGCCATGAGTCCGGCGAAGATAAAATTGCTAAATTTCATAATAAAACAGTTGAAGCTAATTATTTTGTTTTAAATCATTTGTGAGGTAGTCTACAAGAAGAGCGGGATGATCGGTAAAAATCATATCGGCTCCCATATCTATCAGCCATCCATAGGCCTCGGCCGGATTCTCATAAGCAAGCTCGTCATCATGGCCGCCATTAAATGTACTCCATAATGAATTGAGCCACACATGGTATCCTTTGTCTCGAACCTCCTTTATACGCCGAAGCACATGATAGTCAGTGTGTCGAAACGAAAAACTGATGACCGGAGTATCAAAATTCGCAAGAAAATCGTCAAGCCGTTCATCATCGCCATCGCCCTTGCACACCAATACCGGAATATAGATTACCTCCCGGGGCAGTGCTCCTATTTCTTTATTCTTTCGGAGGCTGCTCCATGAACTGCGCAATATGATATGGTCAAGGCACCCGGCCTCGGCGGCTTCCTTAAGCAGGCGTTCCCTGAAATGCGGCCACTTATCGACCTGAACAAGCAAACGCCCACGGCACAGAGCCAGAGCCTCCTTGAATGTGGGTATCTTCTGGCGGGTGACAACACCAATCGGAGACCGGAGATTAAACTCTTTCAGCTGCTCAAGCGTATAGTCCGACACTCGTCCGCTGCCGGTTGTAGTGCGGTCGATAGTCTCATCATGCATCAGCACAAGCACACTGTCGCGAGTCATGGCAATATCCAGCTCGACAATGTCCACCCCCATGTCGATACATCTCCTTATAGCACGCAGTGAATTTTCAGTACCGCTACGCCAGTCGCCCCTGTGGGCTATTACAATCGGTTTTTTGAACGGAGCCGGCGAATATATGGCCTCACGAAGCGAATCGACACGGGTAGCCGCACCTACGGATACAGCCGCCAACAGCATGACAATAGCAGAAATCAATCTCATGGCTTATTAAAGTCAATCAGTATCGGGCAATGGTCGGATGGATGAAAAAATCTCGACACAAGCGAATCGCGTACGGGTGTTGTATAATCGTCACGAATCACTTTCACGTCAGCGATACAGTTGTAGAGTGCAGGAGTACAGTAAACGTAGTCGATACGTGCGTCACGCCATATTGTAGGAACTAACTCAGAAGGATATTTCTTGGATACGACGTCGATATACGGAGTATGCTCCAGGACATAGTCATGGCATAGAAACGCGGAAGTATCAGCCGGCATACCATAAAAACGATTGTCAAGACGCGACAGGGAATTAAAATCACCCATCATCATCCATAACTGACGATCGGCACCAGGAACACTCTCTATAGTATTACGACATATGTACTCTATCTCTTTCCTGCGGTACCTGTCGCCGCCATTTACGGCGGCGTCATCTTTCTGCCGAGACTTATCCACTCCAAATCCATACTTCTGAGGCCAGGTATGAACCGTGACAATATTGACAGTGTCATTGCCAACAACTATCCTTGCCCAACCGGCACCATGGCTCACTATGCTGTCAGGCTCTGCTCCGACAATCCGCTTTACATTTTCAATAGGATAGCGCGAAGTCACCACCTGGGGAAAACGGTCACGATGTCCTCCTTTATAACAATAACCGTGTCCGTATCTACGGGCAAAATCCGCCCATGCGCCAGGGAAATAACGGTCAGAGTCATCGGCATATCCCTCAGAAGAAGCTGTCAGATAGTTGGACTGCGCCTCAGCCCACACACATACATCGGGCTGATACCGGGCAACAAATGCCACAAATTCCTTGTAATCGCTCTGCTGGCCCGACCACATGCCATTCTGTATATTCCAGTAGAGCACACGCAGATTTCTGTCGGAGGCAGGGATACTGTCGATATCATCCTCTTGTGCAGGAGAGGCCCAGCATACCGCCGGGACAAGGAATATCCCGGCGATATGCATGACCTTATTCAGTAGATCCATAACAGAGTTCAATCAAAATTCGTAGTGTCGGTCCAACCCGGATTCTGGGAAAGAGCACCCCCCGAAAGCACACGCTCGCTTGCCGGTATGGGCCATAGATAGTCGCGTTCCTCATTCCATTCAATCGCAAGATTGGGAAGAGCATGAATCATGCCTTCAGAGCCGCCGGTAAGAGTTATATCCTTGCCAATCTGCTTGTAGTTGCCTTTCCACGATGCAGGCTTGGCTGCCGATGACACGAGAAGGTCGGCTTTACCGTCACCATCCATATCGTACTCTCCCTCGGCAGGGAAATATACGCCATAGAACGGACGCGTAAGCTGCGCTCCCTCTTTCCAGCGAAGGATATCCCACTGACGGAACCCTTCCAGACATAGTTCGATAGTACGCTCACGGCGGATTTCAAGAATCACTCCGGTATTGGCACTTTGTGTCACATTGGGATAATAGTCAACCATCAGAGGATCTATATTGGAGTTGGCATCCACCATTGACATATGCGGCATACCTACGCGGTCGCGTATTTTGTTGACTGAACGGTCGAGGTCGTCCTGTGTCAGAGTACCAAGCTCAGCCTTTGCCTCCGCGAAATTAAGGTAAACTTCCGCCGCACGGAAAAGAGGCAAATCGGTAAACGCTTTTTTAGAACCATCATAATTTGCATTACCTACATATTTAATCGGCTGATAGCCGGTAATAGCAGTCAGGTCATTGGCTGTCACCTTAGTGGCCCCAACCTGAATATATCCGGGACAAAGTACAGTCTGCGAAAGACGCGGGTCGCGTCCGGCAACCTCATCTGCAAATATCTTACGGTCATAGTCAGCAACAGATGAATAGAATGAGCCATCGGCCATAAGATAATGGTTCATGAAGCGGCGTGTGAATCCCTGTCTGTCATTCTTGATATTGAACGGGATAGAGTGCATTACATTGGCTTTGTTCCCATATTTGCGTGCCAGCACCACTTCGGTATTTGTAGCGTCGATTGCATTGAATAGATTCCGGTATGGTTCTGAGCCGGTCTTCTGGATAGAATACCCGCTATTGGAAATGAATTCCTCAGCAGCATCCGCAGCTGCCCGGAGATATTTATCAGCATCGGGTAATCCACGATACTTACGCCATGTACCTTCATACAACGCCACTCGACTCTTTAGGGCTAAAGCAGTCCATTTCGTGACCTTGACAAGATCCCTGCTTTTTGTACCGAGACGATAAGCCTCATCAAGGTCTTCAAGCACACGGTCGATTACATAGCCTCGATCATCGCGCTTCTTACGCAACAGTTCTGTATCGTTGTCTTTAAGTACCTGAGTATAATAGGGAACATCACCGAATCGGCGCACCTTCACAAAATAGAAGTAGGCCCTGAAAAAATAGCTTTCGGCATCATACGGCGCACTGACACTCTCATCACACGCCTTGTGCTCAAAATAATAATTGACTCTACGCAGAGCGCCCCAGTTCCATCCTGAAGAAGAGGCGGCTGTGCGCTGTCCCATCATAAGTTCGCCCAACGCATTGTCGACATTGTCATCGGCATTTGTAGCGACAATGCCGTCACTGTCAAGCATATCATAGTAGCCCTGCGTCCACAGTCCGAGCTGTGTGGCAGTCTTAAAGTATGTATCCGGACTCATTGTGTCTTCCGGCTCCTGAGTGAGATCGCACGATACAAACATCAATGACGCGGCACATACCGACATCAGATTATATTTGAAAAATTTCATTGCTCAATAATGTGTGGTAATAATTAAAATTTAACATCGACTCCTAACGAGAACGATTTTGAGAAACCATAACCGGTGCCCGAATTTGACTTATACGTCCCGGATGAGGTCGCCATTTCAGGGTCAACAGTCTTGGTATGTTTCTTAAGTGGAGACCAATAAGCAAGATTCTCACCGGTAAAGTACACCCTTACAGAATTAATCCATCTATTCTTCTTTATCGGCAATGTATATCCTACTGTAAGATTTTTCAGACGCAGATAGGCTGCATTCTGGAGATAGCGGTCAGTCGCTACAGAAAGAGAACCGCCATCATATGTCTGGTATCCGCGCTGACGGGGGAAGTAGCCATCGGGGTTGTCCTCGCTCCAGCACATTGACAGGAAATCCTTATGTATGAACGACAGAGACGGAAAGTCGTAGGGTCCCCAGAAGTCATAAGAATTCTGTACCGGCATCCAGTCGCATTTCCCTACACCCTGGAAGAATGCCGACACATCAAATCCGACATAATTCAAGTCAAGACGGAAAGAATAATTGTATCGCGGAATGCTATTACCGATGATGCGTTTGTCTCCCGAGTTTCCGACAACGCCGGACCCTTCATCTATTTTTCCATTTCCATCCAGGTCAATGAATTTCACATCACCGGCACGAAGTTTATTATCGCCTGCAGTCTTGGCATTGTATACACGCTGATTCACAGCCTTGTCATTGATTCTCGACTGATATTCGGCAGCTTCCTCATCCGAGGCAAACAGACCGTCTACCTTGTATCCCCATATCTCGCCAAGGGTCATGCCCTCATAGTAATCGGATATTAGTTTGTCAGGATTGTTAAATTTGGTAATCTTCGACTTATAATCGCCGAAGGTAGCGGATATACTGTAGTTCAGTCTATGTCCGAAAAGGCGTAAATTGTCATTCCATCTCAGATATAGTTCCCATCCGCGTGTGCGTAGGTCGGCGCAATTCTGTTTTGGTGTGGTAGCTCCAAATACCGAAGGCAGAGTAACCGAGTGGGTAAGCATATCCTTGGTGTCACGTACAAAGATGTCGGCGGTTGCAGTAAGTCGATTGTTCAGAAATCCGAAATCAAGACCAAGATTGTAGGTGATGACCTTTTCCCAAGTAAGATTTGATGACAACGGAGATGAAACTGTAGCGTATGTGGCACGTTGTTCGCCGTCGAAAGTATAGTCTGTAAGAATCTTGTCAGTATAGATTTTATCAAAATAAGCATAATTGCTTACCTGCTGGTTACCCAGCGAACCATATGACACGCGGAGTTTCGAGTTGTTCCACCATCCCTGCATACCGTCCCAGAATTTCTCCTGACTCATGCGCCAGCCTGCAGAGGCAGAAGGAAAGAATCCCCAACGACAGCCCGGAGCGAAACGCGAGGAACCGTCGTAGCGTCCGCTGACTTCCAACAGATACTTGCCGTCGTAATCATAGTTAAGACGAGCAAAATAGCCGAGAGTCTTGTACGCAGAGATTTCCTCGGTGACGGTAGCCACACCGTTGGCCACGCTCATTGAGCTCAAATCATCGGAGAGAAGATCGGACTTTTTAACACTCAATTCTGTATTCCTCTGGTGTTCGTACTGCATACCGGCCACAGCCTTGAAGTTGTGCATTCGGTTCCATACGTGATTATATGTACCAAACACGTTTACAGAGTGTCGGTTGATATCCGACTTTATTTCCTGATAGAAATCTTCTACAGTCCCTGATGTGAATTTCTTCACACTACCGCTCTTGTCAAGATAATTAAACGGAACACCCCGACGCTCGATGCCACGGTTGCGATAGCGGTAGGCATATGATGCCGTAATGACAAGGTCCTTATATATGTCGATATCAAATTGATTTGTAAGGACAAAATCCTTGTTCCCGCGGGAATTGCGCGACTGGTTGTCCGTTAGATAACCTGCATGGCCCGCTCCAAGAGGAGAGTTGGCACCGGTCATTGTATTGACATACTGTATCGTCTGTCCGTCGGGCGACAGAGGCATTACAGCAGAGTTTATATTGCTCTGTAGGGCATGTATAGTCTGCTGTTCGTTCCAATAGCCGGCATATTTGTAATTGGTATAATTGAAGTTGGCACCACCGGAATAACGCAGGAAAGGAAAAAGCTCGGCATTGAGCTTCATACGAAACGAATAGTTGGTATACTTGTCGTTGTATATCTTGAATATACCGTCCTGCTGAAGGAAACGACCTGACACGTAGTAGTTGGTTTTGGCATTTCCACCGGTAATCGATACATTGTGCTCCTGTTCCGGTCGAGTATCGCGATAGAAATAATCATACCAATCATAATTGGCATAGAAATAGAGTTTCCCGTCGCGCTCTATAGTCCAGGGACGGTCAGGATTCTCTGTATTGTCGTAGCGTCGGGCCTCAAGCATATCAAGATCCTCGCCGGTATAGCCCCACATATCCTTACCCTGGGCTATGCGGTAAAACTTATTAACTATGGTGACATGGTCGTAGCCGGTATGGATAAAATCAGTGGATGTAGTATTCTTACGCCATCCGAAGCGTCCATTATAGCTTACATTTACCTTTCCATCAGAATCCTTTCCCGACTTTGTAGTAATCAGAATCACGCCTGAAGATGCCTTCGCACCATAGATAGCGGCGGCAGAGGCGTCCTTAAGCACTGAAATTGATTCGATATCATTAGGGTTAATCTGTCCGAGGCTTACTTCCATACCGTCGCAAAGTACCAGGGGCGAACCACCGTTGATAGATGCGGCACCACGTATATCAATCTTATAACCTGCGTCCATCGAGCCGGAATTAAATGTCAGGTTGACCGACGGATCAGCTCCCTGAAGTGCATTTGCAGCGTTTGCTACCGGACGGTTGTTTATGTCATCGGCACTTATGGTAGCTACAGCCCCTGTAAGGTTGGCTCGCTTCTGAGTGCCATAACCTACGACAACCACCTCATCGAGCACCTCGGCATTCTCTTTCATCTCGACCGATGTCAGAGCACGGGCATCAGAGGCGGCAATCTCGCGTGGCACACAGCCAATCATCGAGAAAACAATGGTGGCATCGGCAGGCACATTGCCGAGAGTGTATCTGCCGTCGATATCGGTAGAACACCCGTTATTTGTACCCTTTACCATAACAGTCGCACCGATGGCAGGGTCTCCGAGATTATCGAGTACGACACCGGATATGGTTTTCTTGTTTCCCGATGCGGAGGAGGGTGAACCGGAGTCAACCTTTTTGGTAATGACAATTGAATTGGGAGATACAATCTCATAAGAAAGATCTCTTCCGCTAAACGCAGCATCGAGCACTTTGCCGACAGGCACATCTGTCATTTTTACAGTAACGCCTTTCTGTCCGTCGATAAGTTCCATTCGGTAAGAGAAGCGATAGGTTGTCTGTGACTCGATAGCCTTGAACAGGCTTTTTAAAGTAGAGTTCTCGACATTGACAGTGACATTCCGGCCGGAGGGAGCAGCGCCACATATGCCTGCGACCATGAAGCACATTAACAAAAGCGAGAACAATCTCGTACTAATAAGTTTGTACATGTTGTGGTATTAAAGGTTATAGAATCAGTTGGATTTATATTAGGGCAGACTACGGAACATATCCGTACCAATAGATATTTCGTATCGGTTAACCGATTGTCCCTGCGATTTTTTATGTTTAAAAACATATTGCAACTTTTATTAAAAAGTGCTTTGAACCCCCCACACAAACCATTACCTTTGCCTAATATTATAAAGAATAAAATCTCCCATATTCGCCACAAAAGTCTAATATTCAAACCAATGCATCACCCCAAAGATGAACAGTCACTGGCAACGTCATTAAAGGCCGGGTCGGTAAAGGCCTTTGAGGCTATCTACAGGCTGTATGTCGACAGACTGTATGCCTACTGCTTTGATGCAATAAGAATGAAGCAAGAGACCGAGGAAGTGGTACACGACGTATTCCTGGCTCTATGGGAGAGCCGCGACAACATAGAACCGGACAAAGGGGTAGGTCGACTACTGTTTACAATAGCCCGTAAACGTCGTATCGACGCTTTCCGAAAACTTGTCAACAGCCCCATATACGAAGATTACATCGAGCATCAGAATTCACTTCCCTCACCGGAGCATCCGCCTATGGAATATGAGGAATTTGACCGAATATTCCGTAAAACGCTATGCACGATGCCGGCAAGAATGCGTACAATGATAATATGGTCGAAACTTCAAGGACTCAGCAATGGCGAAATAGCATTACGACTTGGTGTTGCTGAAAAAACAGTACGCAACCAACTGTCACTCGCACTCAAAGAACTGCACTACCGGTTAAGCCCATATATAGACAATAACCGGCGCATACCTCCCGATACATAGCCCCGGAAAGAAGTGCATAACATAACCAAATAACACCATCCATCTCCAATACCACACTTATATATTATATGAAGCAGGCCAACGATCTCTTCAATAAGTTCTACTCAGGAAAACTCTCCCCGGAGGAGTTGCAGCAACTGCGCTATGAGGTAAACCAAATGAGCGATGACGAAATTGACGGATATCTCTCCGAATCCGCACCTGACAGTATGGAATCGGTGCATCGGATAACACCCGAAGATGCAGAGACTATACGCCAACGCCTTGCTGATGAAATATACTCCGGAAGCCATCACTACAGGATATATAGGCGTATTGCTACGGTCGCAGCCGTAATGATACCTATTTTTATCACTCTTACCATCGTGCTGGGAATACGTGTGGCCCGACTTGACGGATATCAGAAAGTAATCGCCGGCGAACAGACAATACGCAGTGGCAACGGTGAAGAGATACTTACAGTGTTGCCCGACGGCTCAAGGGTAAGGATGGCTCCTGAATCGGAAATCCGCTATTCATTGTCATCGTTCAACGACAAGACACGAAATGTCGACTGGAACGGCGAAGGGGTATTTGAGGTTGCTCACAACCGGCAAAGTCCGTTTGTAGTACATACAGGCTACTTCGACATAAAGGTGCTTGGCACGATATTCTCGGTTGATGTACGTCATGGCAATGGCGAAGCGACTGTGTATCTAAAAGAAGGCTCGGTAGAGCTGTCTGCATCCGACTCCAGCTGCCGTCTTTCCCCGGAGTATCTTGCCACAATCAGCAGTGTTACAGGCGAAATATCGGTAAAACGCATAGAAGATTTCGACAGCGACATCGGGAGCAATGTACTGACATTCGATGATGTGACGCTGGCCGATGTTCTGTCACGGCTGAAACTGTACTATCCCGGAGATTTCGAGGCCCCGGAAGAGATGGCATCCCAAAGATTTACCGGGACGTTGCCTAAAAATAATCTTGACGAGGCTCTGACCATAATCACCAAAGCGTATGGCCTGGAGGTGGAGTGGAGCGCCGAGAGGGTGAAACTCGTGAGGAGTGAGTGATTTTTGACAAATTTTGCGTAACTTTGCGTCCTTAAAAGATTTATAAACCAAGAAACATAAACCGCAAAGGACAAAGCAAATGTCGATAGATAGCATCATACAGGAGGCGGTAGCGAGAGCGGTTGCCTCACTCTACGGCATTGAGGCCGATGCAGCAAGCATCGTGCCCCAGGCCACACGTAAGGAATTCGAGGGAAACCTCACTATCGTGGTATTCCCTTGGGTGAAAGCGGCCCGCAAGGCTCCCGAGGCTGTGGGCAAGGAGATTGGCGATTGGCTTACCGCCAACGAGCCTGCCGTGAAGGGCTACAATGTAGTGAAAGGATTTCTCAACATCGTCATCGAGCCTACATATTTCACGGCTATGTTGCGCCACATGGCTGCCGACAGCGACTTCGGCTTCAGGAAGGCCGGCGCCGACAGCCCACTGGTCATGGTGGAATACTCGTCGCCCAACACCAATAAGCCTCTCCACCTGGGCCACATGCGCAACAACCTGCTCGGCTACAGCCTGTCGCGCATACTCAGCGCCTGCGGCAACCGTGTGGTGAAGACCAACATCGTCAACGACCGCGGCATACACATCTGCAAGTCGATGCTCGCATGGCAGAAATGGGGCGAAGGCGTGACTCCCGAGAAGGCCGGAAAGAAGGGCGACCATCTGATCGGCGACTTCTACGTGCTGTTTGACAAGCACTACAAAGAGGAGGTGAAGGCTCTTGTAGCCGGCGGAATGGGCGAAGAGGAGGCAAAGAATGCCGCTCCCCTGATGCAGGAGGCCCGCGAGATGCTACGCCGATGGGAACAGAAGGACCCCGAAGTGCGCGCGCTCTGGGCAATGATGAACGAGTGGGTGTATGCCGGATTCGACGAGACATACAAGCGTCTGGGTGTCGACTTCGACAAGATATATTATGAGAGCGAGACTTACCTCGAGGGTAAGGACAAGGTGCTCGAAGGCCTGGAAAAAGGCATCATGTACCGCAAGGAGGATGGCTCGGTATGGGCCGACCTCACCGACGCCGGACTCGACCACAAGCTCCTGCTCCGCTCCGACGGTACCTCTGTATACATGACCCAGGATATCGGCACCGCCAAACTGCGCTACCAGGATTTCCCCATCGACAAGATGATTTACGTCGTGGGCAACGAGCAGAACTACCACTTCCAGGTGCTGTCGCTGTTGCTCGACCGCCTCGGATTCAAGTGGGGCAAGGACCTTGTGCATTTCTCCTACGGCATGGTCGAGCTCCCCGAAGGCAAGATGAAGAGCCGCGAGGGCACAGTGGTCGACGCCGACGACCTCATGGACGAGATGATACAGGGCGCACGCGAGGTGAGCAACGAGCGTGGACGCGGCGACATGTCGCCCGAAGAGGCCGACGAGGTGGCACGCATCGTAGGCATGGGAGCGCTCAAATACTTCCTGCTCAAGGTCGACCCGCGCAAGAACATGACCTTCAACCCCAAGGAGTCGATTGACTTCAACGGCAACACCGGCCCCTTCATCCAGTACACCTACGCACGCATCCGCTCGGTACTACGCAAGGCCGCCGAGTCAGGCATCGCCATCGAAGGATACGACACCGTCGAGCCCAACGAAAAGGAAACATCGCTCATACAGCATCTGGCCGACTTCCCCGCGCTCGTGGCCGAGGCCGGACGCAGCTACTCGCCCGCGCTCGTGGCCAACTATGTCTACGAGCTGGTGAAGGAGTACAACCAGTTCTACCACGACTGCACCATTCTCAACGAGCCCGACACCGCCGTACGCGCCATGCGCCTCGCGCTCAGCGCTCTCACTGCCGATGTCGTGCGCCGCGGCATGTGGCTCCTCGGCATCGAGGTGCCCGAACGCATGTGATGCATTCACATTTTTTAACATTAATTCCTCCTTTATTATTCCAGTCTAAACGTTATAGTGTAATCGGCACATCCGTGCCAACGGCACAAAATAACAACAACAAAAACTGAATCAACACATTATCTATTATGTATCCTCAGAACTACAACAACTACAACGGAGGCCAGGACGCACTCGACATGCGCGTGTCCCACGTGATGCGCAACGTCTATCTAAAGATGTTCCTCGCCCTGCTCGTGACCACAGCCGCATCGTTTGCTGTCGGAGCCATCCCCGGGCTCACATACTTCCTCGCCACCCACACCTGGGTATACTGGGGCCTGCTCATCGTTGAGCTGGTGATGGTCTACTCCATCTCGGGAGGCGTCAAGCGCATGTCGGGAGGTGTGGCCACCGGACTGTTCTACCTCTACGCGGTGCTCAACGGTGTGGTGTTCTCGCTGATATTCTGCGCCTACAGCTTCGACTCCATCTTCAAGACATTCCTTATCACAGCCGGAGTGTTCGGCGCGATGAGCGTATACGGCTACTTCACCTCCAACGACCTCACGAAAATCGGTTCGTTCCTCTACATGGCCCTCTTCGGCCTCATTATCTGCATCGTGGTCAACCTCTTCTGGTCCAATGGCGTACTCGACTGGATAATCTCGGCCGCAGGCGTGCTGATATTCATCGGCCTCACAGCCTATGACACACAGAAAGTGAAGGAATGGGCACAGTCGGGTGCCATGGCCGACAGCCGCCTCGCCACCATAGGCGCCCTGTCGCTCTATCTCGACTTTGTCAACCTCTTCCTCTACCTGCTCCGATTCTTCGGCAGCAGCCGCGACTGATATTCCGACAAACAGTACACGAAGTCCCTCCGCATTCCGGGGGGACTTTCTTTTTGTATCAATTTGTTACCAAATATTATCAGGCTATGGAAAATCACAGCGCTACAACATATTTTTAACTCTTGAAAACGCGTACATTACATCTTTATCTACATTATTTAAATAATTTTAAACCATATTTCCCTACAGTCCTTACCCACTGATATACTGCGCATTATACATTGCATGGCCGCGGCCATGCAATGCCGGAGACTCCGGCAACGGCCCGGATGCCTATTGATTATTACAAAATGACACCCAACAAGCCTCCATAATGGCATAATGACTTTTTAACTTTAAATTTAACGCACAATGTTTTGATTTATAAAACAAATCGCATACCTTTGTAAGTCCAATCAGCAAAATACAATCTTTCTGATTGCTAAAGACCATGATTCAGCGCAAGTCGTTTTTTGCTATGTAGGCTGCGCAGAGAAAGTCTATTGACGCACATCGCCGGGTTATTTTTAGTGCGACCGCCCGGAGAATCGTGCTATATGTTAATTGTGAGTCGCGCCTAAAGATCATTATTATTACATTCAATTCTATGGAGAAAAGAATTATGCTGTTATTGGTGACACTGTGCGCATGCATCGGCATGTGGGCCCAGGTCCGTGTAACAGGTGTTGTTTATTCCGCAGAAGATGATGAGCCTCTGATTGGCGCCACGGTAGCGGTTAAAGGCAAGCCTGCCATCGCCACATCTACCGACCTTGACGGAAACTTTACGCTAAGCGTACCGTCAGCCGGCTCCACGCTCGTGGTGACATACGTGGGTATGAAGCCTGCCGAAGTCAAGGCATCATCTTCACCCCTCACCATCAAGCTCGAAAGCAACGCTCAGCAGCTCGGCGAGGTAGTGGTTACTGGTATGTCTAAGATGGACAAACGATTATTCACCGGTGCGACTACCAAAATTGACGCCGAGGATGCACGCCTCTCCGGTGTAAGCGATATTTCCCGTTCTCTCGAAGGCCGTGCCGCCGGTGTGTCGGTGCAGAATGTGTCAGGCACATTCGGTACCGCTCCAAAAATCCGTGTGCGCGGTGCCACTTCAATCTACGGTAACTCCAAGCCCCTCTGGGTGGTCGACGGTGTCGTGCTTGAGGATGCTGTCGAGGTTTCGGCCGACGACCTCTCGTCGGGCGACGCCACAACCCTTATATCTTCAGCCATCGCAGGCCTCAACGCCGACGACATCGAGTCGTTCCAGATTCTAAAGGACGGCTCCGCCACATCTATATATGGCGCGCGCGCCATGGCCGGTGTGATTGTCGTTACCACAAAGAAAGGTAAGGCCGGCACAACCACCCTCAACTACACCGGCGAGTTCACCTACCGCATGAAGCCCCGCTACGGCGACTTCAACATCATGAACTCGCAGGAGCAGATGGGCGTATACAAGGAAATGCTCGAAAAGGGCTGGCTCGAACTCTCGTCGCTCACCAAGGCATCCGAGTCGGGTGTGTTCGGCAAGATGTACCAGCTCATCAACAAATACGACCCCGCCACAGGCTCGTTCGGCCTCCCCAACACTCAGGAAGCGCAGTACAACTACCTCCGTCAGGCCGAATTCCGCAACACCGACTGGTTTGACGAACTGTTCCAGAACAACATCATGCAGAACCACGCCGTAAGCATGTCGGGCGGTACCGACAAGGGTCGCTTCTACTCTTCTATCTCGGTAATGAACGACCCGGGATGGACAATCTCCTCGAAGGTACAGCGCTACACTTTCAACGGTAACGCATCCTACGACCTGTCACCTACCGTACGCGTCTCGATCCTCACCTCCGACAGCTACCGCAAGCAGACCGCTCCCGGTACACTCTCGCAGGAGACCGACATAGTGTCGGGTCAGGTAAAGCGCGGATTCGACATCAACCCCTACAGCTACGCCCTCAACACATCGCGTACGCTTGACGCCGACGAACAGTATACCCGCAACTATGCCGGCTTCAACATCAAGGACGAGCTCGAAAACAACTACATCGAGCTGGGTGTGACCGACCTCAAGTTCCAGGGCGAGCTCAACTGGCGCCCCTTCCAGGGCCTCGACCTCACAGCCCTCGGTTCATACCGTTACCAGCGCTCAACCTCCGAGCACTTCGTAAAGGACAACTCCAACCAGGCCAACGCCTACCGCGCAGGTATCATACCCGAGGATGCCACCATCCGCGACGCAAACAAATATCTCTATACCAACCCCGACGATCCCAACGCACTTCCCGAGACAATCCTCCCCCAGGGCGGTATATACTTCAACAACGCATACTCTATCTCGCAGCTCGACTTCCGATTCAACGCTCAGTACAACACTACCATCAACCGCGACCACATCATCAACGCCATGGTAGGTACCGAAGTCGCCAAGACCGACCGCAACGCCGTGTCGTTCCAGGGATGGGGATTCTGCTACGAAAACGGTAACATTCCCTTCGTCGACTACAACCTCTTCAAGCAGCAGGTAGAGGAAGGCTCCACCTACTACTCCAACCAGTGGACCTACCGCCGCAGCGCCGCATTCTTCGGCACAGCAACCTACTCCTACGCAGCGCGCTACATCATCACCGGTACCGCACGCTACGAAGGAACCAACAAGCTCGGAAAGGCCCGCAAATCACGCTGGCTCCCCACATGGAACGTGTCTGGTGCATGGAATGCCCACGAAGAACCCTTCTGGGAAGCGCTCATGCCCACATTCAGCCACGCCACACTCAAAGGTTCATACTCGCTGACAGCCGATTCAGGCCCCGACTATGTATCCAACGCCACCGCCATCTTCAACCCCTACACCCCCTGGCGCCCGCTCAGCTCCGTCAAGGAACTCGGTATCGAGCTTGAGTCTATCGCCAACGGCGAGCTTACCTACGAGAAGAAGCACGAGCTCAACCTCGGTGTCGACCTCGGATTCTTCAACAACCGCATCAACGTAGTGTTCGACTGGTATCGCCGTAACAACTACGACCTCATCGGCACCATCTTCACCCAGGGTGTCGGCGGTGAGAACCAGAAGTATGCCAACGTAGCCGAAATGGCCTCACACGGCGTCGAGTTCACCGTATCTACTCGCAACTTCCAGGGACGCGACTTCTCTTGGTCGACCGACCTCACATTCGCCTACGCCAAAAACAAGATTACCAACCTCGACGCTCAGTCGCGTGTAATCGACCTCATCACCGGCAACGGCTACCCGATGGAAGGCTACCCCGTGCGCGCCCTCTTCTCAATCCCCTTCATGGGCCTTAACGACGAGGGTCTCCCCACCTTCATCAACGAAAACGGCGAGCTCACCACCTCCGACTTCAACTTCCAGGAGTTTGAGAAGATGGACCACCTCGTATACGAAGGTCCCACCGACCCGACAATCACCGGCGGTTTCGGCAACGTGTTCCGCTGGCGCAACTGGCATGCCAACGTGTTCATCACCTACTCGTTCGGCAACAAGATTCGCCTCGACCCGGTATTCGCCGAGTCCTACAACGACCTTACCGCCATGCCCCGCGAGTTCAAAAACCGTTGGGTAAACCCCGGCGACGAGAAGTATACCGACATTCCGGTAATCGCATCAAAGGTTCAGACCCACAACGACCCCTACCTCAACTATGCGTTCAACGCCTACAACTACTCTACCGCACGCATAGCAAAGGGCGACTTCATCCGCATGAAGGACATCTCCATCAGCTACGATGTCCCCACATCATTCATGCAGAAACTCCGCATGCGCTCGGCTTCGTTCAAGCTCGCCGCCACCAACCTCTTCCTCATCTACTCCGACAAGAAGCTCAACGGACAGGACCCCGAGTTCTTCAACTCCGGAGGTGTGGCTACCCCTACTCCCAAGCAGTTCACATTCACCGTGCGTCTCGGATTCTAATCCATCAAAATTCTTAAGACAATGCAACTCAAGAATCTAAAATATATACCCCTGGCAGGAATCCTCGTGACCCTCACCGGCTGCGACGACTTCCTCGACCACACGCCCGACAACCGCGTGACCATATCCACACCCACGCAGGTCACCCAGCTGCTGGTCAACGCCTATTCCGACGGCAACCACGCCACAATCTGCGAACTCTCCTCCGACAATATCGTCGACAACACCTCGCCCGATGAAAACGGAGTGCGCTACAACCTCAGCGGAGACTCCAACTACGCTCCCGCCGACGACGAGGCTTTCGCGTGGGAAGACATCAAGAGCGGCATCCAGCAGGACACCCCATCTCATATATGGTCAGGTGCCTACCACGCCATCGCAGTCTGCAACTACGCCCTCCAGGCCATCGAGCAGCTCGAGGCACAGGGCCGTGGCGACGAAGTGGCCGCTCAGAAGGGCGAGGCACTCGTAAGCCGCGCTTACCACCACTTCATCCTCGCCAACCTCTTCTGCCTCCCGTATGCAGGAGCCGAGGCATCGAAGTCGATTCCCGGCATACCCTACATGACCGATATCGAGACCGAGGTCAAGCCCCAGTACGACCGAGGCAACCTTGCCGACGTATTCGACCATATCGAGAAGGATCTCGCAGTCGGACTCCCCCTCGTCAACGACAATCTCCATCCGCTCGCTCCCAAATACCATTTCACCATAGCGTCGGCCCACGCTTTCGCGGCTCGCTTCTACCTCTTCGCACGCAAGTACGACCTCGCTGAGAAGCACGCCACAATAGCCCTCGGCGATGCGGGAGCCCCGACCTCGATGCGCAATTTCTGGACAAAGACGTTCTCCACACGACAGGCGCTCACACAGTCGTACATCGATGTGTCCGACCCCGGCAACCTCATGCTCGTGGCCACTTCATCGATATATTATCGTGTAATCGGTCAGAAATACGCCCACAACCGCGAGGCCAAGGCAGCTACAACCCACTCGACAGGCCCGACATGGTCCAAATACACATTCCACCCCTGCTTCAACGGAAAGCTCTATTATTACGGACAAAGCGAATACGGCTCGGTATTCGCCCCGATGCTTGAGCTGTTTGAATACACCGACAAGATTGCTGGTATAGGATATGTACACCACATCCGCCCCGAGTTCACAAAGGAAGAAGTGCTCCTCACACGCGCCGAGGCACGCATCTACATGCGCAAGATCTCAGAAGCCGTGGCCGACCTCAGCGCCTGGGATGTCAGCCGGTGGACCAATCTCCCCGTAAGCGACAAGCCCGACTGTGAGCTAACTCTCGAAGTTATCAACAAATTCTACGCCGACGAAGGCGACACCCACGGACTCCGCAAAAACGGCATCGTAAGCCCCATCAATATAGATCAGGTGTGCACACCCGCCAATGCATCATGGAACTACGGCGATGACATCCAGCACCTCGTTGAGTGCGTGCTCCACTTCCGCCGCCTTGAGCGCATAGACATGGGCGACCGTTGGTTCGACATCCGCCGCAACGGTATCGAAATCACCCACAAAATCGGACGCTCGCGCGTAGAGCATCTCCCCCTCGGTGACACACGCCGCGCCTTCCAGATTCCCGCCGATGTACTTTCCGCCGGATTCCCTGAGAACAACCGCATCCCCGTATCCTCCGGAGGAGCCGATGCCACACTATCAACCGAAAGCTACAAAAAGCCAATCTCCGCACGTCCTTAATAACGACTATATCAATCTGACATCACGATGAAAAAATATATCATAGGTTCAGCCGTCTGCCTCGCCCTTGCAGGAGCATTCGCATCATGCAGCAGCGATGACGATCTCGACCCGGTCTCAATATTCCAGCCGGAACCAGACGTGCTCGACCCCACATCCCCTACCTATAAGTTCGACAAGTGGGTGAAGAAGAACTACCTCGACGAGTACAACATGACTTTCACCTACCGCATGAAGTCGCTCGCCACCGACCCCGACTACAATCTCGTGCCCGCATCGCTCGACAAGTCGATGCAGCTTGCCGTGCTCACCAAATACCTCTGGTACGATGTCTACGACCAGATTACCGGCAGCACCGACTTCCTCCGCCAGTACGGGCCCAAGATGCTCCACATCATCGGCTCGTCGGCCGTCAATCCCTCGACCGGCACTGAAATCCTCGGTCTCGCCGAGGGTGGTCTGAAAGTGTCGCTTTTCGTGGTAAACGACCTCGATCCCGAGAATGCCGAGCTCCTCAATGCAAAGTACTTCAAGACAATGCACCACGAGTTCTCCCACATTCTCCACCAGACAAAGACCTACCCAAAGAGCTTCGACGAGATTAACGCAGCCAACTACGAGCCCAACACCTGGCAGGATCGTCTCGGAGGCACCACATGCTCACTGGGCTTCACATCACCCTACGCATCCGGTCAGGCCCGCGAGGACTTCGCCGAGACATGTGCCAACTACATCGTGCGTACACCCGACGAATGGGAGCTAACCCTCTGGCTCGCCGACCGAGGATGGGTTGAGGTTGACGACAGCTTTATCACATATGCCCTTTCCGACGTCTGGCCCGGCGCTTTCAGGGATCTCGACAAGACCGGTATTGACGACGCCGTAATGCAGAAATACGGCTTCTGCTACTACTACTACCGCAACCAGAGCGATAAAGACCAAAACCGCAAAACCTATTTCGGCCAATTTGTCGAACGCGAGGAGGTATACTACCTGACCAACCTTCAGCTCACAGTCGATGCGACAGGCTCATGCAGCACTCCCGACTTTGAATATGTCAACGACTACTTCTACTACATCGCGGGCGGTGGTCAGAAATTCAAAAAAGTCGCAGACTTCGAGGCCTGGGTCAAGACCAACTTCACCGACAAAGGCATCGAGATATTCCCTGCCGCAGCCTCTGAAAAGACCGAGGACGGCGGTGACGGCCGCGACGGCCGTGCGATTATCCTCGAAAAGGTGTCAATCGCACGCCAGTGGTTCGCATCGGCATGGGGCATCGACATGGACGCCCTCCGTGCCCTCGTCCAGGAGCGTCAGAGCGATATCGATATCAACGAGCTCCTCAAGCAGATCGACGATATCGACAAAGTCCCGGATGCCGAGTAATCCCTACGTGGAAAATCTCTCATAAGCAATCAACATCACAGATACTGATTACACTAAAATGAAACTATACAGCAGATTCCTTACAGCCTCAGCCCTGCTCGCAATCGCGGGAATTGCCGCCACATCATGCTCCAACAAGGAGGACGACATATTCGACGACGCGGCAGCCGTGCGTATGGACGCAGCAAAGGCCGATACAAAGGCGCTACTCATAAGCGCCCCCAACGGCTGGGAACTCTCCTACTTCGCCGACAACGAATGGGAGCCCGGCTACGTGATTCTCATGAAATTCCACAACGATGAGTCAGTCGAAATGGCAGGTTCCAACGCATGGGTGGCCAACGCATTCATGTCGCAGGACCGCTACGCCGTGCAGCGCGAGACATCGCTCTACAAGATGATTTCCGACGACGGCCCCGTGCTCACATTCGACACATTCAACAAGATGCTCCACATATTCTCGGAGCCGTACAACCTCCCCTCGGCCACATACAACCCTGAAAACGTGCCATTCCCCATCGGCCCGCAGGAGAAAAGCCCCGTCAGCGGAAAAGACACTGATGTCAACGAGTCAGGCTACGGACACAACGGCGACTACGAGTTTGTAATCCTCTCGAAGACCGACAACGAAATCATTCTCCGCGGCAAGAAGACCCGCATCAACATGCGCCTGCGCCGCCTCGCCGACGACACCGACTGGGATACATATTTTGCCACTGTCAACCGTCTCGCTGAGAATACTTTCTCCAACCGCTTCGGCGACCTCAAGATTGTGGTAGGCGGACACGAACTCCACCTCAGCAACCTCACCTCAGGAGTGATGAGCATCCTCGCCGACGATGACGATCCCCTCATGGAGACCGTAAAGATTCCGTTCGTCTACACCCCCGACGGAATCCGCCTCCGCGAGCCTTACAAAGGCTTCGAGGACCGTCTCGCCGACATCGCAATCCAGAACTTCGCCTTCAATGAAGACGGTACCCTCCGCTGCACCGACCGCGACGTCGAGTTCGCCCTCAACAGCTCATATCCCGAAATATTCGGTATGAGAAACTACTCGTGGAATATCGACCTTGAGAATGCTGGCGGTGAGACCAAGACTATTCTTGATCAGGTTATTGCCGAATTTGAGGCCCACAACTCCTACAGAGGCTTGAAATTCCTCTATTTCAACTACTCTTCCGCATCACATAAGTATGCTCTGACAATTCGTGTATCCCGTATTGCTTCTCTCGGTTCTATCTACGGTGAATATCAATATGGCGAGAACAACAGCATTAAAATGTCATTCAATGCTGCCGACGGTGACAAAAACGGTATCGACCGCGTAAGCAAGATTCCTGCCATGCAGCAGTTCCTACAACAGATTTCAGCCAAGACATGGATTGTCTCTTCTGATGCACCCATGGCCCCGGAAAAAATGAAATTTACCAATGCTGAGGACCCTTCTGATTTCTTCAACATCTCTTTAAAATAACATCTAATCAAATAAATGAAGAGTGCCGTAACGACACTCCGTTACGGCACTCTATCACTAATTCCTTAAAACATTTCGAGTATGAAAAAGACTTTTACCCTTCTATGTGTCACAACTCTGACACTGGGTCAGGCTTCTGCAATCAAGCCTGTAGTAATGCCCGAGTCATCCACAAACTCCAGAAACGCAGTTGAGGTTTCAGCCCAGACCAAGGCCGCTATCTCTGCCACAACAATGACTCAGCAGATAACGAACGAATTACGCACGGTAGCCAAACACAACGACCAGAATCTCACACTCGGTGCGCCTGCTTTAGCCGATGAAGAAACCTCCAATGAGATTGTAACCTATGCCTATCCCAACGGTACATTCTATTGCCAAGTATCATTCTTTCAGCCTGATGACAAGGGCAATCTGAAAGAATACACTTTTGTCAATGGAAGCGCACTTATCCCTAACGGAAAAAACGAGTGGCAAAATCTTGTATACGACAAAACAACAGGAAATGTCATCAAAGGCATTGAAAGCACATGGCAGTATATGAATTCATGGTATGGACAAGACAAATTAGGCTACATCGATGAATCCAAAGAGCACAATCTCACCTACGTAGCCACTCCATGCGCACGAAGAGACTTTGCTTGGGAAGCTCCATCACTGACCGTTGGTGGCCAGACATATCAACCCAAGGCCAACTGGGACGAGGAAAAAAAAGATGTTGAGTCAGTAGTCGTAGGCGGCGACGGCAATCTCAACCCCGGATATCGCAAATACATGGAGACTAAGTATAATCGCACTGAGATGAAACCCACCGCCTATATCACTGACGTTTATTCCGAAGCCCTTGCCTCAATGTATGGCTATAGCAATGCCTTTGGAGCCGGAACAAACACATCATTCTATAGTGGTACCAGCATCAATGACGTACGTACAAACTATCTCACAAAAAACAATAAGATGCCTGAAAACGCACAGTTCATCGGATTCGCACAGACATTTAATACCGGTTGCGCACCTGTCGTATTGAAAAAAATCGGTATAAGCGGATGCTTCGGACTCGCTGTCGGTGATGAAGTTACATTCAACATTATAGATATTAATCGCAACACACTTCTAACATCTACCATATATACCGCCGAAGAGGCTACCAGCGATAATTATGTCGACACCCGAATAATCGCTGAAATATTTGACGAGACCACTGAGCTCGACTACGTTATCCTTGAGCCTGAAACCACCTATCTCTTTACAATCGAAGGCGTAGATGGTCTGAATACATTTGTCCCCAACCTCATCTCGTATGATGCCGAAACATATCCTAATATTCCTCAGGCATTTATGGCCAATACCTATGTGCTCTTTACCGACAACGAGGGCGCGCTGGATCTTGTTGGTGTATCTTCATGGGTTAATAGTCTTTTAGCAGGCGAACCGGTAGGATATGCGCCCTCTATGGGATGGATTCTTGACGTTGAATATCCCTATACAGTTCCTGCTTACGCATTCACCGGCACAAATAATACCGATATCCCCGACTACTTCGAGGCTGATGACAGTGAAATTGATGTTAAGTTCTTCTCCATCGAAGGCACTGCTGCTGCACTCCCTGTTATCGTGACCGACATGGATTCAACTACCCTTGCCAACTCAATCGAGTATTCTTCTGAAGCTCTTAAAGAAGCTCTTTATGTTGGCGTAAAGAATAACTCCGCCACTAACGTAAACAATATCCCATTTACATCTGCTGAGTATGGTATAACCATTCTACCTGTTGCCGACATCCCTGCCGGTTCATGGATTAAGGTCAACAATATCACCGACTCTCTTAAAATCAATCTCCCCGCATATGAAATGTCGGGCATCGGCGACGTAGTAGCCGACGGTGAGGCTGTAGCTACCGAATACTTCGACCTCCAGGGCCGCAAGATTTCCGGCGAGGCCAACGGTGTTGTCATCAAGAAGATGACCATGGCCGACGGCAGTGTAAAGACCGTAAAGGTTGTGAAGTAATCCACACCCTCCACTCACACTGATTAAAAAGGGCGACGCCGGCCATCCCGCCGACGTCACCCTCCCCAAAAAAATTACACTCCCCCGGCCATCGCCCCCACGGATGCAATTCCCCCAAAAAAGACAATTGTACTCCCCCGGGCCATCGCCCCACGGATGCAATTTTCCCAAAAAGATTTTTCATTGGAATTGAATTAATAACAGCTAATTTTTTGAATTCCCCGAGGGCGGGTTGCCTCACGGCAACCCGCCCTCACCTTTTCACCCCACACCCCAACCAACCCCGCGTCCCCAAATCCCCAACTCTAATTAGTCGCCGGGCTACGCCGGGCACAAACGTGATGATGCCCCCACCGACCTATGGCTGCGAACCGCTAACGCGGCTCTTACCATAGGCTAACGTTGTGAACGCCCCCAAAGGGGCTATGCGCTAACGCGGGGACTAGCCATCCCCTCCCACCCTTGCATCCACACGCCCCTCCACCAACACCCCTATCCAAACCAACCACCATTTCCATACCTCCATCCCTCTCCCGCCCAAACACCCCCATCCACAACCCGACGCGTTAGCGCATAGCCGCCCTGGCGGCGTCTACAACGTTAGCCCCACCCAAGAGCCGCAATAGCGGTTCGCAGGGTGGGGTTAACCGACCTCCACCGCATGCCTGGCGTAGCCCGGCGACTAAACACCAACCTACACAACCAATCCACCATCCCACCAACGCCCCATCCACAACCCGACGCGTTAGCGCATAGCCGCCCTGGCGGCGTCTACAACGTTAGCCCCACCCAAGAGCCGCAATAGCGGTTCGCAGGGTGGGGTTAACCGACCTCCACCGCATGCCCGGCGTAGCCCGGCGACTAAACACCAACCTACACAACCAATCCACCATCCCACCAACGCCCCATCCACAACCCGACGCGTTAGCGCATAGCCGCCCTGGCGGCGTCTACAACGTTAGCCCCACCCAAGAGCCGCAATAGCGGTTCGCAGGGTGGGGTTAACCGACCTCCACCGCATGCCCGGCGTAGCCCGGCGACTAAACACCAACCTACACAACCAATCCATCATCCCGCCGCCACCTCCATCCTCAACTCAACGCGTTAGCGAATAGCCGCCCTGGCGGCGTCCACAACGTTAGCCCCACCCAAGAGCCGCCATAGCGGTTCGCAGGGTGGGGTTAACCGACCTCCTCTCCCGCATGCCTGGCGTAGCCCGGCGACTAAACACCCCACTCTTGCGAAAAATTTGCCATCATCATTAAAAAAATCATGCAAACATTTTCACATCCAAAATTTAATCATGAAATTTATGGCATGTCGAACACTTACACCAAAATATTCCTACATATCATATTCGCCGTAAAAGGCCGGGAATCTCTATTGCCACCAACAATCCGCAATAGAGTGCATGCATACATAGCCGAGACGCTGCGCCGACTTGGCCACCATCCGATAAAGGTCGGAGGCGTTCAAAACCATGTGCACATACTTGTCGATTATTCCCCATCACAGTCAATACCGGAAATGGTAAGGGATACCAAAGCGTCGACAACAAAATTTATAAACTCTCAACGCTTTATTCCATTCCTATTTGCATGGCAAAGAGGATATGCATGTTTCTCCCATTCACCATCGCAGATACCGGATGTAAAATCATATGTCGAGCACCAGAACGAACATCATAACAACATGTCTCTGCGCGATGAAATCGTGAAACTCTACACCCGCTACGGCATCGAATACAATGAAGAATATATCTTTGAAGACCACACGAATTAGATTGGCGGATAGAATTTATGTTTAGTCGCCGGGCTACGCCAAGCACAAACGTGATGATGCCCCACCGACCTATGGCTGCGAACCGCTAACGCGGCTCTTACCATAGGCTAACGTTGTGAACGCCCCCAAAGGGGCTATGCGCTAACGCGGGGACTAGCCATCCCCTCCCACCATTCCCACACCCCTCCGCCCCATCCACCAACGCTCCATCCACAACCCACCTTTCTACCCTCTCCCGCCCAAACACCACCACCCACATCCACAACCATTCCCACGTCACCATCACCTATGCCGGCTCCATCTGCAACCAATCCACCATCCCACCAACGCCCCATCCACAACCCGACGCGTTAGCGCATAGCCGCCCTGGCGGCGTCCATAACGTTAGCCCCACCCAAGAGCCGCCATAGCGGTTCGCAGGGTGGGGTTAACCGACCTCCACCGCATGCCCGGCGTAGCCCGGCGACTAAACACCAACCCGCCCCCATTAAACACACCTCCTCATCACACATCATCCCCTGCCCCATCCGAAACTTTACCGACCGACGGGCGCTACGCATCGACAACAATCCACCTGCCATCCCGGCCCCACCCTACGACACACACTTTAACACTTGCCGACATGCAACAACATCGTTAAAAAACATTAACACACGCAACCCACCCACACGTAATCCCCCAAAGTTTCATAACTTTGCAGCTTGAATCAATGCATCTTATGTCAAGACTACTCACCATAATCCTCTCCGCCGTAATCGCACTCATGGCCACCTCGTGCGGAGAATACCAGCGAATGCTGAAATCCGCCGACGCCGACGCCCGACTCGACTTCGCACGCCGCGCATTCGAGCAGAAGAAATACACCCAGGCCGCAACCGTGCTCACCGACATCGTGACCGCATTCAAGGGCACTGCTAAAGCCGAAGAATCGCTCTACCTGCTCGCCCTCTCCCACTACGAAAACAAGGACTACGAGACCTCGGGAGCATACTTCAAGACCTACTACTCGCGCTATCCCAAAGGTAAATACGCCGAAATGGCACGCTTCTACGCCGGCTACGGATACTATCTCGACTCACCCGAGCCACAGCTCGACCAGTCGGGTACCATCAAGGCCATCGAAGAGCTACAGGCATTTCTCGACTACTTCCCCAAAAGCGACAAAGTGCCCGTGGCACAGCAGGCCATATTCGAACTGCAGGACAAGCTCACCCTCAAAGAGCTGCAAAACGCACAGCTCTACTACAACCTCGGCACATACATGGGCAACAACTACGAGTCGTGTGTGATTGTGGCCCGCAACGCCATCAAAAATTACCCCTACTCCAAATATAAGGAAGACCTCGAGATGCTCATCCTAAAGTCGCGCTACCAGGAAGCCGACCAGAGCGTCGAGGAAAAGAAGTCGGACCGCTTCCGCGACGTGATTGACGAGTATTACTCATTCACCAACAACTGGCCAGAAAGCCGCTACCGCCGCGAAGCCGACAACATTCTAAAAATCGCTCAGAAATACGTCAAGGAATAATATCCGCCGACGCCACCGATTACGTAAAATATTTCTTACTTCATAATATGGACTACAAGAAAACTAACGCTCCTCTCAACACCACCACACGCGACCTTGTGAAGATGGCCGAACCCACCGGCAACATCTACGAAACCGTATGCATCATCGCCAAGCGCTCCAACCAGATTGCCGGCGAGATGAAGCACGACCTCGAGAAGAAGCTCCAGGAATTCGCATCGCTCAACGACAACCTCGAGGAAATATCCGAAAACCGCGAGCAGATTGAAATCTCGCGCTACTACGAGAAGCTCCCCAAGCCCACCCTCATCGCCACACAGGAATACCTCGAGGACAAAATATTCTGGCGCAACCCCGCCACCGACAAAAACCTCGACTAAAGTTTCGGCAATCCGAAAAAAATTTGCTAACTTTGTGCGCCCGAAATACACTGACGGGCACAATATATTCATTATCAATTTATTCACATACTTAACTCTCGAAAGAATGCACTTAAATTCTGAAGAAAAAGTTAACATCTTTGAGAAATACGGTAAGGGCAAGACTGATACTGGCTCACCTGAAGCACAGATAGCATTATTCTCAGTCCGTATCGCTCATTTGACTGAACACCTCAAGTCAAATCACAAAGATTATACTACAGCCCGCGCTCTGAAGGCCCTCGTAGGCAAGCGTCGTCGTCTCCTTGACTACCTTATCAAGAAGGACATCACCCGCTACCGCGCCATCATCGCGCAGAAGGAACTCGGCATCCGCAAGTAAGCCGTCCTTTCCCACAAAAACATCACCGCAGGGTGTGGATTCCCACGAATCCACACCCTGCCTCGTTATATCCCCGCCCCGATTAGTCGCCGGGCTACGCCGGGCATGCGAGGGGAGCCACTCACCGACCTATGGCTGCGAACCGCTAACGCGGCTCTTACCATAGGCTAACGTTGTAAACGCCCCCAAAGGGGCTATCCGCTAACGCGGGGAGCAGCCATTTCCTACACCCAAACACACATCCACGCCAATCCCACCTACGACAAAACACACCATCCCACACTCCATACAAAGTCGCATTGCATCCGCCGCCATTACACATCACCCCAACCGACTTCGCCCCATACAAATCCGCACTGCGACCACATCGCATCCACATGCCACATGCCAACAACTCCACGCGTTAGCGCACAGCCGCCCTGGCGGCGTCCACAACGTTAGCCTATGGTAAGAGCCGCGTTAGCGGTTCGCAACCATAGGTCATCGCCCCCTCCACCCGCATGCCCGGCGTAGCCCGGCTACAAAAACTCCAACCCCATCCCATCAAACACAACTCCATTACACACCAACCCCACCCCATCCCCTACACCGGCCGGAGGCTATGCATGGCTTGCCGCGGCTACGGAAAAACTTTATCCCATTCCCTCTCGTTATTGCTTCTGAGGCATTTCCCCTTTTCCTCGCCCCAACACTACATAATTCTCCGCTTTTTTCTTAAATTTGCAGAAATAAGTAACAATTACTTACCTTAAAACTTCCACACATATGAGCAGGATCGCCGCCATAACCCCGCTTGTCACCGACCCGGTAATGATATTCTTCATCGTACTGGTAATCATCCTGCTTGCACCGATTCTGCTTAACCGTCTCAAGATACCCCACATCATCGGCATGATTGTGGCCGGTGTCGTAATCGGCCCCTACGGCATAGGGTTGCTGAGCCGCGACGCGAGCTTCGAGATATTCGGACAGGTAGGCATACTCTACCTGATGTTTCTCGCGGGCATCGAAATCGACATGTACCACCTGAAGAAAAACATGTCGAAAGGACTCACATTCGGCCTCTACACATTCTTCGTGCCGATGATACTCGGCACACTCACCTCAGTGTGGCTGCTCGGCTACAGCTGGCTCACATCGATACTCCTCGCCTCGATGTACGCCTCCCACACCCTCATCGCCTACCCCATAGTAAGCCGCCTCGGCCTCAACAAATCGCCCGCCGTCATCATCACCATCGCCGGCACCATCGTCACCGTTCTCGGCGCGCTGATTGTGCTCGCCGCAATCGCCGGCATCTGGGAGGACGGCTCATTCAGCCCCCTCGGACTCCTCGCCCTACTGGGACGCCTCGTCATATACTGCCTGGTTATCGTCTACCTCTTCCCGCGGCTCACACGCTGGTTCTTCAAGCGCTATTCCGAGCCCGTCACACAGTTTATCTACGTTCTCGCCATGGTGTTCCTTGCCAGCTACTCGGCCAAGGCCATCGGACTCGAGAGCGTGCTCGGAGCCTTCTATGCCGGACTCGTGCTCAACCGCTACATACCCAACATGTCACCGCTGATGAACCGCATCGAGTTTGTCGGCAACGCCATATTCATCCCCTACTTCCTCATCGGCGTAGGCATGCTCATCAACGTCCACGTCGTGGTGTCATCATGGCAGACACTCTACGTAGCGGCGGTGATGTCAGCAATCGCCACGATATGCAAATGGCTTGCGGCATGGTTCACCCAGCTCACCTACCGTATGTCGCGCATCGACCGCAGTATGATATTCGGCCTCAGCAACGCCCAGGCCGCCGCCACACTCGCCGCGGTGATGATAGGCTACCGCATGGGCATATTCAACGAAGATGTGCTCAACGGCACCATCGTGATGATACTCGTCACATGCACCATCTCGTCAATCATCACCGAGCGCGCCGCCACACGCATGCGCCTGGAGATGCTCAGCGACGACGCCTCATCCACCGAAAGCATGCGCGGACGCCCATCCAACATGCTCATATCGGTCAGCAACCCCGTGACGGCCTCGTCGCTGGTCGACTTCGCCGTGCTCATGCACAACAACTCGCGCGACTCGCGCCTCTACGCCCTCAACATCATCACCGATGACACTCCCGGCCACCGCGCCATCGGACGCACGTGTCTCGAACAGGCCCAGCAGGCCGCCGCGGCAATGGATCTCCGCATCGACCCGATCGAGCGCTTCGACCTCAACGTCACCGCCGGACTCGTCAACACCATCAAGGAGCGCGACATTTCCGAGGTAATCATAGGCATGCACCGCAAGGCCACTGTAGTCGACTCATTCTTCGGAAGCAAAATCGAGCAGCTGATAAAGTCGACCAACAAGATGGTGCTCATCACCCGATGCTTCATCCCCGTCAACGCCGTTACGCGCATCGTGGTGGTAGTGCCGCCCAAGGCCGAATTCGAGACCGGATTTGCCCAGTGGGTCAACTCGCTCGCTCGCCTTACACGCCAGATCGGATGCCGCATAATATTCTGCTGCAACACCGACACCCGGCGCTGTGTGAGCGGAGTCCTCATCCGCGACCGCTTCGAGATACGCTCGGAATACCGCGACGTAGAGGACTGGGACGACTTCGTTCTCCTCGCCAACCATATACTCGACGACGACCTATTCGTAATCATCAATGCCCGGCGCTCGTCGGTATCGTTCAGCTCATCGATGGACGAGCTCCCCATGTTCCTTCAGAAATACTTCGCGCGCAACAATCTCGTGGTCATATATCCCGAGCAGTTCGGAGCCGCCGAGAGCGCCAACGTGCCATCGGCCATCGACCCGCTCTCTTCCGACTTCATGGCCACCCCATCATCGCTATGGGTACGCATCGCCGCCTTCTACCGTCGACTTATTCTATTCCGCAAACGCTTCACTCACCGCAAGCGCATCAAGAAAATCGACCTTTAACAGACCTACTCACAGAATACACCGAAATTTTTCGGATTATACAACAATACATTAAATATTGTTAAAACTTCTTAAAATGGGGGGGGGTATTTTTAACCCCTCCTTTTTTTATATATCTTTATCGCACAAAAAGAAACCAAACAATAATACAATCCTTATAGTTTGGCAACATAACACATCAAAATTTAATCTTATTTGTTACGGAAGGCACACAATGTTGTTGAACCCTGCGCTACAGTCCATCTTCGCGACTGTAGCGCTTTTTATTCACAGTCATGCAAAAACAACCCATGAAACACCCCTGTCATATCGCGCGGATATGCTAAATTTGCACCCATGGAAGCAACACAGACCACCCTCACACCCCTGATAGGGATGACACTCCCGCAACTGCGCGACGTAGCCGCCGAGTGCGGCATGCCACCCTTCGCCGCCGGACAGATGGCCAAATGGCTCTACGAAAAGCGTGCCGCATCAATCGACGATATGACCAATCTGTCCAAGACCTCACGCGCCACACTCGCCCGGCGCTACACCATAGGACGCACCGCCCCCAAGGCCGAGGCGAGAAGCGTCGACGGCACGGTGAAATACCTGTTTGAAGGAGTGGGAGGGCGCGATATAGAGGCCGTCTACATACCCGACCGCGACCGGGCCACACTCTGTGTCAGCTCCCAGGCCGGATGCCGCATGGGATGCCGCTTCTGCATGACAGGCCGCCAGGGCTTCCACGGCAATCTCACCGCCGGACAGATTATCAACCAGGTGCTGTCGATACCCGAGTCGGCCACCCTTACCAACATCGTGTTCATGGGCATGGGCGAGCCGATGGACAACCTCGACCCAGTGCTTGGTGCCATCGACATACTCACATCCTCCTGGGGACTCGCATGGAGTCCCAAAAGAATCACCGTAAGCTCGATAGGAAAAATCGACACACTGCGCACACTGCTCGACACCACCAAGGTACATATAGCCATAAGCGTCCACTCGCCCTTCGCCGAAGAGCGCGCATCGCTTATGCCTGTCGAAAAAGCCTATCCGCTGAAGGATGTACTCCAGCTGCTGCGCGGCTACGACTTCGCCCACCAGAGGCGACTGTCGGTAGAGTATATAATGTGGGGAGGACTCAACGACAACATGCGCCATGCCCAGGCATTGGCACGTCTGTTGCGCGGACTCGATGTCAGAGTCAACCTAATCCGCTTCCATGCCATACCCGACAGCGACCTGCGCACATCGCCCGCCGACACCATGGTGGCGTTCCGCGACCGTCTCAACGAGCTGGGCATAACCGCCACCATACGCACATCGCGCGGCGAGGATATAGCCGCCGCATGCGGTATGCTTGCCGGTAAGGCTCGCGAGCAGCAGCCGTAAAGCCGATCCGGGGTTACTCCGTAGCAGCCTTTACGAAATAAATCTCAGCCTCGGGAGAATGTATTTCAAAACTCATCTTGCTCCCGCTCTTGTCGACGTCTACATCATTGATTACAGTAAACCGCGAAAAATCGGTGTACGCGGCATGGGAAAGCTCGCGCTCGCATATAGCCGCCGTCACAGCAGCCAGAGAGTCAGCCCCTGCCGACGGCACATTGCCCAACCAGCGTACACCCTCACGGTCAACAGTCACCTTAAGACTCGACATATCGAGATTCACAAGCAAATCATCGTCATCGTCGATATCATATGTCCATACACCCCTCACCGAGGCCATAGCCGGTATGCTGAGCTGATAAGGCACGCCCGACGAAGCCGAATCGCCCGGCAGGCTCTTTACTACATCAAGTTTGCCTGACAGCCCTATCGGGCCGCCGGTCTTGTGCTGGTTGAGTGTAAAATCGACAGAGACAACCGAGGATGCCCTCACCACATCGGGCATCCTGACCGACATGTCTACAGGCGAAATCCCGTTCCATGTACCTACAAACCGGGCATTATCGGAGCACGAGGCCATAAGCAGTGCCGCGCCGGAGACAAGCGCACCCGCCAGTATTGATTCAATCTTCGACATAATAGTTCTGATATATAGATAATTTCTAACGACATAGTTGATTCTGTTATCACAACACTTTCGGAGGCATACTGTTCACACACTGTGCCGCCATATTTCAGGAAGGACGGATTCAACCACAGTCAATATAAAAAGCAATGAGCGACTTCACAGTCGCTCATTGTTTAATAATAAACCAATCATTATCACATTTCTTGCAATGGAAAAAGTAATTTTGCTATGTACTACTAAAACGCAGCCGGAATGATAAAGTTCAGCGCCTTATGCTTTTTCCTTGCATATTTTTTGCCATAATCACACATCTCACTGATTGCCAGCGAGATAAATTTAATTTTTTTAAACAAAATTCGTCTCATCGACGGAGAGTGATGTCGGCCACTGCCGGAGTGTCGCCGCGAAGCCTCATGACAAACGTCGCGTACCCCTCCTCCGATTTACCGACAGCACACGCCTTGCCGTCGAGCTTGACTGAAGCTACGTCTCCGGAATTTATTCCCGGAAGTACGAATGTAAGCTCGCGCTCGTCGGGCATGCCCTCATAATATCCGCTCTGCACAACCCGGACTGCGGCATGGCGTCCGTCGACCTTCCCGGCGAAGTCAATCAGAGCATACTCACCGTCTCTCAGCGACTCCGACGACATGCGGTCGTCATCATACATCGTATAGCGGCTCTCCCCGTCGCCACGCGGATAATACAGCACGGTATAGCGCGAGGGATCATAGTCGCCTACATTATCCATCGGGTACATGGCCTGCGGAATGAAAGACCCTGAGCGCACAAACATCGGTATCTCCTCAATAGGCGCATCGACCACGCTCTCCGAAAGTCCGGCCACCGGAGATTTCTCCGGATGGTTATAGTCAATCCATACACCTGTGGGGAACACTACACGGCGACGAGTGGCGCTCTGAGCGGTGACAGGCGCCACCATCACCTCCTCCCCCCACATATACTGGTCGGACACACTGTCGGGGGCCGACGACGTGTCGGCGAAATTGAGCGGACGTACAAACGGATATCCCCTTGACGCATTCTCATACGCCAGAGTATAGTTGTAGGGGAGCCAGCGGTAACGCTCGCGCACCAGGTCGAGAATTATATCGCGCTGGTCAGGATAATTGTACGGCTCGGGCATCTTCTGTGCGTGCGTGCGCAGCACCGGAGAGAATGTACCGAGCTGCAGCCACCTTACATACAGTTCGGGGTCAGTAACACGCGTGGTATCGACAATGGCGAATCCGCCTACATCGTGCGACATATACCCCAGTCCGCTAAGCCCCGAGTTGAGCATTATGCGCACCTGTGGTTCGAGACCTCCCCATGTGCGCGCCACGTCGGTACTCCAAGGAAACACACTGTAGCGCTGCAATCCGGCTGTGCCTCCGCGCATCATGGTCATAAGCCTGCGTCCGGGATACTCCTCACGATACATATCATATATGATTTTGCTCCACTCGTTGCCATATACATTGTGGTATTCGCGCGCAGTCATCCCGTTGGAGTGGACGATTGTCTCGGGGTGCACCTCAGGCTCTCCGAGATCACCCCACCAGCCGCCGACACCCTCGTCGGTAAGCGCACGGTAGCGCTCGCGCAGCCACCGGCGGGTAGCGGGATTGGCCACGTCAAACATACCGGCGTCGCCTACCCATGTCGTCACATCGTGTACATTGCCATCCTTGTCGCGGGTGAGCATCCCACCTTCGGCGAGCAGATTGTAATTGTCGATAGCGCCTTTCTTGTTGATATAAGGCTCGGATATCAGCACTGTATTCACCCCGCGTGCCTTCAGCCCGGCAAGCATGCCGCGGTGGTCGGGCCAGCTGACGGTATCCCAGGCGAGCTTGCCCATGTCGGTTTCCTTGCCAAACCAGTAGAGGTCAAGCACCACACCGTCGACAGGAAATCCCTCACGCTTCAGCGTGTCAATTACCCCTACGGTCTCCTGTTGCGACTTATAACCGTATTTCGAGGTGATGTAGCCCAGCGCCCAGAATGGCGGCAGATCCTGTCGGCCGGTCAGACGTGAGTACTCCTCCGTCACGCCGGCCACAGTGCCCCCGCCATATATAAAATAGTACGACACCGGACTCTCCTGCTCCGAGCTATACACAATCGGGTCCGACATCACCAGTGTGGCCGGAGCATGGTCGTCAAACAGCACACCGTAACCCTCGGTGCTTACAAACATCGGTACCGTTATATTCATCTGTCTCAGGCGCGGGTCGTGCCCCTCATAGCCGTAATTCTGCCTGTTGTACATCACAAGCGTGTCACCGTTCAGCTTGAGGCTGTGGCCACGCTCGCCGGCGCCATAGAATGTGCCGCCACCCTCGGGTATCAGACTAAGGCTCACACTCCCGCCGTCATTGCTCCTGACGCCGCTGTCGTAAAGCAGCCGCTTCGTGGCAGGCGTAGTATCAACGTCAAAAGACACAGCGCCACTCTTCAGGTCGATTATAGCCGAAAGGCCCGAGGTGGTCCTGATTACAGCCTCGTCGGCAGTGCGCTCGACAACGCCGTCGAAAGGCGCCACACCAAGCTGTCCGGCCTGCGTGCGCGAGGGCGCCTCACCGGCTCCAAAGTTTTCAACACGGATTATATCGGGGCTATAGGCCCTCACCACTATAGTACGACCATCCGGCAGCGATGTCGATACAGTGCCGTTCACCGCATCCGGAGTCACGGCCACAGCCGAAGCGTATCCTAAAAAAATTACGGATACCACATTAAAAATTCTGGCGATTCTTCTCATGGATAAAAAAGTTGACAAACTATCTTGATTTTTTCTTACATGCTCGTGTGCCTCGTTTGCACGATGCAAATATAAGACTTTTAGGCGAATAAGTGCTATTTCGAGCGATTTGAAAATTGTTAACAAAAGTAAAAATTACATTTCCTCGCAAATTTTCTTCAAAAAGATTTGGCAAATCAAAAAAAGCGCCTTAACTTTGCAACGCAAAACGGCAGAGGCCGCTAAGCTAAAACAAAAAAAATACTTCTTGGTGCGTTAGTTCAGTAGGTTAGAATACATGCCTGTCACGCATGGGGTCACGGGTTCGAGTCCCGTACGCACCGCTGAGGAGAGAGGAGAACTCTTTGCAATTCAGTCCTTCGGGATTGATTACAAAGAGTTCTTTTTTATTTATATCCTGCCACCTCATCGATTTTTCTATCCATACTATACTCCCGTTGGCGTGAACAATCATCTCGGTTGTATTACAAATTAAATGCCAACACAAATGCACAAACTTCGACTCACAACAGCGCTATCCTGCATAGGAATTATCAGCGCCATGATAATCCCCGTCAAAGCCATGCCAACCGATACAACATCCACCTCCGTAGCGGCCATAGGCCACACTATGCCCGACGGTCCGAGCGAATGGGCCGCACCGGACGTTGTCCTCGACGGCATCACCATTGCCGAAAGCTACCTGAAAGGGAAGAAAAGCCCCGACACCAACGAAGACGGAATCATTGTCACACCCGCCCACATAGCCGTAATCGACGGGGCGACCTCAAAAAGCAGCTTCACCCTACAAGACAAGAAATCAGGCCGATTAGCCATGGAAATCGTATGCGAAGCCATAGCCGCCCTTCCACCGGAGGCCACAATGCACGAAGCCATGGAGCATATCACATCGGCAATCGCCCGATTCTACAGAGCCAACGGCCTCGAAATGGAAATAAAGGCCTCACCCAACAAAAGGTTTGTTGCCAATGGTGTAATATACAGTATATCGCGAAGAGAGATATGGCAGATAGGCGACTGCCAACTGAGATACGCCGACACATATTCACGCAATGAAAAGGAGATAGACCTCATAATGTCCCGTGCACGAGCCGCCATGAACGAGGCCGCACTTGCCTCAGGAATGACCCGCGAGGAAATCATGCGCGACGACCCCGGGCGAACGTTTATCAGGCCGTTCCTTGAGCGCCAGGCACTTCTTCAGAACAATCACGCAACGGAACTGCAATATTCATTCCCCGTATTCGACGGCACCCCGATAGGCCCGACCAAAGTAAAGGTATTCACCGTACCGGCCGGCACAGAAGTAATACTCGCCTCAGACGGCTACCCCGAAGTGTTCCCTACCCTTGCGCAGAGTGAGACACACCTGCACCGACTGCTCGACTCAGACCCCATGTGCATGCACGAAAACATTTCCACCAAAGGGATAATCCCCGGCAATCTATCTTTCGACGACCGCGCTTACATACGATTTACCCATCACTGACATACAATGTCCAGAACATTCTTATTTTTTCTAAAATATTCTTACAATCCGAATATCCCAATACACACCCGCAGGTTCAACTGGCAAGTGCAAAATTAGCGATTTGTTTGAAGAACTCGGTTTTCGGGTTTGAAAAACCGAGTTTTTTCCGTGGTCTGAGGTTTAGTTTCTTTGCGACATTCTTGATGTATAGGTCAGTGAAATCATTGAAATTTGACTTTTTGGGGATGTATTGACGGATGAGTTTGTTGATGTTTTCGACCGCTCCTTTCTGCCATGAGCAGTAGCTGTCGGCAAAGTAAACAGTCACATCATCGAGACCTTTGATGCGTAATCCGGCGGTTATGTCGAGGTGTGCCGCGAACTCGCTGCCGTTGTCAGTAGTGATGGTTTTAAGATATTTACGGTATGCGTACAGCATTCTCACGACAGTCTTTGACAATGGCTTGGCTCTTTTTCCGTAAGGTAGTTTCTCCATCATCACAAAGCCAGTCATGCGTTCAAGCAGCACTAGAATCGCGTGCCCGTAGGCATCAACAATAAGATCCATCTCAAAATCGCCAAAGCGTTTGCCGTCGGCCTCGGCCGGTCTGTCGTGTATGCTTGTGCGGTTTGGTATGTTGGTGGCTTTAGTGGGTTTGCGTTCGCCTTTTGGTCGTCGTCGGAAGTCGGGATGTCTGCGGTGACGGCGCAGTTCTCCGCTTTCATCAGCGTTTATAATGTTGTAAATGGTCTGTATGGATACGGAAACACCTTCCTTGGCCAACACGCCACGAATTTGTTCTGGTGACCATTGGTGGTCAATAATCATCTGTTTTATACGCCACACCAACACGCTGTCGAGCTTCTTGTTGGATGTGGTGCGCTTTCTGCGTTCAAGGGCTTTGGCATGAGCCTTTTCCCACAGATAGTGGCCTTTGGTTGTGGAATTGCGCTTCAGTTCACGACAAAGCGTTGACTGACTGCACCCTACTATGAGGGCAATTTCTTCTCTCGAAGTTTTTCTTTGCAGTAAGGCGAAAATTTGCGACCTTTGCTGCGAGGTTAATTGTCTGTACATAAGCAATACAAAATTAGTTAATCTCAGGGAGACTTCGGTCTCCCTTTTTATTTTGTATTGCCAGTATGTTCTGCTGCTGTTCGCTCTTGGGGGCGGTTTAGGCCGCCCCCGCCGCTTGGGCATCCCCTCGCCAGAAGGAGAGAGGAGAATGACTAATGCCCATCTCAAAGTTTTGCACTTCGATTTGGAATCTTCATCCCAATACACACCTATATTCGCTTGAATAATCACGACAAAAAGGCAAATTATTTGTAAGAATCCCCACAAGCGATATCCGGCACAGTAGCATTAAACCGAATATCTATATCAATCTGTAATTTTAAATTTTATCAGGGCTGGCGCATGAGATTTAACTCAAATTCAGTCAAAAATTCACCTGATTATGTGAAATAAACTTTCAGATATTGCATATATTGCTGAAAATGGATATATTAGAGGTATGCAAATAGAAATTTTCAGCAAAGTAAAAGACCCGCGTGACTTGGGCAAGGTTAAACATGAGCTCGAGGATGTGCTCCGAATGGCACTCATCGGCGTGTTGTGTGATTGTGAGGACTGTGACGACATATCGGATATGGTTACAGACCGAGAGGAAGAATTCAAGGCCGCCGGATTGCTGAAGCTTAGCAACGGCGTCCCGTGTGGTGACACGATACTTCGTGTTGTAGAGTCTGTCAATCCCGCTCAGCTCCGGGCAAGTCTTGATTGCTGCCGAGGCCACATAATCGAATCCCTGTGCGGCAATCAGGTCATCATTGACGGTAAGAAACTGCGGGGTGAAAATCCCAGGAGTCCCGGATGCCACGGACTGTATATCCTCAATGCGTGGGTATCTGAAACAGAAATCTGCGTTGCCGAAAAGCCGGTGGATGGCAAGACCAACGAACTTACGGTTCTGCCGTCCGTATTGTCCTCTTTATGGCTTACAGGGGCATTGGTTTCAGTCGACGCAATGGGGACCCACCGTAATATCGCAGAACAGATCATGCTCCAGGGCGGCGACTATCTGATGGCGCTTAAAGACAATCAGCCGATACTCAAGAGCTTGACGGAAAGTATCTTTAGTAGGACTACTCCAATATCGGTATACACAACCGAGGAAAAGGGGCACGGAAGAGTTGAGAAGAGAACCTGTTCAATTATGGATACGACACTTTTGGAACAGGAGGGAATGTACGAGAAGTGGCCCGGTCTTAAACGTATCATAAAGATGGAGCGTGAGCGTACTGAGAACGGTGCCCGCTCGCGTGAAACAATCTACTATCTCAGCAGCGTGGAGAAAGATGAGGCTTCTTACTATGCGATGCGTATTCGTGCGCACTGGGGTATCGAGAACAAACTGCACTGGCATCTCGACGTGACGTTTCGGGAAGATATGTGCCGCGTACGCGCCAAGAATGGCGCTGTCAATTTTTCAGCGATGCGCAAGTATGCATTGGAAATGCTTAAAAAGCAGAACGATAAACTCAGCCTTAAACGAAGACGCAAAAAATGTATGTGGAGCACTGAATATCTGTACAAAGTCTTTAAGGATAGTTAAATCTCATGCGCCAGCCCTGAAATTTTATTTACATTTGTTGTGTTTTTAAAATTAAATAGATAGAAGTCATCTTGACTTTTTGAGTCTGTTAATGTGTTTAAGAAATATCACATGGAATGCCAGGAGATTCCACCCTTTCCAGCTGGAAACCGTTTTATCGAAACGATTGAGCACGGATCGGAAAGAGTCCATCCAGGCATTTGTCCTCTCAATGCTATATCTGAGAGACAGGAGTTCTCTGTCCAGCAGATATTTCTCATCGTTTTTTGTATGATTGTTGAAATCTACATTAGCAATGATTCCGGCACTCTCACATTTTCTTCTGAAATCGTGACAGTCAAATCCGGCATCGGCATTGAGGAAAAGGCCGTCAATGGAAATTCCTGCGTTATCCATCATGCCAAAAATCTGATCAAGTGACGTTCCAATCTCATGAACATCATGGTGCTTGCCGGATTTTGGCTCAGACATAGCCATCGGAATACCCTGACGGTCAGTAATAAATATGGCATTGGTGGTCTGCGCCGCTTTATGCGCTGCTCCACCGACTTCCTCTCCTCCGCGCCGTGCCACGGTATGGCTGCCGTCAAGGTCGGCACTGGAGAGGTCTATCATGTCGCGGTTGCGTCCAAGCAGCGATTCCCAACTTTTTTGCCACGAACCGTCCTTGCACCACTGCCGAAACTTCCCGAAGATTGTTTTATAATGGAGGACTACTTCGGTGAAGATCGCCATTGTGGGAATCATGTGCCATTGGCAGCCTGTCTTGAGCTTATACAATATGCACTGGATGACCTCGCAAAGGTCTCCCTTGCATGTGTAGCCTCGTTTGGCGGTTGTCAGATACGGCAGGATTTCCATTCTTATGGTGTCTTTATCTATGAGTTCTATCAATTCAAGGAGTGTTTAGGTGTGTTTTTGCTCATTACACTTAACACTCCTTATTGTATTTTGTATGTTTAAAATAAGTCAAGACAACTTCATACTTTTGTGCGCTTGTTTCAGCACAATATTCACATTTTTTTATTTAACCTTATGAAAAAATTCTACTCATTATCGCTTGCTGCACTATGTACAGTATGCTCGATGGCGGCTCCTCAGACAGTGACGACACTTTCGATGCCCGAACACCATCAGGAACTCAAGTCAGCCAAAGTCGAGTATTCCGAAAGCGTGCGCAAAGTGTCGCGTGCAGCCGACGACGCATCTACAACCGCTCCCGAGTCAATCGTTGGCATGCGTTTCGTAACTACATACAATGATACGGAAGATAATTACAACGGTTTCTTTACCGTTTCCGAAGGTACCGACGGAGGCATCGTACTCAACAACTTCGCAGAAGGCTATTCAGTCAACGCCACCTATGACGCCTCAACCGGAAAAATTTCCATCCCCACAGGCGTAGTGATAGGCACACATTCCACATATGGCGACATCACCCTATACGCACTCATTCCCGATGCCAACCAGTATTCCTCACAGGACATCACAGGCACTGTATCAGGCGACAAAATCACATTTGACAACGGTGTCTATGGCAAAGTCGATGCCGGAGGTTTAGTTATCATGAGCGGAATAGAGGCAACCAAAGCAAACGCCAATATCACATATTCCCTTTCAACCAACGACGGAGAATCTGTTGCCTTCGAAATGCCACTTCTGATTTCCAAGCCCACAGAGACATCTCTGAAAATAGTAGGACTCAGCGGATTCCTTTACGGTGCATACTATGAAGTGCCCGTATCGCTCAATTCCGCAGCCAACAGCGCCACTATCGCAGCCGGTACCCCGGTCGACTGCTACTATTACTATAACAGAGTCTACTCTCTATACGGAAGAAATCCTGTAGGAATGGCCGACGACCTCACCATTTCGGTAGTCACCTCCGAGGCCACCTCGCTGCTCAAGGCCGACGCCATACTTTATTGCTATGTCAACGGCACGAACCTGTCGGGATATACTCTCTCCGACATCAAGATTGACGTTGACTTCAACGTATTCACCGGCGAAGCCACAGGCGAAGGCGACGACAACGAGGACACCGACACCCCGAGCATCAGCGGCATCAACTACCAGCTCGACCGCGACAACAACACAGCTGCAGTCACCGGTTGCATCGCCACTGTCACCTCACTCGACATCCCCGCGTCAATCACCGTAGGCGGAAAGAACTATGCAGTGACCTCTGTGGCAGAGAAAGCCTTCATGAACAATAAGGTAGTGACATCAATCTCGATTCCCTCATCAATCACCACAATCGGAACCGACGCATTCCGCAACATGAGCGGCATCAAGACGGTATATATCGCCGACCTGGCCGCATGGTGCGCCGTAGAGATTGCCAACGGCAACGCCAACCCCATCTACAACGCATTCCCCACCTCAACCTCAAAATGGGGTAAAGTATACTTCAACGGCAAGGAGACCACAGCTCTCGAGATTCCCGAAGGTGTCACCTCAATCGGTCGCTCATTCTATGGCTTCAAGGGCCTGACCTCAGTCACTCTACCCGCATCACTCGAAGTACTTGGCGACCAGGCATTCGCCAACTGCACAGGCCTCACCGATATTGAGATTCCGGCTAATGTAACCTCAATGGGCTCCTCGTTCTTCAGTTGCAGCGGACTTCAGAACGTCACACTGAAAGGCGGCGTAGACTCATTCGCGAATATGACATTCTACGGATGCAAGGCCCTCGAGTCAATCAACCTTCCCGAAGGCGTAAAATATATCGGCAAAATGGTATTCTCCGGATGCTCCGCTCTCAAGTCAGTCAGCCTTCCATCTACAGTGACCCAGATCGACATGATGGCATTTGACTCATGCAGCGGTATGACCGAAATCCGCTCGGCAGCCACCATTCCTCCAGCCGCTTCCGCTATGGCATTCGACGGCATACCCACCGACATCCCCGTATACGTGCCTGCCGGCAGCATCAACGACTACAAGGCAGCAGCCGAATGGAAATCATTCACCAACTACCAGCCCCTCGGCAACACAAGCGCCATCGAGACAATCGAGGCCGCCGACAACACCGAGGCTGTATACTACAACCTCAACGGTGTGCGCGTAGACAACCCCACCTCGGGCCTCTACATCAAGCGCCAGGGCAACAAAGCAGTGAAGGTGCTTGTAAAATAAAAGCGCACTACCGTCCCTGATGACACCATAGGGTATACGAAACCCCACCACACCCTCTTGCCCCTGCCTCGGAATACACACTGAGGCAGGGGCATTTTTTCAATGTAAACAGATTGCTGCAAAGGTCAATAAAAAGAATAGTACGGATTGGGTGGAATGCAAAAGTTTCCTTAACTTTGTGCCTCACATCTGGGCAAACGCTCCATCCGCAGAGCCGAAGCCTGCGATATATGTCTCACTAACACCCCATCGTCTTGGATATCGATCCGTTACCGGTGGCCTCGCCACTCACAGGGCTTGTAATGGCCGCCCAGCTCATAACAGTAAACACTCCGACGGCAGGAAGCATAATAGCGCTGGTATGCGCCGCAATAGCCCTGCTCATATCAGGCTTTGTATCAGGAAGTGAAATCGCCTACTTCTCGCTGACTCCGTCGCAACGCGAAGAACTTGACGAGTCGCCCAAAGGCCCCACAATCGAGGGCTTCCTGCAACAGCCTCAGAGGTTACTCGCCACGATACTCATCGCCAACAATCTGGTAAATGTAACCATAGTAATTCTCTGCAATTTCGCGTTCAACCAGATTTTCCATTTCGAGAGCGGTGTGCTCGACTTTATATTCCAGTCGGTCATCCTTACGTTTCTCATACTCCTGTTCGGCGAGATTCTACCGAAACTTTATGCCAACACCTACACTGTAGGATGGGCCAAAATGGCCTCGGGAGGAATCGGAGCCGCCATAAAACTGTTCTTCCCCATATCATCCATGCTGGTAAAAAGCGGCTCGATAGTCAACCGCGTGATTACAAAGAAAGTCGACGACATATCGGTCGACGACCTGTCGCAGGCTCTCGAAGTGACCGAGGTGAAAGGCGCCGACGAGAAGGAGATGCTTGAGGGAATACTTGAATTCGGCGACACTACGGCCTCGCAGATTATGACACCGCGCGTCGATATGACTACAATCGACTACGGCTTCTCGTTCAGCCGGGTGATGGATGTGGTGTTGCAGAGCGGATTCTCCCGCCTGCCGGTAGTGGAGGATACCGACGACAATATCCGCGGTGTGCTCTACAGCCGCGACCTTCTCCCCTACATCGGAAAGGACACTCCCGATGACTTTCAGTGGCAGAAACTTATCCGCGAGACATATTTCGTGCCTGAATCCCGCATGATCGACGACCTCCTCGAGGACTTCCGCCGCCGCCGCATACACATGGCTGTCGTTATCGACGAATATGGCGGCACTCAGGGCCTTGTGACCATGGAAGATGTGCTTGAAGAGATTGTCGGCGATATCAACGACGAGTACGACGAGGATGAGACCACCTACAAGCGCCTGCCCGACGACACATACATATTCGACGGGAAGACCCTGCTTACCGACTTCTTCCGTGTGACCGACCTCAACGAGCAGGATTATGAGGAAGTGACCGAGGACTGCGACACTCTTGCCGGAATGTTGCTCGCCATCAAGGGCGACTTCCCGCGGCAGAAAGAGTCGATAGTATACCGCAGATGCCGTTTCCTTGTCATATCAATCGAACGCCACCGCATATCGTCGGTACGCGTCAAGGTAATGCCGCAGGAAAATCCCGACCAGACCACCCCTGCTTCAAACTAAGAGATTGTCAAAGAGCATGTTCAAGCGTCTTTTACTTATGCTGCCCACGTTTGTAGTGGCAGCATTGTTCATTCTGCTTACCGGCGATTGTACAGGCCGCACCGACAACTCGTCGGCCGTGCCGCGCCGCACTGCATATCCGCGTATCGAGCTTTACGACTCCGTATACCGTCAGGTCTCGCCCACTCTGCCCGTGCGCATCATGGTCAACGATTCCACTACAGTCGATATTGCCTCACACGGCGATGTCGCCACATGGATCGACGTGCGCTATCCACGCTATGGAGCCACTCTGCGTCTTACTCTGAGCCGACTCGAAGGCGACTCTCTGTTCACGGCTATCGCCAACCGCAGGGAGCGCATTGCCCTGAACGCCGGAGGTCTGCGCAGCACTGTGACGGAACTGACTGCCCCCAACGGACTTTCATCGGAAATCGTGGCCACCCCCGGTGCAATGGTGACTCCGCTACAGATAATCGCCACCGACAGCACAGGACTGCTCTTTACCGGCGCGCTTGAAATGCCGCCGGCACTTCCGGGCAATGACGCGGAATATTACATGCCTATAGTGGAAGGTGTGGAGCGCGACCTCATCCATATGGCCAAGAATCTGACAGCCGAATGAGCAGCCGACACGACATCGTGCGAATCGACCCATATCCGGGCATTACTGTATGGCACACGGCTATCGCCTGCTCCTCCGACAGGTCCGGTCGCCGAGAAGCAGAACGTGAGGCCGTGGCCGGGCTTGTCACAGCAGCATTCGGCCCCGAGGCCCGGCTTATGCACAAGGAGTCGGGAGCCCCATATATACTGGCCGGCGACGGATGCGACACCCTGCATAGCGTGTCAATATCCCACTGCAGCGACACCGCCATGCTCGCCGTGGCACCGGAAGGCACAGCAATCGGCATTGACTGCGAGCATTTCCGAAAAGCCCTTCGCAACGTGGCCCCGAGAGTGCTTTCTGCCGATGAAATGCCTGGATGGACCGCCTCCGACACTCTGCTGCTGCGGGCCTGGACTATCAAAGAGGCAGTATACAAAGCGGCAGGCATACCCGGACTTCCGCTTGCCGAAGGAATCAGGCTGCCTCAGGCAGAGATTGCCGACAACGCCATCAGCGACATTATAGCGGCGACTGCCGACGGGCGACGGTTCCGGCTGATTTTCCTTCCGGACATCGCCCCGTCCACAACCATCGCAGTCGCCCTCTGAGAGTCTTGTCTGCGCCTTTTAGCTCATTCTTCGGTCATGCAGCTGTGGCTACACACCCTCATCACAAGCAAAAATCCATCTGACAATCTCCGATTATTTTATTTTTACCGCAACCGGAGCAGAAATGTCGGCGCTTGACGAGCCGGCCATCAGCAGGTAGGAGCCGGGGACCACACGCATCGAGCGGGTAGCCTCGTCCCAACAAGTGAAACTTTCGCGCGGCAAGCGCCACAGCCGAGCCTGAATTGTTGACCATCACCACCTTCTTCCCCATATCGTGAAGCCGGCGTATCAACTTCCGCTGTACATCTGGGAGCTCGATAGACAGACGATCGCCACGATAGAATCCAGGCAAATCGACAGGCATCTCCTCTCCCTCCAGGGCCGGGGTTATGCTTCCGCTGAATATGTCTCACGAAGGTCCCGCTCGCTAAGAGCTTGTTTAATAATAAATGTTACCGTCTGGGCGGTCAGTCGGCGAGCAGGTTTTCGCTTGTGATGAGGGAGTTATGGGGTTCCATAACGACCGAAGAACGGGAGGAAAGATGCCGGCGAAGACCGCCCTGACGGTAACATTTATTATTAAACAAGCTCTTATATTCAGAGTCCAGAACGACATACAGCGGTTGTTGTCGAGCCGGCCCGCACGCTTGGCTATCGAGTTCTTGGCACGGCCCTCGTCGCTGACGGCGGTAAATATCCGTTCCACCAAAACGTCGTCGAACGTAGAGGCCATCTGCATGGTTATGGGAAATACGGTGGCCGTGCCGTTACGTCCTACCCCGTGGAGAGCCTCGCTCCACCAGTGCCACTCCGGGATACCGAGCCGCGGAATCGCAGGCGACGAGTCTCTCATCAACGATGCTTTCTCTTCAAGAGTAAGGCGAGAAAGCAGGTCGTCGGCACGCTCTTCAAATGAAAGTGACGGATTCTGATAAGGCATCAAAGGCGCATCCTGCGCCGACGACAGGAGCGTGGCTCCTGCCATCCACATTGTAATAATCGTTCGTTTCATGTATGTTATATTTGCTTTAACCTTGCAAATATAGTAACGAATGAATAAATATCAAAAAGATGTCGACATGCACCTCAATGACAGAACAGTTAAAGAACAACTATAACGATTCGTTTTTTACGGATGGACGGGGTGGAGCGAGACGGCGGCGACGGCCGAGGATGGATATCGCAATCCATACCGACATTACGACTACCGCGCTGATTATCACGGCAAGCCATACGGCAACACCGCGCGGCACAAGGGCATCGTGGCCATAGGTGTATCCGAGCGAACGCTGCACGCTTGTGCCTGAGCCAATCAAATCGGCCGACTCGCGCATGCCGGCTACTGACCATACCATATCCACCGGACTTACAGCCACAATCCATATCACACCTATGGCAATCACCGACAGCAGGGCTATAACCCCTCCGCCAAGAGTGGTCATCTGTCCGGAACTGCGCCGTACCATGGCAATCAATATGAGTATAACGAGCGCCAACACACCCGCAACGCAAGAAAGAAACGACGCCGAAACAGCGGCAGGCAATAGTAGCGTAACCATAAGTCTTTCAAATTATCTTATCGGATTTTATCATTATTAACACCCGACCGTACATATCTGTTTTACCCTCGGCATAGAATATCCCTCAAAAAAATCTTCATTGAAACAGTTTATTAGTACCTTTGCACAATAAGAGTGCAATATATGCGAAACGTAATATTATATGATGTAGCCCGGGTGCACGACAACCTGCTCCCTATCACCTATACACGTCCTGTGGCCGGAATACGCCTCGGAATCGAGACAATCCGCGAGAAGTGGGAGCGCGCTTTCCCGGGAGAATATTCCTACAAGGTAAGCGCTGAATATCTCGCGCCCAAGTTCCCGCTAAAAGAAGCCGATACCCTCGACGACTATTACATAGCCTCACACGTATGTCCGTCGGACGAACTGGTAAAAGCAATCGAGGCTCTGCCTTGCGGATGCCGTCTGACGGTGGATGGAGAGGAAATAGCCCGTCACGGAAAAGAGGCAGAGGATACTGTAGAATACGATCCCATACATATCACCGCACTTCGCTCGCTGACCGACATATTCACACTCAACGGAGAGGCTCTTGAGTATGATTTCGAAAGAGTGACCGCCGGACGCACTTCACAGCCGATAAGCCGGACGGTAACGATAATAGGCGATCCATCTCGGGTATTTATCGAAGAGGGAGCATGGGTGGAAGCCGCAGTGCTCAATGTGCAGAACGGCCCGATATACATTGGCCGCAATGCCGAAATAATGGAAGGCACTCTTGTACGCGGTCCGCTGGCACTCTGCCACGACTCGCACATCAACATGGGCACCCGTGTATATGGAGCCACGACCATCGGCCCGTGGTGTAAAGTAGGAGGCGAGTTGTCAAACGTAGTGATGCTTGGATACAGCAACAAGGCCCACGACGGATTTCTCGGCAACGCCGTAATCGGCGAATGGTGCAATCTGGGAGCCGACTGTGTGGCATCGAATCTCAAAAACGACTATACCGAAATCAAGCTCTGGAACTATCCGGCCCACAGGTTTCTGCGCACAGGGCTTCAGTTCTGCGGACTTATCATGGCCGACCACTCCAAGGCCGGCATCAACACGATGTTCAACACAGCCACTGTGGTCGGTGTCGGATGCAACATCCACGGGTCGGGATTTCCGCGCAATTTCGTGGCTTCGTTCAGCGAAGGCGGAGCGGCAGGATTTTCGGATGTGGCAATGAGCAAATTCTTTGACATAGCGCGCCGTGCCATGGCACGCAGACATGTGGAATTGACCCAGACCGACATCGATATCTTTGAAGCAATACGCGATATTGCCGAAACGTACAAGTAAATAATACCAAAATAAGGCCAAAAATCACATTTGACGATGCTATACGCCACTTTTTTGGCCATAAATTTGGCAATTAGGTAGACTCTTTTTAATTTTGCAATACAGAAAGGTGCGCAAAATCATATATAGCGCTCAAAACTCCTCCATCAGGCACTATTACTGACATCAGTCTGCCACACCATATGATTTATTTATCATAACCGCGAAATAAATGAAGATTGCTATTGTAGGTGCAAGCGGAGCCGTGGGACAAGAATTCCTCCGCACACTTGACCAACAGAATTTCCCAATTGACGAGTTGTTGCTGTTCGGCTCAAGCCGTAGTGCAGGTCGGACGTATACATATCGTGGTAAAGAAATCATAGTAAAAGAGCTTACACGTAATGCCGACGACTTCAAGGGTGTCGACATTGCCTTTGCTTCGGCCGGTGCCGGCACATCACGCGAATACGCCGATGTAATCACCGCCAACGGCACACTGATGATTGACAATTCAAGTGCATTCCGCATGGACGCCGATGTGCCTTTGGTAGTACCCGAGGTCAACGGAATGGACGCTTTCGATACTCCCCGCAATATCATAGCCAACCCCAACTGTACCACAATACAGATGGTAGTGGCCTTGAAGCCTATCAATGACATATCTCCGATACGCCGCGTACATGTGTCGACCTATCAGGCCGCCAGCGGCGCCGGGGCATCGGCAATGGCCGAATTGCTTGAGCAGCATGCACAGCTCACCCGCGGCGAGGAGCCCACTGTCGAGAAATTCGCATATCAGCTCGCCTACAACGTCATCCCTCAGATAGATGTGTTTACCGACAACGGCTACACCAAGGAGGAGATGAAGATGTACCACGAGACCAAGAAGATAATGCATGCACCATCGCTCGAAGTGAGCGCCACATGCGTGAGAGTGCCGGTGATGCGCGCCCACTCCGAAGCCATATGGGTAGAGACAGAGCAGCCAGTAAGCCTTGAGGATGCCCGCCAGGCTCTGGAAAAGGCCGAAGGCATAGTGATGCTCGACGACCCCGCCAACAAGCAGTATCCCATGCCGCTTGATATCGCCGACAAGGATCCGGTATATGTAGGCCGTCTGCGCAAGGATCTCACATGCGACCGCGGACTGTCATTCTGGATTGTGGGCGACCAGATTAAGAAGGGCGCCGCGCTCAATGCAGTGCAGATTGCACAGTATCTGATTGCCAATGGCTGGAAGTCAAAGGCAGTTCGATAAAAAATATTCTCCTCATCCGGATTATATCCGACTCTACCTCCTCATCGTAATAAAGCAAAACCTCTGTACAAATAAGATAAGTAACCTTAAGCCTTTATTTTAAAAGAAAGGGAGCCGGTGTGAACCGCCTCCCTTTTGCTTTATTCGTGAGCCTTAGAGGGTGAGACTATCTGTCGAGATAGCGGGAAAAGAACCGGCAGATGATGTCGGAAGTATTGACATCGGCAGTGCCCCAGCGGTGAGCGCCACCCTCGATACGGTAGAGCACCGCGTCGGCTCCCGAAGGTGCTCCACTATATGTGTAACGTGTCACCAGACGCTCCGAACGCGATGGTATGGTGTCGGTTGTCATTGTTGTGCAACGGTTGTTGGCGGCCACTGCGGCCACTGCGAGCAGCACTGGGATATATGGCCCCCATCCTCCGGCATTGGCATGGTCACCCTGCCACATTGAAATCTTGTCGGCTGTGCCATGAATTTCGAGGAACGGAACCGGAATAGTAAGGTGCTCGTTGTGGTAAACATGCTCAAAGGTGAGTCCGGCCACGGAGGCATAAGCCTTGAAGAGGTCGGGACGTGTATACGCCATCTGATAACAGAGGTCACCGCCATTTGACATGCCCGCAAGGAATACGTTGCTGCGGCTTACTCCAAAACGCCCGCACACTTCATCGAGGAGTTTTGCGAAGAAGTCGTTTTCATCGACGGTCATGGTATGCTGGGATGGATAACCGACATTCCATCCGTCCTTACCGCGGCTGTCGGGCGCTCCGTCGGGATAACATACGACAAAGCCATATTCGGCGGCGGCCTCGTTGAGGTCGCGACGGACTCTGTTTGCCGGTTTTGTCGAATATCCGTGAGTATAGACTATAAGCGGAGCATTTTTGCCTATGCCTTCAGGAATAAACATCGAGTAGGTGCGCAAAGTGTCGCCATACTCCATACTGTAGGCCGGTAGTATCTGCGCTTTGGCCGATAGGGTGAATAAACCGACCGCAGCGAGAAGATAAACAAATCTATTCATATTCAGATATTTGATATAAGGTTATCATTATGCTAGACATTTTCGCCTGAAGATACAGCACCACACGGCTCCACGTCTCCGATACGAAATATGGAGAAGTTGACAGAGCCGTAGACACGGTGCTCAAGAAAATGCGGCAGATTGGAAAAATCGTAGTTGCGCGAATGCTCGATGACAAATATTGTGCCTTCACGCAGCATTTTTGAGCTGAGAATCAAGGAGGGAATCTCACCGAAACGCGGAAGGTCGTAGGGAGGATCGGCAAAGATGATATCAAACTTGCCGGTGCATGTGGCAACAAAGCGGAATACATCGCCACGTATCAGGGTGAAGTTATCGACATTCAGACGTTGTGCCACCTGACTGATAAAGCGCCACTGTGTAGAGGCTTTCTCTACGGCAGTGACATGTCGGCATTCTCTCGACAAAAACTCAAAGCTGATGGCTCCCGTGCCTGCGAAAAGGTCGAGACAGTCGGCATCCTCAAGGTCAGTGAGGTTCTCGAGCACGTTGAATATGTTCTCACGTGCGAAATCAGTTGTCGGCCTGGCCGATATATTCGACGGGACGTCGAAGCGACGTCGTCCATATTTTCCTCGTATTATTCGCATGATGGTCTGTCAGCAGGATTGTTAATATTCTTCATATACATGACCGCAAGAGCCTCGGCATGGAACGGCATCGCGACATTGCCGGAGGCGACTCGCGAAGGGAGCGGCAAAGGCATGGCAAATCCGATGTATTTGCGCAAGACGGGGGTGACGGCCTCACGCATGGCGGCATCTCCGGCCAACAATAGCTCGCCGTTGACACCGATATCAAGCCATTCCCTTACCGCAAGTATGAAATATACAGCATCGACAGGCGACATACATTCGAAACTATTGGCAAAAACGGGGCCCGAATTGCCAAACGCCATAAGATCGACACGGCGCGGAGCGAAACGGGCAAGCATCTTTCCAGAGACACCAAGAGGATCCGTACCCATGAAATACCGGCACATGACTTCAAGAGGATGACGGAACATAGGATTGGCAAACGTGCGCCTCAGAAAGTCGACAAGCCGGGTGTCGGCATACATGACGAAGTCGGGCGCCTCTGCGGAGAGCGGAGGAAGCTCAATCATCGTAGCGTCGGCGGCCTCTTCAGGCACAGATGCTTCGGCTACAGTCATCCGCATCTCAGCATCCGCAGAAATTTCCGGCGGCACCATGGCAAACCATGGTGTGTGCAGTATGACCTCTACCGATGAAAATCCCGACAGTAATACCGGATTGTCATATACAGCTTCTTCAAGCGATTTGACAAGCGCTTCAGAGCCCGACTCTACAAACCCTGCCCCTCTGGATGGAGAGAGAGCCGGAGTCAGCTCAATGCTACGCCATAGCGGGTCGGAGACAATAGGATCAATGACTGTCACACCAAGACGAGTCTCATCCACATCAAGGATAAGATGACACCGTCCTGGAGCGACAACATTCTCTTTATCTATGACACATTTACCCATAGGATATACGCATAGCCGGTTAGAAACGATTGTTACGAGAGAATCCGCCTACAGAATTGTTACGGCTGTTGCCGATATTGCGTACGCCGTTGTAGCTGCCCGGGCCAAACTGGTCCATCTCACCATAGCCATCGTCAAACTCATCATCATATTCGTCGGAGTTTTCATCACGCTCGTCAATATATGATCCGTCGGGACGGCGTCGGCGCTTCTTGTTGTCCTTGGGCTTGTTTTTCTTAATCTCTGCCGGTTTCTGGAGATCGATTGCTGTCTCGTAGATATCCCACGACTGCTCCACATCCCAATTCTTCTTCAACACGATTTTCTTAGGATAGTAATATACCTCCTCGGGCTGCGAGATGCTGTCAGTAATGGTGCCTGTATCGTAAATGCCATTGTGATTTCTGTCAATAAACAGGCGCATATAATAATCGCCGGGCGCGAGATAATTGAACTCTGCCACACCGTTTCTGACCGGCGCGACAGCCACCGGCTTGTCATCGCGCCCAAGCACCTCGACAAACGCCGAATCGGTCGTGCCGGACACATTGACAAAAAGAGCAGAGTAATCTTCCAGAGATTTTGTAGTGAACTCGAAATCGGTACGCGAATTCCACAGACCATATACACCGTGCAGTCCCGCCGAATCAATCGAGAGCTTATATTTTGTAGCCGGCGCCCATGCATAATCTGCCTTGAAGCTCAACAGACGCAGAGAATCCGGACGATAAATACGCGGTGCCGGGATTGTGTCCCAGACAGTGTCGCGCATCATGGCAAATGTGACGATTGACTCCGGGATTGTGTCAACGAGCAAAGGCTGGTCGGTGGTAAACCACATGGGGCGAGCAAGTTCCTGGGTGCCGCCCGATTTGGACGAGAACTGGAGGAATTTGATTTCTATAGTATCGGACGGCAGGATTGTCTTTGACGTATCGCCGGCCTCTTCGCGCTCTTTAAGTATACGTTCAATCTTGCGCTCGCGCTCTTTCGCCTCTTTTTTCAGCTGACCCTTGCTCTTTTTGGGGTCTTTGAAGCTGAACCGCAATGTATCGGTGCCCCATACAAGGCGCGAGGCAGTGTCGGTGCGCAGATATCTCATTGCCACAAGCATTGAATCCATACCATAGACAGCCGAATCGGTGATGAAATACTCGAGAGTATCGAGGGTGGCCACTGCATTGAGCCGAGCCCACTGCGAGGATGAAGCTCCGGCCAACGGCCCGTTGAGTATCGTGAGCTCCGGCAATGAGTCGGAGCGTGTGCCGAAATCGACTGTGAGCTTCTTTCGCTCGGGACGCCGGTAATCCTTGAGGTACTGCGACTGGTAGCCTTCGTTGAACCAGGTTAGGAGTATGTCGTTCGGAAAATAGTCGCGCGCCTCACGTGTCACTATCGAGTCGACACCTTCGGCAGTCGTCAGCGTATCGGTAATTACGACAGTCTCCGCCCAGGGGCTTATTATAGTGTCGTAGAATGCGATATCCTCCGAACGGTCCCAATGGTAGTCGCGGTTCACATCGTTGATGGCAAAAATTCGGTATTCTCCGGGGCGCAATCCGCGTATTGTAAACTGGCCGAGCTGATTGGTGCGTGCGATGCGCTCCATGGGAAGTGTACGGAGAGCGGTGTCTGAAAGATTGCTGTAGACACCAACGAGCATCCCCTGGGCCGGTTCGAGAGTGCGCGCCTCAAACACCATGCCCGATATGCGAAGCGAATCGATGCTGTCGCCTGTGGAAAAGTCAATGGCAAATCCGTCAAGCACATTGCCCTCGTTGAGATCGCGTATGGCATCGGAGAAATCGATTGTATAAGTGGTGTTGGGTATAAGACTGTCGCGTATGTCTACGGTAATGCGGCGGCCGTTGGCGGTAATCGAGGGAATAGCCTTCTGAGCAGGCGAGACAACAACTTTTGTCATGACATCCTCTACCTGCACGTTCTCATCAAAATCAATGCTTATACGGCTTGCGGCTACATTGCGGCTCCCTATGGCGGGATTACTTTTCACATAGACGGGGGGAGTATAGTCGTATTCACCTCCCGACGGATGTCCGATGGAGGCACAGGCGGCAAGGATGAAAATGAGTATCACCCCAAGAATCCCGCGCATGTATGTAGATTCGTTTCTTGTCATTACACAAAAGTATGACCACAAATTTACACAGAAAATCGCGTATATCCACCGTAGGGGTGCATAAAAAAGAGGCAGACACCCCGATAGGGATGTCTGCCGTTATTTTTCCAGGTCATGCCACGCGATGGGCACGGCCCGTCAGAGAGTTATCAGAGCTGGGGACCAGCGGCAACAAGAGCCTTGCCGGCCTCGTTGTTCTCGTACTTCTTGAAGTTCTTGATGAAGCGTGCTGCGAGGTCCTTGGCCTTAACTTCCCATTCTGCGGGATTGGCGTAGGTGTCGCGGGGATCAAGAATCGTGGAATCAACACCGGGAAGTTCGGTGGGAATCTCGAAGTCAAAGATGGGGAGCTTCTTGGTAGGAGCTGTGAGGATGGCACCGTCGAGGATGGCGTCGATGATACCGCGGGTGTCGCGGATAGAGATACGCTTGCCGGTTCCGTTCCAGCCGGTGTTTACGAGATAAGCCTTGGCGCCGCTCTTCTCCATCTTCTTGACAAGTTCCTCGGCATACTTGGTAGGATGCAGTTCGAGGAATGCCTGGCCGAAGCAAGCAGAGAAAGTAGGAGTAGGCTCTGTGATACCGCGTTCTGTACCTGCGAGCTTGGCGGTGAAGCCTGAAAGGAAGTAGTACTTGGTCTGCTCGGGGGTAAGGATTGAAACGGGAGGAAGCACACCGAATGCATCAGCCGACAGGAAGATAACATTCTTGGCAGCGGGACCTGCGCTTACAGGCTCAACGATGCTCTTGATGTGGTTGATGGGATAGCTTACACGAGTATTCTCGGTAACGCTCTTGTCCTTGAAGTCAATCTTGCCTTCTGCGTCAACGGTAACGTTCTCGAGGAGGGCGTCGCGTGTGATGGCGTTGAAGATATCGGGTTCGCTCTCCTTGTCGAGGTTGATAACCTTGGCATAGCAGCCACCCTCGAAGTTGAACACACCGTTGTCGTCCCATCCGTGCTCGTCGTCACCGATAAGAAGACGCTTGGGGTCTGTAGAAAGGGTTGTCTTGCCTGTGCCTGAGAGGCCGAAGAAGATAGCGGTGTTCTTGCCTTCCTTGTCGGTGTTGGCCGAGCAGTGCATGGAAGCGATACCCTTCTGGGGGAGATAGTAGTTCATCATAGAGAACATACCTTTCTTCATCTCGCCGCCGTACCATGTGTTGATGATTACCTGCTCGCGTGAAGTTGTGTTGAACACAACAGCAGTCTCGGAGTTGAGGCCGAGCTCCTTGTAGTTTTCAACCTTAGCCTTCGATGCATTGTAAACAACGAAGTCGGGCTTGAATTCCTTGATTTCCTCTTCTGTAGGAGCGATGAACATGTTGGTCACGAAGTGAGCCTGCCATGCTACCTCCATGATGAAGCGGACAGCCATACGTGTATCCTTGTTGGCACCGCAGAAACGGTCGACAACATAGAGTTTCTTGCCGGACAGCTCGTTGATGGCGATTTCCTTAACAGCAGCCCAAGTCTTTTCAGTCACAGGCTTGTTGTCGTTAGGATATTCCTCGGTTGTCCACCATACATTGTCGCGGGAGTTATCGTCGAGTACGATGAATTTATCCTTGGGCGAACGGCCGGTATATACACCGGTCATTACGTTTACGGCGCCGAGTTCGGTTACAACGCCTTTTTCAAAACCTTCGAGTGTGGGGCAGGTCTCTGCCTTGAAGAGCTCGTCATAGCTGGGGTTGTAGATCACCTCTTTGACATCCTTGATGCCATACTGGGCTAAATCGATCTTGCTCATTTTGTATAGACTTTAATTATATGGTTTATAAACATTTATTTTCTCACTTGCTGCTTCGTGCGCACATCATACGCCGTCAGCCGGATTTCATACGTCCGCAGTAGCGGCAATAAAATCCACTACAAAGTTAATGACTTTTTCATTAACATCATTCTCGAAATAAAGAAAAATTTCCGTATTACATAATTTTAAGAATTACGCCGACACGTGCATTATTCCGCAATGCGGAGGAGCCATAAGCCATACTGTATTGTAATCCTCTCCTTGTCTCCGTCCGCAATAACTCTACAACTGAATTAGTAACATATTTCATGCCTCAAATTGTTCGCTCTAAGAGATTAAAGGGCGCATTATTTCCAAAAAAATCACTTTTTGCACATTTCTGCAACATTCATGCGCTAAAAATTTGGAGATATGAAAGAAAGTATGTAATTTTGCATCGCTAATTCGGAGAGCCGAATAAGCAACAACCGCTTCAATAGCTCAGTCGGTTAGAGCATCTGACTGTTAATCAGAGGGTCGTTGGTTCGAGTCCATCTTGAAGCGCCAAACATACAAAACAGATTTTCTTGCTTCAATAGCTCAGTCGGTTAGAGCATCTGACTGTTAATCAGAGGGTCGTTGGTTCGAGTCCATCTTGAAGCGCAAGAAATCCAAGGCGATGTCCATCAGACATCGCCTTTTTTATCATGCAGACGCAACGGTGCGCCAGACATCCAGGCGATTTCCATACGACAAACACACGCATACATCACTATCCAAATATGCCGACAGGAGAGCGCAAGCCCTCCTGTCCTTTATTCAATGGTATACCCGGCTCTAATGAATCAAAGAGTACAGCATCCGTATCTCCTCCGACCAATGCACATCGTCGGGTGTCTCAAGTATCAGAGGTATGTTGTCAAGACGCGGGTCATTGACAAGCATCTCGAAAAATCCGAGCCCAATCATGCCGCTGCCGCTCACTTCATGACGGTCGACCCGCGAGCCAAGCCCTTTCTTACTGTCGTTTATATGCATTCCGCTGAGATAATCGCGCCCTATGACTGTGTCAAACTCTTTCCACATTGCCTCATAGCCCTCAGGAGTGGCAAGATTATATCCTGCTGCAAAAGCATGGCAAGAATCGATACATACGCCTACACGGCCCTTGTCTTCGACACCATCGATAATACGCGCTATCTGCTCAAAGCTGTGGCCGAGATTGCTGCCCTGGCCGGCTGTATTCTCTATCACGGCCTTTACACCTGATGTCTGGTCCAATGCAATGTTGAGCGATTCCGCGATACGGTCGAGACACTCGTCAATCCCAATTTGGTTGAGATGGCTACCCGGATGAAAGTTAAGCATTGTCAGCCCCAGCTGCTCACACCTCTGCAGTTCGTCAATAAATGCATTGCGCGACACCGCGAGTTTATCGATATCCGGACTACCCAGATTAATAAGAAAGCTATCGTGGGGAAGAATATGTTCGGAAGTGTATCCAAACTCCTCGCACCGCATCCTGAACTTCTCGGTCTCAGCGGCGGATATAGGTGCCGACTTCCATCTCGACGGATTGCGGGTAAAAAGGGAAAACGCCTTGGCACCTATGGAATGGGCATTGACAGGCGCACTACTTACACCCTTGTCGACCGCTACATGTGCTCCGATATATTTCATACAATTTATTCAGCTTAGTAAGATTAATGATATTACAACAAAGATACGACAAGCCATACCTCTCACGCAAATTTAGTAATACAAAATTTTCTAAAGCTGGCAATAGAAAACACCTGCCGTAACATCAATTGAAAAACGCACATTAGAGCACTGTGAAGATGCATCAGAGCGCATATGCTGTGGGCGGCATGAAGAGAGCGGGGTATACAAAAAAAGACAGAGCCCAATGATTGTGTATCATCAGGCTCTGTCGTGAAGGGGGCGGTTACCTACTCTCCCACTTTCGCAGTACCATCGGCGTGGCGGGGTTTAACTTCTCTGTTCGGAATGGGAAGAGGTGGAGCCCCCGCGCTATGGCCACCTTAGTTTATCTTTTTCCTGGCACCGGTACTTATCGTCCGGCCGGTATGGGTCAGGTCGGTAGCACTCTGGAAGCTGTGACTTATCTATTTTACTCGCGACTCCTGCTGTCGTATACTATCACTTGTTATTTGGGGGATTATACTCCCCGGAAAGGGTTCGGGCTATTAGTATTGCTCGGCTGTGGACATTGCTGCCCCTGCACCTGCAACCTATCTACGTCGTAGTCTGCAACGACCCTATATGGAGGAGATCTTATCTTGAGGAGGGCTTCGTGCTTAGATGCTTTCAGCACTTATCCTGTCCAGACGCGGATACCCGGCGGTGCACCTGGCGGTACAACCGGTAAACCGGTGGTCTGTCCAGCACGGTCCTCTCGTACTAGTGCCGGACCCTCGCAAATCTCCTACGCCCACAACAGATAGAGACCGAACTGTCTCACGACGTTCTGAACCCAGCTCGCGTGCCACTTTAATAGGCGAACAGCCTAACCCTTGGGACCTTCTCCAGCCCCGGGATGTGACGAGCCGACATCGAGGTGCCAAACCACTCCGTCGATATGAGCTCTTGGGAGGGATCAGCCTGTTATCCCCGGAGTACCTTTTATCCTTTGAGCGATGGCCCTTCCATGCGGAACCACCGGATCACTATGCTCTAGTTTCCTACCTGTGCGACTTGTTTGTCTCCCAGTCAAGCGCGCTTGTGCCATTACACTCTGCGGCCGGTTACCAATCGGCCTGAGCGCACCTTTAGAAGCCTCCGTTACTCTTTTGGAGGCGACCACCCCAGTCAAACTACCCACCAAGCAGTGTCCTCTCAAACGAGAGTTAGAGACCAAATGTGCGAAGGTCAGTATTTCAACGTCGACTCCTCAGGAACTGGCGTCCCTGATTCGCTGTCTCCTGACTATCCTACACATCGCACACCCGGTCACAGTGCTAAGCTGCAGTAAAGGTTCACGGGGTCTTTTCGTCCCGTTGCGGGTAATCGGCATCTTCACCGATACTACAATTTCACCGAGTTCATGGTTGAGACAGTGTCCAGATCATTACACCATTCGTGCAGGTCGGAACTTACCCGACAAGGAATTTCGCTACCTTAGGACCGTTATAGTTACGGCCGCCGTTTACCGGGGCTTCAATTCAATGCTTCTCTTGCGATGACATCTCCTCTTAACCTTCCGGCACCGGGCAGGTGTCAGGCTATATTCTTCGTCTTTAAACTTTGCATAGCCCTGTGTTTTTGTTAAACAGTTGCCTGGACCTATTCTCTGCGCCCCGCCTTGCAGCGGGGACCCCTTATCCCGAAGTTACGGGGTCAATTTGCCTAGTTCCTTAACCATGATTCTCTCGAGCGCCTTAGTATATTCTACCCGACCACCTGTGTCGGTTTACGGTACGGGCCAACGCAAGATTTGTTTAGCGGGTTTTCTTGGGAGCCGGATTACCATCTCTGTCCGATCCGCCGGGGCTTCTCGGTACTGTCCCGTTTCATCATACAGCGTGTACTTGACTGCGCCGTATATAACTACGCGGTTTAACGTGCTATTCCGTCAGCACGCGGATGTGTCACTTCTCCGTCGCCGCATCACTCTTGCGCCGGGTGCCGGAATATTGACCGGCTGTCCATCGGATACGCCTTGCGGCTTCTCCTTAGGTCCCGACTTAACCTGATCCGATTAGCGTTGATCAGGAACCCTTGGTCTTTCGGCGTTGGGGTTTCTCGCCCCAATTATCGTTACTTATACCTACATTTGCTTTTCCGGTACCTCCAGCAAGGCTCGCGCCTCACCTTCTGCGGCGTGCGGAATGCTCCCCTACCAATCTCAAAGCTATTTGAGATTCCACGGCTGCGGCAGCGGACTTATGCCCGATTATTATCCATGCGGGATCACTCGACTAGTGAGCTGTTACGCACTCTTTAAATGAATGGCTGCTTCCAAGCCAACATCCTAGCTGTCAAGGCAATCCCACCTCGTTATGGTCTTCAACTTAGCCCGCATTTGGGGGCCTTGGCCGGTGGTCTGAGTTGTTCCTCTCTCGGACGCGGACCTTAGCACCCGCGCCCTCACTCCCGGGGATCGTGCCGCGGCATTCGGAGTTCGTCAGGACTTGATAGGCGGTGAAGCCCTCGCATCCTATCGGTCGCTCTACCTCCGCGGTACTGACCCCGAGGCTGCACCTAAATGCATTTCGGGGAGTACGAGCTATCTCCAAGTTTGATTGGCCTTTCACTCCTACCCTCAGGTCATCCGAAAGCTTTTCAACGCTTACCGGTTCGGTCCTCCAGTGGGTGTTACCCCACCTTCAACCTGCCCAAGGGTAGATCACTTGGTTTCGCGTCCACCTCCGCCGACTCTGACGCCCTGTTCAGACTCGCTTTCGCTCCGGCTCCGTGCCTGATGACACTTAGCCTCGCCGGCGACGGTGACTCGTAGGTTCATTATGCAAAAGGCACGCTCTCACCCCACTCAAGGGCTCGAACCGCTTGTAGGCACATGATTTCAGGGTCTGTTTCACTCCTCTGTTCGAGGTTCTTTTCACCTTTCCCTCACGGTACTGGTTCGCTATCGGTCTCTCGGTAGTGTTTAGCCTTGCCGGATGGTCCCGGCTGATTCTCGCAGGATTTCTCGTGTCCCGCGATACTCAGGTGCCTGTCTCTTCAATATCCTCCGGATTTCGCCTAAGGGGCTTTCACCCGCTACGGCCCGGCTTTCCAGCCGGTTCGGCTATCCTGGATACCAAATTTGTCGTCAGGTCCTACAACCCCGGATGATGCGTTGCCACATCTCCGGTTTGGGCTCCTCCGCGTTCGCTCGCCACTACTTGCGGAATCATTGTTATTTTCTTTTCCTCCGGGTACTGAGATGTTTCAGTTCCCCGGGTTCGCCTCTGCGCATACCGCAGATACCGGAATCGCTTCCGGTGGGTTGCCCCATTCGGAAATCCGCGGCTCAATGGGTATTTGCCCCTCCCCGCGGCTTATCGCAGCTTGTCACGTCCTTCTTCGCCTCCGAGAGCCAAGGCATCCTTCATGTGCCCTTGTCTCCTTTCCTTGGTGTCTTTTGACTTGACTCATCATAAGATGAGCCCGCCGTATATTGTAGTATACTTTGCCAATTTGGTCACTCGTATTTCGATTTGTCTGTCATGACTTTTATCATGACTGCTTCCAGTATGTCAATGTGCTCCTTCCTGTGTGGAGAATAACGGATTCGAACCGTTGACCCCCTGCTTGCAAAGCAGGTGCTCTAGCCAGCTGAGCTAATCCCCCGTTTCCACATCATGAAGATGCGGTATGGGAAAACAATATCCAAGCAGTAAAGAGACCGGGATATGACCCGAAACGCCTCTCTGTGTCATTCCGGCCAAACCTTACGGTCCGGCTGACGTTTTGCCTTCGTTAAGGTCGTCGTTTCCTCCTGAGTTCACCGCTTGTGCGGTCGCTCCAGAAAGGAGGTGTTCCAGCCGCACCTTCCGGTACGGCTACCTTGTTACGACTTAGCCCCAGTCACCGGTCTTACCCTAGGACGCTCCTTGCGGTCACGTACTTCAGGCACTCCCGGCTCCCATGGCTTGACGGGCGGTGTGTACAAGGCCCGGGAACGTATTCACCGCGCCGTGGCTGATGCGCGATTACTAGCGAATCCAGCTTCATGGAGTCGGGTTGCAGACTCCAATCCGAACTGAGACGGCTTTTCGGGTTCCGCTCGGCGTCGCCGCCTGGCTTCCCGCTGTGGCCGCCATTGTAACACGTGTGTCGCCCCGGACGTAAGGGCCGTGCTGATTTGACGTCATCCCCGCCTTCCTCTCAGCTTGCGCCGGCAGTCTCGACAGAGTTCCCAGCTTAACCTGTTGGCAACTGTCGATAGGGGTTGCGCTCGTTATGGCACTTAAGCCGACACCTCACGGCACGAGCTGACGACAACCATGCAGCACCTCGCAGAAGACTCCGTAGAGCTACACCCTTTCAAATGTATTCCTCCTGCGTTTGAGCCCGGGTAAGGTTCCTCGCGTATCATCGAATTAAACCACATGTTCCTCCGCTTGTGCGGGCCCCCGTCAATTCCTTTGAGTTTCACCGTTGCCGGCGTACTCCCCAGGTGGAATGCTTAACGCTTTCGCTGTATCACCCAGAGGTCAATCCCTCCGGACAATTAGCATTCATCGTTTACTGCGTGGACTACCAGGGTATCTAATCCTGTTCGATACCCACGCTTTCGTGCTTCAGCGTCAGTTGGGCGCCGGTATGCTGCCTTCGCAATCGGAGTTCTGCGTGATATCTATGCATTTCACCGCTACACCACGCATTCCGCATACTTCTCGCCCACTCAAGAACATCAGTTTCAACGGCACGACGGGGTTGAGCCCCGAATTTTTACCGCTGACTTGATATTCCGCCTACGCACCCTTTAAACCCAATAAATCCGGATAACGCTCGCATCCTCCGTATTACCGCGGCTGCTGGCACGGAGTTAGCCGATGCTTTTTCTTCAGGTACTCTCGCTAAGCCCACACGTGGACCCAATTGCTCCCTGACAAAAGAAGTTTACAACCCGTAGGGCCGTCATCCTTCACGCGACTTGGCTGGTTCAGGCTCTCGCCCATTGACCAATATTCCTCACTGCTGCCTCCCGTAGGAGTCTGGTCCGTGTCTCAGTACCAGTGTGGGGGACCTTCCTCTCAGAACCCCTAGACATCGTCGCCTTGGTGGGCCGTTACCCCGCCAACAAGCTAATGTCACGCATGCCCATCCGTCTCCGGAGTCGCCTCCTTTGGCCGAAAGAAGATGCCTCCCCTCGGCCACATGCGGTATTAGGCCGGATTTCTCCGGGTTATCCCGCTGAAACGGGCAGGTTGCATACGCGTTACTCACCCGTGCGCCGGTCGCCGGCGGAGCAAAGCAAGCTTCGCTCCCCGATGCCCCTCGACTTGCATGTGTTAGGCCTGTCGCTAGCGTTCATCCTGAGCCAGGATCAAACTCTTCGTTGTATGTATGTTGTCTTTGTTTTTTCTATTGCTTTCACGACCGCTGCGCGGTTTGTGAACCAAAGAATCGCCGACCCGAAGTGTCATGTCCCGACCGCTTATTGCGCTTGGCTCAGAAATTGACTAAGAGACTTTCATGTCATGCCGCCGTCGTTGCGGCGGCAGACCCTTTCTCTTGTACTACTTGTCTATTGTAAATGCTTTCAATGTTCTTGTCAGACGCTCCCTTGCGGCCCGGAAGGCCGGAAGCGAAAAGCGTTGCAAAGTTAATAACTTTCTTTCTTAACTTCCAAACTTTTTCGAAGAAATTTTTGTTTTTATTTCTTGGCGTCTGCCTCGCCTCGGCCTCTGCCGGACGGCCTTGAGTCGTTCACCCGTGGGGTGTTTCTCAAAAGCGAGTGCAAAGTTAGACACTTTCCACATTACCTCCAAATTTTTCGACGAGAAAATTATGTCGTAAAACATGCTTTTTAAAACTATACTATTATCCCTCAAACAAATAACAAAATCACTTTAACTTTTGTTTACAAGTGCTTTTTAGGCCGTTTCCCCAATCATCCAATTTGAGTAAGGAATCTGACGGCTATCTGAGGAATTTTTTTTATTTTTGTGCAAAAGCATCGTTATTTACCAATCACCCCACAAAAATGAAAAAGAAGCTACTTTCTTTATGCGCTTCACTGTTGTTTTTCCACGCAATCCAGGCAGCCAATCCCGCCATACGCTTTAAACACGAAGCGACCGACACGGCAACAATCAATAATATATTAATAGAAGTTGCCGCCAACGTCAAAAATGCGAGACCGGAACAGCGTGTCGCCTATATAGCAAAAATGTTTATCGACAAACCATATGTCGCCGGCACCCTTGAGGGGGACACCGAAGTATTGACCATAAATATGGACGAAGTCGACTGCACCACATTTATCGACAATGTGGCCGCTCTGGCCTTCACTTTAGGCGAAGGACGCACATCATGGCGCGACTTCGTGTATAATCTGAAACGCATGCGCTATTATGGCGGAGAAATCAACGGATATGCCTCGCGCCTACATTATATAAGCGCATGGATACTCGACAATGTACACCGAGGCAATCTAAAAGAGGCTACAAATAGTTTTGCGGAGGCGGAATACGCAGTAAAGACCCTCGACTTCATAAGCGCGCACCGCGACAAATATCCTGCGCTGAATGACTCGGCCAACCTGGAAGGGATAAAGAATATGGAACTCGGATACCGTAATCACCGGTACCCGTATATAAAGAGCTCGCGTGTGGGGAGCAAAGGGGTAACTTCACAGCTGCGCGACGGAGACATAATAGCCATAACAACAAAAACGCCAGGACTCGACGTGCAGCATATGGGCATAATATCAATCGATAGCAACGGTATCCCCCACCTCATGCATGCCTCTTCGGCAGCCGGCAAGGTTGTGGTCGAATCAGCCCCACTGGCCGATTACTTCCGTAAAAACAGAAGTGCTACCGGAATAAGAGTAATACGACTCTGCGAATAGACGGAGCAATCGTTTTTTTCATTTTCAAAAATATATCTTTTATATCATACTGTGCAAGCGATAATATTGGCGGCCGGAATGGGACGCCGCCTGGGCGACCTGACAAAAGGACATACAAAATGTATGGTCGAAGTAAACGGAGTGACACTTATCGACCGAGTCATAACTCAATTGTCGCGCCTCGGCCTGTCGCGCCTTGTACTTGTCGTAGGCTACCAGGGCGACCGGCTCAAGGAATACATCGGCGACCGCTACAAGGGCGTTATCAACATCGAATATGTCGACAATCCGATATATGACAAGACAAACAACATATATTCTCTCGCGCTCGCCAAAAATAAGCTGTGTGAGGATGACACTCTTCTGCTCGAGTCCGACCTGATATTCGAAGACAGCATTCTCGAAATGATTGTCAACCATCCGGACCCCAACCTCGCCCTCGTGGCAAAATACGAGACATGGATGGACGGCACTATGGTAACAATCGACTCTGAACGCAACATCCTCAACTTCGTGCCCAAACAGGCATTCCGCTATGAAGATGCCGACATATATTACAAGACCGTAAATATATACAAATTCTCGCGCGACTTCTCCCGCAATGAGTACGTGCCGTTTCTCGACGCATACTCCAAGGTCATGGGCAACAACGAATACTATGAGCAGGTGCTTCGCGTAATCACCATGCTCCACGACTCAACGCTCAAAGCCCTGCCCGTGGCAAACGAGAAATGGTATGAAATCGACGACATTCAGGACCTCGACATCGCCTCGGCGATTTTCTCGCAGAATGAGACACGCTACCATGAGTACCACAAGCGCTACGGCGGATACTGGCGTTTCCCGTCGTTGCTCGACTACTGCTATCTCGTCAACCCGTTCTTCCCGCCCAAACGCCTTATCGACGAGATGAAGGCCAACTTCGCAACATTGCTTACGGAATATCCCTCAGGCCAGCATGTCAACTCTTTGCTTGCAGCAAAGTATTTCGGCATACGCCAGGAGTACATTATAGTAGGCAATGGTGCGGCCGAACTGATAAAATCATTCGCCGAGAGCCACGCCCACGAACGCATCGGTGTGATATACCCCACTTTCGACGAATACCCCAACCGCCTGCCACATGCCGAGATAATACCGTATATCTCCACCAAGCCCGACTTCAGATACACGGCCGACGACCTCATGGAATACTTCGCCGACAAGCGTCCCGACCTGCTGCTGCTCATTAACCCCGACAATCCATCGGGAAATTTCATACCCGTTGCCGATGTGCTAAGGCTGTCTGCATGGTGCCGCCGGCGGAATTGCGCACTACTTGTCGACGAGAGCTTCGTCGACTTCACATATGATTTCGAGCACAACTCCCTGCTGCACAACGACATTCTCTATGACAACCCCAACCTGAGCGTAATGAAGTCGATAAGCAAGAGCTACGGAGTGCCGGGGCTGCGCCTTGGAGTGTTCGCATCGGCCGACACCACCACGATCGCCGGAATGAAAAAAGATGTGGCTATATGGAACATCAACTCGTTCGCAGAATACTACATGCAGATATACGGCAAGTATGAGGCCGACTACATAAAGGCATGCCGAAGGTTTATTGCCGAACGCGACCGCTTCTACACATTGCTGAAGGAAATACCCTACCTGCATGTAATGCCGTCGCAGGCCAACTACTTCCTCTGCGAAATAACCGCACGGTTCACATCTACCGAACTGACACGCATACTCCTCGACCATGACGTATTCGTAAGCAACTGCGCACGCAAAAAGAACATGGGCGACAAAAATCTCGTGCGCCTGGCTGTACGCTCCCCGCAGGACAACGACCGTCTGATTTCAATACTCAAATCAATCTGACCAAATGAAAATAATCACTGCCTCCGAAATTGCCTCGCTCGGCATCACCCCGGCCCAATGCGTAAAATGGGTACGTGAAGCATTCATGATGAAACACCGCTGTCAGCTGCCGGCAAAGTTGTCGGTACATCCGCGCGGCAATGACTTCTTCAACACCATGCCATGCCTGTTGCCGGAAGAGTACAACCGATTCGGATGCAAAGTAGTGTCACGCATCAAAGGTTCCCACCCTGCTTTGAAAAGCGAACTGATGCTGTTTGACACCAGATCCGGCGAAATGATTGCCCTTGTCAATGCCGACTGGATTACAGCTATGCGCACCGGTGCCGTGGCCACTCTGGCAATCTCCACTCTCAGGAGCAGCAACGCCTCTGTCTACTCGTTTATCGGCCTCGGAGCCATGGCCCGGGCAACTCTCGACTGCCTGTTAGCCACCAATCCCGACACCATTCTCGACATCCGACTGATGCGCTACAAGGACCAGGCCGAGCGCATCGCAGACGAATATGCCGCCCATGCCAACGCGCGGTTCTCAATCGTAGACACTGTCGAGGCATTCGCTGACGGAAGCGACGTCATAGTGTCGTGCATCACCGATGCCGACGGCCTTGTGGCCGAGGATACATCCATATTCAAGCCAGGAGTGCTCGTTGTGCCGGTACACACTCGCGGATTCCAAAACTGCGACACGGTATTCGACCGCGTGGTAGCCGACGACCGCTCCCACGTCGAGGGATTCCGCTACTTCCACGACTTCCGCGATTTCTCACAGCTGGAGGATGTGCTGAAAGGCAACCGTCCCGGGCGCACATCCGACAGCGAGCGCATACTCGCCTACAATATTGGCCTCGGACTCCACGACGTATTGTTTGCCACAAAGATTCTTGAGATACTCCAATAGTCCGGAGCTAATGGCTGAAAACTTAGGAAACAAAGCGATAAAGGGCACGATATGGGCCTCAGTCGACCGACTGGGTTCAATGGGATTGCAATTTGCAGTCAACCTGATACTCGCCCGCCTGCTTGTGCCGGCCGATTTCGGCGCGATAGGCATGATTATGATTTTTATCCTGGTAAGTCAGGTGTTTGTCGACGGCGGATTCAGTTCGGCACTGATACAGCGCAAGGATGCCGACCAGACCGACTTCTCCACTATATTTTTCTGGAACATCGGTGTCGGAGCCATTTTTTATCTGCTGATATTCATCTCCGCGCCTATGATTGCGGCCTACTACAGCATGCCTGTGTTGCAACCCGTATTGCGTGTGCTCGGCTCAATACTTATACTCAACGCCATAATCTCAATCCAGACTACACGTCTTCAGAAAAGCCTCTCATTTGCCAGCCTGGCGGCCATCGATATCATTTCATCTTTGCTCGGCGGAGCCACAGCCGTAGCAATGGCTCTCTACGGGCTCGGCATATGGAGCCTGGTAGGGATGATGCTTTCGATGAACGCAATCAAGATAATAATGTTCTATTGCGTGACCGGATGGCTCCCTTCTCCTGAATTCTCCCGACAGGCGTTTCGACGGTTGTTCAACTTCGGCGGCTACCTGTTCTGCGCCAACCTGCTGCAGACAGTGTGCCAGAACGTGCAGGGAATCATCATCGGCAAACGCTTCTCGGCGTCACAGATGGGTTATTACTCCCAGGCCGACAAACTCAACTCGATATCGGGCTATACTCTGCCTCAGATAATCGTGCAGGTGATGTACCCCGTCTATTCACGCATTCAGGACAATCGCCCGCTGCTTATCTCGACCATGTTGATGAATCTCCGGGTTATTGCCTTTGTCATTTTCCCCCTGCTGTTCATTCTGATTCTTGTAGCCGAGCCACTGATTGGATTTCTCTACGGCGAGGCATGGTTGCCGGCCGCACCATATTTCCGCATTCTGTGTGTCGGCAGTGTGTTCATGTGTCTTACCAATATCAATTATTATGGAGTTGCCGCGGTAGGACATTCGCGCGAGCTTTTCCTCTGGAGTTTCTATAAATGGGGAGTATTGCTCGCGCTACTGCTTATAGGAATGAATTTCGGCATGACTGCACTCATATGGTCGATAGTCGCGAGCAACGTGAATATCTTCCTCACCAATGCCTTCCTCTCAAGAAAATGGGTGGGCATCGGTATTTTCGCCATTGCGCGAGCTGTACTCCCCGCCGGATTGTTGAGCACCGCGCTGCTCTGCGCCCTTATGTCACTCTCATGGCTTGGCATAAGCCTGCACTGGACCATACAGGCAGCAATCTTCGCCACATTATATATAGCGGGAGCCTGCACGTTGCGCCTGCGTGCGGTAAACGAGGCACTGGATATGATGAGGCGTCTGAAGTCGGCATAATACAGTTAGAACATTTATACACAGAAGGCTGCCCCGCAATTGGAGCAGCCTTCCGCTATTTTATAATTGTCGCTGTTTGCAGCGAATGCCTGTGCTTATTAAGCCTGGGGCATCTTGGTGCGCTTGCCGTAACCGTAAGCTGCGTCTTCACCGAGTTCTTCCTGGATGCGGAGGAGCTGGTTGTACTTGGCCATACGGTCGCTGCGGCTTGCAGAACCGGTCTTAATCTGTCCGGCGTTGGTAGCAACAGCGATATCGGCGATGGTAGCGTCCTCTGTCTCGCCTGAACGGTGGGAGATGACAGCGGTGTAGCCATTGCGCTGAGCGAGCTCAACGGCACGGAGGGTCTCGGTAAGAGAGCCAATCTGGTTAACCTTAACAAGGATAGAGTTGGCGCAGCCGAGCTCGATACCCTTTTCAAGATACTTAACGTTGGTAACGAACAGGTCGTCGCCTACGAGCTGGCAACGGTTGCCGATAAGATCGGTAAGAATCTTCCAGCCTTCCCAGTCGCCTTCGGCCATACCGTCCTCGATTGAGTCGATGGGATATGTCTCAACGAGAGTCTTGAGGTATTCAGCCTGCTGCTGTGAGGTATACTTGGGAGCGCCTTCGCCCTGCTTCCAGGTATAGTCGTAGAGACCATCCTTGAAGAATTCGGAAGATGCACAGTCGAGACCGATTGTAACGTCCTTTCCGGGAACGTAACCGGCAGCCTCGATAGCCTTGATGATTACATTGAGGGCGTCCTCAGTGCCGTCGAGTGCGGGAGCGAAACCACCCTCGTCGCCTACGGCTGTAGAGAGACCGCGGTCGTGAAGCACCTTCTTGAGGTTGTGGAACACCTCGGTACCCATACGGATGCCTTCCTTGAAGCAGCATGCGCCGATAGGACGAATCATGAACTCCTGGAAGCAGATAGGAGCGTCGGAGTGTGCGCCGCCGTTGATGATGTTCATCATGGGCACGGGGAGGCAGTATGTGTTGCAGCCGCCGATATATTTGTAGAGGGGGAGATCGAGATAGTCGGCAGCGGCCTTGGCTACGGCGAGAGATACTCCGAGGATGGCGTTGGCGCCGAGGTTGCTCTTGGTCTCTGTGCCGTCGAGTGCGAGCATTGTCTCGTCGATACGGATCTGGTCAAGAGCCGACATGCCTACGAGAGCGTTGGCGATGGGGCCGTTTACGTTGGCCACAGCCTTGGTAACACCCTTGCCCATATAACGGTTTTTGTCGCCGTCGCGAAGCTCGAGAGCCTCGTTTACGCCGGTCGATGCACCGGAGGGTACTGATGCACGGCCGCGGGCGCCTGATTCGAGGATTACGTCTACTTCGACAGTGGGGTTGCCACGTGAGTCGAGCACTTCACGTCCGATGATTTTTTCAATTTTCATAATTGGTGGTTTTAATTATATGAGAGAATAAGATTTTGGTCATTTAGCCGGACACAAAGATACGAATTTTTCAAATGATTCTTACGGCTTTAGCAAACTTTTAAAAATTTTATACGAAAGAAAAATGTCCGGCTCCGCCGTGGTCTGGGAGCCGGACATTTTCATATTATGACGCAAAGGCGTGCAGATATATTATTCTGCTGCCTCTTCAGCCTTGGGAGCCTCTGCTGCGGGAGCCTCTACAGCTTTTTCAGCGGAGTTCTTGCGGCTGCGGCGTGTGCGGCCGGTCTTCTTGGCGCCGGGCTGCTTCATCATGTTTTCGTTGTAGTCAACGAGTTCGATAAAACATGTCTTGGCGTTGTCACCGAGGCGGTTGCCGGTCTTGATGATGCGTGTGTAGCCGCCGTTGCGGTCAGCGATCTTCTGAGCGATTTCGCGGAAGAGTTCGGTGACGGCATATTTGTTCTGAAGGTGTGAGAACACCAGACGACGGTTGGGGGTATTGTCCTCCTTGGCGCGGTTGATGAGGGGCTCGGCATACATGCGGAGGGCCTTGGCCTTGGCAAGCGTGGTGAAGATGCGCTTGTGCATGATGAGCGAGATAGTCATATTGGCGAGCAGCGCGTCGCGGTGAGCCTTCTTGCGACCGAGGTGGTTGAAGGATTTATTATGTCTCATCGTTTAATTATTCTTTGTCTAATTTGTATTTTGAAATATCCATGCCGAACGACAGGTTGAGGCTTGCAAGCAGCTCGTCGAGCTCTGTGAGAGACTTCTTGCCGAAGTTGCGGAACTTCAGCAGGTCGGTCTTGTTGAACACGACAAGCTCTCCAAGAGTCTCCACTTCGGCTGTCTTGAGACAGTTGAGAGCACGTACCGAGAGATCCATGTCGGTGAGCTTCGACTTGAGAAGCTGGCGCATGCGCAGTACTTCTTCGTCAAACTCCTCGTTGTTGTCGGTCTCGGTGGTCTCGAGTGTAATCTTCTCGTCGGAGAAGAGCATGAAGTGGTAGATTAGAATCTTGGCAGCTTCCTTAAGCGCGTCCTTGGGAAGGATAGAGCCGTTGGTGGTAATCTCGATTATGAGTGTCTCGTAGTCGGTTTTCTGGTCTACGCGGAAGTTCTCTACGGTATACTTCACATTCTTGATGGGAGTATAGATAGAGTCAATTGCAATCACATCGATAGCATCGCCGGGAGTAGCGTTCTCTTCGGCGGGCACCCAGCTGCGGCCCTTGTTGATGGTAAGCTCGAGCTGAAAACTTGCATCGGGATCCAAATGACAAATGACCTGGTCGGGATTGAGAACCTCGAATCCCGTGAGTACCTTGCCAATGTCACCGGCCTTGAACACCTCCTGCCCTGACACGGTGATTGTAGCCTTTTCGTCCTCTACGTCCTCTAAGGTCTGCTTCAGGTCGACCTTCTTGAGGTTGAGGATGATGTTGGTCACGTCCTCCTTTACTCCGGGAATTGTGTCGAATTCGTGCTTTACGCCATCGATGCGGATCGAGGATATGGCATAACCCTCAAGAGAGTTCAGGAGAATACGGCGAAGCGCATTGCCCACGGTGATACCATAACCGGGCTCCAATGGCTTGAACTCAAACTTACCGTAGTGGTTGTCGGCTTCCAACATGACAACTTTGTCAGGTTTCTGAAATGCTAAAATAGCCATGGATCTATTGTTTGGAATGATTACTTAGAATACAACTCGACGATAAGCTGTTCCTTGATGTTTTCGGGGATGTCCTCACGGGTGGGAACATGCAGCAGCTTGCCGGCCTTGAGTGATTCGTCCCACTCGAGCCAGGGATACTTGCTGTGGTTGAATCCGGCCAGTGCGTCGGCGATAACCTCAAGTGACTTGCTGCGCTCGCGCACACCTACTACGTCGCCGGGCTTCACTTCGTAAGAAGCGATGTTTACAACGGCACCGTTTACAGTGATGTGACGGTGGAGTACGAGCTGACGGGCTGCGGCACGTGTGGGAGCGATGCCCAGACGGTATACAACATTGTCGAGACGTGACTCGAGAAGCTGGAGCAGAATCTCGCCGGTGATACCTTTCTTGCGGGCGGCCTTGTTGAAGAGGTTGTGGAACTGCTTCTCAAGTACACCATAGGTATATTTGGCTTTCTGCTTTTCACGAAGCTGCACGCCGTACTCGCTGCTCTTGCGACGCTTGTTTACGCCATGCTGGCCCGGGGGGTAGTTCTTTTTCGAGAGAACTTTGTCTGCACCGAAAATAGGCTCACCGAATTTGCGGGCAATTCTTGTTTTTGGTCCGGTATATCTTGCCATTTTGTTTAGTCAGAAATTGATGGGAAAGGGGTAAGGTACGTCCCGATGTGCCAGGTAGTGCAGCCGCGACTGCAGAGAGGTGATAAAAAATGCAGTCCATTCACGTCCCAGGCCATGTCGGCGTATCGGATTCCCTTAGTTGGATAAAATGTAAGTGAAAGTAGAGTTCAGTCCTGATTGCTTATACACGACGGCGCTTGGGAGGACGGCAACCGTTGTGGGGCAGCGGGGTAACGTCGATAATCTCGGTTACTTCGATGCCTGCACCGTGGATGGTGCGGATTGCAGACTCACGACCGTTGCCGGGACCCTTTACATAAGCCTTTACCTTGCGGAGGCCCAGGTCATAAGCAACCTTTGCACAATCCTGTGCTGCCATCTGGGCTGCATAGGGAGTATTCTTTTTTGAGCCACGGAAGCCCATCTTACCTGCGCTTGACCATGAGATAACCTGTCCTTCGGAATTGGCTAAGCACACGATAATGTTGTTGAAAGATGAGTGAACATGAAGCTGACCGTTGGCGTCAACCTTAACGTTTCTCTTCTTTGCTGCGACTGTCTTTTTTGCCATACTATTTTATTATTTTGTAGCTTTCTTCTTGTTGGCAACGGTCTTCTTGCGACCCTTGCGTGTACGGGCGTTGTTCTTGGTGCTCTGACCGCGCACGGGGAGGCCGTTGCGGTGACGGATGCCACGGTAGCAACCGATGTCCATGAGACGCTTGATGTTGAGCTGGATTTCGCTGCGGAGGTCACCCTCTACCTTGTAGTCGCTGCCGATGACTTCACGTACGGCGGCGGCCTGGGCGTCGGTCCAGTCCATTACTTTGATATTACCATCAACTCCGGCCTTCTCCAAGATCGACTTGGCGGCGCTGCGTCCGATGCCGAAGATATAAGTCAAGGCGATTTCACCTCTTTTGTTCTGGGGGAGGTCAACTCCCACGATTCTAACTGCCATATTAATTGACTAAATTTTCTGCAAAGTTACAAAATTTATCCCTGACGCTGCTTGTACTTCGGATTTTTCTTGTTGATTACGTACAGACGTCCTTTGCGGCGCACGATTTTGCTGTCGGGAGTGCGCTTTTTGATTGATGCTCTAACTTTCATTTTATTTTGATTGTTTTATTTGTATCGGAATGCTATTCTGCCTTTCGACAGATCGTAGGGCGACATCTCTACCCTTACCTTGTCGCCGGGGAGGATGCGGATGTAGTGCATACGCATTTTTCCGGAGATGTGGGCGGTGATTTCGTGGCCGTTCTCAAGCTCTACGCGGAACATTGCGTTGCTGAGGGCCTCGACGATGGTGCCGTCCTGTTCGATTGCAGACTGTTTTGCCATAAGTAAATATTAAATAAATCTCTCTTTAAGCACTTCTTGGATATAGTCGAACGTGGTAAGCACTTCGGTCTTATCGTCGACAATGGCAAGGGTATGCTCGTAATGTGCGGAGGGCTGGCGGTCGCGTGTGCGGCATGTCCAGCCGTCTTTTTCAATGAGGATATTGCGCTTTCCGAGGTTGATCATCGGCTCGATGCAGAGACACATGCCGTTTTTGATAATCGGTCCAGTGCTCTTGCGTCCGTAGTTGGGCACTTCGGGGTCTTCGTGCATCTCGCGGCCTATGCCGTGTCCGCACATTTCGCGTACTACAGAGTATCCGTGGCGCTCGCAGTAGGTCTGGACGGCGTTGGCAATGTCGCCGATGCGGTTGCCGACCTTGCAGGCTGCGATGCCTTTGTATAGCGACTCTTTGGTCACTTCCAGCAGGCGGCGGGTCGCGGGTGCGATGTCGCCGACGGGGAAGGTGTAGCACTGGTCGCCGTTGTATCCGTTGAGTTCGACTACGGTGTCGATGCCTACTATGTCGCCTTCGCGGAGTGTATAGTTGCTCGGGAAGCCGTGGACGACTGTCTCGTTTACCTCTATGCAGAGGGTGGCGGGAAAGCCGGCGTAGCCCAGACAGGCCGGACGGCCGCCGTTATCGAGCATATATTCGCGCGCAATTGTATCGAGCTTGAGTGTAGTGACACCGGGAGTCACCCACTTGGCAACTTCACCAAGTGTGCGACTCACCAGATCACATGCTTCTCGCATTTTAGCTATCTCTTCAGGTGTCTTCAGATAGATCATTCAGTTTACTTAAAGTAGCCTTATTGCGAATATCGTTTTTACTGATTCTTACGCTTGACGCAATATTAATCAATATGCGCTGCCTGTTGTGCGGCCTTTGATTTTGCCGTCCTTCATCAGACCGTCGTAGTGGTGCATCATCAGATGCGACTCAATCTGCTGGAGTGTGTCGAGGACTACGCCTACGAGAATCAGCAGCGATGTGCCGCCGAAGAACTGGGCGAAGTTCTGGCTCACTCCGAAGAGGCGCGCAAAGGCGGGCATGATTGCCACGATGCCGAGGAAAATCGATCCGGGCAGGGTGATGCGCGACATGATTGAGTCGAGGTATTCCACTGTCTTTTTACCGGGCTTCACACCGGGGATGAAGCCGTTGTTGCGCTTCATGTCCTCTGCCATCTGGGCGGGACGCACGGTGATTGCTGTGTAAAAATAGGTGAAGGCTACGATGAGGATGAAGTAGGTGATGTTGTAGGCCCAGCCGTTGATGTCGGAGAATGCCTGGAAGAATCCGTGCGAGGCATCAGCTGTAGCCCCGAACCCGGCAAGGGTGATGGGGATGAACATGATTGCCTGTGCGAAGATGATAGGCATTACACCGGCGGCGTTTACCTTGAGGGGTATGTACTGACGTGCGCCTCCATACTGGCGATTGCCCACGATGCGCTTTGCGTATTGTACGGGTACCTTGCGTGTGCCCTGTACCAGAAGGACCGCGCCTACTGTTACGGCGAAGAGCAGAATGAGCTCGACCAGGAACATCACCAGACCGCCGGCAGAGCCGGTAGAGTCAGGCAGACGGCTTACAAACTCGTAGTAGAGCGACTGTGGCAGGCGGGCGATGATACCCACGAGGATTATGAAGGAGATACCGTTGCCGATACCGCGGTCGGTAATCCTCTCGCCGAGCCACATGATGAACATCGAACCCGCAGCCAGGATGACGGTGAGATAAGCCACCGTCCAGAAGCCCATTGAGGCGTGACCGCCCGCGCTGCTTACCTGCATCTGAAGGTTGATCAGATATGCCGGTCCTTGCAAAAGCAGGATGAACACGGTGAGGTAACGCGTGTACTGGTTGAGCTTCTGACGACCGCTTTCACCCTCTCGCTGCATTTTCTGGAACGAGGGGAGTACCATGCCAAGGAGCTGTATCACGATGGATGCAGTGATGTAGGGCATGATACCGAGAGCGAAAATGGACGCCTGGGAGAACGCACCACCGGAGAACATATCGAGGAGCTGCATCAGACCGCTTCCGGCGGTGAAGCTTGCAAGCGCGTCGAGGTCATCGGGATGGATGCCGGGAAGCACGATAAAACATCCCATTCGGTATACGAATACCAAAAGGAATGTTATAAGAAGTCGCTTGCGAAGCTCTTCGATTGTCCAAATGTTTTTTAAGGTCTGAACAAATCTCATTATCTTTATACTTTAGCGATTGAACCACCGGCAGCCTCGATAGCTTTCTGGGCGGCCTGTGAGAATGCGTTGGCTTCAACGGCGATAGCGCGTGTCACGGCACCCTTGGCGAGTATCTTGACGGGCTGTGCGCTGGAGATGAAGCCTGCGGCGCGGAGTTCTTCCAGACCGATCTTCTCAAGGTTGCGGGCTGCAGCAAGAGTCTCGAGGTCAGACAGATTGATTGCCTTGTACTCGACACGGTTGATGTTCTTGAAGCCGAACTTGGGGAGACGGCGCTGGAGGGGCATCTGACCTCCTTCGAATCCGATCTTGGTCTTGTAGCCGGAGCGTGATTTAGCACCTTTGTGTCCGCGTGTTGATGTACCGCCCTTGCCGGAACCCGGACCACGGCCGATACGACGCTTCTTTTTGTTGGAGCCTACGGCTGGATGGATAGTATTCAGTTCCATGATTTTCTTTCAATTAAAGCTTAGTAACTTCTACCAGGTGGTGTACGCGGGTTACCATGCCCATCACGCTGGGAGTGTCTTCCTTGATGACACTATGATGCATCTTCTTGAGTCCGAGCGCGTCGAGGGTGAGTTTCTGCACCTTCGGGGCGTTGATGCGGCTCTTTATCTGAGTGATTTTGATTTTTGCCATATTGTCAGTTAGGATTAACCGTTAAACACTTTGTCGATGGATACGCCACGGTTCTGTGCCACCTGTGCGGGGCTGCGCATTTCGCCGAGGGCCTCGATTGTGGCCTTTACAAGGTTGTGGGGGTTGGAAGAGCCCTTTGACTTTGCGAGCACGTCGGTGATGCCTACGCTCTCAAGCACGGCACGCATAGCGCCACCGGCCTTAACACCGGTACCGTGTGATGCGGGCTTGAGGATTACGCGTGAGCCGCCGAATTTGGCGTACTGCTCGTGGGGTATGGTTCCTTTGTGTACGGGAACGCGAATCAGATTCTTCTTTGCAGCCTCCACGCCTTTGGCGATAGCGGCGGTCACTTCGTTGGCTTTGCCGAGACCCCAGCCTACAATACCGTCTTCGTTGCCTACCACAACGATGGCGGCGAAGGTAAATGTGCGTCCACCTTTGGTAACTTTGGTTACGCGGTTGATGGCCACGAGGCGGTCCTTGAGTTCGAGATCGCCGGTAGATTTAACTCTATTATACTTGTCAGCCATGATTCTTTAAAATTTAAGTCCGCCTTCGCGAGCAGCGTCGGCCAATGATTTAACACGACCATGGAAGAGGTAGCCGTTGCGGTCGAAAACAACTTCTGTGATACCGGCGGCGAGAGCCTTCTCGGCAGCAGCCTTGCCTACCTTGGCGGCGATTTCAATCTTGGTGCCTTCTTCGATTCCCTTGGAGGATGCAGACACGAGGGTCTTGCCTTCCTGGTCATCGACGAGCTGCACGTAGATCTGCTTGTTGGAGCGGAACACTGTCATGCGGGGACGAGCAGCAGTGCCAGACACCTTCCCGCGGATGCGGGTTTTGATCTTATTTCTTCTTTGTATCTTGGATATCATGATTCTGCCTGTTTTAATTATTTAGCACCTGCTGACTTGCCCGACTTGCGACGGATAACCTCTCCGACAAACTTGATACCCTTGCCCTTGTAAGGTTCGGGCTTGCGGAGTGAGCGAATCTTGGCGCATACCTGGCCGAGAAGCTGCTTGTCGTCGCTTTCAAGGATGATGAGGGGGTTCTTGTTACGTTCGGTCTTTGCCTCTACTTTCACTTCTTTGGGAAGTTTGATGAAGATGGCGTGGGAGAAACCGAGCGAGAGCTCGAGTACCTGTCCCTCGGAGGATGCACGATAGCCTACGCCTACGAGCTCCATCTCCTTGCGGTAACCCTGGCTTACGCCGACTACCATGTTGTGGATGAGAGCGCGGTAGAGACCGTGCTGTGCACGGTGCTCGCGGTCGTCAGAGGGGCGGGTGAGTACAACGTGTCCGTCTTCAACCTTAACGGTGAGGTCGGGATTTACTTTCTGGGAGAGTTCGCCCTTGGGGCCCTTCACGGTGACGTTGTCGCCGTTGACGGTGACAGTCACTCCTGCGGGTATTTCAATGGGTGCTTTACCTATTCTTGACATTGTAATTTCCTCCTATCTGATTAGTAAACATAGCAAAGAACCTCGCCACCTACTTTTTCCTCGCTGGCTTTCTTGTTGGTCATGACGCCTTTTGAGGTTGACAGGATTGCGATGCCGAGACCGTTTAACACGCGGGGCATATCTTTGTAGCCGGTGTACTGGCGCAGACCCGGACGAGATACACGCTTCAGGTTCTTGATAGCGTTGACCTTGTTGACGGGATCGTACTTGAGGGCAATCTTGATGGTGCCGGCAGGATTCTCACCTTCGATAAACTTGTAGTTGAGAATGTAGCCCTGCTCGAAGAGAATCTTGGTGATCTCCTTCTTCAAGTTTGAGGCGGGAATCTCGACCACACGGTGCTGGGCCTTGATTGCGTTCCTCAATCTTGTTAAATAATCTGCTATTGGATCAGTCATTTGTAAATTGTTTTAAATTGATCCGGACGGTGTCCGAACAATATTTAATACTAATTCTGGAATGTTTCGTTTGAGTATCCTCCCGTGGATTACCAGCTTGCTTTCTTTACTCCGGGGATGAGACCTGCGGAGGCCATTTCGCGGAACTGGATACGCGAGATGCCGAACTGGCGCATGTAGCCTTTGGGACGTCCGGTTATGCTGCAGCGGTTGTGGAGGCGCACTGTAGAGGCATTCTTGGGAAGTGCCTGGAGCTTCTGTGCGGCTTCGAAAGCGTCCTCGGGATTGCCGGTGTTGACAATCTTCTTAAGCTCGGCACGCTTCTGGGCATACTTGGCTACCAGCTTGGCACGCTTTACTTCGCGGGCCTTCATTGATTCTTTTGCCATATCGGAAGATTATTTTTTAGCGTTTTTGAAGGGAAGTCCGAACTCCTTGAGCAGTGCGTAGCCTTCTTCGTCGGTCTTTGCCGATGTAACGAAGGTGATGTTCATACCCTGCAGCTTGGAGATAGAGTCGATGTTGATTTCGGGGAAGATAATCTGCTCGGTGATGCCGAGGGTGTAGTTGCCACGGCCGTCGAGCTTGCTCTCGATACCCTTGAAGTCGCGGATACGGGGGAGGGCCACACGTACCAGACGTTCGAGGAATTCATACATCTTGTCGCGACGCAGGGTTACGCGTGCGCCGATGGGGTTCTTTTTACGTACTTTGAAGTTAGAGATGTCCTTGCGCGAGAGTGTAGCCACGGCTTTCTGTCCGGTAATGGCTGTGAGCTCGTTGATAGCTGTCTCTATAATCTTCTTGTCCTGAGTTGCTTCGCCCAGACCCTGATTGATTACAATCTTTTCCAGACGGGGCACCTGCATGACTGTGGTGTAGTTGAACTCTTTCTCAAGGGCGGGGACAATGCGCTCCTTATAATCTTTATGAAGTGTTGCGTTGGCCATTATTTAATCTCCTCTCCTGATTTTTTAGAAATTCTGATCGACATTCCTTCCTCGTTGCGGGCACGTCCGATGCGGGTGGGCTTGCCTGACTTGGGGTCGAGAAGGGCGAGGTTTGAAATATGGATGGGAGCCTCAATCTTGATGATGCCGCCCTGGGGATACTTGGCGGAGGGTTTGGTGCTCTTGGATACCATGTTGATACCTTCAACAGTGGCTCGGTTCTTGCTTACCTGTACCGAGAGCACGCGGCCCTGCTTGCCGCGGTCGTCGCCTGCGAGGACGTAAACGATATCGCCCTTTTTGATATTTTGTTTGCTCATTGTGGTTTACTTCAGTTAGCTGATTAGTTAAAGTACTTCGGGAGCGAGCGATACAATCTTCATGTTGGTTGCACGCAGCTCGCGGGCAACGGGGCCGAAGATACGGGTACCGCGGAGCTCACCGGCGTTGTTGAGCAGCACGCAGGCATTGTCGTCAAAGCGGATGTAGGATCCGTCGGGACGGCGAATTTCCTTTTTTGTGCGGACAACGACAGCCTTAGACACAGTACCTTTCTTTACGTCGGACGAAGGGATAACGTTTTTAACGGTCACTACAATGATGTCGCCTACAGAAGCGTAGCGGCGTCCGGTGCCGCCAAGTACGTGGATGCAAAGGGCTTCTTTGGCACCGCTGTTGTCGGCAACTGTAAGACGTGATTCGGTCTGTATCATGATTATTTAACTTTTTCAATAATTTCAACTAATCTCCATCGCTTGGTCTTGCTCAAGGGACGGGTCTCCATCAGACGAACGGTGTCGCCAACGCTGCACTCGTTGTTTTCGTCATGTGCGTGGTACTTTTTCGTCTTGTTGACAAACTTTCCGTAGATGGGGTGTTTTTCTTTCCACTTCACCATAACGGTAATTGTTTTGTCTCCCTTGTTTGACGAAACTACCCCAATACGCTCTTTTCTTAAGTTTCTTGTAATTTCCATATCTGGGGATTATTTATTGTTAAGTTCACGCTGACGGAGCTCGGTCTTCATGCGTGCAATCATTTTACGATCGTGTGTAATCTTTGCGGGATTGTCGATGGGGGAAATCGCATGGTTGATCTTCTGCTGAAGATAGTCCTTGCGAGCCTGCTCCAGACGCTCTTTGAGATCCTGGGTGCTGAACTCCTTTATTTCTTCTTTCTTCATAATCGGTTACACGTTTTGGGTGGGGTCGTAGTCACGACGAACGATGAACTTTGTGGTGACGGGGAGCTTCTGTGCTGCAAGGCGGAGTGCTTCCTTAGCCACGTCGAAGGGAACGCCTTCGAGCTCGATGAGAATACGTCCGGGAGTCACAGGCGCCACGAATCCTTCGGGGTTACCTTTACCTTTACCCATTCGCACTTCGGCAGGCTTCTTGGTGATAGGCTTGTCGGGGAATATGCGGATCCACACCTGGCCCTGACGCTGCATGTAGCGTGTAACGGCGATACGTGCGGCCTCAATCTGTCGGCCGGTGATCCATTTCGACTCAAGTGTCTTGATGCCGAACGAGCCGAAGGCAAGCTGGTTGCCACGCTGGGCGTTGCCTTTCATGCGGCCCTTCTGGGAACGGCGGAACTTGGTTTTCTTAGGCTGTAACATTGTGATTTAGTTTGCGGATTTTAACGATTGTTTTTGGGCTTGCGGAAACCGCGGTCGCGACGTTCGCGGCGTTCGCCGCCGTTGTTGCGGGGACCCTTTTCGTTGTTGGCGAAAGAGGGTGCGAGCTCACGCTTGCCATATACTTCGCCACGGCAGATCCATACTTTCACGCCTACTACACCTACCTTTGTGTGTGCTTCGACAAGAGCGTAGTCGATGTCGGCACGGAGGGTGTGAAGGGGGGTACGGCCTTCCTTGAACATTTCGCTGCGGGCCATTTCGGCGCCGTTGAGACGTCCGCTGACCTGCACCTTGATGCCTTCGGCACCGGCGCGCATGGTTGAAGCAACTGCCATCTTTACGGCACGGCGATAGGCGATTTTGCCTTCAATCTGGCGTGCGATGTTGGCAGCAACAATCTGAGCATCGAGTTCGGGGCGCTTAACCTCATAGATGTTGATCTGCACATCTTTTTCGGTAATCTTCATGAGCTCTTTCTTGAGCTTGTCGACATCCTGGCCGCCCTTGCCGATGATGAGGCCTGGACGTGAGGTGCAGATTGTGATTGTGATGAGCTTAAGGGTACGCTCGATTACGATGCGTGAAACGCTTGACTTGGCGAGACGGACCTCCAGGTATTTGCGGAGCTTGGAATCCTCGAGCAGGTTGTCGCCATACTTTTTGCCGCCATACCAGTTGGAGTCCCAACCGCGGATGACGCCTAAGCGGTTGCTAATCGGATTAACTTTCTGTCCCATCTCTTATTTGTCTTCTTTAGTTGTTTTGTTGTCGATAGTGTCTACGTAGAGGGTAACGTGGTTGGCACGCTTGCGGATGCGGTAGCCGCGGCCCTGGGGAGCGGGACGCAGACGCTTGAGCATCGGGGCGGGGCCTACGAAGATTGTTGATACGTAGAGCTCGCCGTTCTCGGCCTTGCGCTCGTTTTTGGCCTCCCAGTTAGAGATTGCGCTGAGGAGGCACTTGCGCAGGCGGGCAGCAGCCTCTTTGTTAGAGAATTCGAGGAGACCCAGAGCACGGAACACCTCTTTGCCGCGGATCATGTCTACGACGAGGCGCATCTTGCGGGGGGACGAGGGTACGTTGAGGAGCTTGGCGAAAGCCTGGCTCTTCTGGGCTTCCTTCCTTAATTCGGCGGATTGTCTTTTTCTTACACCCATTGTATTGAATTTCTTTTTCTTGTCAAAAAAACTGTTATATCAATGGCCCGTGTATTATTTCTTGCGGTTGCCCGAGTGACCGCGGAATGT